>NZ_JBIUWV010000002.1:0-271257 GCF_044743635.1 Microbacterium sp. NPDC087589
ACGGGTTCAGCCTGCTCGCGGCCCCGGTGCAGTTCACCATCAACCCCGACCGCACCGTGAGCGTGACCGCGGGCGGCGACGAGGCGGTGACCGCCGCCGGTCAGATCATCACGGTGCGCGATGTGCCCGCGTTGACCCTTCCGACCACCGGGGGGACGGGCGCACTGCCCTACATCCTCGCCGGTTCTGTGACCGTGCTCGCCGCGGGCGGGCTGGCCCTCTGGGTTCGCCGCCGCAGCACACGAGTCGACACGGGGGTGTGAGACCGCCGCTGCAGCGGGCGCTCGCGCTTCGGACCCAGCCTCAGTCCCCGGCATCCAGCGGCGAGCCGAGTTCGGACGGGTGAGTGAGTCGCCACCACTCGCTGGGCGGGTCGATGCTTCCCGAGATCGTCACGGGAGCGGTGACGATGTCGGGGCCGGCTGTCCAGGTGATGCTTCCCACGACCGTGCCGTCGCGGTACGTGGGTGGAGTCTCGATGTCCATCGTCAGTTCGATCGGCGTGTCCGACCAGGTGAGGATCGACGCGCTCTCGCCGATGACGATCTCGGCCGCGGACCCCCAGGGTGTCGAGATGGCCCCGATCTTCTGACCCTCGGTCGCGACGGGCACCTGGTGGAAACCGGAGCGGATGCTGTCGAGTGCGGCGACCACCGTGGCGTTCACCGACTCGTGCGAGTATCCCCCGAGGACGACCCCGGTGACGGAGAGCGGATCGGTCGCGCCCACGTCGAGTGTCGCCGTGTACAGCAGGTTGTGGGTGCCCGCGCCCAGGTTCCCGGTCTTCAACCCGGTGATGCCGGCGGTGCCGAGGAGGCTGTTGGTGGTGTACACCGGGCCGGCGCCGGGGATCGAGATCGCCGGGGTCGCGACGATCTTCGCGATCGCCGGATGTGCGGCGGCGAGCTTCGCGATGGCCAGCAGGTCGGCGGGCGTGCTCGTGTTGCGCGGACTGAGACCGGTGGGCTCCGTGATCGTCGTTCCGGTGAGCCCGTGGGAGACGAGCCAGTCGCGCGTCGCGCCGAGGAATGCACTCTGCGAGCCGAAGATCCGCGATGACAGCGCCTCGGCGTAGTTGCTCGCGGAGGGGATCAGCATCGCGGCCAGGGCATCGCGCAGCGACATCGAGGCGCCGGTGGGCATCGGAGCGATGGTGGCACCCCGCACGTAGTACTCGTCGTACAGATCATGATCGGCCTTGCCGAACGTGATGGTCGGCCCGGGGTCGTCCGCAGACGTGAGCGGCGCCGCATCGAGGATGACGAGGGCGGTGATGAGCTTGGTGATGCTCGCGATTGGAAGCGGTTCACCCGTCCCCGTCGCCGACCAGGTTCCGCTCGCCCCCTCGCCGAGATAAGCGTCGGCGCCGGTGATGCTGATCGCCGATGCAGCGGCCGTATGCGTGGGGACGGTAACAGCGTCGCCGACCGGGACCTGCGGTGCGCGAGTGGTCACTGACGGCGCAGCCGTCGGCGCCGTGAGTGCCCACCCGACGTAGCCTCCGGTCACGGCCAGCAGCGCGACGAGGCAGACGGCGGTGATGAGGAGCGCCCGTCGCCGACGTCTTCTGCGCACCACGGGGTCGATCCGATCGCCGCTGAACTCCTGCTCGTGCGCCATGAGCTCCGCGAAATCCGACAGCTCATCCACCGGCTGGTCGGGCGCCGTCATCGAGAGACCCTCATCGTGCCCCACCTGTCGCTTGCGATCCTCAGAAAAGGCCATCCTCGCGCATGTCCGCAGCCTTCGGTATCGGCCGTTCGGGGGACAAGGGATGCGGCAGCAGCGCATCGAGGCTTCGTTGCCCTGGGGCTACGAACGCCGGCGGCCGCGGGACCAGAAACCTCAGATGAGGCGAGCGATGGCCGGTTACGCTGCGTGCGCTGCCTCAGGGGATGGACTCCGTGCGCGCGGGAACCGTGGCCCTGAGCGTCCAGCCGTCGGCGGTTCGGTCGGCCTCGAGCGTTCCTCCGCACTGAGTGAGGCGTTGCCGGGCGCGGCCGAGTCCACGGCCTCCGAGATGACCCTTCCTTCCCTGATGCGCGACTGGCGCGACGTTCTTCACGACGAGTTCGACGACATCGGAATGATTCCGGAGATCGATGGTCGCTGAACGCGACTTCGGGGCGTGCTTGATGATGTTCGTCACAGCTTCGATCGCTGTCTCCGTGAGGGCTCGGCCTGTCGCCGAAGAGACACCGAGCCCATCGAGGGGCGCCGCGATCTGTGTCGGGATTCCCGCATCACGCAAGAGTGCCCCGAGAGACGACACCGCCTCCACGACGTTCCCGTCGTATCGCGCCGGATGCACTCTCGGGCCCTCGATCGTCGTGTCCCGCATGAGGGAGAGCAGGGAGTGAATGCTATGGAGCGCCTGCTCGGCAGACTCCTCGATGGTGGCGAGCGACACCTGCCGCGCCGCGTCGTCCGGCTGCAGAGGCAGCGCTCGGGCATGGAACAGGATCAGCGTGAGATCGTGTGCGAGGCCGTCGTGGAGCTCATCCGCGATGCGCTCCCGATCTCCCCGCGCGATCGCCTCGAGGTCTTCCGTGACCCGAGCGCGTTCCGCGACGAGGAAGGTCTCGCGTGCAGCCACGAGTCGGAACGCGACCCCCGCGAGAAAAGCGACGACGGCGATGCCCGCTATGCCGAAGACGCCGCCGGAGGCGAGAGCTGTTCCGGTGGCGGCGATGTACGCGGTCAGCGCCGACAGCAGCATGATGTGCGTGACGATCACCCACGGCGCACAGGTCGCAGCGACCAGGCTGAGCGCGATGGCGAGCTCGAGGAGGTCTCCGGCGCTCCCGGTGAACATCACCCCGACGCTACTGATCAGCATGACGATGAAAGCAGCGGACGTCGGGTGCCAAGCGAAGCCGGCGACGCCTGCGTACAGGGCGATTGCAAGAAGGTCGTACCGCGTGAACTCCCCGCCCGCGAAGATGAACCCGACCTCGACGACCAGCAGCACGCCGACGGTCAGGACCAGGAGAACACGGGCTACCGGGTGTAGCAGCTTCTGCTTCCAGAACGTGCGAGAGCGCAGCATCCGCGCCATGGAACCGCGCGATGCGAGGACCGACTCGCGTCTGTGCGAGCCGGCTGCGGCGTGTTCAGGCACAGATGCCAAGGACCTGACAGAGCCAGCCACCCACGTCGGCGTTCGTCTCGACAATGCGGGTGAACGTCTGGGCGGCGAGCGTGGTTATCAGTCCCACGGTGGTCTCCTTGGTCGGTACTCCGCGATACGAGCGCCGGGGATCGACGTCGAGCGCATAAATTGTCCCACGTGCCCTCTCGACCGCGCTCGCGGGGGCCCGATCATGGCCCTGGGGCCAGAGATCGGACAGCCTCGCCGCGATAC
Organism: Microbacterium sp. NPDC087589; assembly: GCF_044743635.1. Classification (NCBI taxonomy): domain Bacteria; kingdom Bacillati; phylum Actinomycetota; class Actinomycetes; order Micrococcales; family Microbacteriaceae; genus Microbacterium; species Microbacterium sp. NPDC087589. Next base: position 3,365 of record NZ_JBIUWV010000002.1, read on the forward strand.
CGTGAGGGAGTGAGCGAAGTCGTCCGTGTTCTCGTCGTCGACGACGAAGCCCTGGTGCGGCATGCTCTGCGTGCGTTTCTCACCGACGACGACCGCGTCACGCTGGTCGGCGAGGCGACCGACGGATCCGAGGTTCTCGCGATCTGCAGAGCATCGAATCCCGACGTCGTGCTGATGGACATCAAGATGCGCGACATCGGCGGGGTGGAAGCGACCCGGCTCATCCTCGAGTCGAACCCTCACTGTCGCGTCGTAGCTCTGACGACCTTCACCACCGAGTGGCGTGCGCTCGAGGTCTTGCGCGCGGGCGCCTGCGGATACCTGGTCAAGAACTCGACCCCGAAGCAGATCATCGATGCCGTCGTCGCTGCCCACGCCGGAGACCGTGTCGTCTCACCTGAGGTGCAAGATCGATTCGTTCGCGCCGCAATCGAAACAGGTGACAGCCGTACCCTCGAGGCGCCTGGGCTGAGCGAGCGGGAGATGCAGATCGTCGAACTGATCGCGAGGGGGCTCTCCAACGCCGAGATCGCCGAGGAGCTCCACTACGCCGAGGGCACGGTGAAGGCAGACATCCGCCGCATCAACCAGCTGTGGGGCGTAGAGAACCGTCTTCAGATCGTTCTCCGAGCGACGGAACTCGGCGTCATCAGCCTCTGACGAGCGCGGGTGGTCGGCAGACGGTGGCACCTTCGGGATGATGAGCGACGATCTCTAGCCCTGAGGCCATGCCTGACCGGAACAGTGGTGAGCTTCTCGTTGACTCAGGGTGCAACGATCACCTACCCGACAGGCCTGGCCACCGGCGGCGGGGGCAGTGCTGGCATCCATCCGCTCGTTACAGGCGGCGCCGATGCCCCAACAACCGTGAGATGCGCATTTACCCCTTGGTGGGACCGACGGGATTCAGTTGCCAATGATGACGAAGAGACGAATAAGCCCCGCAGTTTTCGCGACGATCGTCGTGGGACCGATCGTGGTCCTCGAGGTCATACTCCTGGCCATGGGCGTCTGGCCCATGTCGGGGGCGATGATCTTCGTTGTGGTGATCAACGCCGTCTTCTGGTTCATGAACTACTTCATCTGGCGACAGGCCGGTCGCGCACGAAGCTGAACAGCCCGGCGGAGTCGTAGCCCTGGGGCTACGAATGACCCCGCTGGCTTGATCGGTCGCGATTGCGGTGGACACCATGGAGAGAGGGCTTCACCAAGGTGATGCCTTCTCGTATCCAGTGCGGCCGATCAGAGAGACGACGATGCCCCAGACCCTCGCGCAGCGCTTCACCGTCGCCCTTCCCCTTGTGGGTGTGGCGCTTCTTCTGACGTCGATGGTGCTCCCGGTGCAGTTCGCGATCGTCGCATGGGGCCTCGCGATGATCACGTTCCTCACGGCGCTGGCGTGCGCGATCATCGCCGAGAGGGAGCGGCGGGCAGATCGTCGCGTCGTCCGGCCAATCGGGTCGAGATGACCTACGTCGTTGCCCGTCGAATGCCCTCTTCGGCCTGCGCGTACTCGGGACGCATGCGCCTGCGTGCGTGAGCGGCGAACCGGTCGGCGACCGGATTGCGCACCCGCTGCAGCGTCCCGGGAGTCTCGACCAGATCGAACAGGCCCATACTGAGCAGGTGATCCGCGCGGGGTGCGGTGCTGTGGCGGTAGGTCCATTCGTACATGTCGAAGAGCGGCCACCACGTGTACCCGACCACATCCGTGCCTTCGGCGCGGAGCTGCTCCACCGCGCTCACCGAGGCGTCCATCCAGGCGATGCGTGTCTCGGCGTCATCGGTCACGCAGGTCTCGGCGAGCATGACCGGTGCGCCGTAGCGCTCGGCGTAGCGTCGCAGCATCTCTTTCAAGCCATTCACCCCGTCGTCGCGCGTCGGCCGCGGGTCGGCGAATCCGCCACGGTGGTGCACGCCCGCCTCGAACAGCTCGGTCGAGTGTCGGGGGTAGTAGTTCACGCCCATCACGTCGGGCTGCACGGCGTTGTCGCGGAACCACTGGAGGAGCTCAGGCGAGGCGCCGCGTGAGCGCAGAAGCGAGCAGAGCGGATGCCGATCGTCGACCTTGCCGGTGACGAGATCCTCGACCAGGAAGCCCTGATGCGCGTAGCGCCGCGCGGTCTCCCAGTGCTCGGGCGCGTCGACGTCTCCGGCGTAGCGCATGGATGCGTCGACGTGGACGAACGTCGCCCGGTCGCCCAGCACGTCGGCGATCGCGCGCTGAGTGAGCACGAACCCCTTCGCGATGGCCGTCGAGATCTCGACCAGACCTGCGGTTCCCCGCCGGTACGGCGGCCAGTAGGCGTACTCGCCGCTGAACAGAGAGTGCAGCATCGGCTCGTTCACGGGGGTGTAGTCGGTGGCGACGTCTCGGTAGCGCTCTGCCGCCCTCGCCGCGTACTCCGCGACGTGCTGCGGGTAGTCGGGATGCGCGAACTGGTCGTCGATCCACAGCGGGGTGCCGTAGTGCAGGATGTCGACGATGGGGCGGATGCCGAGCTCTCCGAAGCGGTCCATCACCCGATCGGTCCACGACCAGTCCCACTGGTTGCGTTCGGGCGAGACGACGTGCCAGGGGATGCCCCAGCGCATGAACTCCGCACCGACCGAGGCGGCGAGACCTAGGTCATCGCTCCACTGGTCGTAGTGCTCGGTGAGGGCGTACTCGTCGATCGCCCGTTCGCCGGGCCGTTCTTGGGGGATGAAGGTGTTCTCGATTCCGAGGCCGAAGTGCAGCAGGCCGTCGCGGTACCAGGTCATATCGATGTCACTTCAGTCCGGTGGAGGCGATGCTTTCGACGAAGCGTCGCTGGATGAGCAGGAAGACGATGGCGAGCGGCAGCACGGCGATGAGCGAGCCCGCCATCATGACGCCCTGAGGGATGATGCCGCCTGGTCCGGTCAACAGGGTGAGCCCCGACGTGACGGTGCCCATCTCGGCATCCGTCGTGAACACCAGCGGCCACAGGAGGTCGTTCCAGTTGTTCACGAAGATGTAGATCCCGAGGGTGAGCAGAGCGGGCACCGCGTTCGGCAGCACGACGCTGCGGAAGATGCGGAATTCGCTCGCCCCGTCGATGCGCGCGGCGTTGTCGAGGTCGCGCGGCAGCGACAGGAAGAACTGCCGCAGGAAGAAGATGCCGAATGCGTCCGCAGCACGGGGCGCGATGAGCCCGGCGTAGGAGTTGACCCACCCGAGGTCGGAGACGAGCTGGTAGATCGGGATCAGGGTCGCCTGGAACGGGATCATCAGACTCGCGATGATCGCGATGAGCAGCACCTTGCTGCCTCGGAAGTCGAGTCGGGCGAGCGCGTAGGCCGCGAGCGAGTCGAAGACCAGCGCGAACAGGGTGACCCCGCCGGCGAACACGAAGCTGTTCAGGATCAGCTGTGCGAACGGCAGCTCGGTGAAGATCCTCGTGAAGTTGTCGAGGGTCCACGCGCTCGGCAGGAGCGTGGGTGGGTACGCATTCACCTCGGACACCGGCTTGAAGGCGGTGAACACGATGATGAGGATCGGCAGCATCACCGCGAGCGTCGCCGCAGCCGCGACGACCAGCAGAGCGATGGAGGCGAGACGGCGCCGCGTCGCGTGCGGCGATCGACGCGTGATGCTCGGAGACGTGAGCGCGGTCACGAGGCATCCGCCTCTCGGCGCGAGAAGAAGAGGAACTGCGCGAGGCTCAGCACGAGAGTGACGAGCAGCAGGACGTACGACAGCGCCGATGCGAACCCGAGCTCGAGCTTGCGGAAGCCCGACTCGTAGATCTCCATGACGATCGTCTGCGTGCTGCCGTAGGGGCCGCCGCCGGTCATGACGTAGATCTGATCGAACGCCTGCAGTGCGGCGATGAGCGCGACGATGAGCACGAAGCCGAGCGAGCTGCTGAGCATCGGCAGGGTGATGCTTCGGAACCGCTGCCAGGCGGTCGCGCCGTCGACTCGGGCGGCTTCGTAGAGACTGCCGGGGATGTCTTGGAGCCCGGCGAGGAAGATCACCATGTAGAACCCGAAGCTCTTCCAGACGGCGACGAGCACCACGGTCGGCATGGCAAGCACCGGATCCTGCAGCACATTGCCGAGCTGGATGCCGAAGCCGCGCAGCCAGTAGTTGAGGAGGCCGATCTGCGGGTCGAGGAGGTACGACCACGCGAACGCGGCGACGGCCAAAGAGACGATGAACGGCAGGAACAGCATGGTGCGGAAGGCGCCGCGCCCTGGGAGGAGCCGGTTGTTCAGCAGCAGGGCGAAGACCAACGCGATCACCACGACGACGGGGGTGAACAGGAGCGAGTACACCGCAGTGTTTCCCATCGCGCTGAGCACGCCGGAGTCGGTGAAGACGTCGATGTAGTTCTGCAGCCCGACCCACTCCTCGTCGCCGAAGCCGCTCGCGTCGGTGAACGACAGTCGCAGGGCGGAGAGCATCGGCCACGCGACGAACACGGTGAGGATGATGATCGCCGGAAGGAGGAACGCGATCACCGTCAGGCGGTACCTGTTGCTGCGACGGAGGGGAGTGCGCCCACCCAGTGGTGCGGGTGGGCGATAGGAACGGCGGGCGGGGGGCGCGGCGGCCTGCGTCGTCATCGGCGTTGCTTTCTCGAAGAAGGACGCGGGAGGGGCGACGTGGGCGCCCCTCCCGCGAGCGGAATCACTTGATGGCCTGCTGGATCTCGCTCTGGGCGGCGGAGAGCAGCTCGTCGATGTCGCCTCCCGCGACGGCCTTCTGAGTGAGAGTGTCGATGGCCGCGAGCACGTCGACGCTGTTGACCACACCGGGAAGCAGCGCGCGGCCGGTCGGCGCGATCTCGGTCAGCGACACGACGACCGGGTTCGACTCGACCGACTCGAGGGGGATGTCGGTGCGCAACGGGGGCCACCCCGACGCGAGAGACCACTCCGTGGCGACGTCCTCCTGGAAGAAGTAGGAGAAGAACGCCTCGGCACCAGCGACCTGGGCGTCGTCGGCCTGCTCGGTGATGCCCATGGACACCCCGATGGCGGATGCCGCCTGGTCTTCCGGACCGGCGGGGATCGCCGCGATGCCGTAGTCGATGTCGTTGTCGGCCGAGATGAACGACATCCACGGCCCACCCACGTGCATCGACGCCTTGCCGGAGCTGAAGAGCTCGTCTGCCCCGATGCCGTCGAGGCCCGTGGGGGAGATCTTGTCGTTCGTGATGGCGTCGACCCAGTAGGCGATCGACTCGGCGTTCTCGCTCGAGTCGATGACGGCGTCCGTCGATCCGTCGACGATTCCGCCACCGCCGCTGAGCAGCAGGCTCGGCCACAGTCCGTTCGCGACGGTCGCGTGATCGGGAAGCGCGAGGCCGTACTGCTCAGGGGTTCCGTCGCCGTCCTCATCGACGGTGAGTGCCTTTGCGGCATCCACCCATTCGTCCCATGTGGTGGGGAACTCGTCGATGCCCGCGGCGGTGAACAGCGCCTTGTTGTAGAACACCGAGAGCGGCACGAAGCCGGTCGGCACTCCGTAGGGCGTGCCGTCGACGGTGACCATGTCGACCGACTGCTCGGCGAGCTCGGCGGTGTTGCTGTCGTCCGAGGCGTAGAAGTCGGTCAGGTCGACGAAGGCTCCGCGATCGGCGTACACCGGCATCCGCTCTGCGGGCATCGCGACGATGTCCGGGCCCTCGTCCGATGACAGCGCCGGCAGCAGTGTGTCATCGATGACCGCCCACGTCTTGGTCTCCGTCTCGATGACGTAATCGTCTTGCGACTCGTTGAAGTCGGCCACGATCTGGTCGAGGACCTCACCGTCGGCTTCGGTGTATCCGTGCCAGAACGTGAGGGTGGTGGGCCCTTCGGGGTCGTCGTCCGCGGGGGCGGAGCAACCGGCCAGGGCGAGCGCTGTCGCGCTCGCCGCGGCGACGGCCATCATGGTTCGTCTCATCATCATCTTCGATGCCCTTCTGTGACTGCGGTGTCAGGTCGGCTCGGGTGCCGTTGTGCTCGGGTTTACAACGATGGAGGTAAACGTTGTAAATGGATGATCGCGCCTCCACGGGGCGATGTCAAGAGGGGGACTGTTCGACTAGCGAGCGGCGGCGGTCGACTCGCGCTCGACGAGCGAGAAGTCGGTGAAGACCTCGCGGGGAGGCCCGGCATCCGCTCCGCCTATGCGCGCGACGAGAAGATCCACTGCGGTGCGGGCGATCTCGGACCGCCCGGGGTTGATCGTCGAGAGGGCCGGAAGGCTGTAGCGCGTCTCGTCGAGGTCGTCGAAGCCGATCACGGCCACGTCCTCCGGAACACGCACGCCGCGTTCGAGGAGGACCCGCAGCGCACCGAGTGCGAGGGAGTCGTTGAAGGCGACGATGCCGTCGAACTGCACTCCGGCGTCGAGCACGGCGCGCATCGCATCGGCTCCGTCGGCCCGATGCCAGAGGTCCACCGGAACCACGAGGCTGTCGTCGAGGGGGACCCCGGCGGCAGCGAGTGCATCGGCGTACCCCTCAAGGCGGAGGCCCGGGGAGCCGAACTCCTCACTGGGGTGCGAACCGAGTGCGAGGATGCGTCGGCGGCCCAGCCCGAGCAGATGAGCGGTGGCGGCCTGCGCGCCCTCGGTGTTGCGCATCGTCACGTGATCGCGCGACGAGTCGAAGAGTCGCTCGCCCAGCAGCACCATCGGCACGGGCACGCGTTCGAGCAGCGCGGCATCGCCCTGCTCGAGGGTCAGCACCGAATGCAGGATCCCGTCGAGCCCGCGAAGGTGAGCGTCGCGCAACGCGGCGAGTTCGCTCTCGCGATCGAGGTCGAACTGCTCGATGAGCACCGAGAACCCGCGCTCGCGCGCGGCCCGCATGACATCGTCGGCGAGCTCGGCGAAGTAGGGGTTGCGCAGATCTGGCACGATCAGCCCGATCATGTCGGTGCGACCGGAGCGCAGGCTGCGCGCTGCGCGGTTGGGCTGATAGTGCAGCTGGTCGATCGCCTTCTCGACCCGCTCACGCGTCTCAGGGCGTATGTGCGGATAGCCGTTGATGACGTTCGAGACGGTCTTGATCGACACGCCCGCCGCCCGTGCGACGTCGTGCAGAGTCGCCGTCGTCTCTGACCCAGCTTTCATTCTGCGCACTCTACAACGTTTCCCCTGCGACCCCGGACGCCATGCGATCAAGAAACAGATGCTTGACGCGGGCTCATGCGCCCCATACGGTTGCCGCGGGTCTCTACAACGTTGCAGAACCTGCAGTGTCGAGGCTTGCATCACCACATTGAGTGCAAGGGCACGCGCTACGTGGGCGCGCGCACGCTCTCGCCCCCCGGAGAAACTGAGGAGCAGGAGAACATGCAAGATTCCCAAGTAGCGCGCGGCCGAAAAGCCCAGAGGCTGGCGGCCGCCATCGCCGGTCTCGCCCTGGTCGTGGCCGCCGTGATCGTCCCGAGCGCGGCATCCGCTGTGACGACCGGAAACGGTGCGCTGGTCTATTCGCCGGCCGCCGGCTCATCGTTCAACCCCGAAGGCGGAACCCCCGCCGGCACCACCTACGCGAAGATCATCGTGCTGAAGAACAACGGATCGAACAACGGGACGCAGCTCGTGACGTTCGACCAGTTGGTTCTCCAGAACGGGGTGCAGGTGTACCCGATCTACCGCAGCACCAATGACGGATCGTCGTGGACCAAGGTCGCCGACATCAACCCGAGCGCGACATTCCCCACGTTCACACGCACCGCGCAGCCGTTCCTGTTCGAGGTCACGCAGGCGACCGGGAACCTGGCTGCCGGCACCATCCTCTTCACCGGCATGATCATGCCGGAGGACCGGTCGAGCAGCAAGCTCGTCGTCTACAAGAGCACCGACCGTGGATCGACATGGAGCTTCCTCAGCACCATCGACTCGGGCGGCCCCGCCGTCTATGATCCCTCTCCCTCCTCCACGACCACGACCGTGTGGGAGCCGTCGCTCGCCATCGACGGAAGCGGCGGTCTCGTCGCTTACTACTCCGACGAGCGGCAGAAGGCGAACGGCGTGCTGCAGGCGGTGTCCTATCGGCGTTCCACCGACGGCGGTCAGACCTGGGGTTCGCTGGTGAACGTCTCGGCGCCGACGAACCAGAGCGATCGTCCCGGGATGATCACCGTGGCGAAGCTGCCGGACGGCCGCTACATCGCCACGTTCGAGGTCGTGAACCGGCCGAGTCAGAGCCAGAACACCGCGCCGGTCTACTTCAAGATCTCGAACGACGGGCTCAACTGGGGCACGACATCGAGCATCGGCACACCGATCCAGCTCGCCGATGGACGAGGCATCGGTTCGTCGCCGTACGTGAAATGGGTGCCGTCGGGTGGCCCCAAGGGCATGCTGATTGTCGCATCGAAGTGGTCGCTGACCGCATCCGGTGCGATCGACGGAGGTCAGAACTTCTACGTCAACTACAACCTCGGTGCCGGCCCGTGGGAGCGGCTGCCGATGGCAGTGACCTATGACGCGACCGACACCCAGGCTGGCAATTTCAGCGGTTTCGCTCAGGGCATCGACGTCAGCGCCGACGGCCGCACGCTGTACCAGGCGACGAATGTCGAGAACACGGTGACCGACCTCAACGACGTGCGCGTCGGGTCGATTCCGCTCGATGCTCAGCAGTACGAGGCCGAGAGGGCCACCGTCAGCGACGCGGCCGTCGTCACGCATCCTCAGGCGAGCAACGGGCAGAAGATCGGCAACATCAATAACGCAGGCAGCTACGTGCAGTTCACGGTTCGCGTTCCCGCTGCCGGCACCTTCACGCTGAACGCGCGATACGACAACGGATTCGGATCAGCCGCGACGCACAACGTCAGCGTCAACGGAGGCACGGCCTCGTCGATCAGCTACCCCGCGACGGTCGATTGGGGTCGCTATGCCTGGGCGCAGAAGAGTGTGACCCTGAACGCGGGAACCAACACCATCCGCTTCACCAAGGGCACCAACTTCGCCGAGCTCGATGCGATACATCTCTACCGCAGCACGGCGCTGGACCCGCAGTTCCAGGTCGTCAACCGCAACAGCGGCAAGCTCCTCGAAGTGCTGAGTGCGCTGACCACCGACGGTGCCGCCGCCGGTCAGTGGGGCTCGACGAACAACGCCACCCAGCGGTGGAACCTGCGCCCGTCAGGCGCCTCGACGCAGTTGGTCAACGTCAACAGCGGAAAGCTGCTCGAGATCCCCTCGGCAGCGACCGCTGACGGCGTGGATGCTGTCCAATGGGGGTCTACCGGCTCGGCGACACAGAACTGGAACGCCGCAACGACGGGAGGGTGGTGGACATTCACCAATGCGAACAGCGGAAAGCTGCTCGAGATCGACGGATGTTCGACCGCTGACGGCGCAGTCGCTCAGCAATGGGGCCCGACGGGCGCGACCTGCCAGCAGTGGCGCCTCGTGAAGGAGGGCATTCAGTAACAAGCGCGCTGGGCGTCGGGAGAGACGAGCAGATCGTCCCGTCATCCGGCGGATCAGGCGGGGGTAACATTATCGAGCCGAGTGCGGGTTGATAATGTTATCCCCGCTGAAGACAGCCCGATCTAGGTGACGGCCGGAGTCGTCAGATGAGCGCCGAGCCGTCCGATCAGGTCGACGAGCTCGGCCGGCTCGAGGACGCTCACCGGAGCGGTGAGCGCGATCTCTGCAACAGCCATGGCGAGCCGGCCGAGGTCCTCGCTGCGAATCTGCACGACGCATCGGTCTGCGTCCACCTCTATCAGCGTGTGGTCGACCCACCGCAGGACCCCGTCGAGCTCTGCGAGCGGTGCCGCGATGACGAGTTGCGCATCGTGAAGGCGTGCGGTGGCGCCCAGCGACCGTGCGACGAAGTCTGCTGCGTCCCCGCCCGGGATCTCGCGGGGCGTGAAATGGCTGCCGACCTGCCGCGGTTCCTCGATCCGGTCCAGCCGGAACGTCCGCCAATCATCTCGATGCCTGTCCCAGGCCACGAGGTACCAACGACTTCCGGCGGCGACGAGCTGGTGCGGCTCGACGAGTCGCCTGCTCGTCTCGTCGTCGCCTCGCCGATAGTCGAATCGCACGTCCTCGTTGTCACGACACGCCGCGGCGAACACGCTGAGCGATTCGGGATCGATGACGCCGCCGTCGACCGCCCGTCGCAAAGAGACGACGCTCGAGTGCAGCGCCGAGACACGGCGGCGCAGCCGATGGGGCAGGAGCGATTCGATCTTCATCAGCGCGCGCAGAGATGTCTCTTCGATGCCGCTGATGGCAGCCTCCGCCGCATGGCGTAGCCCGATGGACACCGCGACGGCCTCCTCATCGTCGAGGATCAGAGGAGGCACGTGTGTGCCGGTCGCGAGACGGTAACCGCCGTACCTCCCCGACGTGGAATCGACCGGATATCCGAGGTCGCGGAGTCGGTCGAGGTCGCGTCGCACGGTTCGCTCCGTGACGTCTAGCCGGGCCGCCAGCTCGGCGCAGGGCCAGAAGCGATGGGTCTGCAGCAGCGACAACAGTTGCAGTGCTCTCCCTGTGGCATCGGTTCGCATGTCTCGAGCATGCCAACGATCTAGGACACCCGGTGTCCAGAATGCTCCGTACGGTCTGAGCAACCGCCGGTCCGCATCCGCGATCGGCGCCGATCTCAGAGGAGCATCCGTGAATCCGTCCCAGTTTCCCGAACCCACCCGCATCCCCGTCAACGGCGTAGAACTCGAGGTCTTCGAGGCCGGGCGGCAGAACGCCGGCAACCCCATCGTGCTGTGCCACGGATGGCCGGGTCACGCCTCGTCGTGGCGCCATCAGGTGCCTGCTCTCGTCGCAGCGGGCTACCACGTGATCGTCCCGAACCAGCGCGGGTACGGAAACTCATCCCGGCCGACCGAGGTCACCGACTACGACATCGAGCATCTGTCCGGCGACCTCGTCGCGCTCCTCGATCACTACGGATACGACGAGGCCACCTTCGTCGGTCATGACTGGGGCGCCATGGTCGTCTGGGGGCTGACACTGCTGCATCCGAACCGCGTCAACCGCGTCATCAACCTGAGCTTGCCGTACCAGGAGCGCGGAGACACTCCGTGGATCGAGTGGATGCAAGCCGTGCTCGGTGAAGATTTCTACTTCGTGCACTTCAACCGCCAGCCCGGTGTCGCAGACGCGGTGTTCGAGGAGAACACCTTCCGGTTTCTCCGCAACCTGTACCGCAAGAACGAGCCACCCCAGCAGCCGCAGCCGGGCATGGCGCTGATCACCCTCGCCAGAGCGGAGGCACCACTCGGCGATCCTGTCATGAGCGACGAGGAGCTGGCCGTCCTGGTGGCCGCGTTCGACACGTCGGGGTTCACCGCCAGTGTGAACTGGTATCGGAACCTCGACCGCAACTGGCATCTTCTTGCCGACGCGGATCCGATCATCCGTCAGCCCGCCCTCATGATCTACGGCGATCGGGACATGGTGCAGAAATCCGAGACGCTGGCCGAGTTCGTGCCGGATGTGGAGGTGGTCGAGCTGGACTGCGGGCACTGGATCCAGCAAGAGAAGCCGGAGGAGCTCAACGCCGCGATCCTGAGCTGGCTGCAGCGCCAGGATGCCACGCGTCTTCGGTAGGCTGCGCGACTCATCTGCGGAGGCGGAGCCGTCCGCAGCAAGTCAACCCCACCGACCGTTCTCTCCTTTCCGCACGACACGTGTCACTGTGGACGAATGAGACCAGACGCGCGCAGCTATGACCTCGACGATCTGCGGCGGCGGGTCATGCACGAGCAGGGCGGAGCGGTGGATGACAGCATCCCCGAACTGGCCGATGCCGACGACGACCTGTGCGCGCTGGCGCTGGTGCTGCCGGACGGGACGATCCGCACCAGCGCTCAGGCGGCGGTGCCGTTCAGCGTGCAGTCAGCGGTCAAGCCGTTCCTCTTCGCTCTGGCCCTGCTCGACACCCAGGGTGAGGCGCTCGACCTCGTCGGCATCGAACCGACAGGGGAGGCCTTCGACGCGATCAAGCTCGAGAGCGGGACAGGCCGTCCGCCGAACCCGATGGTCAACGCGGGCGCGCTGCTGACGGCGTCGCTCGTCGACGGAGAGAACGTGGAAGAGCGCGACGAGCGGATCCTCCGAGGGCTGTCGGCCTTCGCGGGGCGCAGCCTCGAGGTCGATGAGAGCGTCGCACGGAACGAGCACTTGCTCGGTGACCGCAACCATGCGCTCGCCCACCTCATGCGGGCAGAGGGGACCCTGCATCTCAGCGCCGACGACGCCGTCGCCGTCTATGCGCGGGCGTGCGCGGTGCTGGTCGACGCGGAGGCACTCGCTGTCATGGGCGCGACTCTCGCCTGCGGGGGAGTGAACCCGGTGTCGGGGGAGCGTGTCGTCCCGCAGAGCGTGGCGCGCGACGTCGTCTCTGTCATGGCGACCTGTGGCGTGTACGACGGCTCCGGGCGGTGGATGCGCGAGATCGGCATCCCCGCGAAATCGAGCGTGTCCGGCGCGATCGTGCTCTCGGCGCCTGGAAGGCTCGGTGCGGCAGCCGTCAGTCCGCCGCTGGACGAGCAAGGGACGAGCGTGCGCGGCAGAGTGGCGTGCGACGCGCTGAGCGCCGAGCTCGACCTGCACGCGTTCGGAACAGCGGCGAGCTGAGGAGATGCTCCTCAGTCGGCGTCGACGGAGAAGACGGGGCTGAGGAAGCGACGCTCGTATCGGCGGATGCACTGAGTCCTGCGTGCCAGTTCGAACGCCTCGATGCATTCGGGGTCGGCCTTCGAGGCCGTGCGGTAGATCTCGTACTCAGCCAGGGAGGGAAACGTGAACAGCGCGAACGCTTCGTCGCTGTCGCCTTCGCTCGGCAGGAAGTAGCCGTGGTGGGTTCCTCCGTGCTTCGCCACCAGCCGGATCCACGCGCGTCCGTACTCGGTGAAGTCGTCGAGCTTGTCGGGGTCGATCTCGTAGCGCAGGTGAATCGTGATCATGTCGTTCATCCTCCCAGAGGGCGAACGACACCTCGATCTTCAGCCCGCATCCACATCCGCATCCGCAGCACTCCGTTCCTCGTCCGAGTTCGGGGTCCAGCCGAACCAGCCGCTGTCAGTGCTCATGACGCTCCAGTCGCCGCAGGCGAAGACCGTCTTCGCCTTGTATGGATCGGGAGCATCATCGAGCACCCAGGTCGGCGCCGACAGTCGTTCCACTTCGGTGCAGTCGTCGGCGAGCGCGGATTCGCTGGAAAGCAGGACGACGGCGTCCGCGGCGGTCTCGATCGTCGACGTCCGCACGGTGATCTCGGTGGCGTCGGCCGGGATCCAGCCGGCATCGACCTCGGCCCCGTCGTCGAAGGCATCGACGTCGTCGAAGGTCGACGTGGCCTGCTTGTGGACGATGCTGTCGTAGGCGGAGCATCCGGCGAGAGAGGTCACCCCCAGGAGGACCAGGGCGGAGGCGGCGAAAACCGTTCGTGCGTTCATACGTTCCAGCCTGGTCGACGCGGGCCGCGCCGACATCGGGCGGGCGAGGTAGCGGCGTACATCTCGAGGATGATCCTGTGCCGGGCCCGCCTCTGAACGCGAAGGTACGCTGAAGGCATGGGTGATCAATCGCCGCTCGCCTCTCGACCCCTGTGGGCGAGCGTGGCCGACGGCTTCTACGTGGGCAGCCGGGACGGGTCGTTCCTCGGCTACGTCGACCGTCAGGCGGATGGCATGTGGCGTGCCTTCGATGCCGTCTCGCGCTCCATCGGCGACTATGCCGACCACCACCGCGCGATGGCCGCGGTGACGACTCGGGAAGGGGATGCCGGATGACTCCGGAGAACCCGCTCGTGTCGCTCGTCTACTGCAGCAGCGCGACACACCCGTTCAGCGAACAGGAGCTCGCCGACCTCCTGGCAGTGAGCCGCGCCCGGAACAGCGCTCGCGACATCACCGGCATGCTGCTCTACCGCGGCGGTGAGTTCGTCCAGATCCTCGAAGGCGCCAGGTCGGACGTGGAGGGTCTGATGGAGACCATCGGACGAGATCCCCGTCACGCCGACGTACGTGTGCTGATCGAGGAGCCGCTGCATGAGCGGCGCTTCGCCGAGTGGACGATGGGCTATCAGTCCCTCGTCGCCCCGGAGCCGAGGATGCTGACGGGATACCGCGATTCCTTCGACGACCTCCGCGTGGGGGACCACGACATGATCGGCCGGGCGATCATGGAGCTCACCCTGTGGTTCCGCGTGCGCGAGTCCGCCGCGGGGTAGGCGCGAAAGCCGGGAAAGGGGAGCGCCCAACCACGGTGCGAACCCCGCACCGGGCGGCAGGCGATCAGCCTTCCTCGAACAGCTCGGCGATGCACCGGTGCAGGCGCTCTGCGACCGCCTTCTCGTCGTGGGTCAGGGTGCGGCCACCCACGATCGTGCGGGTGACGTCTGCGCTGGTCGCGGTCAACGGCAGCTGTTCCACTCTGCTGCCCGCGGTGCGGATCGAGCTCGGGTCGAGTTCGACGAGGTCGAGTGGACCTCCCAGACGCGCCGGTTCGGCGAGACCGAGTGACCCGTAGCCGCCGGCCGAGCCGATATGCCAGAGGGATGCCGGCGCGATGCGCCCGCGGCGCAGCGAACGCAGTCGCTCACCGGCCTCGAGGCCCCGAAGCTCGAGCAGCGGGTCGATGACGGCATTCTGATCCGAGCCCACCGCCAGTCTGGCCCCCGCCGCGATCAGCTCGACGGCCGGGCCGATGCCGTCGCCGAGATCCGCCTCCGTCGTGGGGCAGAACACGGCGTGCACCCCTGCGTCTCCGAGCAGGCGGATGTCGGTGTCGGTCAGGTGAGTCGCATGCACGACAGAGAGGCGCCGGGAGAGCACTCCTTCTTCGGCAAGAAGCTCCGTCGGGGTCAGGCCGTGCGCGGCGATGCAGTCGGCGTTCTCGGCAGGCTGCTCCGACAGATGGATGTGCAGCGGCACGTCCTCGGGCAGTTCGCGGGCGATGTGCGCGAGGGCATCGCGGGGCACCGCGCGCACCGAGTGGAGCGCCGCGCCGAGCGTGACGAGCTCGGACCTGTCGGCCAGGGCTTCGCGCAACGAGTGCCACCGTGCGAGCCACGCGTCGGCATCTCCATCGCCGAAACGCGCCTGTTCCGGGGTGAGGGGTGCCCCGATGCCTCCCGCGAGGTAGCAGGTGTCGAGCAGGACCAGACGGATGCCGGCGTCGACTGCGGCCTCGGCGAGGGCCATCTCCATCGCGTGGTCGGCGTAGGAGGTCCCATCGGGGCGGTGATGCACGTAGTGGAAATCCCCGACGGCCGTCCATCCCGATACGGCCATCTCGGAGAACACTGCGGCGGCGAACTCTCGATACGTCGGGGGATCGAGCCGCCCCGCTGCTCGGTACATGAGCTCTCGCCACGTCCAGAAAGACCCGGACTCGTGAGTGCGCCCGCGAAGAGCCCTGTGGAAGGCATGCGAGTGCGCGTCGGCGAAACCGGGGGCCGCGAGCTCGAGGATCGTGGCATCCGCCGGAGCCGCTGTGCCGGTGGCCTCCGAGACGACCAGCCCCGCGGCATCCGTCTCCCACAGGACTCCACGCTCGATGGTGCCCGCACGGACGAGCCGAGCGGCCCAGACCCTCATGACAGATCCTCGATGGTCCGCACGAGGGCGTCGACGCCGGCCTGCACGGCCGCATCGTCGGCGCCCTCTTCGGGAGCATGCGAGACGCCGGACGGGTTGCGCACGAAGAGCATCGCCGTCGGCACGTGCGCCGCGAGGACGCCCGCGTCGTGGCCCGCTCCGGTGGGGAGAACGGGAACGCCGCCGAGGGTCGTGGCGATGCGGTCGCGCAGCTGCGGGTCGAAGAGAACCTCGCCACTGTACGACTCTTCGATCACGGACGCCTCGCAGCCCTCGGCGGCGGCCGCTTCGACGACCGCGGCCCGCACCTCGTCGACGATGTCGCGAGTATCCGCTCCGGAATCGGCGCGGACATCCATCCAGGCCGACACCCGAGACGCGATGACATTGGTGCCACCGGGCATCGGTTCGAGACGGCCGATCGTCGCCCGCGAACCGATACGCACGAGAGCGGCCCGCCGCGCGGCGAGCACTGCGGCCGCAGCCGGAAGCATCGGGTCGTGGCGATCGGCGATCTCGGTGGTACCGGCGTGATTGCCCTGGCCGCGCACGTCGATGCGCCACCGACCGTGCTCGAGGATCGACGAGCCGACCGCGACGGGGCTGCCGAGGTCGATCAGTCCCTTGCCCTGTTCGACGTGGAGTTCGACGTACACCCCGATGCGCGAGAGCGCCTCGGCGTCGTAGCCGGGGTCGGGCAGCGATGCGTCGCGTGCGACATCGATGTATCGCTGTCCCGAGGCATCCGTCAGCTGTGCCAGGCGGTCGGGGGTCATCGCGCCGGAGAGAAGGCGCGATCCCAGACACGCGACGCCGAAACGCGAACCCTCCTCTTCGGCGAACACGACCACCGCGAACGGGCGGCTCGGCACGAATCCGCCGGCTCTGAGGCGCTCGACGGCGGCCAGCGCGCTGACGACACCGAGAGGGCCGTCGTGCGCGCCGCCGCCGGGCACGGAATCGAGATGGCTGCCCGTGACGAAGGCATCGGGCCCCGGCTCTCCCCACCAGGCCCACAGATTGGCATTGCGGTCGGTGGTGACCCGCAGGCCGAGCCGCTGAGCGCGTTCGACGAACCAGTCGCGAAGGTCGCGTTCGGCGTCGTCGAACACATGCCGCGAGTACCCGCCCCGTCGCCCGTCTCGGCCGACGTCTTCTATCTCTCGGAGAAGCTGGAGTGCATCGAACTCGGTCACGCTCCCTCCCACATGGGAACCCGGAGGCCGCGCTGGCGTGCGATCTCGGCCGCGTCCTCGCCGTAGACCTCGGTGACGTTCTTGAATCTGATCATGACTGCTCCTAGAGGGCGGTTCCGTCGGTGAGCCCGGCCGATAAGCGGCGGGCGGCGGTCGCGAGAAGCGCGCCGCACTGTTGGGACGACTTCTCGGTCATCCGGTAGCTCGGCACGAGGATGCTGATGACGGCCACGATGCGTTCCCCCGTGGAGATGGGTGATGCGATGGCGGTCACGTCGCGCTCGATGCCCCGTTCGACGACCACGAAGCCTGCGGGGGGCGTCTCACCGCGGAAGACGAGTCCGGCCGCGGAGCCTTCGAGAGGGATGGTGCGACCGACCCAGTTCGAATGCCGGACGGAGTGGGATCCCTCGACGATGCTGATGTAGAGGGCGGATGCCGCGTGTCCTTCGACACTCAGATAGACCGATTCACCGGTCGCCTGTTCGAGCCCGACCATCTCTTCGTGGCACACGTCGATGAGTGACTCGTGGCCGAGGGCCCGCGCGCCGAGCTGCATCAGCCGGGAGCCGGCGCGATAGCTGCCTTCGTCGTCGCGCCGCACGAAGCCGCTGGACTCGAGTGTGCGAAGCAGCCGCAGCGCCGTGCTCGGCGGCAGTTCTACTGCCCTGGACGCATCCGCGAGAGTGGTGCTTCCCGTCTCGCACACGTTGGCGAGGAGCGAGAGCGCCCGTTCCACGGTGCGGGTGGACTGTTCGCTCACGAGAGCCTCCCCGAAGCGACAACTCTGACGATTGGCTCCGCGTGTCTCCCGGACCTCTTGTGTCTAGCTTCTGACTAGTAAAATACACGTGCCACTCAATGAAATGAATAGCCACGTCGAGATTCCTGCGCCGTCTACCGGATGTGGGTGAGTCGGGGTTTCGCGCTGAGCCGGATCGCGGCCGCACTCGCCTGCACAGAGTTCTCGATCGCAGTTCGCGACCGCCGTGAGCGCCGAGACCGCGGAATGGGCGGCGTCACCTCCTGAATCGGGCGTGGACGTCTGAGAGCGCTGCCGCATCAGCGGTGTCGAGTTCCGCGACCGACCTGCGCAACGCATGATCTGCCGCGCCCTCGAAGACCGCGGCGTGCTGCGGCGAGGTCGCGGCGAGAGAGGCGAGACATTTCTGCAATCTGATCTGCACTTCGATCATGCCGGCACCGTCGCGCGCGAGCGGTCGGAATGCGTCGACGACGAGGTCGTCCCACTCGATGGGGCGGATGCGCACGTGGGGGTGCTTCACCTCTGTATCGGGTTCGGTGCGCAGAGTCTTCGACAGCACGCGCTGTAGAGCGCCGACGATCTCGATCGCAGTACCGGGGTCGTTGGTGGCAGGCGAGAGAGCCCGGCTGCCGATCTCGGCGAGCGCGATCACACCGAGCCGGGGATCCTGCTCGTAGGTACGATGCGGCTCGATGCGGAAGGCGCCGAGGATCGCCTCGCGAGTCGCGTCGTCGAGGGCGTCGGAGCCGAGCGTGCCCGCAGAGGCGGCGCTGGCCTCGACGACGACCGCGAGCGGGGCGACCGTGTCGGCGAAGCTTCCGGCGAGGGCTGAGATGTGGATGTCGCGTCCGAGCCGGGAGGCAGTCGTCTCGAGCGCCTCGACGTCGACGAAGGTGACGTAGCCGGACTCGGACGAAGGGATGCGCTCGCCGCGGACCTCGCCCGAGGGTGCTGCCCGCGCCCCCAGCGTCGGGGAGGTGGCATAGGCGCCGAGAGCCTCGGATGCCGCTGCTTCGACGCGATCGATGATGTCGCCCATCCGCCCGAAGTTCGACAGGTGCGCGATCCAGCGCAGCAGAGTCACCACGATGACCGCCACCATGACGAGTGTGCCGAGGAACAGGATCGTGCGCCCCTGATCGCCGTAATACCCCGTGGACAGCGCGATGATGCCGACGAGCGAAAAGGTGAACCCGCCGACGAACGTCGACAGGGCGTTCTGTGACGTGGTGTCCTCCACCAGAAGCTGCGTCGCTCGGGGAGTCGCAGTCGTCGCGGCCGAAGAGTAGGCGGTCACCATGGCCGTGATCGAGAACGTCGTCACCGCAAGCATCGAACTCGCGATGATCTGCAGGATCGATCCCACCGAATCCTGACCGAGATCGATGATCACGCGGAACGGGAGCACCCTGCCCACCCAGCCGGCGGCGAGCACGAAGACGATCGAGATCGCCGTGACGAGCGCGGCGCGAGCCCACACACGCTTGGACAGTCGGAGCAGGAACGCCCTGGCGACACCTTTCACCGTCACTCCTTCTGCCGTGCCGGGTTCATGACGAGCCACGGTTCGTCCACGTCACAGCTCCCATTCGTCGAACGGAAGGTCCCACGCGCTCTGGTCCGACTCGACGTGCTCGTCCTTCTCTACCGAGATCACCACCCGGGTCGTCGAACGGATCAGCACGCTGAGGCTCCGGCCCTCCGCAGACAGGGTGACGAATGTCGGCGACGAGGACGCGGCGGCCTCGATCTCGTCCATGACCTGGTTCAGGGGCTGATCGTCCTGAAGCACGAAGCTTCTGCCGTCAATCTCTATGTGAGTCCTCACGGCTCTCCTTCCCCTCGTGGGCGAGGATAGGCGAGACAGGCGAGTGCGCAGAGGGCCTTGCGCCGGGGGCGCGCAGTGGTTAACGGATTCGCCGCTGAGGGTGGGCGGCACTCTCTACGATGGGGTGATGCAGCTCATCGACACTCTCGCTCTCGTCGGTGAGGTGCTCTCGTGGGTGGGCCTCGGCGTCGGTCTGCCATTGCTTCTGCTGGCGCTTCTCATCCGCACTGTCGAGGGAGCATGGCTGCCCGTCGAGATCGCCGTCATCGAGCGCGACGGTTCGCTGATCGGACGCTGGTTCGCCGGCGGCGACTTCCACGAGCGGCCGCTGACCAGGCGTGAGTCCGCCGCCGCTGACGCAGACGACGGCTGGGCCGAGGGCGTGGTCAGCGCGAACAACCCCGCCCATGCGCGGGTCGGCGAGCCGCCCCACGCACGGCGCGTCATCCTGACTCTGGGGATCGTGTTCGCCGGCGTCGGGTTCGCGGGGCTCGTCGTGTCGCTGCTGCCGCTGCTGCTGTCCTAGCCAGGCGGAACCTCGCCGAGCGCAGCTGAGCTGTCACGTCGGCGAGACGGGATGCGGCGGTATCCGTCGCCGTGGGGTTCGACCGCACCGCCCTCGACGAAGCTGTCTATCCAGCCGCGCATCGGCCACTCGCCCCAGCGCTCGGCGAACAGGGCACCGTTGCGCAGGATGTCGTCGAGGTGGCGCCACGGCGGAGAGCCGGCCGGATGCCACTGGTGGTAGGCGTGCGCGCCGCCGACCCATTGCACTCGCATGCCGAGCGACCGAGCCCGTCGGCCGAGGTCGGTGTCTTCGGCACCGTACCCCTCGTATGCCTCGTCGAAGCCGCCGAGCCGCCTCCACGTCTCAGCGGTCACCGCGAACGACAGCGACCAGAACAGGTCGAACTCGTCATCGGTCGCCGTCACCACTGTGCCCTCTGGCGGCAGGGGACGAGCCGGATGCGGCCGGGTCATGGCCTCGAGCTCGAGCGGGGTCGACGGGCGTTGCACGCTGTGCAGGTAGGTCACCGGTCCGCAGAGCAGGTCGTGCGGGTATGCCTGTGCTGCGCTGGCGTATCTCTCGAGCAGTGCCGGCCCCGGCAGGCAGTCCACATCGAGGAACACCAGCAGGTCGGCGCCGTGATCCAGCGCGAGGGCGGCGGCCGCGTTGCGCGCCGCGCCGACGCGCATGCCGTCGCGACCCGGCGGCACGTGCACGCTCAGGGGTGACGGTGCGGCGGGCGGTGCGTCGAGGTCGAGCGATGCCTCGACACGCACGACGTCGATGCCCGCTGTGCGCACGGCGTCGAGGAATCGGCGCTGGCGCTGCAGGTGGTCGAGACGGTTCACCGACGCGGGGGTGATGACGGCGATGCGGGTGGTCATCGCGCGAGCTCCTCGATCGCGGCCGCGGCACGTGCGCCGGCGCCCGCCACCTGCCACAGGTCCCAGCGGGGCGCGGTGTCGGCCGCTCGTCGAATGCTGTCGACCACCGCGGCGGGCGTCGCATCGGCCGAGAGGGTCTGCGCGAGGCCGTGCGCTGCGAGCACGCGGGCCATGTCCTCCTGCTCGTCGAAGGGGCGCTCCTGAGCGATGACGACGGCTCGGGCATCCGCCGCCGCGAGGTCGGCGATGCTGTTCTGACCCGCCGCGCTCACGACGACAGTGGCCCGGCACAGCAGTGGCCACACGTCGTCGACGCGATCGTCCCGTCCGGCCCCTGCGCTCGCGACGGCCCACCCGTCTGCGCTCAGCAGCTCGATCGTCTGTGCGAGCCGCGGCGGATCGAGGGCGAGACCGAGGAACAGCACGCGGCGCACGCCGTCGTCCGCATCGGTGCGAGCACGGCCGTCGTAGCGCGAGATCGCGCCCACCGATCGGACGCGATCTTCGCGACCGGCCAGGGCCTTCGCGGGGATCGTGCCCGCAGCCCAGGGTGCCAGGATGCGGTCGGCGAGGTCATACCCGAGACGGTGCGGAGCGTCGGTGCGATCACCCGGCTGCGCGACGGAGATCGTCGGCACCCCCAGCAGACGAGCGAGCATCGTGACCTCCACGCTGACATCGACGACGAAGACGGAGGTGGGGTGGATCGCCACCCACTCCGCGATCGCGGCGAGACGAGCCTGGTGGCCCGGGTGCCCGACGGGTGCCCAGTGCAGCGTGCCTCCGGCTGTGACATCGCCGAGCTCGCGCGCCTCGCGGCGCACGCCGTCGGGCCCGATCACCGCGTCGGAGTCGGAGGGCAGCTGCACCCAGGTCGTCCCCGGAGCCGACGACTCGGGCTCGGGGAGGCTCGAGAACACCGTCACCTCGTCGCCGAGATGCGGGCGGATCGCCTGCATCCGGGTCACATGGCCCCAGCCGTGATGATGCACGTACCAGCCGATCATGCGCCGACCGCCTCTGCGAGCTCGTGGGCAGGCACCGCGCTCTGCGCGGCGACGGTGAGGACCCGCTCGATCTCGCGGTGCCTGTGGTCGAGCGAGTGGCGAGCGGCGGCCGCCTCGCGCACGACCCGACGAGACAGCCCGAGCCGCGATTGCCCGACCAGCGCCGCTGCGGCGTGGGCGAGAGCATCCGTGTCGGCGGAGGGCACGATGGCCGTGCCGGGGATTCCGGCCAGCACCTCGCTGGTGCCGCCGGAGTCGAACGCGGCGACAGGCGTGCCGGTCATGAGCGCCTCGGCCATCACGAGACCGAAGGGCTCCGACCACACCGGGGTCACGAGAGCGACCGATGCGGCCCCCACGAGTGCTGAGAGCTCGGGCTGTCGCAGCGCGCCGACATAGTCGATGCCGCCGCCGAGGAGCGGACGCACCTCCCGGTCGAAGTACGCGGCGTCGCCCACTCGGCCCGCGAGCTTCAGGCGGGCGCCAGCGCGTCGGGCGGCGATGATGGCGAGGTGCGGGGCCTTCTCGGGGACGATCCGTCCGAACCAGACCCAGTCGCCGCCTCCCGCGCCCAGGCTCCACTGCGCCGCGTCGACGCCGTTCGTGAAGACGAACGCCTCGACGCCCTCGGCCGACCAGGCCCGAGCGGTGTACTGGCTGACCGCGAGGAACCGATGCGGCGACGAGCCGGCGAGCGCGTTCGAGGCGATCACCATGTCGGCGAGGGGCGGCGTGTGCAGCGTGGTGACGACCGGCACCCCGATGTCGCGGCTCCAGAGGATCGGATCCCCGTGGAGGCTGTGATTGTCGACGACGTCGACGCGGGTCTCGGGGGAGTCGAGCCGATCCCGCACCCGGGCGAAGGCGTCGGTCATGAGCCGGCGGTGTCCCTCGGGGAAGTCGGTGTCCGACGCATCCCGTGATCGATGCCAGCGGGGGCTCGGCAGGTGCAGATCGATGTCGGCGCCGAGGAAGTCCGATCCCTCTGCCGCACAGAGCTGCACGTCGTGGCCCCGGCTGCGCAGCCAACGGACGCGGTTCCACACCACTGCCTCCAAGCCACCGGCGTGCGGCTGGCGCAGGGCGTGACGTTCGGGGGCCACGACGAGCACCCGCAACCGTTCGCGAGCGATCACGCGCGGGCCCCCGTCGAGATCTCGGCGCACGCGGTGGCGTAGAGCCGGGCGTGCGCGTCGCGCACGGTCTCCCGCTCGGCCACTCTCTCAGAGCGTCGCCGGTCGACCAGCGAAGCGCGAGGTGATGTGGCGCGCGCGTCGGAGGCGAGCGCCACTGCCTCGACGAGCGTCTGCGGATCGTCGAGGTCGATGACGAAGAAATCATCCGGATGCTGCGACCCGATGTGCCCGACGTCCGTGCCGGCCACAGGGACCCCCAGGTCGTAGCAGAGCTCGACCCATCCCGAATGCGTGCCGTGCAGGTAAGGAAGGACGAAGAGGTCGAGTCCTCCGATCCACGCATCGATGCCCGCGTCGCTGAGCCGCGGAGTGCGTCGCACCCGCACCGCAGGGTGCTCTGCGGCGACAGCGGCCACGCGCGTGGCCGCGGCGTCATCGCGGACGCGCTCGTGCATCAGCACCTCGAACTCGACGGCCCGCCCCGTCTGTGCGAGCAGTGTGGCGGCGTCCGCGGCCGCGCGGACCGCCCGCTCGGCGGCGATGTTGGGGCGCAGGTCTCGCAGGTGGATTCCGATCCGCAGGGTCTCGTCGACCGTCCTCTCGGGCACTGCGGCGCCGTCGAGCAGAGTGGGGTGCGCCAGCACGCGGCTGCTGCGGCGCCACCGCCGTTCGATCTCCGCGGCCGCGGTCGAGGTGAGCGTGACGAGGTGATCGGCCGACGGGATGATCACATCGAGCAGTTCCCGGTAGGGTCGCTGATCTACGAGCTGCGGGTTCTCCAGGTCATGCACGGTGTACATGACGGGACGGCCGAGCCGGTGCGCGGTCTCGAGAGCCTCGCGCAACTCGTCGGCCGCGAACGACTCGAGACCGAAGTGCACGTGCAGCACGTCGAAGTCCGCACCGTGTGAGTCGAGCCACGTCGAGGTGAGCGCGACCGGTGGCCACCACACATCGGCGGGCGCCCCCGGAACAGGAGGGTCGGGCAGCACACGCACACGCTGGGTGTCGGTGATCGCACGCACGTACGGGTGGGCGGCCGGAATCGAGGCGACGCGAATGAGGGCAGGTTCGATGAGGATGTGGTTCTCCGTTGGCGGGCACAGCACGACGTGCGGGCATCGCAAAACGGAGGTGACCGCGCAGCAATGGGGACGCACGATCAGATGCGATCGAGGGGGTACGTTCGAATCATGAGCCATGCCCCCGAACTGCGCACGGCCATTGCGCCCGATGGCTCTCCGGTGCTAGCGCGTCGCAGGCACTACTCGGAGTTCTACGGGCTCACGCCGCTTCCCGAGAGTTTCGGCGTCGTGCTCGGCAACTGCCAGGCCGAATCGCTGCGCATGGTGATGGATGCTCCCGAGCACCGCTTCGTGCGCGTTCCGGCCGTGCACGAGATGACCGCCGACGACGCTGCGCGGCTGCACGAGGTCGTCCGCGCCGCCGACACCGTCGTGAGCCAGCCGATCCGCGACGACTATCGCGATCTGCCGCTCGGCACGCGACAGATCGCCCGAGCGACCGATGCCGGAGTGCTGACCGTGCCCCCGGTGCGCTTCGCAGGGCTGCATCCCTTCCAGGCCGCGATCCGCGTGCCCGACGTCGAGGGCGACCCGCCGATCGTGGCGTATCACGACATCCGCACGCTCGCTGCCGCCGCCGGCATCCCCGTCGTCGCCGCGCTGACCCCAGACCGGGTGCGTGACGTGGGGGAGTCCTCGATCGACACGCTGCGCGTGCGCGAGCAGAGCGCCGACGTGCGGGTCTCCGATCTATTCGACTCGGTCACGGCCGATCACGCGCGCACCGTGAACCACCCGGGTGACGCGGTGTGGATGCCGTTGGGTGCTCGCGTGCTCGCGGCACTCGGTCACGAAGGCGGGCCGACCGACCCCGGCCGGCCGCTGTTGAACTCGGTACGGGCGCCGCTGCATCCCGAAGTCGTCGAGGCGTGGGCGCTGCCCGACGAGCCGCGCGCGCACTGGATCGTCGACGGCGCACGGATCGACGATGCAGAGGTGCGGGCGGCGCACCTCGAGTGGTACGCCGCCCACCCCGAGTTCGTCGACGCCGCCCTGACGCGCCTTGCTCCTCTGCTCGACGTGTGGCGGGCGCGGTGAGCGCCGCTCCGCTGCTGCTCGTGCACCCCGGCACCCACGGCGTCGCGATGTACGGGCGAGAGATGGCCTCGGCAGTGCGCGCGCAGGAACCCTTGATCCGGACCATCGACGCGGCCGATCTGGATGCGACGCCGGCTGATGCCGCGCTGCACGTGCACTTCACGGATCGTCTGTGGGGTGATTCGCCAGAGCAGGCGTCGCGGGCGTTCGGCGCGCTCGCCGCGCGTCGAACGGTCAGCGTCACCCTGCACGACGTGCCGCAGGCGTCGGACGGCGAGCGCAATCTGCCTCGCCGACGCGCGGCCTATGCGGCCGTGGCTGCGGCGGCGCGAGGGGTGGCCGTCAACAGCGAACACGAGCATGCGCTGCTTCACGAAGAGGGGGTCTGGTCGGGCCCGGCCGTGAGCATCCCTCTGCCGGTGGACCTCGAGACCGCCGCGCCACGGATGCCGGCAGACGGGTCGGTCGGAGTGCTCGGCTACTTCTACCCCGGCAAGGGGCACGATGAGGCGGCCCGAGCGGCGGCGCACGCGGGCATCGGCAGGATGACGATTCTCGGCCGCGCCTCGGACGGGCATGCCGCCGAGCTCGAGGAGTTCGTCCGCCGTGCGGGTGCGCTCGGGGTCGACGTCGAGGTGACGGGCTGGCTCGACGACGCGGAGATCGCGCGACGGGGACGCGCTGTGTCGGTGCCGGTGATCGCACATCGTCATGTGTCGGCATCCGGCTCCCTGGCGTCGTGGATCGGGTGGGGTCGGCGACCCGTCGCGGTGAGCAACCGCTACATGGACGAGATGGCGACGCTGCGGCCCGGCACTCTGCAGACGGTCGATGAACCCGAGCTCGCGGTGGCGGTGCGGCAGGCTTTCGAACACCCGGAGTCGACCTGGCACGGGCTGACGAGCCTGCCGATGGCGTGGCCCGAGGCGGCCGAGGCGTACGTGCGCTGGTGGGGAGGGCTGGCCCGGTGACGCGGCGACCCTGGGTCGTCGGCAACCGGTGGGACACGCTCGACGGCGTCGACCCCGAGACTCTGCCGAAGGTGTCGGTGATCGTCGCTCACTACGAGCAGCCGGCGGAGCTCGCTCGTACCCTGTCAGCGCTCGCTGCACAGGACTATCCGCCCGAGCTTCTCGAGATCGTGGTCGCCGACGACGGTTCTGCGGGCGACGTCCGCGTGCCCGACGGCGTGATCCTCGTGCGACAGGAAGACCGGGGCTTCCGTCTCGCGACCGTGCGCAATCTCGGTGTGCGTGCGAGCAGTGGCGACGTGCTCTGCTTCCTCGATGCCGATACCGCCCCCGAACCCGGCTATGTGCGAGCGCTCACCCGACTTCCGGCTCTGCTCCCCGAGGCCGTCACGGTCGGACGCCGCCGGCACGCCGACTTCTCTGGCACCGCCCCGGAGGCGCCCGTGCTCGAGGCGGTGATCGGCCGTGAGCTCCCCGAGCCGGCGTGGCTCGCGCAGGAGTACGCCCGAAGCCGCGATCTGCTCGAAGCCGACGACCGGTCGTACCGTTTCGTCATCGGCGCGGTGATCGCCTGCTCGCGGCGCCTTTTCGACGAGACCGGCGGATTCGACGAGTCCTTCTCGACCTATGGGGGCGAGGACTGGGAGTGGGCGCACCGGATGTGGCAGGCGGGCGCCGTGCTGGCCCACGTCCCGACGGCCGTGGCATGGCACGACGGACCCGAGTGGGCCGAGCGCAGCGGTTCGGGACTCGAGCGTGCGAACGTCCAGACCATGAGGCTCGTCTCGTCGATTCCGGTCGGCGGTTCCGCCCCACGAGGTCTGCTGTCGGACGTGCCCGACCTCGTGGTGAGGCTGCGCGGGACGCACACCCCTGAGGCGCTGTTCGTCGCGGTGGATTCGATCCTCGCCGCGTTCCCGCTGGCGCGGGTGCTGCTCGACACGATGGTGACCACCCTTGAGGGGGACCCACGCATCGTGGTCGAGGAGGAGCAGCTCGACGCCCGGGTGATCTGGGAGCTCGAGCGACCGGTCGTGGTGCTCGAGCAGGCCTGGATCGTCGAGTGCGTCGCGGGTCTCGGCGCGGGCGATGTCGGCACGGTCGATCTCGTCGACGCCGAGGGCTCGTCTCTGGGAGTGCTGTGCTCGCGGCGAGCGATGCGTCGAGCCGTCAGGTGGGGCACCGTCGAGGGTTTCGAGATACGAACGATCGACGCGAACGGGGTCCACCTCCTGCGCTCAGACCCCCGCGTGGAGGCATGGGTCGGCGGATGGGGCGGTCCAGGCGAGTTCTGTTCGGCGTAAGGTTCTCACATGGGGAATTTGGAGTACAACAGCTCGCGACCGGCGATCGAGATCGAGGACGCGACCTTGGCGCACGTCAAGATCGTGATCGGCACGAAGCTGCGTCGCAACGAGAGCTTCATGATGACCTGGCTGTCGAAGCCGGATGCCTCATCGGGTCGACTGACCATCTGGGTGCACCCCGCCATCCCGCTGGTGTTCGAGTTCGACCAGCCCACTGTGCAGGCGATCGACCCCTCGCGGGTCGCCCGGATGATGGATCAGTTGAACTCGCGGGGCGAACTCGTGCTCGACCAGCTCTGAGTCAGTCTGACCCTGGCCGTCCCCGGGTCAGAGCAGGTCGTAGTGGCCGCCGAAGGGAAAGTCGACGTCTCCCGTGTCGCGGGCGTCGAAGAGCACCGTCGCCACAGTGATGGCCACCTGCGAGTGGGGCGTGATCAGGAGGCTCACCTGGCGGTTGCCGACGACGACGAAGTCGACGAAGGTGCCGGCGGTGGTGAGCGCTTCTTCGATGCGGCGTTTCAGTCCGTCGAGGTCTTGGTCCTGGGCGAGGGGATAGGTCACCCCGGCGGCCCGGATCTCCGTCTGGATCATCGTCTTCTGATCTGCCATGCACTCCACCCTACGAGGCGCGCGGGCTCCGATCGCACATCGTTATCAGTCGCATCGCACCAGGGCAAGGGGCGGACGCATCAGCGCGAACTGCTCTAGAACAGAACGATGCAGACGATCATCTATGGCGGCGACGCGTATCTGACGGGCGACGACATCGCGGATGCGCTGCTGGCCTACGGGCGCGCGCTGGGCGAAGAAGTGCGCGCCGAGCTCGTGGAGATTCCCGTGCAGGAGCCGGATGGCGCTGTCGTCACGGCGAAATTCCTGATCGGGCCCGCCAGCCAGATCGTGGCCAAAGGAATGCCCGGCACAGGCCCTGAACTCGAAGACCCCGAGCTGGTCGAGCGGCTGCGCACACTCACTCGCGGCGTCGAATCGCCCACGGGTGCTCCGGTGGAGATGCCGGACGACACTGCCTACGAGCTCGGCTAGAGACGCGGCTGCTGCTGCCCGCGCGACTCCCGGTCCGTTCGGTCACTCGTGCTCGGGGAGCAGCGGGGTCGACCACCCCGGATCGCGGCCCATCTGCGCCGCACGCGAGACCGACGTCGCCCCGAACCGGTCGCGCAGAGTGTCGAGCACCGTGTCGAGCTGTTCTTCATCGCCCCAGTCGATCGGCAGCTCGGGCTGCACGCGGTCTGCATGATCGAGGTGCGACAGTGACAGTCCGATCAGACTGATGCCGCGCTCCGTGATCTCGGGCCCGGCGGCGGCGAGCAGCGTGCGAGCGACGGTGAGCAGGATGGCTGTGCGATCGGTGGCGGACCCGAGCGTGCGTGATCGGGTGGCCTTCGCGAAGTCGCCGAAGCGCAGCCGCAGCACCACCGACCGGCATACCCGGTCGCCGTCGCGGAGCCGACGCGCGAGCCGGTCGACGATCTGCGTCAGGATCAGGTCGAGCTCCTCGGCCGAGCGCGGGCCTCGGCCGAGCGCGCGCTGCGAGCCGATGGATCCCCGTCGTCGGGTCGTGTCGACCGGACGAGGATCCCGCAGACGTGCGAGGGCGTGCAGGTGTGCGCCGGCGGCCTTGCCCAGCATCCGCTCGGCGCTCGCGGACTCGAGCTCCGCCAGCTGTCCGACGGTGCGGATGCCGTAGCGCTGCAGCTTCTCGGCGGTGACGGCGCCCACGCCCCACAGCCGCTCGACCGGCAGGGGGAGCAGGAACTCCTCTTCACGCTCGGGTTCGACCACGAGCAGACCGTCTGGCTTGCTGACGGCGCTCGCGACCTTCGCGAGGAACTTCGTTCGCGCGACGCCGACCGAGATGGCCAACCCGACCTCGGTGCGGACCCGCTCGCGCAGACGCACGGCGACCTCTTCCGGTGTGCCGATGATGCGCCGGAGGCCCCCGACCTCGAGGAAGGCCTCGTCGATCGAGAGCCCCTCGACGAGCGGCGTCGTGTCGCGGAAGATCGCGAACACGTCATGGCTCGCGGCCGAGTACGCCTCCATGCGCGGAGCGACGACCACCGCATCCGGGCAGAGCTCGAGTGCCTGACGCCCGCCCATGGCCGTGCGCACCCCGCGTGCCTTGGCCTCGTAGCTCGCAGCCAGCACGACCCCGCCGCCCACGATGACGGGTCTGCCGCGCAGCTCGGGGGCATCGCGCTGCTCGACCGAGGCGTAGAACGCGTCGAGGTCGGCGTGCAGCACGGTCGCTTCGCCCCGCATCCTGTTCTCCCGTCGACGTGCAGATCGTCGCACGCACCGCGGACATCGGCTCAGGCGGCGACGAGGCGAGAGGAGAAGGCGCGGATGCGCTGGACGAGAGCGTCGAAGGCGGCGTCGAAGGCGGCGGGCGTGCCTGTCCGGGCGGGGTCGCGGATCGACCAGTGCAGATCGTCGCTGTCGTGGAGTCGCTCATGGGCGTCGTCGCACACCGTGATGACCAGGTCTCCGTCGGTGCGCACCTCGTCGAGGTGGCGGGTCGGCTGATCGGCGTCGATGATGAGCCCGTGTCGAGCAGCCGTCGCGGTGGCCTCGGGGTTCACCCTCTCAGCGGGTCTCGTCCCTGCCGAGGCGACCGCCACCGGGCTCATGTCTCGCCAGATCGCCTCGGCGAGCTGCGAGCGCGCGGAGTTCGCGGTGCACACGAACAGCACACGGCGAGGCGGGACGACGCTGGGCGGTGCGAGCGTGTCGAACACCTCCGGGCGCAACCCGATATAGCTGCGTCGGCGGTCGAACTCCGAGCGGGTGCGGGCGACGATCTGCGCCGATTCGAGCACTCCGAGATGGTGCGCGATGAGGTTGGAGCGGAGGTCGAGAGCCGTCCCGATCTCGGAGGAGGACAGATCTCCGAGCGTGAGCAGGTCGACGATGCGCAGGCGCGTCTGATCGGCGAGTGCGGCGAAGATGCCGGCGCGGCGTTCGAGATCGGTCATCGTTCCCATCCATATCACGGGATGCCGGTTGTGTCCACGGCCATTGACTCAATCTGCGCTGACCCTATTCTGGTCGTCGCGAGTCCGCGAACGCGGACCCGGAGAGGAATGGACACATGGGCATCGGAAGCGGAATCGCGCTCTTCGTCATCGGAGCGATCCTCGTCTTCGCACTCAACATCGACACCGGCGGCTACGTCGATCTCGATCTGATCGGCTACATCCTCATGGGCGCCGGAGTCGTCGTCTTCCTGATCAGCCTCATCTTCATGATGCGCAATCGGCGCACCGAGACCGTCGACCGCACGGCTGTCGATCCCGCGACCGGCGAGCGTGTGACCCGCCGCAGCATTCGCGACAACGAGCCCCTCGCCTGATCCGGGAATGACCGAGGCGCAGCGCGGCACCGGCGCGATCGTCGTCGGTGCCGCAGCGACCCTCGCGTTCGTCGTGCTGCGGGCCGTGGTGGCCCTCGGTGGTCATGAACCTCTCGCGGTCGATATCTGGTGGCACGACCTCATGGCAGCGCTGAGCAGCGACGCCTGGCTCGTCGTGGCGTGGGTGCCGGCTGTCGTCGGCGGCACGATCGGGATGATCGTGGTCGGCGTGCTGCTGATCGCCGCGTTCCTGTGGCGCGGGCGGCGATGGGATGCCGTGACACTGGCGATCGCGATGGTCACCGTGGTCGCGATCGGAGCGACCATGGCTGCGGTGATCGGCCGCACCCGCCCCGCCGACTCGCTCGCAGAGAGCGTCGCGACCTCCTTCCCCTCGGGGCACACCGCCGTCGCCACGACGGTCGTGGTGATCCTCGGACTCGTGCTCCGACGCCGCTGGGTGTGGGCCGTAGGTGTCGCATGGATCGCACTCATGATGTGGAGTCGCACCTACCTCCATGCCCACTGGCTCAGCGATGTGGTCGCGGGGATGCTCGAGGGCGTCGCCGTCGCCACGTTCGTCTGGGCCTGCATCCAGGCGACACGCGCTCGTCGCCTGGCTCGTGACCGCACAACCTCAGACATCTCCGAAGAACCGATCGAAAGCACCGTGAACCCATGAACACTCGCGACTCGGCCGCCTCCACCGCGAGGGCCGCCCAGGACTCGACCGCCTTCCGCGTGCTCGCTCGCGTCGGCTACGTCGTGCTCGGCATCCTGCACATCCTCATCGGCGGGATCGCGATCTCGATCGCCACGGGCGGCGGTGGTAAGAACGCCGACCAGGGCGGTGCACTGCAGCAGATCCAGGAGTCGCCCGCCGGGGTGTTCCTGCTCTGGCTGATCGTGCTCGGACTGTTCGCACTCGCGATCTGGCAGATCGCCGAGGCCGTCGTCGAGCGTGATCCCGACACGAAGAAGATGTGGGCGCACCGGGCGAAGTTCGTGGGCACGGCCGTCGCCTACCTGGCGATCGGCGCGACGGCGCTGGTCTACGCGCTCGGTGGCCAGTCGCAGTCGTCCGAGTCTTCGCAGTCGTTCAGTGCACAGTTGCTGGCGGCACCGGCGGGTGTCGTGCTCCTCGTGCTGGTCGGACTCGGGGTGGCGGCAGTCGGGATCGCCTTCATCGTGCGTGGAATCACCCGCGCATTCATGGAGCACCTCTCCGTGCCGTCGGCGAAGGCGCGCTCGGGCATCACCGCGTTCGGAGTGGCCGGCTACGTCGCCAAGGGCATCGCGGTCGGGGTTGCCGGCGTGCTCTTCGTCATCGCGGCGCTCACGCACGACCCCGAGACCGCCGGCGGCTTGGACGCGGCGCTGCGCGCCCTGGCCGGATTGCCGTTCGGTGCGGTCATCCTGTGGGTCGTCGGCGCCGGTCTCGCCCTCTACGGCCTGTTCTGCTTCGCCCGCGCGCGCTACGCCCGCATGTGACACGCGGCAGTTTCCTGCGGTGGCGGGTGGCAGATGGTTGCTCCCGGTCTACAGTTGCACTTTCGCAACCAATAGGCGTATAGTTGACTCTTATCAACTTTCTACGCAGGAGCACTCCACTGTGACCAACACCTCTCACACCTCTTCAGCCGAGGCGACGCGCTCGCCTCGCGAGGTCTTCACCGCGATCTCGGGCCTCGTCGTCGGCATGTTCGTCGCCGTGCTCTCGGGAACCGTGGTGTCGACCTCGATGCCCGTCATCATCGCCGACCTCGGCGGCACCCAGTCGCAGTACACCTGGGTCATCACGGCCAGCCTGCTGGCGACCGCCGTCTCGACGCCCATCTGGGGCAAGCTCGCAGACCTCGTCGATCGCAAGATCCTCGTGCAGCTGTCTCTCATCATCTTCACCGTCGGCACCGTGATCGCCGGCTTCTCGACCGACACCAACATGCTCATCGCGGTCCGCGTGATCCAGGGCATCGGCGTCGGCGGACTGATGTCGCTCGTGATGATCGCGGTCGCCCTCATCATCTCGCCGCGCGAGCGCGGCAAGTACATGGGCGTCGTCGGCGGCATCATGGCCCTCGGCACCATCGGCGGCCCGCTGCTCGGCGGACTCCTCACCGACGTGTGGGGTTGGCGCTCCAACTTCTTCGTCGGCGTGCCCTTCGCGATCCTCGCCCTCGTGCTGCTGCAGTTCACTCTGCACCTGCCCAAGCCGCAGCGAGACAGCAAGGTCTCGATCGACTACTTCGGCATCGTCCTGCTCGCCGTCGGCGTCTCGACCCTGCTCATCTGGGTCTCGATGGGTGGCAGCGAGTTCGACTGGGACTCGTCGACCAGCATCATGCTCGCCGTCATCGCTGGTGTCGCGATCGCCGGCTTCATCACCGTCGAGTTCTTCGTCAAGGAACCGATCGTGCCGATGTCGCTGTTCCGCAACCGCACGTTCACGCTGTCGGTCGTCGCCTCCATCGCCATCGGCGTCTCGATGTTCGCGACGTCGGTGTTCCTCGCCCAGTACTTCCAGCTCGCGCGCGGTGCCACACCCACCGAGTCGGGGCTGATGACCATCCCGATGATCATCGGGCAGATGGGTGCATCGATCATCATCGGCCAGCTCGTGAGCCGCTTCGGCAAGTGGAAGGGCTGGATGATCACCGGCTCCGTGCTCACCACGGTGGGCGTCAGCCTGATGTCGACGCTGCGCTACGACACTCCGTTCCCCTTGGTGGCGACCTACATGTTCGTGCTCGGCGCCGGCCTCGGCATGGTCATGCAGAACCTCACGCTCATCGTGCAGAACGACACCGCTCCTCAGCAGCTGGGCGCGGCCTCGTCGAACGTCAACTTCTTCCGCACGATCGCCGGCACCATCGGTGTGACCGTCATGGGTGCGACCCTCTCGACGAGCGTCGCGAACTACATCACCGATGCGCTCGACGGCTTCACGCCGACGACGCCCGAAGAGGTCGACGCCCTGGAGCACCTCGCTTCGGGCGACGTGCCGAAGGTCACGCAGCTCCCCGACACGATCCGCTCGTTCGTCGAGGGCGCCTACGGCCACGGCATCGCCGACGCGTTCATCATCGCCATCCCGCTCGCGGTGATCGCCATCATCGCCATCGCGTTCATCAAGAACAAGCCCCTGTCGACGAAGAACGCCGCCGAGCAGCTGCGCGAGCAGGCCGAGGAGTCCGTGCTCGAGGTCTCTGAGGCAGAGGTCGGCGCCTCGATGTCGACCGGAGCGATCCGGCTCTCCGGCACCGACTCCCCCTCACCGTCCACCGGATCGGTGACCGTGCTCGAGCGAGACGACCAGGAGTCGAGGCGCTGACATGGCCACCCCCGTGGCGGTCGAGCCCGCCGACGTCGACACCGCGCTCGGCGACCTGCAGACGCATCTGAACCTGATCTTCGCGAGGACCAGGACGCTCTGGAAGGAGTCGGCGGCGCGCATCGATCCCGAGCTGCAGGTCGGCGGGTACAAGCTGCTGACCTTCATCGAACGGGCCGAGTCGGCGAATGCCCATGAGCTGGCCGAGCGCTTCGAGATGGACAAATCGGTCATCAGCCGGCAGGTGCGGATGCTCGAGGAGCTCGGCCTGATCGCGTCACGGCCCGACGAGCGGGACGGGAGGCTGCGGGTGCTGACGCCGACTCCGGCAGCCTGTGCCGTGCTGGCCGAACTGCGCAGAGACCACGCCTCGCGTCTGCGCACGGTCGTGGCCGAGCTCACGCCGGACGAGATCCAGGCGGCATCCAAGGTCTTCCGCCTGCTGGCCGAGGTCTGACCGAAGACCCGGGCCGATCACGCGACGTGTCGGCCCGGGTTGTCGATCGCGAAATATTGTGGTTCAGTCGAATGTCTTGACTTCGCGATTCGGCGTCCCAAGACCGTAAAGAACGGTATGTCGGATGAACTGGATCGCCTCCAACCTCGGATTGATCTTCGATCTGACGATCAACCACGTGCGTCTGGCGATCGTTCCCATCATCCTCGGCTTCCTGATCGCGGTGCCGCTCGGCTGGGTGGCCAGTCGCAACCGCGTCGCCCGGACGTTCATCATCACGACGGGCAGCCTGCTCTACACGATCCCGTCCCTGCCGCTCTTCGTGATCCTGCCGGTCATCCTCGGCACCCGGATCCTCGATGACACGAATCTGGTCGTGGCGCTCACGATCTATGCGGTCGCGATCATGCTGCGCTCGGCGACGGACGCCTTCGGATCGGTCGACCGGTCGATCATCGAGTCGGCGAAGGCCATCGGCTTCTCGCGCGGCGGCCGGTTCTGGCGCGTCGAGTTCCCGCTCGCAGGCCCGGTGCTGATCGCCGGGCTCCGCGTCGTCTCCGTGTCGACCATCGCCCTCGTCTCGGTGGGCGTGATCATCGGCTCGGAGAACCTCGGCTATCTCTTCCAGAACGGCAAACAGCGCGGCATCCTCGAGGAGGTCGTCGTCGGCATCGTCATGAGTCTGCTCATCGCCCTCGTCTTCGACCTGATCCTGGTGGCGATCGCGCGGGTGCTCATGCCCTGGAGCCGCGCCGCGGACGGGCGTGCGAAGAGCGGCGATCCGACGGACGCGGAACCCGGAGCCGATGCCGCGACCGACAGCGCCGGCATCCGTCGGGTGCTCGCACCTCCGGGAGAGGGGATCTGATGAACTTCTTCCTCGACGCCATCGCCTGGATCCTCGACCCCGCCAACTGGGTGCCGGGCTCGCAGAGCCCGCTGCCCATCGGCGACCGACTCGTCGAGCACCTCCTCTACTCGGGTGTCTCGCTCGTCATAGCGATGCTGATCGCTCTTCCGCTCGGCTTCTACATCGGGCACACCGGGCACGGTCGTCAGTTCGTGATCGGCTTCACCGGCGCCATGCGCGCTCTCCCGACGCTGGGTCTCCTGTTCTTCCTCACCATGGTGCTGCGTTCCGGTCTGAGCACCACCCCGGCCGTCCTCGTCGGGTCCGTCATCGCGTTCGTCCTGCTGGCGATACCGTCGCTGCTCGCCGGCGCCTACGCCGGGCTCGAGAGCGTCGGCCGCGAATCGATCGATGCTGCGCGATCGATCGGGATGACCGAGATGCAGATCCTGCGCAAGGTCGAGATCCCCCTCGGGCTGCCTGTGATCATCGGCGGCATCCGCTCGGCCACGCTGCAGGTCATCGCGACCGTGACGATCGCCTCCTACGTCGGACTCGGTGGCCTGGGGCGCATCATCTCGTCCGGCATCGGCCTGAACGACTACACCGTGATCCTGGGCGGAGCGCTCCTGGTGACCGTTCTCGCGCTGAGCGTCGACGGTGTCTTCGCGCTTCTCCAGCGCCTCACCCGCACTCGGGGACGGTCGACCCGTCCGCCCCGCAGCCTGAAACGAAAAAGGTCGGATGCCGCCGTGGCGCCGAACCTCGACGAAAGGATCCCCGCATGACCTCTCGAGCCCGCAAGACCCGGCTGGCAGCATGCCTGATCGCCGTGAGCACCACCGTCGCACTCGCCGGCTGCGCGACCGCCGACCCGACGTCATCCGGGGGTGGTGACGCTGCTGAGGGCGACGCCATCATCGTCGGCTCCTTCGCCTTCCCCGAGAGCGAGATCCTCGGCGAGATCTACGCGCAGGCGCTCGAGGCCGAAGGCTTCGACGTGTCGACCAAGTTCAACATCGGTCCGCGACAGCAGACGATCCCCGCTCTGCAGGACGGGTCGATCAACCTCATCCCGGAGTACAACGGCAACCTGCTGGCCTACTACGACACGGCCTACGAGGAGCGGACGACCGAGGACGTCGACGCTGCGCTGCCCGATGCCGTGGGTGCAGACGACCTGCAGGTGCTCGACTCGGCTGCGGCCGAGGACAAGGACGCCTACGTGGTGACGAAGAAGACCGCCGAGGACAACGACCTGAAGGCGATCGGCGACCTGAAGGCGCTGGAGCCCTTCTCACTCGCCTCGAACCCGCAGTTCGGCGAACTCGGCTACGGCATCCCGGGCCTGCGTGACGTCTATGGGGTGGGTGTAGAGGCGGGCCAGGTCACATTCGTCCCCTACGAGGACTTCGGCGGCCCCGACACGGTGCAGGCGCTCGTGGACGGCACGGTTCAGGTCGCGGACATCTACACGACCTCGCCGGCGATCAAGGCCGAAGACCTCGTCGTCCTCGAGGACCCCGAGAACATGATCTCGGCGCAGAACGTCATCCCGCTGCTCTCGAAGGACATCTACACCGACGAGCTCGCAGACGTGCTCAACGCGATCTCGGCGAAGCTCACCACCGATGACCTGATCGATCTGCGCGAACGGGTCGAGGGAGACGAGAAGGCGTCGGCTGCGACCGCCGCGGAGGAGTGGCTCACCTCCGCGGGTCTGCTCGACGAGTGATCACGCAGCCGATCTGCGAGTCGATGATCTGATCGAAGCCCCGCCGTCTCTGAGACGGCGGGGCTTCGCCGTAAGCTGGCGACCATGAGTGCCTCGCCCGACGAACCCACCCGAGAGGGTGCGCCCGCCGCAGATCCCGCAGGCGCCGATCCCCTCGGTCCGGCCGAGATCGACCAGGCGATCTCGAGAGTCGAGCACGAGCTGGGCAGGCTCTTCGCCCGCATCCGGGTGAGCTGGCGTGAAGCGGCGCAGACTGTGCATCCCGATCTGCAGCCTCTCGGATACCAGGTGTTGACATCGATAGCGACCGGCAAGGCCACGTCGGCCGGGGCGATCATCGAGCGGCTGCAGACCGACAAGTCAGCCGTCAGCCGGCACGTGCGCCAGCTCGAGCAGCTCGGGCTGGTCGAGAGCGTCCCCGATCCTGATGATCGACGGGCCCGGGTGCTGGTCGCGACCGCGCTGGCGCAGGAGCGCGTCGCTCTGGCTCGCTCTCGCTACGAGGAGCGCCTCGGCGAGCGGCTCCGCCGCTGGTCGGCCGAGGACCTCGACCACTTCGCCGAGCTGCTCGCCGCGTTCGGCGACTGACGAAGATCGGCGGCGTTCTCGTCGCACAAGGGGCTGGACTCGGCAACGCGCCCCGACGAGACTGATCCCACGACTACAGGAATGAGGAACAGCCATGGCGTACAGGGTCGGATATTTCGTCGGAAGCCTCTCGTCCACCTCGATCAACCGCATCCTCGCGACGGCGCTGATCAGGCTGGCTCCGGATGATCTGGAGTTCTTCGAGATACCCATCAGAGACCTGCCGCTGTACAGCCAGGACTTCGACGACGACTACCCCGCTGTGGCGGTCGATCTCAAGGAATCCATCGCTTCGGCGGATGCCGTGCTCTTCGTCACACCCGAGTACAACCGCTCGATCCCCGGCGGCCTCAAGAACGCGATCGACTGGGCCTCGCGGCCGTGGGGCCAGAACTCGTTCGACCACATTCCCGCCGCGGTGATCGGGGCGTCAGTGGGTGCCATCGGAACGGCGGTCGCGCAGCAGAGCCTGCGCGGGGTGCTGAGCTTCTGCAACGCGCGCCAGATGACCGCCCCCGAGGCCTACATCCAGTACTCGCCCGACACCTTCTCCGATGACGGCACGGTCACGAACGAGGGCACGGCGAAGTTCCTTCGTGACTACCTGGTCGAGTTCCGCGACCACATCGAGCGCGTACTCACCGTGCTGCCGCGCGACACGGATGCGTGAATCGGGTCGCGTCGCAGGCCATCGCGACCGCAACCGCGTCGCATCCGCGTAGCCTGAATGCATGACGCTCACGAAAGCCCGCACCGCCGCCGAGGTCGTCGACTGGAGGCGTCGGGTCTTCGCCCTCTACGAGGCTGTGCGACGGGCAGACTCCACCGAAGAGGCGCACGAGCTGTGGCGGATAGAGCGTGACGACCTGATGCTGCACCACGCGGCGACTCCGCTGCTCGCTGACGATCGGCCGCTGTTCGAGGGGCTGCCCATCGCGTCGTACGATCCGCAGTGGCGCTTCGAGCTGCCCATCCTGCCCGCAGAGCCCGGAGGCTTCGACTTCGCGACCGGCACCGACGGCGTCGTGCCGTTCGAGCGCATCGGCAGGGTCGAGATCCCCGACACCGGATCGCTCGACGTCTGGAGGCTGACCACCTACGGTGGCGGGATCTTCATTCCGGTGCGTGACGCGCTCGCCGGTCGGCCGGGCGGCACGTACGGGGGAGGGCGCTACCTGATCGACACGATCAAGGGCGCGGACCTCGGATCGGATGCCGAGCGCGGCACGATCGTGCTCGACTTCAACTTCGCCTACAACCCGTCGTGCGCCTACGACCCGGAGTGGGCGTGCCCGCTCGCGCAGCCGGGCAACGTGCTGCCGGTAGCGGTTCCGGTGGGCGAGATGTACGGCCGCGCAGCAGACTGAGCAGCCGCCTGAGCATTCAGCCTGCATCTGGCGAGCGGGGAATACCGCACCCGTCACGGGGCTTGTTCCTGAGCGTGACTATTTTCGAACCGGCCGTCTTCGGCGCCCTCCAGCTGTCCAACCGCGTCGTCATGGCGCCTCTCACTCGCACTCGTGCAGATGATGACGGTGTGCCGACCGAGCCGATGGTGGAGTACTACCGGCAGCGGGCCGGTCAGGGCCTCATCATCTCGGAGGGCACGTGGCCCGCGGCCGAGGGAAAGTCGTACTCGGGTCAGCCCGGAATCGTCACGCCCGAGCAGATCGCCGGCTGGCGGCCTGTCACCGACGCCGTGCACGAAGACGGCGGCACCATCGTCATGCAGCTGATGCACGGTGGCCGCGTCTCGCACCCTGCGATCTCGGGGGAGACCCGTGTCGTGGCTCCGAGCGCGCTCGCCGCCCCCGGCCAGACCCACACCCCGGTCGGCAAGGTCGACATGCCGGTGGCCCACGCCCTGACCCTCGACGAGATCCCGATGGTCGTCGAGCAGTTCGCGCAGGCCGCGCGCAACGCGATCGAGGCAGGCTTCGACGGCGTCGAGGTGCACGGCGCGAACGGCTACCTCGTGCAGGAGTTCCTGTCACCGGTGTCGAACGTCCGCGATGACCAGTACGGCGGATCGCCCGAGAACCGCGCGCGCTTCGCGATCGAGGTCACCCGTGCCGTGGCCGAGGCCGTCGGAGCCGATCGCACCGGCATCCGCCTGTCGCCGCAGCACAACATCCAGGGTGTCCTCGAAGAGGACGGCGACGACGCGCTCGCGACCTACCTCGCCGTCGCCGAGGGTCTGGCCCCGCTCGGTCTCGCCTTCGTCGACATCCTGAACGCCGCCCCGACGAGCGAGCTGGTGCAGCGCATTCGCCGCACCCTCGGCGCGCCCCTCATCATCAACTCCGGCTTCGCGTCGCCCACGACCCGCGCCGAGGCCGAGATGCTCGTCTCGGAGGGATGGGCGGATGCCGTCGCCGCCGGCCGCCCGGTGATCGCCAACCCCGATCTGGTCGAGCGCTGGCGTGAGGATGCCGAGCTGAACGAACCGCGCCCCGCGCTGTTCTACGGCCGCACGGCCGAGGGCTACACCGACTACCCGTCGCTGGAGTCCGTGCGCGCCGACGCCTGAGCGCGGGTGCGCGGGTCGATGCGGCTCAGCGCCGCACGACCCGCGCCCGCGTCTTCGCGACGCTGCTGAGCGTGGCTCGAACGGGCGTGCCCAGATACAGACCGAGCGATGCCCCCGAAGCCAGGGCGATGCCGATGACTGCGGCGTCTACCAGCGACCCTCCGATGCCCACGACGCCCGACGCCGACCCGGCCGAGTGGATCATCTCGAGAAGCCCCTGGAACACCGCGACACCGGGCACGAGCGGCACGATGGCCGCCGTCGTCACCGCGACCGACGGCACATGCAGCTTCACGGCGATCATCATCCCGATGAAGCTGGCCAGCAGTGCGCCGATCGCGCTCGCTGCGGCGGGATGCAGGTTCAGGCCGACCATGGCGGCGTACCCGGCGATGGTCACGGCGCTGAGCAGCGCGCTCACGAGGATGATGCGCACCCCGGCGCCGTTGAAGACGGCGACGGCGATCGCCACGATGATCGCCCCCAGGAACTGATTCAGCAGCGGACCGAACGGTGCGGGGTCGTCGGGCAGACCCATCGTGAAGCCGAGCACGCTGCCGACTTCGAGGCCGATGAGGATGCCGATCACGACGCCGAGCGTCTGCATCGTCAGGTCGAGTATGCGTCCGCCCGCGGTGAGTGCGAACCCGTCGATCGCATCCTGCGCGGCCCCGACGACGGTGAGGCCAGCGAGCATGAGCACGATTCCCGAGGCCACGATGATCGAGGGGCGGATGCCGACGAACGGCTCGATTCCCGCAGAGCCCAGCGCCGAGACGGCGACCGCCACCACCGTGGTGACGAAGCCTCCGGCGATCTGGCTGAAGAACAGGGGGACCCTGGCGCGGGCGAGACCCGCCTGGGTCAGCGCCGCGCACAGCGCCGCGATGAAGGTGAGCCCGACGATGAGCGCCGAGGCTCCGAGCATGATGCTGACGCCGACTGCCAGCAGCGCCCGGGCCACGATGACGACCGGCTGCTGGTAGCCGAACGGCACGCGGCGCAGCACGCGGAAGGCGGTGCGGGCCGATTCGAGGTCGAGGCCGTCGTCGATGTCGGCCACCAGGGCCTGCACACGCTGCAGCTTGGCGTGGTCGGGTGCGGCCACCCGCACGACGCGCACGAGCGTCTCGGGCCAGACCTCGCCGCTCAGGTGGAACGAGACCGTGATCGAGTTGTAGGTCACATCGACCTGCACGTCCCGCATGCCGTAGGCGGCGCAGACGCGGGTGATCGCCAGGGTCACCTCATGGGCCGAGGCGCCGACACCGAACATCGATTCGCCGATGCGGGTGGCGAGATCGAGCACCCTCGGCACAGTGCGTTCGTCGATGACGGGCATCGCCTCGGTGTGGGCGACAGCGGAGGGATCGGTGTGCAGGATGCGCTGTACGGAGGCGAGCAGTCGCCGCGGGGAGTTCGGGGACACCACCCCATTCTCCTCTTCGTCAGGCGTGCGCGGGAACGTCGAGACGCTCGGCCGGCGGTGCGGTGCCCTCTGCGGGCTCCGGCACGAGGTAGAGACCGCTCGGCGCACTGGCGGTGAAGGCGAGGGCTTCGATCCAGGCGCGGTTGATCGAGGGCTGGCGGCTGCCGCTGTACTTGAAGACGAGCGAGCTGCCGGCGTGCACCCAGACGGTCGTGCGGCCGCCGCCGACGCTCATGTCTTCACGCCAGGTGAAGCTGAAGGGCTCTCCTCGACGCAGCTTGGCCGTGATGACGAGCTGCAGGTGCGTGAGTGCGCGGTCTTCGATGTCGGCCTTGACGCTGCCTTCGTAGACGAGCTTTCCCATGATGATCTCCTCACTGCGCCACGGAACCCATGTCATCAGACGCGGTTGACGTCAGACGCGATCGGATGATCACCGGGGGCGCTACCAGCATCCCATATATCGTGGGCTGGCGGCTGTGCATCCGCCACGTCGTCACGCCTCCGTCTGTCAACCCTCTGTCGGATTCTCGGTCATCGACGGAGAGTGGCCACTCGACACCGAACGAGGAGGATGACGATGAAGGCACTCACCTGGCAGGGCACGCGCAATGTGACGGTCGAGGAGGTGCCCGACCCGGTTATCGAGCATGCTACGGATGCGATCATCCGGATCACCTCCTCGGCGATCTGCGGCTCGGATCTGCATCTGTACGAACTGCTCGGCCCCTTCCTCGACCAGGGCGACATCCTCGGTCACGAGCCGATGGGCGTCGTCGTCGAGGTCGGCGGCGCCGTGCGTGATCTGGCGGTCGGGGATCGCGTCGTCGTGCCGTTCAACATCTCGTGCGGCCACTGCTTCTTCTGCCTGCGCGGCCTGCAGTCCCAGTGCGAGACGACGCAGGTCAAGGAGTACGGCAGCGGCGCCTCGCTGTTCGGCTACACGAAGCTCTACGGGCAGGTCCCCGGCGGTCAGGCCGAGTACCTCCGGGTCCCGCTGGCCGACTACAACCACATCAAGGTCGCGCCCGATCTCCCTGACGAGCGCTACCTGTTCCTCAGCGACATCCTGCCGACCGCCTGGCAGGGCGTCGACTACGCGAATGTGCCCGATGGCGGAACGCTCGCCGTGATGGGGCTCGGTCCGGTCGGCCAGTTCGTCGCCCGCGTGGGCGCGCACCGTGGCTATCGGGTGCTCGCGGTGGATCCCGTCGCCGAGCGGCGCGAGATGGCTGCCCGACACGGCGCGGAGGTCTTCGACCTCACAGACGACGTCGTCGCAGAGCTGCGCGACCTCACCGACGGACGAGGGGCGGATGCCGTCGTCGACGCGGTCGGCATGGAGGCGCACGGCAACCCGGGCGTCAAGCTCGTGCAGCGTGCCGTCGGTCTGCTGCCCGACCCCGCGGCCAGGCAGGTCTTCGACAAGGCCGGCATCGATCGCCTCGCCGCCCTGTACGCGTCGATCGACCTCGTGCGCCGCGGCGGAACGGTGTCGCTCAGCGGTGTGTACGCCGGTGATGCCGACATCATGCCCATGAAGACGCTGTTCGACAAGCAGGTCAGCATCCGCATGGGCCAGTGCAACGTCAAGCGCTGGATCGACGACCTGATGCCGTTGGTCGAGGACCTCAGCGACCCGCTGGGAGTGATGGACCTC
Source organism: Microbacterium sp. NPDC087589 (assembly GCF_044743635.1). Lineage (NCBI taxonomy): Bacteria > Bacillati > Actinomycetota > Actinomycetes > Micrococcales > Microbacteriaceae > Microbacterium > Microbacterium sp. NPDC087589. The sequence continues at coordinate 46,605 of NZ_JBIUWV010000002.1, forward strand.
ACCACCCACACTGCACCGCTCGAAGACGCCCCTGCGCTCTACGAGACCTTCCAGCGCAAGGACGACGGCTGCATCAAGGTCGTGCTCCAGCCGTCTGCTGTCTGACTGTGGCCGCCGACTGCGCAGCCCATACTGCGCAGTCGGCTCATATTCGTTGCGCCCTTGTTCTGCCGACCCTGCTCAGCCCGCACGGCCCTCGGCGAGGTATCCCAGCCGGTGCAGCGTCTCGGAGTTGCGCCAGCGCAGCAGGGGAGCGGTGATGACGCCGGGCAGCAGGGTCGCGGGGCCCTTCACCGGCTCCTCGTCGATGCGCACCATCGTGCCACCGTCATACGAGCGGACCCGCAGGGTGACCCGCGCTTCGCCGATCGGCCAGCCCTTCGCGCGAATGACCATCCGGTGCGGTGGAGCCCACTCCTCGACCACCGTGGTGTCATCGAGCAGGGCGGGCCAGACGCCCACCGAGTGGTGCAGCTCGGCGCCGGGCTGCGGCCAGGTGTCGTCGACGTCGCGCATGCGCGAGGCGCCGACGACCCACGCCGGGTAGAGCCAGGCGTCGGCCAGCACCCGGAACACATCGTCGGGCTGGCAGTTCATCGTGCGGACGTTCTTGGCCATGTCGGCTCCTTCTTCTCGCGCGTCTCTGCATAGTCCGTCCACGGGCGCCGCCGCCCCAGGGGGTTGACGCAATGCGATGCAGGGGGTGCTAGCACACGCCCCGCATCCGCGCCTCCCCCTGGAATGCCGCGAGGGTCTCTGCGAACGTCGGAACATGGCACTCATCGATCTTCCCGTTCGGGCCGTCCGCAGACTCGGCGCTCTGGCTCACGACGACGCACCCACCCTGCTCACCCGCGGCTACGGCTTCGGCCCCCGGATCTGGCGCCGGGTGCGACCGGGCGCGAGGTCGGCACCGATGCGGCTGCTGGGCGACGACACCGTGTTCGTGCGCGGCGTCGAGGGCGTCGAGCTCTTCTACGACGAGACCCGCATCGCGCGCTCCGGAGCCATGCCGGCCCTCGTGCAGGAGAGCCTGTTCGGTCACGGCTCCGTGCACAGCCTCGACGGTGACGCGCACAAGCATCGCAAGGCCACATTCATCGACGTCGCCTATGACGACGAGCAGGTCGAGCGGCTGACGCCGTGGCTCGAGCGCGAGTGGCAGAGCGAACGTCAGGCGTGGCTCGACGGCGGCACGCGCAGCGCCTACGACGCGGCCGTCGGCGCGCTCGGCCGAGCGATCATGGGGTGGGCAGGCGTGCCGGGCACGCCCGCGGCCCAGACACGATGGGCCGCGCGGCTCGCGCAGATCGTCGACGGCTTCGGCTCGCCGTACTCGCCGGAGTACCTCGCCGCCCTGGCAAACCGGTGGTGGTCCGACCGACACTCCGCGCGGCTCATCGAGGCCGTGCGGCACGGCGCGCTCAGCGCCGAACCGGGCACGGCTCTCGAGCAGTGGGCGCACCACCGCGATCAGCACGGTGAACTGCTGCCCGCACGCATCGCTGGCGTCGAGCTGCAGAACAGCATCCGTCCGATGATCGCGGTCGCGCGCTTCGTGGCCTTCGCCGCCAAGGCGCTGCACGAGCGTCCAGAGTGGCGCGCCCGCATCGCAGCCGAGGCTGCCGAGCGCGGTTCGCTCGTCGGCGGCCCGCTGTCGGTCATGTTCGCGCAAGAGACCCGGCGCCTCTCACCCTTCGTGCCGATGCTCCCCGGCTGGGCGATCGCCGACGTCGAGATCGACGGCCAGCGAGTGGATGCCGGTGGTCGCGTCGTGCTCGACCTGCAGGGCACCAACACCGACGACCGATTCTGGGCTCGACCGCAGCGGTTCGACCCGGAGCGCTTCCGCGACGCTCAGGACTACGAGGCGCTCGCCGCCTTCGTCCCGCACGGCGGGGCTGGCGTCGCGACCGGTCATAGGTGCCCCGGCGAGAAGCTCGCGATCGCGGGCCTCGCCGCGGCCATCACGGTGCTGAGCGATCCCGGCCTGCGCATCCTCGACGACGGGCTCGACGTCAACCGGCGTCGGCTTCCCACCAAGCCCCGTTCCGGTGGCAAGGTGCGCTCGGCGTCGACACCCGCGTCGAGTGGGTGCCCCTTCCACCGGTAGTGAGACCGCGCCGGGTCGGGGGCCGGCTCGGAGAGCAGACCGATACGGTAGGGCACATGTCACAGGCCCTCAGGACATTCGGGCGCATCCTCGCGCGGCACTGGCCTGCGTTGATGGCCTGGTACCTCGGGGGCGAGGCCCTGCACCGCGTGCTCATCGAGTTCGCCGGATTCGTCGGCGGACACACCACGCTCGGCGGTCTGTTGCTGCTGCCGCTGGCGGTCGCCGCTCGCCTCGTCTCGTACGTCGCGATGTATCTCACGGTGCGACCGTCGCTGCCGCACAGCCGGAGGGAGGATGCCGGGGGGATCCGCGAGTTCGGCTCGGCCACGCTCTCGGCGATCCTGCCGTTCTTCGCGTTCTACACCGCGTGGGGGCTGCTCGACGCCGACCAGATCGAGTTCTTCCAGATCGCGCTCGCGGTCGCGCTGCCCCAGTCCGGAGAGGGATTCTCGCAGATCGGCGACCGCGGTGGACTGATCTCGGTCGGTGTGCTGCCCGTGACGGTGCTCGTGATCGCCCTGGCCGCTCGTGTGCTCCTCTCCCGCTTCGCCGACCGATTGCCGCGCTGGACGATCATCCTCGCCACCTATGCCGAGGTGCTGTGGACGTTCATGCTCTTCACGCTCGTCGCGCGCTGGTGGACGAGCGTGCTCGACTGGTTCGCCGACCGCCAGGCGGTCGGCTGGCTGCGGGGATTCGGCGACTGGTTCGCCGTGAACCTCGAGCCCGTCGCCGCGGTCTGGGAGGGAACGACCTGGCTCGTCGGCATCCTGGTCGCGGCGCTCATCGTGCCGGCCGCGTGGCTCACAGTCGCCGGCGTGATCTTCGGCACCACCTTCGACTCGACTCCCGCGTTCTCGCGGTTCGGCGGGGGAGCTGCCCGCGGCGCCGTGATGAGTGTCGCGCGCACCCTGGTGATGCGGCTCGAAGGGCTCTGGGCAGCTGTCACGGTGATCTGGCGGGGCGGGCCGCTGCTCTTCGGCGCGTACGCCCTGGTCTACGCGGCGTGGGCCTTCGCCGAGCAGGCGGGAACCCGCGGGGTGCTGCTGCTCGTCGGCGGCCATGAACGGTGGTTCTGGGCCGGGGCCTTCCCGCTCATCACCGTCGCGATCGCGGCAGTGGCCGAGCCGCTGAGGGTGGCGATCGTCGCGACGGCGTACGACAGCGTCATCGGTCGCCCGCGCTCCGGCCTCGACACTCGCCCCTCAGGGGTCGATGTGGAACCGGGCGAGGTCGTTGTCGCTCCCCGCGATGTCGAGGAGGAAGGGGCCGTCGGCATCGTCGGGGAGCAGAAAGGTCAGCAGGATGCGGTACGACGACGGCTCGGCGACACATGAGCTCTCGCCCTCGTCGTACGACACGTCGAGGTCGTCGCGAGAGCTGAGCCAGGTCCGAGAGGAGTCGATCTCCGTGAGCGTGGTCTGCCCGCAGCGGTCAGCGGCGGCTCCACCGGTCGACGCCAGCCGAACGCTGAGGGTCTGGGAGCCCTTCGGGCTCTCGAACTCATCCCACTTGGTGGGGCCGAGCGTGAGCGTCTGCCCCGCGATGTCGAGCGTCTCCTCGGCCTCGATCACGCTATCGGTGGGCCGGATGCTGGGCAGGATGTCGAGCCACACGGTGGCGCCGAGCATGGCCACGGCGGCGATCGCCAGCGCGATCAGCGCCCGCCGCTGCCTCCTCCACCACGTCACGGCGCGCTCAGTTCAGGGTCGTCGAGCTCGACGCTCGACGTGCGGGGAAAGTCGTGGAGTTCGAGCTGGATCGCGATCCGGTCGTCGAGCTCGGGAGTGAGATAAGAGGAGGTGAGCCGCAGCTCCGCCTGACCGGACGTGACATCGGGGGGCAGCTCGAAGGCGAGCATGCCGACCGTGTCGATACCGGCCCGCAGCGACTGCGATCGCAACGACGCGCCCGGCCGTTCGCTCGCCTGAAACACGCGGTCGCCGACGGCCAGCGTCGCCAGATTTATGGCGGCGTCGACCTCGGTGCGTGCCGCCGACGCGATGACAGTCACGACGAGCCAATTGCCGTCCGCGTTCCAGTCAGAGTCTGCACCCGGCACGACGACCTCATCAGCGAAGGTCGCATCGGTCGCCGCCGCGATCAGGGTGCGCGACTCGACGGAATCGCCGAAGGATCCGCGCATCTCGATCGGTCCGATCACGTCTTCGTCGCTGGGGGTGACGGCCGTCACGGCACCGGCGGCGATCACCAGCGCGGCACCCAGCAACCAGGGGGTCCTGCGTCTCATGGTGCCTCCTGGGCGGTGACCGTGATGCGTGCGCTGAGTGTGGCAGGGTTCCAGGTGACGGCGCGCGACGAGACGAAGACCCTTCCGCGCGTCACCTCCACCTCGTGGACGTCGAGCGACACCGTGCCGTCGGAGTACGCATCTGCGGGCACCGTCCAGGCGAAGGTCACCTGGCTGGGAACGCCCGGCTGCAGGATCACCTGCCCGGATGAGCCGTCGGCGCGCCACACGTCGACCGAGTCGGTCGGAGTGACGCCCTGCAGCTCGAGGAGCGGGTCGTCGGCGTTGACGAGTCTCGCGCTGACGCGGTCCGCGCCGGTGCCGTCACCGACCGCGATGGGCGCATCCGAGAGGTTCTCCATCCGGGTGGTCATCACGAGGAACTTCTCGCCGGGCTCCGCCTCGAGCCGCTCCGACTCGATCTCGGTGGCGAACTCGGCATCGAGCACGGTGATCGCATACATCGAGGTGCGCGCCTCGTCATCTGCGCCGAGCAGGGTCGGAGAAGCCTCTGCCCGGGCGAGCCCGCCCACCGCTACGACGACGATCAGCAGGGCGACAAGGGCGACCGCCGCAAGCCAGATCCAGCGGGGAAACTCTGCGATGGAACGCGCCCAGCGAGAGAGGGTCGCGCGAACGACGGTTCCGGCACGTGCGGCGGAGGAAGCGGCGGCAGGCAGGGCGGACGGCGCGGCGCCGTCGTGATCCCCCGTCTTGCCCACGGGGTCAGCCTACCCAGGCGCTCGCCCCGGCGGCGATCACGAGCACGTCTCGAACACATACTCCGCGTGGCCCGGTGTGACCAGGTCGCGATCCCGCAGCACCATGGATGCGGGGGCGTCGTCGTCGGCGCACATCTCGGCGAACGGCCACGGCAGCTCGTCGGAGTATTCGATGTCGATCACGGCGTCGCCGTAGACGTCGGTGAAGGCTCCGCACTCCCGATAGACCGAGCACTCCTCGACCACGGCGAAGTCGAACCCGGCGCGTTCGCGCAGCACGGGTGCGTCCTCGGCGGCGTTCTTCTGCCCGGCGGCGAGCCCCGAGTCGTGCGCCACGTCGACGAGCAGGGCGGCGAGGGCGAGGTTGTGGTCGAGCGTGAGCGCGCCGTCGGAGCGGGTGTACGAGTCGAGGTTGTCGTACTCCACCGCGTCGAACCCCGACTCGGCGCATCCCTCGATCCACGGGCCGACGATCTCGGTGATGCGCTCGCGTCGGTCGTCGGTCGACGTGTCGAGCAGAGCTTCGTCGGGCCAGTCAGGGTCGAACACGGGCTCGCCGTCGCTCTGCAGCACGAGATCATCGGGCCAGGTGTCGAGCTCGCCCGGCTGGGTCTGGAATCCGTTCACGTAACAGATCGAGTACAGCCCCTCGGCGGGGTCATCCGAGCGGTCGCGCCCGACCACGCCGACACCATCGGCGGGTGCGTACGCCCCACCCAGCTGATAGTCGGGGGTCCCAGCTGCCGGTGGGGGAAGGAAAGGCGCGGGTGGGTCGGAGATGGTCGTCACGCAACCCGAGAGCGCGAGGATCACTGCGGTGGCGGCGAAGACCGCGGCTCCCCGCCTCAGCGGCCGGCTCCGTACAGCGCGGCGATTTCTTTCGAACCCATACCTCGATCGTACGTGCCGTGCTGGGGCCAGCCGGCCGGGGAGTCCTCCCACTCCTCCTGGCGGCCGTAGGGGAGGAGGTCGACCAGACCCTGCAGGTAGCTCAGGCGCTCGGTGCCTCGTCCGTTCGTGTGCCAGGTGCGATACACGGTGTCGCCGTCTCGGAGGAACACGTTCACGCCGAAGCCCTCGTTCGGCCCGGCATCCATGTCGGCGCCGAACGTGCTGTCGGCGCTCGAGTACCACGTCATGCGATTTCCGACCCGGTCGCGATAGGCCAGCGCCTCATCGATCGGGCCGTTCGTCACGATCACGAAACGCGCGTCGTAGTACCGCTCGATCATGTCGAGCCGCGTGAACTGCGAGGTGAAGCCGGTGCATCCGGGGCACTGCCACTCATTGCCGTCTGTCCACATGTGGTTGTAGACGATGAGCTGTCGATGTTCGCCGAAGATCTCCGGCAGCCTCACCGGCCCGTCGGCGCCGACGAGCGTGTAGTCCGGCAGCTCGACCATCGGCAGACGCCGTCGCTGCGCCGCGATGGCATCGAGCTCTCGCGTCGCCGCCTTCTCGCGCACCCGCAGTGCGTCGAGTTCGCTGCGCCACGTGTCGGCGTCGACGACGGGTGGGAGGGGCGTCTGGGACGTGCTCACGGTGGACCTCCGGATGCTCGGGAAGACGGTGCACCCAGTGTGCGCCCGCCCACCGACATCGTCAACCGATCGGCGAGGCGGCGTCGTCGGGGGCCGGCGTCGCGACCTCGTCGGCCGGGTTGCGGCGGATGCCGATCCACGAGACGACCCCGCCGAGCACGAGCAGAGAGGCCGTGACCCAGGCTGCGTTGTGGAAGCCAGCGAGGTCGAGCGTGCCGCCGATGATGGTCGACAGCATGGCGACGACGAGCAGTCCGGCGACACGCGAGACCGCGTTGTTCACGGCAGAGGCGATGCCCGAGCGAGACTCGTCGATGGCGCCGAGGATCGCCGAGGTCAGGGGAGCCACAGTGAGGGAGAGCCCCAGACCCAGCACGATCATGGCAGGGAGCACCTGCCACCAGTAATCGAAGTCCTCGCTGACGACGAGCAGCATGAGGGCGCCCACCGCCATGATGAGCGGTCCGACGGTCATGAAGATGCGCGGCCCGAATCGACCGGCCCATGAGCCCGCACGCGAGCTGAGCAGGATCATCAGGATCGTCATCGGCAGGCTCGCGAGTCCTGCCGCTGTGGCGCTCAGACCGGCTCCCTGCTGCAGATACACGCCCACGACGAAGCCGTTCAGCGACAGCGCGGCGTAGACGAAGAGCGTCGCGAGGTTGCCCCACGCGAAGTCGCGCACCCGAAACAGCGACAGAGGCATCAGGGGAGAGGACGACCGCTGCTGCCGCACGAGGAACCACGCGAACAGCGCGGCACCGATGACGCCGGGCATCCAGATCGCGGGCGACTGCCATCCGAGATTGGGCTGCTCGATCAGCGCGAACACGACAGCACCGAGACCGATCGCGCACAGGGCTCCGCTGAGCCAGTCGACCCGCACGCCGCTCGGGTGCTCCTGCAGCTTCAGGCGGGAGAGCAGCACGAGGGTGACGGCGATCGGCACGACGTTGATCAGGAAGACGAATCGCCAAGACAGGAAGTCGACGAAGAGCCCGCCGAGCAGTGGGCCGACGAGCTGCGCTCCGGTGGTGAACGCCGTCCAGATGCCGATCGCCCGTGACTGCACGTCGGCGCGCATGGTCGCGGTGATCAGCGCGAGTGAGCTCGGCACGAGCAGCGCACCGGCCGCTCCCTGCGCCGCTCGGGCGATGATCAGGATGAGGGGATCGGGTGCGGCGGCGACCGCGACGGATGCCACGCCGAAGGCGATCAGGCCGATGCGCATCACGAGCACCCGGCCGTAGGCGTCCGACAGCGAACCTGCGAGCAGGATCAGCGCGCTGAGGGTGATGAGGTACGCATCGACCACCCACTGCTGCGTGGTGATGCCGCCGCCGAGTTCATCGCTGATCGCGGGGAGCGCGACCGTCACGACGGTGCCGTCGAGGAAGGTCACGAAGGATGCGAGGACGGCGACGGAGATCACGAGCCGCTGCAGCGGCGCGAAGCGAGAGGATGCCACAGGCCGACACTACTGCCGCCGGGGGACATGAGGGGCGGTCACGTGGTCGCCGTGCTCGCGCGATACAGCTCGCGCAGACCCGCCGTGCCACGCTCGGCATACGCCCTGCGCTGTCTCTCGGCACCCGTGCCGTCGGTGCGGATGCGGGCGATGCCCTCGGTGACGAAGTCCTCGTCGCCGAGCTGGGCGAGTGCCGGACGCAGCCGCTCGAGGAGTCCCTCGGCGATCGTCGACGCCGACTCGACCGCTCCGCTCGCCGGGTCGACCAGCCGCGCGTCCGTTCCATATCTGGCGGCGGTCCAGAGGGAGGCGTCGATCGCATCGGCACCGACTCCGTGGCAGCCGTCCAGGGCGTCGCTCACGAGCATCGCGCGAGTGAGGGCCACAGCGAGCAGCGTGTCGTCGATCGTCGGCTGCACGTCGAATACGCGGACCTCGACGGTGGGGAACCTCTCCGAGAGACGGACGGTCCACGACAGCGAGCTGGCCTCGGCGATCGCGCCCATCGAGACGAGCTGCTTGACATGCGAGCGATAGTCGGTCAGATCGCGGAACACAGGTGGACTCCACGAAGCGGGCAGTCGGCGGATCAGGATGCTGCGCCAGCTCGCGAAACCCGAGTCCCGCCCGTGTGCGAAGGGGCCGTTGCCGGTGAGGGCGAGCAGAGGAGGCAACCACGCGCGAACCCTGTTGACGACGCGGATGCGCTCTTCTTCGTCGGGGACCTCGACGTGTATGTGCAGCCCGTTGACCTCGTGCTCACGGGTGATCTCGACGAGCTGAGCAGACACCGCATCGTAGTGGGGAGACGACGAGACCACGAGACGGTTGGGTGAGATGAAGGGGGTGCCCGTGGCGGCGACGATCGAACCTTGATCAGCGGCGACATCGCCGAGCATCCCTCTCGTGCGACGCAGCTGCGACTCGGCATCCGCTCGCGTGAGGCAGGGCTCGGTGGCGGACTCGAGCTGGCACGTCAGATACTCAGGGGTGACACCTGCGCCCGCCTCGCTCAGGATGCGCTCTCGTGTCTCGGGGCTCATGGCCGACGGAACGAGTGTCTGCTCGTCGAGAAGCACGAACTCCTCCTCGACGCCGAACCGGGCCATGAACGGCGACCCTAATGGTCGCGCAGCGCCGAGATGAGCTCGGCCTTGCGCTTGCGGCTGTAACCGGTGAGGCCGATCTCCTTGGCACGCTTGCGCAGTTCGTCGACTGTCCAGTCCTCGTAGTCACCGTGCTCGCCGCCGCGGCGGCCGACCGTGCTGCGTCCGTCCCTGGCAGCGGCATTCGAGATCCGAGCTGCCTTCTCCTTCGAGGCGCCGTCGTCGCGCAACTCCTCGTACAGCTTCGGATCCTTGAGCGAGTTGTTCCTGCGTCCTGGCATGTCATCTCCTCCATCGCACGGCGGGAAGCTCCGAGTCAAGGCCCTCCGGCGCTCGGGGCCGCGGGCCTAAGTTTGATCACCGTAGACGGGTGCCTCCCCCGCGCCCGCAAGAAGGGAAACACCGATGAACATCCTGCTGATCATCATCATCGTGGTCGCCATCATTCTGGCCATCACCGGCGGGCTCGTGCAGTCCCTGCAGTTCCTCCTGTGGGTCGGCCTGGTGCTGCTGGCCATCGCGGTCATCGCCTGGTTGATCCGAGCGATCTCCGGCAACCGCACCCGCTGATCCACGCAGTGAGGCCCGCTTCGGCGGGCCTCACTGGCGTTGAGGATCAGTCTCTGCTGTCGCGCAGGTTGTCGCCGACGTTCTTGGCGGCGTCCTTCACGTTCTCGCCGGCCTGCTTGGCGGAGGCCTTCGCCTGATCGCCGCGGCCCTCGGCCTCGAGCTTCTCGTTGTCGGTCGCCTTGCCGACGCCCTCCTTGATCTTTCCGCCGGCCTTCTCAGCTGCGTTCTTGATGTCGTCTGCTCCACTCATGGCGCGATTCCTTTCATCAGTCGATCAATGTCCCTCCACCGTCGCACGGGCCGAGAATCCTGCACACGGGATTGACAACGACGGACTCTCGTGACAGCGGTCCCCCAGGCATCGACGCAGACGTCGGCGGCGACTAACCTGGCCCCAGGCGGGTGGTCCTGCCCGCTCTCACCTCGGCTGCGGCCGACGAAGGAAGCGGTGGAACATGGACTCGATGATGATGGGCGCCATGCGCTCGAACATGATGTCGATGCCCGACATGGCGACGATGGACATGTCTGTCCTGCAGGCCTGCATGGATGCGTGTTCGGCCTGCGAGCAGGCGTGCACGGTGTGCTCGACCCAGATGATGGACTGCTCTCCGGCGTGCATGAACTGCGCCGACATGTGCAACACGATGATGCGGTCGATGATGCGGATGCAGGGCATGACCCCCGCGTCGATGATGGCCATGCTCGACGCCTGCATCGCCATGTGCCAGACATGCATGGACGAGTGCATGCAGCACGCGGATCACAGCGAGGTCTGCAAGATGTGCGCTCAGAGCTGCAAGGACTGCATGGACGCCTGCATGGCCGTCAAGGACATGATGATGGCGACCGCCTGAGCGGTCCCCGCATCGTCCTCGGTCGTTGAGCGACGACCGCGGCGCCGCCCGAGACGAAACGCGCTCAGCCGAGCGCGACGTTGAACTGCGTGCGCCCGACCGCGAGCACCCCGTAGCGCACGTGCAGGGCGATCGGCGTGCCCGCCGGTGCCTCCAGTGCCGCACCCGACGCGTTCCACAGCGCGTGTGCGGTTCCGTCGAGCGTGCGCACGATCAGGTCCCCGGTCGCGGCGTCGGCATGCTCGACGATCGCGTCGGCCCACTCGGCGGACGTCGCCGAGGCGATGCGCGCCTGAATCAGGTGCAGCGCGTGACCCGCCGCGAACGAGGAGCAGGCGAATCCGTGCCGGCACATGCACGCAGAACGCTCACGCACCGAGAGGGGCGAAAGGTGGTTCAGCGGCGTGGACACGGTGGTCTCCTTCGTGAGCGGACGTTGTGGCAAGAGTAGGTCGGCCTCGCGAGAGACGGAACCCGCGCCGACACGGTGTGAAACAAACGGGCGTAGACTCGCCGGGTGCTGTTGTCGAAGAGTGCTCTCCGGATCCCGGATAGAGCGCAGTGGGGAGCCGTGGGCGCGCACAGCGCCACGGACAGAGGCTGACGATCGGCCGGAGGCGGAACACCCGTCCCCGGAGCCGCGTCGTACCCGGCATCCACTCGGATGCCTCTTCCCACCCTCTTCCTCTGCCGCACCCCGCGGCCCTCACGAAAGCACTCTTCTCATGCGTCCCATCGACGAGCGCACCCTGCGCGCCTCCTTCATCAACGCCTCTCGCAAAGAGGTCTCCGATCTCACGCTGCCCCCCGGCTTCGCCGATCTCGACTTCGAGAAGCTCGACTACCTCGGCTGGGTCGACCCCAAGCTGCCTCGCCGTTCGTACGTCGTCGCGTGGGTCGATGACGTCGTCACCGGAGTGTTCCTCCAGCGCGCCGAGCAGCGCGTGATCTCGCGGGCCCAGTGCTCGTGGTGCGAGGACGTCACCCTGCGCCACGACGTGCAGCTCTACGTCGCACGCAAGGCCGGTCCGGCCGGTCGCAAGGGCGACAGCATCGGCAACCTCGTCTGCGCGGAGTTCGGATGCTCGCAGAACGTGCGGATGCTGCCGCCTCTGGCGTACGACGGCTACGACCGCGAGCTCGCGCGCGATCTGCGCATCGTCAAGCTGCAGGAGCACGTGAGCGCCTTCATCGCCGCCGTGAAGGGCTAGGGATACCCGAGCGCGGGTCTGTGCGGAGACGAGTGCTCCGCGCAGACTTCGTCCGGGCCGGGCGACCCGACGTCGGCGCCCGTTCGTACGATGGGCGAGTGAAGATGCTTCTCCTCTCTCTCAACCCCGGCGCGATGCAGCCGTTCCTCGACAGCACGACCTCCGGTGGCCCGCTGCGCGTCGGCTACATCGGCGATGCCCAGGTCGCGTATGCGGGCGCGCCCTTCGTGGCCGCCGAACGTCGCGCCATCGAGGTTCTCGGTCATGAGCTCGTCGACATCACGGTGCGTGAGCTCACGGCATCCGACTTCGCGGCGACCCTCTCCGCCGTCGACGCCGTCTATGTGGCCGGCGGCAGCACCTTCGCGCTGCTCGAGGCGCTCAAAGTCACGGCGAACGACGTCGTCCTCGCCGAGAGGGTGCGCGGCGGGCTGCCGTACATCGGGTGCAGTGCGGGATCGATCATCGTGGGTCCCGACATCACACCGGCCTCACTCATGGACGATCCTGCAGACGGTGCGTCCCTGACCGAGTTCGCGGGCTTGGGACTGATCGACCGCACAGTGATCCCGCACGCCGACGGGATGCTGAAGCCCTATCCGCCCTCGCTCATCAGCGAGACGGTCGCGAAGTACGACTCGACCCACCAGCTCCTGCTGCTCCGCGATGATCAGGCGCTGCTCGTCGATGGCGATCGCGAGACGGTGATCGACTCGAATCCGTAGCAATCACCGTCTCACACGATCCCTCACACGATCTCGAGTCGCGCCACCGTCTCCTCGTCGTCGCACGCGCCTCCGACCCAGAGGCGGATCGCGCCGGGCTCGACCCGCTTGACACCGTCGAGCCCCGTGAAGGCGAGCCGGTCGATCGGCACATCGAACTCGACCAGCGCGTCGGCACCGGGTGCGAGCGTGACCCGCCGGAAGTCCAGCAGCTGGGCGACCGGGCGGGTCACGCTCGCGACGTCGTCATGCGCATACAGCTGCACGACATCCGTCGCCGCGACCGCACCGGTGTTGCGCACACGCACCGTCGCCCGGAAGGTCTCTCCCGAGGCGACCGACGACGGTGCAGCGAGCTCGTCGTGCGCGAAGGTCGTGTAGCTCAGGCCGAAGCCGAAGGGCCGCACCGGGGTCGAATCGGCACTCGTGACATCGGTTCGTCCGCCCAGCACGGGGTGCAGGTAGGAATACGGCTGCGCCCCGGCGGACCGCGGCAGCGACACCGGCAGACGCCCGGACGGTGCGACGCGACCGCTCAGCAGTCGCGCGAGTGCGGGGCCACCCTCCTCGCCGGGGAAGAACGTCTGCAGCACCGCTGCGGGAGTCCCCGCAGCCACGGCGTTAGTGGGAGCCGATGCGTCGACCGCTCCGAGCCCGGTGATGGTCCCGGTGGCACCTTTGCGAGCCGGCAGCGCCCAGTCGAGCACGTAGGGGCGCCCGGTCATCGCGATCAGGATCACGGGGGTGCCGGTCGCGACGACAGCCTCGACCAGCTCGCGTTGAACGCCGGGGAGTTCGAGGTCGTCGACGTCGTTGCCTTCGCCCACAGTGCCTCGTCCGAAGAGCCCCGCGCGGTCTCCGACCACGACGATCGCGACGTCGGCCGCGGCGGCGGCCTCCACCGCGGCGGGGATGCCGGATCGGTCAGAGCCCTCGACCTCGCATCCGATCGTCGCGGTGATCTCCGCCGAGGGGAACTCGTCGCGCAGTGACTCGGTGACCGTGGGCAGGTCGATGCCTGCGGGGGTGTCGGGGTGATGAGCGAGCACGTGGTTGACGAACGAGTAGCAGCCCATCAGCGCTTCCGCGCTGTCGGCGTTGGGACCGATCACCGCGATCCGCGAGGTCATCGTCGGCGCGAGGGGGAGCGCGCCGTCGTTGCTCAGCAGGACGATCGACTCCTCTGCGAGGCGCCGAGCGAGCTCGCGGTGCTCGGCGGGGTCGAGATCGACCGCCGTCGGCGGAGACGAGAAGTCGGCATCCAGCAGTCCGAGCTCCTCCTTCTGCGCGAGCACTCGGCCCACCGCCCTGTCGAGGATCTCCGCGGAGAGCCGACCGTCGCGCACCTGCTCGGCGAGCGTGACGAAGGCATCGGGTGAGGGCAGTTCGACATCGATGCCCGCGGTGAGCGCGAGGCGAGCTGCGTCGGCGGAATCGGCGGCCGCCCGGTGCATGCTGTGCAGGAAGTCGACCGCGAAGTAGTCCGACACGACCACTCCGTCGAACCCCCAACGATCGCGCAGGATGCCGGTGAGATAGCGCGCGTCGGCGGTGACGGGCACACCGTCGATGTCGACGTAGGAGTTCATGACGCTGCGGGCGCCGCCCTCGTGGATCGCCATCTCGAACGGCGGGAGCAGCACGTCCTCGATCTCGCGCTGGCCGGCGCTCACAGGAGCGTGGTTGCGTCCGGCCTTCGAGGCGGAGTATCCGATGAAGTGCTTCAGGGTCGCGTGTACGCCCTCGGACTGCAGTCCGCGCACGTAGGCGGTGCCCACCCGGCCGACGACCAGGGGGTCTTCGGCGATGCACTCGTCGACCCGACCCCAGCGGGGGTCGCGGATGACGTCGAGCACCGGAGCCAGGCCCTGATGGATGCCGAGGGACCGCATCGACGAGCCGATGGCCCGACCGACCTCCTCGACGAGCTCGGGGTCGAAGGTCGCCCCCCACGCCAGTGGCGTCGGGAAGGTCGCGGCCTTCCAGGCGGCGAGACCTGTCAGGCATTCTTCGTGCACGAGTGCCGGGATGCCGAGCCGGGTCTCCTTCTGCAGGCGGCGCTGCTCGGTCCACAGCCACGCAGCCCGCTCGACGGGATCGACGGGTCGGGTGCCGTACACGCGGGTGAGATGGCCGATGCCGTGCACAGACGCATCCTCGTAGCGGGTCGAGCTCTTCTTCTCGCCTGACATCGGGGCGACCACGTCGACACCCTGGTCGACCCAGAAGCCGACGAGCTGCGCCTGCTTCTCTTCCAGGGTCATGCGGGCGAGGAGCGCCTCGACGCGGGGGGAGTGCGGCGCGGAGCCTGCGGGCTGCAACATCATGTTCTCTTTCTCGTTCTCGTCGACGTGGGGTGTCGTGACGGCGACCGCATCAACCCTTGACTGCACCGGTCAGCCCTCCCACGATGCGCCGCTCGAACAGGCTGAAGAAGATCAGCGCGGGGATCATCGACAGTGACGTGAACGCGAGCACTTTCGCGGTGTCCACGGAGTATTGGGATGCGAATGACTGCACGCCGAGCGGCAACGTGTACGCCGCATCGTCGTTGAGGATGAACAGCGGCAGCAGATAGCCGTTCCAGCTGCCGATGAACGCCAGGATGCCGGTGGTGATGACGCCGGGGAGCGAGAGCGGCAGCACCATGCGCCAGAAGAACCCGATGCGGCTGCATCCGTCGATGAACGCGGCCTCCTGGATCTCGTCGGGAATGGCGCGCAGGAAGGGCACGAGGATGATGATCGTCGTCGGAAGCGCGAACGCGATCTGCGGCAGGATCACTCCACCGAGCGAGTTCATCAGTCCGAGACTGCGCACCACGATGTACAGCGGGGTGATCGCCACGGTCAGCGGGAACATCAGCCCTGCGGCGAAGAACGCGTAGAGCACCCCGCGGCCGGCGAACCGGTACCTCGCGAGCACGTACGCCGCCATCAGCCCCAGTGCCACGGTGCCGACGGTGGTCGCGAGAGCGACGATGGTCGAGTTGCCCACCAGTCGCCAGAACACACTGCCGGTGAGCACGTCGAGGTAGTTCGACACCACCCACGGCTGCGGGAACCCGGACGGATCGGTGGTGATCTGCGCATTCGTGCGGAACCCGCCGGTGATGATGTAGGCGATGGGCGCCAGCATCAGACCGACCGCGATCAGCGCGACGAAGTACACGGCGGGGTTGGCCCACGGCAGCCGGGGCTTCGCGGTGCGACCCGCGCGGGCCTTGCGCTGGGTGACGAGCACCGAGGTGGCGGTCATCGGACGGACTCCTTCTGTGTGGTGGCGTCTGCAGCCGTGTCGGCGTCTGCGTCGGCATCCTGCATGGCGGCGCCCTGCCGAGCACGCGATCGGGTGTTCTTCTTTCTGCCCGAGGCGCCGGTGAGAGCGCCGTCCGTGTCCTTGCGCAGCACGGCGCGCTGATAGATGAGAGCGACCAC
The DNA here is from genome assembly GCF_044743635.1 of Microbacterium sp. NPDC087589. Taxonomy (NCBI): domain Bacteria; kingdom Bacillati; phylum Actinomycetota; class Actinomycetes; order Micrococcales; family Microbacteriaceae; genus Microbacterium; species Microbacterium sp. NPDC087589. Next base: position 62,609 of record NZ_JBIUWV010000002.1, read on the forward strand.
GAGCGAGATGAGGAAGAGCACGACCGCGACCGCGTTGCCGTAGCCGTAGTTGCCGGCGTTGCGCCCCTCCGAGACCATGTACGTCGCCATGGTCGAGGTGCCGGCGGTGGATGCGATGTACTGGCCCCAGATGATGTAGACGAGGTCGAACAGCTGCAGCGAGCCGATGATCGACAGGAACGCCCAGATGCGCAGGGTGGGAGCGAGCAGCGGCAGCGTGATCCGCCACTGGATCTGCCAGTAGGAGGCTCCGTCGATGGCCGCAGCCTCGTTCAGCTCCTCCGGAATGCCCTGCAGACCGGCGAGGAACAGGATGACCGCGAAGCCGACGTACTTCCAGGTGATGATCGCCATCAGCGTCCAGATCGCGATCCCGGGGTCCGACAGCCAGTCGGTCGCCAGGAACCCCAGACCCATGTTCGTCAGCATCGCGTTGAGCGCGCCGTTGGTCTGCAGCATCAGGCTCCACCCCGTGCCCACGACGACCTCGGAGATCACGTAGGGCACGAAGATCAGCACGCGGATCAGGGACTGGCCGCGCATCTTGCGGTTCAGCAGCAGCGCCAGCACGATGGCGACCGGACCCTGGAGAACGAGGGAGAACACCAGGATGAAGCCGTTGTGCGCGAGCGCATCGTGGAACAGCGGATCCTGAAGGATCGTGAGGTAGTTCCTCAGCCCGACGAACTCGGTGGGCGGGCCGTAGCCCTGCCAGCTGAAGAACCCGTAGTACGCCGCCATCAGCACCGGGAAGATGACGAAGGCGAGGAACACGAGCAGGGCGGGCCCGGCCAGAAGCATCACTTCCAGCCGGGCGCGCGTGTCACGCTTTCGCTGCGGCATCCTGCACAGCCTTGACCAGGTCCTCCGCGTCGCTGTTGCCCGCGAGCAGGTCGACCACCGCGACGTTCAGCGCGTTGCCGACGTTCTGGCCGTAGACCGTGTCGAGCCACTGCGTCGCGTACGGAGCCGCGTTGTACGCCTCGAGGATGGTCTGCAGGTAGGGCTCGGTCACGGCCTCCTGCGCGACGGTGTTGACCGGCGGGGCGTTGAAGGCCTTGTAGTACGCGGTCTGCACGTCAGAGGTGCCGATGTAGTTCAGGAAGTCGACGCAGGCGTCCGGTGCATCCACCGAGCAGGAGTAGCCGTCGACGCCACCCATCATCGAGCCTGGTTCGCCGTCTCCGCCGTCGACCTCGGGGAAGGGGAACCAACCGAGGTCGGCGAGCGGCTGCTGGTCAGGAGTGAGCGAGCCGATGACGCCCGGGTTCCACGCGCCCATGAGCTCCATGGCGGCCTGGTGGTTCGCGATGAGCCCGGCCGAGCTGCCGGCCCCCTGCTGGGCAGGAGTCGTCAGGAAGCCCGAGTTGAAGGGCTCGGTGTCGGCGAACGACTGCAGGTCCTCACCCGCGCGCACCCAGCACTCGTCGGTGAAGTCCATCTCATCGGCGGCCTGGGCGAGCGTGTCCGAGCTGCACTCGCGCAGGGCGAACCAGTAGTACCAGTGCGCGGCGGGCCAGGCATCCTTGGCACCGAGGGCGATGGGGTCGACCCCGGCGCCCTTGAGGGCGACCGTGGCCGCCTCGAGCTCGTCGAGGGTCGTCGGGTTCTCGGTGATCCCCGCCTGATCGAAGAGGTCCTGGCTGTAGAACAGCCCACCGGGCAGCACGGCGACGGGCATGGCGTAGATCTTGCCGTCGAGGCTGTTCGCCGAGTACGAGGCATCGGGGATCTCTTCAGCAGCGGGGCCCGCGATCGCGTCGGTGAGGTCCTTCAGCTGGCCGGCCTTGACCATCGCGGCCATCTTGCCCCCGCCGCGCTGCAGGAAGATGTCGGGGGCGTCGCCCGAGTTGAGGGCGGTCTGCAGCTTGCCGTCGAGGTCTTCGTTCTGGATCGACTGGATGTCGATCGTGACTCCGGGATTGTCGCTCTCGAAGTCGGCGACCGTCTGCTCCCAGAACTCCACTCCGGGGCCGGTCGTCGAATTGTGCCAGAGGGTCATGCTGGTGTCGCCGCCGTCGGTGCCGGACGAGTCTGCGGTGCAGCCCGAGAGCGCGAGTGCTCCGACGGCCAGTGCTGCGACCGCGGAGGCGAGGGGGAGCCTTCTGCTGTTCATGTGATCGTTCTCCTCATCGAGTTGCGCGCCGCTTCGCTGCGGGGCGCCTGCGGACGCTCAGGTGAGACCGCAGTGGCATGAGTCTCCAGCCGGACCATCCGATCGTCAAACGTTTTCGAAAACAGTTTCCATAGTTCCGGAATTCCGGCTACGCTGGCGTCTCATGGGGGCACGAACGACGATCCATGACGTCGCGAAAGCGGCGGGGGTGTCGGTGTCGACCGTCTCGAAAGCGGTGAACGGTCGGTACGGGATCGCGGATGCCACAGTGCAGCGTGTCCTCGACGCCGTGAAGCAGCTCGGATACGAGTCGAGTCTCGTCGCGAGCAGCATGAGGGCACGGCGCACCGGCGTGATCGGCGTGCTCCTCGCAGACTTCGAACCCTTCAGCGCCGAGATCCTCAAAGGCGTCGGCTCGGCCGTGCACGACACGGCGTTCGACCTGCTCGCCTACAGCGGTTCGCACCTCGGCGCGGGTGATGGCTGGGAGCGGCGATCGCTGAGCAGGCTCTCGGGCACGCTGATCGACGCGGCGATCATGGTCACCCCGACGGTCGTGAGCGCCGGCACCGAGATCCCGGTCGTCGCGATCGATCCCCACACCGGCCGGGCCGACCTGCCCACCGTCGAATCCGACAGCTTCGGCGGCGCTCTCACCGCGACCAGACATCTGATCGAGCTCGGCCACCGCCGCATCGGTTTCCTCGCAGGTCGCCCCGATCTCAGATCCGCCGGGCTCCGAGACGCCGGCTACCGCAGGGCACTCTCCGACGCGGGAATCCCTCTCGATCCGTCACTCGTCGGCATCGGCCGCTACGAGCTCGATGTGACCAGGGAGTCCGCCCGGATCATGCTGAGCGGCGAGTCGCGACCGACGGCGATCTTCGCGGCGAACGACCTGTCGGCGATCGCGGTGATCGACGTCGCCCACGAGCTGGGTCTGCGGGTGCCCGACGATCTGTCGGTGATCGGGTTCGATGACGTGCCGGAGGCCACCCGAAGGGCGCTGCCGCTCACGACGATCCAGCAGCCGATGCGCAGGCTCGGCGCCGTCGCGGCCGACATGGTGTTCACTCTGCTCTCGGGGCAGGAGGTCGACGAGATGCACGTGATCCTGCCGACGCGGCTCGTGGTGCGGGCTACGACCGCGCCGCCCCGGTGACCTCGCGCACGCGGTGCCACGCGGCATCCGACGACTCCGTCGACAGCCTCTGGAACTCGGCGACGCTGCGCCCGCCCGGCCAGTCCGCCGGCAGCATCGCGGGCGGCAGACCCGGATCGATGTAGGGCAGCACGCGCCAGCGGTCGATCAGACGCACGTAGGCGGCGAACGGCGCGTCCGGAAGCGTCTCGAGCGAGCGCTGGAAGTCGAGGTGCTCGGCGCGCAGGGCCTCGAGGTCCCACCAGCCCGCAGCCGCCTCGGGCGGCGTGCGCGCGCTCGTCGGAGTGCCGGCCTGGAACAGCGTCACCCACTCTCTGGCGCCGAGGCCGTCGACGATCTCCAGAACCTCCCCCTGCAGATGGCCGGGGCAGATCCAGAGGGCGGGGGAGACGACGCCCGCCCCGATCCACTGCAGGCGGCGGCGAAGCTGGTGCCTCGTGGCGCGGGCGCTCTCGGGCATCGAGAACGAGATGAGGCACCACGTGTCGGCATCCGTCATCTCGCGCATCTCGAAGATGCGTCGATCGCCCCGCTCGAGCATCGTGGTGGCATCCGGATTCAGCCGATAGCCGACCGCGTGCCTGCGCTCGGCGAGCAGCAGTCCCTTCTGCTTGAGACGGGTGATGCCGGTGCGTGCCTGTGCGGTGGGGATCCCGAGATCGCCGGCGAGCGCGACCAGATCGGCCGCCGAGATCCAGCCGCCGAGTGGTCGCAGATACAGCCCCACCAGGGTGCGCAGCAGGGATGCCGTGCTGCCGGGGCGCGCATCGATGTCGTCGAGCACCGGGCCCCCGGTCATGTCGAGCGCGGGGCCCGAGGCCGGATGCTCGGCGGCGTCAGCGGTCATGCGACTCCAGGGCGTCGCGCACGGCGAGGACGCCGGTGAGCGTCTCGGCATACGAGGTGCTGAGCGGCGAGAGTCCCAGGCGGATGCCGTCGGGGTAGCGGAAGTCGGGGATGATCCCGTCGGACCACAGCCGCTGAGTCACGGCGCGGAAATCGGGGTGGCCGATCGTGACGTGGCTTCCCCGGAGTGCGGCATCGCGCGTGCTGAGCAGTCGCACGCCGAGGGGTGCCAGCATCTCGTCGTAGGCCCGCACGGCGAAGTCGGTGAGGGAGAGCGACTTCTCGCGGATCGCCTCGATCGATGCCTGCTCGATGAGGTCGAGCATCCCCTGCATCGCGAGCATCGAGGTGATCGGGGGCGTGCCGCTGAGCAGCTGCCGGATGTCGCCCGCCGGCGCATACTGCGGACCCATCGCGAAGATGTCCGCGGCGCTCCACCAGCCCTGGATCGGCTGACGCAGCACACCCTGGTGCTCGCGTCGCAGGTATGCGAAGGCGGGGGAGCCGGGGCCGCCGTTCAAGTACTTGTATGTGCATCCGACCGCCATGTCGACGCCCCAGGCGTCGAGCTGCATGGGGACCACACCGGCCGAGTGGCAGAGGTCCCACATCATCAGCGCGCCGACCTCGTGCGCGGCGGTCGTGATGCCGGGCATGTCGGCGAGAGCGCCGGAGCGGTAGTCGACGTGACTCAGCGAGACGAGCGCCGTGCGCTCGGAGATGGCCGCCACGACATCGGAGATCTGCACGCCGAGCACGGGGTCGGGCTCGATCCACCGCACCGTCATGCCCGTCTCGGCGGCGACGCCCTCGGCCATGAACCGGTCGGTGGGGAAGTTGCCCGACTCGATCACGAGCTCGGTGCGCGTCCCGCTGGTCTCCTGAGCATGTCGAAGGGCGGCACGCATCAGCTTGTAGATCAGCACGCTCGTCGAGTCGGCCACGACGGTCTGCCCCTCGGCGGCACCGAGGGTGACGCGCCCGATGCGGTCACCGAGCTCCATCGGCAGCACCATCCACTGCTCGTCCCACGAGCGGATCAGCCGCGTGCCCCAGTCGTCGCGCACGAAGGCGGCGAGCTTCTCCGGTGTGTCCTTCAACGGTCGACCGAGCGAGTTGCCGTCGAGGTAGGCGCTGACGCCCGGAGCATCGGCGAACGCGTCGAGGTGGGCATGCAGCGGGTCGGCGGCGTCGAGGGCGTCGGCGAGGTCGAGGAGCGAGTGTTCGATGGTCGCGGCGTCGCGGGTGTCGGTCATGTCAAGCCTTCAGATCGGCGCTGGTCAGCGGGCGGGCGAGTGTCGGATCGGCGTCGGTGCCGGGGAGCCTCAGCAGCACGGATGCCGGGTCGAGGGGGTTCTGCGGGACGAGCGCGCGGAGCAGGTCGATGCCGTCGACCCCGGCGTCGCGGAGGGCGGCGAGCTCTGCGGGGTTCAGCCCGACGGGTGTCGGGCCGTTGCCCATGTCGGTGCCGTAGAGCACGGTGCCGCCTGCCGCGTGGAAGCGGCGCACGTTGTCGACGGCTGTGGCGCGCGCGTCGTCGTTGTCGCCGTCGTCGCCGTCGTTGTCGTGGTCGCTGTCGCCGTCGTGGATCGCGAGCGTCGAGATCCACGACACGGATGCCGCTTGCGCGGCGACCTCGGCATCGTCGAGGCGCTCGGTGAACGGGGCGTGTGCGAGGCGTGCGGCGCCGAGGCGGGCTGCGCGCTGTGCTTCGCCTCGGCCTTCGGCGTGTGCCACGACAGCCAGGCCGCGTGCGGCGGCGGCTTCGACGATCGCGCGGAAGACGTCATCGTCGAAGACGGGGCCGGCGGTGGCGTTGCTCGCGACCTTGATGCAGGATGCTCCGGCATCCGCCATCTGAGTCACTGCTCGTTCGGCGGCCGCGGAGTCTGCGATCTCGCGGAAGGACCCGGCGGGCGCCCAGTCGCGGTCGCTGGGGTAGCCACCGACGGGCGTGAGGAACGCGCCGGCGAACCCGACCGCGACCCGGTGCTCTGTCCGTTGCGGAGGCCCGCCCGGGGTCGTTGTCCCGTGCGGGGTGGTTGTCCCGTGCGGGGTCCCGTGCGGGGCGGTTGTCCCGTGCGGGGTCCCGTGCGGGGCGGTTGTCCCGTGCGGGGTCAAAAACGCACCGGAGAACGTCGATTCGGATGCGTTTTTGACCCCGCAGGGATCCACAGATGCGTCTTTGACCCCGCCCAGAGCGGCGGCGAGCGCGGCGACGGCCACAGGGTTCGCGCCGAGGTCGATCACGCGGCCGAGCGTCGACTCGCGCAGCAGCTCATGGTCGACCAGCTGCAGGTGCACGTGGTGGTCGGTGAAGCCGCCGACGATGACGCCGTCGAGACGGGGCAGGTCGGCGGTCGGGGCGGCGTCGCGCAGCAGCATCCGCTCGCCGTCGACGTCGATGATGCCGTCGCGCCATCCTTCGCCGTCGAAGTAGGTCGCCGCGTGCATCAGCCGCCGATCTCGGTGCGCACGGTGTAGAGCTCGGGGAAGAACGTCAGGTCGAGGGCGCGCTGCAGGAACCCGACTCCGCTCGAGCCGCCGGTGCCGACCTTCATGCCGATCGTGCGCGCGACCGTCTTCAGATGGCGGAAGCGCCAGAACTGGAAGTTGTCCTCGAGGTCGACGAGGTCTTCGCAGGCCTCGTAGAGGTCCCAGTGCTGCTGGTGGTTCCGGTAGATCTCACGGATCGCCGGCACGAGTTCAGGCGTCTCGCGGTAGGGGAGGCGCACGTCCCGGTCGAGGATCTCGGCCGGGATCGGCAGGCCGCGGCGCGAGGCGTAGCGCAGGAACTCGTCGTAGAGCGTGGGCTTGTGCCACTCGGCGGTGAGCAGCGCGAGGTTGACGGGGTGGTCGGCGAAGACGCTGAGCATCTTCTCGTTCTTGTTGCCGAGGGCGAACTCGACCGCGCGGTATTGCACCGACTGGAAGCCCGACGAGTTGCCCAGCGCGCCGCGGAACTGCGCGTACTCGGTGGGTGTGAGAGTCGCGAGGATCCCCCACTGCTGCGTCATCACGTCTTGGATGCGCTTGACCCGCGCGACCCGCTTCAGCGCCTCGCGGAGATCGTCGCTGGCGAGCAGCTCTCGGGCGGAGGACAGCTCGTGCAGCAGCTGCTTGAGCCAGAGCTCTGTGGTCTGGTGCTGGATGATGAACAGCAGCTCATCGTGGTGCTCGGGATCACTGACCGGGTTCTGCGCGGTGAGCAGCTGGTCGAGCGACAGGTACGACCCGTACGTCATGCGCCCCGACAGATCGGTGACGATGCCGGCCTCGAGCTCGCGCTCGTTGTTCTCGGTGCTCATGGGGCGCTTCCTGTCGTGACGGACAGGGCAAACATATAACAATCGTGGCGGGCGTCACAATGATGAAATGCCGCGCGGGTGCTGATCAGCGATTCAGAGCCTCGGCGTGCGTGGCGGCGGGGTGCGGCGCTCACCCGGCGCGCCGATCGCCTCGAATCCGGCCGCGAGTCGCAGCAGCGCGGCGTCGTCATAGGCGCGACCGGCGAACGTCAGGCCGATCGGCATGTCGATGTCGGCCATGAGCCCCATCGGCACGGTCACGGTCGGGATGCCGAGGTGGCGTACGGCCAGGTTGCCGTTCGCGATCCAGGTGCCGTTGCGCCAGCCGAGGTCGGCGGAGGCCTCGTCCACGTCCATGTCGGCCGGACCCACATCGGCGACAGCCGGGAACACGACCGCGTCGAGCTCCTGCTCGTCCATCCACTCCTCGAGGTCGATCCGTCGCGTCTCTTCGAGTCCCCGGATCCCGTCGGCGAGTTCGGGCATGTCCGTGAACCCGACACCCGGGTTGTCGCGCACCCAGTCGGGGTACTCGGCGATGTCGTCGTCGAAGCCCGTATAGCGGTCGGGGAGTGCGCCCTCCGGATGCGGGAAGATCGTCGCGCCGTCGACGGCGGCGAGCGTGCGCAGGCGGGGATCTCCGTTCGCCTGCAGGAAGTCCTCCCAGGCCCACGCCGAGAGGTCGACGATCTCGCGGCGCAGGTACTCCGGCGACACGAGTCCACGCGTCGCGATGGTGGGGGCGCCCGGTCGGTCGCCCTCGTAGTTCGACACCACGGGGAAGTCGACCTCGACGACCGTCGCACCGGCGGCCTCGAGGTCGCGGCGAGCCGCTTCCCAGCGCGCGATCACCGAGGCGCGCGTCTCGATGCGCTGGCCCGTGGGGCCACCGATTCCCGGTTCGGCGGCGGTGCCGGCATCCGGGTCCGCATTGATGTACATGCGGGGGATGCCGATGCGGGTGCTGCGGAGTGCTGTCGCCGCCTCCGCGGCCAGGGCATCGTACGACTCCGGGCGCACCTCGGAAGAGAGCGGCAGCGTCACCCACGGCTGCGCGCGCCAGAAGTCGCCGCGCGTCTCGGCATCGCCGACGACGATCACATCGAGCACCTCGAGCAGGTCGGCCATGGTGCGCGCGTGCGGCACGACGACGTCCATGGTCGGCACGAGTGGCCAGTTGCCGCGGGTCGAGATCACGCCACGTGACGGCGTGTAGGCGCAGAGGGCGTTGTTCGTGGCCGGGCCGCGGCCGCTCGACCAGGTCTCCTCGCCCAGGCCGAAGGCTGCGAAGCTCGCCGCCGTCGCGGTGCCGGACCCGTTCGACGACCCCGAAGCGAAGGGCGCGGTGAGGAAGCCGGCGTTGTAGGGGCTCTCGGCGCGTCCGTAGACGCCTCGCTGCATGCCGCCGTTGGCCATCGGCGGCATGTTCGTGAGGCCGAGGCAGATCGCGCCACCCGACCGCAGGCGCTCGATCGTGAACGCGTCACGCTGCGCGACGGTGTCGGCGAACGCGGGACTCCCGGCCGCGGCGGTGAGTCCACGCACCAGGTAGCTGTCCTTCGCCGTGTACGGGATGCCGTCGAGAGGCCCGAGCGTCTCGCCGCGTGCCCGCCGTGCGTCCGACGCCGCTGCCTCAGTGCGGGCCTCGGAGTTGCGGACGACGACCGCGTTCAGAGCCGTCTCGGTCTCGGGGCCGTCGTAGGCGTCGAGGCGCGCGAGATACGCGTCGACGAGCTCGACGGAGGTGGCCGTGCCGGTCTCGAGCGCTCGCCGCAGCTCGGCGACGGAGGCTTCGACGACGTCGATCATGCGAGCACCCCCACGCTCGGCTGCTGCTGGGTGATGCAGTGGATGCCGCCGCCGCGGTCGAACAGCGGGCGTGCGTCGACCGTGACGACCCGTCGCCCCGGATAGACATCGGCGAGGATCGCCCGTGCCGCGGCATCGGCCCGCTCGTCGCCGAAGCCGCACGCGACCACACCGTCGTTCGTGACCAGGTGATTGACATAGCTCCAGTCGACGAATCCTTCGTCATCGCGCAGGGTCGCCGGTGCGGGCAGGTCGATGATCTCGAAACGGCGACCCGCTGCATCCGTCTGCTGCGCGAGATGCGTGCGCAGCTCGCGGGTCACGGCGTGGTCCGGGTGCTCGGGGCTCTGCTGCTCGTGCAGCAGCAGCCGACCGGGGGAGACGAGCGTCGCGACGATGTCGACGTGCCCGTTCGTGCCGAAGTCGTCGTAGTCGCGGGTGAGGCCCCGAGGCAGCCACACGGCCTTCGTCGCGCCGAGCGTGCGGGCCATCTCGGCCTCGACGCGCGCCTTGTCGGCGTAGGGATTGCGGCGAGGGTCGAGCTGCACGGTGTCGGTGAGCAGCACCGTGCCCTCCCCGTCGACGTGGATTCCGCCGCCCTCGTTCACGAGGGCAGAACTCACGAGCTCGGCGCCGACGGCTCCGGCGATGACGCGCGCGTGCTGCGCCGCCTTCTGCCACTGCGCCCATGCCGGTGCGCCCCAGCCGTTGAAGATCCAGTCGACCGCGCCGAGCACGCCGGGCCGCTCGTGGTCGATCACGAAGGTCGGACCGGAGTCGCGCATCCAGAACTCGTCGACCGGTGCCTCGACGATGTCGATGCTGCTGCTGAGCATCCGTCGAGCGCGGGCGACCTCGGCAGGGTCGACGATCATCGACACCGGCTCGAACTCGGCGACCGCGTGGGCGACGGCCGTCCACGTGTCGTAGCCCTCGTCGCGTTCGGACGCCGTCTCGCCCAGCGTCGGCCCCTCGGCGGGGAACGCCATCCAGGTGCGGTCGTGCGGTGCGGTCTCTGCGGGCATGTGCCAGGCCATGATCGTCTCCCTCGCTGCCGATCGCGACCTCGTGGATGAGGCCTCGCATTCGCTATTGAACACGTGATCAACGAGTGATACGGTAGCCCGTGATGAAGACCACGTCAAGAGCAGCCGCACCTCGCAGGTTGCCACCCGAGGAGCGCGAACGCTCGATCCTCGACGGTGCCGTGGCGCTCGCCGCAGAGAGCGGCCTCGAGGCGCTCACGGTGCGGGCCGTCGCCGCCCGCGTGGGGGTGACGCCGGCTCTCGTGGCTCACTACCGGCCCGTCATGGAGTCGTTCGTCGCCGAGGTGTTCACCGAGATCGTGGCCGCCGAGCGTGACGAGGTGATCGCCTCGTACGACCCCTCGGTCGGCCTGCGCACCAATCTGCTCCGACTCATCGAGACGCTGCTCGACGACTCACGTGATGACGTCGCGATGGTCTGGGTGCAGTCATGGGCGCTCGGCGCCCGCAACGAGGCGCTCGGTGCCAGGGTGCGCATCGAGATGGACCTCTGGCACAGCGCACTCGAAGACCTCATCGCCCGCGCGATCGCCGAAGACCCGGTGCTGAATGAAGACCCGGTGCTGAGACAGGAACCGGCGCGCCAGATCGATCCGGACTCGTCGGCGTGGATGCTGCTGGCGATGGTCGACGGCATGAGCGCCCACTCGCTGGTGCACTGGGCGCCGCGCGATCGCGCCGACCTCGCTCGCCGCACCCTCTCCGCCGTACTCGACATTCCGATGGTCGACCCCGCACGGCCCGCAGAATCACACAGGTAAGGACAGCTCATGGGAGCAGAACGCATGCACGCGGCCTCGGCCGAATCGACGGCGATCGTCGACGCGGTGCTCGACTATTCGCGACGGCGGATGCTCGCGGCCGATGTGCCGCTCGACAAGCCCCAGTCGCCGGCCGAGCTCGATCGTCTGGTGGGAACCACGATCACCGATGCCGGCCTGGGTTCGCAGCGCGCGCTCAGCGTGTTCGAGCACATCCTCGCTCCGGCCTGCCTGACGACCAGCCACCCGTCGTACCTGTCGTTCATCCCGACGGCCCCGACGATCGCCTCGATCGCGTTCGACCTCGTGGTCTCGGCATCCGGCCTCTACGGGGGAAGCTGGCTCGAGGGCGCGGGTGCCGTGCATGCCGAGAACGAGGTGCTGTCCTTCCTGGCCACTGAGTTCGGCCTTCCCGACACCGCCGGCGGAGTGTTCGTGCAGGGCGGCACGATCGGCAACCTGTCTGCGCTCGTCGCCGCCCGCGAGGCGGCGAAGGCGAAACTGCTCGAGGCCGGCACAGAGCTCCCTCGTCGGTGGAAGATCGTGTGCAGCGTCGAGGCGCACTCCTCGAACAAGTCGGCGGCGAAGGTCATGGATGCCGACGTGCTGCTCGTTCCCGCAGGTGACGACGGAGTGCTTCGCGCGGATGCTGTGCGTGAGGCGCTCGTCGAGCACGGCGACGAGATCTGCGCGGTGGTCGCCACCGGCGGCTCGACCAACTTCGGCATCGTCGATGACATCGTCGGAATCGCCGCGCTGAAAGACGAGTTCGACTTCTGGCTGCACATCGACGGTGCCTACGGGCTCACCGCGATGCTGGCGCCCGAGGCCCGTGGCATCTTCGCGGGAGTGGAGCGCGCCGACTCGGTGATCGTCGATCCACACAAATGGCTGTTCGCACCGTTCGACTGCTGCGCGCTCATCTACCGTGACCCCGATGCGGGCCGTCGAGCGCACACGCAGCATGCCGAATACCTCGACACCCTCACCGACGCCGGTGACTTCAGCCCGTCGGACTATTCGATCCAGCTCACTCGCCGCCCTCGCGGGCTGCCGCTGTGGTTCTCGCTCGCGACCTACGGTGTGACCGCCTATCGCGAGGCCGTGAGCGCGACTCTCGCTCTGACCCAGAGGATCGCGACCGAGATCGCCGCCCGCCCCGAGTTCAGACTCGTGCGCGACCCGCAGCTCTCGGTCGTGGTGTTCGAACGCGAGGGCTGGGAACGCGCCGACTACGACCGCTGGTCAGACGAACTGCTCGACTCGCAGCGCGCGTTCGTGGTGCCGAGTTCGCACGCGGGGCGCCCGAACACCCGCTTCGCCATCCTCAACCCGCTCACGACGTTCGACGACCTGGTGGGCATCCTCGACACGATGAAGTGAGTCGGCCGCGCCCGATCTGCGGACCATGCCCCGATCAGCGGGTCGATTCCCGGAAATCGGCTGCCGTGCGGGGCAGAGTCCGCGGATCGGCGCGCCGTCCTCAGCGCGTCGTGTGCGCGTTCAAGAAGTCGATCGTCTGCTGCAGCGCTGTCTGAGCGTCGGGCATGTCGAGGTGGAACTGATACTCGTGCGGCAGGGCAGGCTCGTGAGACGCGGGCCAGAACAGGGTCGTGACATCGACTCCCAGCTCGTCGAGTCGCTTGGCCATCGGGATCGACTGCAGCCAGGTCAGCCCGTCGCCGTTTCCGCCCGAGATGTACGTCGCCGGGAAGTCCTCGGTCACCCAGTCGATCGTCGACATCGTCGAGCCGGTCGAGTCCTCCGCCCAGGTCTTGGTTCCCGCGTACGCCCACATCGACGTCTTGAGGCCCCAGCCGACCACGCCGTCGAGCGCCGCGAGCGCGGCGAGGTCGTACACACCGCAGTTCAGCACGGTCGCCACCACCTGCTCGGCCGTCAGCGCCGGGGTGATGCCCATGATCTCGGCGTAGTCGGGGCTCGTCATCAGCGCGGCCATCTGGCTGGCCAGCTGGCCGCCGGCGGAGTCGCCGGCGAGCACGATCTGATTCGCATCGACGTTCAGCTCGTCGGCGTGCTCGTCGATGTATGCGAGCGCCTCATTGAGCTGATGCACGGCGAGCGGATACACGCCCTCCGGCCCGATCGTGTAGTTCAGCGCGATGGTGGTGTAGCCCTCGGCGGCGAGGATGCGCATGTAGGGGTCGACGTTCTCCTTCGCCCCCGAGATCCAGGCACCGCCGTGGATCCAGACGACCGTCGGCAGCGGCCCGGTGGCGGATGCCGGCGTGAAGACGTCCATCGTGGTGTCGGCACCTCCGTCGGCGTAGGCGACGTCGAGCTGCTCGGTGAGCGTCGTGTCGGTGACGTACTTCTCCATCTCGGCGGCGGTCTCGTCGCCGCCCTTCGTGAACACCGAGCGGATCAGCATCGCCGACGGCCACGGGGTGAGTGCGCCGATGATCGCCACCACGGCTGTGACGAGGAGGACCAGGCCCACCGCCACTTTCGTGCGGTGCCACGGACGTCGAGCCCTCTTCGGGCGGACGGATTCGTCTTCGTGCGCGCTCGTGGTCATGGAAACCCCTCTCCGCGGATCATCTTGGCAGTATTCCGGTCGATCTCGACGTATCGAGGCCGGCATCGGGACCCGCATCGGCAACGCCAGCGGCAACGCCAGCGGCAGCGCCAGCGGCAGCGCACCGGCGTCCGCCCGCGTGCGCGCCTGATCAGGCCGAGGTGAGCCCGGCGATGATGCGACCCATCGCATAGTCGAATGCCTCGTCGACGTCGCCGCCCAGGCGGAACATGCCGGCGAGCTCCATCTGCAGGAACCCGGTCGCCCAGGCGGTGAAGAGGCGGGCGGCGTCGAGCGCATGCTCCGGCCCCACGAGGTCGGCGCAGGAGCGCAGCACCGGAGCGGAGGTCCGATGGAGGGCGTCTTCGGGCGCGGACGCCGTGAACAGCAGTCGGAACGCCTGGGGGTGCTCGTGCGCGAACGCGCGGTACGCGGCGGCGAGGAGGGGGAGTTCGTCACCAGCGGTGTCGAGCCGACTGGTCAGCGCATCGGCGGAGGCCTCCGCGACCGCGGACAGCAGGGCTTCTCGATCACGGATCCTCTTGTAGAGAGAGGGCGCCCGCACCCCCACGCGCTCGGCGACAGCCTGCATCGTGAGTCCGGCGGGTCCTGCTGATTCGAGGATGTCGCGGCCGGCATCGACGATGGCCGCCAGCGAGGTTCGTTCGGGGGTCGGCATCCAAGGCTCCTTCATGGCTATTGACAATAGCTATGATAGCTACGTAATGTAGCCATCATAGACCACCACGAAAGGGACGACCATGAAGCTCGCACCGCACCTGCATCGACTCGGCAACGACGTCGTCGCGTCGTATCTGGTCGACCTGCCCGAGGGGATCACGCTCGTCGACGCGGGTCTGCCCGGCCACTGGAACGACCTGCAGCGAAAGCTGACCGAGCTCGGCAGGCCGCTCTCCGACATCCGCGGGCTGGTCCTCACTCACGGCGACGGCGACCACATCGGCTTCGCCGAGCGACTGCGCAGCGAAGCCGGTGTGCCGGTCTTCGTCCACAGTGCCGATGCGCACCGGGTGCGCACGGGTGAGAAGCCGAAGACCCCGATGGGGCCGGCGCGCATCGGTCCGACGCTCGGATTCTTCGCCTACAGCGCGCGCAAGAACGCGCTGCGCACGCGGCACGTCTCTGAGGTGGTGACCGTCGCGGACGGCCAGGTGCTCGACCTCCCCGGATCCCCGGTCGTCATCGGCATGCCGGGTCACTCGCCCGGGAGCATCGCCGTGCACATTCCCGCGGCCGATGCGGTCTTCGTCGGCGACGCGCTGACCACGCGCCATGTGCTGACGGGGCGCGTGGGTCCGCAGCCCGCCCCGTTCACGGACGAGCCGGAAGAGGCAGCCGCGTCTCTCGACCGGCTGGCCGCCGTATCGGCATCGTGGGTGCTTCCCGGACACGGGGCACCGTGGCACGGGTCACCCGCCGACATCGCGGCGGCTGTGCGCGCGGCGGGTTAGCGCTCCGCCAGCACCGCGGCCGTGTCGCCGATCGTGATCTGCGGAGGATACAGTCCCATGATCCGGATCGCCGCGTCGTGGTTCTCGGCCGTCGAGCCCGCGCAGGCGTCGGCGGCGATCGTGACGTGCGCCCCGGCATCCGCTGCGGCCAGGGCGGTCGAGATGACGCAGCAGTCTGTCGAGACTCCCGCCAGCACGACGTGCGCCCCGCGGCCCACGATCGCCTCCATGGCGTCGCCCCACTTTCCGAACGTCGGCAGGTCGAGCGTCGAATGCGGCGACAGGCCGACCGCCTGCGGCACGAGGTCGAACAGCGGGTCTGACGGTGGCTGGTCTGCGAACGGCCACGCGCCGAAGTACGCGCCCCACGAGGTCGAGCGGTCGGCGGTCGGCATCCAGCGAGTGACGATCACGCGGTCGCCGAAGGACTCGGCGAGCTCTCGGATGCGGGGCATCGCGTCGTCGAAGAACGGTGACGCCCACGCCGAGTCGGGCGAGGCGAAGATCGTCTGCGGGTCGATCACGACCAGCCAGGACTCCCTGCTCACGCAGCTGCCTCCTGCGCGCGGATTCGTCCGGCGCGAGCGAACCAGGTGAAGACGAACGACAGCACCAGGGCGAAGAACACCCCGAGGTTCGCATAGGCCCAGTCTCCGTCGACACCGCCGACCAGACCGAGCAGATAGCCCTGCCAGTTGTTCCACGGCGCGGCATCGGCGAAGCCGTTGAGCACGAAGCCCCAGCCGACGACGCTGGCGACCACCATGGTGCCGATCGAGATCCAGTCCCAGGCGCCGTATCGGCCGCGGCTGTCGAACAGCGCCTCGTCGTCGTAGTCCTTTTTGCGCCGGAGGATGTCGGCGATGAGGATGCCGGCCCAGGAGGCCAGCGGCACGCCGAGCGTGATGAGGAAGCTCTGGAACGGGCCGAGGAAGTCGGTGGCGAAGAACACGACGTAGATCGTGCCGATCGTGAGGATCACTCCATCGATCGCCGCTGCGGACGGGCGCGGGATGCGGATGCCGAGGCTCAGCAGCGTGAGGCCGGAGGAGTAGATGCCCAGCACGGCACCCGAGACGAGCGCGAGCACCGCGGTGAGCAGGAACGGCACGAGCACCCAGAGCGGCAGGAGCGTGGCGAGCGCGCCGATCGGGTCGGCGGCGATCGCGGCGCTGAGTTCGTCGTCGGACCCCGCGAGCAGCAGACCGAAGACCACGAGGATCACGGGCGCGATCGAGCCGCCGATCGTGTTCCACGCGACGATCGCCCCATCGGATGCCGTGCGCTTCTGATACCGCGACCAGTCGGCGGCGATGTTGATCCAGCCGAGCCCGAAGCCGGTCATGACCATCACGAGGGCGCCAATGACCTGGCCGAGGCCGCCATCAGGGCGGGCCATGACAGCTGCGAGGTCGATGCTCGGCGCGGCGAGGATGATGTAGAGGATCGTCACCGCACCGGTGACCCAGGTCAGCACCGACTGCAGCTTCATGATCGTGTGATATCCGAGCACGGAGGCCACGACGATGAGGGCTGCGACGATCACGGTGGCGCTGATCTTGAGAACGATGCTGTCGCCGTCACCGCCGAGCTGTGTGATGACGGTGGCTGTCGCGAGCACGGCCATGATCGCGAGGAAGGTCTCCCAGCCGATCGACGTCAGCCACGAGACGATGCCCGGCACCTTCTGCCCCTGCACGCCGAAGGCGGCGCGGGAGAGCACCATGGTCGGCGCCGAACCGCGCTTGCCCGCGATCGCGATGAGTCCGCACAGCAGGAACGACACCACGATGCCGATGACCGACACGATCGTCGCCTGCCAGAACGAGATTCCGAAGCCGAGCACGAACGATCCGTACGACATGCCGAACACCGACACATTGGCCGCGAACCACGGCCAGAACAGGTCGCGAGGCTTCGCCGTGCGCTCGGATTCGGGGATGATCTCGATGCCCGCGCGCTCGATGAGGCCAGGCTTGATGTCCGTCATGCCATCATCCTGGCACTGTGCAGGGCCCGCGGGGGCGCCGGGGATGATCAGCCGGCGAAGAACGCTCCCGCGACGCGTGCGAGGTCATGCAGATCCGAGACGCCGGCGAGCTCGCGGGCCGAGTGCATCGACAGGATCGGGATGCCGACGTCGACCGTGCGGATGCCGAGACGCGTCGCCGTGATCGGGCCGATCGTCGATCCGCAGGGCACCGTGTTGTTCGACACGAACTCCTGGGTCGTGACGTCGGCGGCGTCGCACCAGCGGCGCCAAGCGGCGGAGCCGATCGCGTCCGTCGCGTACCGCTGGTTGGCGTTGAGCTTGAGGATGGGTCCGGACCCGAGCACCGGCTGCACGACGGGGTCGTGCTTGTGCGCGTAGTTCGGGTGCACCGAGTGGCCGACGTCGCTCGACAGGCACCACGACGATGAGAGGGCGCGGCGGCGCTCGGAGGCGTCGGCGCCGAGCGCGTCGTACACGCGACCGAGGATGTCCTCGAGGAAGGGGCCTGCCGCGCCGGAACGAGAGTTCGAGCCGAGCTCCTCGTGGTCGAACGCCGCCAGGATCGCGATCGGTCCGGACGCCGCGGTGTCGATCGACTCGAGCGCGACCATGCCCGCGTGCACCGAGGCGAGGTCGTCGAGGCGCCCGGAAGCGAAGAACGCGTCGTCCTTGCCGAACACGGCGCCGCGCGCGGAATCGGCGATCACGACGTCGTAGCCGCGGATGTCGGATGCCGCGACACCGGCGGATGCGGCGAGCTCGGCCAGGATGTCGGCCTGCGACGGGTCGCCCAGGCCCCAGACCGGCTGGGTCTGGTATTGCTTGTCGAGGGCGAGGCCGGTGTTCGCCTCGCGGTCGAGGTGCACAGCGAGCTGGGGGAGCCGCAGCATCGCCCCGGTGTCGGCGAGCACGACTCGTCCGTCGGCGAGGGCGAGTCGGCCGGCGAGGCGCAGTTCACGGTCGAGCCAGGAGTTCAGCAGCGGTCCGCCGTACACCTCGACGGCCGCCTGCAGCCAGCCCCTCGACCCCGTGGTCGGCTGCGGCTTGAGCTTGAACCCGGGGGAGTCGGTGTGCGCCCCGAGTACGTGCGCGGGCGTGACGGCGGTGGCGTCGGTCGGGATCGTCCACGCGATCGCCGCGCCGTCACGGACGACGACGTAGCGTCCGCCGGGGCTCAGCTCCCAGGCATCCTCTTCGGAGAGACGCTCGAACCCGGCATCCTCCAGTCGCCTGGCCACCTCTGCGGCGGCGTGATAGCTCGAGGGCGAGGCGGCGACGAAGTCGGCGAGATCCTCGGCGTGGGCGAGAGCATCCGGGGTGACGGGCATGGGGGACCTTCCTGACGGGGCGGTCCTTCGATCGTAATCGCGTTCGCCTCGGCGTCTGCTCGCTCCGGTGTTCCCCTCGTTCACCTCCCGGTCACTCACAGCAGGTACTGTCGCTCTCGATAGCGCCTAGGGTTCCGGGGTTCGTCCCGTCTGGTCCGAGCGGCGCCACGGTGTCCCTCCGCAGGGGCGCCGTCATCTGACAGGACAAAAGCCCGGAGGACCCTGTTCGTCGCGCCCGCGATGAACGGAAGGGTCTCTCGTGTCCGCTCTCGCTTTCGCTCTCGTCATCGCCGCGGCCATCACGCATGCCGCGTGGAACATCGTCGCCCATGGCGTGAGCCGCGCGGGGATGCCGTTCCTGTGGTGGGGAGCCGTCGGAGGAACCGTCGTCTGGATCGGCGTCGTCCCTTTCACGGGTGGGCTCGGCACCGACGACGTGCTCGCGTTCCTGGTGGGCGTCGGCGTCTCGGGGGTGCTCCACGTGGTCTACATGGCGGTGCTCCAGCGCGGATACCGTGAGGGCAACCTCTCCACCGTCTATGCGACGGCGAGGGGCACCGGTCCCTTTCTCTCGGTCATCGTCGCCGTGCTGATTCTCGGAGAGCGACCGTCGGCACTGGCTCTCGTCGGCGTCGCGGCGATCATCGTCGGAGTCGTCGCGATCGGTCTCGTCGATCGAGGACGCGCCGATCGATCGCGACGTCTCGACCTCGGGCTCGTATTCGGCCTGCTCACCGGGGTCGCGATCGCGGTCTACACGATCTGGGATGCCCACGCCGTGCGCACCTGGAACCTCTCGCCCGTAGCCTTCATGGTCGGAACGATGCTGCTCGAGATACTGTTCTACTCCTTCGGTGTTCGAGGCCGATGGGCGGCCGTCCGCACCCTCGGACGCACGCAGTGGCGACGTATCGTGGCCTTCAGCATCCTGTCGCCGCTGTCGTACATCCTGGTGCTCACGGCCATCCAGATCGCTCCGGTGGCCCTGGTCGCACCGCTGCGCGAGGTCAGTGTCGTGCTGGTCAGCCTGTTCGGGGTGTTCGCGCTCAAGGAGAGCCGGCCAGGATGGCGCCTCGCCGCGTCCGCGGTCGTCGCCGGCGGGATCGTGCTGCTCGCGCTGTAGCTGCGCCGCTGTGCTGCGCGGTGTTCCCGGTGCGGATGCTGTGCGCGAGGGGCCGGTCTGAGTGCGCTGCTCGTGATGGTTGTATGGATGCTGTGTCAGCGGGATGGAGTCTTCGAGCGAGCCACCCTTCGGATGCCGTCTGGATGGCGGAGCTGAGAGCGGTCGTGATGCGCCCTGACCTCGAGCGACTCGGCCGGTACGACCCGGTGCGCGTGCGGCAGCGCTTCCTCGACGCATTCGTTCCCGAGAACACCCGCGTGATCGTCGTCGACGGCGAAGATGTCGGTCTGGTGGCGGTGAGGCACGAACGAGACGCGCTCTGGATCGAGCACTTCTACCTCGCGCCGGAATCGCAGGGCCGCGGGATAGGAGCGGCTGTGCTCGCTCACCTGCTCGCGGACGGTGACGGCACACGGCCATTCCGGCTCAACGTGCTGCAGTCGAGCCCGGCACGTCGGCTGTACGAACGACACGGCTTCGTTCTGGAGAGCGAAGATGCTGTCGACGTCTTCATGAAGGCAGGCCCCGCCCGCCGGTGATGCCTCCCTTCGTGTTGTTCGTCGCCACTGGACGCGCGTCCAGCTCTGCGCAGTATCGGGAGATTGGAATATGGCGTTGAACTGGGTTAATAAGAGGCGATTTCGAGCGTCGAATGTCAGTGGTGGCGGGTTGACTGGGGTGTATGAACAGCACCGCAGAGCTTCTGGATCGGGTCATCGCCGACCTCGATTCGGTGCTGTCCGATGACGGGCTCGCAGGCCTGACCGATGCAGACCGGATCACGGTGCTGCAGGGCGCGGGGGCGGCGTTCCGGCGAGTCGAGGCCGTGATCGTGGAGACCGTCGCGACGGGGGAGATGGGCGGCTTCCCGCATGCGGCGGGGTGCCGGGGTGAGAACGAGCTGTTGCAGCGGACGGTGCTGGTCGATGCGCGGGGCGCGACCCGGGTGGGAAGGGTCATCGACCGGGTGCGGCGGGGTGTGAGTCTGGTGTCGGGGGAGCGGCTTCCCGCGCGGTGGTCGGAGTTGCGGACGGCGCTGCTGGATGGGGTGATCGGGGTCGACGGGTTTCTTGCCGCGACCGGCCCGATCGAGCGGGTGTGGGATCGGCTCACGGTCGATCAGCGGTTGGCGGCGGATGTGGCGTTGGCGGGGTGCGCTCGTGGCCGCGGCCTCGATACGGGACTCGGCGACGCGCCGGATGCGGACAACGACACAGATGCGGACGACGACACAGATGCGGACGGTCCATCGCCCACCGCGCAGGACTTGAAGAGCCTTGCGGAGGATCTCGCGTCGATGTTCGACCCCGATGGGGAAGAACCCAAAGACGAGGACGCGAAGCGGCGTCGGGGAATCACGATCGGCCGCCTCAAGGACGGTGTGCATGCGATCCGCGGGTATCTGACCCCGGAGGTCGCGGCTCAGTTCCAATTGATCATGGACGCGCTCGTCAACCCCAAGGGCGACGGCCCACCCACTCCCGGGGTTTTCTTCACCCCCAGCAGCGGCACGGACTCCGGCAATGGTGCCGACGCCGGCGCCGACGCCGGCGCGGAAGTGGGAGAGGACCCGTTCAATTCGGACGAGCGGAGCGTGATCGATGACCGCACCGCGGCCCAGAAACGCCATGATGCGCTCGCAGCGGCGTTGGCGATCGCGGCCCGACACAAGGACATGCCCACGTTGGGTGGGGCATCACCGGTGCTCGTCGTCACCATCGACGCGAAGGACCTCGCCCATGGCTCAGCCTTCGGCGCGGGCGCGGGTGGCGCCGCCTGCAACGGTGGATGGGCGACGATCCCCGGCTCTGGCGCCCACGTTCCGGCTTCCGTCGGTGCGCAGGCCGCGTGCAGCGGGGTGATTCAGCGGGTCCTGTTCGATGAAGGACGGATCATCGGGATCACGACGACGGATCGGGTGTTCACTGTGCATCAGCGGCGGGCGATCATCGCCCGCGATAAAGAGTGTCTGATCCCCGGATGCCACGTTCCGGCGTCGTGGTGTGAGATCCACCACGTCACCGAATACGCACAGGGCGGGCCGACGCACACGGATAACGGTGTGCCGTTGTGCTGGTGGCACCACCGCTCCCTCGACACTTCGCAGTGGGAGATCCGGATGAATGGCGGGCGCCCGCAGGTGCGCGGACCGGCATGGTGGGATCCCGCGCAGCGCTGGCGCACCCCACGACTCAGCCTCCCCGCCGATCGGCTCCGGACGCACCTCGCCCGAACGGGTTGACCCGCGACGCGGTCTCAGCGGAAGTCCACCAGGCCGGCGTGCGCTGCCGTCACCAGGATCTGCACGCGGTCGCGAACGTGCCATTTCGACATGATGCGACCCAGGTGCGCTTTCACCGTTCCCTCCGACACGATCAGCGTCCGTGCGATCTCCGCGTTCGACATGCCCTGGGCCAGGCGCTGCAGCACCTCCTGCTCGCGATCGGTGAGCGCCTCGAGCGTGTCGTCGCCACCCACCGGCTCGGTGTCGCGCACGTGCTTGATCAGCAGCGAAGCGATGCGTGGTGACAGTGAGCTCGCTCCGCTGTAGACCTCCCGCACGCCCTCGAGAATGCTCGCAGCACTGGAGTCTTTCAACAGATAACCCGATGCGCCTGCACTGAGCATCGGCAGCACGGTGTCGCTGCCGTCGAGCGTGGTGACGGCCAGGATCCTGACCTCAGGCCATCGCTCACTGATGACGGCAGTGGCCTCGATGCCATTCATCTCCGGCATCTGCACGTCCATCATCACGACATCGGGATGCTCGCGTCCCACCACCTCTATGCCCTCGAGCCCAGACTCCGCCTCTGCGACCACAGTGATCTCGGGGTCCCGTGAGACGAAGTGAGAGAGCGCTGAGCGCACCAGGGGATCGTCATCGACGATCACGACGCGGATTTGGGACATGGACGAAGCCTAACCGGGGTGGACCTGCGACGCGATCGTCTAGACCTTTGGCTATCGAGGTCTAGACGTGCGACAGATGTGGTGCGAGAAGATCACCGAGAAGATGAGTACATCGCTAGTCAAAAGTGCAATAAAAGGAGGTGAATCTCTATGTCTTTCTGGAACCAGGTTGGACTCTTTTTCGGCTTTTACCGTTAATATATATGGCGGAAAGGAGATACTGAAGTATGGCTTCAAGTCTTCCGGCGGGTGAACGCGCAGACGTCACCCGACTCGGAAAGGGCGAGAAGCTCAGCACGATCGAACGGATCGCCGTACTGGCGGTCGTCGGAACGATCGTCACCTTCGACACAGTCGGACTGTTCCTTCCTCCGGGATTGGATCCTCTGACGGCGGCACTCGGGATCGCATCCACCGCGGTCTTGGCCCTGTATCTCTGGTCGCCACTGATCGCGACATACGCCCTCGGCGTGGTGTTCGCACTCTCCTTCATCCCCGGCATCGAAGCCCAGGTGCTCACGACCGCCGCTTTCGCGGCAGGCTTGATCGTGCGTCTGGGGTGGACCTCCTTGGTCCTGTCCTATGCCGGAGTTTTCCTCCTCGCATCCGCACTGGTCGTCACTGGCGACTCGAGGGATGCCTTCAATATCGCGATCTTCCTGGTCGGCGCCGCAGTATCCGGCGCCGTCGGCTTCGCACTTCGCATCGCGTTCGCTCGAGGGCGGACGCTCGAGGTGCAGCTGGCCGAGAAGGCCGAGCAGGAACGTCAGGCCGTACTCGCTGAGCGACGTTGGATCGCCGGCGAGTTGCACGACAGCATCGCGCACCACCTCACCGTGGTGGCGTTGCACGTGCAGATGCTCGACGACGATCGCACCAGCAGCGAATCGCAGGAGGCGATCCGCATCGCCGCACGCAAGGCGATGACCGACCTCCGCTTCGTGATCGACCTCGCAGACGACGGACCCCGGTCCGAGGGCATGCCCTCGGGCGATCTGGCCGCCTCCGTCGAAGAGGCCCAGCAGGAGTTCGAGTCCGCGGGTCACGCCGTGGTCGTCGACGGCGACCCCTCTGACGAGCGCATCCCACGCGCAGCCGAGATCATCCTCGCGCGCATCCTGCGCGAGTCGGCCACCAACGTCCTCAAATACGCGGGGGAGGGTGAAGTCCTGATTCGATTCGAGATCGATGACGACGCCGCGAAGTTGACGGTGAGCAGCCCGCTCTCGGCGACGCCGCGTCGCGAGCTCTCGTCGAGCCGCACCGGCGTGGGCCGCATGGCCGAGCGCGTGCTCGGAGCCAGCGGTGAGTTCAGCGCAGGAGAAGTGGACGGACGCTGGGTCGTGTCGGCACTCCTGCCGATCGTCTGACAGAACCGGTATTCCGGCATCTCGGCGACGCAATCCCGCCCGAATCCGCAACTGGTATACCGGAACTCTGTGAGCAAGCCCCCGGAATTCCGCGGGTCTCGACTGAATACCTAGACAAAAGTCCAGGGTAGGTCTCGACTATAGACCGTGTTCCATGGTGTAGCCGGGAGCTTACATTGGGTATACCCCAGAAATAGCGCATCCCCAGCGCTGTGATCGCGAGCGCGATCTCTGGAATCTGATCCCCAGCGCGCTCGCGATCGGCTTCTTCTCTCCGAGGACTCTTCCTCCCCGGAATCGACGTCGACCGGCCGCCTCCTAGCCGCCCACTGCGCGCATGTAGTGCCCGTCCGTCGAGATCCCGGACGCCGCGACCGTGAATCGCACCACCTCACTGAGGTATCGGTCTTCGGACGCCTCGAAGATGCGCCCGCTCGCATCGCGAGAGACTCGGCTGAGGCGAAGGATCGGCGTGCCCTGCGGCACCCGCAGGAGGGCGGCATCCTGATCGTCGGCCGCGACCGCGTCGATCTGGTGTTCGAGCCCGACGATCGGGTGTCCGATCGACGCGAGGTACTCGGTGATCGAGATCTCGTCGGTGTCGACATCGAGCAGTCGGCGCCCGACGGCTTCGGTGTAGAAGAGGCGCTCGAGCATCGTCGGCCGGCCGTCGAGCAGACGGAGCCGCACCACGCTGACGATCGTGTCATCGGGCGAGACCCCGAGAAGCTCGGCGCGGTCGCCCGCCCGGCGAAGGCTCAGCTCCTGCGTCTGCGCACCGGGAGCCACGCCGAGATCGCGGGCCCAGCGCGTGAACGGCACCGACATGTCGACGGCCTGGCTCGCCTTGCGGGAGACGACCCGAGCGGGGCGGCCGCGTCCGGTCTCGATCAGGCCCTCGCTGCGCAGCGTCGCCAGCGCGTTCCGGATGGGACCACGCGACGTGTGCCACCGTTCGGCGAGCTCCGACTCGGTGGGCACGTCATCGCCGGGGCGCAGGGTGCCCGCCGCGATCTGCGCGCGCAGGTCGTCTGCGATCTGGGTGTATACAGCTTCGGCCACATAGGCATACTACTTCGTGCTGGAAGGCAAGGGGCGAGCGTTCTGACGACGTTCACCCCAGGAAATCCCGGGTGAACGGACCTTGAACTCTTGCAAGTTAGGTATATATCTCGACCCTGGCCCTGTCAGAGTTGCTCGTGGATCACCCCTCCCACCCTGAAAGGTCCTCATGAAGCTCCGCGCTCTCCCCGTACTCGCCAGTGCCGCGATCCTCGCGCTCGGCCTCGCCGCCTGTTCCGGTTCGGCTGAGGCCACCGGCGCATCCGGTGCCGACGCGTCGTCGACTGCGAGCGGCTTCGCAGTCGACGAGAACACGCTCGTCTTCGGCGTCGTGCCCGACTCGGTCGACACCGAGACGAACTACCAGCCGCTGATGGACTACATCGCCGAGATCACCGGCAAATCGGTCGAGTACCACGAGTCCACCGACTACGCCGCTCTCATCGAGGCCTCCGTCGCCGGGAAGGTCGACGTGGCCTCGTTCTCGGGCTTCACCTATGTCACTGCCACCAACAACGGTGCGAAGCTCACCCCGATCTCGTCGATCGTCACGGAGGAGGGGCAGGAGCCCGGTTACTACTCGCAGGCGATCGTGCCGGTCGACAGCGACATCTCGAGCATCGAAGACTTCGAGGGCAAGAAGGTCTGCTTCGTCGATCCGTCATCCACATCCGGCTACTTGTTCCCCTCGTACAACCTGATCGAGGCGGGCATCGACCCGAAGACCGACATCACCCCGGTCTTCGCGGGCAAGCATGACGTGAGCGTGCAGAAGGTCGGCGAGGGTGTCGAGTGCGAGGTCGGCTTCGCCGAAGACTCCGAGGTGGCGAAGTCGGATGCCGTGAAGATCGTCGACGAGACCATGGTGCCGGGCGCTCCGCTCGTCTACTCGTCGGCTCTGCCCGACGACGTCGCCCAGGAACTCGTCGACGCTCTCTCCGAGATCACGATCGATGACATCATCGCCGCCGGCGTCGAGAGCGCGGACAGCGACTCGTTCCGCAGCGTCTTCTTCGCCACGAAGCCGGTCGACGACGCGTACTACGACCTCATCCGCGACATCTGCAAGGAGACCGAAGCGGAGCAGTGCCAGGGCTGACACGCGACACCCGCCTCGCTCCCGCTCGTTGAGCGCGGGAGCGAGGCGAGCGGGACGAGACGCACTGAGGGTCCGCTGCGTGTCGTCCCGCTTCGCTCGCTCAACGATCGAGCTTCAGAGAATCACGAGGAGAACTGACATGAACACGGCATCCGACGCCCTCATCCGCCTGAACGGCGTGACGAAGACCTTCGGCTCGACGACGGCGCTCAAGAACGCGTCGTTGCAGGTGTCGCGAGGCGAGATCGTGGTGCTGCTGGGGCTCTCCGGCTCGGGCAAATCCACGCTGTTGCGCCACCTCGACGGGCTCGAGGTCCCGACCTCCGGTGACATCGAGGTGCTCGGATCCGCGGTTCCGACGCTCACAGGCAAGGCGCTGCGACGCCTCCGCAGTCGGGTCGGCTTCATCTTCCAGCAGTTCGAGCTCGTGCCCTCGCTCACCGTGCTCGAGAACGTGCTCACCGGATCGCTGTCGGAGGTCCGCGGACCGCGACTCGGACTCTGGGGCTATTCGAAGGCGGCGAAGCTGCGCGCCCTCGAGCACCTCGACCGCGTCGGACTCCTCGACCGCGCCTACCAGCGCAGCGACACCCTCTCAGGCGGCCAGCAGCAGCGCGTCGCCATCGCCCGCGCTCTGATGCAGAAGCCCGACATCCTGCTCGCCGATGAGCCCGTCGCCTCGCTCGACCCCGAGTCGAGCGACCAGGTGATGGCGCTGATCCGCGAGATCGCCGCCGACGAGGGCCTCACCGTCGTCTGCAGTCTGCACCAGGTCGACCTCGCGATCTCGTGGGCCGACCGCATCGTCGGCCTGCGGCACGGCGAGATCGTGCTCGACACGCCGACCGGAGACCTCACCAAGGCCGAGGTCATGGAGATCTACGGTCGTGTCGCCACGACCACCGCGGAGATCCGTGCCGTGCAGGACGAGCTCACCGAGATCACGGTCGACATCGCCGACGTCGCCGACATCGCCGACATCGACAAGGCCCGCGTCTCATGACCGTGCTCTCCGACGCGCCCTCGGCGCCCGCGGCCCCACGACGTTCCACTGTCTCCGAACGCGCGCCCCGACGCCCCATCTCTGCCGAACGCATCGCCGCCGGGCTCACCCTGGTGGCTCTCCTGGTGCTCGGGATCCTCGCGGTCGACGAGGTCGGCATCTCGATCCCGGCGATGGTGCAGAGCTGGGGCAACGCCGAGAACTTCATGGCCCGTGTCGGCGGACTCTCGTTCCCTGCGCCGGCCGACCTCGCGTGGCTGATCGCCCTCACGGTGGGGCTGGTGCTCGTCGGCACGCTGCTCGCCGCCGCGCTCTCGGTGCCGATCGCCTACCTCGCAGCATCCAACACGACCCCTGGCAACGGCTGGCGGGCCGCGGCGCGATTCGTGGGGGTCCTCACCCGCGCGCTCCCGGACGTCGTGCTCGCCATGGCGTTCGTGCTCATGTTCTCGCTCGGCACGCTCCCCGGCATCCTGGCCATCGGCATCCACTCGATCGGCATGATCTCGAAGATGTTCGCCGACGCGATCGAGCAGATCGACGAGGGCCCCCGCCTCGCGATCCGCGCTGCCGGCGGATCGAAGATGCAGGAGTTCGCCTCGGGCATCCTTCCCCAGGTGCTGCCGAGCTGGGTCGCGACGGTGCTGCACCGCAACGACATCAACCTGCGCGGCAGCGTGGTGCTCGGCTACGTGGGCGTGGCGGGCCTCGGGCTCGAGATGTCCTACGCGTTCAAGTCGCTGAACTACGGCAAGGGGCTCGGCATCGCGCTGGTCATCTTCATCCTGTGCGTCGCGATGGAGATCATCTCGAGCCTGGTGCGCGGGGCGATGCTCGGCCAGCAGCGGCAGACCCGGTCGTGGATCGACCGCATCATCCACCCGCGACTCAGCGGCTCGGCGAGCATGAGCACGACCGCACGCCCCGCATGGGCAGCCAGCCCTCAGACCGCGGTACGACGGCCGTGGACAGCAGAGCGCGTGCGCAACACGAGCGGTGTCGTCGTCGCGGTGCTCGTCGTGATCGGCAGCGTCGTCGTCAGTCAGATCAACTGGCTCGACTTCTTCACGGTCTGGGCCAAGCTCCCCGAGGTCGTCGCGAGGTTCTGGCCGCCGTCCTTCGGCAGCTACGAGGCGTCCGCGATGATCGCAGCCATGCGCGACACGGTCGCGATCGCGCTCGCCGCGACCGTGCTCACTCTGCTGCCGTCGCTGATCCTCGGCTCGCTCGCGGCGAGCAACGTCGCACCCGGCCCGGGCGCCCGCGGTGCCGCCCGGTTCCTGCTCGTCGGCATCCGCGGCATCCCCGAGCTGATCCTCGCCATCGTGCTCGTCGTGATCACCGGACTCGGCGCGCAGGCGGGGGTCATCGCGCTCGCGATCGGCGGCATCGGACTGCTCGGCAAGCTGATCGCCGACTCTCTCGAAGAGGTCGACCGCGGCCCCGAGCGCGCGCTCCGCGCCGTCGGCGCCACCCGTCTGCAGACCTACACCTCGGCGACCGTGCCGCAGGGCATGCAGGCGCTCATCGGGCACAGCTTCTACATGCTCGACACGAACATCCGCGCGGCGACCATCCTCGGCATCGTCGGTGGCGGTGGCGTGGGCTATTACCTGCTCAACGCCAGCCAGGGTTCGCGCTACGAGACCGTGACCGCGATCGTGCTGATGATCCTCGTCACGGTGCTCGTGGTCGAAGGACTCGCGATGTGGATGCGAAAGGTGTTCCGATGAACGGCGACGGCAGAGCGAACCACTCGGCGGACGTCGTCGTCGTCGGCTCCGGCATCATCGGCCTCGGCGCTGCGTACGCCGCAGTTCGGCGGGGCCTGACGGTGATCGTCGTCGACAGAGCCGATGCCCCGGTGGGGGCGACGATCCGCAACTTCGGCCACCTCTGCATCGGCGCGCAGAACGGCGAGGCGCGCCGCTATGCCGACCTCTCCCGTGACCTGTGGCTGCGCCTCGCGCACGATGCGGGCTTCTGGCTCCGCGAATCCGGCACGCTGGTCGCCGCCCGTCACGCAGACGAGATCGCAGTGCTCGAGCACGCTGCCGCCGACGGCGGAATCCGGATGCTGGAGACGGACGAGCTGCTGCGTCTCGCCCCGCTGCGTGCGGAGGCGCTCGTCGGCGGCGCGCACATCGAGACCGACCTGCAGACCGATCCGCGCACCGCCGCGGCAGCGATCGTCCGACACCTCACCGCGCACGGAGTCGACTTCCGCTTCCGCACAGCGGTGACCTCGGTCGCCGGGCGACGCGTCGAGACGACGAGAGGCACTCTCACGGCCGGCGCCGTGGTCGTCGCGGTCAATCACGACGTCGACCAGCTGCTGCCCGAGGTGGCTGAGCGCGCCGGTGTCGAGCGGTGCGCGCTCGACATGATGCGCGCGGCGGTGACGTTCCGGCATCCGCTCGCGGCCCCGCTGCTGACCGGCTGGTCGCTCGTGCGGTACGGGCGCTTCGCAGACGGTGCGGCGACCGGTGCCCTCCGTGACCGGCTGCACTCCGAGCGCCCCGACCTCGCGGCACTCGATCTCAACCAGATGTACACGCAGCTGCCGGACGGCTCACTCATCATCGGCGACTCGCACGCCACGTCGACGGCGCCCGAGCCGTTCCAGCCGGAGGCGGCGTTCACCGCGTTCCTCGCCCAGGCGGAGGCGCTGTTCGACATGCCGGCACCGCGGGTGCTCGAGCGCTGGCAGGGCGTCTATGCCAAGACGCAGCACGACTTCCTCATCGACAGAGTCGAGGAGGGGATGCTGGTGCTCGCCGCGACCACCGGCATCGGAATGACCACGGGTCTGGGGCTCGCCGAAGAGAATCTCACCGCCGCCTTCGGGTGGGCACCCGCAATGGAAGGAACCTCATGACCACTCACCTCTCCGCTCCTCCGGCACTCGAACTCGTGGTGCTCGACATGGCAGGCACGACAGTGCTCGACGACGGCGTCGTCGAGACGGCGTTCCAGCGTGCCGCCGAGCGCACCGGCGTTGCAGACCGGATGCCGTGGGACGACGCGCTCGCCCACGTGCGCGCGACCATGGGGCAGTCCAAGATCGACGTCTTCACACATCTCGCGGGCGGGGACCGGGCCGCAGCCGAGCGGGCGACGGCGGCGTTCGAGGGTGCCTACGCAGAGATCGTCGCCGAGCAGGGGGTCGCCGAGATCCCCGGCGCGGCGGACGCCATACAGAGCCTGAAGGATGCCGGTCTGGTCGTCGTGCTCACGACCGGGTTCGCGCCGGTCACCCGCGATGCGCTGATCGACGGTCTCGGATGGAACGGTCTCGTCGACCTGGCCCTCTCGCCGGTCGATGCGGGACGAGGCCGTCCGGCGCCCGACCTCGTGCTCACGGCGCTGATCCGCACGCAGACCTCGTCGGTCGCGTCGGTCGCCGTCGCGGGAGACACCGTCAGCGATGTCGAATCGGGTCGCCGTGCCGGTGCCGGCTTCGTGGCCGGCGTGCTCACGGGTGCCCATGACTCGAGTGCCCTCGAGCTCGCCGGCGCCGACGTCGTGCTCCCGGACGTGACGCACCTTCGCAGCGCGCTCGCCGCGAGTGGGCTGCTCACGCTCACGCCCACCGCCTGAGGGACCGACATGGGAACCGTGCTGATCCGACCACCCGGCCACCGCCGCGACGTCGCCCTGCGCCCCGCGGCCACCGCGATGGTGTGGATCGGCGAAGGGCACCCGCACGAGACCATCGCGGTGCCGGGTGTCGCGCTCGGCGAGAACGACGTGCTGGTCGCGGTGGAGATGTCGACCATCTGCGGGTCCGACGTGCACACCGTGCAGGGGCGGCGGTCGGCTCCGGTGCCCCTGGTGCTCGGCCATGAGAGCGTCGGACGCGTGATCGCCCTGGGCGATGACGGGGCGATCGCCGTCGACGGCACCCCGGTGCGCATCGGCGACCGGGTGGTCTGGTCGGTCACGATCTCGTGCGGTACCTGCGACCGATGCGCACAGGGCGTGCCGCAGAAATGCCGCACGCTGGGCAAGTACGGCCACGACCGGATAGGCGTGCACGGGGATCTCTCCGGAGCCTTCGGCACGCACGTCCAGGTGCGAGCGGGCACCGCGATCGTCCGGGTGCCGGAGTCGCTGCCGGCCTCGGTGCTCGCCCCGGCGTCGTGCGCGACCGCGACCGCCTGGGCCGCCGTCGCCAGAGCTGCGCGTGACCACGACCTCGAGGGCGCAGCCGTGCGCATCCACGGAGCCGGGCTGGTCGGGCTGTCGGCCGCCGCGATCGCCGTGGAGCGGGGTGCGACGGTCGAGGTGCTCGACCCCGCTCCCGCACGGCTCGCACTGGCGGCACGATTCGGTGCGGGCCGTATCGATCGTGACCCGGACGTCGTGATCGAGGCCTCGGGGCATGCCGTCGCCGAGGCTCTCGCCGGCGTCGGCACCCGGGGCACGGTCGTGCTCGTCGGAAGCGTCTTCCCCGCTGAACCGGTGCCGTTCGACGCCGAGAGCATGGTGCGTCGCCTCGTGACCGTCACCGGCGTGCACAACTACACCGTAGCCGAACTGGCCGAGGCCGTCGGATTCCTCGCCGGGCGAGGACGCGCCTACCCCTTCGCGGATGCGGTCGGAGAGGTGCGGCAGCTCGCAGCCATCGACGAGGCGATCGCCGCGGCATCCGCTCCCGGTGCGCCGCTGCGCATCGGCCTCGTGCCGGGGCGCTGAACTCGGCTCTGAACCCGTCGCTCTGCTCGGCAGGGGGATCCGACGGAGAGCGAGGGCTCTCAGTCGGCCGGCTCGTCCCGCACGCTCGTCGACGGCCCGGAGCGCCGCGGGCCCGCAGGTCGGATCCCCTCGGCGTGGAACACGAGCAGCCGCATCGCGGTGTCGACCGTCTCGTCGAGGACCTCCTGCGGATCGCCGGTGAGCGCCAGCATCCGATGACCGACTCCGTCGCCCGTCGCCCATCCGAGGAAGACAGTGCCGGGGTCGTGCCCGCCCTCGGGCTCAGGACCCCCGACTCCGGTGGTGGAGATGCAGACGTCGGCGTCGAAGAGCCGTCGCGCGCTCTCGGCGAGGTGCTCGGCGGACTCGGCCGAGCACGGATCGGTGCCCGGTGTGAGACCGAGCAGGTTCTCTTTGACGTCGGTGAGATAGGCGACGATGCCGCCGGCGAACCAGTCGCCGGCACTGCTGCCCGCGCCGATCGTGCTCGCCAAGCGACCCGAGGTCAGCGACTCGACGACGCAGATGCGCAACCCGCGTTCAGTCGCCACCTCGCTCAACCGCTCCAGCGACGACTGCTCCGCGGTCACTTCTCTTCAGCGGAGTCGGCGTGCGTCGGTGCGTCCGACTCGACGTTCGCCTCGTCGGAGTAGTCGGGCCGAGGCGGCTGCAGCGGCTGGTCGGAGTACTCGCCGCCGAGACGTCCGCCGAAGGGACGACCGTGATCGGCGAACTCGTCGCGTGCGTAGACGAGCTCCCACTCTCCGACCGTGAAGCGCGCACCCGTGCGCAGCGTCTGGGATCGGTCGCCCGGGTGCGTGGCGGTGGCCTCGGGGTTGCTGTTCATCTCACCCTCGCCGTGCAGCTCGAGCACGTACTCGTCGCGATCGTCGTGCGTGATCGTCGCGTGCACGAGGTCGGCGCCCTCGAGTGGCAGCTCGTTGTCGGCGGCCGAGCCGATGCGCACCACGTCGACCTCGAGGGCGAACTCCGCGCGCTCTCCGCCGCGGCTGACCCGAAGTCGGGGATTGCCCTCACCGAACTCGGCGTGGGTTGTCGTAGGGGTGTATCCCTCGTCGGAACGGTCGTCGATGTGTCGTGCGTTCATGATGGGTCTCCTCGCGGTCCATGCCAGGATACGTGACCGAGGATTCGCACGCAGGGGGTTGACTTCGGCCGCTTCTGCACCCGTCGAGGCGAGCCGCGGATTCCCATAAACTTCATGGCGAAGACCCGGAGACCCGAGGAGAAGCAGAATGGGCAAGTTCATCTACGAGGGCAATGTGAAGACCGAGATCGAGGATCGCACCCTCACTCATCTGCAGCTCGTGATGACCGCCAAGCTGCGCCGCGCTGAGCCCTTCCCCTTCAGCTGGCGCGAAGATGCCAGCGTCGGAGGAGGCCGCACGACCGTGTGGATCCAGCCGGGCAGTTCGCTCGTCTTCAAGTACTTCGGCAGCCGGCAGCCGTCGATCAATCGGGCGTGGGTCGACGCCCTCGCGTTCACCGCCAATGCTCCGAGCGGTCTCTATCTGATTCCCGAGCCGCAGGAGACTTCCGTCGCCACCGGCGACGACGCGCCGCCCGCTCCCACGGCCTGAGCGGGCTGAGGCTCCCGTTCGCCGTCCACGTCCCCGCTCCTCCCTGTCCGATCGTCGGTCGGAGCGTGGATTGTCAACCCCCTGCCGAGGGTGCAGAGAGGGCGCGAGTCTCGATTGACGCTCGACGCGCGCCACGAACGGTGGTCGCCAGTCGTGAGCCGCCAGTCGCCAGTCGCGAGGAAGAGGAGACACCATGGCAGACAGCACGCCTGACCCCCGCAGCCAGCACCGCGAGGAGGAGTTCCCCGCTCAGCAGCTGGACCAGCCGGGGTTGACCGATCAGATGCGAGCCGTGCCCGATCACGGCGAGACGTCGTACGTGGGACACGCGCGGCTCGAGGGCCGGCGAGCCCTGATCACGGGCGGTGACTCGGGAATCGGCCGGGCAGTCGCGGTCGCCTTCGCCCGTGAGGGAGCCGACGTGGCGATCACGCACATGCCCGAGGAGCAGTCGGATGCCGACGAGACGATCGAACTCGTCCGCGCCGAAGGAAGACAGGCGCTCAGCCTTGCCGGAGATCTGCGACATGAGGCCTTCGCGACCGAGGTCGTCTCGGAGACCCGGAGCAGCCTCGGCGGGCTGGACATCCTGGTGTTGAACGCTGCCTACCAGCACGACATCGACGGCTTCGAGAACCTCGAGACCGACAGGATGCGCCGCGTGTTCGAGACGAACCTGTTCGGGCTGCTGTACTCGGCCAGGGCGGCGTACCCGCACCTGGAGTCAGGGGCGAGCATCATCGTGACGGCGTCCGTGCAGGCGTTCGAGCCCTCACCCAACCTCGTCGACTACGCGATGACCAAGGCTGCGCAGGTCGCCTTCGTGAAGGCGCTCGCCGAGGAGGCGGGCGAGCGTGGCATCCGCGTGAACGCGGTCGCCCCCGGACCCATCTGGACGCCGCTCATCCCGGCGACCGGCTGGAGCGATGAGCGGGTGAAGACCTTCGGCTCCGACACGCCTCTCGGCCGGGCAGGACAGCCGGCCGAGCTCGCCGGCGCGTACGTGTACCTCGCCTCGGCCGAGTCGTCGTACACCTCGGGGGCAGTGCTCGCGGTCACCGGAGGCAAGCACCTCTGACCCCCGAGCTCGCCGGCATCGTTCCGGGTCGTAGGCTTGCGGGGTGAAGCGGTCCGCGTCGTCCCGCCCGCTCGTGGGCGTCGCGCTCGTCATCTGCTCCTGCCTGTCGTTGCCGTTCGGGGCGGCCGTCGCGGCCCAGCTGTTCCCGGTGCTCGGTCCGTGGGGCGTGACGTCGCTGCGTGTCGCGATCGCGGCGCTGCTGCTGGTCGTCATCGCGCGTCCTCGGCCGGTGCGCTGGACGAGGGAGCAGTGGCTCGCCGCCGTGCTGTTCGGAGTCGCGCTCGCGGCGATGAACGGCTTCTTCTATGCGGCCATCGACCGCATCCCGCTCGGGCCGGCCGTCGCGATCGAGTTCCTCGGTCCGCTGGTGCTGGCGGCTGTGCTGACCCGACGCCTCGCCGATGCCGCCTGGGTGGGCGTCGCACTGCTCGGCATGGTGCTGCTCGGCGTCGACGGACTGATCGGCGCCGAGCCGCTCGACCCTCTCGGCCTCGTCTTCATCCTGATCGCTGCGGCTTTCTGGGCGATGTACATCCGCGTGAGCGCGCGAGTCGGTGCGATCATCCCGGGCACGAGCGGGCTCGCGGTGGGTCTGGTCGTGGCCGCGGTGCTGCTGATCCCGGTCGGGGTGCCGGCGGCCGTCACGGTCGCGGGCGACATGCAGCTGCTGCTGCTCGCCGCGGTCACCGCCGTGCTGTCGTCGGTGATCCCTTACAGCTTCGAGCTCGCGGCGCTCCGTCGCCTGCCGCAGCGTGTGTTCGGCGTGCTGCTGAGCCTCGAACCTGCCTTCGCGACGCTCGCCGGATGGCTGATCCTCGGCCAGTCGGCCACTCCGCTGCGGATGCTCGCGATCGCACTGGTCGTCGCGGCGAGCGTGGGCACGACTCTGGGCGTGCGGCGTCAGCGTCGCCGAGCCGATGCCGCCGCACGAGACGGCGCCGGCGCGGATGATGAACGCCTCGGCGACGAGACCGGGCCTTTCACGGCTCCGATCCCGCTGCCGGACTGAACGCCGAACGTCAGGCTCTGACCTCGGCCGGCACGGGCAGGGGATAGCGTCGCCGCAGCAGCATGCGCTGCACCAGCGTCCAGACGACAGTGACCGTGAGGTAGAGCGCGGCCGCGAGAGGCACGAACACGGCGAACACGGCCGTCAGATAGTGCAGAGCGCTCGTCACCCTCAGCATGGTCGGCGAGCTCAGCGGCGAGTTCTCGTCGACCTGCGTCGGCCGGAAGACCCTCCGCGTCATATCGGCCGCCGCGAGCATCACGGCGATCAGGGCGCCGAACACCAGCAGCGTCTCCGGTGTCGCCGTGCCGCCGAAGACGGCCGAGACGAGGCTCGTTCCGAGCGGCGCACCGAACAGGTCATGCGTGAGCAGGTCGTTCGCGTGCCCCGCGATGTCCGGGCGGATGAACAGCGTGTACAGGATGCCGACGACCGGCGCCTGGGCGAGCACCGGCAGCATGCCGGCGAAGGGAGACGTGTTCTCGGAGCGGTAGAGCTCGAGCATCTCCTTCTGGAGGCGTTCGGGGTTCTTCTTGTGTCGACGCTGCAGCTCGCGCAGCCGAGGGGCGAGGCGAGCCCTGGTCTGCTCGGCCTTCGCCTGCGAGACGCCGACGGGAATCAGCAGCGTGCGCACGAGAAGCGTCACGAGCACCACAGCGAGGGCAGCGGCGGATGCTCCGGCGAAGGGTTCGAGCAGTGAGGAGAGCCCGGCGAGGGCGCCGTACGCCGCATCGAGCAGAAATGTCAGGGGTGGGAAGGCGAAGATGTCCATGGAAGTCCGTTCGTGTGTCGGGAAGGGTCGGCGAAAGCCGCGCAGTCCCGTACGAGGACGGACTACGCGGGAACGGCGACTCCCGGCGCACGAGGGCGCGGGTGACCGGCGGCATCGGGATCGCTCTGCGCGAGCAGCGTCGACACATCGATCGCCCGCAGCGGATGCGGAGCGGTGCTCGGCGAGGGCGGTGCCAGGCTCAGCGCGACGGCGATGGTGAGCGTCGTCAGGGCGATGAGCGCTATGGCGACACCGAGGGCTGCGGCATCCGGCACCGCGATGATCCCGAGCGCGGCCGCGACGAAGCCGAGCATCTGCCCGAACCACTCGCTCATGCGCGCCTCCCTTCATCCCTCAGGCTTGATCCCTCAGGCTTGATCCCTCACGCCTGATCCCTCACGCCGAGATTATCACCGGCGTCCGAACAGGGGATCGGTCGTCCGCGCTCGCCGCGAGGCGGGAGAGCGGAGATAGCCTCGATGCATGACTGATCTGCGTGCGCTGCTCGGCATCGAACACCCCGTCTTCCTCGGTCCGTTCGGCGGGCTCTCGTCCGTGAGACTCACCGCGGCCGTCAGCGAAGCCGGTGGACTCGGCGGCTACGGGCTGTATGGCTACGACGGTGACCGCATCCGCTCGACCGTCGCAGCGCTGCGGGAGGCGACCTCGCGCCCGTTCTCCGTGAACATCTGGCTGCCGACCGGCGACGAGGTCGAGCCGAACCCGCAGCACGCCGTGTTCGCGCAGGCGCTGCAGCCGTTCTACGATGCGGTCGGCCTCGAGATGCCGGCACGCCCCGAGCGATACGTGCCCCCGCTCGACGAGCAGCTCGACGCGATCTGGGAGTCGGCGCCGCCCGTGCTCAGCACGGTCTTCGGCATCCCCTCCGGCGAGTTCATCGACGAGGCACGTCGCCGCGGCATCCGCGTCGTGGCGACAGCGACGACGGTCGCGGAAGCCGCAGCCCTCGCCGAGGCGGGAGTCGATGCCGTCGTCGCGACCGGCTTCGAGGCCGGAGGCCACCGCGTATCGTTCCTGCGCCCGGCCGAGGAGTCGCTCATCGGCACCTTCTCGCTCGTGCCGCAGGTCGTGGATGCCGTCGATGTGCCGGTCATCGCGGCGGGCGGCATCGCCGACCGGCGTGGCGTCGCAGCCGCCTTCGCCCTGGGGGCCTCGGGAGTGCAGGTCGGCACGGCCTTCCTGGCGACAGCGGAGTCGGCAGCGAACCAGGCGCATCGCGACGCGATCCGGTCGACGAGCGCCGACGGCACCGTGCTCACGCGATCGATGAGCGGGCGTCTCGCCCGGGGAGTGCGCAACCGCGCGGTGCGCGCGATCGAGGCGAGTGGAACGATCGCCCCGTTCCCGATGCAGAACTGGCTCACGGGCAAGTTCCGCGCCGCGGCGGGTGAGCAGAACCTCGGGGAGCTGCAGTCGCTCTGGATGGGGCAGGGGGCGCCGCTAGCCCGATGCTCGACTGCGGCGGAGACCTTCGCCGAGCTGGTGGCAGGAGTCCCCGCGAACGCCTGAGCGCGACGAGAGCCGAGAAGCCTGTCTCAGAGGATGACGGTCGAGCGGCCGTGCACGATCACACGGTCTTCGGCGTGCCACTGCACGGCGCGTGCGAGCACGAGGCGTTCGACGTCGGCGCCGCGGCGCTGCAGCTCGGCCGCCGACTCGGAGTGAGTGACGCGCGTAACGTCCTGCTCGATGATCGGCCCCTCGTCGAGATCGGCGGTGGCGTAGTGGGCGGTCGCCCCGATCAGCTTGACGCCGCGGTCCTTCGCCCTGGCATACGGGTTGGCCCCGATGAAGGCGGGCAGGAACGAGTGGTGGATGTTGATGACGGGGGCGCCGAGGCCCGTGATGAAGTCATCGCTCAGGATCTGCATGTAACGGGCCAGCACGACGAGATCGACATTGCCTCGCAGCATCTCGAGCTGGCGCTGCTCCATCGCCTGCTTGTCGCCCGAGGGGATGTGCACGAACGGCACTCCGAACGAACGCACCGACTCGGCGAGGTCGGGGTGGTTCGAGACGACCATCGTGACGTCGATGTCGAGCTGGCCGCGCTGAGTGCGCCACAGCAGCTCCATCAGGCAGTGGTCGTACTTCGACACGAAGATCGCGACGCGCTTGCGTCGGGCGGTGTCGTGCAGCGACCACTCCATGCCGAAGCGCTCGGCGATCGGCGCGAGGTCGGCCTCGAGCGCGGTGCGCGCGGCTGAGAGGCCGGGGAGGTGGATCACGGTGCGCTGGAAGAACCGACCGCCCTCGGAGTCGGTGGAGTGCTGGTCGAGGGAGATGATGTTCGCACCGTGGGCGGAGAGCACTCCGGCGACGGCGGCGACGATGCCGGGCTGATCGTCGCAGGCGATCAGCAGGCGGGCGGTGTCGGGCTGAGACATAGGAGCTCCTCGGGGGTGTGCATCGATTCTGCCGTGGATGCGACCACCGGGCGAATCGTCGCTGCGAGTCGCTACTGTGGGAGCGTGGACGCGGGCGATCTCGGACTGGTGCTGATCCCGCTGCTCGCCGTGGCAGCGCCGCTGCTCGCGCGCGGCATCCGACCCGTGATCCGGGTGCCGATCATCGTGTTCGAGCTCGTGCTCGGCATTCTCGCGGGGCCGGCCGTGCTCGGCTGGGTCGAGCCGACGCCCATCCTCGAGAAACTCAGCGACTTCGGCCTCGCGATGCTCTTCTTCATCGCCGGATCGGAGATCGACTTCCGCGCCGTCTCAGGGCGCCCGCTCGCGCGGGCCTCGATCGGCTGGATCATCAGCGTCGTGCTCGGAATCGCTATCGGCTTCTTCCTCGCACCCGGCGAGGGGATGGTCGTGATCGCCATCGCGCTCAGCTCCACCGCACTCGGCACGCTGATGCCGATCCTGCGGGACGCGAAGGAGACGGACACCCCGTTCGGCCGAGCGGTCACCCTGATCGGAGCTGTCGGCGAGTTCCTGCCGCTGATCGCGATCTCGCTCTTCCTCAGCACCCGCACCACGCCGCTCGCCACCGCCGTGCTGCTCGCCTTCGTGGCGCTGGCGGGTCTCGCCGTGCTGATGGCCCGTCGGATGGAGCACGGGCGCCTGCATGCGTTCGTGCGCGCCACGCTGCACACGTCCGACCAGTTCGGCGTGCGCTTCGTGCTGCTGCTGATCGCGGCGCTCGTCGGGCTCAGCGTCATGCTCGATCTCGACATGCTGCTCGGCGCATTCGTCGCGGGGGCGGTGTGGCGCATCATCATGGCGCGCGCGCCCGAGAAGGACGCAGCGGCGATGGAGACCAAACTCGAGGCCATCGCGTTCGGCTTCCTCGTGCCGATCTTCTTCCTCTACACCGGCGTGAACTTCGATCTCCAGGCGCTCACCGGCTCGTCTTCGGCGATGCTGATGCTGCCCCTGTTCCTCGTCGCGCTGCTCGTGCTCCGCGGCACCACCGCACAGCTGTCCGCCCCGCCGGGCTCGAGCGTGAGAGACCGCACGGCGCTCGGGTTGCTGGCCGCCACCGGACTGCCCATCATCGTCGCGGTGACGGCCATCGGGGTGGATCAGAAGATGATCGACACCGGCACGGCCGCCGCGCTCGTCGGCGCAGGCATGCTGTCGGTGCTGCTGTTCCCCCTGCTCGGCATGCTGATCCGCGGCGAGGCCGCACGGCTGGTCGACCCCGAGCTGGTTCGCCGGACGCCCCAGGGCGAGCTGTGACGACGGCATCCGCGCTGATCGCCGACGCCGTGCGCGCGCTCTCCGGCCTGCCTCAGGAGGGGCTCGGCGAAGAGCGGGACTCACGGTGGCGCGGTCGCCGCATCGTACGAGTGGGAGCCGCCTGGCATATCGGAGTGCTGCTGCTCACCGAGACGCACGCTCTGGCGACCGCCGAGGTGCTGCGCGCTGCGGACCCGGGCCGTCGCGGCTACACGGCCGACTCCGCGCGCGAGCGCGCCGAGCGCCGTGCGCTGGCGCTGCGGGGCGGGTTCGACGAGGGCGACGTCGTGCACGTCGGGTGGTCGGTGATCGACCTCGACGGCGTGGATGCGGGCGGGGCATCGGGGCCTCTCGCGATGATCGACGCGGTGCCGTCGGTGAGATGGAGCACAGCCGGCGGATGGATGCCGCTCGAGGCATACCTTCGCGAACGCGTGGAGCTGCTGCGCGGCTGAGCCGGCGATGAGCTGCTCCTGACCCGCTCGGGTCAGCCAGCTGCGAACGTCTGCGCGAAGCGGCGCAGCAGCGCCGCGCCCTCGGTGACCGATGCCGCGAGCACCTGCCCCTGCACCTCGTCGAACTCGTCGGGGTCGAAGTAGCCGGTGGTGCGGTAGAACGTCATCCGGTCGGCGAAGTCCCTCGGGGTCGGCTCAGGGTGGAACTGCGCTGTGTAGAGGTGAGTCCCGACCCGATACGCC
Organism: Microbacterium sp. NPDC087589; assembly: GCF_044743635.1. NCBI lineage: Bacteria > Bacillati > Actinomycetota > Actinomycetes > Micrococcales > Microbacteriaceae > Microbacterium > Microbacterium sp. NPDC087589. Next base: position 103,119 of record NZ_JBIUWV010000002.1, read on the forward strand.
TGCACCGGGCAGATGTCGTTCGTGGCGAGCAGCACCGCACCCTGCGGCAGGGCGACGGCGCTCTCCTTATGGGCGGTGAACACCGTGAGGGCGGGGGAGCTCGGGCCGAACACCGGATCCGCTGCGCCGGCAGCGGTCGTCTCGATCACGGTGGCGCTGGCCGACTCCGGAGTGTCGCACGTGATCTCCCCGCCCAGCATCCGCGTCACCACGCCGATGCTGAAGCAGGTGAAGAAGGCCGCGATCCGGCCCTCGATGGCCAGCCGGGCGATGCGCTCGAGATCTGCTTCGACGCGAAGCTGTACCGCCGACTTCTCGACGTCGCTCACGTTGAAGGGTGAGCCGCCGACCACGACGCCGCTGTACCGCGCGAGGCGGGCGGGGTCGAGGGGCTCGGCGAGCAGGTCGAGGCGGTCGACGACATCGACGCCGAGCGCCCGCCGGAACGAGGCGTGCTCGGCATCCGCCGCCCCGAGCTCGGGGCGCACGCAGACGTAGAGAAGCGAGACCACCACGAGAGTCTAACGACGACCGGAGGGGGTCGCCGTCACCGCGGTCGTCGAGCCATCACGCTCGCGTCATCGGGACGAGTTGGATGTGCGACCGCGCACGATCCCGATGAACGTCTCGACGTCGGGCGTCGTGTGGTCGCGGCGCCAGGCCAGGGCGACCGTCGACGTCGGACCGTCGACCAGAGGCCGGTGCCCGGCATCCTTGCGGTGGTGCATCCGCGCGAGAGACATGGGCACGATCACGATCCCGGTTCCGGCGGCAGCGGTCGCGATGGCTTCTGCGACCGCCAGCGGCGCGAACGACGGAGCGAGGGCACCGGGGATGTCGATCGGACCCAGCGGGTCGTCGGTGGGCACCATCACGACCTCGCCGGCGAGGTAGGCGATCGTCAGGTCGTCGGCCGCGAGCAGGTGGGAATCGATCGAGGCGACCACGACGGGCACCTCGTCATACAGCGTGATGACGTGCAGGGACTCGTCGTCCAGCGGCAGCCGCACCAGCGCCGCGTCGAGGTCGTCGAGCGCCTCACGCTGATCGGCGACCTCCATCGGCACGAGTTCGACGGGAACGTGCGGCATCCGCTGCTTCCACGCGTCGATCCACTTGCCCGGTGTGGCACCGGGAACGACTCCGAGCCGGAACGTGCGGGGCTCGTTTGACTCGGGTTCCGGCGCATCGAACACGACCTTGGCGGTCTTCTTCGGCGGCTTGGGCGGCGGGAACCGCTGCGCCGGTGCCGCCCTGTTCCGGCGCACGGGCGAGCCTTTTCCGGCACGCCCTGCCGGTCGTCGTCCCTGAGTCGCCATGTGCTCCAGGGTACCCGGCGGATGCCGTGTGACGGTCTGAGATCGCGGCCGTGGTCAGGCCGCGAGCCACAGCCCCTTCGGGTCGGTGGCGACCGTCAAGCCTGCGGCGACCGTCTCGTCGTCGCCGATGCGAGCACCGCGCACGATGCGAGCACCCGCCCCGACATCGGTGCGGACGCCGATGTGCGCGCCGTCTCCGACGGCAGCACCCTGGCCGATGTGTGCGTGCGCATCGACGTGCGCACCCTCGCCGATCACGGCATCCGGTTCGATCCATGCGCCGCGGGCGATGGTCGCTCCGGCGCCGATACGCGCGCCGGGTTCGATGTAGGCGCCGGCTTCAACATGCGCCTTCGGATGGACCTTCGCGCCATGCGCGACGAGACCGCGACCGTTGGCGTGCTTGCGATACCGCAGCGTCGCGCCCTGATCGTTCTCGATGTCGACGTAGTTCTTTCCCACGATTCCTCCCCGTGTTCCGGAGTTCTCCGGATATATCAATAACCACGGGTGTGCCGGATTCATTCCCGAGCATGGATCCGGGTCAGCGCTGACACACGGGGCACCAGAAGGTGATGCGCTCGCGGGTGGGATCTGCGCCCAGTTCGCCCCGCTGTATGAGAGTCCCACACCGGCGGCAGGGCTTGCCGGCGCGGCCATAGACCCAGGTTCCCTGACCGGGACGATCGACTCCGGTGAAGGTGCGGTGACGACGATCACGATTCACTCGGATCGTGCGCACCCCGAGGTCGAGCAGTGCCGGCACGTCGACCTCCGGCGCGGGAGTGGTCGGCAGGACTCCGCGCAGGAACAGGAGTTCTGCCGCGTACTCGTTGCCGAACCCTGCGACGTTGCGCTGGTCCAGCAGGGCGACGTGGATGCTGCGGGAATCGGCGCTCACGCGTCTCGCGGCTTCGGCCGCATCCCAGTCGGGGCCGAGCGGATCGGGCCCGAGGTACCCGACGAGCTCGTCTTCATCGCGGGTCGGCACCACTTCGATCTCGGCGAGGTCGATGCCCACCGCCTCGCGCTGTGCGGTTCCGACGATCGCACGCACCTTGAACGCCGGATGCCGCCACTTCTCACCCGCCCGGTAGGCCAGCCAGGCCCCGTCCATGCGCAGATGGGAATGCAGTGTGCTGTCGCCGATGCGCAGCAGCAGGTGCTTGCCGCGGGCGATCGAGGAGACGATCGGCTGACCGGTCAGGTCGAGGGTTGCGAAGCGCGGCACGCGGAGGTCGAAGCGCGCCACCTCGGCGCCGACCAGCGCCTCGTCGAGACGTCGGGCCGTGCGGAAGACGGTGTCGCCCTCGGGCATCAGACGTGTCCTGATCCGGCGGGCGGCGGCAGGGGTGCGGAGACACTGCCCGGTGCTGGCGGTGCTGGCGGTGCTGGCGGTGCTGGCGGTGCGGGCGGCAGGGGAGTCTGCTGCAGGGGAGTGCGCTCCAGCATGGTGCGCGCGAGGGTCGTGGCGCCCGCGACCGCGGCGGGCATGACGGCGACCGCGCCGCCGGGGATCAGGAAGCACAGCTGCGTCGCGACCCCGAATCCGAGCACTCGCGCGCGACTGCCCCGGAACAGCAGTGCGCGGTCGGCGGGGGTGAGCTCGCGAGCGTCGAAGGCTCGACCTGTGAGCTCGCGTGCGAGCATCCGGCCCGACAGCACGACGCCGCCGACCGCCCCGAGCACCCCTCCCACGAGCGGGACGACTCCGAGCAGCAGCACCAGGATCGCGATCAGGATGCCGAGGACCACGAGGCGCAGTCCCTCGCCGACCGCCATCCAGAACCCGCCGCCCTCGGAGGGCGGCGGGTCGCCGAGGTCCGTCTCGACCGCGCGCCAGATGCGCTGGTAGAACGGGTCGCCGATCGTCAGAGCGAGGGCGCTGAACACCGCACTCGCGAGGGCGAGCGCGGCGGCGAAGATCACGATGCCGACAGCGGCTCTGAAGACGGATCGCCAGGCGGGGATCCAGCCGTCTGCGAAGGGCGTGACGGCGTCGGAGATCGGCGCGAGCGACAGGGCGAGCGGCACGAGACCGGCGAGCAGCACCAGCGCCGCGATGAGCCCAGGCACGAGCCCGAGGGCCATCAGGCCGGGGCGGCGTCGCCAGGTGCCGAAGCCGCGCAGCAGGGTGCGGATGCCGTAGACGAACTCCCCGATCATTCGTCCAGCCTAAGAGGGCATCGATCCCCTGGCGACCGCGCGCAGCATCCGAACGTCCACGGTGATCAGCGAGTCGACCTGAAGGGTGTCCGGAACGCGCTTTTCGCCTCCGACGACGACGGTCGTGCAGCCGGCGGCCACGGCGGCTGTCGCGCCGACGAGGGAATCCTCGAGTGCGACGCATCGATGCGCGGCGACCCCGAGGCTCTCGGCGGCGCGAAGGTAGGGATCCGGTGCGGGTTTCGTGCGCGGGGTGTCGTCAGCCGTCACGATCACGTCGAACACCGAGAGGTCGACGGTCTGCGCGAATCGCTGCACCCAGTGCCGCGGAGAGGAGGTCACCAGAGCCAGCGGCACCTGCGCCGCTGTGAGGGCGGCCAGCAGCGATCGAGCGCCGGGCGTCCAGGAGACGCCGCCGGCATATGCCTCGATCGACCGACGATCGAGCTCGTCGGCGACCGCAGCCGTCGTCATCCCGAGCGACAGGCGGCTGCGCAGGGTCGCAGCCGCCTGGTGAAGGTCGAAGCCCTCCAGGGTCGACACGAGAGCGGGGTCGTGCGCGCCGCTGTGCCGGCGCACGAACTCCTCGACGACGAGCAGCCAGGTGCTCTCGGTGTCGAGAAGCGTGCCGTCCATGTCGCTGAGCACTGCCCATTCGGCTGGTATCGCATCTGCTGAGTGCGGTGTGCGGTCGGGCACGGGGCGTCCTCCGGTCTGCGACCTCGAGGGATCGCTCAGCCCATCCGACCCGACGGGACGAGCACCGCGGCGTCCGTCCGCGAACCTGAGGTGAATGCCGGCCGGCCAGCAGGTGAAGTCCAATGGACAGGTGCGTGCACGTGTGCAGTCGCCGGCCGGCAGATGACTCTCCGCGTGCCGAGCGCGGATACGCTGACGGCGGCGTGCCTGCCCGGTTCAGGGCGGCGAGGTCGGGAGGAGAGGTCAATTGCATCGCTATCGGGAGATCGCGCGGGATCTGAGCATCCAGATCATCGACGGGGCGTTCGACGAGGGTGGGATGCTGCCGCCCGAGGAACAGCTCTCGCGCACCTACGGAGTCTCCCGCGGCACGGTGCGCAACGCGCTCGTGCTGCTCGCCCGTCAGGGAGCGATCGCGCCCCGCCGCGGATCGGGCTGGCTCGTGCGCACCACGCTGCAGAGTCAGCGCCTCTCCGAGATGCGGTCGTTCGCGCAGTGGGCGCGGAGCCGCGGGATGGAACCGGGGGGACGAGTGGTCTCGCAGCGCCGCAGAGCCCCCACCGCACTCGAGCAGAGGCAGCTGCGCGGCGGGTCCCGCGCCGGCGACGTGCTCGAGGTCGTGCGACTGCGACTGCTCAATCGACGCGTCGTGATGCTCGAACGCACGGCCTATCCGGCGTGGATCGCGCCGATGATCGAAGCGCTGTCGCCGGAGGAATCGTCGGTCGTCGGCGCGCTGGAAGAGCGCCACGGCGTGCGCATGGTGCACGGGGAGCACTCGATCGATGCGATCGCCGCGTCCAGCGAAGACGCGCGCCTGCTCGAGGTGCGACGGTCGAGCCCGCTGCTCCGCGTGAATCGGGTGAGCTACGCGGCAGACGGTCGCGCCATCGAAGCGGGGGACGACCGGTATCTGGCCGACACCATGTCGTTCCAGGTGCAGGCGTCTCTGCAGGGCACTTCGCTGACCAGACAGGCCCACTGAGGCGAGCCGACGACCCGACTCTCGAACCGGTCGGGTCTCGCTGCGGTGGACTGCTGTGCGCACGCGTCCAGCAGGATCCGGTCGGGGAGTCCGGATGTGGCCGTCCGTTCACCTTCCGTGCATCCGCGGTTGGGTGTCCGCGGCGACGCTCGAGACATCAGCCCACTCGTCTCGAAAGGACGACACCCATGCATCCCTCCCGACCTCAGACCCGAACCAGGGGTGTCGCCCTGGTCGGCGTCGCACTGTCCGCCGCGCTGGTCGCCAGCCCGATCGCCGCGAGTGCGCAGGTGCCGGCCACCGTGCCGCTCGCGGTGGTCGCGGCCGCCGACTCGACGTTCCAGGTGCCGACCGGCCCCCTCGTCGCCGGCAGCACGGTGCGCATCGAGTACGCGACCGACAGGCCCGACGACACGAACTGGATCGGGTTCTATCGCGACGGCGAGGTTCCCGGCGGTGACGGTCAGACCTCGGCCGCCTGGATGTATGCCCCCGGCGCATCGGGATCCGTCGACCTCGAGGTTCCTGCCGCTCCCGGCAGCTACACGCTGTGGTTCCTGGCCGCAGACGGCTACGAGCCTCTCACCGAGCAGCAGACCGTGACCGTGACTGCTGCCGGCGGCGAGTTGAGCCCCGGCGATCCTGCGGCCGCCGTCGAGATCGCGCCTGTGATGACGGGCGTCGCGACCGATGGTGTGCTGCTGCGCGAGGGCTTCGACGCCGGACTCCCCGAGAGCTGGTCGGTGCAGTCCGACTCGACCATGGACGGCGTCGGCACCGCTGACTACCGGGGCTGGTCCGCCACGACGCGTGACGAGTGGACGGTGGCCGTCGACGAGATGCGCGCACGCTTCGCCCGCCCGCTCGCCGGCTTCGCAGTCGCCGACGCCCAGCAGTTCGGAGCGGAGCCCTTCTCCTCGACGCTGACCAGCGCCCCTGTCGACGTCGAGTACCTGCGCTCGCTGGAACTCTCGTTCGACAGTCACTACCGCGGTGCTCCGGCGCAGACAGGTGTCGTCCGCGCGAGCTTCGACGGCGGCGACTGGGCCGAGGTGCTGCGCCTCGACTCCGCATCCGTGGCCGACGGCTACGACCCCCTGCAGCTGAACTACATGCAGGAGATCGCGATCGACGTGCCTGTCGGCGCTGCCGAGGCGCGATTCCAGTGGCAGCTCGACGCACCGGATGCCGGCGCCCGCTACTGGGCGATCGACTCGGTGACCGTGCGTCAGGGCGCGCTCGTGACGGATGAGGCGTCGACGACGCTGTGGACGGTGTCTGACATCCAGGGGCACCCCCAGGACTTCGAACACGGTCTCAACGATCTGCACGAGCTCGCCCCCGACCCCGCAGGTCTGCTGATCGTCGGAGACCTCGTGAACTCCGGCACATCGACCGAATGGGACGAGATCTACCAGGTCATGGAGAACACGACCGCGATCCGACCCGACACCACCGTCGCGTCGATCGGCAACCACGAGCGCTATGCGAGCGGAGGTTTCGCGGCGAACTTCGAGCGGTTCCTCGCATTCGCCGAGCGAGACAAGGCGTATGCCGAGTACGTGCTCAGCGGCCCCGGCGGTCAGGTGCCGGTGATCACGATCGGTCAGGAGATCAGCGGCCCGTCCGACGTCGCGATGACCGACGAGCAGGTGGAGTTCCTCGAGGAGCGCCTCGCGCACTGGACGGCGCAGGGATCGCAGGTGATCGTCAACACGCACTTCCCGCTCGGCGACACCGTCTCTGCGTCGTGGATCCCCTGGTATCACGACCACCACATGATGAACGACCGCCTCACGAGCATCCTCGGCAACTACCCGAACGCGGTCGTCTTCAGCGGGCACACCCACTACCCCGCGACCCTGGGTGACTGGGCGGTGCAGCGCCGTACGGCGGACGGACACCCCGACGGCTTCTGGTCGGTCAACACGGTGGCGATGCACGTGGGGTGGGATGCACGTGGTGAGAACACGGAGGGCATCAGCGAGGTCACGATCGGCGACGTCAACAACGGCCTGATCGTGGAGTCGTACGGCGACCGCATCGTGGTCAAGGCGCTCGACTTCTTCGCCGATGAGCAGATCCGCGAGGTCACCATCCACAACCCGCTCACGCCGTACGCGGCAGACGTCGTCCCGGTCTCCGAGCGCCCTGCGGACTACTCCACGGTCGACGCGGCGCTCGCAGAGGTGCCGGCCGACCTCAGTCCCTTCACGGCTGACAGCGTCGCCGCGCTGAACCGCGCGATCTCCGCCGTCGAGCGAGAGCTCACGGCGGCCGACCAGGCCGAGGTGGATGCCATGGCATCGGCTATCCGCGCGGCGATCGACGGGTTGGTGCGTATCGAGGACGACGAGCCGGGCTCTGGCTCTGATTCCGGCTCTGATCCCGGTGCAGGTTCTGGTTCGGGTGCAGGTTCCGGATCGGGCGCCGGTTCCGGTTCGGACGGGGGCGCGGCCGACGGTGATCTCGCGACCACCGGCTACGACCCGGGCGTCACCTGGATCCTCGCACTCGGGCTCCTCGGGCTCGGCGGAGTGATTCTCCTGGTGCGGCGCATCGTGGCCCGTCGCTCATCGTCGGATGCCGCGGAATCGACACCGCTGAGCTGACGCGCCGAATCGCCACCGCGACGCCGTCGGTCCGTACCTCGAGGTTCGGATCGGCGGCGTCGCGGTGCGTATGCCGCCGGGTCAGACCGCCTTGCGCAGCGTGTAGCCGCGGGGGGTGGCGACGAACCCTGCCTCCTGGAGGGCGAGGGCGAGCTCGGTGCCGTAGACGCCGTCGCCGTTGACCTTCTCGACCGTGAGGGTGTCGAGGCGGCGGGCGCGCGCGGTCGCGGCGAGGTCGGATGCCGCAGCTCGCAGCACCTCGGAGTCGTCGGTGAAGCACAGCACCGTCCGGCCGCCCCGTTCGAGGTGGAGCACGAGCGAACCGTCGACGAGCACGACCAGGCCGCCCGCCTTGCGCCCGGGGCGATGCGACACCTCGTCGCGCTTGGGCCACCCGAGAGCCGCACCATAGGGATTGGCGGGGTCTGTGGCGGCGAGCGTCACGGTCTTGCGCGGTGGCGGGTCGGCGAGGCCCGCGAACGTGCGGAGGCGGTCGACGGTGGCGGATGCCGCGAACTGCGCAGCACCGAGCCTCTCGATCACGTAGCCGCGACGGCAGTGTCCGGCCTCTTCGAAGCCGGCGAGCACTCGGTAGGTCTGAGCGAATCCGCCCGGAACGCCCTCGGCCTGCACCGCGCCTCGCGTGACGACGCCGTAGCGGTCGAGCAGCAGCCCCGCGGTGACGGTCGCGCGCCGAGCGGCATCCGTGTCGACGGAGGGCAGCAGCGACCAGCGTCCGCCGATCGACGACGGTCGCGTCGCTGTGCGAGCGAGCGACATGCCCCGGTAGGTGCGCGTGCGCGGGGCGCGTCTGGTCACCCGATGGGCCTGCGATCCCCCGGCCAGCAGCGAGCGGATCGGGGCGAAGGTGTCGTTGGTCACGCGGCCGGCCCAGGTCAGCGACCACAGCGCCTCGAGCACGGACTGCTCGTTCTCGGCGCCGGCCATCTCTTTCAGCTGAGCGGCGAAGTAGGCCCCGCCCGCCTCGAGGGCGGCGAGCACCCGGGCCTCGAGCGAATCCGTGGCGATCTCGTCGTCGGGTTCGGGGAGTGTGAAAGGTGCGAGGTCGGCGGGGTGGAGTGACACCCAGCCGTCGCGGCCGGGGAGTGTGCCGTGTCCTGACCAGATCACCTCTCCCGCCGCAGTGAGCTCGTCGAGCAGGGCGGGTGTGTAGTCGCGCACGCGGGACGGGAGCACCAGGGACTCCCACGCACTGGCGGGAATCGGCACACCGGCGAACTGCTCGATCACGGCGAGCACGCCGTCGAGTCCTTCGAGCGGACGGCCGAGGTGCTGCCACTCGGGCAGGAAGCGCGCATACGCCTCGGGCGACACCGGCTCGACGCTGCCTCGGATCGCGGCGAGCGACCGCATGCGCAGGCGGCGCAGCACCTCGGTGTCGCACCATTCGGTCTCGTTGCCGGTGCCGGAGGCCTCGGGCAGGAAGTATCCGCTGGTCAGTCGCCCCGAGTGCTCCAGCCGCTGCAGGGTGTGTCGCGCCACGGCCGCGCCGAGGCCGAAGCGCGTCGCGATGGCATCGGTCGTGAAGGGGCCGTGCGTGCGGGCGTACCGCGCGACGAGGTCGCCGAGCGGATCGGCGAGGGGTTCGAGGAACGCGACGGGGATGCCGGTGGGCAGCGCCGCGCCGAGCGCATCGCGCAGGCGGCCGGCGTCTTCGATCGCGGCGACGCGTGTGGTGCCGGCGACCGTGACCGGGATCGCGCGACGCGCGTCGATCAGCGCGTCGAGGTGTTCGGAGGCAGAGCCGGTCTCGGGGTCGAGTCGCGCATCGACCTCGGCGGCATCCATCGGACCGAGCATCCGCAGCAGGTCGGCGACCCCCTCGAGGCCCCGGGCATGCCGCTCGGGGTCGAGGCGCTGCGCCTCGCGCTCGAACTGGGCGATGACGTCGGGGTCGAGCAGCTCGCGCAGTTCGACCGTGCCGAGCAGCTCGCCGAGCAGCGCGGGGTCGACCGAGAGAGCGGCCGCCCGACGCTCGGCGAGCGGCGAGTCGCCCTCGTACATGAACGCGCCGACGTAGCCGAAGAGCAGGTCGCGTGCGAACGGCGAGGGCTGAGACGGCTGCGTCTCGACGAGTCGGATGCGCCGGTCGGCGATCGACACCGCGAGCTTGCGCAGGGACGGCAGGTCGTAGACGTCCTGCAGAACCTCGCGCAGGGTCTCCAGGATCACCGGAAATGTCGGATGCCGACGCGCGACTTCGAGCAGCTGCGCCGAGCGCTGGCGCTGCTGCCACAGCGGGGTGCGCTTGTTCGGGTTCATTCGAGGCATCAGCAGTGCGCGGGCCGCGCACTCGCGGAAGCGGGAGGCGAACAGCGCCGAGCCGCCGACCTCCTGCGTGACCAGCTGCTCGAGCTCGTCGGGATCGAACACGAACAGCTCGGCTCCGGGTGGTTCGGCCTCGGCATCCGGAATGCGTACGATGATGCCGTCGTCGCTCGCGACCGCCGAGCCCTCGACTCCGAGGCGCTCGCGGATGCGGGCGTTGATCGCCAGAGCCCACGGCGCGTGCACCTTCATGCCGTAGGGGGAATGCAGGATGACCCGCCAGTCGCCGACCTCGTCGCGCCCGCGCTCGACCGTGAGTGTGCGGTCGGTCGGCAGTGTGCCCGTCGCCTCCCGCTGCTCGGTGAGGTGCGCCATCAGGTTCATCCTGGCCTGCGCGTCGAGGCCGGCGTCGATCAGGCGCTGTGCCGCCTTCTCGGGCGTCGTCGCCGAGACCTCCCGGGAGAACTTCCCGAGCGCCTCGCCCAGCTCGAACGGTCGGCCGATTCCGTCACCGTGCCAGAACGGCACCTTGCCGGGCTGGCCGTAGGCGGGGATCACGTTGACGCGGTCATGCGTGATCTCTGCGATGCGCCAGCTCGTCGTGCCGAGCGTGAACACGTCGCCCACGCGCGACTCGTAGACCATCTCCTCGTCGAGCTCGCCGACGCGCGCGCCGGTCGACTCGCCGGCGACGAAGACGCCGAAGAGTCCACGGTCGGGGATCGTGCCGCCGCTGGTGACGGCGATGCGCTGGGCGCCGGGGCGTCCGGTCAACGTGCCGGCGTCTCGGTCCCACACCAGACGAGGGCGCAGCTCGGCGAACTCGTCGGAGGGGTAGCGTCCGGCGAGCAGATCGAGCGTCGCCTCGTAGGCAGACCGAGGGAGCGATTGGAACGGCGCCGAGCGGCGCACGGTCTCGAACCACTCCTCGACGCTGATCTCGCCGAGGGCACAGGCTGCCACGGTCTGCTGCGCGAGGATGTCGAGCGGATTGCGCGGGACGGTGATGGCCTCGATCTTGCCGGCCAGCATCCGCTCGGTGACGATCGCGGTGTGCAGCACATCGCCGCGGTGCTTGGGGAACAGCGCAGCGCGGCTGATCTCGCCGACCTGGTGCCCGGCGCGACCGACGCGCTGCAGACCGGAGGCGGCAGAGGGCGGCGCCTCGACCTGGATCACCAGGTCGACCGCGCCCATGTCGATGCCGAGTTCGAGGCTGCTCGTCGCGACGACGCAGCGCAGGACGCCGGACTTCAGCTCTTCCTCGACCTGGGCCCGCTGCTCTTTCGAGACCGACCCGTGGTGCGCCTTGGCGAGCACGGGGTCGGCGCCGGCTGTCGCGCCCGCCTGCGCCATCATGGCCGCCGGCATCCGCACGTGGGGTTCCTGAGCCTGTCGAAGGGCGCCGATGCGCTCGGAGTAGATCTCGTTGAGGCGCCCTGTCAGGCGCTCGGCCAGCCGTCGTGAGTTCGAGAACACGATGGTCGACTTGTTCTGCAGGATGCGGTCGACGATCGCCTCCTCCACGTGCGGCCAGACGGAGCCGGTGACTTCGGTGTACTCCGCATCCGTCGCGTCGCCGGCGTCTTTCGGAGCGCCGGGTGGTGGTGGCGGGTTGGTCATGTCGTCCATGGGGACGACGACGCCGAGCTCGAAGGTCTTGGATGCGGGTGGGGCGACGATCTCGACCGGAGCCGCGCCGCCGAGGAACCGTGCGACCTCGTCGATCGGTCGCACGGTCGCCGAGAGCCCGATCCGCTGCGCCGGAGCGTCGTGGTCGTGCGAGCGGCGCAGCGCGTCGAGGCGCTCGAGGCTCACCGCGAGGTGCGCGCCACGCTTGGTCGCGGCGACCGCGTGCACCTCGTCGATGATGACCGTGTGCACGTCGCGCAGCGTCTCACCCGCGCGGCTGGTGAGCATGAGGTAGAGCGACTCGGGCGTGGTGATGAGGATGTCTGGCGGGTCGGAGACCAGCTTGCGGCGGTCGCTCGACGTGGTGTCGCCCGAGCGCACGCCGACCGTCACGGAGGGGGCTTCGAGTCCGAGGCGCCTGGCTGACTGCCCGATGCCGATGAGCGGTGAGCGCAGGTTGCGCTCGACGTCGACGCCGAGGGCCTTCAGCGGCGAGATGTAGAGGATGCGCGTGCGCGAGCTGTCTGTGGCACGGGTGCGCTTCGCCGGTGGAGTGGGCTGCTCGGTGCGCTCGCGGAACACGCTGTCGATCGCCCAGAGGAAGGCCGAGAGCGTCTTGCCCGACCCCGTCGGGGCCACGACGAGCGCGTGCTTGCCCGCCGAGATCGCATTCCACGCGCCGGCCTGTGCGGGCGTGGGTTCGGGAAAAGCACCCCGGAACCAGTCTTGGGTGGCAGGGGTGAAGCGGTCGAGCACGTCGCTCATCCCTCCATCATCACCTGTGCCACCGACATCGGGGCGACCGTTGTCCGAGGGGGAGGGCATGATGTAGAAATGGCGACGCACACCACGAACTACGTGAGCACCTTCATCGAGGTCGCAGAAGACTGTCCCGTCGACCACGCCGAAGAGCCGCCGACGGGTGAGAAGCCCACGATCGCCTCTCTTCACTATCGACTGATCGCGTCGGAGCCGTATGCGCGTACCTCCGACGATGTGATCTTCACCACCCATGCGCTGCGCGCCGGGATCGACCCCGAAGACTCCGCCGCGCGCGAGGCGTTCTTCACGAAGGGGCAGCCGTGCCTGCGCTCGTCACCGCTCGGAAAGCGCTACGGATGGGGGATCGCTCACGACGCCGAAGGGCGGGTCGCGCTCGTCCCTCGAGAGTCCGAGGACTACACGCTGCTCGCCGCCGACCCCGCGATCGCCCATACCCGGGCGATGCGGAGTCGACGGGCGTGAGCTCACCGTGCTGTCAGTGCGCCGTCGGCCTCGATCTCGAGTGTGAGATCCAGGTCGAGTCGGGCGAGGAACGCATCGTCGTGACTCACCACCAGCACAGCCCCGCGGTATGCCCGCAGCGCCTCGACGAGCTGGTCGACGGTGTCGATGTCGAGATTGTTCGTCGGCTCGTCCAGCACCACGAGGTGGGGTGCGGGGTCCGAGAGCAGCAGTTTCGCCAGAGCCACGCGGAACCGCTCCCCGCCTGACAGCGCGGCGACGGGCCGCTCGGCGGTGGCTCCTCGGATGAGGAATCGTGCGAGGCGATTGCGCAGCTCCTTCTCGGGCACCTGCGGTGCGGCATCCGCGATGTTCTCGAACACCGACCGGTTCTCGTCGAGCCCGTCGACGCGCTGCGGCAGGTAGCCGATGCGATCGGTGAGCGCGGTCGCGACCAGCGCCGGCCGTTCAGTATTCAGCAAGGATTCCTTCCCGTGGGCCGTAGAGCCGTCATCCGGACCGATCGACGGCATCTGTGCTGAATCGTGAACGCCGGCTTCGGACACCAGCCGTTCGAGCAGCGTCGTCTTCCCCGCCCCGTTGCGCCCGATCAGCGCGACGCGGTCGGGGCCCTGGATGATCCACGACCGCTCGCCGTCGCCGATCATCGCGATGCGCCGAGAGCGCGACACCTGCGGATCCGGAAGCTCGATCTTCATCGACGCATCCGAGCGCAGACGCCGCCCCGCTTCATCGAGCGCGGTGCGAGCGGCATCCTCCTTCGCGCCGACCTCGGTGCGCAGCTTTCCCGCCGATACCTCGGCAGCCATCTTGCGACCATGCGCGATGATCTTCGGCACGCGCTTCTCGATCTCCGCCTTCTTCGCCGTGCGGGCGCGGTGCGCGAGCTTCACCTCGGCTTCGATGCGCTGACGCTTCTCCTTGCGGAACTCCTGCTTCGCGGTGACCTCGGCCTGCCTGGCGGCCTCCTGCTCGGCGTCCAGCCAGGCGCGCCATTCGGAGTACGGTCCGCCGAACACGTTCAGGGTCTGCGCGTAGAGCTCGGCGGTGTCGTCCATCAGCTCGAGCAGCGAGAGGTCGTGGCTGACCACGATGAGCGTGCCCTTCCACGACCTGACCATGGCCGCCAGCGTCGCGCGGGCGTCACGATCGAGGTTGTTGGTCGGCTCGTCGAGCAGGGTGATCGGAGCCCGGCGCAGGCGGATGCCGGCTATCGCGACGAGCACGGCCTCACCGCCGGACAGCTCGCCGACACGTCGGTCGAGGAACTCGGGGGCGAGCCCCGCTTCGGCCAGGGACATCTCGGCTCGGGCCTCGATGTCCCAGTCGTCGCCGACCGCGTCGAAGTGCGCCTGATCGACATCGCCCGCGCTGATCGCGCGGACGGCATCGAGGGCTTCGGCGATTCCGAGCAGCTCGGACACGCGTCGGTCGACGTCGAGCGTGAGCTGCTGGGGGAGGTACGCGACCTCGCCCGTCGTGGCGAGGGTTCCGGTCGTGGGGCTCAGCTCGCCCGCCATGAGGCGGAGCAGCGTCGACTTGCCGGCGCCGTTGCGGCCGACCAGTCCGGTGCGACCGGAGCCGAAGGAGCCGGAGACCGAGTCGAGCGCGGTCGTGCCGTCCGGCCAGGTGAAGGTGAGCCGGTCGAGGGTGACCGATGCATGATGGGTGGGCGTTGACATGGTGTCTCCTGTCGAGTGCGAGGGTGCACTGACACCGGTCGCCCGAAGGCCCCGTCTGAGCGGGGTGCTGTCGGAGGGCAGCGGGCGTGGTCTGCCGTGGAGTCGGCGATCGTCGGGTCAGCGCGCGGAAAGATGAGCGCGGAGGCGACGGATCAGATCAAAGGACTTCCAGACACGGCGGACAGGACTCCACGACGATACCCGGGCGTGTCGAACTTTCGCAACCCCGGGCGTGTCGCGGTTGCTGACCGACTCGGTCAGGCCTGGGCGGCCCGCTCCAGCCACTTCGTGAGGAAGACATGCACGTCGCGGAGTTCTTCTTCCGAGATGCTGTGCGTGAGTCCGGTGTAGACCCGGCCCGACAGTTCTGAGTGCGTTGGCAGCCACTCTGCGGTGTGCGCGACCAGCGCCTCGGGGATCACCTGGTCGTTCGTGCCGCGGCCCCAGAAGACGTGCGGTCGCGACTCGGTCAGGGCTTCGTCACCCGGCAGCTCGCCGGCGGCGGCATAGCCGCTGAGCGCCACCACGGTGTCGATGCTCTGCGGGGCGAGGCGCATGGACTGCAGCGCGACGGCGGCGCCCTGCGAGAAGCCGAGGAGAGCCAGCGCGGGAGCATCCCCCCGAGCCTCGTCGAGCCAGCGCAGGAACGCCTCTGCCGCGAGCGTGACCGATGCGGCGCTGCGGCCGTCGAGGCCCTCGATGGCATACCAGGAGCGCCCGGGCATCGGCCACGGGGGCGCGAGCGGGGCGGCGACGGATGCCACGGCGATGCCGTCTGGCAGATACGGGACCAGCCCGAACAGGTCGTGCTCGTCGGCGCCGTATCCGTGCAGCAGCACCAGCAGCGGCATCCCCGCGCGATCTTCGGTCGACCAGCGCGTGAGGAGTCCGTCGATCATCAGTTCTTCGCTCACCCGTCCATCCTGCCAGCGCCTTCCGACACTCGCAGGCGCTGATCGTCGGATCGTATGCCGGTCGTGGCCGCAAGTCGGTGTTCGGTCGAGGACGCGGCTGGTAGAAAGGAGACATGTCCGTCCGCACACCTGATCCCGACCCCGAGCCCGACGACGGCCTCGAGGGCTTCGGCTCCGCACAGCCCTCGCGCGACTCCAACCCGGGGTGGTTGAGCGAATACGAGCTCGCAGAGGCGAGACGCCATCTGCCGATGCTCTACGTCGAGGCGATTCCGGTGCGCACCGACGGTTCAGGACAGGTGACAGAGATCGGCATCCTGCTGCGGTCGACGCCGATGGGCGAGATGACGCGCACCATCGTCTCGGGTCGAGTCCGGTTCGGCGAGACGATCCGTGACGCGCTGTTCCGCCATGTCGAGAACGACCTGGGCCCGATGGCCTTCCCGCTGCTCCCGCCCCAGCCGCTGCCCTTCACTGTCGCTGAGTACTTCCCGATGCCCGGGGTCAGCGCGTACCACGACGACCGTCAGCACGCCGTCTCACTCGCGTTCGTGGTGCCGGTCACCGGCACGTGCGAGCCGCGACAGGATGCGCTCGAGGTCACCTGGTTCTCGCCGGAGGCTGCGGCGTCAGACACCGTCGCCGCCGAGATGGAAGGTGGGCGCGGCACGCTCATCCGACTGGCTCTCGCCAATCTCGGTCTGCTCCGCTAGCGCGGAGAGCGTTCTCAGCGCGTGGTGAGGCGCGCGAGCTCGGCGACGAACTCGTCGACGTCGGACTCCTCGGT
Source organism: Microbacterium sp. NPDC087589 (assembly GCF_044743635.1). Lineage (NCBI taxonomy): Bacteria > Bacillati > Actinomycetota > Actinomycetes > Micrococcales > Microbacteriaceae > Microbacterium > Microbacterium sp. NPDC087589. The sequence continues at coordinate 119,449 of NZ_JBIUWV010000002.1, forward strand.
GTCGAAGCCGCACATCCAGCGGACCTCGTTGCGCGCGGCATCCCAGTCGTAGAAGCGGAACTTCTCGCGCAGCTGGTCGGCGATGCCGTCGGGCAGAGTCGCGAAGACGCCGTTCGACTGGGTCGGCTGCGTGAACGAGACGCCGGTGATCGCGCCGGCGGCGATGCCGGCCTCGATCTCACCGCGCAGCCGCTGGGCCATGGCGTTCGCGTGCTGCGCGTTGCGCAGCCACAGGTCACCCTCGAGCAGCGCGATGAGCTGCGCCGAGACGAACCGCATCTTCGACGAGAGCTGCATGTTGAACTTGCGGGAGTACTGCAGCCCCGTCGACGCCTCGTGGTTCAGCACCACGATCGCCTCGCCGAGCATGGCGCCGTTCTTCGTGCCGCCGAAGCTGAGCACGTCGACGCCTGCGTCGCGGGTGAAGGCGCGCAGCGGAACGTCGAGGGCCGCTGCCGCGTTCGAGATGCGTGCGCCGTCGAGGTGCAGCTTCATGCCGCGTTCGTGAGCGTGGTCCGCGAGCGCGCGGATCTCATCGACGGAGTAGAGGGTGCCGAGCTCGGTCGACTGAGTGATCGAGACCACCAGCGGCTGTGCGCGGTGCTCGTCGCCCCAGCCCCAGGCCTCGCGGTCGACGAGCTCGGGCGTGAGCTTGCCGTCGTCCGTCGGCACGGCGAGGATCTTGAACCCGCCGATCCTCTCGGGGGCACCGCCCTCGTCGACGTTGATGTGGGCGGTGGAGGCCGAGATCACGGCGCCCCAACGGGGCAGCATCGACTGCAGGCCGGTGACGTTCGCCCCGGTGCCGTTGAACACCGGGAACGCCTGCACGCCCTCGCCGAAGTGGGCGCGGAAGACCTCCTGCAGACGCGCTGTGTAGGCATCCTCGCCGTACGCGACCTGGTGGCCGCCGTTCGCCGCTGCGATGGCCGTGAGGACCTCGGGGTGGACGCCGGAATAGTTGTCGCTGGCGAAGCCCCGAACGGCGGGGTCATGCTGAATACTCACCGCACAAGCCTATTGCCGGATGCCAGTGTCGGATGCCGCGTCGCGCAACCCTCTCTACCGAATGTCCGAGGCCACGCCTACCCTCTAACTCATGGAGCGCACCGCAGCGAAGACAGCCTTCGCGAACGTCCTCGTCAACACGCTCATCGCGAACGTGACGACGAGCTTCCTCTGGTTCGCGCTGACGTTCTGGGTGTACATCGAGACGCAGTCGGTGCTCGCCACGGGCATCATCGGCGGCGCCTACATGCTGTTCGTCGCCTTCTTCGCGATGATCTTCGGCACGATCGTCGATCGCAACCGCAAGCACACCGTGATGCTGCTCTCGAGCGTGATCTCGGCGGTCGCCTTCCTGATCGCGGGCGTGCTCTACGTGTGGCAGCCCGAGTCTGCGCTGCTCGACCTCGGTGGCCCGTGGTTCTGGCTGTTCTCGGCGATCATCCTGTTCGGCGGTGTCATCGAGCAGCTGCGCAACATCGCGCTCTCGACGACAGTCACGCTGCTCGTGCCCGAAGATCGTCGCGCCAATGCCAACGGTCTCGTCGGCACCGTGCAAGGGCTGGCCTTCCTCGTGACGAGCGTGTTCTCAGGGCTGTCGATCGGCTTCCTCGGCATGGGGTGGACCCTGGCGATCGCGATCGGCGCGATGGCGCTGACCTTCGTGCACCTGCTCTTCATCCGGATCCCCGAGGGAACACCGCAGCCCGATCCCGATGCCAAGAGCGCGCTCGACTTCCGCGGCAGCGTGGCGGCCATCAGGCTGGCGCCTGGGCTGTTCGCGCTGATCATCTTCTCGACGTTCAACAACCTCATCGGCGGCGTGTACATGGCGCTGATGGATCCCTACGGCCTCACTCTCTTCAACGCGCAGATGTGGGGGTTCGCACTGGCGTTCGCATCGACCGGATTCCTGATCGGCGGCGGCCTGGTGGCGAAGTTCGGGCTGGGCGCCAAACCGATGCGCACCCTTCTTCTCGTCGTGATCGCGATGGGCATCCTCGGCTCGGTCTTCATGCTGCGCGAGTGGTGGCCGCTCTACGTGATCGGCATGTGGGTCTACATGGCGCTCGTGCCTCCTGTCGAGGCTGCCGAGCAGACGATCATCCAGAAGGTGGTCCGCTACGACAGGCAGGGGCGCGTGTTCGGTGTCGCTGCCGCGATGGAAGCCGCAGCCGCTCCGATCACGGCGTTCCTGATCGCACCGATCGCCGAGTTCCTGATCATCCCGTACATGAAGACCGCCGAGGGGCAGCAGCAGTGGGAGTGGCTGCTCGGCGAGGGTGATGCTCGGGGCATCGCGCTGATCTGCCTGTTCGCGGGCATCATCATGGTGATCGTGGCGACTCTGGCGTTCTTCACGAAGTCGTATCGCAAGCTCACCGAGCTCTATGCGAATGCGCCGGCGCAGGACCCGAACGGCGAGGACGCCGCAGAGGGCCGATCGGCGGCAGACGCGCCGGCTCCCGTGCGCGGCCTGCCGCCAGAGGTTCCGGAGGCCCCGGAGGCACGGCGCTGACGCGGTCGCAGTGGTGCGGTCAGCCGAGCGTGATGATCTGGTCGTTGAGATCGGCGGCGTCCGCGTCCCACAGGGCCAGCACTCGGGGTACGAGAGACTCAGGGTCGAGCGCCTTCGCCCGGAACACCACGGATGCAGCGCGCAGCGGCTCTCCGGCATCCCGCGCCGCCTTGGCGAAGCCCTGCGCCACCGCGCGCGTCCACGCCTCACTCGCCGCCTTGACAGCCGCATAGTTCGCGCCTCCCGCCAGGGGACGCGCCACCGCGGTCGATGAGACGATCGCGAAACGTCCGGCATCCGACGCGCGCAGTGCACTGTCGAACGCACGGCTCGTCGCGCGCACCGCATCGAGTGCGGGCAGAAGCGCACGGAAGTCGTCGTCGGACTGTCCGGCGAGCCCGCCGCCGCCGCGCCAGCCGCCGACCAGCGGGATCACGGCATCCACCGCGTCGATCCGCGATGCCAGCTCTGTCATCGACTCCAGTGAGGTCGCGTCGGCCACCTCGCCCCGCGCTCCGATCGCCTGCAGCGACTCGAGTCGCTCGGCGGAGCGCCCAGTGGCGATCACGCGTGCCCCGGCATCGACGAGTGCGTGCGCGAGCGCGAGCCCAGAAGGACTCGTGGCTCCGGCGAGAAGGACGGTTCTCTCAGTGACGCTCATGTGCTCAACTCTCGTGTAGAGACAGTTCTGCGGCCACCCCGGGCAGGAATGGCCGCAGACGCTGCGTCCGATCGCCCCCGCGACCGGACCCCAGAAATGCGCGAGTCAGTCGTCGGTGCCCCGGATACCGACGGTCGACTCGATGACCGGCTTCATCTTCTTGTCGAGGGCTTCGAAGAACATGGACAGGGGGAACTCGTCGTCCAGCACCGCGTCCGTGTAGCCCTTGGGGGCGCCGGCGAGGATCTCGTCAGGCAGGCCGCGGGCCCACCGCGAGGCAGGGTTCGGGGTGAGGACGGAGCGTACGAGGTCGTAGGCCGCCAGCCAGTGCGCCGTCTTCGGGCGATCGATCGAGCGCCAGTAGAGCTCGTCGATCGCGTCGCCGAGGGCGACCACAGCGTCGGGAACGGCTGCCCAGTCGAAGGCGAGGGCGGTGTCGGTCCAGTGCAGCACGCCGCGCTGGTGCAGCCAGGCGAACAGCAGCTGCCCGCCGAGACCGTCGTAGTTGCGCACGCGTGAACCCGTGATGGCGAAGCGGAAGATGCGGTCGAAGATCACGGCGTACTGCACGAGATCCGCGTGGTCGAGCATCTCCTGCTCGGAGTCGGAGAGGTTGTCGCCGGCCTCGGTGCGCGCACGCAGCGACCGCTCGATCGTCACCGACTCGCGGAACGCCGTGAGGTCGCACCGCAGCTCCTCGAGCGAGTAGAGGAAGAACGGCATCCGCTGCTTGATCATGAACGGGTCGAACGGCAGGTCTCCGCGCATGTGGGTGCGGTCGTGGATGATGTCCCACATCACGAACGCGCGCTCGGTCAGCGCCTGATCGTCGAGCATCGCCGCGGCCCGCTCCGGAAGCTCGAGTTTGGTGATCTCGGCGGCGGCGCGGGTGACCCGGCGGTATCGGGCTGCTTCACGGTCCTGGAAGATCGCGCCCCACGTGAACGAGGGGATCTCGCGCATCGCGACGGTCTCGGGGAACAGCACGGCCGAGTTCGTGTCGTACCCGGGCGTGAAGTCGACGAGCCGCAGCGAGACGAACAGCTTGTTGCCGTAGTCGCCGGCCTCGAGAGCCGCGATGAATTCCGGCCAGATCGTCTCGACGATGAGCGCCTCGACGAGGCGGTCGCTCGAACCGTTCTGCGTGTACATGGGGAAGACCACCAGGTGGCGGATGCCGTCGACCCGGTGCTGCTGCGGCTGGAACGCCATGAGCGAATCCAGGAAGTCCGGCACGCCGAACCCTTCGGAGACCCAGCGGTCGAAGTCGACGATCGACGCGGCGAGGTACTCGGCGTCGTGCGGGAAGGCAGGGGCCAGAGCGCGGATGCCGTCGGTGATCGCGGCGACGAGATCGCGGGCCCTCTCGTGGGTTGCTGAGCCTGTCGAAGCATCAGGGATCGAGCCGTCCTTGATCTGCATCTCGCGGATGGCGATGGCGGCGTCCTTGAGCTGCGCCCATGCGGCGGAAGACTCGGCGTTGCGCGCCTGCACTGAGCCTGTCGAACTGTCTTCGACGACCTCGGGTTCGCCGACGATGGCCTGTGCAGCGGAGCTGTTGGCGGAAATGATGGACATCGGGACCTCCGATCGGAGAATTGCACGGAAAGATTCCTGCATATACGGAATCCTGACGATAATATTACATCCATGGATGACTCTGTCGATCGCGCAATCCTGGCCGAGATCTCACGAGACGGGCGCGCGACGCTGTCTCACCTCTCCGACGCCGTCGGCCTCTCCGTCTCGGCTGTGCAGTCGCGACTCCGCCGCCTCGAGACCAGAGGCGTCATCACCGGCTACCGCGCGATCCTCGACCCCGAGCTGGTCGGCACCCCGCTCTCGGCGTTCATCGAGATCACGCCGCTCGACCCGGCTCAGCCCGACAACGCCCCCGAGCTTCTCGAGCACCTCGACGCGATCGAGGCGTGCCACTCGATCGCCGGTGACGCGAGCTACATGCTGTTCGTGCGGGTCGCCTCGCCGCGCGCGCTGGAAGAGCTCGTGCGCGACATCCGGCTCGCCGCGAACGTCAGCACCCGCACCACGGTCGTGCTGCAGACCTACTACGAGCACCGGCCGATCATCTCGGTCGCCCCCGAAGCCGACTAGCGATTCACAACACCGCGCCGACCATCGCTTCGCCGAGGGGCGTGCGCAGATGCAGCATTCTGGCGCCGTCGCGTTCGCTCGAGACCAGCCCTGCGTCGCGCAGCACAGTGAGGTGATGGGATGCCGTCGACACGGCGATCCCGGCATCCTGAGCCACCTGCGAAGTGGTGCGAGCGACGCCGGCCTCGAGCAGGATCGTCGCGCGCGCCGGGCCGAGGAGGGCGCCGAGCGACGCGGCGATCTCGCTCGCGTCGCGGGACCAGCCGGCGGTCACACCTCGTGCGGGATAGAACAGTGTCGGCTGGGCCGGCGGTTCGGTGAGCACCATGCATCCCCACGACGACATCACCGACGGCACGAGCACCAGTCCGCTGCCGTGGCAATCGACGAGCTCGCTGTGGCGGCGAAGCGAGACGCGCACGGCTCCGTCGCCCCAGCTGACCGTCGGATGCAGCCCACCCGCCATCTCTCTGATCCCCGAGGTGGCGATCACCCGCGATCGGACGGCGATGTCGGATCGCAGCAGACGTTCGAGCTGCGGCCAGACGGGAGCGAGCGCGGCATCCCACACCTCCGACCACGCGTCCGCGATCATCGCGCGTGCGCGCTCGGGCTGCTCCTGCATCTCGCGAAGCGCCTGCTGGCGGGACCCGGTCGAGCGGATCACCATCTTGCCGAAGTCGACGCGCATCGGATCCAGCGGCGTGATGCGCAGCGCCGCGAGCTCTGCCTCCGGCGACATGTCCCACCCCGGCGCTGCCGTGAGGAAGTCCGGAAGGTAGCCGTCGTCGCCGATCACCGCGGTGAGCAGCGCGAAGCTCTCCCGCGGCAGCCGATCTCGCACGGCGCGCAGCCACCCCCACTGCAGTGGATGCTGCTCCGGGCGCAGCAGCACGCGCACGGCGTGGGCGAGCTCGTGGCCGGGGGAGATGCCGAAGCGCACCGACTGGATGTCGCCGGGGCTGAGGTGGAACTCGACGCGATGGTCGGGGTGCTCGACGCCTTCGACGGGCGTATCGGGTCGAGTCGCGTGTGAGTTTCGATCCACATCGAAACTCTAGGACGAGCGTGCGTGCTTGTCGAGACTGAGCTCATGAACACCACGTCATCTTCTCTCGAAGCCGTCACCGCCGCGGACATCCGCATCGGCACCGGACGCAGCCGCAGGTTCGTCGGCGCGGATCACGGTGCGGCGATCTCGTACTTCTACGTCGAGAATCAGCCCGGCGAGGGGCCGGGCCTGCACTGGCACCCCTACCCCGAGACATGGGTCGTGCTCGAGGGCACGGTGCGGATCACGGTCGGCGATGAGACGGTCGTCGCCTCTGCAGGCGACACCGCTACAGGCCCTGCCTTCGTGCCACACTGCTTCACGAACGTCGGCGAGGGGATGCTGCGCATCATCGGCATCCATGCGTCGGCGACGATCATCCAGACATTCCTCTCCGACGACTGAACCACGACGCACAGGAGCATCCATGTCCTTCCAGGCATACCTCGACAAGGTCGAGACCCAGACCGGCCTCACCCCTCGCCAGTTCATCGAACTCGCCAAGGAGCAGGGGTTCGACGAGACCACGAAATCGACCGTCGTGCTCAACTGGCTCAAGCAGGACTACAGCCTCGGGCACGGTCACGCGCAGGCGATGGTGCACGTGATCCTCAAGGGCCCGAAGATCAGCGACAAGCACGTCGGCAAGGGCGGAGCGCACGGCGATGCCTCCGACACGCTCTGGCTCGACGGCAAAGACAGCAACCCCGACCGCTGACCCGCGACGGGAGTCCATCGGCACCCCCAGTAGGATTCCCTGCGTGGCAGCATCCTCGAAGCGCAAGAAGAACCAGACCCGTGTGAGCGGCAATCCCGCGAAGCGGGCGAGCGGCAGCCCGGCGAGCCAGGCCGTCATCGATGCGGGGCCCGTGACCGTAGGCGACTGGATCGGGGCCGCCCGTCTGCGCACCCTGCCGCTCGCCGTCGCCCCGGTCGTCATCGGCACCGGGGCCGCACGCAGCACGGGCCCGGAGTTCCACTGGGTGATCGCCCTGGCGTGCCTCGCGGTCGCCGTGCTGCTGCAGATCGGCGTCAACTTCGCGAACGACTACAGCGACGGCATCCGCGGCACGGACGCCGTGCGCGTGGGGCCGGCTCGTCTGACGGCATCCGGCCGGGTGAAGCCTCGAACCGTGCTCGTCGCGGCGCTCGTGTTCTTCGCGCTCGCCGCGGCGGTCGGCGTCGCGATCGTGATCCGCACCGAGCAGTGGTGGATGCTGGCGATCGGCGCGGCCTGCATCGTCGCCGCGTGGTTCTACACCGGCGGCAAGCGCCCCTACGGCTACAACGCGCTCGGCGAGGTGTTCGTCTTCATCTTCTTCGGGCTCGTCGCGACCCTCGGCACCACGTGGGTGCAGATCTTCGAGCTGCCTCAGCAGGCCTGGCTCGGGGCGATCGCCGCAGGTCTCTTCGCGTGCGCGGTGCTGCTCGCCAACAACCTGCGCGACATCGACCAGGATCGCCTGGTCGGCAAGCGCACCCTGACGGTGCTGATCGGCAAGCGGGCGACCCAGGTGCTCTTCACCCTGTTCGTGATCGCGCCCTTCGGCATCCTGGTGCTCATCGCTCTGCTGTACCCGATCGCCTGGATCGGCCTGCTTGCGCTGCTCGCCGGGCTCCCGGCCGTTCTCATCGTCTGGACCTACCGGCAGGCGAAGGAACTGGTCACGGCCCTGGCCCTGACATCGCTGACCGCGCTGCTCTATGCCGGTGCGTTCTTCTGGGCGCTCGCCGGCTGAGCCGGCGGCGAGCCGGAGGCCCGGGTCAGTCCTCGCGGCGTGTAGGGGTGCTGGCCTCGCCGGCGATCGCCTCGTCTTCGGCATCCGCATCGGCCTGCTCGGCAGAGCTGCGGCCCGAGCGACGCTCGACGATCCGCGCTGAAGCGTCGGTGAGAGGTCGGCGCAGGAACAGCATCGAGATGCTCATGCCGATGAGGGCGGCGAAGATCGCGGCGAGCCACCAGTACTCGCGGAAGATCGGGAAGAAGAACCACATGATCGCGAGCGGCACGAGGAAGGCCAGCAGGCGCAGCACGGTGTAGACGAGGAAAGGTGCACGGTTCTTCACCCGAACAGTCTACGTTCGCCAGCTGAGGCGTCTGCTGTCAGTCGGTGCGTCCGAGCGCCTGAAACGGGATGCCGCGAACGACGCGCTTCCAGGGGTGCTCGCCGAGCGACCACAGCAGCTTCGCGTCGAGGTCGAGGGCGAGGTCCTCGCAGCCGACCGGAAGCGGCATCCGATCGCGCACCAGGGCGCCGAGGCTGCCGGTCCACAGCGCGCCGGGGCGCATGCCGTCGGACTGCGATATGAAGTGACGGTCGCCCCAGCGTGCCGCTCCCTGCATCTGTGTGATGCCGGGCGTGAAGCGGCTCTGTTCGCGGAAGTCGCCGTCGTCGGAGTCGGGCACCGTGAACTCCGCGATCCGCCCCGTGTCGTCCTTCGTGTATTCGCCGATGAGCACTCGCCGCAGGGGCGTGCCGTCGTCGTCGAACACACGACCGAGGTACGAGCAGCGCAGGTCGATCGGATGCACGCGCGTGCGCACCGCCACGAGTGCCGTGGCGCGGAGCCCTCGTCCGCGCGCACCGGCGACGCGTCGTGCCTCGGCGCCTCGCACGCGGCGGATGCCGGCGAGGTCGAACTCCCAGATGCCGCGACCGGTCGCCGCGACGAACAGCCGATCGTCGAACCAGGCGAGGCCGCCGGCGTGGATCGGGGCGGGCTGCAGCTCGCCTCCCTCGTCGACGGCGAGCAGCACATCGAGATGACGAGAGCGCTCGAGGTCGACGAATGCGACGCGGGACGCCAGGTGATGACCGTCGAGCCGCTGGCGGAACCAGCTCACGGCGAGCGTTCGGCGCCCGTGCCACTGTCCGAGATCGATGCCCTGCGGATACCAGCGGCGGGTCCAGGTGCGGGCGCTCAGCCACCGCAGGTCGACCGTGGTGCGGCGCTTCTGGCGCACCGGACGCCAGGTGGTTCCGAACGGCCAGAGCATGCTCCCATCGTGGCCGAACGCCGGGTGAGGTGCGAATCCGGCAGCGGGCAGGGGCGTCGACAGAGATCGTGTCACCGCATGTTCACCCGCCGGCCCCCGATCGGCAAGGAGCGCCTGAGAGCATTCCGAGACCGTCGACCCGGGGGAGTTCTGTGCGCACACCGCTCGTGACCGTCATCCTGCCCGCGAAGGACGCAGGCGCCTACATCGGCACGACGCTCGAGACGCTGACGCGGCAGTTCGACGACCCCGCCTCGCTCAAGCTCGTGGCGATCGACGACGGCTCTCGTGATGACACCGGCACGCTGATGAGGCGATACGCCGAGCGGTTCTCCCACGCCGAGGTCATCGTCAACCCCCGACCGAAGGGGCTCGCGAGCGCCCGCAACCAGGGGCTCGCGCACGTCGAGGGCGACGCGTTCTGCTTCCTCGACGGAGACGACTGGATGCAGCCCCAGCGGCTCTCCGTGCTGGCTCGGCGGCTGAACGAGCTCGACTGCGAATTCCTCCGCACCGACCACGTCACGGTGAAGGCAGGTGTCCGCACCCTCGTTCCGGCGCCGTACCCGTGGCGTGAGGCGGTCGCGTCGCCCCGAGACGCGGTCCTTCCCGACAACGAGCCGACCATGGTCGACTACCCGTTCGCATGGGCCGGGATCCTGCACCGTCGCCTGATCGATCAGGGGCTCGCGGGGTTCACGCCCGGCCTCTTCACCGCCGAGGACCGGCCGTGGATCTGGCGGCTGCACCTGCACGCCCGATCGTTCGCCGTGGTCGACGCCCCGGCGCTGCTCTACCGGCGGGGGGTGTCGACATCGCTCACGCAGGTGCGCGACCGGCGACAGCTCGACTTCGTGCGAGCGATGGGCGAGGTGCTCGACATCGTCGACGCGGATGCCGAGTCCGACCTGTTCGTGCCGAAGGCGGTGTGGAGCGTGATGGCGCTATCCTCCCGTCATCTCGTGCGTTCGAGGAGGATGACCCCGTCGCTGCGCGGAGAGATGCGTGCCGGCATCCGAGGACTCCTCGCGCGTCTGCCCGAGGGCGAGGCATCGGCCGTGCTGGCGCGTCTCGACGGGCCGCGGCGCCGCGTGCTGGCACCGCTGCTGCGCAATCTGGGGCTCGCGGCATGACGCAGCTCTTCGCGGTGCACAGCGCCTATGGGTTGGCCACCGCAGCCGGTGCGCTCGACGGCGGGCTGCTCGGCGACCACGGTGAGCGCATCCTCGTGCCGTTCGTGTCGTCGCGGGTGCCCGAGACATCGGTGAGCATCGCCACCGACCCCGCGCTGGCGAGCCTTCGCGACAGGTTCGATCGCATCGAAGATCTCGACGCGCTGCTCGGCCCCCTGCATCCGAGCTCGTGGAAGCCTCATGCCGCTGACCTGCCGCTGCTGCGCCGACTGCTGATCCGGGCCTGGGGCATCGACTCAGACGACCTCGAACTGCTCGTGCAGAGCCCGCAGGTCGCCCCTGCGCGCACCCTGATGCAGCTGTTCCCCCATGCGCGACTCACGATCATCGGCGACGGGTTGATGACGTACGCGCCCATGCGGGTGCGGATGCCGCACACGGTGACCGCTCGGATCGGTCGGGTCGTGCACGTCGACGTGGTGCCAGGACTGACCCCGTTGGTGGGTTCGCCTACGGCGACGCCCGTGCCGGTCTCGCCCGATCTGTTCCGCGCGGTGCTCGCCGAGACCGCCGCGGCGGTGGACGATACGGCAGAACTCGAGAGCGCTCTCGACGGCGAGTCGACCGTGCTCGTGCTCGGCCAGTACCTGTCGGCCCTCGGCCTCGTCAGCGAGGGCGAGGAGATCGCGCTGCAGAAAGAGATGATCGACCGCGCGGCGAGCCGGCGACCGCAGCACATCGTCTTCAAACCGCACCCCTCGGCCCCGCCCCGGCTGAGCGACGCGCTGCGCGACCGGGCACGGGTGCACGGCATCGACTTCCGCGAGTACCGCGGTGCGCTCGCCGCAGAGGTGCTGGCCGAACGGATCGACGCGACAGCCGTCATCGCCGGGTTCTCGACCGCCCTGCCCACCGTGCAGGCGCTGTTCGGCCGTGAGATCGATGCGGTCGGGGCAGGCACCGTGCTCGCGCGGCTGACTCCGTATGAGAACAGCAACCGTGTGCCGGCGACGATCGTCGATGCGCTCACCCGGGCAGCCTCGTCGTATCGCGAACCCGAGCGCATGCAGCTGCTGATCGACGCTGTCGGCTACGCCATGCAGCCCGTCGTCGCCGGGCACCTCCGCGGTCGCGCCGAGCAGTTGCTCGCCGGCATCCATCCCTCCGATCGGGATCGGTACTTCGCTCCCGAGAGGCTGGCCGAACTGCGGCTCCCCGGGGCGCCGCGTGAAACGGTCGTGCGTCGTGCGCTGCGCCCTGTGGGCGGCATCGGCCGGGTGGAACAGGCGAGACTCACAGTGCTCGCAGCGCGGCGCAGACTCGCACGTGCGTGGCGGGTGCTCAGAGGACGATGACGAGGATGGGGCGAGGGACATGAGCGCAGAACCGAAGAGCGCGGAAGCCGGCAGGGTCGTCGCGATCATCCCGGCGCGGGGCGGATCGAAGGGAGTGCCGCGCAAGAACCTCCGACGCGTCGGCGGTGTGCCGCTCATCGAACGAGCCGTGCGCACCGCGTCGGCGACCGACGGCATCCACCTCGTGGTCGTCTCGACCGATGACGACGAGATCGCCGCGGTGAGTGGGGCGGCCGGGGCGAGAGTCGTGCGGCGCCCGGCTGAGATCTCCGGTGACACGGCCTCGTCGGAGTCCGCGATCCTGCATGCGCTCGACGTGCTCGAGCGAGAAGGCGAGCCGGTCGATGTGGTGGCGTTCCTGCAGGCGACGTCGCCGTTCATCGCGCGCGCCGCGCTGTCGGGTGCGGTGCACGAGGTGCGCGAGCGCAGGGCGGACAGCGTGTTCGCGGCTCACGAGACCTACGGCTTCCTGTGGTCGCGCGGCGACGCAGGGCAGACGCGCGGCGCAGCACAGACGGATGCCGACGCGGCCGTCGCGCTCAACCACGACGCCGCGCATCGTCCTCGGCGTCAGGACCGTGACCCGCACTTCCTCGAGACGGGGGCGTTCTATGTGTTCCGCGCCGACGGCTTCCGTGAGGCGAGGCACCGGTTCTTCGGCCGCATCCGCATCGCAGAGGTGCCGGAGTGGACGGCCATCGAGATCGATGACGAGCAGCAGCTCCGCATCGCCCGTGCGCTCGCAGCCCTTCATGAGAGCCCTGAGCGGGTGCCGGTGCGAGCGATCGTCACCGACTTCGACGGGGTGCACACCGACGACACCGCGACTGTCGACGCCGATGGTGTCGAACGTGTGCGGGTGAGCCGTGAAGACGGCATGGGGGTGTCGCTGCTGCGGCGTGCAGGCATCCCGATGCTCATCCTCTCGACCGAGGTGAACGCGGTCGTGCGGGCTCGGGCGGAGAAACTCCGCGTGCCCGTGCTGCACGGCATCGACGACAAGGAGTCGGCCCTGCGAGGGTGGGCGGAGGAGGTCGGCATTCCCCTCGCCGACATCGCGTATCTCGGCAACGACGTCAACGACCTCCCGGCCCTGCGCATCGTCGGCTGGCCGGTCGCGGTGGCCGACGCGCATCCGCTCGTGCGCGAGGCGGCTCGTGTCGTGCTGAGCCGCACGGGCGGCCACGGGGCCGTCCGAGAGCTGATCGAACGGGTGTTGCCCGCCTGACCGGTGCCGGTAACCGTCAGGCCCCCGGATGTTCACTCCCGGCGCGTACTCAGGGGAGAAGGGCATTTCGACGACCGGAGGAACCATGACTGTCAGCATCGGCTCACGCGTGATCGGCGGCGGCCACCCCGCTTATGTCATCGCGGAGATCGGCCTCAACCACAACGGTGACGTCGACATCGCCAAGCGTCTGATCGACGTCGCAGCGAAGGCGGGTGCCGATGCGGTGAAGTTCCAGAAGCGCACCCCCGAGATCTCGACCCCCGAGCACATGCGCGACGTTCCGCGCGAGACGCCCTGGGGCACGATGAGCTACCTCGACTACCGCCGCCGCGTCGAGTTCGGCCGCGACGAGTACATCGCCATCGGCGACCACGCCACGATGCTCGGACTCGACTGGTTCGCCTCGCCGTGGGACGTGCCCAGTGTCGGGTTCCTCGAAGACCTCAACGTCGTGGCGCACAAGGTCGCCTCGGCCAGCCTCACCGACACCGAGCTGCTCGTCGCGCTGCGCGAGACCGGCAAGCCGATCATCCTCTCGACCGGCATGTCGACGATCGAGCAGATCGACCGCGCGCTCACCACGCTCGGCACCGACCGCGTCGTGCTCATGCATGCCACGTCGACGTACCCGCTCGAGCCCGAAGAGGCCAACCTCCGCGCGATCGCCACGCTGCGCGACCGCTACCCCGGAGTGCCGGTCGGGTACTCGGGCCACGAGCGCGGTCTGCAGATCTCTCTCGCGGCCGTCGCGACCGGCGCCGTCGCGGTCGAACGCCACATCACCCTCGATCGCACGATGTGGGGCTCCGACCACGCGGCCTCCCTCGAGCCCACCGGCCTCGAGCACCTTGTGCGCGACATCCGTGTGATCGAGATGGCTCTGGGCGATGGCGTCAAGCGCGTGTTCGACAGCGAGCGCGCGCCCATGGCGAAGCTGCGTCGCGTCTCGGCATGACCGGACCTGGCATGACCGGATCGGGCATGACCGGATCGGGCATGACCGAATCGGGCGCTCTGCGGGTCGTCGCGATCGCCGACGCCGACTCCTTCGTGAAGTGGTCGGCGTCGGCGATCGGCAGTGTGCCCGGCATCCGTCCGCATCTGCTGCTGGTGCAGACGCCGCTGACCGCGAGCATCGATCAGCAGCGCACGGCGCTGTCCGGCACCGGGATGCTGTCGGGCGACGTCACCCGCATCGGTTTCGCTCAGGCGGCCGCGTGGCTCGCGGGCCAGCGGCCCGACGTCGTCCTGCTCGCCGGACGCGGGCCGTTCGTCCGCCTGATGGGACGTCTGATCGACGCCCTCTCGCACCGCCCCGTGGTCGTCGCGGGACTGCCGGGGATGGCTATCCCCGCCCAGCGCGGTGCGCTGGAGTACCGCCGCCACGCCGACCTGCTCATCGTGCACTCCCATCGCGAGGAGCGCGCGTTCGCCGAACTGGGCCGCCGCATCGGCGTGCAGGTGCCGACGGCGCTGGCCACACTGCCGTTCGCCCGATCTCGATCGCGGATGCTCGCTGCCGACCGGGCGCGCGTGCTCGGGGCCGATGCGGGGCACCCGGCAGGCACCCTCATCGCCGAGCGCCCGGCCGCTCCGAGCGCGGTGCGGATGCCGGCGACCGACATCGTGTTCGCGGCGCAGGCGCTGGTGCCGGTCGGTCGGGACGAACGCGCCGAGATCGCCGCGACCCTCATCAGGGCGGCCGAGGCCGACCCGAACCGTCGAGTCGTCGTCAAGCTCCGCTCGCGTCCGGGGGAGTCCGAGACCCACCTCGAGAGCGATCCGTATCTCGACCTGCTGCCTGCCCGGCGCCCCGACAACCTCGTGGTCTCGTACTCCTCGATGGCTGCCGCGCTCTCGACGGCGGCCGGACTCGTCACCGTCAGCTCGACCGCGGCCGTCGAGGCTGTGGCGCTCGGCGTGCCCGTGATCGCGCTGGATTCGTTCGGCGTGAGCAAGAGCCTGCTCAACACGGTCTTCGTCGGCAGCGGCCTGCTCGGCGGGCGCAACGAGGTCGTGGCCGGTCGATTCCGGCATCCTCACCCCGCCTGGCTGCGCGACAACTACTTCCACCCGACGGCCGAGTCGACCTGGTGGAACCACGTCGAGCAGCTCGTCGCTCTGCGCAGAGCCGGTGCTCTGCCCCCGAAGCTCGTGCCTGCGGCACGAGGCGGAGCGATGCACGAGGCATGGCACCGCGCGAGCGTGCTGGGCTCGAAGGACCGCACGCTCGGCGGCGCTGCTGCTCTTGCGGTGGGAGTGCCTTCGACTGCGCTGCTCGCTGCGCTGCGCCGCGGGCGCTCGTCCGGCGTGGGAGCGACCTGGGATGACGCGACCACCGACTTCACGCTCGAGCCGAACCCGTTCCACGACTCGATCCGGCGCTGATCGGGAACTGTCGCGATCAGTTCCGGTCGCAGTTGGTGCCGTCTCGCTCGCGTCGCGGCGGCACCGACTGCAACCGGAACGACCGTGTACGACTCACGCGGGTAACGGCCCGCGGGCGATGATCGAGGGCGGGTTCGGGTCGTTCCACCGCTGGAAGGTCTGCACCCACCAGAATGTCGCGAACAGGATCAGGGCGATGGCCTCGCCGATGAGCACGACGGGGGTCTCGCCGAAGGTCTGGCGGAAGAGCACCGCCACCACGAGCAGCACGAGGTCGGCGATCAGCAGTCCCGAGATCCAGCGGTAGATCGATCGCTGGCGGGGCGTGGGCGGGGTCTCGCCGGGGTCGAGCGGGCCGCCCGCGTAGAGGATCGGGACTGCGGCGAATACTCCGAAGAACGACAGGGTCACGGCGAAGTGGATGCTGGCCACGGGCCAGAAGTTGAACGGGAAATACTCGTTGAATGCCGGTGCGAAAGCGAGCGCCGTGACCACCGCGGCGGTGACGAGCGCGATCGCCGACACCAGCGCGGCTGACCGGTTCGGGGTGCGCGTGCGGCGGCGGATCACGGCCATCGTGATCACGACGACGACCACGACCACGGCGTACACGGCGATGCCGGCTTTGGCGCTGCCGATGTGCCCCGCCGGGATGCAGTCGGTGGTGACCGGGCACGGGATGTGACCGACCGCGCGCGTGTCGGCGAGCCCGGTCGGGACGATCGCGATGAGCGGTGCGAGAACGGCGCACACGTCGAGCAGAGTCGTCGCTCGGCTGCGACCCGAGAGGGCGAGCAGGACGACGGATGCCGCGATCAGCGCTCCGGCGAAGACATCACGCGCCGGCGTGTAGACCGCATGGCTGATCGAGTGGAGCGGGTTCCAGCCGAACGTGAGCGGCTCCCACAGGACGACGACGCTCTGCAGTGCGACGGCGACGAGCAGTGCGAACACGACCAGCACCAGTGAAAGACGGAGGTAGCGGTGGGTCTTCTGCGGGGTCGTCGCGGGACTGTCTGCGGCTGCCATATCCGCGACGCTACACCGCTCGTCGGACGCCGTCGTGTGACGCGGCGTGACGACCCTTGTCATGCGCGGACTCACTCTGTCAATCCCCGCAACGATCCTGGCCTTCCTGATCACAGCCGGGTAGCGTCATTCCCATCGCGGCGATCCGGGCGGTCCCGGGCCTCAGCTCATACCTGAAGGCGTTGCGGGTTCGACTCCCGCCGTCGCGTCCACCTAGCCCTAGGCGTCTCGAGAATCCCGGGGAGCGCTCCTGCCGTTGCGATGCCGCCTTGAAGCGTGCTCGCCAAAGCCATGACGAGTGATGCGACCCGCCGAGCCCGTGAGTTATGACGGTCCGTTTCTCCAGGCTGAGGCGGGTAGGGCGCCATCCGATTCGAATGTAGGCGCTGCCGTCTGTTTCGACTCGCAGTGTGCTGAAGTGCGTGATAATATAACAACCGTGAGCACACCCGATGAGATCACCCAGCTGCTGGAGTCAGTGCAGCCTGCGAGCGACGCTGTCTTCGATGCCCTTGACGTCGCAGCCCCTGCTTTGGACAGGGCATTCGGCGCCGAAGGCCCACTCGCCTCGATCGAGAAGTACAGCAGCACGCGGACCCACGTCGCGCGAGCACTCGTGCATCGGGAGCTCGAGATTCTTGAGGACGGCACAATGGGAGGTTGGCGTCTCGTTAAGAACCCGGGGCCCAATTGCCCCGTGCGCCTCGCCAACGGTTCGCACTCGATTCGAGTCCTCCACACGTGGGCGCCGGAAGTGGTTCCCCCGAGTGGCCGCAACCCCACTCGCGTGAGCTACTACAGCAACTCTCTCCTCGAGCTCGATCCGAACGTGCTCTTCGCTGCGCACAACTTTCTGCTCCTGTGGGAGCGTCAGGGTGAAGAATTCAAGCTGCGTCTCGTGCACACGCTAGGGTCTGTTCGCCTCAACCGCAACGCGCCCCTCGATCTCAACGTTTATCTCGAGCGAGGCGTTTCCTTCGCAGACATGAAGTTCGAGCAGCGGGACGAAGAACTCGAGTACTTCGGCCAGGAGGCAGAGGAGGAGGACGAGGTCGAGAATGGCTGACGGCACGCGCATCCGTGATGGGCGGGTACTTATGAACGTCACCCAGGCAGACCTGGCGGCTGCATCCAACATGCAGCAGCCGCTGATCTCCATGCTCGAGCGTGGCGATCGACCCGCCTCTCCCGAGCAGATCGAGACCATCGCGTCGGCACTCGGCCTCCCCTCCGCTTTCTTCGATTTTCGGCCTCAGGCAGGGCCAGGGGCAGCGCCAGAGTTCCGACGTATGAAAACGGCGAAGAGCAGAGACACGGAGCAGGCCCGCCAGCTGTTCAAGGAAGCATTCAGAATCTCTGAGCACCTACTCAACGGGTCCCGCTACCCCCGTCCGTCCCTCCCTGTCGTTGAAGACAGTGACACCGAACTCGCTATCGACCGCATCGAGGAGATCGCTCAAGAGGTCCGAGCCCTCTGGGCGTTGGACAGCACGTCACCCATCAATCATCTCGTTCGCACTATGGAGCGCCGCGGCATTGTGGTCTGTCCCCTCGTGCTGCCCAGCGAAGACGAGCCGCTCTACGGAGAGGGCAAATCTCAGCACTTCGGAGCATCGTTCTGGCTGGGTGTCGGTGAAACGGCAGTCGTGTCACTGTTCCCAGGCTCGTCTGGTGACCGCGATCGATTCACTGCCGCTCACGAGGCCGGCCACATGGTGCTGCACACCTTCCGATCCTGGGTAGATCCGGACGTGAAAGAACGCGAGGCGAACCTATTCGCAGGCGCCTTGCTTGCACCCGAGCGAGCGATCGCCAGCGCGTTCAGCGAAGCCATGACGCTCAAGAACCTCGCGCAACTCAAAGCGAAATGGGGCATGTCGATGCAGGCGCTTGTCATGCGCGGACGCCAGCTTGGCCTGATTTCCCCTGATCGCTCGCAGGCACTCTTCCGACAGATCTCGGCCCGTGGCTGGCGGAAGAACGAGCCCGTCGCGGTCCCGCACGAAGCCCCGAAGCTTATGCGCAAGCTGATCGAGATGAAGTACGGTCCGAGCCCCTTCGCGGACGGCAGGATCGTCGCCGACCTCGGGCTCCCTCCGGCCATTCTGCGGTCCCTGGCCCCCGACGCCCTCGGAGCTCCGGAGTCCCCGCGCGACAATGTGACACACATCGACTTTCGGGCTGCCCGTACCAAGGGCAACGGCAGTACAGAGCGACTTCGGATGTGACCACGCGGTCTGCAGATCTAGTAGTAACAACGGAGGCACCTGCCTCGGCCGCGGCTTGAGATGAGAGCCCGGTTGAGCGGCCCGGACGGGGCATCTCCGTCTTCTCCGCTCATCGTGGTTGGGTAGCAAGTGTCCTCAGACCGACATTGCGCGTGAGTACGGCTCGGGGCTGGGCGGCAGATTCTCGTCGTTCCCGGACTCAATCAGTTCGCGGCGGCGGTCTACAACATCGAGGCTCGTCAGGGTCTCTTCTGCAGTCCGCTTCTGCGCTCTCCAGGCGACGAGCACGCGCCGAATGGCGTAGTACTCGGGGCGTTGCTTTTCGTAGTCTTCGAGGAAGTTGAGTTCATACAACACCTGTCGGGTGCGCTCAGCAACCAGCCGGTCCTCTCCTGTCGTGAGGACGACCAACATCTCGACCGCGGTGTCGATGCCCTCGCGCGCCGGGACTCCGGGATGCGAATAGCCGGTCGCAGGGCCTCCAACCGCGAGCCGCTTCATCTCCGCCTGACTCCAATTACTCATGTACTGGAGGAATCCCTGGTATGCGTGTGAGTAGGCCTGCACCTCGCGGATGAGCTCCGCCACTGCGACATCTACTTCAGAGCGGTTTCGGCGTTTCCGCTCATGTCGATACAACGCGATGCTGACGAGGCCGGCGACGGCCGCACCGACGAGAGTCGCCAATAGGGTTGGCCAGAAGCTGCTCCATTCGGATCCCTGAAGCGCCCGAGCGATTTCGTCGAGCTTGCAAGCAATTGGATCCGCGGCGCAGTTCATAGGCCGCACTCTATCGGCGACCAGACAGCGCATTAGGAGTCAGGTGGCCGAACGCAGGCCCAATCAGATGCCACAATTCGACCACATCTCATCCGTATTTGATGTCGTCCGTTGCGTATCCTCGTCATTCAGAGCTGCCGAGAAATCGCGGATCTCTAGCCCTTCCTTACCTTGGGTGCGCCGCGTTGCGGGTTCGACTCCCGCCGTCGCGTCCACTCTCTTCCCGTCGGGGACGCCTCTTGCGCCAGCCAGAAGCTGCGATAGAGCCCGTCGGCCACGAGCAGCTCATCGTGGGTTCCGCGCTGGACCGCACGACCGTCGGCGAAGACGACGATCTGCTCGGCGGTCGACACCGGTTCGAGGCGATGCGCGATCAGCACGGTCGTGCGATCCCGGCGCAGCACTCTGATCGCCTCTTCGACGGCGTCACGATGGTGCAGTCCGACATCGGCCGTCGCCTCGTCGAGGATCACCACGGCAGGGTCGGCGAGCAGCGCACGCGCGATCGCCAGCTGCTGGATGCGTCCCTCATCGAGAGCGGCACCCCCGTCGGGGGATGTCAGCGACGCCACCGCCCACTCGGCTCCGACCGCCGCCAGCACGGTGACCACCTCATCGTGGCTCGCATCGGGCGCGACGAGGCGCAGATTGTCGGCGATCGTGCCGCGGAACTGATGCAGCTCCTGCGACACGTAGTACGGAGTCGTCGCCTGAGGCTCGAAGCGCACACGGCCGGAGGTCGGCGGGTGGTGTCCGGCGATGACCCGGGCGAGCGTGCTCTTGCCCGAACCCGACGATCCGACGAGCGCGGTCGTCGTGCCCGGTTCGATGCGCAGCGTGAGGCCGGTGATGCCTCGCCCCGTCGTCGGGTAGCGGTAGTCGACATCGCGCAGGTCGACGCCCACGGGCGCCGCTGGACTCTTCGGGTCCGGCGAGCGCGTCGCCTCGGTCGCAGTGGCGGTCGCCGCCCCCGCCGGCGCCAGGTCGATCACACCGACGAGCCGCGCGAGCCCGATGGCCGCGCGCTGGATGTCGTCGAGACCGAAGATGAGCTGGCCGACCGGATCGAACAGCCGATGGAACAGCAGCGCGGCCGTCGTCACCATTCCGACGGTGATCGCGCCGCTCGCCTGCAGCACGAACCCGGTGGCGAGGATCGCACCCAGACCGACCAGCTCGCCGCCGTTGATCCAGCGGAACAGACGATTGCGCACGCGGACGCCCTCGATCTGCATCCGGATCGAGTCCTCAGCCCGCGTGCTGACCCGCGTCAGAGCGTGGTCCTGCTCGTTGAGGGCGGTGAGGGTCTCGATGCCCTCCACGGCTTCGAGCACGGCCTGGCTGCGCGCGGCCTCGCGCACCCGAACCTCGCGGAACACCACGCGCGAGCGCCGAAGGAAAGCGCGGGTGCCGAGCAGGTAGAACGGCGCGCTCGCGATACCCGCGAGGGCGAGCCACGGGTCGAGGGCGGTCAGCGCGACCAGGGAGACGCCGATGGCGAAGCCCGCCGACAGCAGCACAGGCACGACATCACCGCCTGCTTCGGCCACCGCGTCGACGTCCCCGGTGACCCGGGAGAGCAGATCGGCGGTCTCGCCGTCGTCGACCGCGCTCACCGGCAGGCGCATCGCCGACGCGAACACGTCTTCGCGCAGATCGGCCAGCACATCCTGCACCAGCCCGCTCAGCACGCGCGCCGCCCACAGCATCACCAGCGCGGCGGCGATCGCTCCGGCTCCCGCGCCGACCACCCAGCCGACGATGACCGCGATGCCCGCGTCGGCCGACACGGCGTCGACGATCCGGCCGAGGCACGCCGGCAGCACCACTCCCAGAGCGGATGCCACGAGGAAGAGCACCGCTGTGCCCAGCGATCGCCGCCGGTGGCGGCGCAGCAGCATCCTGATGACGGCGAGCACCCTGGCGCCGGTCGCGATCGGCAGCAGCGGGGTCGGCGTGTCAGTCATGGCGGGTTTCCGATCCTTCATCCGAGAGGTCGACGACCCGGTCGCACGCGGCGAGCAGAGTCGGCGAGGTGCTGATCACGATGGTCGTCCGGTCGAGTCCCGAGAGAGCTCGAGCGATGTGCGCCTCGGTGATCGCGTCGACGGCTGAGGTCGGCTCGTCGAACACGACGACCGCGGCGTCGGTGTGCAGTGCCCGTGCGATCCCGATGCGCTGACGCTGTCCGCCCGAGAGTCGTCTGCCCGACTCCCCGACCTGCGCGTGCCACCCGCCGACCTCGGCGACCGTGTCGTGCAGCGCTGCCGCCTCGATGAGCTCGGGATGCGGATCGTCGGCGTCTCCGTGTCCGCGCACGGCCTCACGCAGCGTGCCGCTCACGATCGTGTGGCGGTGCGGCAGTGCGACGACGCGTCGGCGGTAGTCCGCGGCATCCAGGTCTCTCAGGTCGCGCAGAGTGCCGTCGACCGAGACCGAGACCCGGCCTCGCTCAGTCGGGGTCCGCAGGCCGAGCAGGCGCGAGAGAGCACGCGCACCGTCGCTGTCGGAGGGGCGGATGCCGAGCAGTTCGCCCGTGCGCACCTCGATGCGCTCGGCACCTTCGGGGCCGAGGCGGAAGGCCAGTGCGACACCGTTCGCGGCGTGGGTCACGACCTCGCGCTCGCGGTCGAGCGGTGGCGTCGCTCGCGGTGCGTCGAGCAGGTCATCGGCGTTGATCGTGTCGGCGAGGCGTTTCGCCGAGGCGAGCTTGTGGATCCAGTTCGACGGGAAAGACCCGGCGTGGGCGAGGGATCCGCTGAGGAACTGCGCGAGGCCGAGCACGGTCACCAGCTCGCCGATGCTGATCTGGCCTTCGGCGGCGAACCAGGCCGACAGCCCTGCCAGCGCAGTGGTGGCCACCGCGGCGAGCAGAGAGCTCACCGCCTCGTAGGAGGCGAGCGATCGTCCGGCGGCCGTCGCAGCGATGCGACTCGCATCGCTGGCCACCACATATCGCCGCACCGCCTCTTCGCGTGCGCCGATGCCGACGAGCACGCGGAACCCCGACATGAAGTCGGCGGCGACGGCGCCGGCCTCGGTTGCCGCATGCTGTTCCACCGATCCCCGACGCTCGAGCGGGCGGGAGACCATCCGCATCACCCACATCATCGCGACAGTCGACGTGAACACGACGAGCGTCGCCATCGGTGAGATCACCAGCATCGCGAGCGCCGCTGCGACGATCGCCGCGATGGTCGCGCACTGCTGAGCGACCGACCACGCGACCCCGGCGACGCGATACGTGTCGGACGTCACGAAGGTCAGCGCCTCTCCGGGGGTCACGGCTCGTCGGGAAAGGCGGGGGCGCAGCATCCGAGAGAGTGTGAGGTGACGCAGCGCCTGCTCGCCGTATCCGTAGACGCCGACCATCAGTCGCGAGGCACCCTGGTAGCTCGCCGTCAGCACGACGAACGTCCCGACGAGCACACCGAGCCAGAGTGCGAGCGCCAGAGGATCGGAGGGAAGCACGGCGCGGTCGATCGTGGCGCCGATGAGCACAGGGATCGTGGCCTCGGCGAGCGAGTGGAGCACGAGCAGCGTCGTCGCTGCGGTCAGGGTGAGCCCCCGACCCTGCGAGGTCAGAGCGATCGCGAAGAGTCTTCGGGGAGTCATGGTCATGGCGTCCTCCGTCCGAGCGGCAGCACGAGCGGTGTTCCGGCGACCGGGTCGGTGATCACCCGGCAGGCCAGGTCGTACACGGCCTCGACGAGTTCGGCGGTGATGATCTCGCTCGGGTCGCCCTGAGCCACGATCTCGCCGTCGCGCATCGCGACGAGATGCGTCGCATAGCGCGCGGCGTGGTTGAGGTCGTGCAGCACCGCGACCAGGGTCGTTCCGCTGCGGTGCAGGTCGGCGAACAGCTCCATCAGGTCGATCTGGTGCGCGATGTCGAGGAAGGTCGTCGGCTCATCGAGCAGCAGGTGCTTCGTCTGCTGCGCGAGGGCCATCGCGACCCAGACCCGCTGGCGCTGACCACCGGAGAGTTCGTCGACGAGTCGGCGTGAGAGGTCGCTGACCCCGGTCGCCGCCATCGCCTCCGACACCGCGTGCTCGTCGGCGCTGCTCCAGGTGCGCAGAGCGCTCTGATGGGGGAACCGGCCACGCCCCACGAGGTCGGCGACCGTGATGCCGTCGGGCGCGATCGACGATTGGGGGAGGAGCCCGAGCCTGCGCGCGGCCTCCTTCGGCTTGAGGGTGCGCAGCTCGGCCCCGTCGAGCAGCACGGTGCCGGTGGTCGGGCGCAGCAGCCGCGCGAATCCGCGCAGGAGAGTCGACTTTCCGCATGCGTTCGGACCGATGATGATCGTGAACGAGTCGTCCGGAACCTGCAGCGACAGCCCCGAGACGACGGGGGTGTCTCCATAGCCCAGGGTGAGATCGCGGGCGAGCAGCGAGGTGGTCATCAGGGTTCCTTTCAGGTGCGGCGCGCGTACTGGGCCGCCAGCAGCCAGGCGAGGTAGAGGCCGCCCACCGACACCGTCACCACGCCCACCGGCACGGCGACGAGCTGGGCGACGGCATCCGACACCACCACGAGCGCGGCTCCGGTCAGCATCACCGGAGCGGTGCCCATCGGAGTGTTCGAGCGGGTGAGTCGTTGCGAGATCTGCGGGGCGGCGAGGGCGATGAACGAGATCGGCCCGGCGGCTGCGGTGACCAGGGCGACCAGAGCCACACCGAACACCATCGCGCCGAGTCGGGTGCGCCCGGGGCTCACCCCGAGTGCGGTCGCCGCGTCATCGCCCATCTCGAGCACCGGCAGAGTGCGGTTCAGGGGAAGGGACGCCAGAGTGACGCCGGCGAAGACGATCGCGGCGGGGACGAGCTGATCGAAGCCGAGGGAGGCGAGCGAGCCCGCTCCCCAGGTCGCCGCCATCATGGCCTTCTCGATGCTGACCGAGATCAGGATCCACGACGTCAGGGAGCCGAGCCCCGCCGAGACGCCGATTCCCACGATGATGAGTCGGAAGGACGACAGCGTGTTCTTGCTCGCGAGCACGTAGACGAGCAGGGCCGTGAACAGGCCGCCGACGAGTGCGCCGACCGCCTTGAACACGTAGGTGTTCAGTTCGAGCACGACCATCATCAGCGTCACGCCGAACTGTGCGCCGACACCGAAGCCGATGATGTCGGGGGAGCCGAGCGGATTGCGGGTGAGTGATTGGAAGATGCCGCCGGCGAGCGCGAGCGCGGCGCCGCACAGCACAGCGAACAGCACGCGGGGCAGCCGCCACTCGAACACCACCTGACGGATGTCGGGGTCGGATGCCGGGTCGAAGACCGCGCGGACGATCGAGGGGAAGTCCACGTCGTAGGCGCCGATGGTCATCGAGGCGAGGCCGGCTGAGACGATCACGACGATGAGCACCGCGCACACCACGACGGAGCGGACCGGGATGAGCGCTGCGATGCGGGAGGTCTCGATGCGCAGCAGGCGGCGACCGTGATCGACGGGAGTGAACTCGGGGGTTCGCCCGTCGACGACGGTCCGGAGAGGGGCGGTCCGGTCGAGGGGGCGCTGATCGACACTCACAGCCCGCTCACCTTCTTGCGGCGCACGAGAATGATCAGGATGGGGGCGCCGAGGAGCGCCGTGACGATGCCGACCCGCAGCTCGCCGCTGGGCAGCACGACGCGGCCGAGGATGTCTGCGAGAAGCAGGAAGGCCGGGCCGACGACCATCGAGTAGGTCAGCACCCAGCGCTGATCGGGACCGGTGAACCAGCGCACGACGTGCGGGATCATGAGCCCCACGAAGGCGATCGGGCCGGCTGCTGCGACGCTCGTCCCGGCGAGGATGGTGACGGCGATGATGACGAGCACTCGGGTCACGCGCACGCGTGCCCCGAGCGACTGCGCCAGATCGTCGCCCAGTGCCAGCGCATTCAGAGAACGTGCGCACAGCAACCCGATCACGAGGCCGGCGGCGATCAACGGTGCGGCCCAGGCGAGTTGGTCGAGAGTGCGCCCGCCGATGGATCCGACTCCCCAGAAGCGCATGACCTGCAGAGTGCCGAGGTCGCGCAGCACGATCGCCGTCGTGAAACCCGTGAAGGCCGCGCCGAGTGCGACTCCGGCGAGTGTGAGCTTCATCGGTGTGGCGCCCGAGCGTCCGAACGAGCCGAGCGTGTAGACCAGCATCGTCAACACGAACGCACCGAGCAGGGCGAAGGGCACGTAGGCACCCGGTGCCGTGAGCCCGAGCACGCCTACGGCGAAGGTGACGGCGAACGACGCGCCGGCGTTGACTCCGAGGATGCCGGGGTCGGCCAGCGGATTCCTCGTGAATGCCTGGATCAGCCCGCCGCAGACCGCGAGGGCCGCGCCGACGGCGATGCCGAGCAGCGTGCGTGGCACCCGCAGCTCCGTGATCATCAGGTGCAGGGGGTTCTCGTCGTCATAGGCGAAGAGCGCCTGCAACACGGTCGCGGGGTCGATCGCCCGATTGCCCACTGCGAGCGAAGCGATGGCGGCGGCGGTCAGCACGATCACCGCGATGACCAGTCCACCCGCCAGCGCGCCGGTGCGGCGCGGGGAGTCGTCCGCACGACTCCCCGCGCCCCTGTTCGAGACGTCCGTGCCGTCTTCCGTCGCCAGGGACATCTCTCGAATCACTCGCCCGCGATGGTCGGCTCGCCCTGCAGCGCGGCTGCGAGGTCGTCGACATACTTCGGCAGGATGTACTTCAGCGAGAGCACGGTCGGCGCGCTGATCGCGGAGGCCTCGGCATCGTCGGCGTAGATCACATAGGAGCCTGCCTCGATCGGCTCCCAGCGGGAGACGACCTTGTTCTCGACCGTGTACTCGCCCTCGGCGACGCTGCCGCCCCAGGCCGCGAAGAGATCGGCCTGCACGTCGTAGAGCCTCTCGAGGCTGACGCCGGTGTACCAGTTGTCTCCCTCGGCGCTCGCCAGGAAGCTGTCCATCGCAGACGTCGAGGAGAAGCCGAGCGCTTCGGTGATGCGCACGCGCGGGTCGTATTCGAGGTAGACGCCGAGGTCTGTTCCGCCCTCGTTCAGGGTCAGTCCCCAGACGAACGTCTTGTCGTCGAACTCGGGGTGCTCGTCGGCGAGGGACGTGATCATCTCCTCGGTCTCGGAGATCAGCTCCTCGGCCTTCTCGTCCTCCGACATCGCCTTGCCGATCGTGCGAGTCATGTCCTCCCATGTGCTCGGGTCCCAGGCGCGCTCGATGTAGGGCACGGTCGGCGCGATCGCGGTCAGGCGCTCGTACTCGACGTCGGTGACTCCCGAGTACAGGCTCAGGATGAGGTCGGGCTCGAGCTCCTTGATCGCCTCGTAGTTGGGGCCGTCCTCCGTGAAGGGGATGATCTCGGGCGTCTCGCCGTACTCCTCGGTGACGAAGTCCTCGAACCAGGGCTGGTAGCCGCTCTCGTCGGCGCCCCAGACCTCTTCCATGCCGATCGGGTTCGTGCCGAGTGCGGCGACGATGTCGGGCGTCATCCACCCCAGGGTGACGATGCGCTGCGGCTTCTCGGGGATGACGGTCTCGCCGTGCGCGTGCTCGATGACCACGCCGTCCACAGACGCGGTGGGGGATCCTTCGGTGTCGGTGGATGCCGAGCAGCCGGCGAGGGTGAGCGCCGCGGCGAGGGCTGCAGCGACGAGCGCCGCACTTCGCCGGGTCTTCGGGCGCGCAGAAGCGTGCGTCATGGTTCTCCTTCAGAGAAAGGGGGAGGGGTATGCCGCGTCTACGCGGCGAGAAGTTAGGTAAGCATGCCCTAACACTTCGATGCTAGAACGCGGAATGCACGCTGAGTGTCGACAGGCAGACGACTTGTGTCGCAGATCCGACAGTTCCGGCCCCAGTGTCGAGTCTTCAGTGCCGAGTCGTCATCGCCAGTACAACTGGTGCGCGGGGTCGGCCTGCACGCGTGCGACGTGCTGCCGCGGAGTCAGTCCGAACCTCTCTTTGAACGCTGCCGAGAACGCGCTCGTGGTGGCGTATCCGCAGCGGTGCGCGACGGCGCCGATGGGGGTGTTGTCGACGATCAGGCGGGCGGCCAGGGTCATCCGCACGCCCGTGCGCCACCTGCCGAAGGTCATGCCGACGTCGTTCTGGAAGATGCGCAGCACCGTGCGCTCATGCAGCCCGTGGGCGACGAGGAGGTCACGAGCGCTGCGCTGGTCGCCCGGGTTCGCGAGCACTGCCTGCACGAGCGGTCGCACCCGCTCGTCGGCCGGCATCGGCACCTCGCCCCAGCCGTCGGCGGCTCCGGTGGACGGATGCTGGAGCATCTCGATGAGCACCGACTGGATGCGCACGCGCAGATCTGTCGCCATGTCGTTGATGCCGAGGTGCAGCAGCATCTCCTGCACGGCTCGCGGCACCAGCACCTGTGTGACTTCGTCGATCGGTGCGATGAGCGAGGCATCCGCGATGTAGGTGTAGCACCCGGTCGAGTCGCGCTCGTGCCGCGCGGTGTGCGGCGTGTGCGCGGGGATCCAGATGCCCTGCCCCGGTGCGAGACGCCACATGGCATCCCGCAGCTGCACCCAGACGGTGCCGCGGTAGCACCACGCGAGCATCGCGTCAGGGTGGCTGTGCGGCGGCGAGAGCGGGCGCGTTCCGGTGTCCTCGCCGGTGACCACGCCCGTTCCCATCACATACGGCGCGCGGATCGTCGACGGATGCTCCGAACTCGCGTCCCAGTCGTCCGGCCGGTAGGAGTTCACGCTGTGCTCCGAATCACGGCCTAGCGGCCGTTGCTCTCGACGATCCCCGCTTCCACCGGAGCCCACCCGTTCTCGAGAACCGTGAAGCCGGCGTCGAGGATCCCGAGCTGGTCCTCGTGCTCGTTGACGAGCAGCTGCATCTGCAGGACGAAACGCGAGTAGACGCGGATCTCCGGGGTCGGCTCGGGGAGCACGAGCTCGTCGGCGATCGCATCCGAGAGGGCGTCCTCGTGGCGGAGCCACATCTTCGCGGCGTACTCCCGCAGCGCCGGAGTCTCGTTGAGGAAGCGCAGGAAGACCCGCGTCACGTCGTTGCCGTGCTCGTCGATGTTGACGCCGAGCTCTGCGGTGTAGAAGTCGCGGATCGCCTGATTGATCGTGATCCCGTCGGCCCGATCTCGCACGGCTGAGACGAGACGGTCGCGCTGCTCGTCATCCTCGTCGAAGACGAGCGCCTCCTTCTGCGGGAAGTGCGCGAACACGGTCGTGGGGGAGACGTCGGCGGCGTCGGCCACCTCGCGGATGCTGACGTTGTCGAAGCCCCGCTCGAGAAACATCACCGTCGCGACATCGGAGATGTTCTTGCGGGTCGCGGCCTTCTTGCGCTCACGGCGTCCGAGCGGCTCGGTGTTCGTCATGCCTCCACCGTATCGCGCACTCGTTTCAAAACTGGCTTGACACCAAACTTGGTATTGATACAGTTTCGGAGTGACTTCACTAAACACATCGCCTGCGCGCAGCGACAAGCGCGCCTGGATCATGCTCATCGTCCTGACGATGCTCACCGTCGTCGGTATGACCGTCGTGCTCCCCGTCCTGCCCTTCGTCGTGCTGCAGTATGTGTCGCACGAGGGAGATCTCGCGATCTGGGTCGGTGTGCTCGAAGCGATCAACGGCCTGTGCGCGTTCCTGGTCGCTCCCTTCCTCGGCCGACTCTCCGACCGTTTCGGTCGACGTCCGGTGATCATCGCCGCGGCTTTCGGCGCGGCATTCGCCATGGCGCTCTTCGGCATCGGAGGTGCGATCTGGGTCTTGGTCCTCGCCCGTGTGATCCAGGGGGTGACCGCAGGCGACCTGCCGGCGCTCTTCGCCTACCTCGCCGATATCACCCCACCCGAGAAGCGTGCTCAACGGTTCGGCCTGCTCGGTGCCCTCTCGGGGATCGGCATGATGATCGGTCCGGCCATCGGCGGACTTCTCGCGGCCGTGAGTCTGCAGCTGCCGGTCTTCCTCACCGCGGCCGTCGCTCTCACCATCGCGATCCTCAGCATCTTCCTGCTGCCCGAGAGCCTCCCACCCGAGAAACGCATCGAACGCATCTCGATCCGCGAGATCCAGCCGTTCGGCGTCTTCACGGAGGTCTTCGGTCGCAAGGAGCTGAGAGGGCTGATGATCGGCTTCGGTCTGCTCGCGCTGCCGTTCGGATTCTTCGTCAACAACTTCAGCGTGCTGGCCCTCGACTCGATCAGCTGGGGGCCGACCCAGATCGGTCTCCTCACCGCGGGCGTCGGCATCATCGACATCCTCATCCAGGGCGTGCTGCTCGGCATCCTGCTTCCTCGCATCGGCGAGCGGGGTGTCATCATCAGCGGCATCGTGGCGCAGACGATCGGACTCGTCGGCCTCGCGGTCGTCGCCTCGGTCTTCGCACAGCCCTGGGTGTTCATCGTCGGTGCGCTCATGCTCGCCGCGGGCCAGGGGGCGTCGACGGCCGCGTTGGACGGCGCGATGTCGAATGCGGTCGGCGACGACGAGCAGGGCTGGTTGGGTGGGGCGACCCAGTCGCTCAACGCCGCGATGAACACCGCCGCGCCGCTGATCGCCGGTGCGCTCTACGTCACCATCAGTCATGCGGCGCCCTACTGGCTGGGTGCCGGGCTCATGGTCGTCGCCGCGATCATCGGCAGAGCGCATATCGCGAACACGGCGAAGAAGGACGCCCTGGAGCGGCAGCCGGTGGGCACCGCGAGCGGCATTCCGCTCGAGCCTGCTGACACTCTCCACTGATACGGGGGCCCCGCACCGGGGGATGATGGATGCATGCCCACCCCTCATCGCCCCGGTCTGCGGGTCTCGGCAGGTCTCACGATCCCCGAGGCCGAGCTGTCGTGGCGCTTCTCGCGCTCATCGGGCCCGGGTGGCCAGGGGGTGAACACCGCGGATTCCCGAGTGGAGCTGGTCTGGGATGCTGCAGGCAGTGCCGCGCTCTCGCCGCACCAGCGTGAGCGTCTGCTCGATCGGCTGAGCGGCCGGCTGGTGCATGGAGTACTGACGATCGCCGCCTCGGAGCACCGCGCGCAGCTGCGCAACCGCGACGCGGCGCGAGAGCGGCTGGCGGCGCTCGTCGCGGAGGCGCTGCGTCCGCCCGCACCTCCCCGCCGCGCGACAAAGCCGAGCCGCGGGTCGAAGGAGCGACGACTGACCGCCAAGAAGCAGCGCACCGACGTCAAGAGGCTGCGCAAGCCGCCGCGCGACTGAGCCGCGCGGCCTCAGTCCTTGCTGCCGCGCACCAGCTCGAGACCTGCGCCGGCGAACTGCCGCAGCGTGGCGTCCGGCAGGAAGGCTCGGGTGAGGGCCGTGCCGATGGCCGCGAGGTCGCTCTCGTCACGGAACAGCAGGTACATCGTCTCGTAGCGCGGGTGGAACTTCTGCTTGAAACGGTGCAGCGACGCGAAGCCGTAGACGGGCTCGAGCGCTTCGGCGAGGCGGTCGCTGAGCACGGCGATCATGCCGGCATCCGGTGGATAGTCGTGAGCGAGTGGAGCTCCCGAGAGCGACATGATCTCAGCGCCCTCCTCGGAGAACTGCTTCGCCGACGACCCGATCAGGTACTCCATCACGGGCCCGAAGCCGCCGTCGCGCCGTCGCATGAGGTCGAGCGTCCATCCGCGCACGGTGCCGCCGTCGCCGTAGACCGGCAGCCACGACAGGAATCCGTCGACGTCGCCGTTCGGGGCGAGTGCCAGGGCGAGCCGCACCTCGGGGTCCTCGGCCTCGTCGAGCGTGCCGAGCGTGAACCGCATCTCGGGGAGGTCCTTGTCGCCGACCCAGGCCTCCGAGATCGCTCGCAGCTGCTGTCGCACGCCCCACGACTCCTCGCTCAGGCGCGTCAGGCGGAAGGTCATGTCCTCCCGCCCAGCCCGATTGAGCGAGCTGCGCACCGAGTTCCACCTCTTGCCGGTGAACTCCAGCCCTGGCAGGTCGACGATGGTGTCGTCCGCGACCACCAGACTGCGCCAGCCGGCGGGAACGGCTTCCCGCGTGGCGTCGTCGGCGCTGAAGAAGCACGGCACGAGGCCCGCGAGTTCGGCAGTGCGGATGAACTCCGCGACAGCGTCTGCACGTGACGCCGATGGTCCGATCGGATCGGCGAGCGCGAGCGCGACTCCGGCTCTGCGCTGATACGCGACGATCCCGGCCGAACTGCGCGCGTAGCTGTTGCCCTCCCACGTCGTCATCCACGACAGTGTCCCGCCGCCATGCGCGCGCAGCTCGGTCTTCACCTCGTCGACCGTCGGAGCCGGCTGGATGCCGAGGAGCGACTTCCGCTTCGCCCGGAAAGCCCGCCGCACCGCGACCAGGTAAACGAGAAGGATCAGCCAGAGGAAGCCGTTGGCGAGTGCGAGCTCGGTATCTCCGTCCCACCGCAGGTCGATGTCGGCCTGCGAGAAGACGGTGATGAGGATGAATAGGAGTGCGGCGATCAGGATGTTGAAGAGGCCGAGCAGGATCACGAGCACCCACGACCAGCGTCGGCCACGCAGCAGTCCGTTCACGAGCACGACGATGACGACGATGTCGATCGCCAGGTCGATGAATCCGCCGGATGCAGGCTCGGTCGGACCGAACGGGCCATCGGTGGCGACGAAAGTCGTGATGATCTCGACCGCCCCCAGCACCAGCAGGGAGATCACGGCGATCAGGCGCTGTTCGCGCACGGTGGTCCGCTGCACGCGCAGGGAGCGGTCGACGACCAGGATCAGCAGCACGGCGAGCAGATGCTCGAGATCTGCGACCGCACCCCAGAACAGCATCGCGATGAACACGAAACCGAGCAGCACGAGCCAGCCGCGCACCCGCCACGGTGGGCGGAAGAGGCCGACCGCCGCTGCGATGCAGGCCATGGTGCCGCCCGACGCGCCGACATCGAGTGCCTGGGCCTGCTCCTGAGCCCAGGCCCACGGCAGCTGCGAGGCGAAGAAGAGCACGAGCGCGGTGGCCAGGATCGCGAAGAACTGCCCGATCCAGTAGTAGGCGAGCGCGACCCGGGTTCCACGACGGTACTCGAGGTACGCCATGCCCCAGAATCCCGAGATCGTGAACACGTACACCCAGGGCGCGTTGACGAAGAAGGTGCCGGTGAGCGGCGTCCACCACATGCCCTGCGTGAGGTTGGGCAGACCGTAGGCGACGGTGCCGAACAGGTCGGTCTTCTCGAACGGGCTCCACAGCCCCTGCCACACCACGCCGACGGCGAGGATCACCGCGACCATCGTGAGGGTGGCCGGCATGCGTCGCAGCACGGAGAGAACAGGATGCGATGTGGGGGTTCGCGCCTCGGTCATGCGCTCAGCGTAGCGAGGACGGCGCATCCTTCGAAGGGCAACCGGAAGGTGGTGGTGGCGGTGCGACTGGGCATCGCGTTGGATGGAGTCATGCCCGCCCATCGATCGCTTCGCTCCTCGACCGCTCGTCGGCGCGTGTCGATCGCGGTCGCCACAGCATCCGTCGCCCTGCTCGCGGCCTGCACGTCGCAGTCGCCCCCGACGCCTGTGTCGGGCGTGGAGCCGTTCGTCGAAGACCTCGATGCGCCCTGGTCGATCGCGTTCCACGGCGATGTCGCTCTGGTCAGCGAGCGCGACAGCGCCCGCGTGCTCGAGATCGCCGAAGACGGCGAAGGGCGCGAGGTCGCCGTGCTCGAGGGAGTCGCGCCCGGTGGCGAGGGCGGACTGCTCGGGCTCGCGGTGCATGACGGCGAGCTCTACACGTACTTCACTGCGGATGCCGAGAATCGCGTCGAGCGGCGCACGATCGTCGGAGACGCGGGCGGGCTGTCACTCGGGCCCGCGACCGCCGTGATCGACGGCATCCCGGCCGCCGGCACTCACAACGGCGGACGCATCGCGTTCGGCCCGGACGGGATGCTCTACGTCACGACGGGCGACGCGGGCGATCGCGACAGCGCTCAGGACCTCGACGCGCTGTCGGGCAAGATCCTGCGACTCGCACCCGACGGCGAGGTGCCGGCCGACAATCCCTTCGAAGACTCGCCCGTCTACAGCTACGGGCACCGCAATCCGCAGGGCATCGCCTGGGATGCCGAGGGCGCGATGTACGCGAGCGAATTCGGGCAGGATACCTGGGACGAGCTCAACGTGATCGAGCCCGGCGGCAACTACGGCTGGCCCGAGGCCGAGGGGATCGCCGATGACAGCGACTACATCGACCCCGTGCAGCAGTGGCGGCCGGATGCCGCGAGCCCGAGCGGCATCGCTGTGACGGCCTCGGACATCGTGATCGCGAACCTCCGGGGTGAGCGCCTGCGCACCGTGCCGCTGGACGATCTGACCGCCAGCGCCGAGGAGTTCGTCGGCGAG
Source organism: Microbacterium sp. NPDC087589 (assembly GCF_044743635.1). Taxonomy (NCBI): domain Bacteria; kingdom Bacillati; phylum Actinomycetota; class Actinomycetes; order Micrococcales; family Microbacteriaceae; genus Microbacterium; species Microbacterium sp. NPDC087589. The sequence continues at coordinate 153,235 of NZ_JBIUWV010000002.1, forward strand.
CTCGGCCGCCTGCGCGATGTGACAGTCGGGGCAGACGGCATGCTCTGGATCCTCACGAACAACACCGACGGTCGTGGAAGCCCCTCGCAGGGCGACGACCGCATCCTCCGGCTCGACCTCGACTGAGCCACGGCACGGCGCGGCACGGCGCGGCACGGCACGGCGCGGCGCGGCACGGCATGGCACGGATCAGGCGAAGGCGTCGACCCCCGTCGCGGTGACCGAGAGCGCCCACAGTCGTTCGGCGGTCTCGGGGTCGATCGCCCACTCCTTCACTCCGCCGGTGGTCATGTCGCTGTGATCGGGTGCCACGATCCCCTTGATCGAGCAGTCCTCGCAATACGCACCGCTGCGCTCGACCAGCTCGGTGGCCGTGGCAGCCCAGAGTCCGGTGGACGCACCTTCGGCGGGGGTCTTGAAGCGAGGGTTCGGGGTGCCGTCTTCATCGATCCAACCGCGGGAGAGCAGTTCTTCTCGGGGAACGTGCCTCTGCAGCTCGGTCATGATCCCGCCAGGGTGCACCGAGAACGCGAGGATGCCGCGCTCGGCGCCTCGCCGGGCGAGACCCACCGCGAACAGCGCGTTCGCGGACTTCGACTGCCCGTATGCGACCCACGGGTCATAAGGCGTCGTCGCGAAGTCGATGTCGTCGAACCGCACGGGGGAGCGGAAGTGTCCTCCGGATGAGTACGAGATGACCCGGGCGTGGTCCGACAGCAGGTCGGCCACCCCGCCGACCAGTGCGAAGTGACCCAGATGGTTGGTGCCGAACTGCGACTCGAAGCCCTGCGCCGTGCGGCCGAACGGGGTGGCCATGATGCCGGCGACGTTCAGCACGAGGTCGATCGGCTGACCGTCGCGGCGCACCGATTCCGTGAACGTCGCCACGGAGTCGAGGTCGCTGAGGTCGGCGCCGCGCACCTCCGCCGCGGCGATCCCGTCGAGCGCCTTCTGCGCAGCATCCACCCGCCGCGCGGGCACGATCACGCGCACACCGGCATCCGCGAGCGCCCGCACCGTCTCGAGTCCGAGCCCGGAGTACCCGCCCGTGACGATCGCGGTCTTGCCCGCCAGGTCTGTGCCGGCGATCACCTCGGCCGCGGTCGAGCGGTAGCCGAACTCCGACGAGAGCGGCTGCTGGCGGGCGATCATGTCGAGAGGAGCTGTCATGCTCTGACCGTACGATCTAGAGTGCACTCGAAGTCAAGGAGGAGTCCTCGTGGATGATGTGATCGACACGACACGTACCTTCAGCATCGGTGAGCTCGCGCGCCTGGCGGGCGTGAGCGTGCACACTCTGCGCTGGTACGAGGCCGAGGGATTGTTCCCGCGTGACGTTCCCCGGACGTCCGGCGGTCGGCGGGTGTACGCGCACGACTCACTCGCCTGGCTCGCCCTGTTGGGGCGCCTCCGCGAGTCCGGTGCGCCGATCGCGCTTCTGCGCGAGTACTCCGCCCTCGTGCGAGCCGGCAGCGGCAACGAGGCCGAGAGGCTCGCCCTGCTGCGTGCCCACGAGCGCTCACTCGACGCGCAGATCGAATCGCTGATCGCGTGTCGACAGGTGATCCACGACAAGGCCGACGGATATCAGGAGGCGCTCGTCGCGCGCGGCCTTCTCTGACTAGCCGTTCACAGCGTTCTCGATCGCCGCCTCGAGGTCGTCCCACGCCTCCAGCACCACGGGTTCGCCGTCGATGAAGAAGCTGGGCGTGCTGCGTACTCCGAGCCGCTCGCCATCGCTCTTGTCGGCCTGCACTCGCTCGAGAGTCGCCGGGTCGGCGACCGCGGCGTCGTAGGCGGCCATGTCGAGTCCGAGTTCGTCGGCGAGCGTCCGGAACACCTCCGGCGTCTCCTCCGACTGCTCGCCCCACTGGGCCTGCGTCTCGAACAGGCGGTGGTACATGTCCTCGAAGCGGTCCTGTTCTGCCGCAGCCTCGGCGGCGAGAGCGGCCTGCGTCGAGTTGATGTGCCCGGGCAGCGGGAAGTAGCGGACCACATAGGTGATCTCTCCGTCGTACTTCTCGCGTAGGTCTTCGACGATCGGGTAGAACGCGGCGCACGCCTCGCACTCGAAGTCGAGGAACTCGACGACTGTGACGGCATCCGCACCTCCGTCGTCGAGCACGTGCGAGTCGGTGCGCACGGTCTGCAGCTTCTCGCCTTCGGGCGGCGCCGGATCGGCGGGCTGCTGCGATACGTCGTAGACGATGCCGACGATCGCGAGGACCATCGCTACGGCGATGGCGATCAGGGTCGCTTTCACAGGGGTAGGCATGGTGCGCGCAGTCTAACAATCGGGCATCGGCGTCCGCCCGCGGGGGCCCGAGCGGGTCCGCGTCTCACAGACCCGCCTACACTGGAGGGGTGGCGAGACTGTTGATCGTGGGCGGCTTCCTGGCCGCCATCTTCTGGGTGTTCAGCATCGTCGACTGCGCAGTGCAGCCGCCGACGCGTCACCGGGGCGTGCCCAAGGCCGCCTGGATCGCCATCGTCGTCTTCATCCCGGTCATCGGCGGGATCCTCTGGTTCACGCTCGGCCGTCGCCGCGCCAACGACAATGGCGGAGCGATCCGAGTCATCGCGCCCGACGACGACCCCCAGTTCCTCCGCAGCATCAGCAAGAGCGAGCAGGACGCACGCATCCGCCGCCTCGAAGAAGAGCTCGCGAAGCTCGAAGACGAGACCGACGACGGCACCGCATCGGACGGCACGACGCCGGACACGCGTCCGTGACAGCATCGCCGGCGATGGATGCCGCGGCATCCCTGATCGCCGACCTCATCGGTCATGGCGTGCGCGATCTCGTGCTCTCGCCGGGTTCCCGATCTCAGTCGCTCGCGCTCGCCGCAGTGCACGCGGCGAACCAGGGACATCTGCGCCTGCACGTGCGCATCGATGAGCGCGTCGCCGGGTTCACGGCGCTGGGCCTCTCGCGTGAGACCGGGGTTCCCACGGCAGTGGTCTGCACCTCGGGAACAGCCGCCGCGAATCTCCTCCCCGCCGCGATGGAGGCCTTCCACTCCGGGGTGCCGCTGCTGCTGCTGACCGCCGACAGGCCGCCTGAGCTCCGCGGAGTAGGAGCCAACCAGGCGACGATCCAACCGGGCATGTTCGCCTCCTGGGCGCGCGAGCAGATCGACGCGCCCGTTCCGGGTGATGGCGACTGGTCAGGTCTCGCAGCGAGGGCGGTCACTGCCGCGATGGGAGCGGATGCCGCGCACGGCCTCCCCGGGGTCGCCGGCCCCGTGCACCTGAATCTGCCATCGCGAGAGCCGCTCTCGGCTGACGTGCCCGCCGTCGACATCGCCGCCGGCGAGGCCCCGAGAGCGGTCGCTGCGGATGCGCTCGTGCTCGAGCGTGGGCCGCGCACCGTCGTCATCGCGGGCGCAGATGCCGGAGCGGATGCCGAAGAGGTCGCGCACGCCGGATCCTGGCCGCTCATCGCCGAGATCGTCAGTGGTGCCCGTTTCGGACGTCAGGTCGTGCACGGCTATCGCGCGCTGCTGAGCGATGACGCGCTGGGCGGCCGCATCGAGCGCGTCGTCGTGCTCGGGCATCCGACCCTGAGCCGCGAGGTGGCCCGTCTGCTGTCTCGCGCCGACGTCGAGGTGATCGCCGTCCGGCGCGGAGGCGAAGCCCTCGACCTCAACGGGCGCACGACGCCCGCGGCATCCGTCGCGGTCGCCGCCGGCCCCGCCGACCGCGAGTGGCTCGGAGCCTGGCTCACGGCATCCGCAGCTCACGCCGTCGACCTCAGCGAGCGCGCTCCCGACCAGGACGGTCTCACCTCCGCCGATCCGTCCGCTCGGCGCGATGCCGTGAAGGCCGAGCTGGCTGCCGTGCGCCGCCCGCTCGATCGCGAGCTCCTCGCCGACGCCGTCTGGCGGGCCACGTGGCCGCACGACCGACTCGTGTTCGGGTCTTCGCGCCTGGTCAGGGTGGCCGATTCGGTGCTCGGCGGCAAGAAGGTGCCGGTGCACGCCAACCGCGGACTTGCCGGGATCGACGGCACGATCGCCACCGCCACCGGCATCGCTCTCGCAAGTCAGGCGGGGGGAGCCCCGGGGGTCACCCGCGTGCTGCTCGGCGACCTCGCCTTCCTGCACGACGTGGGAGCGTTGATGCTGCCTCCGGATGAGCACGAACCGCGCATCCAGGTCATCGTGGGCAATGACGGCGGCGGCACGATCTTCGACGGCCTCGAGGTCGCGGGCACGGCTGCTCGCGCCGACCTCGACAGAGCGTTCTACACCCCGCACACGGTGCGCCTCGAGCAGCTGGCCCTCGCTTACGGGTGGGAGTATCAGCGCGTCACGACCCGCACGGCACTCGATCAGGCCCTCACCACTCCGGCCGGTGGCCGTCAGCTGATCGAGGTGCCGCTCACGCGCTGATCCGGTTCGGCGCGGCGCGCGTCCGCAGTGGCAGGATGAACGCATGACAGCGCACGAGTGGGCCAAGACTCTCCAGGTCGGCGACGGATTCCGTCTCGCCGACGTCGATCCGCAGAGCACTTCCGGGTATGGCGGTGCGAAGGCCGACGGCAGGCGCGATCTCGAGGCCGGCCTCGACGAGCTCAACCTGCTGCAGGAACGCCTGTTCGCGGGGAGTCGCGTCGGAGTCGCGAAGGACTCGGTGCTGCTGATCCTGCAGGCGATGGACTCGGCGGGCAAGGGAGGCATCGTGCGGCATGTCGTCGGCGGGGTCGACCCGCAGGGCGTCGCGCTCACGGCGTTCACGGCGCCGACCGACGAAGAGCTCGCGCACGACTTCCTCTGGCGAGTGGCCAAGCGGCTTCCGAAGCCCGGATTCATCGGCGTCTTCGACCGCTCGCACTACGAGGACGTGCTCATCGGTCGGGTGCGGTCGCTGGCCCCGGCTGACGAGATCGAACGCCGGTACGGCGCGATCAACGACTTCGAGGCCGAGGTAGCGGCATCCGGCACCCGCATCATCAAGGTCATGCTGCACATCTCACCCGAAGAGCAGAAGTCCCGGCTGATGGAGCGGCTCGAACGGGCCGACAAGCACTGGAAGTACAACCCGGGCGATGTCGACGAGCGACTGCTGTGGGACGACTACATGGCGGCGTATCAGACGGTGTTCGAACGTACCTCGACCGCTGCGGCGCCGTGGCATGTGATTCCGGCCGACCACAAGTGGTTCGCCCGCCTCGCCGTGCAGGAGCTGCTGCTCGATGCACTGCAGCGGATCGATCCGCAGTGGCCGGCGGCCGACTTCGACGTCGAGGCCGAGAAGAAGCGCCTCGCGGCGAGCTGAGCGGGGCGACGTTCACAATTCAGGATGATCCGCGACTCGTCGGCCTGATCGGGCCCACTGGAGACCGCGATCCGCGATTCATCCTGAATTGTGCGCACGTGCGCGCTGAGAGTCAGGCGAGAGCGTCGACCAGCGGGCGGAACTTGACGCGCGTCTCGAGCAGCTCCGACTCGGGGTCGGAGCCCGCGACGATCCCTGCTCCCGCGTAGGCGGTGACCGCGATGTCGGTCCCCCGGGGGGTGAACTGTGCGCAGCGCAGCGCGATGGCCCACTCGCCGTTGCCGGCCGCGTCGACCCATCCGACCGGGCCGGCGTAACGCCCGCGGTCGAACGGCTCGAGCTCGCGGATCGCCGCGATCGCTGCCGAGGTCGGAGTTCCGGCCACGGCGGCCGTCGGATGCAGGGCGCCGACCAGGTCGAGCGACGAACCGCCGTCGGCGAGCTCCCCCTCGACATCGGTCGCCAGGTGGAAGAGGTTCGGCAGTTTGAGCAAGAACGGCTGCTCGCTCGCGGCCAGCGCGCGCGTGTGCGGACGCAGCGAGGCGAGCACGCTCTGCACCGCGTACTCGTGCTCGTCGAGATCCTTGGTGCTCGAGGCCAGATGAGCGGATGCCGCGGTGTCGGCATCCGCATCGGCCCCGCGTCCGATGGTTCCGGCCAGCACGCGGGCGGTGACGGTGCGCTGCTGCACCGTGACGAGCGTCTCGGGGCTCGCGCCGATCAGCCCGTCGACCGCGAAGGCCCAGGTGTCGGGGTATCCGGTCGACAGCGCGCGCACGAGACGGCGCAGGTCGGAGCCGGCGGGGATGCTGCCGGTGAGGTCGCGAGCGAGAACGACTTTGCTGAGCGCGCCGTCGGCGATGCGGGCCAGCGCCTGACGCACGGAATCCTGGTAGCCCTGCGGGCTCTGTGCTCCCGGGCCGACCGTGCCGGCCCAGTGCGGGCCGTAGCCGATCGTCGAGGCATCGGACTGGGGTTCGAGACCGGAGTGCGAGGTCGACGTCGACGTCGACCGGATGCGGGTGAGCCAGGTGCGCCCGCGGTGTCGGCCGATCACGAGCGCCGGCACGACGAGAACGCTGTCGGCGGAGGAGTCCTCGTCGAAGGTCAGCGCACCGAAGGCGACGAGACCCGAGCCGGGGAGCGCGAGCTCGTCGTCGATCTCGGCATCCTGAGCCAGGTCTCGCCAGGCGGTGGCGATGGCGGCCGAACGCAGCGGCGCGGCGCCCGCGGGGATGCGGATCGTCTCGACCACGCCGTCTCCCACGGCGACGATGCCGTCACCGCGGCGCAGCCATGCCAGCGGTCGTGCCGGGTCGGCGTAGGCCAGGAGGTCCTCGACCGGATCGATCTCACAGGTCTCCACGACCAGCCTGCTGCTCACCCCTCCAGCCTAGTTCGTCGCTCGTCGGCCGGCCTTCCGCTGTGCCGCCACTCGGCGAGGCGCTTTTTCCGGTGAGACCGCGTTTTCGTCGTGAGACCGCGTTTTCGTGGTGAGGCCGCCTTTGCGTCGTGAGGCCGCCTTTGCGTCGTGAGGCCGCCTTCCGGTCGTGAGACTCGTGTCCGTGGCGTGGGTCTCGTGCGGCGATGGCGGTTTGGGCTGGTGGGGGCGCGGGGTCGGCGGGGCTTGCCGGTGGGACCGCCTTTTCGTGGTGAGACCCGTGTCCGTGGCGTGGGTCTCGTGCGGCGATGGTGGTTTGGGCTGGTGGGGGCGCGGGGTCGGCGGGGCTTGCCGGTGGAACCGCCTTTTCGTGGTCAGACCCCCGCTGGTGAGACCGCCTTTTCGTGGTGAGACCGGTGTCCGTGGCGTGGGTCTCGTGCGGCGATGGCGGTTTGGGCTGGTGGGGGCGCTGGGTCGGCGTGGTTCCAGGGTGAGACCGCATTCCGGTCGTGAGACCCGTGTCCGTGACGTGGGTCTCGTGCGGCGATGGCGGCTTCGCCGCGGAAGGGTGGTTTCGCCGCGGAAGGGCGGTTTCGCCGCGGAAGGGCGGTTTCGCCGCGGAACCGCATCCGCACCGACCGGAATGTGAGAAGCCCCGCCTACGCTGAGTGCATGAGCGACGCCCGCCCCGAACCCGGCACCGAGATGATCTTCCAGTGGCGCAAGTGGGATGGCTCTCCGCATTGGCGCCACGAGTGCGTCTATCTCGGCGCCGACGAGTGGGGCGACTGGCTCGGGCAGCCGGTCGGTTGGCCCAGCGCTCGACCGGGTGCCGCTCTCATCGCAGAGACCCCCAACGTCACCCTCGTGCCTCGGCAGACCGACTTCGCCCTGACGGTCAACCGAGACCACCCGAAGGGCATGCGGGTCTACATCGACATCGGATGGGACGTGCGCTGGTCCGATGACCCGCTGCTCGCGGTCGGCATCGACATGGATCTCGACGTCGTGCGGGTCGAGGGAGAGCGCGGCACCTGGGTCGACGACCGCGACGAATGGGCCGAGCACAGCGTGCGATACGGATACCCCGCCGAGATCATGACCCGGCTCGAGGCCCTGGCGCTCGACCTCGAGCAGCGTGTGCGCGATCAGACCGCTCCGTTCGACGATGCGACTGCGGATCTCTGGCTCGATCGCCTCGACGCGCTGCACCTCGCGCCTAGACTGGGCGTGTGACCTCGAACGAAGCAAACCGCGCCGATCTCGGCAAGGACCCCGCCCGCGTCAGCGGCATGTTCGACCAGGTCGCCGCGGGCTACGACCGCACGAACACGGCGATGACGGTCGGCAACGACGCCCTCTGGCGCGCAGCGACGACCAGGGCGGTCGCCCCGAAGCCGGGGGAGAAGATCCTCGACCTCGGTGCGGGCACCGCGTCGTCGTCGGCGTCCCTCGCGCGCAGCGGCGCGCAGGTCGTCGCCGCCGACTTCTCGCCCGGCATGCTCGCAGAAGGCAAGCGTCGGCACGGCAGCATCCGCAATCTCTCCTTCGTGCAGGCGGATGCCACTGATCTGCCTTTCGAAGACGGCGAGTTCGATGCCGTCACGATGTCCTACGCCCTCCGCAACGTCAACGATCCCAAGAAGGCGCTGCGCGAGCTGCTGCGTGTGACCAAGCCGGGTGGCCGCCTCGTGATCAACGAGTTCTCGACCCCGCCCGGCGCCCTGTTTCGCGCCGGATACCGTTTCTACAACTCGCAGGTGCTGCCTCGGGTGGCGCGTGTCGCCGGCACCAACGGCGACGCGTACGACTACCTGAACGAGTCGATTCGCGACTGGCCCGATCAGAAGAAGCTCGCCGCGTGGATCCGCGAGGCCGGGTGGACCGAGGTCGAGTACCGCAACCTCTCGTTCGGGATCGTCGCACTGCACCGGGCGTTCAAGGCCGCGTGAGTACGACGCGCGAACGCCCACGGCTGACGACGGTAGGCTGAGAGCGTGACTTCGAGCCGCGTAGCCCCGGGTTCGCGACTGGCGAGCCGTCTCGGTTTCAGCGACCGTGTCTTCATCGGCACTGCCGGTCGACGCGTCGCTCGGGCGATCGAAGACGGTCTCGAGCGTGTCGAGACCGGTCTGGCCGATGATGTGCGCGTCGCCGACCCGCTGGCCGACGCTGCGAGCCGCTACCTCTACGAGGCGGGGGGCAAGCGCATCCGCCCCGTGCTGACCCTGCTCGCCGCCCAGCTGGGCGACGGCAACACCGACCAGGTGATCGACGTCGCGAAGGCACTCGAGATCACTCACCTCGGCTCGCTGTATCACGACGACGTCATGGACGGTGCCGACCGCCGTCGTGGCGTCCCGGCCGCACACGCGGTGTGGGGCAACAACATCGCCATCCTCACCGGCGACATTCTCTTCTCGCGCGCGAGTCAGCTCATGTCGCGTCTGGGCGAGCGCGCCATCCGCCTGCAGGCCGACACGTTCGAGAGGCTCGTCCTCGGCCAGATGCACGAGACTCTCGGTGCGCAGCCGGGCGACGACCCCATCGAGTTCTACCTCCAGGTTCTCGCCGACAAGACAGGGTCCCTGATCGCCGCGGCGACGCAGGGAGGCGTGATCTTCTCGAATGCGCCCTCGGAGTATGAAGAGCCACTGCGTGTGTACGGCGAGAAGATCGGTGTCGCCTTCCAGCTGCTCGACGACGTGATCGACCTGTCGGCCAAGCCGGAGGACACGGGCAAGGTGCCGGGCACCGACCTGCGTGCCGGCGTTCCGACGATGCCGTACCTGCTGCTGAAGGCCGAGCCCGACGACGCGTCGATCGAGCTCGCCGCCCGCATCGACGACGGTGTGACGCGCATCGCCGAGGGCGAGGACCCCGGGATCCTCGACCGGCCGCTCACCGAGCTCCGCGATCACGTCGGTACCCAGAAGACCCTCGCGCTCGCGCACTCCTGGACTCAGGATGCGATCGACGCGCTCGCCCCGCTTCCGCGCGGCACCGTGCGCGACGCGCTCACCCGTTTCGCAGAGACCCTCGTCGAACGCTCCAGCTGACTGCGACGCGGCCTCGGCCGCGTGCATCGAGCGTGACGGCACACGAAAGGACCCCTTATGACCAAGCTCAGACTGGCCATCGTCGGAGCGGGCCCCGCCGGCATCTACGCCGCCGACATCCTGCTCAAGGCCGAGCGCAAGTTCGACGTCTCCATCGATCTCTTCGAGCAGCTTCCGGCACCCTACGGCCTGGTCCGCTACGGCGTCGCCCCCGATCACCCCCGCATCAAGGGCATCGTCAACGCGCTCCGCGATGTGCTCGACCGCGGCGACATCCGTCTGTTCGGCAACGTCCGCTTCGGTGAGGACATCACGCTCGATGACCTGAAGAACCACTACAACGCGGTGATCTTCGCCACCGGCGCGATCCGCGACACCACCCTCGACGTCCCCGGCATCGACGCGGTCGCCTCCTACGGCGCTGCCGACTACGTGAGCTGGTTCGACGGGCACCCCGACGTGCCGCGCGAGTGGCCGCTGGATGCCGCATCCGTCGGTGTGCTGGGCAACGGCAACGTCGCTCTCGACGTCGCCCGGATGCTGGCGAAGCACGCCGAGGACCTGCTGGTCACCGAAGTGCCCGAGAACGTCTACGAGGGGCTGAAGGCGAGTGCGGTCACGGACGTGCACGTGTTCGGTCGTCGCGGCCCCGCGCAGGTCAAGTTCACTCCGCTCGAGTTGCGCGAACTCGGCGAGCTGCGCGACGTCGACATGGTCGTCTATGACGAGGACTTCGACTACGACGAGGCGTCGAAAGACGCAGTGGCCAGCAACAAGCAGGTCATGGTCATCGACCGCATCCTGCAGTCGTGGCGCAAGCGCGACTCGGTGAACAACGCAGGGGGCACGGCATCCCGTCGTCTGCACCTGCACTTCTGGGCACGTCCGGTCGAGGTCCGCAAGGATGACGCCGGCCGCGTGGCGGCCCTCGTCTACGAGCGCACGAAGCCTGACGGACAGGGCGGCGCCGTGGGCACTGGAGAGATGCGCGAGGTGCCGCTGCAGGCGCTCTACCGCGCGATCGGATACTTCGGCTCGCCCCTTCCGGGCGTTCCGTTCGACAAGAAGCACGGTGTGATCCCCAACCGCGAGGGCCAGGTGCTCGCCAAGGACTCGAACCAGCAGATGACCGGCATCTACGCGACCGGGTGGATCAAGCGCGGCCCGGTCGGCCTCATCGGCCACACCAAGTCGGATGCCATGGAGACTGTGCGGCACATCATCAACGACCAGGGTTCGTGGTGGCACCCGGAAGACCCGTCAGAAGAGGCGATCCCCGCGCTGCTGCAGGAACGCGGCGTCAAATGGACCGACCTCGAGGGCTGGCATCGACTCGACGAGCACGAGGTCTCGCTCGGTGCGCCGCAGGAGCGTGCCCGCGTCAAGGTCGTGCCGCGTGACGACATGGTGCGCGTCTCTCGCGGAGAGTGACCGACACCGGATCGTTGTCCGCACCTCGCGCGTCGGAGAGTGAGCGTCCCTAGGCTGGGTGGATGCGACTGCGCTCTCTGATCGTCTTCGGCACGGCCGCCCTGCTGCTCGTCTCGGGGTGCACGGCCGAGCCGACACCGAAGCCCACGGGCTCGCCGTCGGCGTCCGCCTCGGCGACGCCGACGGGGACCCCGACCCCCGAGCCCGCAGTCGAGCCTGAGAGCGCGTTCGATGTGAGCTGCGACGACGTCGCCGCCACGATGGCAGAGCTCCTGGGCGAGCCGTCGACGCCGGTCGAGCCGGTGCTGTCACTGGTGTCGGCGATGAGCTGGCTTCCCGGGCCCGCGCAGCACATGTTCCAGCGGGCCGGAGGCATCGCCTGCTCGACCGGCGACACGGAGCGCAACTGGGAGGTCACGATCGTTCCTGACGCACAGACGGTGATCGCGGGTGCGACCGAGCGCCAGGGCTTCTGGGGCGAAGCGGCCAGCTGCGAGGGCGGACGCTGCGGGTTCGAGCTGCCCGACGGAGACGTGCTGCTGTCGGCCACCGTCGTCGACCCCGATCTCGGCACGGGCGACACCGCCCGCATCGAGGAAGCGCTGCGGCGCATCGCTGCCTCGGCGGCGTCGAGCACGCGGGAGGTCGAGTACGTCGACAGCGAGATCGTCGGTGCTCCGTGCGAGCGCTTCGTCACGCCGGAGCAGGTGAACGCCGCGTTCGGAGTGTCGGACGCGACTCTCTTCACCGCCTTCGGCGGATGGGGGATCCCTGCTGAGGTGTACGAGGTCGTCAACGGCTCACGCATCTGCTACTTCACGTCGGCAGGAAGCGAGTACGAAGGACCGAGCTATCTGATGCTCACGACGCTCCCCGCAGGAGCCTGGGCGTTCGAGAGGCTCGATGGCGACCCCGTCGAGGTCGAAGGAGCGGATGCCGCCAAGGCCAGCATGGGCGAGCGCGGTGAGAACATCCTCGACGTGCGCGTCGGCCTCGACTGGATTCGATTGATGACGTATGACAGCGGATCCGGTGCCGCCGACCCGGCTCCGCTGGCACAGACGGTCGTGCGCAACCTCACGGTCGGACACACCGCTCCCGAGTAGCCCGCACGCCGTCGGCTAGCCTGGCGGCATGGCTGAGTGGATACCGGACGTTCTCGGCGACGAGTTCGAGCAGCTCACGCTCGAACTCGGCGAAGATGACGAGGGCCCGCTGTTCGCCACTCTCGTGAGAGCGCTGCCGAGGGAGCTGCCCTGGTGGCATCGCGTGAGCGGTCGTCGTCTTCCGCTCGATGACGTCGACGTGCTCTACGTTCACGGCTGGTCGGACTACTTCTTCCAGAAGCGGCTCGCGCGCTTCTGGACCTCGCGGGGTGCACGCTTCTTCGCTCTCGACCTGCGCAAGTACGGACGCAGCCTGCGCGACGGCCAGACTCCTGGCTACATCACCGACCTCGTCGCGTACGACGACGACATCGCTGCCGCGCTGCACGCGATGGGCCGCGGGTCCGAGGTCACTGCATCCCCGCGCAGCCTGGTGCTTCTCGGCCACTCGACCGGTGGGCTGATCCTGAGCCTGTGGGCATCGCGGCACCCCGAGACGGCGGATGCGGTGATCCTGAACAGCCCGTGGCTCGAGTTCCAGGTCGCCTCGGCCCGCCCGCTGATCGCGCCGATGGCCGAGCTGCAGGCGCGGTGGGCTCCGCGAGAGGTCGCCCCGCAGGTCGATCTCGGGTTCTACACGCGCGCACAGCAGGAGGTCGCCGACCCCGAGGATCCTGTCGAGGTGAACCTGTTGTGGCGGCCGGCGCAGACGATGGCCGTGCATGCAGGATGGTTCCACGCGATCCTCTCCGGTCATGCCCAGGTCTCGGCAGGGCTGTCGATCGACGCGGCCGTGTGCGTGCTGCTGTCGGCACGATCGGCGACGCCTACGCGATGGTCCGAGGATCTCACCAGAGCAGACTCGGTTCTGGTCGTCGACGACATCGCGCGGGCGGCGCTCAAGCTCGGCCCGTCCGTCACTGTCGAGCGCATCGACGGAGCCCTGCACGACGTATTCCTCTCTCGCCATGAGGCGAGAGAGGAAGCGTATCGGCGCCTCGACCGGTGGGTCAGAGGCTGGACGGCCGCGCGCTGACCGCGCTCAGAACTAGCCCTCAGACGTAGTGCATCAGGCGCGCCTGGCGCTCGGCATCGTCGGCATCGCCGCGCAGCACCGCGTCATGGAAGCTCCGATAGACCTGGAGCATGCGCTCCCGGTCGTTCTCGGGCACGCTCCAGCCGCGGAGGTTGCGGAACAGCGCCATGCTCGCGTCGTTGATCAGCACCTGATGCTGCAGGTTTCGACTTCGTGCGCTGAGAAACGAGAACACCGCCCACCGGGTGTTGGAGATGTGCACGTCGTCATCGAGGGCCGTGTACATCTCTTCGACGAGTTCCGCCAGGCTCTCGCGCTCTTCCTGGCTCATGCGCGCGACGCCCATGCGCGCCGCGATCCCGGCCTGATAGCCCGCGAACTCGAGCGTCTGCTCGACGGTCTCGGGAGTGACCGCGGTGACCTCGGTGTATCTGCTCGGGTACATCGTCACGAGCCCGAGACGCTCGAGGCGCTGTAACGCCTCTCGCACCGGAGTCCGCGACACGTGCAGTTCTTCAGCGACATCGACATCGCGGATTCGATACCCCGGCTCCAGCACACCGTCGACGATCTGCGCGCCTATGTGCTGAAAAACCTCCTCCGCCAAGAGCTGCTTGCTCTCTCTGACACTCGTCATCGAGCTGTTGTTGTTCATGGATTGCCCCCAGTTGCTTTCCAGATCCGGGCTCCCCATGATGTGCCCGGACGGCCACTACATCACGAAGTCGATCGCGATGCCAATAATCCACAGACGAGTTTTCGGGCGAGCGCATCGGCGCTCGCCCTCGGGGCGTCGTCGCAGAGTTCAGTACGGGTGGTTTTCTGTGGCCGACGGGTGTTGGGACACCCGCCGGCCACAGACGATGGCGTGCACGGAGCTGCACTGCGCCCAGTCCCCACAAGGCGGGAACCGCGATCCGCGAAGCGCGGAGCCGTGGTTCGGCAGCGCGTCATGCATCGCCGCATCGTCTGTCGCGTTCGGGACGCGACTGCATCCAGTCTCGGGCACTGCGGCCCATATATCGGAATGGGATCAGCGGGCATAAAGAAGGGGGACGGATGCCTCGGCATCCGTCCCCCTGAGATCTGAGAGGTCAGCGGTAGTTGATGAACTGCAGGTCGAGATCGAGGTCTGAGCTCTTGAGCAGAGAGATCACGGACTGCAGGTCGTCGCGGCTCTTCGACTGCACGCGCAGCTCGTCGCCCTGGATCTGGCTCTTCACGCCCTTGGGGCCCTCGTCGCGGATGATCTTGTTGATCTTCTTCGCGTTCTCCGACGAGATGCCGTCCTTGAGGGTCGAGACGATGCGGAACTCCTTGCCGCTCGCGAAGGGGTCGCCCGATTCGAGGCTCTTGAGTGAGATTCCGCGCTTGATGAGCTTGGACTGGAAGACGTCGAGAACGGCCTTCGCGCGCTCCTCGGTGCCGGCGATGATCAGGATCTGCTCGCCGCTCCAGGCGATGGAGGAGCCGGTGCCCTTGAAGTCGTAGCGCTGCTCGATCTCCTTGCGCGCCTGGTTCAGGGCGTTCTCGGCCTCCTGGTGATCCACTTTCGAGACGATGTCAAAGGAACTGTCAGCCATAAGCAAAGTGTATCGACACCACCGTTTTCCTGCTCACTTGGAAGCGCTTCCATAGGTCGCCGTCCTGCATTCCGCGGTTACAGCTTGATATCGAAGGCCTCTTGCGTTGTCATTCCTGTCGATCTCGTTGCATACTGTAAGCGCTTGCAGTACCGCAGGTCACCAGCACTTCAGAGAGGCACACACCAATGAAGGTGAACAAGAGGGGCATCGTCGCCGCCGGCGTCATCGCGATCGTTTCGACTCTTACGCTTGCCGGTTGCTCGACCGCGACCGATGGCGGCGACTCGGCCGAGGGCGAGAGCAGCGGCACGCTGACCGTCTGGGTCGACGCCGAGCGCGTCGCCGCGCTGCAGAGCGCCGCCGACTCCTACGAGGACAAGACCGGAGTCAAGGTCGAGCTCGTGGGCAAGTCCGTCGACGACATGAAGGACGACTTCATCCAGCAGGTGCCGACCGGCAAGGGGCCCGACGTCGTCATGGGCGCTCACGACTGGCTCGGTGAGCTGTCGACCAACGGCGTCGTCGCACCGCTCGAGCTCGGCGACTCGTCGGCCGACTACCTGCCCGTAGCCCTGCAGGCCGCGACCTATGACGGCACCGTCTACATGCTTCCCTACGCGGTCGAGAACATCGCCGTGCTGCGCAACGCCGACATGGTCCCCGCCGCCCCGTCGAGCTTCGATGACATGGTCTCGAAGGGCACCTTCGTGGTCGAGCAGGGCACCGAGGGCAACCCCTACCACCTGTACCCGTTCCAGACGGCGTTCGGCGCCCCGGTCTTCGGCACCGACGACTCGGGCAGCTACGATTCCGCCGACCTCCAGCTCGGCAGCGAGGGCGGCACGGCGTTCGCCGACTGGCTCGCCGCTCAGGGCGCAGCGGGCACGCTGAACACCGACATCGACGGTGAGATCGCCAAGCAGCAGTTCCTCGACGGCACGGCGGCCTTCTGGCTGACCGGCCCCTGGAACGTCGGCGCGGCAACCGACGCCGGCATCAACGTCGCGATCGACCCGATCCCGAGCCCCACGGGCGAGACCGCTTCGCCGTTCGCCGGTGTCAAGGGCTTCTTCGTGAGCTCCGAGTCGAAGAACAAGGTCGCAGCGAACGACTTCCTCGTGAACTACATCGGCACCGAAGAGGTGCAGCTCGCGCTGTTCGAGGCCGGCAACGTCCTGCCCGCGCTGACGGACGCCGCCGACACCGCGGCCGCCGATTCGATCATCGCCGGCTTCCAGGCCGTCGGTGCCGATGCCGTGCCGATGCCCGCGATCCCCGCGATGGGTTCGGTCTGGGAGTTCTGGGGCGTGGCCGAGGCCGCGATCATCAACGGCGCCGACCCGACGACGACGTGGCAGAAGCTCGTCGACGACGTGACCGCAGCGATCCAGTAAGACACCCAGCACAACCCCTGCCGGGGCGGACCTCGTCCGCCCCGGCAGCTCGACGACGGGGACGAGATGACACTGACCGAAGAGCCCACGGCTCCACTGAACAAGCGCCAGCGCCAGGCGGCGAAGATCGCCGAGGCCGCGTCCGGCCCCATCGGCTGGATGCTGCTGAAGATCCTGCTGCTGGCGATCGTCGACGCCATCGCGCTGTACGCGGCGTTCGTGCTCTTCGGACAGCAGGAATGGCTGGTGCTCGGCCTGGTCGTCGCCGTCACGGTCCTCGTCAACTACATCTACTTCTCGCGCAAGCGCATCCCCGCGAAGTACCTGACCCCTGGCATCATCTTCCTGATCATCTTCCAGGTGTTCACCCTGCTGTACACGGGGTACATCGGCTTCACGAACTACGGCACCGGGCACAACGGCACGAAGGACCAGGCGATCTCGTCGCTCCTCGCATCCGCCCAGGAGCGCGTCGAGGACTCCGCGACCTATCCGGTCACGGTCGTCGAGCAGTCCGGCACCTACGGCCTGCTCGTGACCGACCCCGAGTCGGGTGACGCGCTGCTCGGCACTGCTGAGCAGCCCCTGCAAGAGGTCGACGCCGACTTCCAGGGTGGCCAGGCAACGGCCGTCGACGGATGGACCACGCTTCCGCTCGCGAAGGTGTTCACCCTGTCGGAAGAGCTCGAGAAGCTCTCGGTGCCGTTCAGCGACGACCCCAACGACGGCAGCCTGCGCGCTCCGGACGGTCAGAAGGGCTACCTGTACGTCTCGACGCTCGAGTACGACGCGGATGCCGACACCATCACCGATACGACGACCGGCGCCGTGTACTCCGACACCGGGCAGGGGTCGTTCATCGCCGAGGACGGCGCCGAGCTGCTGCCGGGCTGGCAGACCACCGTCGGGTTCGACAACTTCGTGCGCGCGGTGACCGACGAGAACATCCGGGGTCCGCTCATCTCGGTGACGATCTGGACCTTCGCGTTCGCGCTGCTCTCCGTCGCGACCACGTTCTTCCTCGGGCTGCTGCTCGCCCTGGTCTTCAACAACACGCGGATGCGGTTCCGCAACGGCTACCGGATCATCCTGATCCTCCCGTACGCGTTCCCGGCGTTCCTGTCGGCCCTCGTGTGGGCGGGCATGATGAACGAGAGCTTCGGCTTCATCAACCAGGTGATCTTCGGGGGAGCGGACATCCCGTGGCTCACCGACCCGAATCTCGCGAAGGTGTCGGTGCTCCTGGTCAATCTCTGGCTGGGATTCCCCTACATGTTCCTGGTCTGCATGGGCGCCCTGCAGGGCATCCCCGAGGACGTCAACGAGGCGGCGGTGATGGACGGCGCGAACCCGTGGCAGGTCTTCCGCCGCATCAAGCTGCCGCTGCTGCTCGTCACGGTCGCGCCGCTGCTGATCTCGTCCTTCGCTTTCAACTTCAACAACTTCAACCTGATCTACATGCTGACCAAGGGCGGGCCGCGGTTCGAGGACGTCAGCATCCCGGTCGGGCACACCGACATCCTGATCTCGATGGTCTACAAGGTGGCGTTCACGGGTCAGTCCCGCGACTACGGTCTCGCCTCCGCGTTCACCATCCTGATCTTCATCGTGGTCGCGACGATCTCGATCATCAGCTTCCGCAAGACCAAGGCCCTCGAGGAGCTGAACTGACATGAGCACCACGGACACCGGCACCGCCCGCCCCGTCGCCGTCGACGTCGCGCAGAACCTCGCGCCCCGCCGTCGCAGCGTCGGCGCGTGGTTCGCAGACACCGGATGGCGCCACGTGATCGCCATCGTCGTGAGCGCCTTCGCTCTCTTCCCGCTGCTGTACGTCGTCTCGGCGTCGCTCAACCCGAACGGCACGCTGACCGGCTCGAACCAGCTGTTCTCGGCGTTCGGCTTCGACAGCTACGTGCGCATCCTCAGCGATCCGCAGAATCCCTACGGGCTGTGGTTCCTGAACACGCTGGTCATCGCAGTGGTCACCGGAGCCGTCACCGTCTTCATCGGCGCCCTCGCCGCATATGCCTTCTCGCGCATGCGTTTCGCCGGTCGTCGCATCGGGCTCGTCACGATCGTGGTGGTGCAGATGTTCCCGCAGCTGCTCGCCGTGGTGGCGATCTTCCTGCTGATGTCGACGCTGGGGGACTGGTTCCCCGCCATCGGCCTGAACACGCACACGGGCCTGATCCTCGTGTATCTCGGTGGCGCGCTCGGCGTGAACACCTACCTGATGTACGGCTTCTTCAACACGCTCCCGATGGAGCTCGACGAGGCCGCCCGCATCGACGGAGCCGGGCACGCCCGCATCTTCTTCACGATGATCCTGCCGCTGGTCGCGCCGATCCTCGCCGTGGTCGCGCTGCTGTCGTTCATCGGCACGGTCAACGAGTACGTGATCGCGAGCGTCATGCTCGTCGACGTCGACCAGCAGACCCTGGTCGTGGGGCTGACGAAGCTCGTCGCCAACCCGCGCTACGCGGACTGGTCGGCGTTCTCGGCCGGCGCGGTGATGGCAGCCATCCCGGTGATGATCCTGTTCCTCTTCCTCCAGCGGTACATCGTCGGCGGGCTGACGGCCGGCGCGACCAAGGGCTGATCGACGGTTCTGGTCGTATCGCGCCCGGCGTTGCGATGCCGGGCACGGCGCCGGCGGTCGTAGCGTGAGGGCATGACACGTGTCGCGGGGCGGAACGCGGTGATCAGCTGGATCGCCGCAGTGCTGTGCATCGGGGTGGTGGGTGCGCTGATCTGGTTCTCGATGCCGATCGTGCCGGTCGTCGCCTCGTTCGTCGGCGACGTCCTCCGCTCGACTCTTCCCTAGCGGTGCCGCCATGCCTCGTCCGGTGAGCGAGGCGCACGATCACGGGCTCGGCGACACGTCGGCACGCCTCCGTCGGGGCGCGGGCGCGCGGCGGTAATCTCGCAGAGCACACATCCGATGAGAGGCGCACCCATGAGTGACCCCGAGGTTCCCCAGCCCGAGCGGCCGAAAGACGTCAACGACGTCGTCGACAGCGCGAACGCTGGACTCGACGACGCCGCTGCAGCGAGTGCAGGCGTGCACAGCACGCCCGCGGACCCCACGAACGAGACGTCGGCCACGACACCGAGTGAGCCCGTCGTCGATCCCGACGTCGCCGCGTTCGAGGCTGCCGAGAACGAGCACCCCGGCACCTTCGCGACGCCGGAGCTCAACGACCCGAAGTACCTCGACGACGCGGACGACACGACGAAGTCGTGGAACACGGATGCCGACACGACGAAGTCGTGGAACACGGATGCCGACGCGACCGCCGCATACACGCCGCCGGCCGCGCACGATCAGTCGGCTCTGGCCGGAGCCGCATACTCGTCGTCCGACCAGGCCGAGACCCGGATCGTCCCTTCGGAGCCGGCGGTCGCCGAGCCCGTCGTCGCTCCGGTCCAGCAGCAGCCGATCTTCGTCCAGGCTCCCGAGCCGCCCCGCGAACGCGGCAACCGCGGCACTGCGGGCGCCATCGGCCTGCTCGCGACCATCGCCTTCGCGATCCTCTACCTGGGTGCGACGCTCGGCCTCCGCGCCGTCGCGGGCGACATCACGGGCGAGAACATCGGCGAGGCCGCGCTCGCTCCTCTGATGACCTGGGGCTACTGGGTTCCGGTCGTCGGATTCTTCCTCGGCTTCTGGCTGCTCGGAGCGTTCATCAACCGCGGACGCTGGGGACTCTGGGTGGTCTTCGGCATCCTCGTCGGCCTCGTCGCCTACGGTGCGCACATCCTCGGTGCGCTCTTCGAGGCGCCGTTCTGGCTGCTGACCGCTCGCGAGGGCAGCGAGCTCATCGGCGCGCAGCTCTTCCACCCGCTCGCCATCGCGGCGTTCGTCTTCGCCCGTGAGCTGACCATCTGGTTCGGAGCCTGGGTCGCCCGCAGCGGCGCACGCAAGACCGAGCTCAACGCCGAGGCACAGCGCGAGTACGAGCGCACGCTCGAGGCCGGCCCGACGCTGGCCAGGTAGTCACGGACATGTCATCGCCGAACCCCCGTGGACCCGAGTCCGCGGGGGTTTCGGTCATCCTGGCGCTGGTGCTCGCCACGGTCAGCTTCTTCGCTCTCGCGGTGTTCGGCCTCGGTGCGGTGAGCGTCGTCACCGACAGCGACATCATCGCCGTCCGAGGTCTCGGTCCGCTGCCCGGTGCGATCGGGATGCTGGCTGCGGTGGCGACATTCGCGCTGTCGCTCCGATCGTCGCTGCGGCGAGTGCAGCCGTCGTTCGTGTCGGCGCCGGGGGTCGCACTGGCCACGGCGCTCGCGCATCTGGTCGTCGTGTGGATCGGGGTCGCCGTCGCACGCGGCGACCTCATCGTCGCGACGGTCGTCGCGGGGGATCTCGTGCGCGGGGGAGCGAGCGCGGTGCTCCTCGCCGCCGCCGCGATCGCTGCCTGGGGCGGGATCGCGCTGCGGCGCACGCGCGCTCAGCATCCGCAGTGGCCCTGGGAGCGCGAAGAAGACGAGTGACGCGCCGCCGTGACGCGGAAATCTCCGCGTCGGCGGCGCCTGAGCCGTACGCTCTAGGTGTGGAGCGCTCGTTGGAGACGCAGGTCGACCAGGCCGTCGAGGCCTGGTTGCGCTGGGTGCCGCGCTGGGAGCCGGCGACCCATCGCGGTCGGGTCGCGCCCTGCCGACGCTGCCTGGGGTCGCCGATCCTGTCGGCGGCGGGTATCGGTTCGAACACTCCGCACGGTGTGCAGCACGGACTCTCGACGCGGATCAAGACGATCGTCGACCACGCGGTGGCGGACTACACCGCCAGGAACCTGCCGATGCTGCAGCGTGAACTCGATCAGCAGGCCGCGCGGAACCGGGCGCGCAGCTACCACCCGGCTGACGGTCTGGATCCCGAGTTCGACGGACTGCCGCTCGACCCCGAGCCCGTTCCCGGCGCGCCGTTCCTCTTCACGATCGCGGGCATGGCCGATGAGGCCGTTGCCGATCTGCCGCCCCTGCCTCCGCTTAGCGACGAGGCGAAGGTCGCCCTGCGGCAGGAGGTGGCCCTCGCCGACGAGTACGCGAACATGGTCGGCCGCGAGATCTGCGGCATCCTGCTGCGTCACCGCCTCTACATCCAGGCCGCGATCTCGCAACACGTCGAACCGCAGATCGAAGCGCTGCTGGCCGAGCTCACCGACTCGCTCGATTCCCCTTTCGACGCCGATCAGCCGTAGCCGTCCCGGTCCGTTCCGCTCAAAGGCGCCCGTGCGGCCACGGCTCTGCCTGCGGATCCGCTGAGAGCTGCGAGCGCGAGTGGCCATGACCCATGCCCACTGGGTATCGTTTTTCGATAGATACCCATTGGCGATCGATAGGGCAACCATCCATCCACGTGTCACTCGCGTTCTCAAGGCGCTGATCATCGTTCTGCTCGCACTCCTGCTGGCGAGCCAGACCCTGGTCATCCCCGAGGTGGCCCGCATCACGGCCGTCCGCAATCCCGACGTCGCCTGGCTCGAGGTCCCCGGCATCATCGGCGCGGTGCTCTTCCTCGCCCTGATCCAGGTGACGCTCGTGTGCATCTGGTTCCTGCTCTCGCTCGTGCAGGACGATCGCATCTTCCGTGTCGAGGCGTTCCGATACGTCGACATCATCCTCGGCGCGCTCATCGCAGCCGGGGCGGTCATCCTCGCGTCGTACCTGGTGATCGTCGCGAGCCGCGCGGTGTCGCTGTCTCTCTCCCTGCTCGCAGTGCTGGGAATCGTGGTCAGTGCGGCCCTCGCGCTGCTCGTGGTCGTGCTGCGAGGTCTGCTGCGCAAGGCTCTGGAGCTCGAGCAGGACATGTCGGAGGTCGTCTGATGCCGATAGTCATCGACCTCGACGTGCAGCTCGCGATCAAGAAGATGAGTGTGCAGGACTTCGCCGACGCGATCGGCATCACGCCGGCGAACGTCGCCGTGCTCAAGAACGGTCGGGCCAAGGCAGTGCGTTTCACCACCCTCGAGGCGATCTGCCGCGTGCTCGAATGCCAGCCGGGAGACATCCTGCGCTGGGTTCCCGATTCCGAGGAGCAGTGATGACCACCACATCGACCCCGAGTGTCGAGGCGTCGTCGATCACCTGGGGTGAAGCCGTCGCGCGTCACCTGCTCGATGGCGGCACCTGCCCGGTGTGCCAGTGGGCACTGGACGGCGGATGCTGTGCGCGATGCGGTTCCGACCTGCGTGGCCCTGTCGGCATCGAGATCTGGAAGGCGTCACTCGCGGCTGCCGTCGCGCTCCGCGCTCGCGATGAGACCCTCCGTCGTGTCCCGACCGTTCCTGCGCCGGTCGCCACCGCGCGGGTGTCCGTCCCCGTGACGAACGCACCCCCGCCAGCGGGGGTGGCCGGGCCGCCGTCGTCGCCGCCACCGAGAACGGGTGGGCGGGGCGCCGCGACATCCCCGCAGAGCAGCGCGACGCTGCAGTCGGTGCTGGCGACGGCCGGGGCAGGGCTCTTCGCCGTCGCAGCGATCGTCTTCACCTACTTCAACCCCGACCTCGCCGACCGCGCTCTGCGCAGCGTGATCGTCGGGCTGATCACGATGCTGTTCCTCGGCGGAGCCTGGCTGCTGTCGCGCCGAGGTCTGCGTTTCTCCGCCGAAGCGGTCGGCGGCCTCGGCCTCGTGTTCGCGGGCCTCGACGTGCACGCGGTCGCCCAGCTCGCGGCGCCGCAGATCGACCCGTGGGGCACCGCGGCGGTCGCGACCGCCGGCGCCGCGCTCGTGGTGCTGGGCGCCGGCAGGCGTTTCGGCATCCGGATCTGGCAGTGGGTCGCGGTGGTGGCGCTGTCGGTCGCCCCGGCGATGCTCGGCGCTGCCGGCGGCACGGCACTCTCCGGTGCCGTCGGTGCGATCGGGGTCGCTTTCGCGGGCGCGGCGATCGTCGAGTGGCTCAGACTGCCCAGGGTCGAGCGCATCACGCTCGTCGCCGTGCAGCTGATCGCCGCTGTGAGTGCCCTCCTGCTGCTGGTGCGCATCGACGGCGACCTGACGACGTCACTGTTGACGGCGAGCGGACTGCTGCTCCTCATCGCGGTGCACGCCGTGATCGCTGCCCGGCGGATGCTGCGGCCCCTCTGGTCGTATTCCGCTGGCGCGACAGGGTCCGCGGCGCTGGTGCTCGCCGTCTACGGAGTGCCCGGCATCCGCGACCTCGACATGTCGTGGCACTTCGCGATCGCTCCGGCCGTGGCATCCGTCGCTCTTGTGCTGGTGGGCGTGCTGGTGCCGCTGCCGTCTCGTGTGCCTCGCGCATATACGGTCGCGGGCGCGCTGACCGTGCTCGCCGTGCCATCAGCCGTGCTGCTGATGCTCGCCGGAATCACCGGCGGGACGACAGTGATCGCGTTCCTCCGACAGGGCCCCGCACTCACCGGCGAAGGCGTCGCGGGCTGGGGAGGCCCGCTCGGGCTCGCCGCGGTCAGCGGTGGCCTGGCCGTCTACGCCTCGCTCGCCCGCGAACGCGACGGCATACGGTTCTTCGCCGTTCCTGCCTCGCGACTCGCACTCGCCTTCGCTGCCGTCGCGATGCTCGTGCTCGGCTGCGGCGGCCTGCTCGTGCTGCCGGCGTCGATCGTCGTGCTGATCGGGATGGTGCTCGCGATCTCGGCGATGCTGCGGTGGATGCCGAAGAGCATGACGGGCAGGGGCATCCGTCCGATTCTGCTCGTCGCCGCTCATCTGGCTCTCGCCTCGGCCGTGATGGTGGCCTGGCGGGAGCCGTCGAGCGTCGCGGCGGCGGGCGCGGCGACGCTTCTCGCCGTTGCCGCCCTCGCCGCGGTGCGCCCTGCGCGCTGGCGATTCCTCTACGTCGGTGCGGGCTTCGCCTACGGCCTGGTCCTGGTCGCGACGGCCCTCGCAGAGAGTGGCGTCGACGGCATCGCGCAGCTGTGCCTCACCGCATCCTCGGGTCTGCTGGTCGCGATAGCCGCGACCTATCTGCCCGCGATCGGCGCTCGCTCGTGGCAGGCGATCCTGGTCGTCTCGGCGGTGCCGTTCGGCATCGGGGTGCTGCAGGTCGTCATCGAGCGCAGCGGATGGACGGCGCTGTCGACGGGGCTGATGTTCGTGCTGGCGATGACGCTGCTGCTCACCCGTCGACCGGGACTCACCGTGCTGGTCCGCACGACGGCGGCCGGGATGCTCGTGCCCACGCTCTCCGTAGTGGTCGTCTGCCTGGGTGCGCAGCTCCTGGCATCGAGCGGGTCTCCGATCGTCCTGCCGATCGTGGCGGTCGTGGTCGCACTCGCTCTCGCCTCGTCGTCGCTCGTGAGTGATGTGCTGCTCGCCAGGGGCCACTCTGCGCGCACGGTGAAAGCCGCTCGCGTCGGGATCGAGGCCTCGGCGCTGCTCACCGGGGTGATCGCGACGGCGCTCGCTCTCGCCCGCGACGCGGCCGGGCTCGGAACAGCCCTCCTGGTGCTGCTGATCATCGGTCTCGGGGCCGTGGCCGCCGCGCTCTTCGCCGGTCGTCGCTATGCGTGGGCGGTCGCCGGGGCCTCCTTCACGGGTGCCCTGTGGTGCACGTGGGGGATCGCCGGGGTCGACGTGCTCGAGGCGTACCTGCTGCCGCCGACTCTCGGGGCCGCGCTCGTCGGCCTGCTCCTCACACTCCGCGGACGCCGCTCGACGGCTCTGTTCTCCGCAGGCATCCTCATCGCCGTCGCTCCGCTGCTCGCGGCCGTCGCCGTGGCAGGGGCAGATGCCGATCAGCCCGCCGTCGCGTGGCGGGTCGTCGGGCTCCTCGCCGCATCGTGGGCGCTGCTGGTGTCGGAGATGCGGCTGGGCCGGGTTCGGGCGGGGTCCCGCCTGCATCGAGTCCGCGCCCTGCGCATCCCGATCCTCGCGGCCGCGGCGCTCGCGGCGACCGTCGGGCCACTGCAGGGCGTCCGCATCGGTCTGGGCTGGGACCTGCCGGCGGTGCACGGTCTGGGGCTCTTCCTCTGCTGCGTCGGCGTCAGCGCCGCGGGTGCTGCGGCGCTCATGCTCGCGGGCCGAGGGATCAGACGCGCGGCCGCCGATCGCTCCGTGCTGCGCACCACGAGGTGGCTCGGAGCCCCTGCGGCATTCGCCCTCGCAGTCGGCACCTGGTTCGCCATCGAGCGCGACTGGTTCTCGGTCTGGCCGATGTGGATGCTGATGCTCGGCTACCTCGTGGCGACCGTCGTCATCGCACACCGCGTGACTCGGCGCGAGACCACGGCGCCGCCGGTGTGGTTCCTCTTCGCGGTCGCGTTCGTGACCGCTGTCGTGGCGTGGAGTCCGCGAGACCTGCGTGTCGAGTGGTTCTCCCTGCCGCTGGGGGCGTTTCTCCTGCTCGCCGGGGTGATCGCCCTGCGGCGACAGCCGTCGGAGCCGGGTGGTGCGCGCCCCACGATCGACAGCTGGCCGGGTCGCTGGACAGGGTCGTGGGCGCTGCTCGCGCCGGGCATCGTCACGATGATGATCGCGTCTATCGTCTCGACCTTCACCGACCCCCTGACCTGGCGGGCGATCCTCGTGATGGTGCTCGCGCTGATCGCCATCCTCGTGGGTTCTCGCGAGCGGCTCGCCGCTCCGTTCCTGCTCGGTCTCGTCGTGCTGCCGGTCGAGAACGTGTTCGTGTTCTCGGTGCAGATCGGTCGGGGCGTGGAGTCGATGCCGTGGTGGATCACGCTCGCGGTGATGGGCGCGGTGCTGCTGATCATCGCCGTCACCGCCGAACGCCGGACGGGGGAGGGGAGCGGTGTGGCCGCGCGCGTGCGAGACCTGCGCTGAGCGCGGTCGAACACCTGCGCTCATTTGACCACCACGTTGCGCGGCATTACACTTGATCAGGTGTGTGCACGTCTCGACGTGCGCGCTGGGCGTCGGCACCATGCCGGTCCGCCCCCACGGCATACCCACCACCACAAAGGCTCGTCGATTCCGGCGTGCCGGTGGGTCACTGATGTGAAACCCATCACGCTGTCACCGTGCAGCATTATGAGGAGAGAACGTGCCAACCATTCAGCAGTTGGTTCGCAAGGGTCGCTCGCCCAAGGTCACCAAGACCAAGGCGCCTGCACTCAAGTCGAACCCGCAGCAGGCCGGGGTCTGCACCCGCGTCTACACCACCACCCCGAAGAAGCCGAACTCGGCGATGCGCAAGGTCGCTCGTGTGAAGCTCCGCAACGGCACCGAGGTGACCGCCTACATCCCGGGTGAGGGTCACAACCTCCAGGAGCACTCCCTGGTGCTCGTCCGCGGTGGTCGTGTCAAGGACCTCCCCGGTGTTCGCTACAAGATCGTCCGTGGCGCCCTGGACACCCAGGCCGTCAAGAACCGTAAGCAGGCTCGCAGCCTCTACGGTGCAAAGAAGGGCTGAGTCCAATGCCTCGTAAGGGTCCCGCCCCCAAGCGTCCCGTCGTCAACGACCCGGTATACGGCGCTCCGATCGTCAGCCAGCTGGTCAACAAGATCCTGGTCGACGGCAAGAAGTCGCTCGCCGAGTCGATCGTCTACAACGCCCTCAAGGGTGTCGAGGCGAAGAACGGTCAGGATGCCGTCGCCACTCTGAAGAAGGCGCTCGACAACGTGCGCCCGACTCTCGAGGTCAAGAGCCGCCGCGTCGGTGGCTCGACCTACCAGGTTCCGGTCGAGGTCAAGCCGCACCGCGCGAACACCCTCGCGCTGCGCTGGCTCGTCAGCTACGCCAAGGGTCGTCGTGAGAAGACGATGACCGAGCGTCTCCAGAACGAGATCCTCGACGCGTCGAACGGTCTCGGTGCAGCGGTCAAGCGCCGTGAGGACACGCACAAGATGGCCGAGTCGAACCGCGCGTTCGCTCACTACCGCTGGTAAACAGCTTCGCCCGCCCCTGATCACCATCGGGGGCGGGCACCCCCTCTTCGCAGTACGACTGCACAAAAGATAAGGACACTCCTGTGGCACAAGACGTGCTCACCGACCTGAACAAGGTTCGGAACATCGGCATCATGGCTCACATCGATGCTGGCAAGACCACCACGACCGAGCGCATCCTGTTCTACACGGGCGTCAACCACAAGCTCGGCGAGACCCACGACGGTGCCTCGACCACCGACTGGATGGAGCAGGAGAAGGAGCGCGGCATCACGATCACGTCTGCCGCCGTGACCTGCTACTGGAACAAGAACCAGATCAACATCATCGACACCCCCGGTCACGTGGACTTCACGGTCGAGGTGGAGCGCTCGCTCCGCGTCCTCGACGGTGCTGTCGCCGTGTTCGACGGCAAGGAGGGCGTCGAGCCCCAGTCCGAGACCGTGTGGCGTCAGGCCGACAAGTACAACGTCCCCCGCATCTGCTTCGTCAACAAGATGGACAAGCTCGGCGCGGACTTCTACTTCACCGTCGACACCATCATCAACCGCCTCGGCGCCAAGCCGCTGGTCATCCAGCTGCCCATCGGTGCGGAGAACGACTTCATCGGCGTCATCGACCTCGTCGAGATGCGTGCGCTCGTCTGGGCCGGTGACTCCAAGGGTGACGTCACCATGGGCGCCTCCTACGAGATCCAGGAGATCCCGGCCGACCTCAAGGAGAAGGCAGACGAGTACCGTCAGCAGCTCCTCGAGACCGTCGCCGAGACCGACGACGCTCTGCTCGAGAAGTTCTTCGGTGGCGAAGAGCTGACCGTCGCAGAGATCAAGGGTGCGATCCGCAAGCTCACCGTGGCTTCCGAGATCTACCCGGTGCTCTGCGGTTCGGCGTTCAAGAACCGTGGTGTGCAGCCGATGCTGGATGCCGTCGTCGACTACCTCCCGAACCCGCTCGACGTGGGCTCGATCGAGGCGCACGACCCCAAGGACTACGACACGATCATCGAGCGTCACCCCGACGCGAAGGACCCGTTCGCGGCTCTCGCGTTCAAGGTCGCGGTGCACCCGTTCTTCGGTCGCCTGACCTACGTGCGCGTCTACTCGGGCCAGCTCGACTCCGGCGCTGCGGTCATCAACTCGACCAAGGGCAAGAAGGAGCGCATCGGGAAGATCTTCCAGATGCACGCCAACAAGGAGATCCCGGTTCCCTCGGTCACCGCCGGCAACATCTACGCGGTCATCGGTCTGAAGGACACCACCACCGGTGACACCCTCACCGACCCGACCTCGCCGGTCGTGCTCGAGTCGATGACCTTCCCCGAGCCCGTCATCGAGGTCGCGATCGAGCCGAAGACCAAGGCCGACCAGGAGAAGCTGGGTGTCGCCATCCAGAAGCTCGCTGAGGAGGACCCGACCTTCCGCACGGAGCTCAACCCCGAGACCGGTCAGACGACCATCAAGGGCATGGGCGAGCTGCACCTCGACATCCTCGTCGACCGCATGAAGCGCGAGTTCAACGTCGAGGCGAACGTCGGCAAGCCGCAGGTGGCGTACCGCGAGACGATCCGCAAGGCCGTCGAGAAGTACGACTACACGCACAAGAAGCAGACCGGTGGTTCGGGTCAGTTCGCGAAGATCCAGTTCAACATCGAGCCGCTCGACCTCGACGACGAGAAGACGTACGAATTCGTCAACTCGGTCACCGGTGGTCGCATCCCGCGTGAGTACATCGGCTCGATCGATGCCGGCTTCCAGGACGCCATGAACGTCGGCGTGCTCGCCGGCTACCCGATCGTCGGCGTCAAGGCGACGATCGTCGATGGTGCTGCTCACGACGTCGACTCTTCGGAGATGGCGTTCAAGATCGCAGGTTCCATGGGTATGAAGGAAGCCCTGCGTCGGGCGAACCCGGCGCTCCTCGAGCCGCTCATGGCGGTCGAGGTGCGTACGCCTGAGGAGTACATGGGCGACGTCATCGGCGACCTGAACTCGCGTCGCGGCCAGATCCAGTCGATGGAAGACGCTGCTGGCGTCAAGGTCGTCCGTGCACACGTCCCGCTGTCCGAGATGTTCGGCTACATCGGCGACCTGCGCTCGAAGACCTCGGGTCGCGCCGTCTACTCGATGGAGTTCAACAGCTACGCTGAGGTTCCCCGCGCTGTGGCCGACGAGATCGTCCAGAAGCACCAGGGCGGCGAGTAACACTTTCCTGGGAGCCGGGCCCCGGCTCGGCTCCCAGGTCACCTACAACTTCACATTCCCTCTCTACTAAACTGAGATTCACACCCGTAGAGAACCGGTCGCAAACCAGTGCCCGGCACCCTCTACATGACGTCCTGAGGAGGACCCAGTGGCTAAGGCCAAGTTCGAGCGGACCAAGCCGCACGTCAACATCGGAACCATCGGTCACGTTGACCACGGCAAGACCACGCTCTCCGCAGCGATCTCGAAGGTGCTTGCTGACAAGTTCCCGTCTGACACCAACGTGCAGCGCGACTTCGCTTCCATCGACTCGGCGCCGGAAGAGCGCCAGCGTGGAATCACCATCAACATCTCGCACATCGAGTACGAGACCCCCAAGCGCCACTACGCGCACGTTGACGCCCCCGGCCACGCCGACTACGTCAAGAACATGATCACCGGTGCTGCTCAGATGGACGGCGCGATCCTCGTGGTCGCCGCCACCGACGGCCCGATGGCTCAGACGCGTGAGCACGTGCTGCTCGCGAAGCAGGTCGGCGTGCCGTACCTGCTCGTCGCGCTGAACAAGTCCGACATGGTCGACGACGAGGAGATCCTGGAGCTCGTCGAGCTCGAGGTCTCCGAGCTGCTCGCCTCGCAGGGCTTCGCTGAGGACGCTCCTGTCGTCCGCGTCTCCGCTCTCAAGGCCCTTGAGGGCGACGAGAAGTGGGTTCAGTCGATCCTCGACCTCATGGAGGCCGTCGACGAGAACGTGCCCGACCCCGTGCGCGACAAGGACAAGCCGTTCCTGATGCCCGTCGAGGACGTCTTCACGATCACCGGTCGTGGAACCGTCGTCACCGGCCGCGCCGAGCGTGGCACGCTGGCCATCAACTCCGAGGTCGAGATCGTCGGACTCCGTCCGACCGTCAAGACCACGGTCACGGGTATCGAGATGTTCCACAAGCAGCTCGACGAGGCATGGGCCGGCGAGAACTGTGGTCTCCTGCTCCGTGGCACGAAGCGTGAGGACGTCGAGCGCGGTCAGGTCATCGTCAAGCCGGGTTCGGTCACGCCGCACACCGACTTCGCCGGTACCGCGTACATCCTGTCGAAGGATGAGGGTGGGCGTCACAACCCGTTCTACACGAACTACCGCCCGCAGTTCTACTTCCGCACCACCGACGTCACCGGCGTCATCACGCTGCCTGAGGGCACCGAGATGGTCATGCCCGGCGACACCACTGACGTGACGGTCGAGCTGATCCAGCCGATCGCCATGGAAGAGGGCCTCGGCTTCGCCATCCGTGAGGGTGGACGCACCGTCGGCGCCGGTACGGTCACGAAGATCATCAAGTAAGCATCTGCTTTCTCGCACAGGGGTCGGGCCTTCGGGTCCGGCCCCTTTGTCGTACCCGGCTGCGGATGACCTGCGCGCAGGGTTCTCGGCTACTTCGCGGTGGAATGAGATTGGTGATGGATACGATGGCCCGAGCCTGCCTGCGGGCATCGCCGTCGCCCGACCTCGGGCCTGAGAGAGGAACGCGACCATGACACAGATCCAGGTAGGGCCCCCGCCGCCGCGAAGCCATGCACGGCTGTGGATCTCGACGCTGCTGCTCGTCGTGTACTCCGCCTTCGTGCTGCTGGTCACGATGTGGCCGCAGCCTGAGCAGCTCGAGTTCGACAGCATCGCAGCGCGGGTGCTCCGTGCGCTGCACAACCTCGGCGTGCCCGAGCGGTTCGGCTACAACGAGCTGGAGTTCGTGGCCAACATCGGCATGTTCGTGCCACTCGGCTTCCTGCTCGGGTTGGCACTCGCCCGCAAGGCGTGGTGGGTGGCGATCTTCCTCATCCCCGCCTTCTCCGGCGCGATCGAGTTCACGCAGGGCGTCGCCCTCGACGAGCGCGTGTCGACCATGCTCGACGTGCTCGCGAACACCCTCGGCGGATACATGGGTCTGCTGCTGGCGATGATCCTGAGGGCGATGATCCACGCCAGGGACCGCACCATGATCGAGCGCGAGCTGTGGGAGCGTCGTGCCGCCGCTGCCGAACTGCAGCGGCAGAATGCGGCTCGTGCAGCTGCTCGTCAGGCGTCGCCGGTGCAGGCGGCGCCGGCGTGGGCGGAGGAGCCCGATCCGGTGACCAGAGTGCTGGACGCGGACTTCTGGGAGACGGGGGATGCGCCTACCGTGCGGATTCCGGTATGAGGGACGAAGCGAAGGGCTTGTGGTGCCCTGGGTAGGGATCAATGCCGGCCCCGTATGACACGCCCATTCGGAGCAGGAGCAGGAGCAGGAGCAGGAGCAGGAGCCGGAGCGCGCGCATGACTCCCACTAATGCAGTCCTCGATGATAAGTCCGCAGACGGGATCTTCGCGGTCCGAATCAAGTCTCGCTGTGTATCCGCTACAGTGAGGCGGGTGCACGGGTGCACGGGTACGCGGAACGCTTCGACTTTGACAAGCAGACCCTCACCGGTTGGGTGTTCGACCCGGAAGCAGCTGACAACCGCCATGTGCGAGTCGTCGCACTTTTCGACGGCGACGTCCTCGGGGAAGCAAGTCCGAGCGGCTCCCGAGCCGACCTCCTGAAGACTACAAACCAGATCACGACATTTTCCCTCCGATGTTCTCGAAGAATCACTGCTCTCGACGTGGTGTCCGGCCGTCTTATCGTGAAGGCGCTCAGCGATGGCCGCGACGCGGCTTTGAGCCTCGGAGATGAGGGCCTCGCCAGTCTCACGAAAGCTGCTGTCGAGGAGCTGAATGGGGTTTCGGCCCCGTCCTATGGACTCGCGCTGAGCGCGACACGGTGAGATCACACAGGTAGAGGCGGGCAATATGCGACCTATCCTCTTGCCTGCAGGGGTGCCCTCACGGGATGGCTCAGCAGTGATCGGACTGCGCGGGCAACTCTTCCTCACCGGTGGGAGCAACTCCCTGCTATCGCTGTACGACGAGGCTGTCGACGACGCGCTCATGGCGCGAGTGGAACGCTGGATGGATGTACTCGCCCAGCGAGTACGAGGATGCGAAACGCGGGGGATGCGCTTCCTGCAAACGATCATCCCGGAGAAGTTGACGGTCATGCGCGACGCCGCACCCTTAGATATCGAGGGTCCGAGCCCCGTACTCCACGAGATCGATAGCAGGCTGCGCGACGCCGACTTTTACGTCAGCGGTGTCGCACCCTTTGAGCAGTCGAACGACTTCGATGATCGATTCTTGATGACGGACACGCACTTCTCGGCGGTCGGTGCTGAGGATGATCTCTGCCCTAGCCGCTCAAATCGACCCGCAGCTAGTTCCCCTCGTCGATGCTGTTCGCATGTACCAGTTCAGGTATGCCCTCGGAGACCTCACGGGGCGCTTCGCGCTTCCCGTCTACTCGCGGATCGTTGAGCCGAGCGACGATGAGTTCACCGCCTACGCCGGGCGCATCACGATGGTGGAAAAGTACTTCCCGGCCGAGGGCGGATTCAGGGGCCGCCGGTTCAGGTGGGTCAACAGCAACGCGCGAGCCCGCTCAAGGTGCTGACCTTCGGAAACTCGTTCTTCGAGACCGGTGACTTCGCCGGCTACCTCTCCTGGTGGGGAAAGCACCTGTTCCGAGAGTTTCACTTCCACTGGGGCCCGGATTTCGATTGGGATCTCGTGGATGAACTGAAACCCGACGTTGTGATCGGGCAGACGGTCGAGAGATTCCTCAACAAAGTCGCCGCCGTCTAAAGCTGATTGAGGTGCCCAGTGCGTACGCGGCGACGGACCGGCCTCGGACTCGTTGACGAGGAAGCTGCCAGCGATCTACGCATTGGGCCGCCCCGGCATTGAAGCAGCAGGATCCGGTCCTCGATGGGCCCAACGGGAGATCGGGCGTCTGACGCGTTTCCGGATAGAGGGAGATCCAAGACCCGCAAAGGGCCCCAAGGCCTGGCGAGCTAGACGCGCGCCCGCTCCGCTCCACTCTCATCTACGCTGAACCCATATACTTGCATCCGTGCAGAAGACACGGATGAACGCGGATGAATATGACTTGTTGGCCGAAACTGGGTGGTATGTCGTCAAGTTTCAGCATTTCGAGTTGAACATCTATTTCCGATCGTCTGACGTGAAACGCGCTTTTGTCGTTTCGCCCGGATTCATGAAAAGGGAAGACTACGCGCATCCGTATTTCCAGCGGATCAAGATGTTCGACGAATTGGACGGAATTGCCATTTCGCTCGCCGATCCGTCACTGGACCTGGCTGAGGATATACAGATAGGATGGATGCTCGGTTCTCGGTGGGTGAACTACGCAGAGACCGTGGCTAAGTTCTTTGAGGGGCTATTCGAGCACTTCGGAATCCGCAACGATCAGGCGTTGTTCTTCGGGTCTTCCGGCGGTGGATTTATCTCGCTGGTGTTGGGGACACTTGTGCGCGGAGCAAAAGTGTTGGCTATGAATCCGCAAACTGAGCTGCTTCGCTTCCATGACATCCGAGAATTGTCTCGAGTGCTCGAGGCTGGCTGGGGCGGCATCAGCAACATGACCATCTATCGGAATTATCACCATAGGTTCAGCATCGCCGCTCTCTGGGAAAAGGAGCAGCACATCCCTAACGTCACTGTCATGGTCAACACGTACGATGCCTGGCACATCGAGCACCATATTGCACCGATGATCAAGGGAATGGTGAACAAGGAAATCGAAACGGGCGGGTTGCAGATCCGATTCTTCAGCAGCGAAGCGGCCGGGCACAATCCCTTGCCCGCTAGTGCGCTGATTCCAGTAATAAAGGAACTCAATGGAATCTAGTGCACAGATCGAACCGGGGGTGTCGACGTGTACCGGCCAGGCTTCAAATACTCGATTGAACCGTTGACGCGTCCTTTTTTCGTAACGAATCCAGTTCCCGCTGCGCGAGACGCAACTCAGCTTCGAGTTTGCGCTTCTCGCTAACCGCTTGGCGCAGTTCGAGATGTAGCTGGTAGACATCAGTCTCACTCAAGAACGCTGCGTCGTTCCCAGACGCAGCTTCGATGACCAGGTCGGGCGCCTCTGTCATCGGAACGCCGTCGGGCACCTCGGAAGCGGCGTCATCGACAGGGACCCCTTTCCCGCGCCCGTCGAAAAGCACTGCGATGCCCGACCTCGTTTTCAGTACGGTTCGAGCTTCCACGGTTTCCACCCCAGCCTCGCTGTTGAACTTGAGTGGGAGCTCGTATCCGTGCGCGTAGCACAGAGACGTCACGAGCGAGTACAGCCGGGTCATCTTGATCGATGGAATGTCCGCGCGAGCGTCGGTGATCGCGGAACGCGTCTTCTCCTTGTCGAAGTAGTCCCATAGCGGGCTCGATCCGCATTCATCGATGATCTGAAGGAAGCGTCTCTGCAAAGGTGACTTGAAGAACAGAGCGGACTGCCAGCCTGAAGCCGACACAAGCTGGCGCGTGTTGCGCACGGGGGGAACGTGCACGGCGCTGCAACCCGCATTCAGTTCCAGACCCTGATGCCAACCGTGCTCAGCGAACGGCAAGTCGACGAGATTGAAACCGCTTCTCTTGATGATCTCGTAATGGATGCGCTCGTCGTTCCGCCAGTCCGGCGGAGCCAAGAAGGAGAGATCGATCAAGTCCGGGTCATAGAGAGGATGAACCGGGTGGCTCGCCCACAATGCTCCCTGTGAGAACTGTGCGCTTTCCCATGACTGCATTCCCTCGATGCGGAAGACACCTCCCAGCTGGGCTGCGCTGGCGCCGTTGTCGACGTAGTAGCGCGCACGGTCGACCAGCTGTTCGCTGAGTTCGGCGGCAGCATCCGCCCGCAAGAGATCGTTCGGGTCGACGTTGGCTCCCGCGAACATCCTGCGAGCGAAATCTTCAGGAGACGCGTAGGGGGTGGCGAACCACTTGTCCCGAAACACCTCACCCACGTGGCCTTGGAGCAGGACCGCGGGCGAGATGCCCCGGGCCGCCTCCGCCATCCCAAATCGGCAGCATTCCGTCGTAGCGGAAGACTGCTCCGAGTCGCTGCCTGAATATGTCTCCGGAGGAGAAGCTCGACGGCTTCGGGACATTGTTGGTGAACTCAGCGCCGATCGCATCCGCCACACTACGCCCGACGACAACGTCGGGGTGATCGCGGACGCCGTTGGAGAACGCCGACAGGGTGGGCGGCAGCGGCCCTGGCATGGTTGCCAAAGCCGCGATGGCGCGCGAGTCGCGACCACCGGTGAGCGCCAGATTCACCCTTGCACCCGTGTCGAACACAGCGCGAAGCGAAGCAGCCATGTCACCGACGACCCGGTCCAGCACTCTTTCGGGATCTCTGTCGAGTTGCGCTCGCATCTCGCCGCCGTCTTGGCGGTTGAGATAAGAGAGGGGGCGCTCATGGACCAGAACGCCGCTGTCCGTAATTCCGAGCCATCCGCCTTGTGGAACACGACGAATGCCGCTGACCAGAGTGTCTTCCCCGAGCGGCCAGAAGGCGATGGCCTGCCAAGCGAGGCTTCGGTAATCGAAGCCCAAGTGCGGCATCAACGCCTGGATCAAACGCGGTCGGGTCGTGACAATGCAAGTCCCATCCCGTGCCTCATGGTAAAAGAGCGGGACCATGGACAGGGGGTCACTCACGAACGTCGCGTCATCTCCGTCGAAGTGACAGATGCAGTATTCGCCGACGATGCGTTCGCGCAGAGTCGGCGAGCCTCCACCCGCGATCTCGCCGGAGATCGCCTCGGCGGGCAGGAGCTGCGCGTCGTCGCGTCCTCGCTTGATCGCATGGCCCTTGAGCAGGGTCACCGCGCCGTCAAGATCCGTGTGCCTCTGATCGCTCGCCCGATAGAGGTGAGTGGAGCGTGAGAAGTGCATGGCCGCCATGCGTCGATTCGCTGAGACCAGTAGCTCCGCGCCTTCGGAGCGGTATCCGAGCGCCGCGATCTAGGAAGAGGACCGGTTGTTGAGGATCTGTGCAGCCTGGCCAGTCCGGTCACTGATGAACACATAATCGCTCATTGTCCAGCCACTCCCAATCTTCTCTGCGCAGGCGCGTCTGCCTTCAGTAGCGTACATGCGCGCGCTCGCGCTGAACTTCTCGGTCTGAGCTGCCCGGTATGGCGTGGTGACGGGTCCATGCGTGGACCGGGGCCGCGCGGGGCGTTGCGATATCCTGGCTTCGGCTCGTGATCCGCAAAGACAGGTTCTTTCTGCGTGCCGTACTAGGAGGGGTGGGGGCTGCCAACATGACAGCACTGGTCGGAGTGATCGACGGGTTCAATGGACGAGGTGTGTTCGGGTGGGCTCGTCGCGACGGCGATGGCTCGAGTCTTCACATCGACATCGAGCTCGACGGCGTGCTCGTCGCGACGAACGTCCCCGCCGACAGGTTCCGAAAGGACCTCGTCTCTGCCGGCAACGCGCACGGTAAGCACGGTTTCGTATTGGAACTCCCGGCATCAGCGACGTTTGGCGACCGGGTGAAGATCGCAGTCTTGGCGAGCGGATCGGGCGAGCTGGTCGCAGAGCGAGAGTTCCGAGCTCCTTTCAGTGGCACGCCCTGGCGCGGTGCCATCCGCGAGCCCAAGAACCGGGCGCTGAACGGTTGGGTGAAGCTGAACGGCAAGAATGGCCCTGTCGTCGCTGACATCTATCTCGACGAGCATCGCGTCGCGGCAGGTCACAGGTGCGACCTCGCAGTTCCGGAACTCGCCACGGGAGCCGGAACAGGATCGTGGGGATTCAGTGTTCCCACCGGCAAGTTCCGCCCCTCGGCAGATTCCGTCGTGGTATCGCTCCGCGATCCCGTAGACGGGTCGATCATGCTCGAGAGAGAGGTGAGCACCGCAGCCCTCAAAGACTCGTACCGCGGCAGCCTCGAAGTCACCGACGCCGCTGACGTGCGAGGGTGGGCCATCAATGAGAACTGGCCGGACGACGTCTTCGATGTCGAAGTGCTTCTCGACGGCCATCCATACCTGACGGTCAAGAACTCGCTGCCGCGAAATGACTTGCGCAAAGCTGGCCTCGCCAACGGCCAGGGTGGGCTGAGATTCGTCAATCCGCTGCACCGATGGATCTCCGACGGTGCTGAGCACGCACTCTCGCTGCGGTTCCCTGACCAGATGACGAGCAACGAGTTTCGCTTCAGCTCACGCCCGCGCCAGTCACAGGGGGGAAGCGTCCGCTTCGAAGAGCCCTCGCACCGTGGCGTGACCATCATCGTCCCGATCTACAACGCGCCGGACGATGTGGAGATATGCATCGAGCGTCTCCTGGCTCACACGCCTGCAACCGCACGCATCCTGCTGATCGACGACTGCTCACCTGATGCGCGGGTGAAAGAAGTACTTGCTCGCCACCGCGACGATACGAGGCTCAGAATCCTCGGCAACGAGACGAACATGGGGTTCACGAGGACCGTGAACCGGGGGATCGTCGAAGCCGGGGACGACGATGTCGTGCTCCTGAACTCGGATGCGCGCGTGACGCCCGGATGGCTCGACGGCATGCTCGCGGCCGCCGCCAACTCGCCTCGGACCGCGACAGTGACCGCCATGTCCGACCGAGCCGGCGCGTTCTCGGCGCCGCGAATCGGAAACGATAATCCGCTGCCTGCCGGCGTCGACGAGATCGCGTATGCGCGCGCGTTCCGCCGGGAATCGGTGAGGGTGTATCCGAGAGTCCCCACCGGCAACGGTTTCTGCATGTGGATCAGCCGACTCTGCATCGAGGAGATCGGGCCGCTCGATTCGCAGGCTTTTCCGCGCGGTTATGGCGAAGAGAACGACTTCTGCATGCGCGCGGGCCGCGCCGGTTGGATCCATGTCATCGATGACAGCACCTATGTCTTCCACGATCGATCGAAGAGCTTCGGTGATAGCAAGACCGAACTGCTCGCCGCAGGCCGGGCCGTTGTAGACGCTCGATACCCCGAATACAAGCACGCGATCCGCGTTTTCCGAGAGAGCCCGGAGATTGCGATCGCGCGAAATCGCGCGCACGTCGCGCTGACCGTGGCGTCCAGGAGCGCTGCCGCGCTTCCTCGTGTTCTCTATGTCATCTCGACGACGACGGGTGGGACGCCTCAGACGAATGCGGACCTCATGAACGCGCTCGACGATGCCGTGGAGCCTTGGGTGTTGCGCTGTGATTCGCGGGAGATGACTCTGAGTCGGGTCGTCGACGGCGAGCTTCACGAAGTGAATCGACACGAACTGCATCACGAGCTCGAGCCGATCGGCCACATCTCACCCGAATACGACAGCGTGGTCGGGTCGTGGCTCAGACAGTGCGATTTCGACATCGTCCACATCAGGCATCTGCTGTGGCACTCGCTGTCGCTGCCGGGCATCGCGAGCCAACTCGGGATGAAGGTCGTCGTCTCCTTCCACGATTACTACGCCTTGTCTCCAAACCTGAAGTTGATCGACGACCGGGGAACGTACCTGGGTGACGAGTACGTCGGGTCAGGTTCGGTGTACCGCGACTCCGGCTGGCCGGTGCAGCAGTACCCGACTCCAGCAGGTGACTGGCTTCAGTGGTGGCAGGACCGCTTCTGGCGCGCGATTCGGATGTGCGACGCATTCGTCACCACGTCGGAGAGCGCACGCGACCTGATCCTCTACCACTTTCCCGAGATGGATCCCGAGCGGTTCAATGTCATCGAACACGGCCGCGATTTTGAGGTGCTCAAGTTTGTCGCCGCTCGGCCGGTATACGGCGAGTCCATCAGAGTTCTTGTGCCAGGGGGAATCAACGCGGCCAAGGGCGCGGAGATTCTGCGTTCGATGGCTGACGCCGACACTCTCGGGCAGATCGAGTGGCACATTCTCGGACCGATTAAGGAGAAGTTCGAATCCGAGGGCTCGCGCGTCGTGTACCACGGTGCCTACAAGCGTGAGAACTTCGGCAAACTCGTCGAGAAGATCGCCCCCCACGCGGGAGCAGTGCTCTCGATTTGGGACGAAACGTACTGTCACACCCTCACAGAGATGTGGAGCGTCGGCGTTCCCGTCTTCGTTCTTGACTTCCCCAATGTCGCGCAGCGCGTCAGACGCTTCAACGCGGGCTGGGTCCTAGACGGTCTTGACGGACCCTCCCTGCTCACGCAGATGACGGAGGCGCTCTACGATCGTGAATCACGCGTCAAGGCTCTGCGCGGCGTCGACGATTGGCAGAACGGCTGGGGTATCGCGTGGACCACGAAGCAGATGGCACTGCGGTATCTCGACATCTACCGTGGGGTTCTCTCCGGATCGGAGGGCGAGCCGTCTGACACGCTCCGAGTAGGTGTACTCTCAGGTTCCTCCCGCGACCTTACGCGAGCGCCTGCGTCGACATATGTGCGCCTGTGGGAACGTATGCGAAACTCCGTGGCCCGCGACGTGGACTTCGTGAGGGTCACACCGGACGGCGCGATCGCATCCGTGCGGCAGGGCTTGCTCGATGCTTTGATCGTGCAGCGCGACGCAGTACCCGAGGCAGCCGTCACCGACCTCATCAAGGCACTCGGAACCGCCGGCGCGGCGCTCGTGGTCGAGGAGGACGGCGATCTGATGTCGACCAACTCCGAAAGCGGGGTGCGTCCGAGAAATGTCGCAGATGCGCCTGCGCCGACAGCGCTGTTGCGCGGCGCGACGGCGCTCTCGGTGTCGACAGAGGCGTGCCGTGAGCGATGGGCGGACCTGAAAGTCCCGGTTGAGGTCTTCCCCGCGGCGTTGAGTGATCGCTTGTGGAGCGTGCCGGTCAGCCCGCGGGTGCGAGACGGCAAGGTCCGCGCGCTTTACTTCGGAGACCGGACGCACAGCGGGGATCTCGGCCTCGTGCTCCCGGCACTCGATGCGTTCGCGGCCACCCGCCCCGACTTCGAACTCGTGCTGATCGGCGTTGCCGCCGAAGACGAGGTGGAGGATCTGCGAGACAGTCGACCTTGGCTGCAGAGCGTCGAGGTGCCGGAGAGCGCTCAGTTCCCCCAGGCCGTCGAATGGCTCCGTGAGGTCGCCGAGCGAAGCGACTTTGCGATCGCGCCATTGGCAGACACGGAGCTCAATGCGTCCAGGTCAGACCTCAAGCTCCTTGAGTATCTCGCACTGGGACTGCGTGCCATCGGCAGCGCCGTCGGGCCTTACCGTGAGACGTCGGTCCCTGGAACCACGGTGGTCGCGAACTCGCACGAGGCATGGGTCGATGCGCTCCGTCGAACGAGTGCCGAAGTCGAGGCTGAAGGTTCGCGGATTGAGGGCCGTGCCTGGCTGGTCGAGAATGGCATGCTCGCAGGTCAGCAGCAGCGGTTCGACGGGTTCCTGAGAACAGCAGTGAATACCGCGCGAGCCTAGCGCCCGGGGCTCAAAGTGGTGTGATCACGTCGGCCCCGTTGCAACGGGGCCGACGGAGGTCGTCCGGCACGCCCGGTCGACGCCCTCGGTCGCTATGGGGTAGTGATCGGCCGGGTACCGCCCTGCAATGCAGTGCGAAGCTCAGTCCAGTGATCGTTGATCCTCGTGAGGGCTGGCTCGATTGCAACTGGCGCGAGCGCGCTCGGATCACCGGTGGGTCCGAGGAGGTTCAGGGCCTCGTCCCAGCTCGAGACCAGGCGTTCCTCGGCGTCGAGGTGAGCCAGCACCCCCCGGAACTTGTGCTGGGCGGCGTGGCTGGCGACGATGAGTCCGGGGACTCCGAACGACGCGGCAGTAATGAACCCGTGCATGGATGATCCTATGTACGCGCACGAGCGAGAGATCACGTAGGCGATGTCTTCTACGGCCTTCGGCGCACCGAACACGACCGGGTCAGATTGCATCTGTGCAGCCACGGTCTCGGCGAACTCGTCGTCGCCGTGACACGGACCGATGGCGATGAGGACGATCGTCCCTTGAAGCGTCGCTGAAAGCTCATCGAGACGTCGGGCGAGCGACGCGACGTCGCCGCCCTTGTAGCGGGCATTGATGTGCACAGCTGCGAACCGGGAGTCCAACGTCTCCGTCAGCCGGGTCGGCACGTCCAGGTTCGCAGGCGCGTTCGTGGTGAACATGTCGCGGAGTTCCAGTGCGGAATCCGGGACCACGGCGGCGCCCGGGACCCCGATAGACCGCAGTACTTCTTGGCTGTAGGTGTCGCGGACGGAGAGGTAGTCGGCTCGGGAGGCGAAGCGACGCATCAGAGGCGCGGCCGTCCTGCCCGGCACCTTGGGAACTCCCGGGGCGTTCACCACCAGAGGGATCCGTTGTCTCGTTGCGAGTTGCGTGGCACCGAGCCACAATCGCGGGTACGCCACGCTTTTGACACTCTTGTAGGTGGCGAGGTTGGTCCCGTTGTCATGGATGATGTTCCCGCCCCCGACAACGACGGCGTCGAATTCGCTTCCTGCTCGCTGAACGTCAGCCAGAGAATGGCTGACGGGAACGTCCCGGTAAATCCGTATGCCGCCTACCGGCGATATGTGAACAATCTCATCTGCGATGTCTGCGAGTCGCCATTCCAGAAGACGGGGGAACAGGAGATCGCCGTAGTTGGCGACATCGAATGTGCCGAAGTGAGCAATTCTCACTAGGTCTCCAAGTCTTCGTGCACGATGCGGGTATTCAGGTCAGAGCAAGCCGAGGCGCCGGCGCCGCTCGTCCAACCGGGCAGGTACTTGACGGGCGCGGAACCTTCGGGTGGTCTTCTGACCGGCGACGCTGTCACGAACTATACAAGCGTCAGCTACGCCGCGACAGCGCCGCTTCGAGAAGCGTGCGAGCCCGTGAATCGAAGGAGTGATCCGCTCGGATCCTCGAGGAGATCTCGGCCATCCGCTCCGTCGACGGCATCCAGCTTCGATCGGTGACGAGCTCGCGCATACGCTCCGTCGAGTCCGCGATGACCACGGCCCCTTCGAAGATCTCCAGGCCGTCGATCGCGTCGCTGATCAGCGGGGTTCCGCAGGCAAGGGCATCGAACGTGCGGTTGTTGATGAAGCCCCACTCCGCCATGTCGGAGAAGTGGTCATTGAGAACGATGTTCGCCGACCTGTAGGCGTTCGGCAGGCGATCGGTGTCGAGGTACCCGTCGCGCACATAGCGCTCGGGCGCGAACTTGTGCCAGCCGGGGCCCCAGAGGCCGACCGGAGCTTCGGCCTGCACAGCCATTCCTACGATGGCGCGTCCGAATTCGTGCCCATGACTTCCGCCGACGAAGATCAGATCATCGGGCTCGCTGACCGGCTCCAGGTCCGGCCGGAAGCGTTCGGGTGATGTCGCCTGAAGAAGCGGCTCGATGGTTCGACCGGAGCGTGCCGACATCCAAGCGGCCCACTTCTCCGAGGCGGCGTACACCAGGTCGTATCCGCGAACCTCGTCGATAGTCACCAGCTCCGGCCGGCTAATCACCCACAGGATGTTGACGGCCCCGGGCTGTGGAGGAATCGCATGGCGTCCTCGCAGTGTCAGCACGACGTCGTCGAGGTACGAGGTCGACCGGGTCCAGGCTTCATGCCGATCCGTGACCACCTGCTGCCCGTGAGACCTGAGTGCACGTGCGAGATCGGACGCGAACGGGATGTCGCCCCAGTGATCGCCGCCCCGCGTGCACGGAACGCCGGTCTTGATGGCCCAGCGCAATTGCCTAGGTGATGCCGCGGATGCGGTCTCCAGACGACGCGACTCTCTCAGCAGTACGGGAATGGCGGACGGCTGCCCAGGGCTGAAGGTGGGCGCGAAGCCGGCGACCGTCATACCCAGAGCGCCGTAGCGGTCTCGGTCGTCGGGTGTGCTCTGTCCGTGCCAACGCTCGAGATAGGTGCGGCGATTCTGCACCTGTCGGCGTTCCCGATAGGCACTGGTCCCCGGTTGATGTACGACGATCGCCCGCGGTTCGCACTCGAACTGAGCTGTGGGCATCTCGCGTTTCGCCCGGCGGCAGAAGTCCACGTCTTCGAGCCCATTCGCATACATCGGGTCGAACCCCGAGAGCTCGGCGAAGATCGCGGCGTCGAAAAGACTGGCGCTGGCGCTGATGGCGGTCAGGTCATCGATCCGTGCGACTGCGGCGTCGTCGATAGTGAGGTTTGCCAGTAGCCCGCTCGGCAGGGGCAGCTGCTCGTAGAAGGCATAGCCGGCGTGCTGCACCGTGTAGTCCCGGTTCACCAGGAGAGCTTGGACGCCAGCCGCCCCGACGTCCCTCCGCCTGGTCGACAGAGTCTCCAGCCAACCGTCGCGGGCATCCGTATCAGGGTCGAGGAACGCGACCTGAGCGCCCGTGGTGAGGGAGAAACCGTAGTTGGCGGCGAGGGCGAAGTTGTTGTTCGCCGGGAGTCGAACGTATCTGACTCGCGGTTCACTCATATAGCGAAGGGTCAGATGCCGGCCGACCCCAGCACGTGAACCGTTGTCGATGATGACGATCTCCAGATCCTC
This sequence comes from Microbacterium sp. NPDC087589, assembly GCF_044743635.1. Lineage (NCBI taxonomy): Bacteria > Bacillati > Actinomycetota > Actinomycetes > Micrococcales > Microbacteriaceae > Microbacterium > Microbacterium sp. NPDC087589. The sequence continues at coordinate 196,895 of NZ_JBIUWV010000002.1, forward strand.
GTCGAAGGAGTGCAGGAGACGGTCGATGGACCGAGCTGCGTGCCCTGTCAATCCTGCGACGACAGTCACGAGGCTCGTACGATCTGCGACACGATCTTCCACGGACCGGCGCAGGGCACTCCAATCGATGAGGTTGCGCTCCCGGACGACCCACTCCCAGTGCTGTGACTCGTTCTGCGTGATGCGCCCATCGGCGCTCTTGTTGTCGTACTCGCATCCAATGAACGGGAGGTACTCGAGCCGTCCGAGCTTCGCCAAGCGCAGGACGAGGTCATAGTCCACCCAACGGCGGAGCGTGACGTCGAAGACACCGGTCGTCTGCAGGACCTGCGCTCGGATGACCAGCACGTTGAGGTCGATGGAGTTTCCGAGCTGAAGGTCGGTGAGCTGCGCATCGCCACCTCGATACGCCACCTCATCGTCGCCGTGCAATCGGAGCCCTGCATGTGAAGCGACGACGTCGGGAGCCGCGTCGAGGGCAGCCAACGACAGCTCGAGAAATCTGCGGGTCCAGCTGTTGTCACTGTCGAGGAACGCGATGAACTCGCCGTGTGCCTGCTGCAGTCCGGTGTTGCGGCTGGCTCCGACGCCCGCGTGGGGCCCTGAGAGAAGGCGCACCCGAGGGTCGGCGCGCACATACTCCGCGACGACGTCACGCGTGGTGTCGGTCGAGCCGTCATCGACGACGATCAGTTCCAACTGCTCGTGAGTCTGCGCGAGGACGGATTCGATAGCCACGGCCACGAGATCGGCTCGATTCAGCACCGGCATGATCACGGAGACGAGCGCGCGCGAGGGAGTGCTCGACGAAGTGACGCTCGTGGTCCACTGCTGAGTCTCTTTGTGGTCCCATGTCTTGCGTCGAGGTGGCAGGGCGGCAGCCATCTGGTCTCGATGGGTCTCTGCGAAGTCGAGGGCCGCCCTGCGCGCCTCGCCAAATGTCGGGACGGCGCCCGAGAAGCCCTCGGGTACGGGGAGCAGCTGGTCCGGCCGAAGGCGGGAGATCAGGTCGAGGGGGTCTTCGTCTGTGAGGCGAGGATCGAACAACGGCCCCCAGGCGTGTGTGCGCGCGTTGGGGCTGCGCAGATAGCTGAGCAACGTCGCCACGCCGTCTCGCGCTCGGATTGCATTACGGATGGTTGCCGGAAAGAACTCGATCTCTATCAGCGGGTGCGGAGACAATCCCGACCCGATGCCGTGAGCTAGATAGTGCTGCATCGCCTGGCGGGGAGTCTGCCCCTTCAGCTGGACGATCTCCGAGTAGTAGGAATGGTCGAATATCCCGCTCCTGAACAACGCGCTCGTGGCGTACACGCGACGTGCCTCAATGTACTGAGCCCGCGCCGTTTTCTTCAGTCCTGCTACCGACACTTACGATTCCCCCTGATATGGCGTTTTGTCTGATGCTATTCGATGTCGTCCGCGCTCATGCAGAGGTGATCGCACGCCGCACACGCTCGGCGGCCGGTCTCAGCCACGGCGCACGGGCGAGCACCGCCCGTGCCGCCGGGGTCGTCTTTCGTGAGATGCGTCGTGCGAGCGCCCCTCGCTTGCTCGTTTCGGCGTCTTCGCCTCCGCTACGCACATTCGTTCTCCGAGAAGGAGCGCGCGTTGCCGCATGTTGCTCGGCGAGCATGATGGACAGTTCGAGGATCTGTCGGACGTCGGCGAGGGTGGGTTCGGGCGACAGCTCGGACGGCAGCGTGCCAGTGACCAGCTCGTGGTACCACAAGGGGAAATTGTGGGACAGTTCTCGACCAGCCGCGACCAGCGAGGCATCGGACATGCGTGCGTAGCGGGACGGATCGGCCACGATCTCGGCGACCTGTCGGGCGAGTGCCTCGGCATCCCCCCACTTCGTCGTCGCGACGCCTCCGTTTTCGCGGGTCACGGCCAACCACGGCAGGTCGTACATCGCGACCGGGAGACCTCGCGACTGCGCCTCAGGAATGGTGAGCGGGTAGCCCTCGATGATGCTCGTGTTCACGAAGAGGTCGGACGAGTCGACCGCAGCGAGGAGCGCGGCACCACGAAGAGGTCCAACGGCCTGGACTCGGTCACCCAGTCCCCGTTCCTCGACCAGTCCGTTCAACCGGACGGCCGTCATGTCGCGCCAGTCGGGGCCGATGATCCGGAGCCTGAAATCGACGCCCATCCGGTCGAGGTGCTCAGCCACGTCGATCAGCTCGCTCACACGTTTGGTTCGCTCCTGCAGACGCCCCCACCAGACGAGTTCGACCCGGCGGCCCGTAGACGCGCGCCTGGGCGCGGCCACGATGCCTGCGGCGAGCAGGTTCGAGGAGGGCGGATTGGGCAGGTAGGACACGCGCGGCATCCCTCGCAGCTTCCAGAACGCGACGTCGAGCGGTGAGAGCACGACGAGGTGCGAGAGAAGGGGGAAGTAGCGCGGGGCGGATTCGAGACGATCGAGACCGAGCAGCAGCGATCGACCGGCGAAATTGTGCGACCACCCGATGGTGGCGACACCCTCTGCGCGCGCTGCGAGGGCGAAGGCCTGCCACGACGTGGAGTACTGCCACTGATGATCGATCACCAGATCCACTTCGTGGTGCGCGCATACCTCGGCCCACTGCGCGAGCGCGGTGGCGAGGGTGTCTGTCGACACCTCAGCGAACCCCACCCCGGCCGGAAGGCTCGAGAGGTCGCTGCCAGGTTCACGTGCGACGACCGTCACCCGGAACCCGGCCGCCTGCAGCACACGTGCCTGAGAGATCACTACGCCCGAGATCCCGCCGGTGCGCAGGTGGTTCGTTGCGAGAACGATGCTGTGCACCGGTCGAGGTGCAAGGTCGATCGCGTCACCGTGCGCGGCGAGTGTGTCTATCGCCTCGGGCCCGTGCAGTGCGGTGGACTGCACGATGTCGCTGGCAGACGCACGCATGTACAGGTCGGCGAACACCGCACCCTGCAGATCCGAGCGCGTGTGCTCCGCAAGATAGCGCGTGGTGTAGCCGATTATGGCGCGTCGGACGGACGCATAACTCGTGAGCACGAGACCGGATTCAGCGCTCGTGCTGGCGATCTGTCGAACCGCGGGCTCGATCGAATCTATGGATCGGATGGCGCCCGCGTAGAACGATGCAGTGCTGAGATCGCGCACTTTCTGACCGCTCCCACCGCGCCCGAAGTGATAGCGGTACAGACGATCGGGGATTGACTCGAAGCGTCTGGCCAGTGCTGCCGCGAGGAACATGATCGGTAGGTCGTTGACCCTTGGGAGCACGAGGTCTGCAGGCATGAGGGCGTAAGCATCGACGAGGAGGCGCGTGCGGAACAGGTAGCGCCACAGCTGCCCCTGAGCGGGACGCTCGAGCGGGAAAAGGTTACGCAGCACGCCGCTTCCGGTGAGCGTCGAGTGCTTCGGCTGCAGACGCGACTCGAAGAGCCCGCCGGTGCGCCCGTCGAGATGGACGACGTCCACTCCGAACTGCACGAGATCCGCGCCGGTCGCTGTAGCCTTCGCGAGCGCCGCCTCGGCGGTGGTCTCGGCGAGCTCATCGTCGCCGTCGAGGAAGAGCAGGTGATCGGTCCTCGCTGCGAGGATCCCGGTGTGACGTGCTTGGTAAGCCGAAGCGTTCTGCTCGTGACGGATCAGCCGAATGCGAGGGTCTCTCGCGATGTGGCGTTCGACGATCGCGGCAGTGTCGTCTGTCGACGCGTCGTCGACGACGATGATCTCGATGGCGGTGAGAGTCTGTCGAACGCAACTGTCGAGTGCGCTGCTGATCACGTCCGCGTCGTTGAAGACGGGGACGACGATGGATACGAGGGGAGTCGCGTTCATGTGATCTCTCGCTATCGGCGCAGCAGTAGGCGTTTGACCTTCGTCGCTGCCGGTCGCAGCCAGGGGGCTGCATCGATGATGCGGCGGCCCAGCGGGGCCAGCCCGCGTTCGACGCGACGGCCGAGAGCCAGGGTCCGCGATCGAGGGCGGAGTGCGGGTGCGATCGTCGTCGACCGAGCCGGTACGGGACGGGGGGGTGGGGTGCTTCGCTCGGCGAAGAAGACGAGCAGCTCGAGCACCTTGCGTCCGTCCTCCAACGTCGGCTCGGGGGAGTGGTCCGCCGGGAGCCCCCCGCGCAGCAGCTGCTGGTAGAGCTGCGCGAAATCGTGCGAGGTCGCCTCGGCAGCAGCTGCCACCGAGGCGCGGGACATCGACTCGTACCGCGCCGGATCGACGGCGAGGTCGGCGATCGCCACGGCGAGAGCTTCTGGATCTTGCTGGGGCGTGGTGATGACTCCCGCGTTGCCCTGAATGAGGGAGAGCCACGGCAGGTCGTACATCGCGACCGGAAGGCCGCGCGACTGCGCCTCCGGCAGCGTCAGGGGATAGCCCTCGATGATGCTCGCGTTGACGAAGACATCAGACGAGTCGATCAGGTCGAGCAGGTCCGCGCCGTGCCGCGGCCCGGTGGTCTCGATACGCTCGGCGACGCCGCGGGTCGCGGCGAGAGCCAGCATACGATCCGCACTCATGTCCGCCCAATCGGGACCGACGATCCGCAAGCGGAAGTCGACGCCGAGTCGCTGCAGTGCCGACGCGACCTCCACGAGCTGCGTGACCTTCTTGGTGTGCTCTTCGAGTCGACCCCACCAGACGAGCTCCAGACGCCGGCCGAGCGGCGCCGGCTTCGCACCGCGTGCTTCGCCCGCGTTGAGGAGGAACGGCGACGGCGGGTTCGGGAGGTAGCTCACATGGCGGATGCCCCGTAGCTTCCAGAACGCCACATCCAGCGGAGAGAGCACCACCAGGTGTGCGAGCGCCTGAAGGTGGGTCTGCAACAGGGACTGCAGGTCGTTTCCGTTGTAGGTGGGACGCCCGGCGAAGTTGTGCACCCAGCCGATGGTCGCCGACCCCGCTGCGCGGGCAGCCAGCGCGAATGAGGGCCAATCACGCGAGTAGAGGATGCGGTGATCGACGACCACATCGACGTCGAAGCGTCGGCAGAGCTGTGCCCACTGCATCACGCGCTGACGTCGGCTGGTGCCGGTCAGTTGCACGAGAGTCGCGCCCTCGGGAACGAGCGACTCGGCGCTCCCCGCGCGGTGCGTGACGATCGTCACCCGGTACCCGGCTTCGATCAGTAATCGCGCCTGCGTGAGCAGCACGCCGGAGACCCCGCCCGTGGTCAGGACGTTGGTTGTCAACAGCACGCTGCGTACCGGAGTGCGACCGAGTTCGAGGCGCTCCCCGTGAGCGACGAGCACGGGGACAGCGTCGGGAGCGAACGTCACGGCGGCCGAGATGATGTCGAGGTCGGCGACGAAGGAACGCAATTCCTCGTACCCGCGAGCGCGCGTCTCCGGTGGGAGCGCGGTGAAGGCGTCGAGCGCTTCCCCGATGATGGTGAGATAGCCCGCGGTGTAGCCATCGAGCAGCGGTTCGGGGTCGGAGCTGTGACGAGCCCGCTCGCGGATGATCGCCTCGATGGTCCGGAACGACGTGATGCGATGCAGCGCCCGCTCGAGGCGGCGCTCCGGCTCAACCTCGACATTGGGTCGGGGCGGACGGTGGAGATCCTGCACTGTGCTGACAGCCGCGTACGACGTGGCCGATGCATAGGCGAGAAACACGGTGGCGCGTTCGTCGACGGGGTGGCCAGTGGGCGTTGCGGCGTATGCCTGTCTGAGCAGACGAGTCTCGAACAGGTGACGCGAGATTTCCAGCTCGGCCGCCGTGTCTCGAGGGACGAGCGTGCGGAGGATGTCGGCTCCGTGGAGGAGGCCAGCCTCGGCGGAGCGCTTCCCGCGGTCGCGGTGAGCCTCTGTCGCCGGGAGGGAGAATCCGACGAGCTGAGCACGTGACTCCACGGCGCGGCGATGAAGGCGCATCGCCGTGCCACGCTGCACTTCGTCTCCAGGTTCGAGCAGCAGCACATACGACGCCTTCGCAGCCTCGGCGCCCGCCCGACGGAGCTGCACGTGAGCTGAATCAGAAGGCTCAGTGATGGTGACGACGCGTTCGTCGGAGGAGAGGTCCGTCGCGACGGAGTAGGTCCCGCCGGAAAGGACACACACGACCTCGATCTGGGTGAGTGACTGTGCGAGACAGGATCGAATGCTGCGGTCGACGGCGTCTGCGTCTGCATTCGCAGCGATGATGAACGAGACGAAGGGAGGAGTCGTGGGCGTCTTCATGGGAGTGGGTGCGGGTCAGCGCGCTACTGCAGCGGCGCGATACACGGCGCCGTACTGCGCGCTGATCAGGTTGGGTGCACGCGAATCGAGGTTCGGCCGGCCGGTGGGAGGGTCCGCTCGGAATGCGGCGAGTGTCTTCTCGAGAGCGTCAGCTGTCAACGGGCCGGTGTGACGTCGCACCCAGGAGGTGCCGACCTCCTCGGCGAGCGACCGCGTCTGCTCCGTGTCTTCCACGATTATCGGCCGGTCCAAGGACAGGGCGAGCATGAGGATGCTCTGCGACTCGTAGGCCTCGGCTGCTCCGATGATCACGATCTCGGCCTGACTCACCTCGGAGACGCAAGTGGCATCGGACATGAGCTCGTCACGGAGTGAGATCGAGGCGGGGTGATCAGCGAGGGTGCGCATGTACGCTGCCTCGTGCTCGTCCGGCACCTTCCCCGCGACGCGCAGCGTCCAGTCGGGAAGGTCTGCGACGCCGAACACGGCGAGGGCGGTTCGGCACGATGGGTGCAGCGTTGTGACCGCCGTGATCAGCATGCGCCCTGGGACGGCCTCCTGCCGAGGAAAGCCGAGGAACCGATCGCGCAGGTGACTGTGGGCGACGACCTGCGCCGATCGTCCATCCGCCGCAGTCATGGGGTACAAGGCCAGCACCGTGGTCGCGGCGCCGTCCACAATGGCCTCGGCTCGAGAGCCGCGGCGACTCGCCACCTCTCCTCGGAGGGTCCGCACGAGCGCGATGCGTCGGCGCCGCAGGAGCCTGACGAAGCGCTTCGCACGCCTCGTGCGCACACGTGCGCCATGGTCTCCGAGGACCGTGGCGATGTCGGTCAGATGGATCACATCTACCCCGTGTGCGCGAAAGGGGTCCGTGCGGAACTCCAGCACGGCATCCTTCGGTGCCCGACCCTCGGAGTCGTCGCCGATGAGCTGGTCGACGTAGTCGACCCGAAAACGCGGGGGACGCGATGTGACGAGCACCGTCGGAACGGAAGCCTCGGTCGCGCCCTGTTCAGTCGCTGCCACCGTCATGGGAACGGGCACGGAGAGCACAGAGCCACCATATAGTGGGGTGCAGTGATTGTGAAACCGACTCAGCATGTCTTCGCCCATCTCAGCGGGCAGGACGACAACCTCGGCGACTCTGCATTGCGACTGGCATATCTCGCCGCACTGCGCGGCCCGGGACGGCATGTGCATCTCCATTTCGGGGAAGCGACGAGCGATTTCATGGCGGGGTTCACACCTGCGCCCGACCTGACCATCTACAGCGCTCGAACGGCCTGGTCGGCTGCCGAAGCCGCGACGGCTCGCCCGGTGCTTGCGTTCAACGCCGGCGAGATCAACCCGCGTACGGGTCACTTTCCTGTTCCGGCACGTGCTGCTGAGTGTGCGCGCGCACTCGACGCGGGAGGGGCGCTGATCTTCGCGGGCATCGGCATCAAGAACGTGAACAGGCTGCAGGGTGTCGCCTTCGACCGGGTCATGCGTGAGGCATCGGTGATGTCGTGGCGGGACCGGGGGTCGCGCGATGGTGCCGGTTTCGGCGATTTCGCTCCGGATTGGGCGTACTCAGAGGGTGCTTCTGTCGACGACTGGGCGCCGGCAGCCGAGCGGCCACTCATCGCGGTGACGATGCGCTTCGACCGTGGGTGGCCGGGGGAAGAGTGGCTCGCAGCAGTGCGGGCATTCGCGGTCGCGATGCAGACCCGCATCGTCACCGTGGCGCAGGTGGCGCGCGACGCGCCGCGAGCAGTTCGCCTCGCGCGCGCTCTCGGCGGCGAGTACGTGACGCCCTCGAGCATGCGGCACGACGCGCTCGACGACTACGTGCGCGCGGTGTACCGGCAGTCGCTCGTCGTCATCAGTGACCGGGCGCACGGCCTCATCATCGGTGCGACCGAGGGTGCTTATCCGATCGGTTCGGGAACCGACCCGAGCAAGATCTCACGCCTGCTGACAGCTGTTGGACTCGGCGACCTCGTCGGTCGGTATGACCAGTTCGGCGACTTCGCCGCGCGGTTCGAGACGCATCTGCCGAGGCTCGCACCTGCGGTGACTGTTGCCCGCGCCGAGATCGCAGACCTCACCGCGCGAATCCATACGGCGATGGACGCCGTGGCGTAACGCTGGACGGGATGGCTCAGCGCGCGCCGAGCCATCTCTTCGCGCGGTGCGCAAGTGGTTGCAGCCCAGGGACGCGCCGCAGCGTCGCTCGCCCGAGCGGCGCTGCCGACTGCCAGACGCGCTTGCCCCATGTCGACGAATCGGTGGATGCGAGGGTGCGACCCTCCGCGCGCTCCGCGAAGAACACCAGCAGTCCGAGCAGCTGGCTGGCGTCGTCGAGTGTCGGCTGCGGTGAGAATCTCGGCGGGAGCGTACCGGTGACCAGGTCGACATACAGCTGAGCGAAGTCGTCCTCGCGCGCCCGTGACGCAGCGTCCAACGAGGCGCGCGAAAGCTGCACATAGTGTGCTGGGTCCGCGAGCGTCTCGGCGAGCCGAGAGGCGAGCCCCCGCGCGTCGCCCTGCGGCACGGAGACGACGCCCTGGTTCTCCTGCACGAGTGTGAGCCAGGGCAGCTCGTACATGAACACCGGCAGCCCTCGCACCTGTGCCTCGGCGATCGTGAGCTGGTACCCCTCGATGATGCTCGTAGAGATGAAGGCATCAGCCGAGTCGATCGCGGCGACCAGGGCAGCGCCCCGCAGCGGTCCGACCGCGGTGACAGCGTCACCGACGCCGCGCCGCCGTGCGAGCGCATTGAGCTTCTTCGCGGTGACGTCATCCCAGTCGGGGCCGATGATCGTGAGGGCGAACGGCACATCCAGCGCGCGCAGCTGCGCGCCCACCTCGACGAGCTCACGCACCTGCTTGGTCCGCTGCTCGAGCCGTCCCCACCACACCAATTCGAGTCGCCCAGACGGCGCGGGCTTCGCACTCGCGTGATCCGCCGACTCGAGCATCAGGGGAGATGGAGGGTTGGGCAGGTAGGCCACGTGCTCGATGCCGCGCAGCCGGAAGTAGGCGACGTCGAGCGGCGACAGCGTGACGAGCTGGGCGAGCGTCGGGCTGCACCGCTCGATGAGTGTCAGCCGATCGTTGCCGTCGTACACGGGTCGAGCGACGAAGTTGTGCAGCCAGCCGATCGTCGCCGCGCCCTCGGCTCGCGCCACGAGGGCGAATTCCGGCCAGGTGTCCATGTAGAGCACCTGATGGTCGATGACCACATCGACATCGTGTGCTCGGCAGAGCTCAGCCCACTGCGTGAGCTGGGCCGGCAGCGCGCGTGAGGCCAGCTCGATGAACGGGATGCCATCGGGCAGTGCGCTCGCGTCGCTGCCGCCGTTGCGCGCCACGACGGTCACGCGGTAGCCCGCTTCGTGCAGGTAACGCGCCTGCGAGGAGAGTACTGCGGAGACGCCCCCGGTGCGCACAGTCGACGTGACGAGCAGGATGCTGCGCGCGGGGCGCTCGGGCAGGCCCTGCCACGTCGTGTGGAACTTCAGGGCCTTGAGGGTCGCCGGATAGAACCGCGCAGCGGCGTGCACGATGTCCTGCCCGCTGGCGACCGTGTGCAGGTGCGCGAGAGCGCTGTCGAGCACTGCGTCATCGCTGTGCTCGACGAGCTGAAAGCACACGTACCCGATGATCGACAGGCGCACGGATTCATAGGTGTCGCGCACGAGGCCTGAGTCGGCATGAGATACGGCGAGGGCATCGACGGCCGACCCGATCGCATCGACCGAATTGATCGCTCCAGTGTAGAACTGCGCGCGTTCGACCGTGTCGACACGGTGCCCGCTGCCGCCGCGACCGAAATGGTAGCGGTAGAGCTTGTCGGGAACAGCGGCGTAGCTCGTCGCGAGCGTCGCCGCGAGGAAGAGCAGCGGAAGGTCGTTGACGCGGGGCAGCACGAGGTCTTCGGGCACCAGGGAGTAGGCCTCGCGCAGCACGCTGGTGCGGAAGAGGAATCGCCAGAGCTGGCCCTGCGCAGGCTTGCCGATGGGAAAGAGCCCACTCAGCACGTCGTGGCCGGTGAGCGGATGCTGCGGCGGCTGCAGCCGCACCTCGTAGGGGCTGCCGGTGCGGCCGTCTCGCTCGACCACGGTGACGCCGAAACCGACGATGTCGGCATCCATCGCCTCGGCCTGCGCGACCGCGGTCGCCGCGGCATCCGGCGTCAGCTCGTCGTCTCCGTCGAGAAAGATCACACGTTCGGCGCTCGCCGCGAGCACCCCGGTGCGGCGGGCCTGGAACGCCGACAGGTTGCGCTCATGGCGCACGACGCGGACGCGCGGGTCGCGTTGCCGGAAGCGCTCGAGCACGGCGGCGGTGCCGTCGGTCGACGCGTCGTCGACGCAGACGATCTCGATGTCGACGAGAGTCTGCGCGACGGCGCTCTCGAGAGCCGTCGCGACAGTCGCGTCGTCACCCGAGACAGGCATGACGATGGTGAGCAGAGGGCGCAGTGTCATCGCGGACGAGTCTATCCGCGGGCCGATATAGCCTGAGGTAATGAAGATCGCCATCGCAGGGACCGGATACGTCGGCCTGTCCAACGCCGTCATCCTCGCCCAGCACCACGAGGTGTTCGCCGTCGACATCGACCCCGCGAAGGTCGAGATGCTCAGCCGCAGAGTCTCGCCCATCGCCGATGTCGAGCTCGAGGACTACCTCGCCACGCATGAGCTCGACCTCACGGCGACGGTCGACGCTGCCTCGGCCTACCGGGATGCCGACTTCGTCGTCGTCGCGACGCCGACGAACTACGACGAGGTCACCAACTACTTCGACACCTCGTCGGTCGAGGGGGTCATCGACACCGTGCTCGCGGTGAACGCGGACGCCGCCATCGTGATCAAGTCGACTGTGCCGGTGGGGTTCACCGCGCGCATGAAGGCGGAGCATCCGCAGTCGACGATCGTCTTCTCGCCGGAGTTCCTCCGTGAGGGCCGCGCGCTGCACGACAACCTCTATCCGTCGCGCATCGTCGTCGGTGACCGGGGTCCCGTCGGGGAGCGTTTCGCCGCCCTCCTGCTCGAGGGCGCGATCGCCACCGACGTGCCGGTGCTGCTCACCGAGTCGACCGAGGCCGAGGCGATCAAGCTCTTCGCCAACACCTACCTGGCGCTGCGCGTGGCGTACTTCAACGAGCTCGACACCTACGCGGTCGTGCACGGGCTCGATACGAAGCAGATCATCGAGGGCGTGGGACTCGACCCGCGCATCGGGTCGCACTACAACAACCCCTCCTTCGGCTACGGCGGATACTGCCTGCCGAAGGACACCAAGCAGCTGCTGGCGAACTACTCCAAGGTGCCGCAGAACCTCATCGCCGCGATCGTCGATGCCAACAGCACACGCAAGGACTTCGTCGCCACCGACATCCTCGCCCGAGAACCCCGCACCGTCGGTGTCTACCGCCTCGTCATGAAGTCCGGGTCCGACAACTTCCGCGCGTCGTCGATCCAGGGCATCATGAAGCGCATCAAGGCGAAGGGCGTCGAGGTGGTCGTCTACGAGCCCTCACTCGACGAGGACGAGTTCTTCCACTCGGAGGTCGTGCGCGATCTCGACGAGTTCAAAGCCCGGGCCGATGTCATCGTCGCCAACCGCTCGACCGATGCGCTCGACGATGTCGCCCACAAGATCTACACCCGCGACATCTACGGCCGCGACTGAGTCGCCTCCGGGCGACGGAATCGCCATGTGGGGTAGCATGATCCGATATGTCGCCCGGGTGCAGACTCACCGCGCATCGGGGTAGAGAGAGGTAGAGGATTCCGAATGGGAGCGATGGCTGTGCCCGCGACCGCCGGTCTGACAGAGGTGGGCACACGCCCTCCATTGCGCGACTATCTGGCAGAGACGTGGAGACTTCGCGCCTTCGCCGTGCGACTGGCCGGCAGCAGGCTGCTCTCGGGTCTGCTGCCGAATCGCCTGGGTGTGCTGTGGATCGTCCTTAAGCCGCTCGCGCTCGCGATCACGTATGGCGTGATCTTCCACTTCATCCTCTCGGGGCCCGCCCGCCCGGAGAACTTCGTGCAGTACCTCATCGTCGGGGTCTTCATCTTCGAGTTCTTCACCGGCTGCTTCGGCAACGGCTCGAAGGCGATCACGAGCAACAGCAAGCTCGTGCAGAGCTTCGGCTTCCCACGCGTCCTGCTCCCGCTCTCCGTGATCGTCGAGCAGGCGATGCGGATGATTCCCGTGGTGCTGCTGCTGGGCATACTTCTGCTCATCCTGGGCGAGCCGATCTCTTGGTCATGGTTGCTCATTATCCCGGTCCTCGCGGTCATGGGCGTGTTCAACTTCGGGGTGGCCCTCGTCGTCGCTCGGATATCTGTGCGCACGAGAGATGTTCAACAGCTGATCCCGATCGTGACTCGTGTGCTGTTCTACGCCAGCGGTATCTTCTTCGATGTCGACGGAGCGCTCGCCGACTACCCGACACTGCTGACCATCGTGCACCTCAACCCGATCTACGAGTTCATCGCCATCGCCCGCGACGTACTGCTCGAGGGCTACACAGCTCCGCTGCTCGCCTGGATAGCGGCTCCGATCTGGGCACTGGTGCTGCTCGTCGGCGGCGTGATCTACTTCTGGCAAGCCGAACCGAAGTATGGCCTCAGTGACTGATCTTCTTCTCCCCGGGCAGCAGCCAGCCATCGCCGATCAGGCGCCCCGCGCCATGATCGTGGCCGACGATGTGCACATCAACTACCGCGTCTACGCATCGGGCAAGCGGATGACCACCCGCGAATCGCTGTTCAGCCTGCGCTCACTCAAAGGCGGACGAGACCTTCAGACAGTACCCGCGTTGCGCGGAGTGAGTTTCACGGCGACAGAGGGCGAGTCGATCGGCGTCGTCGGACATAACGGCTCGGGAAAGTCGACACTCTTCCGGGCGATGACCGGGCTCATCCCGCCTTCTGAGGGGCACATCTTCGCCCGAGAGCGTCCGGTGCTCCTCGGCGTGAACGCGGCTCTCGTGCCCGAGCTCTCGGGCGAGAACAACATCCGCCTCGGACTGCTGGCGATGGGCTTCACCCCGGAGGAAGCGGCCGAGCACGTCGACGAGATCGCTGACTTCGCGGAGCTCAACGACTTCATCTATCACCCCATGCGCACGTACTCCTCCGGTATGGCGGCGAGGTTGCGATTCGCGATCGCGTCGGCGAAAGCGCACTCGATCCTCCTCATCGACGAGGCGCTCGCCGTGGGAGATCGGCGATTCCGGACCAAGAGCGAGAAGCGCATCAACGAGCTGCGCTCCAGTGCCGGTCTGGTGATGATCGTCAGCCACTCCACCAGTTCGCTGAAGGAGACCTGCGAGCGGGTGCTGTGGGTGCACAAGGGCGAGCTCATTGCTGACGGCCCCACCGAGGACGTCATCGACGAGTACATCGCCTGGACGAAGAACCCGGGATCCAACGCCGTGGGCGCGGCCTCCGCGCCCAGGCCCTCGACGAAGAACGCCCCCGTCGCCGTCGGATTCGACGCCGGCGGCATCGAACATCCGCAGAGCGCTCGCTCGACGGGCGGCGTGCCCGGTGCCGCCGCGATCTCGTCTGGCGCTGGGGAGCCACGAGCGCTCGCTCGACGCGACCGTCACCGTCGGGCCGAGAGACGAACGAGAAAACGCAGTGTGCTGCTGATGGTGCTCTCCGGCGTCGCCGTGCTGCTCGCTGTGGCCGCCGGTGCGATTATCGGAACGCTGAGCAGCGTCGCAGCACCGGTAGACGCCGAGCCGCCAGCGCGTCCGACGCCTGAGCAGTCCACCCCCGCGGCGGATCCGGTGATCAAGAACTTCACCGCGAATACGGCAACAATCGAATGCGCCTCGGAAGAGGCCGAAGACGCACAGGTGCTGCTGAGCTGGCAGATCGACGACGCAGAGAGTGTCGCGATCGGGGCAGGAGAAGCGCAGGTCGACGCACTCGAGCTTCCGATCGCCGCAGCCCTCCCGGCGAATCTCACCGATCGAGCCGTTCCGTTCTCCTGCGCCACGGAGTCCGTTGTCTACACGGTGACCGCCGAGAATGAGGATGGCGTGCGAGTCAGCGCGCCCGTCACGGTCACGCGCGTGCTGCCGGTCGAGACCGAAGAACCCGACTACGAGGAGCCCCGGCCCGACCCGCGTCCCTCGCAGCCGAGTGAGCCTGAGCCGGTCACCCCCTCCGAGCCGGCACCTCCTGTAGAGCCGGAGCCGGAGCCGACCACACCGCCCACCGAGCCGACGCCCGACCCGACGACGCCGCCGGTGATCAACCCGCCCCCCGTCTTCGAGCCCGGAACCGGCACAGAGACCCCCTGAGCGCCCGATGAATCGGAGCGAGGAGATTCACCTCATGCGCCGCCCGGATTCACGATCGTCCAGAGCGTCCCGCGCCACCCGAACCTTCGTGTCGCTCACGGGACCCGCAGGCAACATCGGTGACGCGCTGATCCGCCGCGAGACCCTCGCTTGGGCGATGGGCACGAGCGACGAGCTGGTCGCCTACACCGGAGATGCGCCCGATGTCTGGCTGACCCAGCTGGGCCTGCCTGCTGAGGCCGTCGTGCTGCGGTACAAGAAGTCGGTGCCTCGCTGGCTCCGGCTTCTCGTTGTGGCTCCACGTCACCCCGTCCTGGTGTTCGAAGCGGGTGAGATCCCGCTCGACCGCGGCAACGGTCTCAGAGAGCTCGTCTTCCTGGCCGAGACTCTCATGGTCCGACTCAAGGGCGGGATCGTCGTCCGGCCGCCGCGCGGCATCCGCGCGCCCTCGTGGCCGGCCCTCGCCATTCATCGCCTGGCGGCTCGTCTCTCGCAGGTGACGCTGTGGCGCGACGAGGCGACGCTGACGACTGCGCGATGCGGCCGACTCGCGCCGGACATCGGATTCTCCGCCGGTGCGCGCCCCGGTCTCCCCTGGAGCGAACGCTCCGAGCTGCTGGTGAGTCTGCGCGGCGCGCGCCCGCTGCCGGATGCAGAGTGGCTCAGCGCGGTGCGTGAGACCGCCGATCGTGCCGGACTCTCGATCCGCACCGTCGTGCAGGTGCGCGAAGACGAGGGCCGAGCGCGTGCGCTCGCGCAGCTGCTCGGCGGTGAGTTCGAGCCCTGGGGTGACTCTGATCCCCTCGTGCAGGAGGAGCGCCTGCGCCAACGCTACGACGCGGCGCAGATCGTCATCAGCGACCGCATGCACGTGCTCGTGCTCGCGTCTCTGAGCGGGGCGGTTCCCCTCGAACTGGTTCCCCGACCCACGATGAAGATCACGAAAGCCTTCGCGGCCATCGGGCTGCACGGCGTCTCCGTCGACTCGTCGGCGAGCGATCCGACGCGCATGCACGCGGCTCTTTTCCCGACGCCGGAACGCGCGGCGGAGGTCTCCGAGCGCGTGCGCATCGCGGCGGCGACTCTCGAAGACATTCAGCACGAGATCCGCGACGCTGTGCGCAGGGCGCGAGCATGACCGACGCCGCGGCGCGAGTCAGCGCCCCGCCCGCGCGCATCCTGTTCCTCTCGCACAGCCATCCGTTCGGCGCCTTCCGGGTCGGCAGCCACCACTACGCTCGCGTGCTCTCCGCGCGCGGAGCGGACGTCGTGCACCTGAGCACTCCGATCTCCCTCATCCATCGCCTGACCGGACGTGTGGATCGACAGCACCTGGCATGCGTGCCGCGTCGCGCACGGCGCGACGACGATGGAGTTCTGCAGGTGGTCCCGCGCACGATCCTCCCAGCGCCGGTCGGAGTGCCCAGCGTTGCTCGGATACTGGAGCGTGAGCGCATCTCTGCTGGATTCGACGCCGTGCTCATCGATCAGCCGCTGCTGTGGGATGCTTCCGTGCGATCGCTCTCGAATCGTGTGATCTACCGGCCCACCGATATGTATCCCGACGGGCTGAAACACAGCCTGCAGCGACGCATACTCGACGAGGTCGACGGTGTGATCGCCACCTCGGACGAAGTCCTGCGAGGACTCGGAGCGCTGCGCATCCCCTCGCTCGTGCTGCAGAACGGGGCCGAGGTCGCCCGCTTCGCACCGCAGGTCGCCGAAGATGGTCCCCGTGCGGCGCGGTGCGTCTATGTCGGGGCGCTCGACGACCGATTCGACTGGCACCGCGTCGAGGTCTGGGCGCGAGCACGACCCGACGTCGATTTTGTCATCGCCGGACCAGCCGCCCGCCCGACGCGGTCCGTGCCGTCGA
This sequence comes from Microbacterium sp. NPDC087589, assembly GCF_044743635.1. Classification (NCBI taxonomy): domain Bacteria; kingdom Bacillati; phylum Actinomycetota; class Actinomycetes; order Micrococcales; family Microbacteriaceae; genus Microbacterium; species Microbacterium sp. NPDC087589. The sequence continues at coordinate 213,252 of NZ_JBIUWV010000002.1, forward strand.
ACATCGACATCGTCGGGCCCGTTCCCTACGACGAGGTTCCGGCGTTGCTGCACACGGCGCGCGTCGGCCTTCTGCCGCTCTCCGACAGTCCGCTCAACGCCGGCCGCAGCCCGATGAAGCTCTACGAGTACCTCGCAGCCGGGCTCGCCGTCGTGGCGCGCGAGACCCCCGGCATCCGCGCAGCATCCGATCTCGGCATCGAGGTGTACACAGACGACAGCGATGCGGATGCCGCACTGGAACGCGCGCTCGCACAGACGTCGCCGAATCGCGCCGGCGGCGAAGCTGCGTCCTCCGCATCGTGGGAGCGCAAGACCGATTCGCTCGAGGATTTTCTCTGGTCTGTCCGGGGACGCCGAGCCTAGTCAGTCGTGCAGCCGGGTGATCGTCTCTGAGATGATCGCCGCGGTGCGGTTCCAGTCGTAGCCCTCGGGCGGCGAGACTCGACCCTGGGCGGCGACGGCCTCGGTGAGCGCGAGCGCCCACTCGTGCGCATCGTCGGCGGAGTCCAGCGCATGACCGCGGTCTCCGACGATCTCCTCGACGGATTCGCACCCGGCCCAGTACACGACAGGTGTGCCACAGCGGATCGACTCCAGGGCGGGAAGTCCGAACCCTTCGAGTGTCGAGGGCATCACGGTCGCCGCAGCCCCCCGGTAGAGATCAGCCAGCTTCTCGTCGTCGACGCCGCTCACCCAGCGCACTCTGGCGTCGACGCGCCGGTGCGTCGCCCTGGCCTCGAGGTCGGCGATCTCGCGTTCGGGGACCACGGCGACGAGGCGCACATCACGCACCGCGCCCAGCGCGTCGAGGATGACGTCGAGATTCTTGTGGGCGCGTCCGTTGCCGACGAACAGCACGTAGGGATCGGACTGCTGCAGCGCGCCTGCGCGTGGGTGGAAGGCGTCCGAGCATCCGTTGCCCGCGTTGACGATCTCGACGTCGTCGTCCCGCACCCACGAGCGAAGCGCTCGAGCCGACGTCTCGGAGACGGTGAGCACGACGCCGGCTCGCCGGACGACGTTTCTGACCGGACCGGAGTAGTAGGCCGCGAACTTCCAGCGGCCGAGCCCCGGGCTGCTCAGCTGGATGAGATCGTGCAGCGTCAGCAGCTGCTTGCGAGCGCGCACGAGCGCGCCGTAGCCCGGTGAGTAGACGAGGGCATCGGGCGCGGTCGCCGCCCCCACCGAGCGGAACGCATCCACCGCGGAGAACGGCGTACCACCGAGGTGCAGGGACTCCCAGGGCAACGTCAGTCGGGGGAGAACCTCTGCGGCGTAGCGGCCGATGCCGTGCGTGCCGCGATACCGGTCGTCGACGAGAACGGTCATGCGCTTCTCGCCTCCGACGGGCGTGCGCCCTCGACCGACTCCGCCACCCAGTGCCTGATGCGATCGGCGAACACCGCTTCGGAGAACTTCATCGCCTGCGCCCGACACGCGTCGGGTGAGACGCCGGCTGCCACCTCGACTGCGCGGCGCATCTCGTCGTGCGACCAGCTCTCGACGAAGGCGCCGGTGCTGCCGTCGACGATGGTCTCGGCCGTGCCGCCCACGGCTGCGGCGATCACAGGTCGACCTGCTGCCATGGCCTCGACGGGCACGATGCCGAAGTCCTCGACCGCGGGGAAGACGAGCGCGATGCAGCGCTGCAGCAGTGCGCGATAGAGTTCCGCTCCCGGTGACCTCACGAAGAAGACTCGACCGGGTGCATGCTCCTCGGCGAACGAGCGCAGACGAGCCTCGTCCGGTCCCGCACCTGCGAGCACGACGGGCAGGTCCGCGGCGATGCCGGCCTCGATCACGAGATCCAGCCGCTTGTAGGGGATGAACCGAGAGAAGCCGAGGAGGAAGGTCTCGGGCAAACGCGCGAGAGCGTCCTCGTCGCGCTCGTTCGGTTCCGGTGCGCGGAGGAAGCCGGTCACATCGACGGGCGGGTGGATCACGGTGCTCTCGCGATGCCACGCCTCGGCGATGCGCTTCTGCACGAACACGCTGTTCGCGGCGATCGCGACCGGTTCCTGGGCTCGCCTGCGATCGAGGCCCTTGAGCATCTTCGCTGCGGCCCTCGCAGCTAAGGTGTCGCCGCGCACATCGAGTTCGGGGTTCCAGATGTAGCGAGCCGGGGTGTGGGCGTACACGAGCTTCGGGGCGCTGCGCCCGGCGCCGGCGAATCTCGCGTGGTGTGCGAAAAGATGCGAGCTCGTGAGGACCCAGTCCGCATCCACGCTCGGAAGAGTGCGCCAGGCGAGAGGCATCAGCCCGACGGCCGCGGCCTTGCTGCTGCGCAGCGGTGTGCGGGCCAGCCACGTCTCGCCGTCGACGACGAAACGGCCGTCGCTGTCGTTCCACAGGCAGTAGCGGGCGGCATCGGGGAACACTTCGCTGAGGGACTCGAAGACGTTCTCGGAGCCGCCTCTCGGAGCGAGCCATTCGTGCACCAGCACACCGCTCACAGCGCCGACCTCGCACCACAGGGCACGCGGGCGCACAGTCTGGGCCGACCCTCTGCAAGCATGCGTCGAGTCTAGGGAAGTTCTCAGCGCACGGGCCCCGGGCCGCTGTCAGGTTAGTCCCGAGTACGACCCGATACATTGGAAGCGAACATTCGGGGGGAAAGGACATGATGGCTCTGCGCGCGACGAAGAAGACGATCATCATCGCGAGCGCGGTCACCGTGCTCCTTGTCGGTGGGGGCGCCGCGGCTGCGATGGTGATCTCCGGACAGCAGGCGCAGCCTCGCGCCGACGCATCGCCATCGCCCGATGCCACTTCCGACCCCGTCGTCACCGACCCGCCGGCCGTGGTTCCTGTCACGAACGTCGCCCGGGCATCGATCGACGGATGGACGCTCGCGGACCGCCGAGTGGTCGGCACGGTTCTTCCCGAGGTCGGTGACGCCGCGCAGGGCGCTGTGTCGCTGCGGGTGGATGCTCCGTCTGACGACGCGGACATCATCGCTGCGTCCGCTCCTGTCGCGCTCGCTCCGAGCACGGACTACACGCTCAGCCTCTCGGTGCGGGTGCTCGCCGAAGAGAAGACCGAGACCGGGGTTCGCCTGAACGCGGCAGGCCAGACCTTCACCCTTCCCGAGCTGGATGCCGAGTGGGAGACGGTCGAGTTCCCGTTCACATCGGCGGCCGATCAGGCTGCCGCATCGACGTTCGATGTCGTGCTCTCCGGTGCAGTGCGAGGTTTCGGGATCGACGACGTGTCGATCACCGCGGCCGGCAGCGACAACCTCGTGCCGAACGGATCGTTCGAAGCGGTGCAGACCCCGGCCGGCATCGTCAACGACTCCCTGATCATGACCGATGAATCCGCCCTGCTCGCTGTCTCGCTCGCTGAGGGACCCGTGCAGTGGAGCGCCACGTCGACGGCCGGTGGCGAGCCGATCACCGGCGAATTCGGGTCCACTGGCCCGCTGTCAGCCCTGCCGTTGACCGGAGTATCGCAGGGGCACTACACGGTCGCCGTCAACGATTCCGCAGGTCGCCAGATCCAGACGGACGTCGCTGTGATCGACGCCGATGGCTTTGCCGTGACCCAGGACGGGCGCTTCGGAGTGGGAGCCCACGTCGAGAAAGATCCCTTCGTCGGAACCGGATCTCTGGCAGCCGCGATCGGCTTCGCCGAGGTTCGCAACGACATCTCATGGGAGCGCAACGAGAAGGTCGCCGGCCAGTACGTGTGGGACGAGAACTATGTACGCGAGTTCGAGCGCATGCACGCGAACGACGTGAAGCTGCTGGGCCTCGTCGTGTACGGCAACAGGCTCTACGGCGCCAGAAAGGCGCCAGGCAATGAGGCGGCGATCCAGGCCTACGGCGCCTATGCGAAGGCCGTCGCCGACAGGTTCGACCTCGTCGGTCTCGAGGTGCTGAACGAGTTCAACCATCGCGAGAATGACACTGCGTGCGGCCCGGCGCCGGCATGCTACGTGCCCATCGCCCAGTCCGTCCGCGACCAGGTCAGCCCCGCGTATCCGGATCTCCCGATCGTCACGGGCTCCACCGCCCTCTACGACGGCGAGTGGTTCGCGGGATTCTGGCATGCCGGCGGCATGGCTGTGACCGATGCGGCGAGCTACCACCCGTACGAGTCATGGATCAACCGCGATGCCGATCTGATCGCCGGAACCGTGCAGCAGTCCTACGCAGACATGCAAGAGGTCGCGGGGGAGACACGCCCGGTGTGGGTCACCGAGATGGGATTCCCCACGCACTACGACGGCGTCTCGCTGCTCGAGCAGGGGCAGATGATGGTGCGCAATCAGGCCCTCGCCTTCGCGAACGGCGTCGAGAAGTACTTCTGGTACGACCTCGTCAATGACACCCCCGACCCCGCCGCGGGCGAGGCGAACTTCGGGCTCTATGAGAACTCGCCGCGGGCAGACGTCGTCGCTCTCGCACCGAAGCCCGGGGCTTTCGCTCAGGCTCTGATGATCACCCAGCTGCACGACAGGGCCTTCGTCTCAGACGAATCGGATGACACGACCACGGTCGAGGTCTTCGGATCAGGAGAAGACGAGACCCGCATCGCGTGGGCGAAGCAGGGTGAGGTGCAGCGCAGCTTCGCGTCCGAAGTGCCCCTGATAGTCACCGACATGTCCGGGAGCACGACATTGGTCGAGCCCGAAGACGGTGCGGTCACGCTGACCCTGGGTGCGTCTCCGGTCTTCATCTCATCGGAAGCGGAGTGACTGCCGCAGAGACTGCCTCAGGTGTCGCCACTACAATTCACCAGATCACTCCCGCACGAAAGGCACGTCGTCCATGAGCGCAGGTCGTCAGGATGCGCAGAGCATCGACGAACAGAAGTCGGGCCGTCCAAGTCGACGTCGTCGTGTCTGGATTATTCTCGCTCTCGTCGTGATTGCGTTCCTGCTCGCGGTGTGCTGGGTCGGACTGCGAGCCATCACCGTGAAGGACGGGCTGATCAAGAGCCAAGAGCTCATCGGTCAGATCCAAGACGGTAGTGGCTCTGTCGACGATGTGCTCCCCGAACTGTCCGAGAGCGCCGCCAGCGCGGGTGCCGCGGCATCCGACCCGGTGTGGTGGGTCATGGAGTGGATCCCCGTCGTGGGCGACAACCTCAAGGGGGTGCGTCTCGCGGCACAGTCGCTTGATACGCTCGTCAACGATGTCGCGCTGCCCGTGATGGGCGACGAGGATTCCACCGGCTCGATCACGGAGCGGCTTCTCGATGCCACCGACGATCAGGCGACGCACATCACCGAGCTCGCCGATGGGCTGGAGTCCGTCTCCCAGTCTCCCTTCCTCGTCTCCGTCGTGCGCGAGGGCGTCGATCAGGTCGATGAGGTGATGTCGGCGGCCGCCCCCATGATCGGCGTTCTTCCGAAACTGCTTGGAGGCGACGGCGAGCGCAAGTATCTGCTCGTCTTCCAGAACAACGCCGAGACTCTCGCGCTCGGGGGAAGTGCTGCCGCACAGACTCTCGTGAAGGTCGATGAGGGTGCGATCGAGATCGGCGCGCAGGGCGACAGCGGCAATTACCAGAACGGCGTCGCCGTCGACGTGGAGGTGCCCCCGAGCGCCATCCAGCTGTACACGAGCTATCTCATCGACCACATCAACACGAGCATGAGCCGCCCCGACTTCCCCACCGCGGCGAAGATCATGCGTGCCTGGTGGCAGCGTGACATCGCCGACGATGAGATCGCCGGGGTCATCTCGATCGACCCGCTGGCGCTGGGGCGCATCCTCAAGGCGACCGGCCCCATCGAACTCGCCTCGGGTGAAGTGCTCTCCGAAGAGAATGCGGTCTCGCTGCTGCTGAGCGAGGTCTATGGGCGCTGGGACTCCTACAAGGAGCCCGAGCTCGTGGATGGATTCTTTGCCGACACGGCGGCAGCGGTCTTCGACAAGATCGCCTCGGGTGACTTCGATCTGAAGGACATGCTGTGGGCGATCACTGAGAGTGCGTCGCAGGGCAGCGTGCTGGCCTGGAGCGATGACGCTCAGGTCGCCGCAGCGATCGAAGGCGAGAGGATCAGCGGCGTTCTGCCGACGGACAACTCGGATGCCACGACTGTCGGCATCTACTTCAACAACAGCAACGGCTCGAAGATCGACTACTTCACGGAGACCGCGACGACGGCCACGGCAGTGTGCGAGGCAGATGCGGCGACGTTCACCGCCACCGCGTCGCTCACGCTGCCCCTGACCCAGCGGCAAGCTGAGGCGCTGCCTCGCTACGTGCAGAGCATGACCTTCGGTGCCCGCTTCCGCGACTGGATCTTCATCTACGGGCCTCCGGGAACCACGCTGAGCGATGCGACCTTCAACGGCGACGAGGTGTCGGTCATGCATCGCGACATCGACGACCTCGGTCGCCCGGTCGTCGCGTTCGAGGCGTGGTTCGACCCCGGAGATTCGGTTGATGTGACGGCGACATTCGTCGGATCAGACGGAGACTACGGACCACTCGCGGTTCAGACGAATCCGATGGTGCGGGGTGAGAAGCCCGTCGTCACCGACGACTGCGCCCGTTGAGGTCTTCCCCGGACTCTGAGGCAGAGCGATATACTTGCTCGCGTTCTGGCGTCAGCGCGGTCAAGGGGGGGGGTGAGAGTCGTCGTCGTCCAAATCGAGCACGGTGGTTCCAGCGCCTCGCGTGAGCCGATGAGCACCGCCCCGGTTCAGGTGAAGAAGCCGCGGCGAGTCGCCTGGACCCGGCTCTATGCAAGTCGTCTCTTCTACAACGACGTCATCGTCGTGCTGATCGCTCTGATCGTCGCCGCGATCGTTGTGCTCCCGGGACTGCTCACCGGTGTCTCCTGGCCGGGCGGGCCGCGAGTGTCGTATCTCGTGGTGCTCGCGGTGATCGGCCTTCTCTGGTTGATCGCTCTCGATGTGACGGATTCCCGCGACCGCCACACCGTCGGGCACGGAGCGGATGAGTACCGCCGCATCGTCAATGCGTCAATCGGCGTGTTCGCGGTCACGGTCGCCATCGCCTTCTTCCTCGGAATGGAGCTCTCCCGTGCGCTCGTCGCCGTCGTCTTCCCTCTGGGGCTGGTGCTCCTTCTGCTGTCGAGGTGGATGTGTCGTCAGTGGCTGCGCGGGCGGCAGAAGACCGGTCGGTATCTGCACAGGGCGGTGGTGATCGGCGAGCCGTCGAAGGTCGCGCTGGTGGGGCGCGAGATCCGCCGGGCCAAGAGCAGCGGGTACGAGATCCTCGGGGTGATCACCGAGAGCACCTCCTCTGCTGACATCTCGGGATTCGAGGTGCTCGGCGACATCGCCAACGTCGAGAGGGTGCTCGACGAGGTGCGCTTCGACGCGCTGATCATCGTCGGGTCTGACGACCTCGACCCGCTGACCATGCGCCGCCTGGGCTACTCGGTGTCCGATCGTGACATCCAGCTCATCATGGCCCCGGTGCTGACGGATATCGCCGGGCCGCGCATGCATGCGACCCCCGTCGCCGGTCTGCCGCTGGTGCACGTTGACTTCCCGAGGATGGAGGGGGCGAAGCGCTTCCTCAAGCGCGCCTTCGACATCGTCGGATCCTCGTTGCTGCTCATCGTCATGTCACCGGTCTTCCTTATCGCGACCATCGCGATCCGCATCGACGGGCCGGGAAGCATCCTCTTCCGTCAGGAGCGGATCGGCCGGGGAGGGCACACGTTCGGCATGCTGAAGTTTCGCTCGATGGTGGCCGACGCAGACGACCAGCTGGCGACGCTCCTCGATCTGCAGGGCGCCGCCGGCACGCCGCTGTTCAAGATCAACGACGACCCGCGCATCACCAAGGTCGGACGCTTCTTCCGCAGGCACTCCATCGACGAGCTGCCCCAGCTGGTCAACGTGTTCTTCGGGCACATGAGCCTCGTGGGTCCGCGGCCACAGCGTGCCACGGAGGTCGCGCTCTACGACGACTTCGCGCATCGCCGCCTGCTCGTCAAGCCGGGCATGAGCGGGTTGTGGCAGGTGAGCGGACGCTCCTCACTGTCGTGGGAGGAGACCATCCGTCTCGACCTCTACTACGTCGAGAACTGGTCGCTCATGCAGGATCTCATCATTCTGTTCCGCACTGTCCGTACGGTGGTCGCCCCCGGGGCTACTGCGCACTGAACCCGAGTCGCGAAGTTTCCCGACGACTGTCCGCGTCGCATCCACGACTGAAGCCCGGCGCTGGGTACATTCAAAATCATGAGATCCCCCCTTGCTCGGTGCCTCGCCGCGAGCGCTCTGGCTGTCGTCCTCGTCGGTGGTATCTCGGGCTGCGCTGCGGCCCCGAGCGCGTCCAGCCCAGTGCCGACCTCGACGGCTTCGACTCCCGACCCCACGCCGTCGGTCGCCGAGCCCACCACTGAGCCCTCGGCCGCGCCGGCGCCGACACAGGCTCCCTCCGATGACTTCGGGGGATTCGCCGGTGAGGAGCTGGCGCAGATCTGCATCGACGCGACGCTCTCGGCGTTCCCGGCTGATGTCTCCTTCGCCATCGACGACACCCGCATCGAGCAGCGGCTGGTCTCGCCCGAGTGGCTCGTGCTGGTTCCGGCGCAGGCCTCGGGGCTCGAGGCGCAGGCCCAGTGCACGATCGGCGGCTCGCCTTCCGCACCTGAGCTCGGCATGTCTTCGGCCTCGCTCGAGCCGCTTCCCGAAGAGCAGATCGAGAACCTGATCCGCGGCGAGAACGAAGGCGGCGATCGCTAGTGTGTGACTCGGGGGTGGACTCCGAGCCCTCGACCGGCCACTCGCCGCGGCCGACCCTCTCGCGTCGCACGATGCTGATCGCTGCGTCCACCGCGATCGGGGCTTCCGCCATCGGACTCGACCTGTTCTCTCCGGGCCTCAGCGCGACCGCAGCCGGAACCTATCTTCGGCCGTGCGGCGACGTCCGCATCTCGAGTTCCTGGCAGGGACATAAGAACCGGAATCCACCGTCGGGTGAGCCAGGCACCGACTATGCGGTGATCACCGGGACGCAGATCCGGGCCGCTGCGAACGGAGTGATCGTCGATCGGAAGGATTCCACGACGACCGCCACCGGACGCTACCTGGCGCTTCGGGCAGACGACGGCAACTACATCCGGTATCTGCATCTGCAGTCGAGCACTGTCCCGTTGGGGGCACGTGTGGCTCGCGGACAGGTGATCGCGTATTCGGGCGCGTCCGGTTTCGGCAGCGATACCGGCTACGGCCCCCATGTCCATGTCTCCCTCTGGATCGGCGGTACGCCCCTCCAGCTCGGTTTCACTAATTCTGTCGACTTCGAGAACTATGCCGAAGCCACGCCGTACCCGCCACCACCGGAGGACCCCGTGCCCACTCATAAGTCAATGACACTGTCGTGGAACGCTGTCTTGCCGGAGGGAGCATGGGCTCGCATCCCGGTGGCCCCTGGTTCCTTTTGGCTGGCTGAGAGCAGCGCGACCATCAAGGAGACAGGCGAGCTGTCGCTCTATCTCGCGGCGACCGGGGTCACCAAAGGCTTCCAAGTACGCGTAGTTGCACAGACGCTCAATACGAGCGGAGGCGTTGTGAGCACGTCGCCTCAGCCGATGCTCGAGGTCCCGGCGACAAAAGCCACGACAGCGAACGCTCCGACATACGGTCTCTACACCCTGCCTTACTTCCTGTCCGGTCCGTTGCGCCTATATGCCGACATACGCGCTCTCAATCCGGGTATTAGGGTGCAGCAAGTTGTGTTTAAGAAGAACTACTGGCAGTCGTAAGGTCGACTATCTCCGATCGGGTGACCCCGTTGCAGCCATCGCAGGCGGCGTCCGACGACGTTCCTGCCTGCACACCTTCCGCCGGCACCCCGTTCCGTGCAGAATGAACGTGCGTCGGGGATCCGCCGCATCAGAACAGATACAAGGGGGCCCGCTATGGGTATCGATGAGACTGTCAACAAGGGCAAAGACCTGTACGAGCAGAACAAGGACAAGATCGCCGAGGCCGTGAAGAGCGAGCAGGCCGAGGACATCAGCGACAAGGTCCTCGACGGCGTCGCCGACTTCGCCAAGAAGATCGCGCCCGGGGCTGCCGACAAGATCGACGAGATCCGCGACACCGCCGACAAGGCCGTCGGCAACGAGTAAGACTCTCTACTGGCACCGAGCGGCGGCTCCTCCATCCGGGGGAGTCGCCGCTCTTCTGTATCCGGCACCAAGTATTCCGCCCGGCGGTATCGCGTTTCACGACCCGATTCGCATAGACTGGTCAATGATCGCCTGGGGAACTTGCGATCAGGGATGTCGAAGGGGTTCGACATCCCGAATTCACGCGGCTCGCCGCGTCAAACTGGGGATAACGATTTTGGGGATCATCGTGCGACGCGCGCACTCTGTGCGCTCCGACGTCATCCCGCCCGCGCGGCGGTCGCTTCGCCGCGCCCTCGGTCGAGGATCCCGGCGTCCCTTCACGCCGGGCTTCTCGCGTTCGGTGTGCCCCCTCGCACTGAACGCCCTCCCCAAGCGGGGCGAGGCATGGGGATGCCTCGCCCCGCTCTCCTCAGCACGCTGAGGGGTCGTCGGCGACGTCGGTCAGAGGCGTCGATCCGACGGCGGGAGTGTGCGCTCAGCGGATGCGCAGCGAATGCGACACGCCCGGGTTTGCGCAAGTGAAATCGGCCGTGGCAGAATAGACAGGTTCGACATTCCGGCGCGCTCAGCGTGGCTGGATCACCATCACGACAGTGCATAGGCGGCGCAGACGCGCAGGGACCTAGGCCGCGGGTGGCAGAACGATCCCGACATCTTCATCACGAGGGCTTCGCCGTGCGCGGCGGAGGTCGGACACCCGTTCGCTGCGAAGCGTGCGGGATGACAGCAGAACAGTGGTGCAGCGCTTCGACAGGCTCAGCGACCGAGAGGTGGCGGGCCCGAGAAGTCGAGTGCCGAGGCGCGAACAGCGCCGACGTGCGTCCAATGCCCCTGGGTCACCCGGCCCAGGTCGGTAAGACGCTTAAAGAGAGAGAGCAGACAATGGCGGGACAGAAGATCCGCATTCGCCTGAAGTCGTATGACCATGAGGTCATCGACACGTCCGCACGCAAGATCGTCGACACGGTGACCCGCGCGGGCGCAACGGTCGTCGGACCCGTGCCCCTGCCGACCGAGAAGAACGTCGTGTGCGTCATCCGGTCGCCCCACAAGTACAAGGACAGCCGCGAGCACTTCGAGATGCGCACCCACAAGCGTCTGATCGACATCATCGACCCGACGCCCAAGGCTGTCGACTCGCTGATGCGTCTCGACCTGCCTGCCGATGTCAACATCGAGATCAAGCTCTGAGGTCGGACATGGTTGATATCAATTCCAAGATTTCCAAGGGCATGCTGGGCACCAAGCTCGGTATGACCCAGGTCTGGAACGAGAGCGGCAAGCTCGTTCCCGTCACCGTCATCGAGCTCGCCTCGAACGTGGTCACGCAGATCCGTACCCCCGAGAAGGACGGCTACAACGCCGTGCAGATCGCCTACGGTCAGATCGACCCGCGCAAGGTGAACAAGCCGCTGACCGCTCACTTCGAGGCCGCTGGCGTCACGCCGCGTCGTCACGTCACCGAGATCCGCACCGCGGATGCCGGCGACTACTCGCTGGGCCAGGAGCTCACGGTCGACGGCACCTTCGAAGCCGGCCAGCTCGTCGACGTCGTCGGCACGAGCAAGGGCAAGGGCTTCGCCGGTGTCATGAAGCGTCACAACTTCAAGGGCGTCTCGGCTTCGCACGGTTCGCACCGCAACCACCGCAAGCCCGGCTCCATCGGCGCATCGTCGACCCCGAGCCGCGTCTTCAAGGGCATGCGCATGGCCGGCCGTATGGGTGGCGAGCGCGTGACCGTCCTCAACCTCACGGTGCACGCCATCGACATCGAGAAGGGTCTGCTGCTCGTCAAGGGCGCCGTCCCCGGTGCTCGTGGCCGTATCGTCTACGTCCGCAACGCAGTGAAGGGTGCCTGATCATGGCTGACTCCACTCTCGCGCTTGACGTCCTCAACGCAGACGGCAAGAAGGCTGGCTCGATCGAGCTTCCCGCCGCGCTGTTCGACGCCAAGACGAACATCCCGCTCATCCACCAGGTCGTCGTCGCGCAGCTCGCGGCGGCTCGCCAGGGAACCCACTCGACCAAGCGTCGCGGTGAGGTCTCGGGTGCCGGCCGCAAGCCCTTCAAGCAGAAGGGCACGGGTAACGCCCGTCAGGGCTCGATCCGCGCGCCGCACATGACCGGCGGTGGAATCGTGCACGGCCCCAAGCCGCGCGACTACTCGCAGCGCACCCCCAAGAAGATGATCGCCGCCGCCCTCCTGGGCTCGCTCAGCGACCGCTTCCGCGGTGACCGCATCCACGCCATCGCGTCGTTCGGCATCAACGGCACGCCTTCGACCAAGACCGCGGTGAACTTCCTCACCAACGTCGTCTCGTCGAAGAACGTGCTCGTCGTCATCGAGCGCAACGACGACGTGACGCTGAAGAGCATCCGCAACCTGTCGAACCTGCACGTGCTGACGTTCGACCAGCTCAACGCCTACGACGTGCTCGTCTCCGACGACATCGTCTTCACCCAGGCCGCGCTCGAGGGCTTCATCGCCTCCAAGTCCGGCGCCAACCAGGAGGTCTCCGCATGAGCGAGCAGGCAGCTGTTCTCCAGACGGCCCTGAACAAGGACCCGCGCGACATCATCCTGAAGCCGGTCGTGTCCGAGAAGAGCTACGGTCTCATCGACGAAGGCAAGTACACCTTCCTCGTCGACCCGCGCGCTTCGAAGACCGAGATCAAGCTCGCCATCGAGAAGATCTTCGGCGTCAAGGTCGCTGGGGTCAACACCCTCAACCGCGTCGGCAAGGCTCGTCGCACCCGCTTCGGCGCAGGCAAGCGCAAGGACACCAAGCGTGCCATCGTGACCCTGAAGTCGGGCACCATCGACATCTTCACGGCAATCGGCTGATCCGGGGGATAAGGACAATAATGGCTATTCGCAAGTACAAGCCCACGACCCCGGGCCGTCGCGGCTCGTCGGTGGCTGACTTCGCCGAGATCACCCGATCGACGCCGGAGAAGTCGCTGCTGCGCCCGCTCTCGAAGACCGGTGGTCGCAACAACCAGGGCCGCATCACGACCCGTCACATCGGTGGTGGCCACAAGCGCCAGTACCGCGTCATCGACTTCCGTCGCAATGACAAGGACGGCGTCGACGCCCGTGTCGCTCACATCGAGTACGACCCCAACCGCACGGCTCGCATCGCGCTGCTGCACTACTTCGACGGCGAGAAGCGCTACATCCTCGCGCCGGCGAAGCTGAAGCAGGGCGACGTCATCGAGTCGGGTGCTGGTGCCGACATCAAGCCGGGCAACAACCTCCCGCTGAAGAACATCCCGACGGGTACCGTCATCCACGCGATCGAGCTCCGTCCCGGTGGCGGCGCGAAGATGGCGCGTTCGGCCGGTGCATCCGTCCGTCTCGTCGCCAAGGATGGCAACTTCGCCCAGCTGCGTCTCCCCTCGGGCGAGATCCGCAACGTCGACTCGCGCTGCCGCGCGACCATCGGCGAGGTCGGCAACGCCGAGCAGTCGAACATCAACTGGGGCAAGGCCGGCCGCATGCGCTGGAAGGGCGTCCGCCCGACCGTCCGTGGTGTCGCGATGAACCCGGTCGACCACCCGCACGGTGGTGGTGAGGGCAAGACGTCCGGTGGACGTCACCCCGTCTCCCCGTGGGGCCAGGCTGAGGGTCGCACCCGTCACGCCAACAAGGAAAGCGACAAGTACATCGTGCGTCGTCGTAACGCCGGCAAGAAGCGTAAGTAGGAGTAAGAGAAGATGCCTCGCAGTCTTAAGAAGGGCCCCTTCGTCGACGATCACCTGCTTCGCAAGGTGGTCGTGCAGAACGAAGCCGGCACCAAGAACGTCATCAAGACCTGGTCTCGCCGGTCCATGATCATCCCGGCCATGCTGGGTCACACGATCGCGGTCCACGACGGTCGCAAGCACATCCCCGTGTTTGTCTCCGAGACCATGGTCGGCCACAAACTGGGCGAGTTCGCGCCCACCCGCACCTTCCGCGGCCACGAGAAGGACGACAAGAAGGGCCGCCGCCGCTGACGCGGTGGCGATAGAGGAGAGAGAAATGGTGGAGTCCATCGCACGCGTGCGACACATCCGCGTGACCCCTCAGAAGGCTCGTCGTGTCGTCGCGCTCATCAAGGGCAAGCAGGCCCAGGAGGCTCTGGCGATCCTGAAGTTCGCGCAGCAGAGCGCCAGTGAGCCGATCTACAAGCTTGTCGCGTCGGCCATGGCCAACGCGCAGGTCAAGGCGGATCGTGACGGCGAATACCTCGACGAGCAGGACCTGTACGTGGCTAACGCCTACGTAGACGAGGGATCGACGCTCAAGCGTTTCCGTCCCCGTGCACAGGGTCGCGCTTTCCAGATCAAGAAGCGCACGAGCCACATCACGGTCGTGCTCTCGACGCCTGAGGCGGCCCCGGCCGCTGCAAGCGACAGCAACAAGAAGGCGAGCAAGTAATGGGACAGAAAGTAAACCCGTACGGCTTCCGCCTCGGCATCACCACGGACCACGTGTCGCGTTGGTTCTCGGACTCGACGAAGCCGGGTCAGCGTTACGCCGACTACGTCGCCGAGGACATCAAGATCCGCAACCTGCTGAAGACGCAGCTCGACCGCGCCGGTGTCTCGAACATCGAGATCGAGCGCACCCGTGACCGCGTCCGCGTCGACATCCACACCGCCCGTCCGGGCATCGTGATCGGTCGTCGTGGAGCCGAGGCCGAGCGCATCCGCGGCGACCTCGAGAAGCTCTCGGGCAAGCAGATCCAGCTGAACATCCTCGAGGTCAAGAACCCCGAGGCTGACGCTCAGCTCGTCGCACAGGGCATCGCCGAGCAGCTTTCTGCTCGCGTGGCGTTCCGTCGTGCGATGCGCAAGGGTCTCCAGGGCGCGCAGCGCGCTGGCGCCAAGGGTATCCGCATCCAGGTCTCCGGCCGCCTCGGCGGCGCCGAGATGAGCCGCTCGGAGTTCTACCGCGAGGGTCGTGTGCCGCTGCACACGCTGCGCGCGAACATCGACTACGGCTTCTACGAGGCGAAGACCACCTTCGGCCGCATCGGCGTGAAGGTCTGGATCTACAAGGGTGACCTGACCAACAAGGAGCTTGCCCGCGAGCAGGCCAACGCACCGAAGTCCCGTCGTGACGACCGTGGTGGCGACCGCCGCCGCGCGCCGCGCAACGAGGCCCCTGTCGCAGAAGGAGCGTCTGCCTGATGCTTATTCCCCGCAAGGTCAAGTTCCGTAAGCAGCACCACCCCGGTCGCAGCGGCCAGGCGACTGGTGGCACGAAGGTCTCCTTCGGCGACTACGGGATCCAGGCTCTTACGCCTGCCTACGTGACGAACCGTCAGATCGAGTCCGCTCGTATCGCGGTCACGCGTCACATCAAGCGTGGCGGCAAGGTGTGGATCAACATCTACCCCGACCGTCCCCTCACCAAGAAGCCTGCCGAGACCCGCATGGGTTCCGGTAAGGGTTCCCCCGAGTGGTGGGTCGCCAACGTCAAGCCGGGTCGCGTCCTCTTCGAGGTCTCAGGCGTGAGCGAGGAACTCGCTCGCGAGGCACTGACCCGTGCCATTCACAAGCTGCCTCTCAAGGCACGCATCATCAAGCGCGAGGAGGGCGACGCGTAATGGCGATCGGCACCAAGGAGCTCGCTCCGGCAGAGCTCGACACGTTCGAAGACCAGCGCCTCGTTGAGGAGCTGCGTAAGGCCAAGGAGGAGCTGTTCAACCTCCGTTTCCAGTCGGCCACCGGCCAGCTGGAGAGCCACGGCCGCATCCGCGCCGTCAAGCGCGACATCGCGCGTCTCTACACCGTGATCCGCGAACGTGAGCTGGGCATCCGCGCGACGCCCGCTCCCGTCGAGGCTCCGGCCAAGAAGGCGACCAAGTCGAAGGCGAAGAAGGCGGACTCCGCTGGCGATAAGGCCGTGGACTCTGCTGAGCCCGCCGAAGCAAAGGAAGAGGCTGAGTGATGGCCACCAAGAAGGAAGCTGCCGTCGAGGCTGAGCACGCAGCACACGATGTTCGCGATGCGGATGCCCGTGGGTACCGCAAGTCGCGTCGTGGCTACGTCATCAGCGACAAGATGGACAAGACCATCGTGGTCGAGGTCGAAGACCGCGTGAAGCACCCGCTTTACGGCAAGGTCATCCGCCGCACCTCGAAGGTCAAGGCGCACGATGAGGCGAACTCCGCCGGCATCGGCGACCTCGTCCTGATCAACGAGACCCGCCCGCTCAGCGCCACGAAGCGCTGGCGTCTGGTTGAGATTCTGGAGAAGGCCAAGTGATCCAGCAGGAATCCCGCCTCAAGGTCGCCGACAACACCGGCGCGAAGGAACTGCTCACCATCCGTGTGCTCGGTGGCTCGCGCCGCCGTTACGCCGGTCTCGGTGACACCATCATCGCGACCGTCAAGGACGCGATCCCGGGCGGAAACGTCAAGAAGGGCGATGTGGTCAAGGCCGTCATCGTCCGTACGGTCAAGTCCACGCGTCGTCCCGACGGCTCGTACATCAAGTTCGACGAGAACGCCGCCGTGATCCTGAAGAACGACGGGGAGCCCCGCGGCACCCGTATCTTCGGACCGGTCGGTCGCGAGCTTCGTGACAAGAAGTTCATGAAGATCGTCTCGCTGGCGCCGGAGGTTATTTAAGTCATGGCGAAGATCAAGAAGGGTGACCTGGTTCAGGTCATCACCGGAGCGACGCAGGAGCGTGGCGGAGATCGCGGCAAGCAGGGCAAGGTCCTCGAGATCCTGGCCGACAAGAACCGCATCATCGTCGAAGGCGTGAACTACGTCACCAAGCACACGCGCGTCGGACAGACGCAGCGTGGCACCAAGACGGGCGGCCTCGAGACTGTCGAGGCCTCCATCCACATCTCGAACGTCGCAGTCGTCGACCCCTCGACCAAGAAGCCGACCAAGGTCGGCCACCGGGTCGAGGAGCAGACCAAGGACGGCGTCAAGCGCACCGTCCGTGTGCGGTACGCGAAGAAGTCAGGTAAGGACCTCTGATGGCAACCACCGACGCTGCGGTGGCTGGCAAGATCCAGCCCCGCCTGAAGGCGAAGTACAAGGCCGAGATCCAGCAGAAGCTGCAGGATGAGTTCGGCTACACCAACGTGATGCAGATCCCCGGTCTGGTCAAGGTCGTCGTGAACACCGGTGTCGGTGAAGCGGCCCGCGACAGTAAGGTGATCGACGGCGCGATCGACGATCTCACCAAGATCACCGGTCAGAAGCCGCTCGTCACGAAGGCTCGCAAGTCGATCGCGCAGTTCAAGCTGCGCGAGGGCCAGGCCATCGGCGCACACGTCACCCTCCGTGGTGACCGTGCGTGGGAGTTCCTGGACCGTCTCGTCTCGCTCGCTCTGCCCCGCATCCGCGACTTCCGCGGTCTGTCGGGCAAGCAGTTCGACGGGAACGGCAACTACACCTTCGGTCTCCAGGAGCAGAGCGTGTTCCACGAGATCGATCAGGACAAGATCGACCGGGTTCGCGGTTTCGACATCACTGTCGTCACCACCGCGAAGACGGACGATGAAGGTCGCGCGCTTCTGCGTCACCTCGGCTTCCCCTTCCGTACGGAAGACGCCAAGGCGTAACCCTTCGACAGGCTCAGGGACCGATTCGGTCACTGAGCCTGTCGAGATTCGGTCACTGAGCCTGTCGAAGTGCCCGTACAATTGAAGATTGCGTGTCATCGCAGGCCGTCTGTCGTGTAACGGCAGCCGGAACCTCATGAACAAAGGAAAACAACAATGACAATGACAGACCCGGTCGCAGATCTGCTGACCCGTCTGCGCAACGCGAACTCGGCGCATCACGATTCCGTGACCCTGCCGTCGAGCAAGCTCAAGACGCACATCGCCGAGATCCTCCAGCAGGAGGGCTACATCGCCGGGTGGGAGACGTCTGACGCTCGCGTCGGCACGAACCTCACCCTGCAGCTCAAGTACGGTCCCAACCGTGAGCGTTCGATCGCGGGCATCAAGCGCGTGTCGAAGCCCGGCCTCCGCGTCTACGCGAAGTCCACCGAGCTGCCCAGGGTCCTCGGCGGACTCGGCGTGGCCATCCTGTCCACCTCCTCCGGTCTTCTCACCGACCGTCAGGCAGAGCAGAAGGGCGTGGGCGGAGAAGTTCTCGCCTACGTGTGGTAATCGAAAATGTCGCGTATTGGACGACTTCCCATCGACGTTCCCGCGGGCGTGACCATCTCGGTCGACGGCCGTGAGGTCGCGGTGAAGGGCCCCAAGGGTGAACTCACCCTGACGGTCGCCAAGCCCATCGAGGTCGCGGTCGAGGAGAACCAGGTTCTCGTCACCCGTCCCGACGACGAGCGCGAGTCCCGGTCGCTTCACGGCCTGACCCGCACGCTCATCAACAACAACATCATCGGCGTGACCCAGGGCTACACCAAGGGTCTCGAGGTCGTCGGTACCGGTTACCGAGTGGCACAGAAGGGCAGCTCGGTCGAGTTCGCCCTCGGCTTCTCGCACCCGGTCCTCATCGACCCGCCCGCCGGTATCACGCTCACGGTCGAGGGCACCAACAAGCTCACGGTCAGTGGTATCGACAAGCAGGCTGTCGGCGAGGCAGCTGCGAACATCCGCAAGATCCGCAAGCCCGAGCCGTACAAGGGCAAGGGCGTGCGCTACGCCGGCGAGATCGTGCGTCGCAAGGCCGGAAAGAGTGGTAAGTAACCATGGCTCTCAAGTCAAAGTCTGACGCCCGCGCGCGTCGTCATGCCCGCCTTCGCAAGAAGGTCGTCGGCACCGAGTCGCGTCCGCGTCTCGTCGTCAACCGCTCGGCTCGCCACGTCTTCGTGCAGCTTGTCGACGACAGCAAGGGTCACACCGTGGCGTCGGCATCGACGCTCGAGACCGACCTGCGCTCGCTCGAGGGTGACAAGACCGCCAAGGCCCGCAAGGTCGGCGAGCTTCTCGCCGAGCGTGCGAAGTCTGCCGGCGTTTCCGAGGCAGTGTTCGACCGTGGCGGCAACCGCTACGCCGGTCGTGTCGCCGCCATCGCCGACGGCGCCCGCGAAGGGGGTCTGGCACTGTGAGTGACAACAAGGAGAACGAAGTGACCGAAGCGGCAGCTGCCACTTCCGAGACTGCCACCGGCACCACGCAGGCAGAGCCGTCTCAGCGCGACAACCGCCGCGGCGGCGGTCGTGGAGACCGCAACCAGGGTGGCCGTGACCGCAACTCCCGCGACCGTGGGGACAACCAGTTCCTCGAGCGCGTGGTCACCATCAACCGCGTCTCGAAGGTCGTGAAGGGTGGTCGTCGCTTCAGCTTCACCGCTCTCGTGGTCGTCGGTGACGGCAACGGTCTGGTGGGCGTCGGCTACGGCAAGGCCCGTGAGGTCCCTCTGGCGATCTCGAAGGGTGTTGAAGAGGCCAAGCGCAACTTCTTCCGCGTTCCGCGCGTCGGAAGCACGATCCCGCACCCCGTCCAGGGTGAGGCCGCAGCAGGCGTCGTCCTGCTTCGTCCGGCCGCTGCCGGTACCGGTGTCATCGCCGGTGGTCCGGTCCGCGCCGTGCTCGAGTGCGCCGGTATCCACGACGTGCTGTCGAAGTCGCTCGGCTCGTCGAATACGATCAACATCGTGCACGCGACGGTGACGGCCCTGAAGATGCTCGAGGAGCCCCGTGCGGTCGCCGCACGCCGTGGCCTCGAGTTCGATCAGGTCGCACCCGCGCGTCTCGTCCGTGCGGAGGCAGACGCCATCGCCGCACAGAAGGTAGGTGCCTGATGGCTGCGCGCCTGAAGGTCACGCAGGTCAAGTCCAAGGTGAGCGAGAAGCAGAACCAGCGTGACACGCTGCGCAGCCTCGGTCTGAAGCGCATCGGTGACACCACCGTTCGCCCCGACGACGCGCAGACGCGCGGTTACGTCAAGACCGTCGCCCACCTCGTAAAGGTTGAGGAGATCGACTAATGGCTGAGAAGAACGAAGCCGTCGAGGCCGAGAAGGCCACGAAGAAGGCTGCCGCTCCCAAGGCCGCAGCCGAGAAGAAGCCCGCCGCCAAGAAGGCACCTGCAAAGGCGTCTTCGGCCAAGGCCGACGCCGTCAAGAAGCCTGCTGCGAAGAAGGCTGCGCCGAAGAAGGATGCTCCGGCATCCCGCCCCGGCGTGCTGAAGGTGCACCACCTGCGTCCGGTCCCCGGATCCAACACCGCGAAGACCCGTGTCGGTCGCGGTGAGGGCTCCAAGGGTAAGACCGCGGGTCGCGGTACCAAGGGCACGAGGGCTCGCAACACTGTTCGCGTCGGCTTCGAGGGTGGGCAGATGCCGCTGCACATGCGCACCCCGAAGCTGCGCGGGTTCAAGAACCCGTTCCGCGTCGAGTACCAGGTCGTCAACCTGGAGAAGCTCGCGGAGCTGTACCCCAAGGGTGGCGATGTCACCATCGGCGACCTGGTCGCCAAGGGTGCCGTTCGCAAGAACGAGAAGGTCAAGGTTCTCGGAAACGGCGACATCGCCGTGAAGCTCACCGTAGCGGTCGACAAGGTCTCGGGTTCTGCCGAGCAGAAGATCGTGGCGGCCGGCGGATCCGTCAAGTAACCACTTCATGAGAGGGGTCGGAGATTCTCCGGCCCCTCTTATGGGTTAGCCTGTTCTTTCAGCCGTCCTTCAGGGATCGGCAACCTTTCAGGAGGACGTCCTTGTTTAGCGCCATCGCGCGGATCTTCCGCACGCCCGACCTGCGTCGGAAGATCGGTTTCACCCTCGCCATCATCGCCATCTACCGGCTCGGCTCGAATGTGCCTGCTCCGTTCGTGAACTTCCCGAACGTCGAAGAGTGTCTCGCGCTGAACTCCGGGACAGAGGGACTCCTCGGGCTCGTCAACCTGTTCTCGGGTGGCGCCCTCCTCCAACTCTCGATCTTCGCGCTCGGCGTCATGCCGTACATCACCGCGACGATCATCACGCAGCTCCTCCGCGTGGTCATCCCTCACTTCGAGGCACTGCACAAAGAGGGTCAGGCCGGCCAGGCCCGCCTGACGCAGTACACGCGCTACCTCACGATCGCACTGGCGCTGCTGCAGTCGACCACGCTCGTGACGGTGGCCCGCAGCGGCCAGCTCTTCGGCACGACCGACATCGCCGCCTGCCAGAACCTCCTCACCAACGATGTGTGGTGGGCGCAGCTGCTCATGATCATGACCATGACGGCGGGCACCGGCCTGATCATGTGGTTCGCCGAGCTCGTCACCGAGCGCGGCATCGGCAACGGAATGTCGCTGCTGATCTTCACCTCGATCGCCGCCACGTTCCCCGGCGCCATGTGGCTCATCTGGGAGAGCAGGGGCTTCGAGGTGTTCCTCCTGGTGCTCCTGGTCGGAATCATCGTGATGGGGCTCGTCGTGTTCGTCGAGCAGTCCCAGCGGCGCATCCCGGTGCAGTACGCCAAGCGCATGGTCGGTCGTCGCACTTACGGCGGCACCAACACCTACATCCCGATCAAGGTCAACATGGCCGGCGTGATCCCCGTGATCTTCGCTTCTTCGCTGCTCTACATCCCTGCGCTCATCGCGCAGTTCAACACTCCGCAGGACGGCTCGGAGCCGGCCGCGTGGGTCACCTGGATCAGCGCGAACTTCACGACCGGCAACAGCCCCATCTACATGGCTGTGTACTTCCTGCTGATCATCGGGTTCACGTACTTCTACGTCGCGATCACCTTCAACCCGGTCGAGGTCGCGGACAACATGAAGAAGTACGGCGGATTCATCCCCGGCATCCGGGCCGGTCGTCCCACCGCCGAGTACCTCGATTACGTGCTCACCCGCATCACGCTGCCCGGGTCGATCTACCTCGGCCTGATCGCGCTCATCCCGCTGATCGCTCTCGCCACGGTGGGTGCCAACCAGAACTTCCCGTTCGGCGGCGCGTCGATCCTCATCATCGTGGGTGTCGGTCTCGAGACGGTCAAGCAGATCGATGCTCAGCTCCAGCAGCGTCACTACGAAGGGCTCCTCCGATGATGGTTCGACAGGCTCACCAACCCACGGCCAGGTTGCTCATCGTCGGTCCGCAGGGCTCGGGCAAGGGCACCCAGGGTGTCCGAATCGCCGAGTCCTACGGCATCCCGGTCGTCTCGACCGGAGACATCTTCCGCGCGAACATCAAAGAGGGCACGCCGCTCGGACAGCAGGTCACGGCCATCCTCGACAAGGGTGACCTTGTTCCCGACGAGCTCACCAGCGAGATCGTTCGCGACCGCCTGGCGCAGGACGACGCGGCGAACGGCTTCCTGCTCGACGGGTATCCCCGCAACTCTGCTCAGGTGGAGCACCTCGACACGTTCCTCGCCGGTCGCGGCGAGTCTCTCGACGCGGTCATCCTTCTCGACGTTCCGCGTGAGGAGAGCATCGAGCGGTTGAAGCTGCGTGCGGCCGAGCAGGGTCGTTCGGACGACACCGACGAGGCCATCGCGCACCGCCTGGACATCTACGAGCACGAGACGGCCCCGATCCTCGAGGTTTACGGGCCCCGTGGCATCGTCGACCGCATCGATGGCGTGGGTTCGCTCGACGAGATCACCGAGCGCGTGTTCGCAGCTCTGGTCGCTCGCGGCCTGCGTCTCGCGGCCTGAACACCCGCACGATGTTCCGCAAGTCGATCTACAAGAACGCAGCTCAACTGCGCGCGATGGTCGAACCCGGCCTCATCACGGCCGCGGCACTGGATGCCGTCCGGCCACTGATCCGGCCGGGGGTCACGACCCTCGAGCTCGATGCCGAGGCCAACCGCGTGATCCTGGCCCGTGGCGCAGAGTCGAACTTCCAGCTGGTCCGCGGCTACCGGCACACCACCTGCATCTCGGTCAACGAAGAGGTCGTGCACGGCATCCCCGGCGAGCGGATCCTGCAGGCAGGCGACATCGTGTCGATCGACTGCGGCGCTCAGTTCCAGGGGTGGAACGGCGACAGTGCCATCACCGTGGTCGTGCCCGACGACACCCGACCTGAGCTCGTCGCACAGCGGCAGGAGCTCTCGCGCGTGACAGAGGGCTCCATGTGGGCCGGTATCGCCGCCATGGCGTCCGCTTCTCACCTGGGTGACCTCGGCGCCGCCATCCAGGGTTACATCGAGGCTCAGGGCCCGTCAGCGGTCTCGGGCCAGACCTACGGCATCCTTCGCGAGTACGTCGGACACGGCATCGGTCGCAAGATGCACGAGGCACCGAGTGTCTTCAACTACCGCACCCCTGATCCGGGCGCGGAGGTCAAGCCGGGACTCGTGCTGGCGATCGAGCCGATGGTGACCGCCGGCAGCGACGAGACCTTCGTCGAGGACGATGACTGGACCGTCTCGACGGTCGACGGCACCGACGGATCGCACTGGGAGCACAGCGTCGCCCTGCACGAAGACGGCATCTGGGTGCTCACCTCACCCGATGGGGGAGCGGCAGGCCTCGCACCCTTCGGCGTAACACCGACGCCGATCGCCTGACCGGCAGCGCGCTGGGCCGCGGCCGAGCGGTTTCGTTGCGGCTTTGTCGCTCTGCCGGCTGTTCCGCTTGCCGCTTGTCCTTGTGCCGCTTGTCGTTGTGTCGTTGTGCCGCGCGAGACCGCTGATTGTGCACGAGACCCGTGATTGTGCGTGAGCCCCGTGTGCGTGACGTCGGTTTCGTCGACGGATGCCGGTCTCGTGGCGTGTGGCCGCGTGCGAGGTGAGGTCGGTGCGCGAGACCGGTGATTGTGTGTGAGACCCGTGCGCATGACGTGGGTTTCGTCGACGGATGCCGGTCTCGTGGCGTGTGGGCGCGTGCAACGTGAGGCGGGTGCGCGAGACCGGTGATTGTGCGTGAGACCCGTGCGCACGACGTGGGTTTCGTCGACGGATGCCGGTCTCGTGGCGTGTGGGCGCGTGCGGTGTGTGGTCGGTGCGCGTGAGCGTGGATTGTGCGTGAGACCCGTGCGCAGGACGTGGGTTTCGTCGACGGATGCCGGTCTCGTGGCGTGTGGGCGCGTGCAACGTGAGGCGGGTGCGCGAGACCGGTGATCGTGCGTGAGACCCGTGCGCATGGCGTGGGTTTCGTCGACGGATGCCGGTCTCACCGGCGGGCGTCAGGTCAGCTCTGCGCGGCGAGGCGCGACACCGCGACCTCGCGCGGGCTGAGCTTCATCGAGGCGAGCATCCCCTCCTGCGGAGGTCGCACGAGGGGCACGTCGGCGGCGACCAAGGCGACGCGAAGCGGGTCGACCCTCCACACGTCGGAGAGGTCCCAGCGGGCGATCGGATGTCCGTTGCGACGAAGCCTGTCCTCGCGGCGCTTCTCATCCGCGAGGCGCTGAGCGGCCGCATCCGGATCATCGAGGTCGTACTTGCCCCATCCATCAGCTTCGCCGATGACCCGGGATGACGGGAAGAAGAAGTCGGCCCGGTCCCTCGCTCCTTCGTACGCGAACTCGGCCTGCAGCTGAGGTGTCTCGAAGCCGCACCACGCGATCACTGCGCGGCTGATGCTCTCGCCGGGTGATTCCGAACGCTCGTCTGCATTTGTCCAGGCCCATCGCGCTCGGGCTCGGCCCCGGCTGTTCATCTGGCCGCCGAGAGTCTCGTCAGCGATCGACCGCCGCACGTTGCCGCCCTGGAACGGCGATAACGCCGCGTCAGCGACCGCCAGTCCCTTCGCCGGTGACAGAACCCTCGTCAGATCGACGGCCGTATCGAGAAGGTCGGTGCAATGGATGCCTGCGATCGAGGTGACTCCGCGGGAATCTGCGGACGAGTGGACTGCGACGTCGCCGAATCGCCGTGATTTCTCGCCTGCATCCGCCAGCACATGGATCTGGGCGGTCTCGCCGAAGTGCGGCAGGCCATGCAGCACGGCTGCGGACTCGAGACACAGGACCGCGCCCGGATGCGTGCGCGCGAAGGCGTGCACCCGCGCCGCGTACCGCTGCCAGGGACGGAGCGCGTCGTACAGATCGCGACGTGCGTGAACACCGTGGCGCACACGACGAAGTCGCGGACTCGCTGCGCGCAGCCCCAACATCCGCATCTCTGCACTCACGATCAGCGGCACCGGCGATGTGACGAAAGCGCGATCGGAGAGGGTCTGCACAGTTGCATCCTCTCCGCACAGGCGCGGCGCCACCGGGCTGGAGCGTTGATTCACCGAATGCTGTGAGGGAGCGCTCCTGGATGCTGGTCGGTGCAGGAACAGTTCGGTGTCGTCGGTGGCCCATGGAGCGCGTCCGCAGCGCGCGCAGCACGCCCAATGTGAGACCGACTTCGCGGGGCGAGACCCACGGTGGGAACGTGGGTCTCATGCACGGAGGCCGGTCTCGGGCTGGGTGGGTGGTGGGGCGCAGCGCGCTCGACTTGAGACTGACTTCGCGGGGCGAGACCCACGGTGGGAACGTGGGTCTCGTGCACGGAGGCCGGTCTCGCGAATCGGCGAGGGCCGGGCGGCCGCGAGCGAGACAGGACAAGGTCACAACGCGCACATAGGTTTCTCCGGGCACAATGGGTGTATGGGTGCGCATGCACCCGAAGACTTCAGGTCTGGCCCGCCGCGGGCCGGCCTCGACAGAAACGGAAAGCAATGGCAGCCGCGAAGAGCAACACCAACTGGTTCGTGATCGGCGTCTCGGCGGCAGTGGTGGTCGTGCTGGCCGTGCTGGCGTTCGTCGTCGTGTTCCTGAACAACCAGGCCACCGCCCCGGGCACGGCCCCGCAGAGCTCCATCGTCAACGAGGAGACCGGCGCCATCTCGTTCGGAACGGGCGAGGACGAGATCGACACGTACGTCGACTTCATGTGCCCCGTGTGCGGGCAGTTCGAGGATGCCTACGGCGAGCAGCTGCAGGCCGCGGCGGCTGACGACCAGATCACGCTGAACATCCACCCGGTGTCGATCCTCAACCGTCTCTCGACGACGGGGGAGTTCTCCTCGCTGTCGGCCGGCTCGATGTACTGCGTCGCCGAAGAGGCTCCCGACTCGACCCTCGACTACTTCAACCTGCTCTTCGCGAACCAGCCGGAGGAGAACTCCGCCGGACTCAGTGCCGACGAGCTCAGCGCTCTCGCCGAGCAGGCGGGCGCCGGCGCGGCAGCGGACTGCATCGCCGACGGCACCTACAACAAGTTCGCCGATTCGCAGACCAAGGTGCACGAGATCTCGGGAACTCCGACCGTCGAGATCAACGGGACCCGCATCGACAACAGCGAGATCGCGACGGAGTTCGCCAAGATCCTCGGCTGACCAGCTCGGCTGATCAGCCTCACATCGACACGGGAGTTCCGGCATTCTGCTCGGGTTGCCGGAACTCTCGATGTCGGATAACATAGATCCTTGGTGCCTTGCGCCTTGATTCGGCGTGTCTGAATCGGCAGAAAGCACCGCAATCCAATCACCCACCGCAGATCGACCGGTCTGCAGAAGCGTCAGCGAGGCTATGGCTAAGAAAGACGGTGTCATCGAGATCGAGGGCGTGATCTCCGAGGCTCTGCCCAACGCGATGTTCCGCGTTGAGCTCTCCAACGGACACAAGGTCCTTGCAACGATCTCAGGCAAGATGCGGCAGAACTACATCCGCATCATCCCCGAAGACCGTGTGGTCGTGGAGCTCAGCCCCTACGACCTGACCCGTGGACGAATCGTCTACCGCTACCGCTGATCGGTCGAGAAGTAACACCCCAGGCGCCCAGCCTGCCCGGTGAAGACAGCGAATAGGAAACATCATGAAGGTCAACCCCAGCGTCAAGCCCATGTGCGATCACTGCAAGGTGATCCGCCGTCACGGCCGCGTCATGGTCATCTGCAAGAGCAACCCGCGCCACAAGCAGCGCCAGGGCTGAGTGCCCGTCGGCCTTGCCGGCGGACTCTTCGGAGCTGACTCACAACTCAATACACACAACGGCAGGATCAGACGTTTCGACAGGCTCAACGGCCTACCGGGACTGACACCTCGGGGCGGAGGCCCGAGCACCGATCCTGCTCCACACCTCTACCAATCTCAGGAGAACCGCATGGCACGTCTTGCCGGCGTTGACATCCCGCGCGATAAGCGCGTGGTGATCGCCCTTACCTACATCTACGGCGTCGGCCGTACCCGCTCGGTCGAGATCCTCAAGGCTACAGAGATCGACGAGAGCATCCGCGTGAAGGACCTCAGCGATGAGCAGCTGATCACCCTCCGCGACCACATCGAAGGCAACTACAAGGTGGAGGGTGACCTGCGCCGCGAGGTCGCCGCAGACATCCGCCGCAAGGTCGAGATCGGCTCCTACGAGGGCGTCCGCCACCGTCGTGGCCTCCCGGTCCGTGGTCAGCGCACCAAGACCAACGCCCGTACCCGCAAGGGCCCGAAGCGCACCGTCGCAGGCAAGAAGAAGGCCCGCTAAGCGCGGCCCCCAGGGACTAGGAGAACACTTTCATGGCTGCACCCAAGGCCGCCGCGCGCAAGCCGCGCCGCAAGGAAAAGAAGAACATCGCGCTGGGCCATGCCCACATCAAGTCGACGTTCAACAACACCATCGTTTCGATCACCGACCCGTCCGGCGCTGTCATCAGCTGGGCATCGTCGGGTGGCGTGGGCTTCAAGGGCTCGCGCAAGTCGACCCCGTATGCCGCTGGTCTGGCCGCCGAGTCGGCTGCCCGTCAGGCGCAGGAGCACGGCGTCAAGAAGGTCGACGTCTTCGTCAAGGGACCGGGCTCGGGTCGCGAGACCGCGATCCGTTCGCTGACGGCCGCCGGCCTCGAGGTCGGCTCGATCCAGGACGTCACCCCGCAGGCGCACAACGGTTGCCGCCCGCCGAAGCGCCGCCGCGTCTGATCCGGCTTGTCGAGCCGCTCGGTCCTTCGGGGCCGAGCGGCTCGACGCCCGCCCCTTCGACATGCTCAGGGACCGGGCATCGACTCCCAAAACTCAAAACCTCACCCCACCACATGTCATATAGCGGGCATGTGATCGAAAGGAACACAGAGTGCTTATTGCACAGCGTCCCACACTGACCGAGGAAAAGATCGTCGAGAACCGTAGCCGGTTCATCATCGAGCCTCTGGAGCCCGGCTTCGGATACACGATCGGCAATGCGCTTCGTCGCAGCCTGCTGTCGTCGATCCCCGGCGCCGCGGTCACCAGCGTTCGCATCGACGGCGTGCTGCACGAGTTCAGCACCATCCCCGGCGTGAAGGAGGATGTCACCGAGATCATCCTCAACATCAAGCAGCTCGTCGTCTCGTCGGAGCGCGACGAGCCCATCACGGCGTACCTGCGCAAGACCGGTTCGGGCGAAGTGACCGCCGCTGACATCTCGGCTCCGGCCGGTGTCGAGGTCCAGAACCCCGAGCTCGTCATCGCGACGCTCAACGAGACCGCGAAGTTCGAGCTCGAGCTCACGATCGAGCGTGGCCGTGGCTACGTCTCGGCGACGCAGAACCGCAACGAGTACGCCGAGGCCGGTCAGATCCCGATCGACTCGATCTACTCGCCGGTGCTCAAGGTCAGCTACCGCGTCGACGCCACCCGTGCGGGTGAGCGCACCGACTTCGACAAGCTCGTCCTCGACGTCGAGACCAAGTCCGCCATCAGCCCCCGCGACGCAGTGGCTTCGGCTGCGAAGACGCTCACCGAGCTGTTCGGTCTCGCTCGCGAGCTGAACGTCGAGGCTGAGGGCATCGAGATCGGCCCGGCACCGGTGGAGGCAGTCAACTCCAGCGAGCTGTCGATGCCGATCGAGGACCTCGACCTCTCGGTCCGCTCGTACAACTGCCTGAAGCGTGAGGGCATCAACACTGTTTCCGAGCTCGTCGCCCTGTCGGAGACGCAGCTCATGAACATCCGCAATTTCGGCCAGAAGTCGGTCGACGAGGTGCGCGACAAGCTCATCTCGCTCGGTCTGTCGCTCAAGGATTCGGTGCCCGGTTTCGACGGCGCCCATTTCTACAGCGGCAGCGAAGACGAGTCCTTCTGAAACCCGACCTTTCTGACCAGGAGTTAGACGATTATGCCCAAGCCCACTAAGGGTCCCCGCCTCGGAGGCGGCCCCGCACACGAGCGCCTGCTGCTTGCCAACATGGCGGCACAGCTCTTCATCCACAAGTCGATCAAGACGACCGAGACCAAGGCCAAGCGCCTGCGTCCGCTCGCGGAGCGTCTCATCACGCTCGGCAAGCGCGGCGACCTGCACGCTCGTCGTCGTGCGATGACCGTGCTGCGTTCCAACAAGGACGCCGGACACGTGCTCTTCACCGAGATCGCTCCGCTCGTCGCAGACCGTGAGGGTGGCTACACCCGCATCACGAAGGTCGGCAACCGCAAGGGTGACAACGCCCCCATGGCCGTGATCGAGCTCGTTCTCGAGCCCGTCACCCCCAAGGCGAAGTCCACCAAGAAGGCTGCTAAGGCTGAGAAGCCCGCCGAGGTCGTCGAGGAGGCTCCCGCAGAGGAGACCACCGACGCCGGCGCCGAGTCGCAGGCCGAGGGAGAGGCAGCCGAGGCTGCCGCCGAGGACGCTGTCGAGACGAAGTCCGAGTAAGCACCTCGCTCGTTCGAAGAAGCCCGCCGCCCCGAAAGGGACGGCGGGCTTCTTCGTTGCTGCGACGCCGCCGTCAGCGCGTGCGCAGATCCTTGCGCAGGATCTTCCCGGATGCCGACCTCGGCATCCCGTCGATGAACTCGACCTGGCACACCTTCTCTCAAGGTGCGACGTGTGGCGTCCCGGATCTGAGCCTGCGCGCAGCGATCACACCGGTCCGGTTGCGCGATACCGTGTGCCGGGTCGACCCTTCGTCGTGTAGTCGAGGGTGCGGACCGCGCGCCCCGTGCTCGCGAGGTGTTCGAGGTAGCGTCTGGCGCTGACGCGTGAGATGGTCAGGTCGTCGCCGATGTCGGTGGCGGAGGCGTCGGGTCGAGCTGCGAGGGCCGACGAGATCCGGTCGAGGGTCTCCGGGCTCAGCCCCTTGGGGAGTCCGAATCGCTGACGGAAGGCGATGATCGCGTCGGCGGCCTCGACGCGCTGCACGACATCGTGCAACTCGGTGTGATCGCGCAGCAGCAGAGTGGCCTCTACATCGGTCCCGTCGACGCGGCTCCCGGTGCTGCGTGCCACCAGGACGTGCGATCCGACGATCACCGGTCGGCCCTCGTTCTCGCCGACCCTGAGCACATCGAGCAGCTCGTCGTCGAGGACGTCGGCCGCGACCGCGTCGTCGAGATCACCGGCGTCCTTCTCGAGCAGGCGCGCGGCGGCGTCATTCGCAAGAGTGATCCTGCCGGCGCCGTTGACGGTGATGACCCCCTCACTGAGGCGATGCAGGGTCGTCTCCTGGTTCTTCACCAAGGCCGCGATCTGATGCGGCTCCAGCCGGTAGATCCGTCGCCTGATCACCGAGGTCACCCACGCCGAACCGAAGACGCCGAGCACGGCGGCCGCGAGCATCGCCGAGATCAGCCAGGTGAGGTTGGCGGTGAACTCCTCGTTGAGCTCCGACTCGAGGATGCCGACGGATGCCGTGCCGATGACCTCTCCCTCGTCCTCGCGGATCGGCACCTTGACGCGCCAGGACGTGCCCAGTGTGCCGGTCTGGGTGCCGACGTAGATCTCGCCCGAGAGGGGCACCGACGGATCCGTCGACACCCGCTCGCCGATGCGGTCGGGGTTCGGGTGGGAGTACCGGATGCCGTCGGCGTTCGCCACGACGACGTATGCGAGATCGGATGCTTCGCGGATGACCTCGGCGATCGGCTGGATCGCAGTGGCCGGATCGACGTCGTCGAAGGCGTCGAGGACGGGAGGAAGAGCTGCGATCGATTGGGCAACAGCCTGCATCCGATCCTTGTAGGCCTCGCGCAGCGCCTGCTCCTGCAGCGCACCGGCGACGATCCCGGTGGCAAGGGTCACCAAGAACACGATCAGCGCCTGCAGAGCCAGCAGCTGCACCCGGAGCGTCATCTTCGAGGCCACCCGCCCATTCTCCTCGCTGTGCGCGTGCGCCGCGACGCGGCGTAAGAGGCGATCGTGACCAATAGTTTCGGAACGCGACCAATGGTTTCCGAAGCTTGAGCAGCGGCGGGCGCCCTCCCAGTGTGGACGGACAGCAACACGAACGCTCAAGGAGGAGCGCACATGAAGAAGTCACGCATCGGCACGGCGGTGGCACTCGCCGCAGCAGCCGCACTCGCACTGACGTCGTGCTCGGGCAGCACCGAAGCCGCAGGCGACGGCGCCGCGGACGAGGCCGTCACGATCAGCGACGTGAACATCGTCGTTCCAGCAGACCCCGGCGGAGGCTGGGACCAGACCGGCCGCGCACTGTCGCAGCTTCTCACCGAGGAGGGGATCGTCGGCTCGGCGCCGGTCACCAACGTCGGAGGTGCCGGCGGCACTGTCGGTCTCGCCCAGCTCGCGAACGAGCAGGATCCGGCGACCCTCATGGTGATGGGGCTCGTGATGGTCGGCGCGGTCGAGACCAACGCCTCGGCCGTGCGCATCGAGGACATGACGGCCATCGCCCGTCTCACCGACGAACCGCTGGTCGTGGTCGTGCCGGCGGACTCGGAGTACGACACGCTCGAGGATCTCGTCGACGACGTGGTCGACAGGGGGCAGGAGGTGACCATCACCGGAGGCTCTGCCGGCGGCGCCGACCACATCCTCGCCGGGCTCATGCTCGAGGAGGCCGGACTCGACGGCGCCGAGATCGCCGAGAAGCTGAACTACACGCCGAACTCCGGCGGCGGCGAAGCGACGTCGCTGATACTGGGCGGCAAGGTCGACGCGGGCATCTCTGGTGTCGGCGAGTTCCTGCAGCACATCGACGCGGGCACGATGAAGGCTCTTGCAGTGTCATCGGACGAGCCGGTCGAGCAGCTTGCCGACGTGCCCACGATCACGGATTCGGGCTACGACGTCGTGCTGACGAACTGGCGCGGCGTGATCGCACCGGGAGGTATCGACGACGCGAACCGCGAGGAGCTGACGCGAATCGTCACGGAGCTGCATGAGTCGGAGGCTTGGACGGCCGAACTCGAGACGCGCGGTTGGGCGGATGCGTTTCTCACGGGCGACGAGTTCGACGAGTTCCTCGATGGGAACATCGAAGAGGTCACGGCGACCCTGCAGAACATCGGTCTGGTCGGCTGACATGAGTATCGGGTCCTCCGGGCCCGACGGTGTGCGGATCGGCGAACGCCGGTCCGCACGCATCGTCGGCCCCATGCCGGTGGGCGAACTCGTCTTCGCCCTGCTGATGGTCGCGCTGGGCGTCTTCGCCCTGATCGGAGTCTTCTCCATCCATGTCCCGGTCGGCGCCCAGGTCGGGCCGACCGTGTTCCCGGTCTTCGTCGCGATCCTGCTCCTCGGCTCAGCGGTAGCCGTACTCGTCGGCATCCTCCGCGGCCAGAGGGGTGTTCCCGAGGACGGGGAGGACGTCGATCAGTCCCTCCCCACCGACTGGATCACACTCGTGAAGATCGCCGCGTTCCTCGTGGCGCACCTCTTCCTCATCGAGCCCGTCGGCTGGGCGCCGGCCGCAGCGATCCTGTTCGGCGGTGTCGCCTGGTCGCTGGGAGCGAAGCGGTGGTGGGTCGCCTTCGGCGTCGGGATCGCCCTCGCGCTCGTCGTCCAGGTCGTCTTCGGCGGGCTGCTCGGACTGTCGTTGCCCTGGGGTCCCGCTCTGGGCTGGCTCGGGAGGATGTTCTGATGGACAGCTGGTCTCTGCTCCTCGAGGGATTCGCGACTGCGCTGCAGCCGCAGTACCTCGTCTTCGCCTTCCTCGGCGTGCTCATCGGCACAGCGGTGGGCGTGCTCCCGGGGATCGGCCCGGCCATGACGGTGGCACTGCTGCTGCCGCTCACCTACACGCTCGAACCGGCGGCCGCCCTGATCACCTTCGCGGGGATCTACTACGGCGGGATGTACGGCGGGTCGACCACGAGCATCCTGCTGAACACCCCGGGGGAGTCGGCCTCGATCGTCACGGCCATCGAGGGCAACAAGATGGCCAAGATGGGACGCGGCGCGGCGGCGCTCGCGACTGCCGCACTCGGGTCATTCGTCGCCGGAACGCTCGCGACCATCGGGCTCACGCTGCTGGCCCCCGTGCTCGCACAGTTCGCCGTCAATCTCGGCCCGGCGGACTACGTCGCACTCATCGTCGTCGCCTTCATCACCGTCGGAGCGCTGATGGGGTCGTCCGTTCCGCGCGGCCTCCTCTCGCTCGGCGTGGGGCTGTTCCTCGGCCTCGTCGGAACCGATCGGCTCTCAGGGCAGCAGCGGTACACGCTCGGACTGCTCCCGCTCGCCGACGGCATCGACATCGTGCTGGTCGCGGTCGGGCTGTTCGCGGTGGGAGAGACGCTGTACATCGCCGCGAGACTGCGGCACGGCGCGATCGACGTGATCCCCGTAACGCGCGGGTGGCGCAGTTGGATGAAAAAGGACGACTGGCGTCGTTCGTGGAAGCCCTGGCTGCGCGGCACCGCGATCGGCTTCCCGATCGGCACGATCCCCGCGGGTGGAGCCGATGTGGCGACCTTCCTCTCGTATGCGACGGAGCGCAAGCTCTCGAAGCACAAGTCCGAGTTCGGACGCGGCGCGATCGAAGGCGTCGCCGGACCTGAATCCGCGAACAACGCTGCGGCCGCCGGGGTGCTCGTTCCGCTGCTGACACTCGGATTGCCGACCACGGCGACCGCCGCGATCATCCTCACGGCCTTCCAGTCGTACGGCCTGCAACCCGGACCGATGCTGTTCACGAGCCAGTCGAACCTCGTCTGGGCGCTCGTGGCGAGCCTCTACATCGGCAATGTCATCCTGCTCGTGCTGAACCTGCCGCTCGTGGGCATGTGGGTGAAGCTCCTGCAGATCCCGCGTCCGTACCTCTATGCGGGGATCCTGGTCTTCGCCGCCTTCGGCGCCTACGCGTTGAACTACTCGGTGGTCGACATCCTCATCCTGACGATCGTCGGGGTGCTCGGGTTCTTCATGCGGAGGTACGGGTTCCCGGTCGCTCCGCTCGTGGTCGGCATGATCCTCGGGCCGATGGGCGAGGCCCAGCTGCGGCGCGCACTCCAGCTCAGCCAGGGAGACCTGACGACGCTCGTCGCGCAGCCGTTCGCCGCGACCGCCTACGTCCTGCTGGCGCTCCTGATCGTCGGCGGCCTGTGGTTGCGTCGACGCCAGCGCCGCTACGAGCAGGCGCTGACAGAGTCGATCTCGGTGCCCGTCAGGGCCGACTCGGAGGTCTGACGGCAGAACGAGGAGGGGCCTGCGAGTAGGCTGATCCGGTGACTGATGCAGAGACCCTGAGCAGAGGGCCTCGCGCCTACACGGCATTCATCGGCATCGGCCTGATCGCGGGCCTCCTCTCCGGCCTCTTCGGCGTCGGCGGAGGCACGGTGATCGTCCCGCTGCTCGTGCTCTTCCTGCATTTCAACCAGCGGCTCGGCGCCGGCACGTCGCTCGCCGCGATCGTCCCGACGGCGACGGTCGGCGTCATCTCATACGCGATCAATGACTCCGTCGCCTGGATCCCCGCGCTGATCCTCGCAGCGGGCTCCGTCGTCGGCGCCCAGATCGGCACCCGGATGCTGCCGAAGATCTCGCAGACGGTGCTGCGCTGGTTCTTCGTCGGCTTCCTCGTGGTCGTGATCGTGAGCCTGTTCCTGGTCGTGCCGTCGCGGGACGCGGAGTTCGAGCTGCAGCTGCTCAACGGGCTCGCCCTCGTGGTGGTCGGCGTCGCAACCGGCATCCTCGCAGGGCTCATCGGGGTCGGTGGCGGTGTGATCGTCGTGCCGATCCTGATGCTCGCGTTCGGCACGAGCGATCTCGTCGCCAAGGGCACGTCACTGCTCATGATGATCCCGACCGCCATCTCGGGCACGATCGGCAACCTGCGCAACCGCAACGTCGACCTGCTCGCCGCGGCGATCGTCGGAGTGTCGGCGTGCACGACCACCGCGCTCGGTGCGTGGCTGGCGACGCTGATCGACCCGATGGTGGGAAACATGCTGTTCGCGGCATACCTCGTGGTCATCGCAGTGCAGATGGCGATGAAGGCCATCAAGGGGCGCAAGAAGAAGGACTGAGGGCGGCTCTGTCGCAGGCGCTCGGTAGGATCGAGGGGTGGCAGTGAACCAAGATCTTCTCGGCCGGGAATTCCCGCCGACCTCTCCCTACCTCGTCGGCCGCGAGAAGGTGCGCGAGTTCGCGCGCGCTGTCTTCGCCGACGCTCCGCAGCACACCGACGTCGAGGCCGCGCGTGCGGCCGGTTTCACCGATGTCGTGGCGCCGCCGACCTTCGCGATGGTCATCCAAGACCTCACGCTGCAGCAGCTGCTCGCCGAACCCGACTCGGGCATCGTGCTGGCCCGCACGATCCACGCCGAGCAGAAGTTCGCCTACTCGCGCCCGATCGTCGCGGGCGACGAGCTCACCGGCACACTGCGCGTGACCGCCATCCGCATGATGGGCGGCAACGCCATGATCACCAGCGCGGCCGAGATCACGGATGCCGCCGGCGAGCATGTCGTCACCGCCACCAGCGTGCTGCTGGTCGGCGCCGAAGAAGGAGCAGAGTGATGCCGTTCGCTGTCGGAGACATCGTCGCAGAGCGCACGGTGCACATCACCCGAGAGTCGCTCGTGCGCTACGCAGGGGCTTCAGGCGACTTCAACCCGATCCATTATCGTGACGACATCGCCGCCGAGGTGGGCCTGCCGGGCGTCCTCGCGCACGGCATGCTCACGATGGGCATCGCCTCGTCGGTGGTCGTCGCGGCTCTCGAGCCGGGCGCGCGGATCATCGACTACGGCGTGCGATTCACCAAACCGGTCGTGGTCGACCCCGCAGACGGAGCCGACCTCCACGTCGCCGCCACCGTCGGCGCCGTCGACGAGGAATCGACGCGCATCGACCTCAAGGTCACGTTCGGTGAGACGACGGTGCTCGTCAAGGCGCAGCTGCGCGTCGCCGCCTGATGGGCGACGGCGTGGTGCACGAGGTCGAGCCGCTCGCGCTGGCGACTCTGACGACCCTCCGCACAGGTGGGGCTCCCGAGCGGATGCTCGAGGCGTCGACCTCTGCTGAGCTGGTCGATGCGCTCACCGACGTGTGGGCGCGCGGCGATGAGTGGTTCGTCCTCGGTGGCGGATCCAATCTGTTCATCGGTGACGACTCGTTCGAGGGCACCGTCATCCGCATCCTCACCCGCGGCATCGAGGAGCTCCCGTCTCCGCATGCCGGACGCATCCGGCTCCGCGTGCAGGCCGGTCACGGCTGGGACGATCTCGTCGCCTACGCCGTGGAGCACGGGTATGCCGGACTCGAGGCGATGAGCGGCATCCCGGGCACCGTCGGCGCCTCACCGGTGCAGAACATCGGCGCGTACGGTCAGGAGATCCAAGAGACCCTCGTCGAGGTCGAGCTGATCGACGAGGCGACGGGCGACGTGTCGGTCGTCCCGGCGTCCGAGCTCGGGCTCGGGTTCAGAACCTCTGTGCTCAAGCACCACTACGGCGGCGTGCCGCAGCGCCGCGCCGTCATCCTGTCGGTCACAGTCGACCTTCTCGTCGCCGAAGAGCGCGTCGTCCGCGGTGAGCAGCTGCGCAGGGCGCTGGGTCTCGACTCGGACGCGCCTGTGCCGCTCGCCTGGGTGCGCGAACGGATCCTCGCCACTCGCGCGTCGAAGGGGATGCTGCTCGACAAGAACGACCCCGACACGCACGGCGTCGGATCCTTCTTCCAGAACGCGATCGTGCCCGAGGTCGTCGCCCGCGCCCTGCCGCCCGAGTGCCCGCGATGGCCGGTGACTCCCGACCTCGACACGGTCACGGTGATCCCGCTCTCCTCGTACGAAGGCTTCGTGCCGGCCGCGAAGCCGGAGGCGCCCGACGTGAAGGTGAGTGCCGCCTGGCTGATCGAGCAGGCCGGAATCCGCAAGGGATTCAAGCTGCCGAGGTCACGGGCATCCGTCTCGACCAAGCACGCTCTCGCCCTCACCAACCGGGGCGGTGCCACGGCGGCCGAGGTGTCTGAGCTCGCCCGCTTCATCCAGAGCCGCGTCCATTCGGAGTTCGGGCTCGTGCTGCAGCCGGAGCCCGTGCTGCTCGGCGTCGAACTGTAGTTCATCAGGCCGGCCGCATCGCCGTGCCGGACTGACAACGTCGTCGCTTCGCCGTACACTCGCGGCATGAGCGGACTGATCCCCTACCTCCTGTTTCCCGGAAACGCGGCCGAAGCGCTGGAGCACTACCGTTCGGTCTTCGGAGGGGAGCTTCAGCTTCTCGACTACGCCCAGGCGGGGCGCCACGACGGTCCGGGCGATGCCGTTGCACACGGGCAGCTGGCGGGTGCGGTCGAGCTCGCTGGAGCGGATGCGGGTGCAGACGATGACGCCGTGCAGATGAGCGGCATGTTCCTCTCACTGCTCGGTACCGCTGATGCGTCGACGCTGACCAGCTGGTTCGATCAGCTCTCGAAAGAGGGTCGGGTCATCGACGCGCTGCAGAAGCGTCCCTGGGGCGACTACGACGGCACGGTCATCGATCGCTACGGCATCCGCTGGCTGATCGGGTTCCACGACGAGGCGTGAGCGCGACGTCTCATCTCGTCGCTGCGCTCCTCGTTCGACGACCGGGGCGCCTTCCGGCCCTGGTCGTCGAGCGAGCGAAGCGCGTCAGGCGAACAGGCGCTGCAGGCGCTGGACGCCCTCGAGAAGCTGGTCGTCACCGAGCGCGTACGACATGCGGATGTAGCCGGACGGGCCGAAGGCCTCGCCGGGAACCACCGCGACCTCTGCCTTCTCGAGGATGAAGTCCGCGAGCTCGAGCGAGGTGGTCGGCGTGACGCCGCCCCAGGTGCGGCCGAGCAGACCCTGCACGTCGGGGTAGACGTAGAAGGCGCCGAGCGGATTGGGCACCACGAGTCCGTCGATCTTCGACAGCTCCGAGACGATCAGACGGCGACGGCGGTCGAAGGCCTCGCGGAACTGCTCCGCCTCGGTCTGCGGGCCGTTGAGGGCGGCGACAGCGGCCTTCTGGGCGACGTTGTTCACGTTGCTCGAGAGGTGAGACTGCAGGTTGGCGGCGACCTTGATGGCATCCGACGGTCCGACCATCCAGCCCACGCGCCAGCCCGTCATCGCGTAGGTCTTCGCGACGCCGTTCACGAGGATCGTCTGGCCCGCCACCTCGGGCACGGCCTCGACGATCGAGGTCGCCTTGACGCCTTCGTAGGTGAGGTTCTGGTAGATCTCATCGGAGATGACCCAGATGCCGTGCTCGAGCGCCCATTCGCCGATGGCCTTGGTCTCTTCGGCCGTGTACACCGAGCCGGTGGGGTTCGAGGGGGAGACGAACACGAGGGCGGTCGTGCGTTCGGTGCGGGCCGCCTCGAGCTGCTCGACCGTGACCTTGTAGTCCTGGTCGGCACCCGCGAACACCTCGACGGGAGTGCCGTCGGCGAGGCGGATCGTCTCGGGGTAGGTGGTCCAGTACGGAGCGGGCAGCAGCACCTCGTCGCCCGGGTTCACAACGGCCTGGAACGCCTGGTACACCGACTGCTTGCCGCCGTTGGTCACGATGACCTGGCTCGGCGAGACCTCGAGTCCCGAGTCGCGCAGCGTCTTCGCGGCGATGGCCTCCCGCAGTGCGGGAAGACCCGGAGCCGGGGTATACCGGTAGCTCGCGGGGTCGGCGAGGGCGTCGGCGGCTGCATCCACGATGAACTGCGGCGTCGCGAAGTCGGGTTCGCCCGCGGCATACGAGATGACGGGCTTGCCTTCGGCCTTGAGGGCCTTCGCCTTGGCGTCGACCTTGAGGGTCGCGGATTCGGCGATGGCGGAGAGCTTGCGAGAGAGAGGAGCGCGTTCGGTCACGACTACGAGCGTACTCGGGTGGGACGGATCGATGACGGGTCGGATGCCGTCAAGAATCGCGGTTCTTGATCGGACGACGCGATGCGTCAGGTGGTCGTCAGGCCGTGGGCCTTCGCCACCGCATCCAGGGTGATGCGTCCGCCCTGCACGTTGAGGCCCTTGGCGAGTGCGGCGTCGTCTGCTGCTGCACGCTCCCAGCCCTTGCCGGCGATGGCAGACACGTAGGGGAGGGTGGCGTTGGTCAGTGCCCGGGTGGCCGTCTCGGGCACGGCGCCTGGCATGTTCGCGACGCAGTAGTAGATCGAGTCGTGCACGGCGAAGGTGGGGTCGTCGTGCGTCGTGGGACGCGAGCCCTCGAAGCATCCGCCCTGGTCGATCGCGATGTCGACGAGCACCGAGCCTGGCTTCATGCCGGCGACCATGTCGTCGGTGACGAGCTTCGGCGCAGCGGCACCGGGGATCAGCACCGATCCGATGACGAGATCTGCCGTCGCGAGCTCCTCTGCGATGTCGTATCGGCTCGATGCCCGAGTCTGGAGAGCGCCTCCGTAACGGTGCTCGAGCTCCCGGAGTCGCGGCAGCGAGATGTCGATCACCGTCACCTGGGATCCGAGTCCGAGCGCATTCGCGGCCGCATGCTCACCCGCGACGCCGCCGCCGATCACGACGGTCTTGGCACGAGGAGCCCCGGCGATGCCGCCCATCAGCACTCCGCGTCCACCCGCCGATCGCATGAGGGAGTATGAGCCCATGGTCACGGAAAGGCGACCCGCGATCTCGCTCATCGGCACGAGCAGAGGCAGGCTGCGGTCGGGCAGCTGCACCGTCTCGTAGGCGACGGCCGTGGTACCGGCGTCGACGAGTGCGGTGGTCAGCGCCCGGTCGGCGGCGAGGTGCAGATACGTGAAGAGGGTCAGGTCGGGGCGCAGGAAGCCGTACTCCTGGGCGATCGGCTCCTTCACCTTGATGAGAAGGTCTGCCTCGCCCCAGGTCTCCGCGGCCGTCTCGACGATCTCGGCGCCCGCGATCCGGTAGGCCTCGTCGGAGATGCCGGAGCCGACTCCCGCTCCCGACTGCACGAGCACGCGGTGGCCCTCGTGAACCAGCCGGTCGGCGCCCGCGGGGGTGAGTGCGGTGCGGTTCTCGTTGTTCTTGACCTCGGTCGGCACGCCGATCTTCATCGATCCTCCAAGTGACGGTTGCGTGAGTGCATCTCAGAATCGCAGAAACGTCGATGATTCGACAGAATGCCTGAAGAACATTCGCTTTGCCCGCCAATCCTGCATAATCATTCGCATGGAGACGTCATCCGAAGCCCCTCAGACGAACACCCTTCGGGCGCCGGCACTCGATGCGGTCGATGCCAGGATCGTACAGCTGCTGAGCGCGGATGGGCGGATGACGAACGCAGAGCTCGCCGGCCAGCTCGGAGTGGCGCCGTCGACCGCGCACGCCCGTCTGCGCGCACTCGTCGAGCGGGGCGTGATCAGTGGCTTCCACGCGAGCGTCGACGAGCGGATGCTGGGCGCCGGACTGCAGGCCATCATCGGCGTGAGTCTGCGGCCGAGCGCCCGCCGCGAGAGCATCGTCGAGTTCGCCGACCGGGTGCGTGCGCTGCCGCAGGTGATCCAGGTCTTCTTCCTCGGCGGGGACGACGACTTCCTGCTGCACATCGCCGTCGCGGACTCGTCCGAGATGCGCGAGTTCGTGCTCGAGCACCTGTCGGCGCAGAGCAGCGTCGCCTCGACACGCACCAGCATCGTGTTCGACTACCACCGCAACTCGGTCGCCGCATCGTTCCGCTGAGCCACTGACGCAGAGCGCGCGGGCGGATCGAGCCCTCGCTGCTCTGCCGTGCTGAGCCGGCCAGACCTGGCCGGCCGAACGTATATATTGCTGTGCCTCACCGGGCGCACTTATCGTGAGGGCGGGGATTGGGGCGGGCGCAGAAGGCGGCTCGCACCCGCTGGGGGATGAGATGGCACGAGTACTCGATGATGCGCAGATGGCTGCGTGGCTGGGCCGGCTCTCGGGCGGACTGTGGGTGCCGCCGGCCGCCGGTGACGGCGCGCGCGATGGCGCGACGGTGCCGGCGTGGTTCTCCACTGAGGTGATGCGACTCGACGGCCCGCTCGGCATGCTGCAGCTCTCGAACTTCGGCACGATGAGCGCCGCTGATCCCGATGCGTTCGAGGCGGCCCTGCTGCGCAGATCCATCGGTGCCACGATGCTCTACAGCACGCTCGAGACCTCGCACACGGTCAGCTATGACGTCGGCGCTCCGGAGGGCATGGACATCATCGTCCTCGGCACGTCGAACCAGGGAGGGCAGCGGCTTCGCACCGCTGCGGGCGTGCAGCTGATGAGCGTCGGGCGGATGGGCTTCATGTCGAGTCTCGGGGCATCGTCGATCGAGCACCTCGGGGTGAGCGAGACGACCGGTGTGGTCGTGCCGGTCTCCGCCGTGCCGGGATACCAGCACGCGCTCGCCGCAGGAGCCGGCACGTTCCCCGATACTCCGCTGACCAGGGCTGCGGGAGCCGCGCTGGGGCGGATGCTGTTCGA
Source organism: Microbacterium sp. NPDC087589 (assembly GCF_044743635.1). Lineage (NCBI taxonomy): Bacteria > Bacillati > Actinomycetota > Actinomycetes > Micrococcales > Microbacteriaceae > Microbacterium > Microbacterium sp. NPDC087589. The sequence goes on from NZ_JBIUWV010000002.1 coordinate 254,709, forward strand.
GTGGGCGAAGGATCCCGATCAGGGTGAAGGAGCTCTGGCGGGCACCGAAACGGCGCTCGTCGCGCTCGTGCGCAGTCTGTTCCGTCAGTTCCCCGGAGACGGCGAGACGGATCGCGCCAGCCTGGTGCGTGCTGAGGCGGATCGGATCATCGAACGACGCCACCGGGATGCGGCATTCGGGATCGCGGAGCTCGCAGCGGAACTGCACGTCAGCCGTCGCCAGCTCTTCCGGCTGTACGCCGGGATGGACGAGAGCCTCGCCGCGCGGTTGCTTCGCCGGCGATTGGTCACGGCACGGGAGCAGCTGGTGTCCACTCCGCCCCAGGATCTCGCGACAGTCGCGGTGCAATCCGGTTTCGCAGATGCGGCAGCGCTTCGTGCCCAGTTCACCCGTCACGTCGGGGTGAGCCCCAGTGCGTTCCGGATGGCCGCACGCACGCAGCCCCCGCGCCTCGCCGAGGCGATGCTTCTGAGCGACGAGCAGCCGCGACCCTCCGCCTGACTCGGCGGCGCCGTGTGCCGCCACCGAACGTGGGCCCTCCTGCACGATCAGGGCCTCGGGCGGAGAGCAGGTGCTGGCTGAGCGCGGTGCGCAGAGCGACAGCCGATCGCGATTCCAGTGCCATCTGTTGCACAGCGTGCCGAGGTCCGCACATCCGGTGACGGGACGATCCGCGGTGCTTCCGGCGGCCTGCATGCGTGCATAACCTGGACCTGCCCGTGTCCCCAGGCGGGCCATGACGGCAGGTGATGCGGGAGCCGCGACTTCCCATACGCCGGTCGTCACGGCTTCCGGACGAGGCGGGATCGCCCGTCCGGAAGCTCGGGGAAAGGCGCGTGAGCGTCGGGCACTACGGATCGTCGGCGCACAGCGCCGGCGGACGTGCGGGTGCCTCGGTCGGGGGGACCGAGGCACCCGCGAAACCCTGAGCGACCTCCGTACACGACCGAGGTTCGGATACCGCCCTCAGGCGCCGAACGACGAGGGCAGTGCGCAGTAGTCTGCGAACCGCCGGGTCGGCTTCGACGGATCTGAGACATCGACGATCGCAGAGGCGATCGAGTGAGGTGCCTCGTCGCCGGCGAGCTGCCACACGACGAAGTTCCATAGTCCGCGCGCTGTCGTGCTGAGCAGCTCGGGCGGCCCCGAGACGATGAGAACGGTGCCGCTGTCGGGGGCGGCTCGGAACGGCGCGACGACGGCGGCGCGCAGAGTCGGCTCGTCGCCGTCTCTGCTGTCGGCCCGCTCGACCTGCTGACCTGCCGAAGTCAGCGAGGAGGCGAAGTCGTCCGCTGCATGGCGTGAGCGCTCGGCATCCGCTCCGGCGACGACGACCAGCCGGCGGCCGCGCGGGTACAGGTGCAGGAACTCGGAGGAGATGTCGGACCAGACGTCGCTCATTGTCTCAGGCTACGCCCGTTATCGAGGGGTGGATCGACGCGGGTTCGGGCGTCCGCGTGCGCGCCACAGGGCCCTTCGGATGCCGAACCGCGGCATCCGAAGGGCCCTTGTGCAGAGAGGGTCAGGCCTCCTCGACGAGGAAGCGGCTGTAGGCGCCGAGCGTCAGGAACGCCGGGAACTCCTCGTGCAGCGCGACGTCGCGGAACACCGATGCGGCATCGTCGAAACGGTCGTCGTCGCGTCGCTCGACCTCGTCGAGCACCTCGCCGATCAGGCCCTCGACGTACTCGGCCGTGATCGGTGTGCCGTCCTCAGTGGTGCGGTCCTGGTGGATCCACTGCCACACCTGGGAGCGGCTGATCTCCGCGGTCGCGGCATCCTCCATCAGGTTGTCGATGGCCACCGCGCCGAGCCCCCGCAGCCACGCCTCGAGGTACCGGATCGCCACAGAGACGTTGTCGCGCACGCCCTGAGCCGTGATCGGGCGGCCGATGTGCAGGTCGAGCAGCTGCGACGCGGTCACCAGGACCTCGGGGCGCTGCCGATCGACCTGGTTCGGGCGGTCGCCGAGCACGGCGTCGAACTCGGCCTGTGCCGTCGGGATCAGATCGGGGTGGGCCACCCACGTGCCGTCGAAGCCGTCGCCGGCCTCGCGCTTCTTGTCGGCCGAGACCTTCTCGATCGCCCGCTCCGTCACCTCGGGATCGCGGCGGTTCGGGATGAAGGCACTCATGCCGCCGATCGCGTAGGCACCCCGCTTGTGGCAGGTCTGCACGAGCAGCTCGGTGTACGCCCGCATGAAGGGCACCGTCATGGTCACCTCGCTGCGGTCGGGAAGCACGAAGCGAGCGCCCCGGCCGCGGTAGTTCTTGATGATCGAGAAGATGTAGTCCCAGCGTCCCGCGTTGAGGCCCGCGCAGTGGTCGCGCAGCTCGTAGAGGATCTCGTCCATCTCGAACGCCGCCGGCAGAGTCTCGATGAGCACGGTGGCTCGGATCGTGCCGTGCGGGATGCCGATGTACTCCTCGCTGAACGAGAACACGTCGTCCCACAGCTTCGCCTCTTCACTCGACTCGAGCTTGGCGATGTAGAAGTACGGTCCGCGGCCGTTCGCGATCAGTTCCTGCGCGTTGTGGAAGAAGTACAGCCCGAAGTCGACGAGCGAACCGGATGCCGCAGTGCGGCGCCCTGCGCGATCGGTGAACTGCAGGTGCTTCTCAGGCAGGTGCCAGCCGCGAGGGCGCATCACGATCGTCGGGGTGCGCTCGGCGGTGACACGGTACTCCTTGCCCGGCCCTGATTCGCTCGCGGGGCCGGTGAAGGAGAGTTCGCCGCGGATCGCGTCGCGGAGCGAGAGCTGACCCTCGATGACGTTCTTCCACGTGGGGCTCGTGGCGTCCTCCTGATCGGCGAGCCACACCCGTGCTCCGGAGTTCAACGCGTTGATCGTCATCTTCGGGTCGGTGGGCCCGGTGATCTCGACCCGACGGTCTTCGAGTCCGGGGCCGGGGCCGGCGACACGCCAGTCGGAATCCGCACGGATGTGCGCGGTGTCGTCGCGGAAGCGCGGGTCATGCCCGTTGCCGATCTCGAACCGGCGGCGCATGCGGTCGGCGAGTCGATCGTGACGACGAGCGGCGAAGCGGTGGTGCAGCTCGGTGAGGAATGCGATCGCCTCGGGGGTGAGGATCTCGTCGTAGCGCTCACGCAGCGGGCCGGTGACGGCGATCGCCGGGCCCTGCTGCGTCGTCTGGATCGGCGCAGTGGTCGGGGCAGCGGTGGGAGTGGTCGGGGGAGCGGTGGGAGTGGTCATGATCTGAGTCCTTTGGAGTGGCTTAGTGGAACTGCGCGGCTTCGGTGGAGCCGGCGAGGGCGAGGGTCGCGCTGTCGGGGTTGAGCGCGGTGGAGATGACGTCGAAGTAGCCGGTGCCCGCCTCGCGCTGGTGCTTGGTGGCGGTGTAGCCGTTCGCCTCTGCGGCGAACTCGGCCTCCTGCAGATCGACGTACGCGCTCATGGCGCGCTCGGCGTAGCCGCGGGCGAGGTCGAACATCGAGTGGTTCAGGGCGTGGAAGCCGGCGAGCGTGATGAACTGGAACTTGTAGCCCAGGTCGGCGAGCTCCTGCTGGAACGTCGCGATCTCGGCGTCCGACAGGTGGCGCTTCCAGTTGAAGCTCGGGGAGCAGTTGTACGCGAGCATCTTGCCGGGGAACTGCGCGTGGATCGCCGCGGCGAAGGAGCGGGCCAGCTCGATGTCGGGCTCGCCCGTCTCGACCCACAGCAGGTCGGCGTACGGCGCGAACGCGAGTCCGCGGCTGATGACCGACTCGATGCCGGGGCGGATGCGGTAGAAGCCCTCGGGCGTGCGCTCACCGGTGGTGAACTGCTGGTCGCGCTCGTCGACGTCGCTGGTGAGCAGATCGGCGGCGAGAGCATCCGTCCTGGCGATGATGACCGTCGGGACGCCGGAGACGTCGGCCGCGAGGCGAGCCGCGTTCAGGGTGCGGATGTGCTGCTGCGTGGGCACGAGCACCTTGCCGCCCAGGTGACCGCACTTCTTCTCGCTCGCCAGCTGGTCCTCCCAGTGGATGGCGGCTGCTCCGGCCTGGATCAGCGACTGCGCGAGCTCGTAGGCGTTGAGGGGTCCGCCGAAACCGGCCTCCGCATCGGCGACGATCGGTGCGAGCCAATCCTGAGTGACCTCGCCCTCGGCGTGCTCGAGCTGGTCCTGGCGGATCAACGCGTTGTTGATGCGACGCACGACTGACGGCACTGAGTTGGCGGGGTAGAGCGACTGGTCGGGGTAGGTCTGCCCGGCGAGGTTGCCATCGGCCGCGACCTGCCATCCCGAGAGGTAGATGGCCTTGAGTCCCGCACGCACCTGCTGCACGGCCTGGCCGCCCGTGTAGGCACCGAGCGCCCGCACGTAGTCTTCGGTGTGCAGCAGGTTCCAGAGGTTCTCGGCGCCGCGGTGGGCGAGGGTGGCGTCCTCGCGGACCGATCCCCGGATACGGATGACGTCCTCAGCCGAGTACGTGCGCTCGACGCCGTCCCACCGAGGATCCGTCTCCCAGATCTCGCGGAGCTCGGCTGCCGTCTGAACCTGGTCGCCGGCGCGCAGGCCTGCGGGGCGAGGGGTGTGGTTCTCAGCGGTGTTCGTCATGGTGTCTCCTCCGTTGGATGCCCGGACCGTGAAGCCGGGTGGCGTGTTTCCACTGTGGGTGAAGATCAGGCCCAGGACTGGCGAATATCGTTGTGAAGATCATTAGAAATTCTGTTTCTGTGACAGAATCGGCCGCATGAGCCCTTCGACACGCTCCGGGACCCAGATCTCTGAGGCGGAAGACGCCGACGCCCTCACCATCGGGCGACGCATCCGTCAGCTGCGCACCGCGCGCGGGATGACCCTCGACGACCTCGCGGCGGCGGTCGATCGGGCCCCGAGCCAGATGTCGATGATCGAGACCGGCAAGCGTGAGCCGAAACTCACTCAGTTGCAGGCGATCGCGCGGGCGCTCGGTGTCACGATCGATGCGCTGCTCGAGGGCGAGCCGCTCGACGAGCGCAGTGCGATCGAGATCGCTCTCGAGCGCGCCATGAAGGGACAGACGTTCCAGGCGCTCGGGATCGAGCCGTTCCGCATCGCCAAGAGCATGCCGACCGATGCGCTGAAGGCGCTGCTCGCCCTGCACGGTGAGATCGACCGACTCAGGGACGAGCGGGCGGCCACGCCGGAGGAGGCCCGGCGTGCCAACGTCGAGCTGCGTCACCTGATGCGCAGGCAGGACAACCACTTCGCCGACCTCGAGAGCAAAGCCGCCGAGATCCTCGCCGCGGTCGGGCACCCGGGCGGACCGCTCACGCAGCGCACCGCATCCGAGATCGCCGCCTACCTGGGCTTCACCCTGCACTACGCACCCGACCTGCCGCAGACCACGCGCAGCGTGGCCGATCTCGCGAACGGGCGGCTCTACCTGTCCAGCAGCGTGCCGGCCAAGGGCGATGCGAGAACGGCCGTGCTGCAGGCGCTGTCGAGCCGCATCCTGGGGCATGCCGAACCCCGCAGCTATGCCGAGTTCCTGCGTCAGCGCGTCGAGACGAATTACCTCACGGGGGCGCTGCTGGTTCCGGAGGCCCATGTGGTGCCCGCGCTGAAGGATGCGAAATCACGCCGGGCGATCTCGATCGAAGACCTCCGGGATGCGTATTCGGTCTCGTACGAGACGGCGGCGCACCGCTTCACGAACCTTGCGACCCGCCACCTCGACATCCCCGTGCACTTCCTCAAGGTGCACGAGTCGGGGACGATCACGAAGGCGTACGAGAACGACGACGTGAACTTCCCGACAGACAGGCTCGGTTCGATCGAGGGCCAGATGTGCTGTCGCCGGTGGACGAGCCGCGTCGTGTTCGACGAGGACGACCGATTCAACCCGTACTACCAGTACACCGACACGGGCAACGGCACCTACTGGTGCACCGCCCGGGTCGAGGCGTCGAGCGAGGGGCTGCACTCGGTGAGCGTGGGCGTGCGCTTCGATGACACGAAGTGGTTCGTCGGGCGCGACACCCCGCACCGAGGAGTCTCGAAGCACTCGGTCGAGGTCTGCTGCCGCCGAGCGCCGGCCGACCTCGAGGGGCGATGGCGCGAGAACTCCTGGCCGAACGTCAGGACTCCTCGCACCCTGCTCGCCACGCTGCCCACCGGTGCGTTCCCCGGTGTCGACACCACCGATGTGTACGAGTTCCTCGAGGCGCACGCACCGCGGTGATGCGCGGGCGAGCGCATGGAGCGCTAGCCCGCATTCCACCTGAGAATCCGCGCGGCGCGGAACTCGCCGAGCACCGATGAGGCGTCGACGACCGGGAAAAGGGTGACGAGGAGCGGAGCGCTCTCGCGCGCAGGGGCGACCTCGTAAGCGAGAGCGGACGGGCCGCGGTCAGCGCTGAAGGCGACTCGGGTCGCGCGTCCGTCAATCGCTTGAACGGCGGACGCAGCGGGGGACTGCAGGATCGCGGCGGCCGCGGATGTCGCGCGAGCGAGCAGCGTCGTGTCGCCGACCCAGGGCCGGAGAGCGTCCGGCTGCAGCCCGCACGCCAGCGCGAGCTCGTCGCGCACCCATCGATCCCGCTTGAGCCCGTAGGGGGTCGATTCGAGCGAGAGCAGGTAGCCATAGCAGTGCAGGAGTCCGGCGTTGCCGACTGGCCACGACGCAGGCAGGTCGGCTCGTTCGTGCAGCTCCTCGAACAGCGCGCGGGGAATGACCGCGGTGCGGGTGTTCTCATCGATGGCGGTCGACCGCCCCCACCTGTCGAAGCGCGCTGCGGCGCGGTCGCCCTCGATCGAGTCGCGGAGCCACGGCAGTGCATCGATGGCGGCCCGTGCGGCGGTGGCGGTGCCGGTCTGGGCGAGGGTCGCGGCGGCGGTGAGCTGATCGAGTTCGGACACGGCGCTCACCATACGTGATTGCGGTGGACGGAATGTTCACACGGTGTTTACGCAAGGTGGCCGTTCTGTCCACGTGCATTGCTCACACTGGACGAAGCGTCCCCACAGAAAGAACCCCGTGAACTCCATTCTCCTCTTCGACTTCGACGGCACGATCGCGCTCGGCGACGGTCCCGTTCTCGCCTACGCCGCACAGGTGGCGACCGCACTCGGCGACGACGCCGGCTTCGTCGATGCGATCCGCAGTGCGCTCGCCGCATCCGATGGCGAGGCGCTCGACGGCTACGACGCCGTGCGCCGCGCGGGCGCGCAGCGAGGAGCCGACTCGCGACTGCTCAGCGCCGCATACCGCGCCAGCCGTCAGCAGCTCGCCACCGCAGCGGCGCCGATCACCGCGCCCGACGGGCTTGCCGACTTCCTGACCGAGGCGGCCGCGGATGCCGAACGGATGCTCGTCACCAACGCGCCCGCGACTCGTATCGAGGAGGCGCTGGATGCGCTGGGACTCTCCGGGCTCTTCGACCGCGTCGTCACCGGCGCCGGGAAGCCTGCCGGCCTCGAGGCATTGCTCGCCGGGCTCCCCGCGGACGCACGAGTGCTGAGCATCGGTGACATCTGGCACAACGACCTCGCCCCCGCTCACGCACGTGGCCACGCGACTGCGCTGATCGGCGGTTTCGCCGACACGGACGCGACCCCCACCTACCGCGCTGCCGACTTCGCGACGCTGACCCCTCAGCTCACCGCCTGGCTGCGCCCCTGAACCCGCACTTCTCCGCCCTCCCTCACCCCACCACCCCATCGAAGGATGACCATGCGTACCTCCCCCTTCCGCCGGACCGCCGCCGGCCTCGTCGCCGCGGGCGCCCTGCTCGCCGTCGTGCTCACCGGCTGCTCGACCGGCACGGCTGCACCCGATGAGTCCGCCGCACCCGCGGCCGACCCCGAGTCGCTCGTGCTCGCACTCGTCCCCTCGCAGGATCAGGACGGCCTCGTCGACACCGCGGCTCCGCTCACCGACTACCTCACCGAGGAGCTCGGCATCGAGGTCACCGGTGTGGTCTCGAAGGACTACCAGGCCGCGGTGGAGGCGATGGGCGCCGGTCAGGCGCAGATCGGATTCCTGCCGTCGCTGCAGCTGTGGCAGGCGAACGACATGTACGACGCGTCGGTCGTGCTGCAGACCGAGCGCAACGGCAACATCACCTACCCCGCGCAGTTCATGACGAACAACCCCGACAAGTACTGCGACGACGAGCCCGTCGAGCGCGACGGGATGCTGTTCTGCAACGGCGCTGACGCCATGTCGGGTCCGGCGGGTCTCGACAGCATCGACAAGGTCGAGGGAGCGAAGGTCGCGCTGCTCGGACCAGGCTCGCCCGCCGGCTACATCTACCCGGTCCTCGCGCTGCAGGAGGCGGGACTCGACACCGACGCCGACATCCAGCAGATCCCCGTGACTGCGAACGACGCCTCTGTGCTGGCGGTCTACAACGGCGACGCCGAGGTCGGCTTCAGCTTCTGGGATGCCCGCACGATCGTGCAGAAGGACACCCCCGACGTCGGCCAGAAGGTCGTCGTCTTCGCCCTGACCGAGGAGATCCCGAACGACGGAGTCGCGCTGTCGTCCGACCTCTCGCCCGAGCTCCAGGACCGCATCTCCACGGCTCTCGAAGAGTTCTCGAACACCGAGGAGGGCTCCGAGATCCTCACGAGCATCTACTCGATCACGAAGCTCGCGCCCGCCGACCCCGACTCGCTCGATGTCGTCGCTCGCGCCGCCCAGGCCCTGGGGCTCCAGTAAATTGTCCGATCAGATCCAGCACGTGGACGCCGCAGCCCAGGCTGCGGCGTCCACGCCGTGGTCCATCCGTCTCGATGGCGTCACGGTGCGGTACCCCAACGGAACGGTCGGCCTCGACCGCATCTCCCTCGACATCGATGCCGGCGAGATGGTCGCCGTCGTCGGCCTCTCCGGTTCGGGCAAGTCCACCCTCATCCGCACGATCAACGGCCTCGTGCCGGTGACGAGTGGAACGCTGGACGTCGGCGAGCACCGCGTCAGCGGGGCCTCGCCGCGCACACTGCGGCGTCTGCGTGGCGACATCGGAATGGTGTTCCAGGGGTTCAACCTCGCCGGCCGGGCGAGCGTCCTGCAGAACGTGCTCGTCGGACGTCTCGCCCATACGCCCCTCTGGCGCACCCTGCTCGGCGCCTACCCCGAGCCCGACCGGCAGCTGGCCTATCAGGCGCTCGACCGCGTCGGCATCCTGCCGAAGCTCCACTCGCGCGCATCCGAGCTCTCGGGTGGGCAGCAGCAGCGTGTCGCGATCGCCCGGGCTCTGGCGCAGGAGCCACGAATCGTGCTCGCCGATGAGCCGGTGGCGAGCCTCGACCCGCCGACCGCGCACGGTGTCATGAACGACCTCCGTCGCATCAACCGGGACCTCGGCATCACCGTGCTCGTCAACCTGCACCTGCTCGACCTCGCCCGCGAATACGGGGCGCGGATGATCGGCATGCGCGCAGGGCAGATCGTCTACGACGGTCCGGCCGCGAGCGCGACGGACGCCGACTTCGAGAGCATCTACGGTCGATCCCTCACCGCCGACGATCGGCTCGACACATGAACGAGGCGACACCGGCACCGCTCGAGATACCTCGGCGGCCGCCGGGCGCGTGGCGTGGACCCGTGATCCTGCTTGCGGTCGTGGCCGTCACCGTGGTCATGTGCCTGCCCGGCATCGGTATCGGCGTCGACCTCTCGGCGATCGCGCGCAACTGGCAGAACGGCGCCGACAAGGTCGTCAAGCTGCTGATGCCCGACTGGAGCTTCTTCCCGCGCACGCTCCCGCCACTCATCGAGACGCTGCAGATGGCCGTCATCGCGACGGCGATCGGCGCGGTGATCTCGCTGCCGCTGAGCTTCTGGGCGGCGCGCGCCACCAACCCGAACGCTCCGGCGCGCATCGCCGTGCGCGGCATCCTCAATGTCATCCGCAGCGTCCCCGACCTGCTCTACGCGGCGATCCTCGTCGCGATGGTCGGTGTCGGCGCGCTCCCCGGCATCCTCGCCCTGCTGCTGTTCAACGTCGGCATCATCGTCAAACTCGTCTCGGAGGCGATCGACACCAACGACCGGGGGCCGATCGAGGCCGGGCGTGCGGTCGGCGCCACTCAGACGAAGATCAACCGCACGCTGGCCCTGCCAGACGCCTGGCCGGCGTTCGCGAACCAGACTCTCTACGTCTTCGAGCTCAACGTCCGCGCCTCCACCGTGCTCGGTCTGGTCGGAGCCGGTGGCATGGGGCTGCTCATCGACGCCGTGCGCACGTTCTACCGCTACGACCAGCTCTCGCTCATCATCCTGGAGATCCTCATCGTCGTCGTCGTGATCGACCTCGTCTCCGACGCCATCCGACGGAGACTCGTATGACCGCGGCGCTCACCTCGACCGGCACCCGCACCGCGATCCCCGACAAGCCGCGCCGACCCTGGCTCGTCGCATCGTGGATCATCGTCACCGCGGTCGTCGTGCTGGCCTTCTGGTCGATCGACATCAACTGGGCACGTCTCGCCGACCTGCCTTCGGAGATCGTCCGCTACACGTTCCTGATGTTCGGAGACCCTAACTGGGAGAAGCTGCCAGAGGCGCTCTGGCAGACCTGGCGCAGCATCGAGATGGCGTGGGTCGGCACGATCCTCGGCATCCTGCTCGCGACCCCCGTCAGCCTGCTCGCCGCGCGCGGATTCGGCCCCGCCTGGCTGCGCGCGCTGCTGCGCGGGCTGTTCTCGCTCATCCGGGCCGTTCCCGAGATCATCATCGCGATCGTGATCCTGTCCGTCACAGGGCTCACCCCGTTCACGGGCGCGCTCGCGCTGGCGATCAACGGCATCGGCACACTCGGCAAGTGGGGCTACGAAGCAGTCGAGGCCGTGCCGCGCGGGCCCATCGAGGCCGCACGCGCGGCGGGTGGTGGCACCCTGCAGGTGCTGCGTTGGGGTGTCTGGCCCCAGGTGGAGCCCGCGTTCTGGTCGTTCTGGCTGTATCGCTTCGAGATCAACGTGCGCTCCTCGGCCGTGCTGGGGCTGATCGGCGTCGGCGGAATCGGTGACATGCTCACGTCGTATACCCAGTACCGTGAGTGGTCGACGGTGGGTGTCCTGCTCATCGTGGTCGTCGCTGTCACGATGCTGATCGATGCCGTCTCCGGCGCGATCCGCCGCCGGATCATGGAGGGAGCCCGCACCCGTGTTCTCGTCTAGCGCCCCACCCACCGCTCGCATCGCCGCGGTGCTCAACACCCTGCAGCCCGCCGAGCGCCGCGTCGCCGAGCTGATCGTCGAGTCGGCGGAGGCGGTGGTCGAGTGGACTGCCCAGGAACTCGCCGACCGAGCGGGTGTCGGCCGCGCGACGGTCGTGCGCGCGTGTCAGAGTTTCGGCTACCGCGGCTACCCGCAGCTGCGCGTCGCGCTCGCCGCCGAACTCGGCAGCGGGCCGACGGAGGCGGGCATCGACCACGGACCGGGCGCGCTCGGGCGGATGCGAGGCGAGATCGATCGCGTCGCGGCATCCCTGCCGGCGCTCGCGAGCCTGCTCGACGCGCAGACCGTCGCCGAAGCAGTGCGGCTCGCAGCATCCGCTCGCCGTCTGCTCGTGCTCGCGAACGGTCTGTCCTCGCCCATCGCGAGCGACCTGGCGATGCGGCTGACCGCGTCGGGTCGCGCGGCGGAGTTCATCGCGGATGCGATCGCGCAGCAGATCGCGGCACGCCATCTCACGCCAGACGACGTCTGCCTCATCGTCAGCGGATCGGGCGCGAACGAGGCGAGCCTGCGCGTCGCGACCGCGGCAGCCCGGGGCGGTGCGACGGTCATCGCCCTCACGTCCTTCGCTTCGTCTGCGCTGACCGAGGCGGCCACGCTGTCGCTCGTGATCGCGCCGACCGGGGTGAGCTTCCGCGACGAGCTCGAGCACACTTCCCGCGTCGCGTATCTGGTGTTCGCGGAGGTTTTCGCCGCAGCGGTCACGACGGAGCGGGGCGCGGATGCCGTGCAGGCGCGTGCGCACGCGCTCGAGGTCGTCTCCGACAACCTCGGAGAGGGCGCTTAGCTCCGTCGCTGCGTCGCTGCGCCGCTGCGTCGCTGCGTCGCTGCTGCGCGCCGCGGGCTCCGTGAGCCTCCGTGAGCCTCCGCGAGACCGGGGTTTCGGGGTGAGACGCCTGTGCGTGCGGTGGGTTTCGCGTCGGAAAGTGGGTTTCGTGTGGGCGGGCGGGGGTGTCGGCTGCGAGACCGGGGTTTCGGGGTGAGACCCGGGTGCGTGCGGTGGGTTTCGTGCCGGAAGGTGGGTTTCGTGTGGGCGGGCGCGACGCCGGTCGGCGAGACCGGGGTTTCGGGGTGAGACCCGGGTGCGTGTGGTGGGTTTCGTGCGGGAGCGTGGGTTTCGTGCCGGAAGGTGGGTTTCGTGTGGGCGGGCGACGGTGTCCGCTGCGAGACCGGGGTTTTGGGGTGAGACCGGTGTGCAGGCGGTGGGTTTCGCGTCGGAAGGTGGGTTTCGTGTAGGCGGGCGCGACGCCGGTCGGCGAGACCCGGGTTTCGGGGTGAGACCCGTGTGCAGGCGGTGGGTTTCGTGCCGGAAGAGGGGTTCCGTGCTGGGAGGGGAGTAGGAAGGAAGAGTCGACGGGGAGTAGTAGGGCAAGGCAGCTAGTCGCGGGCCGTCTGCAGCAGCGCCCACAGCTCTGCGCGGGCGGGGAATGACGACAGATCGCTGCCGAGCAGGGCACCCGCCTGAGTGATCCGCGACCGCAGAGTGTGACGGTGCACGCCGAGGGCGGCCGCTGCCGGGTCGGCCTTCGCATCGTGCTCGAGCCAGGTGCGCAGCGAGCGTTCCAGGTCGCCGCCTGATCGCGCATCGTGGTCGCGGAGAGGAGCGAGCCGCGACTCGGCGACGAGGCGCGCCTCGTCGGTCGCGAGCGCGCTGAGGATGCTGGACCCCGCGGCGTCGGCGAAGTGGAAGACCCCTGCGCCGGACTGCTGACGCAGGGCCGCGAGAGCCTGAGCGTGGGCGCGCGAGAACGCGTCGTACGACTCCGAGCCCGATGCCCCGATGCGGATGCCGAAACGTGCGGCGACCTCGTCGAGCAGTGCGTCGTCGTCTATCGACAGGCAGAGCACGACGCCCTCCGGCGACTCGGCGAGGAAGCTGGCCGTGCCGTGCTCGGCGCGGCGTCGGTCCCACCAGTCGGCGAACGGGCCGGTCGGTGCGTCCGCGGCGATCGCCACCACGACGGGCGCCGACGGCATGCCGCCGAGCACCTTGCGGGCGAGTGCCGGGTCGTCGTCGAGCAGCGAGCTCAGCAGTTGCGAGTTCAACCGGCGCTTGCTGCGGGCGAGCTGGTCGCTCTGTTCGAGTGCGAGCCCGGCCATCGCGATCACCGACGTCACGACCGTGCGGGCCTCGGCGTCGAGCACATCGACGGCCAGCGCGATCACTCCACGCAGGTGTCCGCCGCGTCCGACCGTGAAGAGCGTGAACGTCTGATCGTCGATCGTGAGCGACTGCCCGGCCTCGAGTCCGCGGGTGAGGACCTCGGTGGCGCGTTCTCCCAGCTCGGCCAGCAGCTCAGAAGACACGGCTGACCGGGGGTGTGACAGCTGCAGAGCGCCGACCGCGTCATACATCCCGACCCAGACGCCCAGGCGCCGGCCGAGCTCGGCCACGGTCGCATCGAGCCCGCGGGGGCGCAGCGCCGCCAGCGCCAGCGCGCGCTGGGTGTCGAGCGCCCAGGATCTGCGGGCGTACGCCTGAGCGGCGATGGCCTCGGAGTGCGCGCGGGCGACGGCGATGAACGGCGTGCGGTAGGGCACCTCGAACAGCGGGGTTCCGTGGCGTGCGCACTCGAAGATCAGCTCCTCGGGGATCCCGGCGCGGTGCACGTCCGTGCCGAAGCCGAGGCCGAGCACCCCGCGATCTGCGAGCCGCCCCACGTACACGTCGAAGTCGGTGCCGGCGTCGAACTGGGTGCCGGTGGTCAGCAGAGCGAGGTCCTCGGCGAGGAACGGAGTCGGGTCGGCGAGGTCGGAGCTGTGCACCCATCGGAGGGGGCGATCGAGCGCGCCCGCCGGGAGGTCGGATTCGTCCGAGATCAGGCCGAGTCCGAGGTCGCGGCGTCGGAACAGGGCGCGCAGGGTGGGCTGCTCGGCGTCGTCCATGCCTGCCTTCCTCTCTCGTCGGGACCAGGGTGTGTACGGTCGGGCGATGATCTTTACGAGATTGTACAGCTGGGCGAATGCGCCTCTATCGGATCCGGCCGTACGCTCACGAACATGGCTCTCCTCGACACCGCAGCTGTTGCAATCCCCCTCGGTGGACCCGACCTCCCCCAGGAGCGTCGCCTCGTGACCGACCTCCCCGGCCCCCGCTCGGCCGAGATCCTCGCCCGCAAGGCGGATGCCGTCGCCGCGGGCGTCGGGCACACCGTTCCGGTCGCGGCCGTCGCCGCCGGCGGCGGAGTGATCGTCGACGCCGACGGCAACTCGCTGATCGACCTCGGCTCGGGCATCGCCGTGACGACAGTCGGCAACGCGCACCCCAAGATCGCCGCAGCAGTGGCCGCCCAGGCCGCCCAGTTCACCCACACCTGCTTCATGGTCTCGCCGTACGAGTCGTACATCGAGGTGGCAGAGGCGCTGAACCGTCTCACCCCCGGCGACTTCGCCAAGAAGAGCGCCCTGTTCAACTCCGGAGCAGAGGCCGTCGAGAACGCGATCAAGATCGCCCGCAAGCACACCGGCCGCCAGGCGGTCGTCGCCTTCGATCACGGCTATCACGGCCGCACCAACCTGACCATGGCGCTGACCGCCAAGTCGATGCCCTACAAGAGCGGCTTCGGACCGTTCGCCCCCGAGGTCTACCGCGCACCGATGTCATACCCGTTCCGCGACGGACTCGAGGGCGGCGAGGCCGCGGCCCGCGTCATCCTGCAGCTCGAGAAGCAGATCGGCGCCGACAACCTCGCCGCGGTCATCATCGAGCCCATCCAGGGTGAGGGCGGCTTCATCGTCCCGGCCGAGGGCTTCCTGCCGGCGATCGCCGACTGGTGCCGCGCCAACGGCGTCGTCTTCATCGCCGACGAGGTGCAGACCGGCTTCGCCCGCACCGGCCACATGTTCGCCAGCGAGATCTTCGGCATCGAGCCCGACCTCATCACGACCGCCAAGGGCATCGCGGGTGGTCTGCCTCTCGCCGCCGTCACCGGCCGCTCCGAGATCATGGACGCCTCGCACACGGGCGGTCTCGGCGGCACCTACGGCGGCAACCCGATCGCCTGTGCAGCGGCGCTCGCGGCGATCGACGTCTTCGAGAACGACGGTGTGATCGAGCGTGCCCGCGAGATCGGCGAGATCCTCATGACGCGCCTCGGAGCCATGCAGCAGAAGGATGCCCGCATCGGCGACATCCGCGGTCACGGCGCGATGATCGCCGCCGAGTTCGTGGACCCCGAGACCAACGCGCCGGATGCCGCGCTCACCGCTGCCGTGGCCAAGGCCTGCGTCGCGCAGGGCGTCATCGTGCTCACCTGCGGCACCTACGGCAACGTCATCCGCTTCCTGCCGCCGCTCTCGATCGGCGACGATCTGCTGAACGAGGGCCTCGACGTCGTCGCGGACGCGCTCGCGGTGAACGCGGGCTGACACACCAGCGGTCGCGGCTCGCCGCGTCCGCCACCACACGTCCGGCCGCGACGAGGATCGGGGGATTTCGAGTCGCGGCCGGCACACACATTTCCAACGAAGGAGAAGCAGATGGCTGAGATCACTCGCGACGTGCTGATCGTCGGAGCCGGAGCCGCAGGGCTCACGGCCGCGAACGACCTGCGCAAGGCCGGACTGTCGGTCGCCGTCCTCGAAGCACGTGACCGCGTCGGCGGCCGCCTGTGGACCGACGTCATCGACGGCGCCATGCTCGAGATCGGCGGCCAGTGGGTCTCGCCGGATCAGGATGCGCTGAAGGACACGATCGAGGAGCTGGGGCTCGAGACCTACAGCCGCTATCGCGAAGGCGACAGCGTGTACGTCGGGCCCGACGGACAGACGCACCGCTTCACGGGCGAGATGTTCCCGGTGTCTGCCGAGACCGAGGCCGTCATCGCCGAGATCACCGAGCGCCTCGACGCCATGGTCGCCGAGATCGACCCCGATCGCCCCTGGGCGCACGCCAAGGCAGAAGAGTGGGACTCGGTCACGTGGGACGCCTGGCTGCGCGCGCAGACCGATGACGACGAGGCCGTGCGCAACCTCGCCTTCGCCACCGGGTCGGCGATGCTCACCAAGCCCACGCACTCGTTCTCACTGCTGCAGTCGCTGCTGATGGCGGCATCCGCCGGTTCGTACTCGAACCTCGTCGACGCCGACTTCATCCTCGACGAGCGCGTCGTCGGCGGCCTGCAGAAGGTGCCGCTGCTGCTCGCCGAGCGCCTCGGAGACGACGTGCTGCTGAACCAGCCGGTGCGCTCGCTCGAGTGGAGCCCCTCGGAAGGCGCGGGGGTCCCGTCGGGGGGGGGGGCGCCCCCCCCCCGCCCCCCCCCCCCCCCCCCCCCCCCCCCCCCCCCCCCCCCCCCCCCCCCCCGCCGCGGCCCCCCCGGCCGCCCCCCCCCCCCGCCCCCCCCCCCCCCCCCCCCCCACCCCCCCCCCCACCACA
>NZ_JBIUWV010000002.1:271267-440563 GCF_044743635.1 Microbacterium sp. NPDC087589
GGCGCGCCCGCCCGGCGCGCCCCGGGGGGGCCCCCCCCC
Organism: Microbacterium sp. NPDC087589; assembly: GCF_044743635.1. Taxonomy (NCBI): domain Bacteria; kingdom Bacillati; phylum Actinomycetota; class Actinomycetes; order Micrococcales; family Microbacteriaceae; genus Microbacterium; species Microbacterium sp. NPDC087589. Next base: position 271,307 of record NZ_JBIUWV010000002.1, read on the forward strand.
CGGGGGGGGGGGGCGGGGGGGGGGCCCCCCGGGGGGGGGGGGGGGGGGGGGGGGGGGGGCGCGCCCCCCCCCCCCCCCCCACGACCGTGCGCGCCCGCTTCGCGATCCTCGCGCACGCTCCGGTGCTCTACAGCCGCATCGCCTTGACGCCGCCGCTGCCGCGTCGTCAGCACCAGATGCACCAGCACATCTCGATGGGCTTCGTGATCAAGGTGCACGCCGTCTACGACCGTCCGTTCTGGCGCGAGCAGGGTCTCAGCGGCACCGCGTTCAGCCCCTATGAGCTCTCGCACGAGGCGTACGACAACACCAACCACGGCGACGCGCGCGGCACCCTGGTCGGCTTCGTGAGCGACCAGAATGCCGACGACCTGTTCACACTGTCGGCCGAGGAGCGCAAGGAGCGCATCCTCGAGTCCCTCTCGCACTACTACGGCGACGAGGCGAAGAACCCCGTCGTGTACTACGAGAGCGACTGGGGCACCGAGGAGTGGACTCGCGGCGCGTACGCGGCGAGCTTCGACATGGGCGGACTGCACCGCTACGGCGCGGACCTGCGTTCGGCCGTCGGACCCATCCACTTCGCGTGCAGCGACATGGCAGGAGCCGGCTACCAGCACGTCGACGGCGCGATCCGCATGGGACACCTCGTCGCCTCGAACATCGTCGAAGCCACGCGCGCCGCGGGCGACACCGCCGAGGTCGGCCGATGAGCGGCGCGATCGTCGTCGGCTACACGGCGACGGATGCGGGAGCGGATGCCGCTGCGCTCGGCGCGCGGCTCGCCCGCAGCCTCGGTGCGGTCCTGCACCTCGTGATCGTGCTGCCCTCGGAGGGCACTCGCAGCGCGGCCGTCCCCCCGGAGCGCGCCTACGAGGAGCACATCCGGCGACAGGCGAAGGAGTGGCTCGAGGATGCTGTCGTGCGAATGCCTCAGGAGCTCACCCGCACGGGGCACGTGCGCTTCGCGGAGTCGTTCGCCGAGGGGCTCATCGCCGCCGGTGAGGAATTCGATGCGCGCCTGATCGTCATCGGCACCGCAGGCGGCAGCATCTTCGGCCGTCATCGCCTCGGCAGCGTCGCTTCTGAGCTGCTGCACTCGTCGACCATCCCCGTCGCGCTCGCCCCGGCCGGCACGGCGGAGCGGGACGACCATGTGCTTCCGAGGGTGACTGCGGCGGTCGGCAACCGCGCCGGCGCCGACAATCTCCTCGACGAGGCCGCCGCGATCGCGAGCGAGTCCCGCGTCGGTCTGCGACTGGTCTCGCTCGTGCCGTTCGACGTGCCGCCCGGTCTCGACACCGGCGCGATCCGCGTGGTCGGCGAAGAGCACGCGAGCGAAGTGCTCGAGGTGGCCAAGGGGCTGCTGCCGGAAGAGCTGAAGGCCGAGGCCGAAGAGGCCCCCGGCGACACGGTCGAAGACGCCGTCGCGAACCTCACCTGGCTGCCCGGTGAGGTCGTCCTCGTCGGTTCCAGCCGTCTGGCGCAGCCGCGCCGCCTGTTCCTGGGCTCGACCGCAGCAAAGATGCTGCACGAACTGCCCGTACCCATGATCGTCGTCCCGCGCACCCGCGCCGAAGCAGGAGTCCGCTGATGAGCAGCTCGAACCGGGCGACGAAGCCCGAATCAGGAGTCACGACAGGAATCTCCACGAAGGGGCTGAGCGCGGGAACCGTGGGCCTCATCGGTGCCGTGGTGATCGGCATCTCGTGTATCGCCCCGGCATACACGTTCACGGCGGCCATCGGGCCCACGGCGTCGGAGGTCGGCGCGCAGATCCCCGCCATCATTCTCGTCGGGTTCATCCCGATGCTCCTGGTGGCCTTCGGCTATCGCGAGCTCAACAACCGGATGCCCGACTCGGGCACCTCGTTCACCTGGGCGACGCGGGCGTTCGGCCCCTGGATCGGCTGGATGGCCGGGTGGGGCCTGGTGGTCGCGACCATCCTGGTGCTCTCCAACCTCGCGGGCGTGGCGGTGGACTTCCTCTTCTTGCTGATCTCGCAGATCACCGGCAACGCGGACATCGCCGCGATCGCGTCGAACACCTGGGTCAACATCGGCGTGTGCCTGCTGTTCATGCTCGGTGCCACGTGGATCTCATACCGCGACATGCAGACCACGCAGAAGCTGCAGTACTGGCTGGTCAGCTTCCAGATCCTCGTGCTGGTCTTCTTTGCCGGCGCGGCGATCGTGCAGGCGGTCAACGGCAACGGCTTCGACTACCAGCCGTTCGACCTGAACTGGTTCAACCCGTTCGCGATCACGTCGTTCAGCGCCGTCGCCGCCGGTCTGTCGCTCTCGATCTTCATCTTCTGGGGCTGGGATGTCACCCTCACGATGAACGAGGAGACCAAGGATCCCGAGAAGACACCCGGTCGCGCCGCGACCGCCACGGTTCTCACCATCGTCTCGCTGTACCTGCTGCTCGCCGTCGCGATGATCATGTTCGCGGGAGTCGGTGACGGGGAGCTCGGTCTCGGCAACGGAGACATCCAGGAGAACGTGTTCTTCCACCTCTCCGGTCCGATCCTCGGCCCGCTCGCGTTCCTCGTCTCGCTCGCGGTGCTCACCAGCTCCGCCTCGTCGCTGCAGTCGACGTTCGTGGGGCCGGCACGCACGCTGCTGGCGATGGGGCACTACGGTGCGCTGCCGAAGCCCTTCGCCAAGGTCAGCCCGCGGTTCTTCACGCCGGGGTACGCGACCATCGTGTCGGCCATCGTCGCCTCGGCGTTCTACGCCGTGATGCGAGTGGTCAGCGAGGACACGCTCTGGGACACCATCCTGACGCTCGGCATGATGATCTGCTTCTACTACGGCATCACGGCGTTCGCCTGCGTCTGGTACTTCCGCAAGCAGTGGTTCGACTCGACGAGGAACCTGTTCTTCACGTTCCTGTTCCCGCTCATCGGCGGGATCATCCTCGGCATCCTGTTCTTCACCACGCTGATCGACTCCATGGACCCGGCCTACGGCTCCGGGTCGCAGATCGGCGGCGTCGGCATCGTCTTCATCCTCGGGATGCTCATCATCGTGGTCGGCATCGCGGTGATGATCTGGCAGCGCATCAAGCGCCCGGCCTTCTTCCGCGGCGAGACGCTCGGGATGGATGCCCCCGCGAGCATCCGCAGACGCTGACCGCTCTCCGCCGAATCCGGATTCCCCCCTCCCCACAGAAAGAGATTCATGAGCACTCAGACTGAGCAGGCGCTGCTCGACAGCATCCCCACCGGCCTCTTCATCGGGGGAGAGTGGATCGACGGCGAGACCGGCGGCACGTTCGACGTGCAGGACCCGGCGACCGGCGCGGTCATCCGCACGATCGCCGACGCGACGCCTGGCGACGGCATCCGTGCATTGGATGCTGCCGTCGCCGCCCAGGACGAATGGGCGGCCACGGCACCGCGCACCCGGAGCGAGATCCTGCGCCGCGCCTTCGACCTCGTGCAGGAGCACAAGGAGGACCTCGCGCTGCTGATGACGCTCGAGATGGGCAAGCCTCTCGCCGAGGCCCGCGGAGAGGTCGCCTACGGCGGTGAGTTCCTGCGCTGGTTCAGCGAGGAGGCGGTGCGCATCAGCGGTCGCTACGGCATCAATCCCGAGGGCACCGGCCACATGGTCGTCTCGCAGCGTCCCGTCGGCCCGTCGTTCTTCGTCACTCCGTGGAACTTCCCCTTCGCGATGGCGACGCGCAAGATCGCTCCGGCTCTCGCCGCCGGCTGCACGGTCGTCATCAAGCCCCCGGCACTCACGCCGCTGACGACGATGTTCTTCACGTCCCTGCTCGAGAAGGCGGGCCTGCCTGCCGGCGTCGTCAACGTCGTGCAGACCTCGAAGTCGTCGGCGCTGTCCGCGCCGATCATCGCCGATCCTCGTCTGCGCAAGCTGTCGTTCACCGGGTCGACCGAGGTGGGCCGCAAGCTCATCGCGCAGGCCGCCGAGGGCGTGCTGCGGGTCTCGATGGAGCTCGGCGGCAACGCACCGTTCGTCGTGTTCGACGATGCCGACCTCGACAAGGCGGTCGACGGCGCTCTGGCGGCGAAGTTCCGCAACATCGGCCAGGCGTGCACCGCGGCCAACCGCTTCATCGTGCACCAGGACGTCGCTGAGGAGTTCGCCCGCAAGGTCACCGAGCGCGTGAAGTCGATGAAGATCGGCCGCGGCACCGAAGACGGCGTCTCGATCGGACCGCTCATCGATGAGGGCGCTGTGGCGAAGGCCGGCGAGCTCGTCGATGACGCCGTCGAACGAGGTGCCACGCTGCTCGCCGGCGGCAAGGCGCTCGAGGGCACCGGCACCTTCTATGAGCCGACCGTGCTCACCGACGTGGTCGCGGGCTCGGCGATCCTCCGAGAGGAGATCTTCGGTCCGGTGCTCGCGATCGCGACCTTCGAGACCGAGGACGACGCCGTGCGTCTCGCGAACGACACCGAGTACGGTCTCGTCTCGTACGTGTTCACCGAGAACCTGCAGCGTGGCCAGCGGATGATCGACAAGCTCGAGACCGGCATGATGGGTCTCAACGTGGGCGTCGTGTCGAACGCGGCGGCACCCTTCGGCGGCGTCAAGCAGTCCGGCGTCGGCCGCGAGGGCGGTCTCGAGGGCATCCACGAGTACCTGTCCACCAAGTACACGCTGATCCCGATCTCCTGACCAACACCTCCGGTCTGGGTCCCTGAGCCTGTCGAAGCGCCCAGACCAACAACATGAGAGGACACGACATGACCGATTACGCCGTCATCAACCCCGCCACCGGAGAGACGCTGGCGTCCTTCGACACGTTCACGGATGCGCAGATCGAAGAGGCCGTAGCGGCTGCCGACGAGGCGCACCGCGAGTGGTCGCGGTCCTCGACCGTCGCGGAGCGCGCAGCGCTGCTGCGCCGTGCGGCAGAGCTGCACCGCGAACGCCGTGAGGAGCTCGCCGACGTGTTCGTGCGCGAGATGGGCAAGCCGCGCGAGGCCGCGCTCGGAGAGGTCGACTTCGCCGCCGACATCGCCGAGTACTACGCAGACCAGGCCGAGGCGATCATGGCCGACCAGCCGATCGCCATCCTCGGCGAGGGCTCGGCGATCGTACGCCGCTCGTCGCTCGGACCGCTCGTCGGCATCATGCCGTGGAACTTCCCGGCGTACCAGATCGTGCGCTTCGCGGCCCCGAACCTGATCGTCGGGAACACCATCCTGCTCAAGCCGGCGCCGCAGTGCCCCGAGTCGTCGACGGCGATCGAGGCGATCTACCACGACGCCGGATTCCCGAAGGGCGCCTACCAGAACGTCCTCGCGACGAATGACCAGATCGCCGACATGATCGCCGACCCGCGCGTGCAGGGCGTCTCGCTCACGGGCTCGGAGCGTGCAGGCGCCGCGGTCGCCGAGATCGCCGGACGCAACCTCAAGAAGGTCGCGCTCGAGCTGGGCGGTTCAGACCCGTTCATCGTGCTGTCGACCGATGACCTCGACGCCACGGTGCAGGCCGGTGTCGACGCGCGCCTCGACAACAACGGCCAGGCGTGCAACGGAGCGAAGCGCTTCATCATCGTCGACGGGCTGTACGACGAGTTCGTCGAGAAGTTCACCGCGGCGATGGCTGCGGTGACAGCGACCGACCCGACACTCGATGACACCGTGCTCGGCCCTGTGTCTTCCGAGACGGCGGCCGAGAACCTGCAGAAGCAGATCGACCAGGCCGTCGAGCAGGGCGCGACGCTGCTGACCGGCGGCACGCGCGACGGTGCGTTCTTCGCGCCGACCGTGCTGGCCGACGTGACGCCCGAGATGAACGTCTACCACGAGGAGCTCTTCGGCCCCGCGGCGGTCGTCTACCGGGTCTCCGACGAGGACGCCGCCGTCGCCCTCGCGAACGACACGACCTTCGGGCTCGGCTCGTACGTCTTCACCACCGACGAGGAGCAGGCCGAGCGGGTCGCTGACAACATCGAGGCGGGCATGGTCTACGTCAACCTCGTGCTGGCCGACAGCCCCGAGCTGCCGTTCGGCGGCATCAAGCGCAGCGGCACCTCGCGTGAGCTCGGACACCTCGCCGCAGACGAGTTCGTGAACAAGAAGCTCATCCGCATCGGCTGAGCGTCTGTGCGAAGGGGCGGATGCTGCAGCATCCGCCCCTTCGTCGCACCCGCCGCCCTCTCGTGTCGGCTCCCGCAACCGTCTGCAGGACCGAGGCACGTCCGCAGGATAGAAATCGCTTCAAGACCCTGCAGACGTGCCTGAGTCCTGCAGCCGGACGTGAGCAACGGATGTCGAGCTGAGGTCCGACGGATGCCGGAGCCCGCACCGGCCCCCGGGCGTAGGTTGGAAGCATGGCAACCGTCGCAGCGAACATCGTCAAGACCCTCCGCGCCAACGGGATCGACCGTGTCTACGGCCTTCCGGGTGACTCCCTCAACGGGTTCACCGACGCCCTCCGCAAGGACGGCGGCATCCGATGGGTGCACGTGCGTCATGAGGAGTCGGCGGCCTTCGCGGCGGCGGCGGATGCTGCGCTCACGGGTGACCTCGCCGTCGTCGCCGGCTCGTGCGGGCCGGGCAACCTGCACCTGATCAACGGCCTCTACGACGCCAACCGCTCGCGTGTGCCGGTGCTCGCGATCGCGGCGCACATCCCCACGACCGAGATCGGCACCGGGTACTTCCAGGAGACGCACCCGCAGGAGCTCTTCCGCGAGTGCAGCGTCTACGTCGAGTACGTCGCAGACCCGAAGCAGATGCCCCGTCTGCTCGAGATCGCGATGCGCGCCGCGATCGAGCAGCGCGGGGTCGCGGTGCTCGTGATCCCCGGTGACGTCGCCCTGGCGGAGATCGCCGACGACCGAGCTGTGGTCATCGAGCGGTCGCACCCGGTGATCGTGCCGAGCGGCGACGAGCTCGCCAGGGCCGCAACACTGCTCAACGCCTCGAAGAAGACCACGATCCTCGCCGGCGCAGGCGTCGAGGGCGCCCACGATGAGGTCATCGCACTCGCCGACCGGCTCGGTGCGCCGATCGTGCACGCCCTCCGGGGCAAGGAGTTCATCGAGTACGACAATCCGTTCGATGTCGGCATGACGGGCCTGCTCGGCTTCGCCTCCGGCTATCGGGCGATGGAGGCGGCCGACACGCTGTTGGTGCTGGGAAGCGACTTCCCCTACGAGCAGTTCTACCCGGAGCACGCCACGACGATCCAGGTCGACATCCGCGGCTCGCAGCTCGGCAAGCGGCATCCGCTCGATCTCGGTCTGGTCGGCGATGTCCGTGCGACCGCCGAAGCGCTGCTCCCGCGCCTCGCGGAGAAGAGCGATCGCGATCACCTCGACGACTCGACCGCGCACTACCGCAAGACGAGGGCGAAGCTCGACGACCTCGCGACGCCCACGAAGGCCGGTCGGCCCATCCACCCGCAGTACCTCGCGCGACTGCTCGATGAGCAGGCAGCGGATGACGCGGTATTCACCGCCGACGTGGGTTCGCCGACCGTGTGGGCCGCCCGTTATCTGTCGATGACCGAGAACCGACGACTGATCGGCTCTTTCACGCACGGGTCGATGGCCAACGCGCTGCTGCACGGCATCGGCGCGCAGGTCTCGCATCCTGACCGGCAGGTGATCGCCCTCGCCGGCGACGGCGGACTGGCGATGATGCTGGGTGAGTTGCTCACTCTCACGCAGAACAAGCTCCCTGTGAAGACGATCGTCGTGAACAATTCGTCTCTGAACTTCGTCGAGCTCGAGATGAAGGCAGCCGGCTTCGTGACCTACGGCACCGCGCTCGACAACCCGAGTTTCGCCGCGATCGCCGAGGCCATGGGCATCTTCGCCCGCCGGGTCGAGAACAGCGAGGATCTGCCGGATGCCGTGCGCGAGGTGCTCGCGCACGACGGCCCCGCGCTGCTCGATGTCGTCACCGAACGGCAGGAGCTGTCGATGCCGCCGGCGATCGAGGCCGCGCAGGTCAAGGGCTTCGCGCTCTATGCGATCCGCACGGTGATGTCGGGCAAGGGAGACGAACTGCTCGATCTCGCGCGAGCGAACTGGCGCCAGTTCCTCTGAGCCGCGCACCCCTTGGGGAGGAGAACACCTCCTGGGGAGGAGCAATCCGCCCGATCTCTCCTCGCCAAGGGGAGATCTCCTCCCGACGAGGTGCTGCCCGGAAGTCGGACCCGGGCCCGAACCCGCACCTAGCTCTCGATGAGCGCGCGCACCTCGGCAGCCTCGAGCTGGCGGCCGAGCGACTCGAGCACGTTGCCGAGCTCGAGCGCCGACACCTGACGCAGTGGCGCATGGTCCGCGGCGTGCTCGAGAGCGCTGCGGTAGATCGGCACGGCGTCAGCGGCGCGGTCGTCGCCGGCGAGCAGGCGGGCGGCGAACAGCTCTGATCCTCCGGCCGACCCCGCATCCCCGATCACGGCGAATCCGTCGGCTGCGGTCAGTGCTGCGGCGACGGCCTCATCGATGCGCCCGAACTGAGCGAGCGCCCGACCCCGCGAGTCGGTGACGTCGGCCAGCAGCCACTCCGCGTCGTGTTCCCGAGCCAGCGCCGCGACCTCATCGAACAGTGCGAAGGCACGGTCGTCCTGCTTCGCACTGTAGGCCTGGCCGAGGTTGTGCAGCACGTCGGCGAGTGCGCCGACCGCCTCGGGTGCCCGGCGCACGATCACGGATGCTGATTCGAGCGACTCGATCGCCTCGTCGTGCCCGTCGAATCGGGCGAGGATCTTCGCGCGCTCGGTCAGTGCCATGGCCTGATCGGCGTGCTCTTCCGCCTCGCCGAAGAGATCGGCCGCATAGCCGAACGCGCCGACCGCCTGACCGAACTCGCCGGCCGAGCCGAGGGCGCGAGCGAGCAGCGATGCCGTCATCGCCCGAGACGCGGCAGGCACCTCGGCCTTCTCCTCACGCTCGAGGACCTGACCGAGGAGCTCGGCGGCCACTTCGGCATCGCCCGCGGCGAGCATCGCCCGCGCGAGACGGAAATCAGCCCCGGCCTGATCGCCGCCCTCCTGGGCGACGAGACGTGAGGTGACGCGGTAGCGGGCGACGGCCTTCTCGGGGTCTCCGGCGTCCTCCCAGAGCGCTCCGGCGAGCAGGTGCGCCGTCGCCAGCGCGGTGGTCGCACCCAGTCCGACCAGGAGACGCGACGCCTCGTCGGCATCCGCCGCGCCCTCCGCGTAGTCCTCGCTGCCGCCGCGCACCCTGGCACGCGTCTGCAGTGCCTGTGCGCGGTGTCCGACGCTGAGATCGTCCTGAGCCAGGAAGCGATCGAGCAGAGCGGATGCCGCCTCGACGTCACCCTTCTGCAGCACCGCCGCGACGGCGACGAGCGTCGTCGTGTTCGAGAGAGGCACATCGTCGGCGTCGGCGAATGCTCGAGCAGCGATCTCCGCCATGTCGAGCGCCGCATCCGGTTCGTCGGCCTGCATGTGCAGCGATGCCCGGCTGATCGCCACATCTCCCCGGGACCAGGCCGGGAGGGATGCCGCGTCCGCGAGCTCGTCCTCGAGTGCCGCAGCGGCATCGGCGGTGTTCAGCCCGAAGGTCGCGAGACCCAGGCGCTGCTCGAGATCGGCCTGTGCGTCGAGCCCGGCGGCGCGCAGGGCATCGATCCGTGCGGGCAGCAGCTCGGCGGCCTCGTCGGCGCGGTCGAGGGCGATGAGGATGCCGAGGCGCATCGACATGAGCTGAGCGAGCTTCGAGGGGTCCTCGATCCCCAGGGCATGCGGCAGAGCCCGCAGCGTCTCGTGCTCAGCACCGAACTGGGCGAGATCCATGACCCGATCGAACCAGGCGTTCGCATCGCCGGGGGTGGCCGAATCCGGAGTGGTGACGAACGCATCCGACCTGATCGGCACGTCGTAGTGCTCGTCCGCGAGAGAGCGCATGCGGGCGAGGCTGCGTGCATGGCCCTCGGTGTCGTCGCGTCGATCGAACTCGGAGCCGATGCGCTCGGCAGCGACCCATGCGGCGGCGGCGAGCTCGGCTGCGCCCCACGCTCCGTCGTGCTCGCCGAAGAACGCGGTGAGCGCGGGGGAGTCGGCACCGCGCACCGGGGCGTCACCGTGGCCCGCTGCGGTGACGCGGTCGAGGGCGAACGCGAACGCGGCCAGCGCCGCGAAGTGCGCGTCGACGTTCAGCCCGTCGTGCGCGAGCCACGGGATGTGGCGCTCGACCTGCGCGAGCGCCCTGGCCTCGTTGTCCGTGAGGGCGGAGAACACGATGTTGTTGGCCACGATCCGCAGGTTGTCGGGGTTGTCCTTCGCGAGACGGTAGCTGCGCAGATGCGCGCTCCTCGCCTCGTCGAGGCGCCCGGCGCGCAGATAGGGCACGAGCACGCGCGACAGTGCGTGCTCCGGCTCCTCGCCGCATGAGAATCCGCCCTCGAGCATCTCCTCGACGAGCCGGATGGCCTCGGCGTCTCGATCGGTGTCTGCGAAGAACCCGGCGAACTGGCTGCGCCCGCACGCGTCGCAGTGGCTGTGGTCATCGCGGGGCGTGGTCTCCAGCTGCACGCGCAGCGCCTCGGCATCATCGATGCGCCCGGCATCCCACGCGTCTTCGAATCGCGCGGTGAGCACTCCGCTCATGCCGAGCCCGGCAGCGCGGTAGTGCGTCTCCATGTCGTCGAGCACCGCCGCGATCTGCTCGACCGAGAAGGCGGGAGACGAACGCAGAGACGACGCCATCCACTTGAACTGCCACATCAGATCGGCGCCGCCGTACTCGAGGTCGGCGGGGAACCGCTGTGGGTCGGCGTCGTGCCTGGCGAGGCACCACGCGAAGGAGTTCAGCATCACGTCGGTCGCGCCGTTCATGTTCGCCGACGCGGTCTGCCGCATCCGCGCCTCGTACTCGAGCCGCTCGTCGCCGAGCTCGACGGCGAGTGAGACGGCATCGGCCACCAGCGCCTGCTCCGCCGGCCCCCACGGCGTGCGATCGATCTCCTCGATGAGCTGCGTGAAGCGCTTCTTGGGAGGTGTCATGGGGATCCTTCGAACGGAGTGGACGGCAGAGCTGTGCTCAGACGGCGTCGCCGAAGGGGATCGAGTCCTCTTCGATGCCGGCCGAGAGCGAGACGAGGTCCGAGAGCGCGGTCGTCATGAGCGCACGATCGGAGTCGGAGAGCGGGTGGTGACCGGCCAGCAACGCCTGGATGTAGAGCAGCTGCACGGTGCGTGCGAACACCGCGTCGTCGTGCACCCGCACCAGCGCCCGCACGACGCGGTTCGACCAGTTCAGACACAGGCGAGCGCTCAGATCGTCGTCGCGGGATGCCGAGACGGTCGAGTCGATGCGGTCGAGCACACCGCCCCACAGGGATCCGGTGATGCCCTTCGTGCGACCTCGGTCGATCCGGCGCAGCACCTCGGGGTCGGCGACGTAGAGCGCTGCGAGCTCCGGCTGGTCGATCGAGCGCACCGTGACGGAGCATCCGGATGCCGTCAGCACGCCGCCCGCTCTTTCCTCCAGGGCCATCGCTGCATCACGGTCGTCGAGGGGCGGAGGGTCGAGGCGATCGAGTTCGCCGGCGACGTCGACGAGCTCGATCGTGACGTGAGGGTACAGCTCCGGCAGCATCCGCACGAGGTCCGCGTCGTACAGGTAGCCGCCGTTGACCAGCACCTCTGATCCGGGCGAGATCCCTGCGACCTGGCGGAACTCGTCGACCGACTGCGCGAAGCGCACGTGCGGGTACCGCTCGACGAGATCTCCGATGCGGATCGTGCCGTGCGTCGTCTCGAGCGTCAGCCAGCGGGTGATGAACCTCGCCAGCTCGTCGTCGTGGCGCACGAGGGACTTCAGTCCGACCTCGTGGATGGCCACGAACTGGGCCAGTCTGTGCGGCTCACGCAACCCGAGCTCGAGCACCCAGCGACGGATTCCGGCGCCCAGCTGCTCGCGCACGCGCTCGAGTGCCGCGTCGTCGACGAGCGACTCGCGACTCGCCGTCGGAGCGAGGCCCGTCGAATCGACGACCGCGCGCACGAAGAACGCCCACTCGGGCAGCACGTCGTCGACCCGCTCGCCCAGGAGCATCCTGCCGAGGTACATGCGGGTGGCCTGACGAGCACCCGGCGGGGGAGCGTAGGGGAGCACGTAGGCGAGGCCTCTGGTGCCCGTGGCCGGTTCGCTGAGCTCGATCGCGTCGAGCGGCGTGGCACCGAGCAGGTCGCGTCCGTACTGCACAGCTCCGTCGATGTCGTCGACCGCGTCGAGGAAGGGCGCGCGCCTCGTGATGTCGATGTCGCCGTTCGAGGACTCGAGCGTCACCCGCACAGGCAGGAACTCGGCGAAGGCGGTGGCCAGTTCGCGCACGGCCGCGGGGCGCAGCAGCTCGTCGGCGTCGAATCGGGGTGTCAGATGCACGCTCGTGCCGATGGGCAGGTCGTCGTCGATCTCGACGACGCGGAAGGTGCCGTCGGCGCTGCCCGTCCACTCGACGGCCGAACCGCCCCGTGCGCTGCGTGAGCGGATCACGATCGAATCGGCGACCATGAAGCAGCTGAGCAGGCCGATGCCGAACTGACCCAGGTAGTCGCTGCGAGGAAGGTCGAAGATGTCGCGCTTCGAGCTGCGCCCGACCGTGGCGAGCAGATCGCCCACTTCGGCGGCGTTCAGGCCCACCCCGTCGTCTCGCAGCACGAACTCGCCGGAGCCGTCCGTCAGCGCGGTGATGCGGATCCTCCCACCCTCACCGTCGACCTCGCGCCGTGCCGTGATGGCGTCGCGCGCGTTCTGCAGCAGTTCACGCAGATACACCCGCGGGCTCGAGTAGATGTGGCGGCTCAAGAGGTCGACGACACCGCGCAGGTCCACCTGGAACTGCTGCACGTCTGCGCTCACTGCGCCCCCTCCCGTTTCGTCCGCCCGCCGAGCCTAACAACAACGATGAGAGCGGGCCCGGTTCGGCACCGACCGGCGGATGCCGTATGCTTGACCAGCAGTTGTTGTCTGCATTCTTTCGCCGTGCCCGGTCCTTCCGGTCCGGCAGCGGTGGCAGGATGAAGATGACACCCCGAGACCTCCCGGTCTCTAGGGCGGTAGCTCAATTGGCAGAGCAGCGGTCTCCAAAACCGCAGGTTGCAGGTTCGATTCCTGTCCGCCCTGCGCGTCAGCACACGCTGACACACGAAAGGTACATTCAGGATGGATCAGGACGAACCGCGCGGCGAGGTCGTCGCGGCCGGCGCCACCCGCGAGAAGAAGCGTGGCATCGCGGGCTTCTTCGCAGGCATCGCCCTGTTCTTCCGTCAGGTCATCGCCGAGCTGCGCAAGGTCGTCACCCCGACCCGCAAAGAGCTGGTCAAGTTCACCGCAGTGGTGCTCGTCTTCGTTCTCATCGTCATGGGCATCGTCTACGGACTGGACACCCTGTTCGCCTGGGTGACGCACATCGTCTTCGGAGTCCCGGACGCCTGATGCCTCGCGGCCCCGGCCGCAGTGATTGGAAAGAAACAACGTGTCTGAACGATATTCCGACGACGCCGACTGGGCGACGGCTGCCGAGCAGTCCAGCGAAGAGGACGAGGCCCAGGAGGGCAACGTGCTCGCTGCGGAAGAGCAGTCGGTCACCTCGGCCGAACATGTCGCCATCCACATCGAGAACGTCGACGGAGACGACGACGCAGATGCGCAGGACGACACCGACATCGACATCAACGACCCGGAGGCGGACGCGATCGTGAACGACGCTCTCAACCTGGACGAAGCGGCTGAGACTGAGGCTGCCGCTGAGGTCCTCAACGAATCCGTGGCGGAAGAGACCGCTGAGCTCGAAGCCGCTGAGGCCGACGAGGTCACCCCGTACGACGGGCCCGACGTCAACGGCGACGAAGACGCCGAGGCCGACGCCGAGTCGGACGACGACGCTGAGGAAGACCCGTACGAGGCGTTCCGCATGGACCTGCGGATGCTCCCGGGCAAGTGGTACGTCATCCACTCGTACGCCGGGTTCGAGCGCAAGGTCAAGGCCAACATCGAGCAGCGCAAGTCGACGCTCGAGGTCGAGGACGAGATCTACCAGATCGAGGTCCCGATGGAAGACGTGGTCGAGATCAAGAACGGCCAGCGCAAGATGGTCACCCGCGTGCGCATCCCGGGCTACGTGCTCGTGCGCATGGAGCTCACGGAAGACACCTGGTCGGTCGTGCGCCACACTCCCGGCGTCACCGGCTTCGTGGGCAACGCCCACAACCCGACGCCGCTGCGCTTCGAAGAGGCCTTCAACATGCTGAAGTCGCTCGTCGAGGTCAAGGACGTCCCGACCGCCAAGAACATCGCGTCGAAGGGCGGCCTCGCCGTCGCTCGGCCGCTGCCGGCCGAGGTCGACTTCGAGGTCGGCGAGACCATCACGATCAAGGAGGGCTCGTTCGCGGGTCTTCCCGGTTCGATCAGCGAGATCAAGCCCGAGAGCGGCAAGCTCACGGTGCTCGTCTCCCTCTTCGAGCGCGAGACCCCGGTCGAGCTGTCGTTCGACCAGGTCACCAAGATGGTCTGACACGCAGGTCACTGAGCCTGTCGAAGTGCTCGAGAACGGCCGTCCCCTTCGGGGCGGCCGTTCTTGCGTTCTCGGGGTGCTCTCGCGTCAGGTAGACTTGTGTGGTTTGCGTGACAACCCTCTGGGTCCCTGAGCTGGTCGAAGGGCGCGCAGACGACCGCAGCCCGGAGATGCCGGGTTCGCGGGAGAGCGGATGCAGCCGCACCCGTTCGATGAAAGGAAGAGGATATGGCACCGAAGAAGAAGGTGACCGGCCTGATCAAGCTTCAGATCAACGCCGGTGCAGCCAACCCGGCGCCGCCGATCGGCCCCGCGCTCGGTCAGCATGGCGTCAACATCATGGAGTTCTGCAAGGCGTACAACGCCGCGACCGAGTCGCAGCGCGGCAACGTCATCCCCGTCGAGATCACCGTCTACGAGGACCGCAGCTTCACGTTCATCCTGAAGACCCCGCCGGCCGCGGAGCTCATCAAGAAGGCCGCCGGCGTGCCCAAGGGCTCGTCGACGCCTCACACGGTCAAGGTCGCGAAGATCACCAAGGACCAGGTCCGTCAGATCGCCGAGACCAAGCAGGCCGACCTGAACGCGAACGACATCGAGGCTGCCTCGAAGATCATCGCCGGCACCGCCCGTTCCATGGGCATCACGGTCGAGGGCTGAGGAGAATAATCATGGCTACGAAGTCCAAGGCTTACAAGGCTGCCGCCGAGAAGATCGAGGCAGACCGTTTCTACACTCCCAGCGAGGCAGTCGCCCTCGCCAAGGAGACCGGCTCGTCGAAGTTCGACTCGACCGTCGAGGTCGCGCTGAAGCTCGCAGTCGACCCCCGCAAGGCAGACCAGATGGTGCGCGGCACCGTCATCCTGCCCCACGGCACCGGAAAGACCGCGCGCGTCATCGTCTTCGCCACCGGCCCCGCGGCCGAGGCAGCGATCGCCGCAGGTGCGGATGAGGTCGGCGGCGCCGAGCTCATCGAGAAGGTCGCCGCAGGCTGGACCGCGTTCGACGCGGCCGTCTCGACCCCGGAGCTCATGGGCCAGGTCGGTCGTCTCGGAAAGGTCCTGGGTCCGCGTGGACTCATGCCGAACCCGAAGACCGGCACCGTGACCCCCAACACGGCCAAGGCCGTCGAGGAGATCAAGGGCGGAAAGATCGAGTTCCGCGTCGACAAGCACGCCAACGTGCACTTCGTCGTGGGCAAGTCGTCGTTCTCGGCTGACCAGCTCAACGAGAACATCGGCGCAGCGCTCGAGGAGATCGTCCGCCTCAAGCCGTCGAGCTCGAAGGGCCGTTACATCCAGAAGGGCGCCGTGTCGACCACGTTCGGCCCCGGCATCCCGCTGGACGTCAACTCCATCTGAGTGTGATTCCAGAAAGGCCCCCGCATCGCGCGGGGGCCTTTCTGCATCCTGAACGACATCGAGCGTCATCGGATGTTGGGATGCAGGTCGGATGCCGCGTACTGTGAATGAGTTCCGCGCCACAGCACTCGCGCCTCACCGCACCCCTGGAGGGTCACATGTCTCGTCGCCTCATCGCCGTCACCGCATTGGTCGTCGCCGCAGCGGCACTCACCGCCTGCAGCGGGAGCACCGCGCCTGCCGAGAGCAGCTCGAGCGAGGGCGGATCCGACTTCGGCCTCGTCAACGACGGTGTTCTGACGGTCGCCACCGAGGGCACGTACCGCCCGTTCAGCTTCCACGATGACGGCGGAACCGGCGACCTGACCGGCTTCGACGTCGAGATCATCGAGGCGGTCGCCGAGAAGCTCGACCTCGAGGTCGAGTTCCAGGAGACCCAGTGGGACGCGATCTTCGCCGGGCTCGACGCTGGCCGCTTCGACGTGATCGCGAATCAGGTCAGCATCAACGAGCAGCGCCAGGAGAAGTACCTGTTCAGCGCTCCGTACACTGTCTCGCCGGGAGTCATCGTGGTCGCCGAGGACGACGACTCGATCTCATCGTTCGACGACCTCGAGGGCAAGACGACGGCGCAGTCGCTCACCAGCAACTGGTACGAGCTGGCCACTGAGTCCGGTGCCACGGTCGAAGGCGTCGAGGGCTGGGCGCAGGCCGTCGAGCTGCTGCGCCAGGGCCGCGTCGACGCGACCGTCAACGACATGCTGACCTTCCTCGACTACGAGACGACGAACAGTCCGTCCGGCCTGAAGATCGCTGCCGAGACCGATGAGGCCGGCGAGCAGGCGTTCGTGTTCACCAAGGACAAGACCGACCTGGTCGAGGCCATCGACGGCGCACTCGACGAGCTGCGTGCCGACGGCACCCTGGCCGAGATCAGCGACAAGTACTTCGGCGAAGACGTGACGCAGTAGCCCATGGAGAATCCCTGGCAGCTGTTCTTCGATTCGCTCGGCCCGATCGCCCTCGCGGGCGTGACGGTGACTGTTCCGCTCGCGCTGATCTCGTTCGCGCTGGGTCTCGTGCTCGCCGTCGGCGCGGCACTCATGCGGATCTCGGTCAATCCTGTGTTGTCGGGCATCGCCAGGTTCTACATCTCGGTCATCCGTGGCACGCCGATGATCGTGCAGCTGTTCGTGATCTTCTACGGGCTCGGGTCGATCGGGCTGAAGCTGGACCCGTGGACCAGCGCGATCATCGCGCTGTCGCTGAACGTCGGCGGCTACGGAGCCGAGGTGGTGCGCGCAGCGATCCTCTCCGTTCCGAAGGGGCAGTGGGAGGCGGCGTACACGGTCGGCATGAATCGCACGCGCACGCTCACGCGCGTGATCCTGCCGCAGGCTGCGCGGGTCTCGGTGCCGCCGCTGTCGAACACGTTCATCTCGCTCGTGAAGGACACTTCGCTCGCCTCGCTGATCCTCGTGACGGAGCTCTTCAAGGTCGCGCAGCAGATCGCGGCGGCGACCCTGGAGTTCATGGTCGTCTATCTGGCTGCCGCGCTCGTGTACTGGGTGATCTGCCTCGTGCTGTCGTTCGGCCAGAGCGCACTCGAGAGGAGGCTCGATCGCAATGTCGCTCACTGACCCCGCGCACGCGCACACGTCCACCGCCGACGCCCTGCTCACGGCCCGCGGCCTGCACAAGCGATTCGGTGACAACGAGGTGCTCCGAGGCATCGACCTCACGCTGCACCGTGGCGAGGTCGTCGTGCTGATCGGTCCGAGCGGGTCGGGCAAGACGACCGTCCTGCGGGCGCTCAACGGCCTCGAGACGCCGGATGCCGGCACGATCGTCGTCGCGGGCGGGCCCGACATCGATTTCGCTCCGGAGGCGGCGCTGCCGAAACGGACGCGCGCGCAGAAGCGGCTCGCACTGCGCGACCGCTCGGCGATGGTGTTCCAGCATCACAATCTCTTCCCGCATCTCTCGGTGCTCGAGAACGTGATCGAGGGTCCGTGGCGGGTGCAGGGCAGGCCGAAGGCCGAGGTGGTCGCCGAGGCGCGAGTGCTCCTCGCCAGGGTCGGGCTCGCCGACAAGGAGAACGCGCGTCCGCACGAGCTCTCCGGCGGCCAGCAGCAGCGGGTCGGCATCGTTCGCGCACTCGCGCTGCGCCCCGACCTGCTGCTCTTCGATGAGCCGACCAGCGCGCTCGACCCCGAACTCGTGGGTGAGGTGCTGCTGGTCATCAAGGAGCTCGCCGACGAGGGGTGGAGCATGGTGGTCGTCACGCACGAGCTGAGCTTCGCCCGCGAGGCGGCAGACCATGTGCTGTTCATGGATGCGGGCGTCGTCGTGGAGGAGGGCGCGCCTGCCGACATCTTCGGCGCTCCGCAGCACGAGCGCACGAAGAAGTTCCTCACCCGCATCCTGCGGCCGCTCGACGGCGACTGACCGCAAGAGATTCCCGAGCAGGCCGGGAGGAATCCCTCGAGCCGCCTCAGGTTCCGAGCACCGGCAGCACCAGGCTGATAGCCAACGTGATCATGACGACCGCGATGAGCGCGTCGACGATGCGCCACGAACGTTCGGTGCGCAGCCAGCGACCGAGGTAGCGGGCGCCGAACCCCAGCGCGATGAACCACAGGATGCTGGCGGTGATCGCGCCGGCAGCGAACAGCCAGCGATCCTCTCCGTGGGTGGCCGCGATCGACCCGAGCATGAGCACAGTGTCGAGGTAGACATGGGGGTTCAGCCAGGTCAGCGCCAACGCCGTCGCGATCACCGGGACGAGCGCCGTGCGAGTCGCCGTGGATGTGCCGCCGCTCGATCGCGCATTCGAGCTCTCACCGTCCGCCGGCTCGACCCGCAGTTGCTCGCCGCCCCGCCACGCACGACGAGCCGCCAGAAGCCCGTAGGCCAGCAGGAACAGCGCACCCGCCCAGCGGGCGACGACGACGAGCCAGGGAGCCGCGGAGATCACGAATCCGAGTCCGGCGACACCCGCAGCGATCAGCAGAGCGTCCGACACCGCGCAGATGATGACCACGGGCAGTACGTGCTCCCTGCGGATGCCCTGACGAAGGACGAAGACGTTCTGGGCGCCGATGGCGATGATCAGGGAGAGGCCGAGGCCGAGGCCCGAGAGCGCGGGAAGCATGATCCCAAACTAGGATCAGATGTACATCAACACCAGTTCGGATTTCTATCGGACCATTAGCATTCCTAATGTGAAGATCGATCCCGAACTCGCTGCCACCCTCGCCGCCGTCGCTGACGAAGGAACCTTCGACGCGGCATCCCGACTGCTGGGAGTGACCCCCTCTGCCGTGAGCCAGCGGCTGAAGAGCCTCGAAGAGCAGCTGGGGCGCGTGCTCGTGGTGCGCACCAAGCCGGCGCGCCTCACGGAAGCCGGAGAGTCGGTCGTGCGTCTGGCACGGCAGATCGCGCTGCTCGAACACGACGCCCTCGCCGGACTGGGGCTCGACGATGTGAATGCGCCGCGCACCCGCATCCCTCTCGCCGTCAATGCAGACTCGATGGCGACGTGGTTCCTCGGCCCGCTGGCGAGGCTCTCCGCAGCGCACGACCTCGATTTCGACCTGCATCGGGACGATCAGAACTTCACTGCCCGTCTGCTCGAATCCGGCACCGTGATGGCCGCGGTCACCAGTGAAGCGGAGCCCGTGGCCGGATGCTCGGTCTCACCACTCGGCGTGCTGGAGTACCACGCGATGGCGGCGCCTGTGTTCGCCCGGCGTTGGTTCGGAGGCGGCATCACGTCCGAGGCTCTCGCAGTCGCGCCGTTCGTGGACTTCGACCGTCGCGACACGCTTCAGCACGAGTGGCTGGGGGCCATGGGCGTCGCGCAGCAGGGGGTGCCCAGGCACTACGTGCCGGCGTCGCATGATTACGCGCTCGCCGTCCGACTGGGACTCGGGTGGGGAATGGTGCCGCTTCTGCAGGGCGATCACGAGCTGGTGCGGCTCGGTGGGCCGCCGTTGCGCGTCAGCCTCTACTGGCAGCAGTGGAATCTGCGGTCCGGGTTGCTCGACACGATCGCCGCCGAAGTGGCGTCTGAAGCGCGACATGTCCTGTCTCACTGAACAGTCATCCGGTCGATCGGCTGCCGATTCGTCAAGACATTATGTCGGTAGCGACGACTGGAGGCGTTGATTCGTGATCGCGCCACCCTTGAAATCGCAGTGATCTTGGACAAAGCTGTCGACAACGACATGAACACTCGGATGCGGGTCGCAGAAGGGCGACCATCCCCAGGCATCTGCGGTTCATGAATTCCTGAGGGGGAATGTCATGGCTGAGAGAGACACACAACGCAAGGTTCTGGCAGTTCTGGCCGGTGGACTGGTGCTCGGCGTCGGGATCGGGGTGACGCTCGCAGCCTGGAACGATTCCGAGTTCGCGACCGGCACCTTCACCGCAGGCGCGTTCAACCTGGAGGGCTCGACGACGAGCGCCGACGACGGATACGACGATCACAACGTCGATCTGGGTGACACCGCGGCGTCGCTCGTCTTCCAGTTGCCCGCTGTCGCGTCATCGATGTCACCCGACGATGTCGTGTACGCGCCGTTCTGGGTGCGCCTCGACAGCACGACCACGAACGGCGCAACGCTCGTGCCGTCCGGGGTCACTGCGGGAACGGGTGGCAATGAGGCGAACCTCTCGTACACCGTGACCGCGATCGACGCCGCCGACACCTGTGACGCGACGGCGACGGGAACAGTCGTGGCGACGGGCGCAACCCTGAGCGATCAGACCGGAGCCACGTCCGTTCCGCTGGTCGAGGGCACCCCGGCAGGGACGGCGGGAACGCCCGTTCAGCTGTGCTTCGCGGTGACCGCGGGCGCCGGTCTCACACAGGGCGCCACCGCGACCGCGACCTGGGAGTTCACGGCCACCTCGACTGCGGACTGATCATGGCCGACACCCGCAGAAGCATGCGGGAGGGGAAGCGACTGCTCTCCCGTCGGATACGCGCCGTGCTCGCGGGCGGCCTGGTGTTCGGCGTCGGCGCGACGATGACCCTCGCCGCCTGGAACGATTCCGAATACGGCACCGCGACCTTCACCGCGGGAACGTTCGACATCGTGGGTGCGACCGACGGCGCCACGTTCTCGAGCCATCCCGCGGGCACTCCGGCGGCGCTGTCGTTCAGTGCACCGTTCTCGGCCATGGCCCCCGGCAACACGACCTATGCGCTGTTCAGCGTGCGCACCGCGAATCCGTCGGTGGCGGGCACCCTGCAGCTCAGTGTGACCTCGACGGCGGGAAGCGGGCTCGGGACGTATCTGCGATACGGGGTGCGGACGATCGCAGGCACGGCCTGCAACAGCACGACGTATGCGGCCGGCACCGCCGTCGTTCCCGACAACTCACTGCTGTCGGTCGGGGGCACCGGAACCCAGGTGGCCGCGGCGAACGGCGGAACGACCGTGAACTACTGCTTCGCGGTGACACTGCCGGCCGCGACCGGCAACGCCGCCCAGGGACTGACGGCGATCCAGACATGGCAGGTCGCCGGGGTCTCGAGCTGATACACGGGCAGACACGTCGATGACGGCTGAGGAGGAATGATGAGCGCACCGACGAGGCGCAGCCTGCGTGAGCAGGCGACCGCGATCGACGCGTCGCCGTCTGCGCCCCCGGCTTCGGCATCCGTCCAGCCCCGTCCGACAGGGCGAGGTCTCGGGCGCATGCTCGCGGACGTGGTTCTCTGGATCGCGGCCATCGCGGGAGTCGCCTGCATGGTGCTGGTGGTCGTCGCGCTCACGGCGAACATCACGCTCATCATGTTCCGCACCGGATCGATGGCGCCGACGATTCCGGCGGGCTCGGTCGCTGTCGTCCAGAGCGTCGCGGCCCCGCAGCTGCAGGTCGGCGACGTCGTCACCGTCGATCGAGAGGGCGATCTGCCGGTCACTCACCGCATCACCTCGATCGCGCCCGGTGCGAATGCGGACGAGCGGGTGATCACCATGAAAGGAGACGCCAACGCGGCCGATGATCCCTACCCATACACCGTGCAGACGGTCCGCATCGTGCTGTTCTCCATCCCGGGAATCGCCACCGCGATCGTCGCGATGGGCAGCCCCTATGTGCTCGGCGGTCTCACGGTCGGCGCGACGGTTCTGGTCGTCTGGGCGTTCTGGCCGCGCTCGACGACGAGCTCTCGGGTGCGGCGCGCACCGACGGAGGTCGACCGGTGAACCGGCGGGCCGCATATGCGACGGGCGTCTCGGCGATCCTCGCCGGAGTGCTCGTCGCGGCAGGCCCCGCGTGGGCGGCGCCGTCGACCCAGGTCGTGCAGGGAGAGGTTCTGCGGCTGGTCTCGATCGCCGACTGGGACGCGGCGTCGAGCCTGCTGCCAGGGCAGCCGGTTCAGTGGGACGTGACGGTGAGTGCGGACGCGCCGGACCCGGGGACCGTTGCGGTGGGGATCAGCGCGAGCGGTGATGCAGCGCTCGTGCTCGACGTGCTTCGCTGCGCGCAGGCGTGGGGCGAGGGTGGGTGCTCCGGGGGAGCGACCACGCTCGAGACCGGCTGGTCGATGCCGCGGGACGGGGTCGAGATGCCGCTCCTGGAGATGGCGGATACAGAGATCGCACATCTCAGACTCGTGATCGCTCTCGGCGACGAGGAAGCCGGCAGCACCCGTGTGCGCGTCCACGCGCGCGGGGCCGGCGAGTCGGCGACGATCGGACCGGACGGAGGGCTCGCGGCGACAGGAGCCGCGCCGATCGCGCCCTGGGCCCTCGGCGGGGCGCTCGCACTGGTCGCCGGCGGCACCGCGCTGAGCGCGGCGCGGCATCGTGGGGCGACTCATCCGTCGGAGGGCGGGTCATGACCGGTCGACGCGGCCGGCGGGTCCTCGCGGGCGTCGCAGGGGCAGCGCTCCTCCTGGGCGTCGGCATGGCACCGACGGTTCACATGACCGAGGCGGCGTTCGATGACACCGACCACGCGAGGACGACCATCACTGCGCTGCGTCTCGCGCCGCCCCAGGTCACCGGCTTCTCCTCGTGCATCCGGCCTCCGCTGCTCGGTGGTTCGTTCATGAAGATCGTCTTCCAGTGGCCCAACGCTGCGGCGCCGTACTCGACCATGACATCGTCGAACGTGCAGTGGCGCGTCGGCACGACGGCGATCTCACCCACGGTTACCGGGCCGGATGCCCAGGGCAGGTACACGGCGGACATCACGACGGGATTGCTCTCGGGGCTGCTCGGGTCGTTGCTGGGCGCCGACGTCGTCCTCGAGATGCGGACGACTTATTCGGGGTGGACCTCGCCCGGGGTCACGACGGCGACGTACAACGCTCCATTGCTCGCGGGCGCGCCTACCTGCACTCCGGCGAACGGTGCCTAGTCGGCGAGGGCGAGCGCGCGGAAGGCGTCACGCTCGCGAAGGTGCTCGCGGCGGCTGGCGGCGGCGGCGGCCGCGGCATCCGCAATGCGTGTCGGCACCTGCATGCCGGTGGTTCGTCGGTACAGCTCGTCGATGAGGTCGGTGGCGAGGCCGACGAGCTTCGCGATCTCGCGGTCGTCGCGGTCGATCCAGACGCAGCGGGGCTCATCGTGGATCGGAGCGAAGTCGACGTGCTCCTCCCAGACGAACAGCGTGCGCTCGGCTCCGAGCACGTGCTGCTGCCACCAGATCTGACGGAGGTAGGTGCGGGGGATGCCGCGGAACGCCTTGTTGGTGGTCTTGATCTCGGCGAGCTTGACGCGGCCGTCTGCGTCGACCGCGATGCCGTCGGGCGTCGCGAGGTGGCGATGTTCGACTTCGGCGCGGAACAGGGCGGACGACGGCAGGATGCCGTGGGTCGCCGCCACCCAGGCGGCGATCTCAGGCTCACGGCGTCGCCCGTGGTCGGTGTAGGCGTTGCCTCCGAATCGGGGGCCACCGCCGAGCTTCGAGTCAGCCGCGCGCGCGATCGATCTCTCGCTCGTGAGTCCGGCGACGTCCGTGGCGGTGATCCCGCGGGAGCGTGCCCTCATCCAGGCGACGCGGTCGCGGGAGTCCGCGACGATGCGAGCTTGGAGTTCGGGGGTCACCTATCGAGGGTAACCCCCGTCGCCGACTCTCCCTCCCCGCACACGCCGCCCCGCGGCATCCCTCGCGCTCTTCGCGTCGAGGACGGGTCAGTCGAGCGTCGGCCACCCCTCGGGGCCGGACGATCCGGCGACGTAGTCGTCGAGAGGAACATCGCCCCGTTGCCATGCCACGAGGATCGGGGCCACGATGCGCCAGGACTGTTCGGCGGCGTCTCCGCGCACCGCCAGCATCGGATCGCCGTCCAGGACCCCGGACAGGACCTCGGCGTATGCCTTGAGCGCGCCTTCGCCGAGCTCGGCCGACAGGGTCGCCCGTTCCAGTTCGAACGGGTCTTGCGACGCGTTGAGGTTCAGCTCGAGCGATATCCGGTCAGGGCCGAGTGAGAACCGCAAAACGGCGCCGTCCGCCGTGCCGGTGAGCCCCCGCGGCAGGTGGTGGACAGGCCGGAAGCGCACGACGATCTCCCGAGCAGGTGTGCCGAGGGCTTTGCCGGAGCGCAGCCGGAACGGTATCCCCGCCCAGCGGGCGTTGCGCACTTCGAACGTGGCCTCGGCGAGAGTCTCTGTCTGGCGGTCCGGATCGACCCCGGGCTCGTCGACGTACGACGGCTTCGCTGTGCCGTCGACCTCTCCGGCGGTGTATCGGGCTCGGCGAGACGACGCCGCGGGGTCGTCTCCCCACACCGCGGTCGCACGCAGCACCGCGCCGGTCGCGGCGCGGAAGTCGATCTCGTCGAGAGTGGCCGGCTCCTCCATCGCGAGCACGGCGAGCACCTGCAGCAGATGGCTCTGGATCATGTCGACCAGTGCGCCGGCTCTGTCGTAGTAGCCCGCGCGTCCCTCCAGCGCCAGCGATTCGTCGTAGACGATGTCGACCGATTCGATGCTCTCGGCAGACCAGAGGGGTTCGAGGATGCGGTTCGCGAATCGTGCCCCGAGCAGATTCAGCGTGGTCGAGCGGCCCAGGAAGTGGTCGACTCGGAACACCTGGCTCTCCGGCACGAGCGCGGTCAGCGCGCGGTTCAGCTCGCGGGCACTCTCTTCGTCCGTGCCGAAGGGCTTCTCCATGACGAGCATCGCCCCCGCGGGCAGCATGTCGGGAGTGAGAGTGGCGATGCACGCGGCGGCGACCGCAGGGGGCACGGCGAAGTAGACGGCGACCTGTCCGGTGAGCCCGCTCAGCAGCGAGCGCAGGTCATCGGCGCGGGTGATGTCGGTGCGCACGTATGTGACGTCCACGCGCGAGACGGCGTCCTCGGCATCCATCGACGCGAAGGCCGTCCGGACGACTGCCGCGAGATCCGAGGCGGTCCATTCCTCGCGGTCCGCGCCGACGATCCGCACGGAACGTGTCGGCTCCCTCGTCAGCAGCTGTCCCAGCGCGGGAAGGAGGAGTCGGGAGGTGAGGTCGCCGCCGGCCCCGAGGATCACCAGCGTCGTCGCATCGGTCATGTTCTCACCGTAACCGGTCCGCTGGGTGCGCAGCCATGACAGACTCGATCGATGCCCGCACCGATCGAGGACTACGCCCTGCTCAGCGACTGCCGCACCGGCGCGCTCGTCTCGAAGGAGGGCAGCATCGACTGGCTGTGTCTCCCTCGCTTCGATGCTCCCTCGCTGTTCGGGGCACTGCTGGGCGAAGCGAGCAACGGATGCTGGAGCCTGCGCCCGCTCGATGCGGCGGCGACTTCGCAGCGGCACTACGTGTCGGACACGTTCATCCTCGTCACCCGCTGGGAGACGGCCGACGGCATCGCCGAAGTGCAGGAGTTCATGCCGCTGCATCCTTCGCGCAGCGATGTGGTGCGCCGGATCGTCGGCATCGAAGGTCAGGTCGAGTTCGTCACCGAGCTCCGGCTGCACTTCGACTACTCGCGCAGGCTCCCCTGGGTGCGACAGGTGGGCACGAGCGAGGAGCCGGCGCTGAGCGCGACGGCAGGACCCGAGGCCGTGATCGTGCGCGGAGCGCGGCTCGTCGCGGAGGATCATCGGCACCGGGCGACGTTCACGGTCTCTGCCGACGAGGTCCGCGACCTGACCCTCAGCTGGTTCCCCTCGCACGAGCATGCTCCGAAGCCGCTCGATGTCGACGGCGCGATCGCCGCGACACGATCGTGGTGGCAGGGCTGGGCGAGCGAGATCCAGCATGATGGACCGCACCGCGGTGAGGTCGTGCGGTCGCTGCTGGTGCTGCGGGCACTCACGAACAAGGACACCGGCGGCATCGTGGCCGCGGCGACGACATCGCTGCCCGAGGAGTTCGGCGGCTCGCGCAACTGGGACTACCGCTTCGTCTGGCTGCGGGATGCCGCGCTGACGCTCGAGGCTCTCATCGCGCACGGGTTCCTCGCCGAGGCGCACCACTGGCGACGCTGGCTGCTGCGTGCCGTCGCCGGTGAGCCGAAGGAGGTGCAGATCATGTACGGGATCGCCGGAGAGCGCGATCTCATCGAACGCGAGCTCACGAGCCTGCCCGGCTACAAAGGCGCCGCACCCGTGCGGATCGGGAACGGCGCGGTCGACCAGTACCAGGGCGACGTGATCGGCGAGGTGCTGGTCGCGCTCGAGTGCGCCCGGATCGCCGGCCTCGAGGAGGGCGATTTCTCGTGGCCGCTGCAGCGGGCGCTCATCGAACAGGTCATCGCCTCGATCGAGCGCCCCGACAACGGAATCTGGGAGATCCGGGGGGAGCCGCAGTGGTTCACCCACTCGCGGGTCATGATGTGGGCAGCGCTCGACCGCGGAGTCCGCGCCGTGCAGGAGCACGGCCTCCCGGGCGACGCCGATCGGTGGGCGGCGGTCCGCGACGGGCTGCGCCGTGAGATCGACGATCGTGGAATCGAGGCAGAACACGGGTACTTCACGCAGCACTACGGCTCGCCCGAGGTCGACGCCTCGTTGCTCGTGCTTCCGCAGGTCGGATACTGCGCGCCCGACGACCCGCGGATGATCCGCACCGTGGAGCAGATCGAGCGCACGCTGCTCACGGACGGATTCGTCCGGCGCTACCGGACCGAGTCGGGTGTCGACGGACTCGACGGGGGAGAGCATCCCTTCATCGCGTGCAGCTTCTGGCTGGTCGAGCAGTACGCGACGAGCGGGCGCATCGACGAAGCCCACGACCTGATGGCTCGCGTGGTCGAGATGGCCAACGATCTCGGTCTGCTGTCGGAGGAGTACGACGTCGCGAACTCGCGACAGGCGGGCAACACCCCGCAGGCTCTCTCGCACCTGAGCCTCATCCGCGCTGCCGACGCGCTCGCCGGCCACAGAGGACGCGCAGCGCACCGACGGTGAATCCGGCCCGATTTGGGAAGGCCGGATGCGGTGAGGTAGAGTTCTGATAACCGAAGACCGCTGGTCATCGTCATGCGTGCGAACGCGAGACGATCGAAGCTCTGCTCAGCAGGGGCCCGCGCAGGACACGAACTTCTAAAGCTCCGTGCGCTTGCGCCGGAGCTTTTCTGTTGCATGCGGTCAGGGGTCGGTGCCTCACCGCCGTGAGGCGCCTCGTACACACCAAGGAGTGACCATGGCGCAGAAGGACGCATCGGTCGCCGAGCTCACGAAGTCATTCGAGAACTCGACTGCCGTTCTGCTGACCGAGTACCGCGGTCTGACGGTTGCCCAGCTCAAGGAGCTGCGCAACAGCATCCGTCAGGACGCTGAGTACGCCGTGGTGAAGAACACGCTGACCAAGATCGCCGCCAACAAGGCTGGCATCACCGCGCTGGACGACGACCTCAAGGGTCCGTCGGCCGTCGCGTTCGTGCACGGTGACTTCGTCGCCACTGCCAAGGCTCTTCGTGACTTCGCCAAGGCCAACCCGCTTCTCGTGATCAAGTCGGGCATCTTCGAGGGCAACGCCCTCTCTGCCGACGAGGTCAACAAGTACGCCGCGCTCGAGAGCCGTGAGGTTCTGCTGGCGAAGGCTGCGGGCATGATGAAGGCCACGATGGGCAAGGCTGCCGCCACCATCGATGCTCTTCGCGAAAAGCTGGAGACCGCTGAGGCCGCGTAAGCGACCTGCGATCTCGTTCAACAAACCCATCTATCTAGGAGATACATCATGGCTAAGCTCACCACTGAGGAGCTGCTCGAGCAGTTCGCAGGCCTGACCCTCGTCGAGCTCAACGACTTCGTCAAGGCGTTCGAGGAGAAGTTCGAGGTCACCGCTGCTGCCCCCGTCGCCGTTGCAGGCGCAGGCGGCGGCGCTGCTGAAGAGGTTGAGGAGAAGGACTCCTTCGACGTCATCCTCGAGGCTGCCGGCGACAAGAAGATCCAGGTCATCAAGACCGTCCGCGAGCTCACCTCGCTCGGTCTCGGCGAGGCCAAGGCCGTCGTCGACGGTGCTCCCAAGGCCGTGCTCGAGGGCGCGAACAAGGAAGCCGCCGAGAAGGCCAAGGCTGCTCTCGAAGAGGCAGGCGCCACGGTTACCCTCAAGTAATCCGTTCCAGGTCGCGGCGCGTGCGCCTCGCCCTGGATGCGTCTGAACGCTTCACGAAAGCCCCGGGTCCGCCCGGGGCTTTCGTGCGTCCGGGGCGGCGAACGCGGTCGGGGTCAGCGTCGACCTGCGGTCGAACTGCGAACGACCAGGGCGGATGCCGTCACGGTGTGCTCTCGTGGCGAGTCCGGATGGTCGATCTGCTGCTGCAGCAGGCGCACGGCTTCGTGCCCCTGCTCTCGCGGTGACTGCTTGATCGTGGTGAGCGCGAACATCTCCGCGTGCTGGTGGTCATCGACCCCCACGATGCTGAGTTCTGTGGGGACGGCGATCCCCAGGCGTCTGGCCGCGATCATCGCTCCGATCGCCGCCTCATCGCACACGCCGACGATCGCGGTGGGTCGGCCTCTGCGGTCGCCGAGAAGCTCGACCGCGGCGGCGTAACCCCCGGGCATGCTCGGGGGCGCGTCCGAGATCCGCGCGATCGCCTCGAGCCCGGCGGCGGCCAGGGCCTCGAGATATCCTTCGACGCGCTGGGCGTCGCCGAAGCTGAGGTCGTCGGGGTCGGCTGAACCCCCGACGAAGGCGATGTCGGTGTGGCCGAGTTCGATGAGGTGCTCGGTGGCGATGCGCGCGGCGGCGACGTCGTCGATCGACACCGCACTCGACCCTTCGCTGTATGGGCCGACGCTGACGAGAGGTCGCTCCGAGCGGTGCAGACGCTCGAGCTCCTGCGCACTCGGTTGGATGCCGACGGCGATGATCCCGTCGAACCGGCGGCCGGGCAGCACCGCGTCGAAGAGGCGCTCTCGCGTCTCGCTGCCCTCGCGAATGCCGTACAGGGCGAGTTCGTAGTCGAGGGCGAACAGCGATTCCTGGATGCCGGCCAGCAGCTCGGCGAAGAACCAGCGGTCGACAGGAGGCATGATGACTCCGACGGTCTGCGTGCGGCCCGTCGCGAGGCTCGTGGCAGACGAGTGCGCGACGTAGGCCAGCTCGTCGGCGGCATCCGTCACCCGCTTGCGGGTGCCTTCCGAGACGTATCCGCGTCCGCTGAGCGCCCGACTCGCGGTCGCCTTCGATACGCCTGCACGCGCCGCGACATCCGCGATCGTGCTCATGGGTCCTCCTCGACCATGACTCGGCGCGTTGCTCCCCCCGCGCCGATGTCAGCGTAGCGGCTCCCCGGCCGTAAAGGAACCGGTTCCACACGAACGGTGAGGGAGCGCTCCCATGTTCCGGAGCTCGACAGGACGAATGGTTGCGAGCTTGTGATCCTGGCTTATTGTGTCTGGATATCGGACCCCGGTAGGTTGTCCTGGAATCGGTTCCCGATTCTGCGCCGAGGGGCGGCGCAGAATGACGTGGGAGCCGTGAACTCGAAGAGGAGAATTCACATGGGTCTGTCACAGCGTTCCCGGCGTTACGCGCCAATCGCACTGCTGGGAGTCGCGGGCATCGCGCTCGCCGGCTGTGGTGCCCCCGGCGGCACCGACGGCGGTACGGACGGCGGCGGCGGCGGAGACAACTCCGTCACCATCTACGGCACGATCGTCGAGGGGGAGGCGGAGCTCCTCGCGGAGTCCTGGGCGGACTTCGAAGAAGAGAACGACATCGAGATCAAGTACGAGGGCAGCCAGGACTTCGAGACGCAGCTCGGCACTCGCGCACAGGGCGGCAACCCGCCCGACATCGCGATCTTCCCGCAGCCCGGACTCTTCGCGGACTACGCGGCCCGTGACTTCCTGAAGCCTGCGCCCGATGCGGTCGAGGCGAACGCGAAGGAGTACTGGACGCAGGGGTGGGTCGACTTCGGCACCTACGAGGACGAGTTCTACGGTGCACCGCTCATGGCGAGCGTCAAGGGCTGGGTCTGGTACTCGCCCAAGAAGTTCGCCGAATGGGGCGTCGAAGAGCCGACCAGCTGGGAAGAGCTGCTCACGCTCACCCAGACCATCCAGGAGACGAGCGGCAAGGCTCCGTGGTGCGCCGGCTTCGAGTCGGGCGTCGCGACCGGTTGGCCCGGCACCGACTGGATCGAAGACCTCGTGCTCCGCAACGCCGGCGCCGACGTCTACGACCAGTGGGTCACGAACGAGATTCCGTTCACCGACCCGCAGATCAAGGAGGCCTTCGACGCCACGGGTGAGCTCCTTCTCAACCCCGCCTACGTCAACGGCGGCTTCGGCGACGTGCGCTCGATCAACTCGACCGCCTTCGGTGATGTCGCGCCGGCGGTCGCCAGCGGCGAGTGCGCGCTGACCCACCAGGCATCCTTCCTTTCGGGCTTCTTCCCCGAGGGCACGGACATCTCCGAGGAGGGCGACGTCTGGGCCTTCCTGCTTCCGAGCCAGAGCGAGGACGAGACCTTCATCACCGGTGGTGGCGAGATCGTCGGAGCATTCAGCGACGACGAGGCGACGCAGAAGGTGCTGGAGTACCTCTCGAGCCCCGAGTGGGCTGACAGCCGTCTCGCACTCGGTGGCGTGACCTCCGCGAACAAGGGCGTCGACGTCGAGGCCGTCGAGAACCCGATCCTGCAGGAGTCGATCAAGCTCCTCCAGGACGACTCGGTCACCTTCCGCTTCGACGGCTCCGACCAGATGCCTGGAGCCGTCGGCTCCGGAACCTTCTGGAAGGGCATGGTCGCCTGGATCAACGGAACCTCGACCGATGAGGTCCTCGAGCAGATCGAGACCGGCTGGCCTTCCAGCTGATCTGACCAGGTGGGCCACCCGATGGGTGGCCCACCATCTCTCACTCGGACCGCGCATGGGCGCGCGGTCCGCTGATCAGCTCCGCCTCATGAAGGGGAATCCATGAACGCGACTGTGTTCTTCCAATGGATCGGGTCTCTGCCCCCGATCGTCCAGGCACTCGCCGTGGTCATCGCATTCGCGGTGGTCGTCGTCGTCATCCTGCTTCTCGT
Source organism: Microbacterium sp. NPDC087589 (assembly GCF_044743635.1). Taxonomy (NCBI): domain Bacteria; kingdom Bacillati; phylum Actinomycetota; class Actinomycetes; order Micrococcales; family Microbacteriaceae; genus Microbacterium; species Microbacterium sp. NPDC087589. Next base: position 302,599 of record NZ_JBIUWV010000002.1, read on the forward strand.
CGACATCGCGCCACGAAAGGGCGCGTTCTACACCGGCATCCGCCTCGCGATGTGCCTCCTCATCCCGCTCGCGGTGATGTGGTTCTTCAACTCGTACTACTGGGCGATGGGAGTCGCAGTCGCCGTGGGAGCGCTGTTCTTCTTCCTCGACTACCGATCTCGCGACGGTGCGGGATACCTGATCCAACTGGTGGCCTTCATGGCTCCCGCCATCCTGCTGCTGCTGGCGGGACTCATCCTCCCGTCGATCCAGACCGTGTACGCCTCGTTCTGGAACTCCAGGGGAACCGAATTCGTCGGCTTCTCGAACTACCTCTGGATCTTCACTCAGTCCGACGGCGTGACCTCGGTCGTCAACACGATCGTCTGGGTGCTGCTGGTCCCGACCCTGTCGACCATCGTCGGTCTGGCCTACGCGGTCTTCATCGACAAGACCCGCGGCGAGAAGATCTATAAGCTGCTGGTCTTCATGCCGATGGCGATCTCGTTCGTCGGCGCGAGCATCATCTGGCGCTTCGTGTACGCCTACCGTGGCCCCGAGTTCGAGCAGATCGGTCTGCTCAACCAGATCCTGGTCTGGTTCGGCGGAGAGCCGCAGCAGTTCCTGCTGAACGGTCCGTGGAACAACCTGGCCCTCATCGTCGTGCTGATCTGGGTGCAGACCGGTTTCGCGATGGTCGTGCTCTCGGCATCGATCAAGGGGGTGCCCACCGAGCTGCTCGAAGCGGCCGAACTCGACGGCGCGAACGCCTGGGAGCGTTTCCGCTCGGTGACGATCCCGTCGATCCGCCCCGCGCTGATCGTCGTTCTGACCACGATCTCGATCGCCTCGCTGAAGGTGTTCGACATCGTGCGCACGATGACCGGTGGCAACTACGGGACCTCGGTGCTCGCGAACGAGATGTACACGCAGTTCTCCAAGTTCGAGGCGGGTCGCAGTGCTGCGCTCTCCGTCATCCTGTTCATCCTGGTGCTCCCGATCGTGATCTACAACGCGCGCCAGATCAAGAAGCAGCGGGAGATCCGATGACCGACACCGTGAATTCAGACACCGGCCAGAGCACGAGGGCGATCACGACAGCCGGACGCTTCGAAGCGTCGGCGGGCCGTGCGCGCAAGCGTCTCAGCCGTCCATGGGCGACGGTCGCCTCGATCGTCATCGCGGTGATGTGGACCATTCCGACGCTCGGACTGTTCATCTCGTCGTTCCGCGAGCGGGATGCGATCGAGACCACGGGGTGGTGGACGTTCTTCACCAACCCGCAGTTCACCATCGACAACTACGTGGCAGTGCTGCAGTCCGGCACCACGCAGCTGACCATCCTGGAGTCCTTCTTCAACTCGATCGTGATCACGATCCCTGCCACGCTCATCCCGCTGATGATCGCGGCGATGGCGGCGTACGCGTTCTCGTGGATCGACTTCAAGGGCCGCAACGCGCTCTTCATCTTCGTGTTCGCACTGCAGATCGTGCCGATCCAGATGGCGCTCGTTCCGCTGCTGTCGTCGTTCTCACGAGGAATCAACCTGTTCGGCGTGCAGGTGACGGAGGGCCTCGGAGCGTCCGGTGGCTATGCGCAGGTGTGGATCGCCCACACGATGTTCGCGCTGCCGCTGGCGATCTACCTGCTGCACAACTTCATGTCGGAGATCCCCGGCGAGATCATCGAGGCCGCACGCGTCGACGGGGCATCCCGTGGTCAGATCTTCTTCCGGATCGTGCTGCCTCTGACGATGCCGGCCATCGCGTCGGTGGCGATCTTCCAGTTCCTGTGGGTCTGGAACGACCTGCTGGTCGCCCTGGTGTTCGCCGACGGCGCCGCCTCGCCGATCACGAAGGTGCTCGCCGAGATCACCGGTCGCGGCGAGGGCTGGTACCTGCTCACCGCCGGTGCGTTCGTGTCGATCATCGTCCCGCTGATCGTGTTCTTCTCGCTCCAGCGGTACTTCGTGCGAGGGCTCCTGGCGGGTTCCACGAAGGGCTGATCGGCTCTCACGGAACTGCGGAACACACGATGCCGCGATCGGGCGCAACACAGCCCCGGTCGCGGCATCGTCGCACGTACGCTGTGAACATGAAGTACGCAGAGTCCATCGTCGACCTCGTCGGCGACACGCCCCTCGTGAAGCTCCAGCACGTCACCGAGGGTGTCTCGTGCACCGTGCTCGTGAAGCTGGAGTACCTGAACCCGGGCGGCTCGGCGAAGGATCGCATCGCGTCGCGCATCATCGACGCAGCCGAGGCCTCGGGCGATCTGCAACCCGGTGGCACGATCGTGGAGCCCACCAGCGGCAACACCGGCGTGGGGCTCGCTCTGGTCGCCCAGCAGCGCGGGTACAAGTGCGTCTTCGTGCTGCCGGACAAGGTCGGAGAAGACAAGATCGACGTCCTCCGGGCCTACGGCGCCGAGGTCGTCGTGACCCCGACGTCGGTGGCCGCTGACAGCCCGGAGTCGTACTACAGCGTCAGCGACCGGCTCGCCCGCGAGATACCCGGGGCATTCAAGCCCAACCAGTACGAGAACCCGAACGGCCCCCGCAGCCACTACGAGACCACCGGTCCCGAGATCTGGCGCGACACGGATGGGCGGATCACGCACTTCGTCGCGGGTGTCGGCACGGGAGGCACGATCACGGGCACCGGCCGTTATCTGCGCGAGGTGTCGGAAGACCGCGTGCGCATCGTGGGGATCGACCCCGAGGGCAGCGTCTACAGCGGCGGCACGGGGCGGCCGTATCTGGTCGAGGGAGTCGGAGAAGACATCTGGCCCGGTGCCTACGACCCGAGAGTGCCCCACGAGATCGTCGCGGTAGACGACGCCGAGTCGTTCGCGATGACCCGGCGGCTCGCGCGTGAAGAGGGGATCCTGGTCGGCGGCTCGAGCGGCATGGCCGTGGTCGGCGCGCTGCGGGTCGCGCGTGATCTGCCGGCGGATGCCGTGATGGTGGTGCTCCTGCCGGACGGCGGGCGTGGCTACCTCAGCAAGATCTTCAATGACGGCTGGATGCGTTCCTACGGCTTCAGCGAGGTCGAGGAGGGCGAGACCGTGGGCGATGTGCTGGCCTCCCGCACCCTTCGACAGGCTCAGGGCCCCAGGGGAGCGACGAGCATCCCCGACCTGGTGCACGCGCACCCGACCGACACGGTGCTCGAGGTGATCGGCATGATGACCGAGTACGACGTCTCGCAGCTGGTGGTGCTGAGTGCCGAGCCGCCCGTGATGATGGGCGAGGTCCTCGGCACGGTCGACGAGAAGGGTCTGCTCGACCTGCTGTTCCGCGGCGACGCCAAGCCGGCGGATGCCGTGGGAGAGCATGTGGGGGAGCGGCTGCCGCTCATCGGCATCCATGCTCCCCTCGCACAGGCGCGGGCCTCTCTCGCCGACGCAGACGCGCTGCTCGTCACACTCGACGGCAAGCCGCACACGGTGCTCACTCGGCAGGATCTGCTGTCTTACCTCTCGCGCTGACGCCCGGCGTAACAGGGGCGACGGACGCCCCCGGGGCGGACGTAGGCTGAGGGCATGTCCGAGCATGCTTTCGCCACCCGAGCCATCCACGCAGGTCAGGCACCCGACCCGACCACGGGGTCGATCATCCCGCCGATCTATCAGGCGTCCACCCATGTGCAGGACGGCATCGGCGGGTTCCGCGACGCCTACGAGTACAACCGTGCCGGCAATCCGACACGCTCGTCGCTGGAGACGCAGCTCGCGGCGCTCGAAGGCGGCGCGAACGCACTGTCGTTCGCGTCGGGGCTCGCAGCGGAAGACGCGCTGCTGCGCGGCATCCTGAAGCCCGGCGACCATGTCGTGCTCGGCAACGACGTCTACGGCGGTACCTACCGTCTGTTCGCCCGTGTGCTCGCGCCGTGGGGGATCGAGTTCTCGACCGTCGAACTGTCCGACGTCGACGCGGTGCGCGCGGCGATCCGCCCCGAGACCAAGATCGTCTGGGTGGAGACGCCCAGCAATCCGCTGCTGAAGATCGTCGACATCGCGCTCGTCGCCGAGATCGCGCACGCCGCGGGTGCCATCGCGGTCGTCGACAACACGTTCGCCTCCCCGGCGCTGCAGCAGCCGCTCTCGCTCGGCGCAGACCTCGTCGTGCACTCCACCACCAAGTACCTCGGCGGGCACTCCGATGTCCTCGGCGGCGCGGTGGTCTTCGGAGATGACCGCTTCTACGAGCAGATCAAGTTCCAGCAGTTCGCCGTGGGCGCCGTCTCGGCCCCGCTCGACGCCTGGCTCACGACCCGCGGCATCAAGACGCTCGCGGTGCGGGTGCGCCAGCACTCCGAGAACGCGCAGGCCATCGCCGAATGGGCCACGGCCCGCCCCGAGTTCGCGACGGTCTACTATCCGGGGCTCGCCTCGCACGCCGGGCACGATGTCGCCGCACGGCAGATGAGCGGCTTCGGCGGGATGCTGTCGCTCGGCCTCTCGGCGGGTGCGGATGCCGCGAAGGCGTTCGCCGAGTCGACCGAACTCTTCCAGCTCGCCGAGTCCCTCGGCGGCGTCGAGTCCCTCATCGGCTACCCGCCGGACATGACCCACGCCTCGGTGCGGGGCACCGCGCTCGCCGTGCCCGAGAACGTCGTGCGCCTGTCGGTGGGCATCGAGAGCGTCGACGATCTCATCGCCGACCTCGAGCAGGGGCTCGCGCGCCTCCGCTGACCCCTCCCGGGCCGCCCAGACGTCGAGCGCCCGACGCCTGGCGACGGATGCATGCTCGGAAGACGGATGCAGGCTCGGAAGACGGATGCAGGCGGAAACCACACGTTTCGGCCTGCATTCGTCGTCTCGGCATGCGGGTGTGCGTCGGCGCGCTGTAGCATGGAAGCTTCGCCCTGATCGAATCGATTCGACCCTCGCCGCCGATTCGACCGCATTTCTCGCGACTCGATCCCTCACTTCTCCTGAACGCCCTCGAACTCCGGAAGGACCGTCGTGCCCGACGCTCCACGCACTGACTCCATCCCGACGACCCCCGCCCCCGAGCGGACGGCCACCGGCAGCATCCGCATCCCGTCGGCGACCGGCGCGATCCGCACACTCGGGTCGAACCCCGCGACGGCGCCGATCATGCTGCACCCCGGCGACTCGATCTCGAACGGTCGCCGCGCGCTGTACATCGTGCTGCTCGGGGCTCTCACCGCTCTCGGACCGTTCACGATCGACCTCTATCTGCCTGCGTTCCCGGTGCTCGAACAGGACTTCGAGACCACCGCAGCCGCGATCCAGCTGACCCTGACCGGCACGATGATCGGCTTCGCACTCGGGCAGCTCGTGGTGGGGCCCCTCAGCGACAAGGTGGGCCGGCGGGTTCCGCTGATCGTCGTCACCGCACTGCACGTGCTGGCCAGCGTCGCCGCCGCCTATGCCCCGACGCTCCCGCTGCTCAGCGGCGCCCGCGTGCTCATGGGCGTGGGGGCCGCCGCGGGTGGCGTCGTCGCGATGGCCATCGTGCGCGACCTGTTCGGCGGACGCCGTCTGGTCGTGATGCTGTCGCGGCTCGCGCTGGTCTCGGGCGTCGCCCCGGTGATCGCACCGCTGATCGGCTCGTGGCTGCTCACGCTGATGCCGTGGCGCGGCATCTTCGTCGTGCTCGCCCTCTACGGCGTGCTGATGCTCGTCTCGACCGTGGTGTTCATCCCCGAGACGCTGCCGATCGCGCGCCGCCAGGAGAAGGGCGGCGCCACCGTCATGCAGCGCTACCGCTCGGTGTTCTCCGATCGTGTCTTCATCGGCGTGCTGATCATCGGCGGCATGACCTTCTCGGGCTTGTTCTCCTACCTGTCGGCGTCGCCGTTCCTGTTCCAGCAGACCCACGGACTCGACGCGCAGCAGTACGGCCTGCTGTTCGCCGTCAACTCGCTCGGCGTCGTGGCCGGTGTGCAGACGGCCTCGCGGCTCGCCGCACGGTTCGGTCCCCAGTGGGTCATGGCCTACTCGACCGCGGTGCTGCTGTTGGCCGGGATCGCGATCATCGTGACCGACCAGCTCGGCCTCGGTCTCTGGGGCACGGTCATCCCGCTGTTCTTCTTCATGACGGCCTGCGGCTTCACCTTCCCCAACGTGCAGGTGCTCGCCCTCGACAGACATGGCAAGGCTGCGGGCACTGCGGCATCGGTCATCGGCGCCACGAACTTCGGTGTCGCAGGACTCGTCTCGCCGGTCGTCGGATGGATCTCGCACGGCACCGGAATCACCGCGACGAGCATGGCCTCGGTCATGGTCGGCTGCGCAGCGATCGGCATCCTCTCGCTGTGGCTGATCGTGCGCCCGCGGACCGTCGGCATGCTGGCTCCCTGATTTTCAGCTTCCGACGGGCAGAATGGTTCGATGAGAAGACGAACGCTGCTGTGGACGGGAACAGGGATGCTCGTCGCGGCGACGCTCCTCGGAGCTGCGATCGTGTTCGGGTACACCGAGCCGCCAGGGTTCGACACCTGGTGGAATGAGACGATCAGCGCCTCGCGCGCCGACTGGATGCTGTCGTTCGCGCTGCTGCTCGATCACATCGGCGGGGGCTGGATCGCGATCCTCCTCGTGCCCCTGCTGGTGATCGTCGCGCTCCTGATCGCCCGGCGATGGCAGGCTGCCGTGTTCGCCGCTGTGGCGTTCCTCGTGAGCGCCGGTGCAGTGCAGCTGCTCAAGCATCTATTCGGTCGTGCGCGTCCGGAGGACATGATCGTCGCGAGCGACTTCGGTTCATTCCCCTCGGGGCATGCGGCCAACGCGGCGACGATCGCCATGGTGCTGTGGCTCGTGTTCCCGCGGGTGTGGACCGCGATCCTCGGCATCGCGTGGGTGGTCGCGATGGCCGTCTCGCGCACCCTGCTGTCGGTGCACTGGGCCACCGACACGCTCGGCGGGGCACTGGTCGGAGCAGGCGTGGTTCTCGTGCTCGGTGCGTGGCTCCTGCCGTGGGTCCAGGCGGCGTCGCGGCGCGACGATCCGGCGCTCACGCCGGTAGGCTGACAGCTCACCCCCAGCCTTCGAGGAGCAGCAGTGTCGCGCATCCGTCCGTATCGTCCGTCCGACCGCGATGCCCTCTACGAGGTGTGTGTGCGGACCGCGGATGCGGGCGCCGACGCGACCGGCCTGTTCACCGATGACTCGCTCTGGGGCGACCTGTTCGCAGTGCCCTATGTCGAACGGCATCCCGACCTCGCCTGGGTCGTCGAGACCGATGACGAGCGCGTGATCGGCTATATCGTGGCGACCGACGACACGGACGCCTTCGCCACCTGGTTCCGCGACGAATGGTGGCCCACGGTGCAAGACCGGTATCCGCAGGCGGCCGAGCCGACGACCCGCGAAGAGCGGATGATCGAGCACGGCTACGCGCAGGCGCCCGGCCGCAACGCGAACGCGGCGGACTACCCGGCGCACCTGCACATCGACCTGCTGCCCGAGACGCAGGGGCAGGGACTCGGGCGCGCGCTCATCGAAACGCTGTTCGCCGAGCTCACCCGACGGGGAGTGCGCGGGCTGCATATGGGCATGGATCCCCACAACACCGGAGCCGCCGCCTTCTACGAACGGCTCGGGATGACGCCCCTGCCCGCAGAGCCGGGTGGGCAGAGCTTCGGTGTGACCTTCGCCTGATCGGCGCGCGAGTCGATTCTTCAGCGGTCGATCGCGTGATCCTCGGTGTGAGCACCGTAGTAGTCGGACTGCTGCCGCATGAGATCCCTCATCGACACCTCCGGCCCGACACCGTAGACGGTTCCGACGAAGTCGAGATCCCGCTGGATCTGCCAGATCTCCTCATGGCGTTCCGGGGGCAGGATCGATGCGGGTGAACCGACGGCGACCCACCCGATCGGCACCACCGCACCCGGCTCCACCGTCGTATTGATCTGCACGACGCCGTTGATGCGCACCTCGGCACCGGTTCCGATGCGGCTGCCGGGGAAGAGCGAAGCGCCGGTGGCGATGAACACCTCGTCTTCGATGACGCTGCCGTTCACGTGGGTATGTGGCCCGACCATCACTGCTGCTCCGATGCGCGCCGGGTGACCGGAGCGACCGCGAATCAGAGCATGCTCCATGACGACCGTGTTCTCGCCGACGGTGACCTCGCCGTCCTCGGCCGTGATCACCGCTCCGTGCAGAACGCGCGCACCTGCGCCGATACGGACATCGCCCACGATCATCGCGGACGACGCGATGTACGCGGTCTCGTGGACAAAGGGTTCACGATCGCGGTGGCTCACGAGCATCTGACGGCTCCAATCATCGCTCTCACCCTAGCGATCCTCGCTGGCGCTCGGTTCTCCCCGAATCCCACGGTGCTCGATAAAAAGCACGAAGGGCCCCCGCTGGCGCGGAGACCCTTCATGCTTTTTGGCGGTGACGGCGGGACTCCGGTGCTCGCTTCGCTCGCTCCTCCCCGAATCCCACGGTGCTCGATAAAAAGCATGAAGGGCCCCCGCTGGCGCGGAGACCCTTCATGCTTTTTGGCGGTGACGGCGGGATTCGAACCCGTATCCCCCTGTCGCCTTCTCGGGCGGCCAGAGGCTCAGGCGCGGAATCTAGGCAATCTAGAGCGGGCTTCGATCAGCAGAGATGTGCCCCGATTACGAGAAACGTTGCCACCTCGTTGCCACCTGTCACGGCAGCTTGCGCGGATCGAACCCCGCGGCGGTGCGAGGCACGTCGATTGGGTGCAAGGGCTCACGTCGGGTGCATCGATGCCCCAGAGTGCCGTCATGCTGATCTTGAGCGTGCTGTTCGCGACCTCTCGCGCCGCTGTGAAGTCGCCCCAGGTTTCGACCGACTCTGGCGTCACGAATCCGCCGCGCGCGATAGCCTCCATGGACTCATTGAAGTTCTGCAGTCCTGTCCGGAACACGTCGACGAATCGCGACGGGTGCCAATCGGGCATCAGCTCAAGCTCGAGCGCTGAGTCGTCTTCCTCGGTCCAGAATTCGAAACTGGCCATGTCATCGGTCATGCGGAGACGGTAGCGCATTTGCTCGGACAGCGACGAAGGCCGAGCGCAGCCGCGGCGATATACCGACCCCGAGTCGAAGAGACCCCAGAATCAAGCGTCGATTTCGCGCCTACCGTTGAAGCATGCCCAGAAAACTGCACCCGGTCACCGGGAAGATGATGCACCTCGTCCGCACACCCGACGCGGGACTCTACGACTCTCCGCACTCATGGTTCGACGGGGTCGGGTACCTGCCCGCCACCGTTGAGGAGATCGAGCTCTACTTCCCTGACGAGGAGAGCGCGCTGGCTTAGATCGCGCTCGCTGATCGCTTCCGGGTACTGATGAACTCCGCGAGATCGGTTTCGTCGATGCGCTGGTTCTTCCGGGTGTTGCCGAGCTCGACGACCGGGAGTTCTCCGGCTTCGATTCGGCGATAGACCCAGGCGCGGCTGACACCGAGAGTTTCTGCGACCTCGGTCACCTTCAGGAGTCGGCTGTTCATGTGAGCCACGCTACGCGCGCATGCAGAAGGCGGCCCGGCTGTCCTAGTGAACTGCCTGCCGCCTTCTGTGGTCTAGTCTACGCGGCGTGCGTCGGACAGTCGAGGGGCGGTGTGCGCTCGGTGATCGTGCACTGGTGGCGGAACCAGTGTCCCCCTCTGTGACACCAGACTGGGCGGTGAATGCGGCGCATGCGTTACTCCTCTGTTCTCCGGGACCTGTGCCCCAGGAGTCGTGGAGTCTAGATCCCACGCGCGGTCAGGTGACTAGGTTGCGATGTGATCGTTTTGAGGATGCCGGCGCTGCTGGATGAACGCCTCAAGGTCGGCCTCGCTCACGCGCTGGTTCTTGCGTGTGTCGCCGAGTTCCACGACAGGGATCTCTCCGCGCTTGATGCGCTCGTAGACCCAATCGATTCCGACGCCGAGGATCTCGGCGACGTCCGCGACTTTGAGGAGCCGATCCTGCATCAGTCGAGTTGGAGATCGCCTTGTGCTTCAACGCGCAGCTGGACATCCGCGGTCGACGCGGAACGCAGCTGCACCTTGTACCGCTTGAAGACTCGCTGAGAGATCTGCTCCGGACGAACGCCGTGGACCGCGAAATGGGTCACAGGCAGCGCCCCGTCGACGTCTGCGATCTCGCGCAGTCGGTCGTAGCTGTGCACGTCGTGCGCTTCCCTGTCGATCGCGTAGACGTCGACGCTGCCGTGCTGCGGACCCGTGCCGTCGTAGAACTCGATCCCCAGGATGGTCCACTTGTCGCGGTCGAGGCCGACGACTTCATAGAGGTCATCGCCGTGGATCGTAATGTCGTGTTCGGCGGCTACGGTGCCGAGGTATTCGTCATGCTGCACGTGTGCCGGCTCAAGCAGGTACGGGTTCATCTGAGGAGTCCCTTTCGTGGTGGTCCTCGCACAATATCCGGTTGTCGCGACATCCGGCCCCGCCTGGCACTCGCTGTACCGAGGTAACGCGCCGACGTCCGCGACCTTCAGCAATCGACCTGTCACGTCTGAAGTGGTGCGCCCTAGACCTGACGCATCGTTTTGCGCACGTCGGTCTCACCCTCGTAGCGCCACTCGATGAAGATGCGGTGCGCTGGTTGCGACATATATCTGGCTCGTACCTGGAGGGCGAGAAAGTCCCCATACTCCACCGTGTGCGGACGCGGCGGGGCCCCGATCAACTGAGCTGCCTCGTCGGGCTCCACAGTGATGCCGAGGACCTCGATCGTGCGGCTCGATTGGTTGCGGAACGCCATCGTGCCTTCCCCAATGGCTTCGACTGCGCTCCAGACGGGCGGTAGCGCGGCGCGCTGCACTTTGAGTGCTTCCTCCGCGGTCCGATTCGCTTCGTCTGCTCGACGGTTCGCGCCCAGCGCGTATAGCGCCGCTGCGCCTGACGCGATGACGGCGAGTACAGCGACGACGAAGCTGGCGATCTCCATGCCTGGCACTCTATCGAGGCTCGAAGCGGTACTCCGGGTTGCGGTAGTGATACTCGCCGTCCCACGTGCTTCCGGCATCGTTGAAGCGGTAGCTGCCCTCGTGCACGGTGATCCGCTCGGGCAACCGTGCGCCGTTGTTCACCGCGACACTCCCGCGCCCCGCATTCGGACCGCCGATGAACTCGACCTCGATGTCACGCGTCATGAGCTGAGCGTACCCGCCGGTGATGAATGCCCGGCATCGCGCCGGGAAGTGGGGAGCCGGTAGCTTGAGGGCACCGAACGAAAGGAGAGTCACCATGGCTCAGACTGAACGCAACGTGGAGCGCTTCGGCGAACTCGACAACGCCATACGGACCGAGGACAACGACGACGCGTTCCTCGCCCCGGGCAACCAGGGCTTCCGTGAGTGGTACCGACGCCTGCTGAGTACGCTGGCCCTGATCACCGACGGAGAAGCGCTGGAGTACGCCGAAGCAACCGTCGCCGGAACCTCCGCAAAGATCGCGGTCTTCACCGATAGGCACGTCGTCGTGACGTTCGTGGAGGACATCGAAGACGATGACCAATCGCCCATGGCCACCGCCGTTCCCCGCTCGGCAATCCGCTCGCTCAGCGTCTCCACCGACATGGCCCATGACGGAAAGAGTGCGGCGCTCGTCGGCTGGCCCGGAGAGGTCTACATCGGCGTGCAGTACGAGGGGCAGGACGACCCGGTGATTGTCGGAGGTCCTTCGTTCGACCGGACCGTCCCCGGACACGTCGGCGCGATCATGCCACTCCTCGAGTCTCTGCGACGCGATCTGGCCGCGAGAGGTACGGACGCGGGATGACAGACGTTCCCGCCCTGTGGATCAATGCCGGGATCCTGATCCTGACCGGGGTGATGGCCCTCGTCGCGTTCGTCCAGGCGCGCGCAGCAATGAGAGGCGCGGACGACGCTGAGAAGGCGCGGGACAAGGCCGTAGAGGCACAGGTGGCGTCTGCGAACGCTCTCGCGGAGGCGAACCGGATCGCTGGGGAGGCGCGGGACGTGCTACGAGCGCGTGAGTCGCGAGAGACCGAACGGCACACGGTCAAGTGGGTGCCGCACTGGGACTTCGCGACCGGGAAGTGGCTGCTCGGCAACCACGGCCCGGACACTGCGCTGAATGTGAGGCTTGCAGTCGAGTCAGACGCGATCGGGCGAGTGGTTCTCCCCGTGGAGGACGAAGTGCCGATGGATCAGGGCATCCCGGTCCTGTTCCCGCACTACGCGGGCCAGGGAGGGATGCCCCGGGTCTACTACCGGGTCGACTGGCGGTCACCCGCCGGCGCTGAACATCACATCGGCAGCGTGTGGCCGAAGTAGTCCGGGCGCCGTTCTGAGTCGATGCGCGGTGGGCCTGCGCGACATCGCGCCGGGAAGCTTCGGTACGCTCGGCGGATGGATCTCGAGGACTTCTTGAAGTGGTACGGCTGGACAGCTGTCGGGTCGATCGCGACCGTGCTGGCTCTAGCTGCGCTCGTATTCGCCACGGTGGAGTTCGTGGTCAAGAGGCGTCAGGTCCCGGTGTTCATGCTCGGGTGGGAGGCCATCGCGACCACCACAACGCCGACCGGCGAGTTTCACCTGTTCGAGTTCCACAACTTCGGCCGCGGCCCTGGACGTCTCGTATCGCTCACGCTTTGCGGAGCGTGGGCGAAGCTCGACGACGAGCACCGGACCCCGCAAATCCTCGCCCCGGGAGGGACTTTCCAGCTGCTCGTGTCGAGCCCTGACCTCGAGCAGGCGTGGGTGCGGTACACCTACGGGACGCAGGCAGATCGCCGCACCTTCCACGTGCGCTGGGAGCCGCTGATCACTCAAGGCGCTATGGCCGACGAGTTTGCGGCACAGCAGGACAAGGACGCCGCTCAGCCCTGGATTCGCCGTATCTTCCACCGCTATCGGGTGACGTCGGTCGCGCCGGGCGGCGTTTGGTACGGCGTCGCGCGAGGGCGGAACGGAGGCGACAAGGCATATCAGATGATCATCGGAGGACCCGCCGGAGCCGTCTATCGGGAAACCGTCGCACGCCAGGTTCCGCCGTCGCTACCGTATGTCTCGCCCCCGGTGTAACGCTACGCATGAGCCTATCCGCCTTCTCGCCGTCCCTGCCGCTCTGGCCGCCGCGCTCGCTCTCCGCGTGTTCTCTGGGTGTTATGTAGAAAGGGCCCCGGCGCAGGTCGCCGGGGCCCTGGGAAGGATGCGCTGCAGGACACCCAAGACCGCAGCGCGATCCGGTTTAGCGGCGGAGTCTGTCGAGCGCGGCTGCGACAGCGGCGCTATCCGCGGCGCGCTTCTCTGGCATGCGCGTGTCGGGTCGCTTCGGCGGCGTCGGCAGGCTCTCGATCGCGCTGTCACGGACGGTGATCGCCTCGCGGTGCCCGCCGGGCACGTTGCTCTCAATGGTGCGCCGGACGCCCTCGGCCATGCTACGCAGGTGGCTCACGACCGGGGCGAGATCGCGCTGGTAGGCGAGCGCTGCTGCGAACTCAGGTTCGACAGCCGAGACCGCATCGACGACGAGGCGAGTCTGGTCTTCCAGGTCGCCGCTGGGGCCACCGCGGCCAACCATATAGGCCGGGAGCTCCTCGGCGATGATGCGACGGTCGTCGCCCTGCGCCGCCTGGAGAGCGCTGAGGCCCTCGATCTCGGCGCCCACCGGTGCGAGCTGATCGAGCGACACCTTGAGGCGCTCCCAGGCCCGCACGGCCCGGTTCTCGGCGAGCAACTGCTCGGTAGCGCTCCCGGCCGCGGGCGCGTAGATCGCGTCGACGTACCGCTTCACCGCGGAGTCGGCCTTCGACTCGAGCTCGTCAAGCGCCCGGCTGACGCTTGCGACCTTCCCCGGCAGGTTCGCGGCCTGCGCATCCGCGGAGACGGCGTCGGCGTGGCCGGCCTCAGTAAGGAGGCCCTGGTTCACTCGGTCGCGGTGGCGGGACACCGAGGCGTCGTGTGCGTCGAGTACTGCGATGAGCTGCTGCTGCAAGTCCTGTGCGGTAGTCATGGTTATTGTCCGTTCTCTCTCGTGTCATGGTTGGTTACTGTTCGCGTCGACCGCGTCGCGGTGCGCGCGGCGTGACGCGCTGTGCGGTCATGGTCAGAACTTCTGGTAGGCGATGATTTCGCCGTAGCTGAAGTCGCGGTTGACGACGTAGCGCCCCAGGTGCTCGACCTCGGCGGTGACGTCTAGGGGTGTGACGGTGTCGGGGTCGATGAGGTACTCCTTGTCGAAGGAGTAACGAGCGAAGGCGTCGTTCCCATCGATAGTTACTTTCATTACTCGGCCGACAGGCCCTCCGTATGCTGCACGGTAGGTGTTCGCCATGACGGGATCTGTGGTCCAAGACATTCGTCGCTCGGCGCCCGGGTAGCACCCGCGGTAGAGAGTCAGTGGTCCGTTGGGTGGCGAAAGGAATCTGACGAAGGGTTTTCCGCGCTCGCGCTGGTTTGAGACGACTGAATGGAAGCCAAGCTGCCGAAACTCCTCTCGAACTGCGTCGAGATCGAAGGTTTCTTGCAGCTGTGCGCTAGACCGGACGACGAAGCGTCCGTTCTCCAGGACAAGCTTGCGCAACTCGGGGTTTCCCTGGCTCATGTGGCGGCGCAGATACGCCTTGAGCTCAAGTGCGCGCGATTCACGATCCTGCGCGCTAGGAAACTCGCTCATGCCGCTCTCCCTTCGGCCGCGCGATGGGCGTTGTGGCGGGCGTAGATGCCGAGCGCGTCCCAGGCCATCCAGAACGGGAGCGGAGAGCCCTCCAGAGCGGCACTGAGACGGCCGGCGAGATCCTCCATGGCTGCCGTGTCGTCGGCGGTGATGGCCTGCAGCGCGAGCACGAGTGCGTCTCGGCGGGGATCGGCGGGGGCGATGTCGACGGCGATCGAGTCGAGGTCGACCATGTATCGCCGATTGCCGATGAGTTCGGCGGAGATTCTGCCACCTCGGATCCAGTGGCGTACTGTCTGCTCGGCGACGCCGAACTCTGCTGCGGCCTCCGCGACGGTGCCCTTGCGCGGTGTGTCCATCATGCTCGTGCTCTCTCGGAAAGCGCGTCGAGCTGGACATAGCCGGGGTGGCTAGATCGCGAGTAGATCGACGCTGCGTCTGGAGAATCTGGAGTACGAGTGCGGTGAGCCCGTCTGCCGAGCACCGCTGGTGATTGGTTACATCAATTCTCCGCCCAGCGATGACGCTATGTGCCAGAGAATCTGTGTCGGCGTGTCGCGCGCCTAGCCCTCGCTGAGTCGCCGCGGCCCGTACACGCGCCCCGCCCAGACGCCGGCAGCCGGGCGCGCTGCCTCGGCGTACGCCCGGCAGAGATCTCGCACCGGGCACGGCCAACACACCCGCACCGAAAGGAACCCGAGCTCCTCGCGCTGCAGCTCATGCGGATCGAGCGTGAAGCGCCCGTCATCGCGGCATCCCGGCGCGACGATGTCCAGAGCATTGGACAACGCCGTAAACGCCTCCTCAGCGTCGTGTTCCCGCGAGCGAGCGTGACCGGTCACGATCGCTCCTGGTGTTCGGGGCGTCCGTAGTCGTTGTCGGGGATGTCGTCGAGTGTGCCGTAGCGGGCTTCGTAGGCTTCGAGACGGAGCTGCATTTCGACGCTCTCGGCGAGGTCGTTGCGGAATTCTCGGAGAGCGGTCACGACCTCGTCGTTGCTCGTGTCGCGGAGTGGGGAGGCCTTCGTGGCGTCTGAGAAGGATCGGCTCGCGGCGGCGAGAGATCTGAGAACGCGATCCATCTCGCGGGCCCCAGCGGTTATCTGCGTGACGTCGATGGCTTCTACTGCGGCGTCGAGCTTGGTCAGGATCTTGGTCGCGAGTGCCTCGCGCCGGACGGCATTGTCGATCTGCGCTGCCTCCGCGGCCTTCCTCGTGCTCGAGCGATCGAAGCTGTAGCCCGCGGCTTCGGCGTACTTCTTCACCGTCGTGCCCGAGACGCCTACCTCCCTCGCGATGGCGTTGCGCGGCATGCCGTCCTGAGCGAGCGCCACGATGCGGTCACGTTGCTCGGCGCTGATGGGCACAGCGACGGTCACAGCGTCGCTCCGCCCTCAACGCTGAATCGCGAAGACCCGACCGCGCTTCCGTACGAGGGAAGAGCTAGATGATTCTGCCCTGAGATCACGCGGTTCTGTTGTGCGTGTGTGCATGGTGTGTGCATAGGGGTCAGTCTCTTGTGGGAGTCGTCGAGGCGTGGACTGGGGTCATCCCTCGCGCGCGCGAGGCTGACCGGTCACCGGCCTGCAGGGTTTTGATGGTCTGGTTGGCGGTTCTGAGGGCGATTCGGCGTTGTGCGCATTCGTCGGAGAGGGCGCGGATGAGGTTGTTGACGAGGGGGATGAGTTCGCGGTCGTCGCCTTGGAGGGCGTCGAGTCGTTGGCGGAGTTGGGCGTCGAGGTCGCGTCGCTCGCTGATGGGTGCGCGGAGTTCGCTCGGGTCAGTGTCGTTCATGGTGCGTTCCTTCGGCGAGGTTCGGTGATGTCGATGATCTCGAGGGGCGGGGGACTGGTGGTCGGGCGTGGGTGGTAGCTGGATTGTCCGTCGTCGCGCCATCCGCAGCCGTTGTCGCACCAACCGCTGACAGGGCTGAACCGATGAGTCCCGCGAGTGCACGGGCCCGGGTGGCTCATCGGGCTTCCTCGATGGTGGGGGAGACGAGGCTTGCGTGGCATCCGCGTTCGCAGTGTGTGGCATCGATCATTGGATGCCCACACGCGCCGATGGTGACGGGATCGCTTGCGACGGCCTTGTTGGCCGCGCTACGTGGTCCCCGTCCCCTGCGGGGGGACGGGACGGGACGGGACAGTGTCACTGACGGCGTGCGTGACGCGTCACGTGACTTGTCGGATGACGCATCAGGGCAGAACCGCGGGTCGCAAAGCGCATGATCTCCGCCGGCATGAGCGTCCTTCCGCTGCCGGTACTCCCGGTTTCGGGCCGCCGTGTGATCGCGGCGTTTGCGGACAGCCTCAGCGGTCTCCTGCTCGCTCCAATCCAGCTGGTAGCCGTCCGCCGTAGGCGTCCACATGCCAGCATCGACGAGCTCCTCGACTGCAGCGTCTGTGACGCTGACAAGCCGCACCGCGCGTTGGGTCAGCACGCCGTCTGTGAGGTTGCGGTTGCACCAGATGAGGCCCTGCACGTCAGTGCGGAACGCGGCGTCGCTGAGGTTGACGGTGGTGCCGTCGTAGTTGTCGCTGAGTCGTGTCCAGGTCATGTTGTCTCGACTGATTTCGTGGTTGGCACGCCGCGCACCCCGCTGAGCGTTCGCCGTCTCAGCGGGGTGGCATTGCGGGCGCGTGTGGTCAGTTGTCCGACTCCCGCAGTGCCTCGTCGACAGCTGCATCGCGCCTCAGCGGCCGGCGCGGCGCTGAGGGCTCCGCACGATCGCCATTGGCTTCCCTGCACTTCGCGCCGGCGACGGCAAGGTCGGCGATGAGTGAGTCGACCTGCTCGGCGTCGAGAGGTCCGTCGGGCTGTTGGAACTCCATGTACACGGCGAACTTCTCATCCGACTCGTCGGCGTCGACGTAGCGGGTCACGTCGAAGGTGTAGAACGCGCCGACCACGGTGACGGCGCGGTGCAGGTCCCCGGACGGGTCATGTTCGGTTGCGATGCACTGAACGTCCTCGCAGGGTATGGTGGTGCTCATCAGTTGATTCCTTTCGTGGGGGTCTGGCGCCTGTCCCGCTGCAACGGGGCGGGCGCTTTCTGGTTCGAGGTGAGTTGCCAGAGCTCGATAGAGCCGCTCGCGAGCCTGATGAGGCCCTTCGTGCTCAAGTTGATTCGGGCGGCGCGGACGTCGGGTGCGGAGACACGGGGGATGCCTGGGTGAGCATCCGCGCGGGCTTCGTAGAGGACCTGCAGCGACCGGTCGTTCAGGCGTCCAGTAACGCGGAAGATGTCGAGCAAGACGACCTCAACCATGTCGGACACGGGAGGCGGAGCTGCTAACGCCTCGCTCACGCCGTCGCTCCGAGTGTGCTCGTCTGCCTCGACGCCTCAAGCCAGTCGACAACATCTCGCTCGCGGTAAACGACGGTGCGAGGGGTCGGCTTGAAGAAGGCTGGCCCCTTGCCGTTGAACCGCAGCGCTGCGAGGTTGCCCTTCGTCATGCCGGGGATCAGATCGCAGACCTGATCGGGGGTGATGTACTTGTCCACTTCAATCTCCTTACGGTGTTCCGTCACGACACCATAACTGTATGGCGTCAAAGATGCATAATGCAAGCCTGACGGATCACAGTAATAAGCTGTGATTATGGAATGGCGATGGCAGGGGATCAATCTCACCGGCAAGCGGGTTGCGACCGCTCCGGACTTTACGGTCTATGACCGGATCGAGGTGACGGGCTACGACGGCCGCGAGAACGAGTTCACGTTGAGGCTGAGCTATCGAGAGTCTGAGGCGCGGTACGTCGTGCAGGGCATCCAGATCGACGTGGCGGACGATGGAGACGAGATCACTGGGGCCTGGCTCCGAGACCTCCCGGTGCTCGCACTCTCGCGGGCGGCGCTTAGGGAGGGCGGCGTGGTGGAATTTCAGGGCGGGGGCATCTTCACGCCTGAGACGGTAGAGGCTGCAGCTCAAGACATCACGTCGGGCGGACCGTCCAGTGATGAAGCGATGCTGGCCACCGCGAGGGTGTACCGGTACGCCCAGATCATGCAGCAATCGCCGGCGAAGGCTGTTCAACGAACACTGGGTCTCACCGCACCAACTGCCACACTCTGGATCCGCCGCGCTCGTTCGCTCGGGTTGCTCGGAGAAGCGGTCGAGGCTGATGGGTAGCGTCTACGCCTACGAGACGAAGGCTGGCAAGAAGCTCTATCGCATCGTCTATCGACGCCCCGACCACAAGCAGACACAGGAGCGCGGATTCTCCCGCCGGCGCGACGCAGAGTTGCGTCTCGCCGAAGTCGAGATTGGGAAAGCGAAGGGCGACTATGTCAACCCCGCGGACGCTCGCGAAGACGTCGCCTCGATCGCCACAGGCTGGCTCAGGGCGCGCGAGCAGGTCATGAAGCCATCGAGCTACCAGGCGTTGCGGGGCGCATGGGAGACGCACGTGCAGCCGCGCTGGGGTGCTCGATCAGTTGGAAGCGTAAGGCACTCCGAGGTGCAGGACTGGGTCGCTGAGCTCTCACGCGGGCGCGCGGCCACGACCGTGCTGCGCGCGCACGGCGTGCTCGCCGCAATCCTCGACGTCGCGGTGAACGATCGCCGAGTCAGTCGCAACGTTGCTCGAGGTGTGGCACTCCCGCGCAAGGTGCCGAAGTCGAAGCCCTACCTGACGCACGAGCAGGTCGACAGACTCGCGGCGGCCTCCACATACCCCGTGCTCGTGCTCTTCTTGGCCTACACGGGCCTCAGGTGGGGCGAGGCCACGGGGCTGCGGGTGAAGCATGTAGACGCGCTCAGGCGTCGTGTGAGCGTCGAGGAGAATGCGGTCCTCGTAGGGGGAGTGGTGCACGTCGGAACTCCGAAGACTCACGAGGCACGCTCGGTGCCATACCCGGCGTTCCTGTCCATGTCGATTGCGAAGCTGTGCGAGGGGAAACGCCGCGAGGATCTCCTGTTCGGCGACGGCGTCACGCACATGCGGTTGCCGAATAGCGTGCGCGGATGGTTCGCGTTCGCGGTGAAGCGTGTGCGCGACGCGGATGAGGACTTTCCCCGCGTGACGCCGCACGACCTGAGGCACACCGCGGCCTCGCTCGCCGTTTCTACCGGCGCGCATGTGAAGTCGGTTCAACGAATGCTTGGTCATGCCTCAGCGGCAATGACGCTTGACGTCTACGCGGACCTCTTTGACGACGACCTTGACAGCGTCGCAGAGGCCCTCGATTTGGCTCGCCATGCTGCAGTTGTTGCCGGAACGTTGCCACGGGTCACCCCCGCGAAATGACGAAGGCCCCGCATCCCCAGTGTTTCGTAGGGGAGTCGGGGCCTTCGATTTGGCGGTGACGGCGGGATTCGAACCCGCGGTTGCTTGCACAACACACGCTTTCCAAGCGTGCTCCTTCGGCCGCTCGGACACGTCACCAGGGAACAACCTGAACAGTCTATCCGATCGCGCGGACGGCCCTGACCAGGCATCTCGGATGCCGATGCCGCCGCCCTCCCCGAGCGGGATTCCGTTGAGCCGATATGTGATGTGTTGTCGTCTTGCGCTCGCAGTGACGTGCTTCTTAGCCTCATATACAGGCGCAATGTCGTCATACGAAAGCACTCCTGCGTCGATAGGGCGCCTTACCTCAGAAGGATATCGATGACGACTGTCGACACCGCGGCCACGACCAGCACCGCTCTGCGTATCGCGCTGCGCACTGCTCATTCCCGTTCGCTCGCAGATCTCGGACTCAACGCGATCGGTCGCGCTCGATTCGGGTGGCGCGATCGGTCGATCGGGTCGGTCGTCGAGCGCGCAGGTGGGCGGTATTGGCTGCGCGTCGTCTGGTCTGCGCGAGGTCGGGCGCGCGGTGCCTGGTGGACCGGCAACCAGGACGCCTCGCGGATCGACGGGGTCGCGAAGCCGCGCCTGCTCGATGTGCGGGCCTGGGAGGAAGGGCCCCTCGTGTACCGCGCCGAACTCATGACGCTGTTGTCGGGGCGCGCGTGCGCGACGGACGCCGTGCTCGCAGGGGCACCCGGTCTCGACGAAGCGTGGTGGGGGGAGCTGGAACGCAACCTCGAAGCCCTGTCGGATGTGAGGACGGACCGGATGGTGCTCGACGCTGAGATCATGCGGCGGCGGATCAGCGTCTTCTTCGGCATCGAGATGGACATCGACTCAGACGACTGGGTGCCGAGCCACGGCGACCTGCACTGGAACAACATCCACCGCGATCCGTTCGCGATCGCCGACTGGGAAGCATGGGGCCTCGCCCCTCGCGGGTACGACGCCGCATTCTTGCTCGGGCACTCGCTGGCAGTGCCCCATGTGGCCGAGGAGATCGACCGACGCTTCCGTCGCGACCTGGAGTCGGAAGGCGGCATCGTGTCGCAGCTCTACGTGATGACGAAACTTCTGACCCGCGCCGATGCGGGGGAGCACGAGCATCTCGTCCCCGCGCTTCATCGCCATGTGGGGCGCCTTCTCGGCGCCAGGGTCCCTCTGGAGCGCAGATCGTCAGTCGCCACCTGACGCCGCCTCCGCGGCCGCGACCGAGCCCTCGCGTCAGACTTTTCGTCACAGATGGAAAATATTGCGCCACATTCGATAGATATATAGCCTCATGTGAGGACGCACCGATGCTGACAAGCATCTCGATATTTCTGGGGAGAAATGCACATCAGCACGACTGAGGCAACGTGGGAAGGCCACGACCGGGAGCTCGTCGGGGCCCGGGCGCTCCGTGAATGGATCACCGGCCAGCATGAGCAGTACTCGCGGGTGTTTCTCGTCGAGAACGGAGCCGGAACGGAGACTGTTGCTGAGGTGGCGGGCGGAGACGACGCGGTTCTGCTGCACGCGCAGAGCGGCCCTTATGACGGACCCGCCGAAGCCGTTCGCTACACGGGTGCGCTGAGTGACATCGGTGACGAGCTGTTCTTCGGCGAACGCGGCGTCGAGGTCCAGGACTACGTCGCGGCGGCGTTCGTCCAGATCATCGGTCCCACAACGGTGGGCTTCTTCGACGAAATCAGTTGGCAGTCGTTTCTCGACGACGCCGAGCTCGCTCGTCGCACGGGAGTCTTCCCCTCGTCATTGATCGACCCGAGGGTGCTGCTCGCGAACCGCCGCGCACTCGCGGCACCGGGCGAACTCACGACTCCGAGCGCGATCAGGGTGGGCTCGGATGGGCGAGTGAGCGTCGGTATGCAGGGCGAGATCATCGGCGACGTCGATGACTTGAACAGCGTGATCGAGTCCTACTTGCCTCGCGCCGTGGCGTGGGGAGGCATGGCGCCGAGTCAGGCGCTCATCGAAGACCTGACCGTCCGCGAATGGATCGGTCGGTACCTGAATGCGACCGACCTCATCAAGATGCTCCGCGTGGAGAACGGCGTCGCGAAGATCTCGGGATTCGGCTGGTCACTCGTCGACGATGGCCGAGCAGACGCGGATCCGCTGTCCTCGGATCCGTTCCTGCTCGAGACCTCAGGCGGCTTCGTGCTCGCCGACACCACGACGCTGCGTCGGCAGCTGTTGTCGCCAGTGACCGCGAAGGTCGTCGCGGCCACTCAGACCTCGAGCACGTCTGAGATCGCGGTCGACCGATTGGTTCGGGAGTGCGGCTTGTCCGAAGCCGACGCGAACACCCTGTGCCGCGACGCTGCCGCCGCGCTCAACATCCACTTCGGCACACGCGCTCACGCGTCGCGCCGGGCGGCGTCGAGCAGCGGACGATGAGCGTCCCGCACGCGTTGTGGACGTCGATGCTCCCCGCAGACACCACCTTCGCGCCAGACCGGGTCGCCGTCGGGGCCGCCGGAAACCGCATCGAGTTCACGGACGGATCCACACGCCTCAGCGCGACGAGCGGACTGTGGAATGTTCCCCTCGGGTTCGGAAATCAGGCGATCGCCGACGCCGTGAGCAGAGCGACGCACGACGCCTCCTACCTGACCCTGTTCCGCGCGCCGCATCGGTACGCCGAGGTCGCGGCCGAGGCGCTGATCGAGCTCGCCGACCCGATCAGGTACAGCCGGGTCATCTTCTGCACGTCGGGCGGGGCAGCGAACGACTCCGCGATGAAGCTCACGCGACAGTACTGGGCACAGCAGGGAGCCGCGTCCCGCTCGCTCGTCGTCGGCCTGAGGGGCAGCTATCACGGCACGATGTACGGCAGCCACGCACTGAGCGGCGACGACCTCCTTCAGTCCGTCTACTCGGTTGATCGCAGGTCGGTGCGGCATGTGTCTCACAGCGATGACGGGGAGGAGCTGGAGACACTGCTGAAGCGAGAAGGCGCCAGAGTCGCGTCGGTGGTCGTGGAACCCGTCCTGGGCAGCGGCGCGCACGCGCTGTCCGATGCGTACATATCTCGGCTCCTCGACCTTCGCGACGAGCATGGATTCCTGATCGTCGCCGACGAGGTCGCGACGGGCTTCGGACGCACCGGCACGATGTTCGCCACAGATGAGTGGGCTGCCCCGCCGGACGTCCTCGTTCTCTCGAAGGCGTTGACGAACGGCGCGACAGGCGCTGCGGCGCTGCTTGTGGGAGACCTCGTCGCGTCCGAGTTCACGCGCGGGGGCTGGACATTCGTCCACGGTGAGACGCAGGCGGGGACGCCCGCATGCTCTGCGGCCATCGTCGCGGTGATCGAAGAGCTGCACCGCATCGACGTCGAGTCGACCACGCGGGCGCTCGCGGCCGACCTGTGGCGTCTGGCGACTCGGCTGAAGTCCGACGGGGTGGTCTCTGAGGTGACAGGACGAGGCTGCTTCGTGGGGCTCGCTCTTCAGAACCAGGACGCGAGTCAGCTCTCCGGTGCCGAGGTCCTCAGAGTCGTCGACGCCATCGCCGAGAACGGAGTCCTCGTGCAGCCCGGCCCGAGTGCCATCGAACTGATTCCCGCGTACGGGTTCAGCACGAGTGAACTTCTCGAGATCGACTCGGCTGTGCGCGCGGGCGTCGCGCAGGCGCGGGGGCATCAGCATGAGCTCTGAGTTCGCTGCACGGGTCCCGACACTCTGGCACGGGCACGACATCGCGCGGCAGATGACCTCGCGGCTCACCGCCGGTCGCGAGACCCTCGTGATCGCGGATTCGTCGCTGGCATCACGGGCCATCGCTGACGACGCGGCCAGAACGATCGAGGTGGACGCTCGTTCCCTGACCGTCACGGCTGTGGTCGGCATCGCGGAGGAGATCGCTCGTCGGTCCCCGAGCGTGATCGTCGCCGTGGGCGGAGGGAGCATTCTCGACGCCACCAAGATCGCATCGCTCTCGCTCGCTCCGGGGCACGTGTTCGACTTCGCCGTCGAACGCGCGTCGAGGTCGGCGTTGACCTTCCTGCCGGATGTTCCGTCTCCCGTGGACATCGTCGCGGTGCCGACGACGCTCGGCACGTCGTCGGAGACGAACAGCGTCGGCATCCTCAAGAACGAGAGCGGATATCGGCTCATCGTCGGACGCTCCCTGAGCCCCCGCCACGCCATCATCGATCCCTGCAATCTGATGACTCTCACACCGGCATCCGTCAGGGAGGGAGCGCTCGAGGCATTCCTTCGTCTCGCGGGCGCGTCGACGAGTTCACGCCGAAGCGCCAGAGGGCGACGCGACGCGGTCGCGCTCGGGGGCGCCCTTCTCGAGACGGCCTCCGGTGACGTGGCCACTGCCGCCTCACGCCTGCGTCTCGGTCGCCTGAGCGCCGCGACGCAGCGTAGCGCGGCGCTGAGAGGGCAGGACCCTTACAGCGCCCGCCACTGGTATGTCGCCAATGAAGTCGCCTTCGCGCTGGAGGTTCGCAAGATGGTCGCCACAGCGGCGATCATCGCGGCGGTCTGGCGTCGAGTGTGCTCGGGAGACCCGCGGTGGGGAGATCGCGAGAGCCTCGAGGAATTCTGGATGGGGGTAGCCGGCCGAGCCGCACTGCCACCGGACCCACCCACCGGTATCGCTGCGCTCATCGACCGCTGGGGGATCCCCTCTCCGCCGCGGCCGACCGTTCGGGAGATCCACCGCATCTCTGCTGCCACAGAGACAGCGTGGGGAAACCGCTACCCGATGCTCGCGGGGCTGTTCGCAGACGACTTCTGCGATCTGCTCCGTGATTCCTACTGGAGCGAAGGAGGTGAATGAGATGAACGACAGCGTGGAGACACGAATCCAGTTCCAAGAACTGGAGGGAATGGATGCCCCCAGTTGGGAGAGCTTCTATCGGGGCGCGATCAGTGCGCTGGTGCTGATAGGGATCGGCGCCGCCGCTGCGACGTGACCCTGTCGAGCGGACAGAACGAAATGGGAGGGAGGTGAGTATGCACGCAGCAATGCCGACCCTCGAGTTCACCGAACTCGAGGCCATGGAGGCGCCGGATGACGCCCTTGATTGGACCCGCGGATTCGCCGTCGGAGTGATCATCGGAATCATCGCCCTGACATAGGATCCGCCTTCGCAAGGCGTACCGAGGAGGTAGGAAATGCAGACGAAATCGCTCGAGTTCGTGGAGCTCGATCACATCGATGCGCCACTCGAATGGTGGGAGCACGCGAGCTACATCATCGCCATCATCGGCGGTGCGGCAGCGATCGCGACCTGACCGAAGGGGTGCGGGTGGGTGCAACGCACCCGCACCCCATTTTTTCTCCGCTGAGAGGTGATGCGTGAATGTCCAGTTCTCTTACTGACGCCGTAGTGGCGAGGCTCCACCTGATCGGAGCGGTGCCCAGGGAGCAAGATCTGTATTCGGGTGCCGGCACCGACTTCTACGATCGGCTGGTCGGGTCCGACCGTGCGGAGATCAGAGAGGTGCTCGCGCTCGCGAGAGACGCCGAGGGGCCGATCCTCGACGTTGCGGCCGGGACGGGGAGGTTGACCGTCCCGCTGGTGAGATCGGGCAAGCGGGTGACTGCGATCGATCTTTCCGATGACATGCTATCCCGTCTTCGTCGAACGCTGCCGGACCACGCGATGTTGGAATGCGTCGTCGCAGACATGCGCGACTTCTCGCTGCCCCGGCAGTTCGGGCTCGTGATCATCGGAGCCACCTCCATCACGTTGCTCGACCGCGCGGGGAGGTCCCTCCTCTACGCGAATGTACGACGTCACCTCGCGGTTCGCGGCGTCTTCGCCTTCACCGTTGCCGGAGACGCCTCCGCGGAGAGCTTCTCGGTGTCGAGAGACCGAGAGATCGAGGTACCCGGTCCCGACGGCGCCGAGACCTACCTGTTCTCTCAGCAGGTGGAAGAGGACGGCGCGGCGCGGCTGGTCAACTGGGTCCGCGTCGCCGACCTGACGGAGGGCGGCGAAGTGACAGTGCTCACGAGCCGTCTGAGAGTGCTCGACCACGGGGTCCTCTCGCGAGAACTCATCCACGCGGGATTCGCCCCTCCGGCCGTCTCTCCTGTTCGAACGCTCGGTGGAGAGGACATCGTTCTTCTGACCACCACCCGCACAGGGTGCGCGGAGGCAAGGGATGACGATGCGTCCCGGTAGCCTCCCTCGACGCCGACAGTCTCGGTCAGGGGAAGATGTGCTCGCTGCCGACTCGCGACCCCTCCTCGCATCCGGCGTGGACTTCGAACAGGCGGACGAAGACGGGGCATGGATCGCGATGCTGCACGGAGTGCCGTCATCGCGGGTCTCTCAGGCGGTCGTCGACCTGCTGCGAGCGATGAACGGCGAGACTGCACTGCACGATCTGCACCGGCGCTTCGCCCCATCCGAGTCGTGGGAGCACTTTCTGCAACTGGCCGGGCGGTTCCGCGCCTGTGGACTCCTCGAGGGCGACGACAAGCTCCCACCCGGCCGAGTGGTCTATCGGCCCCCTTTCACTCTGCAGATCGCGACGCTTCGCGCACCCGCCATCTTCGGTCGTCTCGAGCGACTGGTCGTCCCGCTCTCAGGCCGAGCAGTTCTGGGGTCGGTTGCGATTCTGCTCTGCCTGGGATTCCTCGCCGCGTCGGCTCAGGCCGAAGAACTGTGGGCCGCCCTCACCACGCCGGTGCCGCTCGTCGCACTGGTGTATCTCGTCATCGTGCTCTCGCTCATGACTCTGCTCCACGAGAGCGCTCACGGCGTCACGCTCATGAGGTTCGGCGGCAGGCCCCGCCGGGCGGGCTTCATGCTCTTCTACCTCAGCCCGGCGTTCTTCGTGGACGTGACGGACGGGTGGCGGCTCCCGCAACGCCGGCAGCGCGTCGCCATCGCGCTGGCGGGGCCAGGGGTGCACGCCGCCGTCGGCTCGATCGCGCTCATCGTCGCGCTCACGCTCTCACAACCCGTGCTCCACCAGACCGCGCTGCTCCTCGCCGTCTCGTGCGGCGCCATCGTCCTCATCAATCTGATCCCCTTCGTGCGGTTCGACGGGTACATCGCGCTCATGAGTGCGCTGGACGAGCCGAACCTGAGGGCTCGGGCGATCCACGATGGATCGGACTTCCTGACCGGTCTGCTGTTCGGAGGTCGGCGGAGGACCAAGCGTCTGGACACGTGGTGGAGTGTGCCGTTCGGACTTGCGTGTCTCGCCACTCCGGTCGTGCTGGTGGTGTTCGCCGTCGCCCGCATAGCTCGAGCACTCGCGGGCGGCGGACCGATCCTCGGCGTTCTCGTCGTCGCGCTCGAGGGCATCGTCGTTCTCGCAGGTGTCGTGATTCTCGCCAGGGCCCTTCGTCGTGTGCTCCGCTCGGGTGTGTCGCGGATCCGATTCGGATCCGTCGTCACGGCACTGGTCACGAGCATCGTGATCGCCGGTGCCGTTATCCCCGTGCCCGTGACAGCCACCTTCGGCTTCACCGCGCACGACGACCGCGTGGTGCTTCTGCACGCCGGCGACACCGGCGACGCGGTCGGGGCAGACGTCCCCGAGGGCGCCCCCGTGGTCCTGCTGAGCAACGGCATCCTCGCGAATGAGCAGGTCGGTGAAGGAACAGTCAGGTCGCGGCGATCGGAACCGATGACGGTGCCGCTCGAGGCGCTGTTCCCGATCACGGCGGACGGTGTGACGGTCCCCGCGGTGATCATCGCCGGGGTGGACATGGCCGAGGAGAGCCGCTCCCTGCCTGCGACCGGGCAGGCGCGAATCGAACTCGGTATGAGAAGTCTGTGGCAGACGCTCTGGGCGACCGGTGTGGCGATGCCACTGTCATCCCTTCAGAGCGGAGAGGTGGGAAAGGAATGAAGATGCGCGACCATGCGATCGAGGTTCGAGGACTCACGAAGAGATACGGAGATCGGACTGCGGTCGAAGAGCTGTCGTTCGCTGTGCCGTACGGGTCGATCGTCGGCCTTCTGGGGCCCAATGGCGCGGGCAAGTCGACGACTCTGCGAACGATCGTCGGCCTGCTGAAGCCGACGATCGGCGACAGCCTCATCGACGGCAGGCCGTTCTCCGCGCTCGACAATCCCGCGTCTCACGTCGGTGTCCACATGGACGGATTCGGCTTCGAGGGTGGCATCACCGCCCGGCGGCATCTCGAGATCTGCCGGCTCGCGGCCGGAGCGCCTCGCGGACGAGTCGACGACGTGCTCGAGGAGGTCGGGCTCGCGGCGGATGCCCGTCGCCGTGTCAAGACCTTCTCGACGGGGATGACCCAGCGACTCGGACTGGCCGCTGCCCTCATCGGCTCACCACGGACACTCATCCTGGACGAGCCGGCCAACGGGCTCGATCCCGACGGCATCCGCTGGCTTCGCAGGTTCCTGCGCGGGTATGCGGAACGCGGCGGCACCGTCCTGATCGCCAGTCACCAGCTGTCCGAGCTCGAGCAGGTCGTGGACGAGGTGGTCGTCATCAAGCGGCGTGCGCTCTTCGCCGGGAGGCTCGGCGACCTCGTGACGAGCGACGCCGATTCGCTCGAGAGCAAGTACTTCGATCTCGTCGAAGGAGCATCCGCATGAAAGACACCATCCGAAGCGAAACACTGCGCTCAGTGAGCGGGTCGTCCATTCTGGCGGTATACCTCGTGGCCGTCCTGATGCCGGTCTTCGTGCTGTTCTCGGACGGTTCGCGATTCGACCTCGTGGGTCTCGATCCCGCTGCGGCCACCGCCCTGCTTCTTGAGCCGCTCGCCTGGTCGGCCATCTCCGCGGCGTTCATCGGCGCCTACGGTGTCACCCGCGAGTGCTATTACGGCTCGATGGACAGAACGCTCACCGGAGTCGGTTTCCCGCGCGCCTTCTCGGGAAAGCTCGTCGCCGGTGCCGTCGTCGCGGTCGCGCTGTCGCTCTGCATCTTCGTGGTCTGGACGGCGGGCGTCTTCGTCCTCCTGGCTCAGAACGGACTGACGCTCGCGCTCACCGGGGGCGCGTGGCGCATCTACGCGGGTGCGCTCGTCGGGGTGGTTCTCGGTGCATTCATCGGAGGCGCCATCGGCTGGATCACCAGGAACTACTACGTGACCGCAGCGATCGTCCTCGTTCTTCCGATGGTCGTGGAGTTCGCCCTGCTGCGCACTGCGCCGGAGCTGGCGAAGTTCTCGCCCGGGCTGGTACTGGCCGCGCTGGGCGTTCCCGGATACCAGGACCGACTGCTCGAATTCGCGCCCGCCCTCTGCCTCGCGCTCGCGTGGGCAGCCGGTCTGGTCGCCGCCGCATGGGGAACAGGGCGAAGGAAGGTCGTGTGATCGGCCGGGCCTTCCGCGCTCAGGCCCGCGGCTTCGCGGGCGATGTCGTTCTTGTCTGGGTGGTGGTCGCAGGGTTCGTGCTCTCGCTGTCGGTGGCCACCAACATCCCACCAGAACTCGCAGATGCACCGGCTGACGTCCGAGCCGCTCTCGCGGCGCCGTACGAATCGGTGCTCGCGACGTATGGAGCAGTTCTCGCGGCCGCCTACGGGGCATTCCGCTACACCGTCGATCGCCGAGACGGTGTCGTCGCCCAGCGTCTGATGCTGCAGCCTCGGTGGGCGACTTTTCTCGTCAGGCTGCTCGCCTCCGCCGTCGGCGGAGCGATCGTGGCTCTCGCCGGTTCCGTCGGCGGACACGCAGCGCTCACGGTGGCCATGGGCGGTCTTCCACTGGAGTGGGCGTCGGTCGGGTCCACCCTGAGTCTCGGAGCGCTGGCAGGAGTCTGGGGAATGGGAGTGGGAGTCGTCGTGCAGGCTCATCTCGTCGCTCTCTTCGTGGCTCCGATGTCGATGAGCGTGGCAGTTCTCCTGGCGATCTTCTGGGGACCCGGCGCTGCGTACCTCCCTCTCCTCGCGATGCTCGAAGCTCTGCGGTTCGATGTCTCCGCCCTGGGGATCCTGCCGAACGAGGGGATCGACAGCCGGGTGGCTGTGCTGGTGACGGCTGCCTGGGTTCTCGGCGCGCTCATCGCTGCGGGACTGTCGTTCATGAAGCGCGACGTGAAGTAGCAGCCTCGGGGCCGTGAAGGCGGGCGGTCAGGTGGCCGACGTAAAATCGCTGGGTGGCAACACCCAAGATCGTCCTCTTCTACGTCTTCACCCCGCTCGCCGATCCGGACGCGATCCGGGTGTGGCAGCGCGACCTCGGCGAAGTCCTCGGGCTGCGTGGCCGGCTCCTGATCTCGAAGGACGGAGTCAACGGCACGCTCGGCGGTGATCTGCCGGCGCTCAAGAAATGGGCGCGGTCGTTCCGGTCCTACGCTCCCTTCTCTCACGCCGACATCAAATGGAGCGAGGGCACCGGCGTCGACGCCGATGGTCGCAGTGTCGACTTTCCGAAGCTCAGCGTCAAAGTGCGCGACGAAGTCGTGTCGTTCGGAGCGCCGGGCGAGCTGCGCGTCGACGAACAGGGCGTCGTCGGAGGCGGAACGCGGCTGACCCCCGAAGAACTGCACGAGCTGATGGGGGAGCGCGGTGACGACGTCGTCTTCTTCGACGGCCGCAACGCGCTCGAGGCGCAGATCGGCCGCTTCCGCGGAGCCGTCGTTCCCGACACGGAGACCACGCGCGACTTCGTGCAGCTGCTCGACTCCGGGGCGTACGACGAGCTCAAGGGCAAGCCGGTCGTCACCTACTGCACAGGCGGAATCCGCTGCGAGGTGCTCTCGAGCCTCATGACCGCACGCGGGTTCGGCGAGGTGTACCAGCTCGAAGGCGGCATCGTCCGCTATGGAGAGCAGTACGGCGACGACGGCCTGTGGGAGGGCTCGCTCTACGTGTTCGACAAGCGCGGATCCGTCGACTTCTCCGACCACGCGGCCGTCATCGGCGAGTGCGCCGGATGCGGCACGGCGACGAAGCGGACCGCGAACTGCCCCGACCTGTCGTGCCGCACCCAGTTCGTGGTCTGCGAATCCTGCGACTCCGTGCGCTGCGAGCAGCACGCGGCCTGATCCCTCCGCCTGAGCCGCCGCCTGCACCGCCGCCGAAGACGCGCTGCGCCGCCACCGACGACGCGTCGCGTCGCGTCGCGACGACCTCAGGTGAGCAGCAGCACGTCGGTGCGTCGACTCGCGAAGAGCGATCGCGGAAGCAGGAACGCGTGCAGCCTCGTCCACCTGTCGACGCTGCGGCGCAACTGCACCGTCACCTCGACGAGGGCGGCGTCGAGATCTCGCGCGGCGTCCGCCGAGGGACGCGCATAGCTGGCCCGCTCGACTGCGGCGACGAGCACCCTCATGGCGTCGGCATCCACACGGCTGTCCCTGACGAGATCGTCGCCGCGCATACGCGGCGTCTCGGCATCCGACAGCGGCACGCGGAGATCCTGCATGGTTGCCCGCAGCTCGGCCCAGGCCGCCCCCGCGTCACCGCGTCGTGCGCGCCCGCGTCGGGCCACGCGCAGTGCGAGACGGGCGAATGCGGGCAGCAGCAGCACCGCCAGCACACCGAGCGTCGTCAGCACGACGGGGGTGGGGTCCAAGCGCCGGAGCTCTGAGGCCGCCCCCGCGTTGTCGCCCGCGTCTTCACGCTCGAGCTCCGGTCCTGAGGTCTGCTCGGTGCTGGGGGCGGCCGTCGGAGCCGGAGTGGCAGCGCCGCCCGAACCTCCGCCTTCGGTCGCGGCAGCGCTGAACGCCGTGGGAACCCCGAGTGAAGCGGTCGGCTCGAAGGGCACCCATCCGACGCCGGGGAAGAGAACCTCGGGCCACGAGTGCAGCTGGTCGCTGGAGACCGAGTACACGGCTTCATCGTCGCCGCGGGTGGTCTCGGTCAGCGCACCCGGGAGATAGCCGACGACGATGCGCACCTCCATGTCGAGGCTCTCGGCCATGAGCGCGAACGCGCCGGCGAAGTGGATGCAGTATCCCGATCGCACATCGAGGAACCGCGCGACCGCGTCGGCGCCGGTGCCGTCGAAGCCCTCGTCGACCGGGGTCTCCAACGAGTAGGCGAACTGACTCCGGAACCACGACTGCAGCGCGATCAGTCGGTCGTAGTCGTTCGTGGCGTCAGCGGTGACATCGGCGGCCGTCTCGCCGATCACCTCAGGCAGCTCGACGGGTTCCGTGTCGGGGTCGATGATCGGCGCAGCGGCGGGGAGCCCGCGGATCTGCTCGAGAGTCGGCGACACCTCGAGCGACCGCACCGTGTAGTCGTTGCCGACGGCATCCGCGCTGCGAGATGCGAGAGTGCGGTTCTCGGGGCTCACCCGCCAGGCCGAGGGGAGCCCCTGCACGCTCGTGGCGGGGTAGGGCACCGGAAGCCAGGCGCTCGACATCCGGATGATCCTGATGGAGGTGTTCTGGTCGGTGGTCTCGATGTCCTCTGTCCACTCGGCGGGGCCGAATCCCTCGCTCTGCGCCTGCAGGTCACCGCGATCCGGCTCCCACACGCGGCCGTCGAACGCCGACAGCGTCGTGAGCCGCAGGTAGGGCGCGGTGTCCGCCGTCGTCGCCACCGTGAGCACCTCGACCGGGTTCGGCTGTCGCAGGTCATCGCCGAGCCGCAGCGACGCGTCGACAGTGACGCCCGTGCCTGTGCCCGCCAGGTTCGCCGAGACAGGCAGGGTCGGTGCGATGATCACGGTCGCCGCCAGCGCTGCGACGCCGACGCCCGCGGCGACCGCCACGGACGTCCGTCGGGGTGATTCGGTGTTCTGCGCCGCCGTATACCGAAGCATGACGAGGATCAGGATGCCGAGCATCACGAACCAGACGACGTTGACCCCGCCGAGGGTGACGATCATCGGCATGGATCCCACGACGGCTGTGAGAAGACTGGCGAGGATCGCTCCGCGCTGCGCGACCAGTTGGTCGAGCAGGATGGCGACGATGCCGAAGCCGACGCCCATCACGGCTTCGAGTCCGGGGGAGGCGGCGAGCGGCGCAGACCCGAAGGCGATCTCCTCCCACGCCGCGGCTCCGAGTGCCTGGAAAGTGAAGAAGGTCGCCTCGGTGGGGATGAGGCCGAACACCGCGGTGTCACCGGCGACGAGCAGGGTCACGGCGCCCATCACCGCCAGGATCTGCACGGCGATGGAGACGAGGTCGCGTGCCCAGGCCGGACGGCCGCGCATCAGGGTGCGCGACGTCATGCCGGCGAGCGCGGTGACGACGATCACCGCCAGGACGGCGAACGACCAGCTGCCTGGTTCGATGACCGACGTGAACGGCCACATCGCGACGAGCCCGGCGGCCGCCGCCAGCACCGACGGCACGACCGTTCCGACGGGCAGCTCGTGCTCACGGTGCCACGACAGGCGGGATCGGCGTTCGGCGCTTCGCTCAGCTCGTGACATCGGTCGCTCCCCGCTGCTCGGCGGTGCCGCCGATGCGGTCGGGCAGCACGTCTTCCCACGCCTCTGCGACGTCGTCCCCCAGCCGTGCGAAGCGCCAGCCGTGCTGCTCGGCTGCTGCTGCGGCCCCGCGGTGCGGCGCGGTCGCGAACAGCATCGGCGCCGCGGCGCCGGACGGGCGCAGCAGCGCGGCATCCTCTTCGTCGATCTCGCCGGTGATGTAGACGAGCGGACCGGGAGGGGTGCCGCCGATCAGTGTCATGATGTCGCGGGCGTCGCCGCGGGGGCCGACCAGCGCGAGGGCGACGAGCAGACCGTCGCGGTCGTCCTCGTGACCGCGCAGGGTGCCCAGCAGAGTCCCGCTGCTGTCGATCACGTCGACCCCGTAGCCCTCCTGCACGAGATGCACGGCGACGGAGGCGCACATCGACACGGCGGTCTCGAAGTCTGGATCCTCCTCGTCACCGGGGCGCGCCCAGCGCGAGGCGCTGCGGTCGAGGATCACGAGAGCGTCGGGGCTCGACTCCTCTTCTTCCTGGCGCACCATCAGCTGTCCGCGGTGCGCGGTCGCTCGCCAGTGGATGCGTCGCATCGAGTCGCCGGAGATGTAGCGTCGCGGCGACAGGTTGTCGCTGCCCTGTCCGAGTCGGCTCGACGAGGTGTGCGCGGTGCCGCCGGCGGCGCCGACCTTGACGGTCAGCGGTGCGAGCGTGAACACCTCGGGAACGACCGTCACAGAGCGGGTCTCGCCGAATGCCTGCTCACGCTGGGCGAGGCCGAACGGGTCGACCGTTCGCAGTACCAGTGGCCCGATCGGCCAGACACCGCGTCGCACACCGGTGATCAGGTAGCTCAGCTGGCCGGTCTCCGACGGGTACTCGCCGGCCGAGTCGCCGGTGACCGCGGACGGGAGCACGTCGCGCCAGAGACCTCGGGGAACCCGCAGGGCACGCAGAGTGAAGCGCAGTGTGACGCGAGACGTCTCCGACACTGTGAGCAGGTCGGTCGAGACCTGACGGGTGACGGAACCTGCGCGGCGTGGCAGCCGCACGACCAGCACCGAGAGCACGGTGAGAGCGAGAAGGAGGACGCCGATGTAGAGGAGGATCGGTGCGCCGACCATGTTCGCCGCGATCAGGCAGCCGAGACCGGAGAGGAGCGCACCCGTGCCCCGAAGGGTGAGGGTTCGACGGCGGGGCATGGCGAGCGAGGGGTCAGGAGCGAGCGGTCACGGGCACCCGCACGCGCTCGACGATCTGTCGCAGGGCCGCCTCGACGGGCTGCGCTCCGGCGCGGTGCGCTCCGCGTGCGGGAAGGAGACGGTGCGCGAGCACAGGGATGATCAGCGCTGTGACGTCGTCGGGGATCACGAAGTCGCGTCCATCGAGCGCCGCCCACACCTTCGCGGCCCGGATCAGCTGCAGGGTCGCCCTCGGACTCGCACCCAGGTGCAGGTTGGGGTCTGCGCGGGTGGCCTGGGCGAGGGCGACCGTGTACTCCTCGAGAGCCGGGGCGACGTGCACCGAACGGGCCCAGGCGATCAGCCCCGAGATCGACGCCGCGTTCGCGACGGCTCGCACCGCGGCGAGCGGGTTCACGGTGTCGCGCTGACGGAGCATGAGGGCTTCGGCCGCCGCATCGGGGTAGCCCATGGAGATGCGCATCATGAAGCGGTCGCGCTGAGCTTCGGGCAGCGCGTAGGTGCCCTCCATCTCGAGCGGATTCTGCGTC
This sequence comes from Microbacterium sp. NPDC087589, assembly GCF_044743635.1. Classification (NCBI taxonomy): domain Bacteria; kingdom Bacillati; phylum Actinomycetota; class Actinomycetes; order Micrococcales; family Microbacteriaceae; genus Microbacterium; species Microbacterium sp. NPDC087589. The sequence goes on from NZ_JBIUWV010000002.1 coordinate 337,515, forward strand.
GCCACGACCAGGAAGGGGTCGGGAAGCATGTGCGTCGATCCGTCGACCGTCACCTGCCCCTCTTCCATGGCTTCGAGCAGTGCCGACTGCGTCTTGGGAGACGAGCGGTTGATCTCGTCCGCGATCACGATGTGTGCGAACACCGCGCCGCGCTTGAACTCGAACTCCCGATCGACGGGGTTGTACACGCTCACACCTGTCACATCACCGGGAAGGAGGTCAGGGGTGAACTGGATGCGGCGGACAGTGGCGTCCACGCTCGCGGCCAGCGCGCGTGCCAGCACCGTCTTTCCCACTCCCGGCACGTCCTCGATCAGCAGGTGTCCCTCGGCGAGCAGGCACACGAGCGCGCTCCGCACGGCATCCGGCTTTCCGTCGATCACCCGTCCGACAGACTCGACGATGGCCGACGTCTGCGCGGCGAACTGCTCTGCGTTGACGATGGCCGGGGTCAGGGGCGGGTTCTCTGGCATGCGTTCCCTCTCACGTGGGCGCTGCGGTGCGCGTGATCCGATCGTAACCCGGCTGTCTACGGATGGGGTGGGAACCGTCCTCCGGCTCCGCGGCACGGCGCCGCCGTGGTCGCGGCCTTCAGCCCCACACGCGGGCTCGGGGTTCAGCGCGGTCGAGTCGGTCGTCGGCGCTGCGAGCGACCCGCAACAGTGCGAGTCCCTGCATCCCGGTGAGCTCGTGCAGCGTGCAGGTGCCGATCAGCGCCTGCCAGTGCTCGCGGAAGCGTTCGGCGTCGCCCCGGCGGCGGGCGATCGATCGGGGCACCGCGAGCAGGGTGCGACCGGGGGAGAGGCGGTCGGCGAGTCGTTCGAGCAGCCGCAGTCGTGGCAGTCCCGCTGAGTCGATGCGCAGCAGGAAACGCGCAGTGCGCACCGGCGCGAACAGCTCTTCGACGGCATCCGCGATCGCGCGCGCGTCGACGGCCGAGCCTCCCAGCTCGATGTGGATGCGGGTCGGATCGGCGGTGTCCGGTCGAGCCACGATCACGGCCTCGTCGATGCGCCCGATCCGCTCCGCATCCTGCAGGGTGCGGGCGACGGCGATCGCCGCCGACCGGTAGATCTCGGCCGGTCGCCGACGGTCGCGCAGCAGCCGGGCGAGCATCCGCAGCGAGGAGACTGTGGCAGCGACGGTGCCACCGCCGAGCGCGAGCGCGGTCCAGACCAGCGGGGGGACATCGGCCCCCGATGCGATCAGCACGCCGACGAGCCCGCCCGCTCCGGCCGTTCCGGCGACGAATGCTCCCACTGCGCCGGCGCGCGCTGCCTGCGCAGTGCGCAGCAGCGGTGCGCGCGGGGTGCGGCGCACCGCCACGACCTGGCGTTCACGCGGTTCGTAGCGCTCGCCGATCCGCCACTCGCTCCTGGTGCTGCTCCGTGTCGGCCATCGTTCACGCAGCAGCGCGTCGAGATCGCCTATGGAGGTCGACCTGTCCTTGTCGAGCACACGGTGCCACGCGTCGAAAGCCGTGGTGGGGAGCGCATGGCCGAGTCCGCTCACGATCCGACCGTCGCCGTCGGCGCTCAGGCCCCACAGGTGCGAGTGCCGACGGCGCAGTCGAGCGGACTCGGATGAGTCGTCGAGGTCGACATCCGAGGGGATCAGGCACACGACCGACCAGTTGTGCGCGACCTTCTCGGGCCAGGCGGGATCCAGGCGCAGGGTACGGCCCCGGAGCTGCTGCGTGCCCGATGAGGTCGCCACGGTCGTGAGGTCGATGAGGGTGTTGACCGCCGGGCAGTCCCAGCCTTCGCCCAGCAGCCCGCGGGTGCCGACGAGCAGCCGCACATCACCGCGGCGGATCAGCTCCGACACCGCGGCGACGACGCGCCCGCTCCCGACGCCCCGCACCTCGAGATCGCGCACCGGCCCGGTGCCCTCGGCGACGTCGACGGGCTCTCCGAGCAGATCGGCCAGGGCATCGGCGAGGACGACGGCATCATCCGCGCGGACGCGCAGATGCTGAGCAGTGAGCAGCACAGGGCGCAGGGCGGCGGTGACGTCGTCGACCGAGAGCAGGTCGAATGTGCGCAGCGCGCCTGCCGGTGCGTCGCCGGCCAGGCCGCGGTTGTTGCCGTGCTCGACGAAGTCGGTGACGACGACGGCGCGGATGCGGTCGCCGTCGGGGCCGTCGAGCTCCCGGCGGAGGATGTCGACCGCAGCATGGTCTTTCGCCGCCGAGAACGCCAGGGTGCTCTCCACCGGGTTGCGGCCCCGACGGATGCCGCGGTCGGTGAGGGCGTAGCCGAAGTCTGCGAGAGACCGTCGGACGTGCTCCCACTGTCGTGCGGCCGCGGGGTCGGACAGCAGCCGTGCCTGAGCGAAACGCGAGAGCACCGTGAGCAGATCATCGGTGGTGCAGCGCTCGAGCAGTACCGGCGGGATCGCGGCGATGAGCGGATGCCGGGGCGCGACCTCCCGCAGCACGACAGCGCAGGACCGCGTGAGAGTGAAGTCCGTCGAGAACGCGCGGTCGATGCGGGTGGCCGATACGGCCGCGTCGTCGGAGGCCTCCGCGGGTTGCAGCTGCTGCTCGAGGTACGACACCGCGTCGGGCGTCGAGAGCACCCGGGTGATCATGTCGTGGAGCAGTGCCTCGTGCCGCCGGATGAACCCGGCCTCTGCGGGCGTGGGTTCCGTGAACAGCACGTGATCGCGGTAGGGGGCCAGATGGCCCTCCTTCACCACGGCGGGGGTCGGCACCTCGTAGTCGACCTCGCCGAGCAGCTGGCTGTAGTTCTCGAACTCGGTCTCGTCGTCGGGAGACGGAAGGGTCGCGGTCAGGCCGATCAGCAGGGGCTCGACGCCGCTCTCGCGGATGCGACCGGCGAGGTACGCGACCACGATGGCCCAGTGATCGAGAAGATGATGGCACTCGTCGAGTACGACCGTGCGCACACCCGCGGCCACGAGTCGATCGATCAGGGCGACGGCGTTCGGATGCAGGACGCGGGCGAGTTCGGCGGGTCGCCGCCTCGCGAAGCGCGAGCGCAGGCGCCGGGAGCGGGTGCGGATGCCGGTGCGATACCGCCCCGGGTTGTCGACCGCGAGTTCGGCGAGCCACGTCGACGCGTCTGCCTCCGCGCGCCCACGTGCCGTGAGCTCCTCCACCCACACGGCGCGCGCGAGATCGTCGAAGGGCGAACCGTCTCCGGTCACGCTGAGCAACTGATAAGTCAGCGCCGTGAGATCTCCGATCTGCGCGGGGTCGTCCGAGATGGGCGCAGCCTCGGGCGCCAGCGACTCCGCGGTACGCACCCACTGTTGACGGATCGTCACCGTCGGCGAGAGCACGAGGGTTCGATGGCCCTCACGCGCGGCGAGCAGCAGACCGAGCAGGGTCTTGCCGGAACCGGGCGGGGCGACGATGTGCAGCGGACCCGCTGCTCCCGGCGCGAGACGCTCGAGCACCTCGGCCTGGTAGGTGCGCAGTGTGCCCGGAAAGCGCCACGTCGACAGGGGAGGGGCGGTGACGGAATCCATGACCTGCCCAGTCTGTCAAAGAGCGGGTCCGGACATCGGCTAGACTTGTCGACGGCTCTCCGCGTGGCGGCATCCAGGCCAATTCCCCCAGGGCGGAAACGCAGCAAGGGTAACCGGGCTCTGCTGGGTGCGCGGAGAGTCACTTTCTTTTTGTCAGCGTCTTCCGGGGCAGTCCTGACAGGATCGTGACGTGACAAGGCCAGATGTGATCAGCACCGCCGATTCCCCGCGCTCCAGTGCTCTCGGCCGTTTCGCAGCGCCTCTTCTTCTGGTCGCACTGATGTGGGCCGTGCAGCTCGTCGATGCGATCCTCCCCGGGTCCTTCACGGGTTTCGGGCTCCGTTCGTGGGATCTCTCGGGCCTCGGCGGCATCGTCGTCGGGCCACTGCTGCATGCGGACTGGGCGCACCTGATCGGCAACACCGTGCCGCTGCTCGTGCTCGGCTGCCTCGTCGCCGTCGAGGGCGTACGCCGGTTCTGGATCGTCACCGCGTTCGCCGCCGTGATCGGCGGTCTCGGCACGTGGCTCGTGAATACACCGGGGGCGTTGACGGTCGGTGCGTCCGGTCTCGTCTTCGGATACTTCGGATACACCGTGATGCGGGTCTTCGCGCCGGGGCGGGTCGCACACCGCGTGCTCTACGCGATCGTCGCGCTCATCGTCATCGGCCTCTACGGCGGATCCATGCTCGCCGGGGTCGTCGGCGTGCGCGAGGGCATCTCGTGGCAGGCGCATCTGTTCGGCGCGATCGGGGGCGGGATCGCCGCATTCGTCGGCAGAGGCAGCACCCAGACCCGGGGCGCATGAGCACGACCAGGAGCACCCGAGGCGCTGCGACCCGTAAGAAGCCCGCAGCCCAGAAATCGGGCGTCAAGAAGCCGGCGGGCAGGAAGCCGGCGAGCAAGAAGCGGCCGACCCGTCAGCAGTCGCGCACGCGCCGTGCGTCGCCGCGTCGACGAGCGCAGCGGCGCATTCAGCGTGCAAAGCTCCTGCGTCGTATCGCGCTGTCCGCCGCGGCCGTGATCGTCGTCGCGCTCGCCGCGGTGCTGATTCCGCTGGGGCTCGCTCACGAGAAGCCGCTGGCGATCTGCATCACCGATCCGACCACCTTCCCCGAGTCGGGCGTCGAGGGGTGGCGGGGCGAGCAGCTCGAGAACGCCGCGACCATCATGCAGACGGCGACGGCGCTCGGCTTCGGTCGCGACGGCCAGATCCTCGGGGTGATGACGGCGATGGGCGAGAGCAGCCTGAACAACATCGACTACGGAGACTGGGAGACGAGCGGGTTCACCAACCCGGACGGCAGCCGGACGACGAGCATCGGGCTCTTCCAGCAGCAGCACTGGTGGGGGTCGGCCGAGCAGCGCATGGACCCGGCCACCGCTGCGACTCTGTTCTACGAGCGGCTCGCGAAGGTGCGCGACTGGCAGTCGATGGATCAGTCGCTCGCGATCCACCGGGTGCAGATCAACCTCGACCCCGCGTACTACACGCGCTACGCGGCGGATGCCACGGCCGTGGTCGATGCTCTGTCCAGGCCCTGCTGAGCGTTTTCGCACGGCTGTCAACCCAGCGAGATCATGAGGCCGTGCACCTAGGGTGGAGCTGTGGCGCAGAGCATCTACATCACCTCGGCCGAAGGCCATACCGGAAAGTCGACCATCGCCCTCGGCGTGCTCGACGCGCTCATGCGCGTCACGCCGCGGGTCGGCGTCTTCCGACCGATCGCGCGGTCGGTCACCCAGCGCGACGACGTGCTCGAGCTGCTGCTCGCGCACGACGGGGTGCACCTCGACTACGACGACTGCATCGGTGTGACCTACGACGACGTGCGCGATGACCCCGATCGAGCGCTCTCGACGATCGTCGCCCGGTTCAAGGCCGTCGAGGCGCAGTGCGACGCCGTGGTCATCATCGGCAGCGACTACACCGATGTCGCCAGCCCGGCGGAGCTGGGATACAACGCCCGGATCGCTGCGAACCTCGCGGCACCCGTGCTGCTGGTGCTGAGCGGTCGCGATCAGCAGCGTCAGGCCGAACAGTTGGGCACGACCACCGCGCGCAGTCCCGCCGCGGTCGGGCAGATCGGGTCGCTCGCGCTCTCCGAACTCGAGGTCGAGCGCGCAGAGCTGTTCGCGGTCGTCGTGAACCGCGCCGACCCCGACGCACTCGGCGACATCGAGGCCGCGGTCGCCGCGGTGCGACCCCAGAAGACCACGCCCGTGTGGGCGATCCCCGAGGACCGCACCCTGGTGGCGCCGTCGATCAACGGCATCCTCACCGCCGTCGACGGGCGTCTCATCAAGGGCGACCCTGACCGTCTCGGCCGTGAGGCCCTGACGATCGTGGTAGCGGGCATGTCGATGGTGAACGTGCTTCCTCGACTCACGGACGAGTCGGTGGTGGTGATCCCCGCCGACCGCACCGAGGTGCTGCTGGCGACACTGCTCGCCGATGCCTCCGGCACGTTCCCGCGGGTCGCCGGCATCATCCTCAACGGCCCGTTCCCGCTTCCGGAGCCGATCGTCCAGCTGCTCGACGGCTTCACCTCGACGGTGCCGATCATCGCCACGGACCTCGGCACGTACGACACCGCGGTGCGCGTGATGGGAGCGCGGGGTCGCCTCTCTCCCGACTCGCGCGGCCGCTACGACCGTGCTCTGGGTCTCTTCCAGACCCACGTCGACATCACCGAGCTCACCACTCAGCTGGGTCTGGCCGAGTCGCGCGTCGTGACTCCGCTGATGTTCGAGTACGGGCTCATCGAGCGCGCCCGCTCCGACCGTCGACGCATCGTCCTGCCGGAGGGCGATGACGATCGCATCCTCCGCGCGGCCGCCACCCTGCTGGCGCGCGAGGTCGCCGACCTCACGATCCTCGGCGACGAGTCGGCGGTCCGCGCCCGCGCCGTCGAGCTGGGGGTCGACATCTCGGCGGCGCAGGTGATCAGCCCGACCGATCCCGAGATGGTCGAGCGCTTCGCGACCGAGTATGCGCGACTGCGTGCGCACAAGGGCATCACACTGGCCCAGGCGGCCGACACCGTCACCGATGTCTCGTACTTCGGCACGATGATGGTGCATCTCGGGCTCGCCGACGGCATGGTGTCGGGCGCCGCCCACACGACCGCGCACACCATCCGCCCGTCGTTCGAGATCATCAAGACGAAGCCGGGGGTCAATGTCGTCTCGAGCGTCTTCCTGATGGCGCTCGCCGACCGGGTGCTCGTGTACGGCGACTGCGCCGTGATCCCTGATCCGACCAGCGAGCAGCTGGCCGACATCGCGATCTCGTCGGCGGCCACCGCGCAGCAGTTCGGCATCGAGCCCCGCATAGCGATGCTCTCGTACTCGACCGGCGAATCCGGCTCGGGGGCCGACGTCGACAAGGTCCGCGCAGCTACGGCCCTGGTGCACGAGCGCGCGCCGGAGCTGCTCGTCGAGGGGCCGATCCAGTACGACGCGGCCGCCGACGCCGCGGTGGCGAAGGCGAAGCTCCCCGACTCCGCAGTGGCGGGGCGCGCGACAGTCTTCGTGTTCCCCGACCTCAACACCGGCAACAACACCTACAAAGCCGTGCAGCGCTCGGCCGGTGCCGTCGCGATCGGCCCTGTGCTGCAGGGGCTCAACAAGCCGATCAACGACCTGTCACGCGGCGCACTGGTCGACGACATCGTCAACACCGTGGCGATCACGGCCATCCAGGCACAGTCCGAAGGAACGACCGCATGAGCGCCATCCTCGTCATCAACAGCGGGTCCTCGTCGCTCAAGTACAGCCTGATCGACATCGAGAACGAGAATGAGCTCGCCGCGGGCCTCATCGAGCGGATCGGGCAGGATCTCAGCGCGATCCGGCACACGGTCCGTCCGGACACCACCGCGGATGCCGTCGTGGCGATGCTCGACGCCTCGTATGACTCCGAGCGCCCCGTCGCCGATCACGGCGCGGCGTTCACGGTGATGCTCGAGCAGTTCGCCGAGCACGGCCCGCTGCTCGACGAGCATCCTCCGGTCGCCGTCGGTCACCGCGTGGTGCACGGCGGGGCGAGGTTCTATGCGCCGACCCTCGTCACGCAGAACATCGAGGAGCAGATCGAGGAGCTCTCGGTGCTCGCCCCGCTGCACAACCCCGCGAACCTGGCGGGCATCGTCGCGGCGAAGGCGGTCTTCTCCGACGTCCCGCATGTCGCGGTGTTCGACACGGCGTTCCATCAGACCCTGCCTCCGGCCGCCTACACCTACGCGATCGACGCCGAACTCGCCGCCCAGCACCGGGTACGCCGGTACGGATTCCACGGCACGAGCCACCAGTTCGTGAGCGAGTCGGCGGCCGCGTTCCTCGGACGCGACCTCAAGAGCCTGCGGCAGATCGTCTTCCATCTCGGCAACGGCGCATCGGCGACCGCGATCGACGGCGGCCGGTCGGTCGAGACGTCGATGGGGCTGACACCGCTCGAGGGACTCGTGATGGGCACGCGTTCGGGCGACCTCGACCCTGCGGCGCTGGTGCATCTGTCGCGGAGAGCCGGATACTCGATCGACGATCTCGACGCGCTCCTGAATTCGCGCAGCGGCCTGAAGGGGCTCGCCGGGCACAGCGACATGCGCGACATCCTCGCGGGCAGGGATGCAGGGGATGCGGCTGCGACGCTCGCCTTCGACGTCTACATCCACCGGCTGCGCGCCTACGCGGGGTCGTACATCGCCCAGCTCGGCGGTGTCGACGTGATCTCGTTCACCGCGGGGGTCGGCGAGAACGCGGCCGCCGTGCGCGCCGAGGCGATGGCGACGCTCGGATTCGCGGGGGTCGAGATCGATCAGGCGCGCAACGCCGCGCGACAGCGCGGCATCCGACGGATCTCCACCGACGACTCGCGCGTCGACGTGCTGGTCGTGCCCACCGATGAAGAGCTCGAGATCGCCAGACAGACCTCTCGCCTGCTCTGATCGACACGCCTCGGGGGTTACCGCCTGGCGCCGGGCGCCACTACGCTTGCACAGTGGCACGGAGAGGTGCCGGCAATACCCCTCGTCCTTCTCCTGGAGGCTCCTGTGCCCGAAGCTCTGCCCGATCCGCTCCGCGCCGAAGGCGTCCTGTTCGACCTCGACGGGGTGCTGACGCCGACCGCCGAGGTGCACATGCGCGCCTGGAAGGTCGTGTTCGACGACGTGTTCGAACGCTGGGGCATCACGCCTGCGTACTCGGATGCCGACTACTTCGACTACGTCGACGGCAAGAAGCGCTATGACGGCGTGGCGAGCCTGCTGCGCAGCCGCAATGTCGAGATCCCGTGGGGAGCGGTCGACGACCCGCCCGAGGCCGAGACCATCTGCGGCATCGGCAATCGCAAGAACGCCGCATTCGCCGAGTCGCTGCGGGGCGAGGGCATCGCCCCGTTCCCCGGCTCGCTCGCGCTCGTCGAGAAGCTGTCGGCCGCCGGCATCCCGATCGGCGTCGTGTCCAGCTCCAAGAACGCCGAAGAGGTGCTCGCCGCCGCCGGCCTCCGCTCGTTCTTCCACGTCGTGGTCGACGGCGTCGTCGCAGAACGCGACAACCTCGCCTCGAAGCCCGCCGCCGACATGTTCAGCGCGGGCGCCGCGGCGCTGGGCGTCGATCCCGCCCACAGCATCGCCGTCGAGGATGCGACCTCGGGGGCGGCCTCCGCGGCCGCCGCGGGGTTCGCGATCGTCGTCGGCGTCGACCGCGGCACCGGAGCCGATGCGCTGCGCGCCGCCGGTGCGACCGTGGTCGTCAGCGATCTCGACGTGTTCGTCGATGCCGCCGCCGACCAGGGTGCGCACTCCGACACAGACTCCGCCGACCAAGACACGCTCTCCGACAACGAGGACACCGCATGATCGACCGCGACCGCTTCCCCGTAGACCCCTGGCGACTCATCGAGACGCGGTACTCCGAAGACGGAGTGGCCGAGACGCTGTTCGCCGTCGGCAACGGCTACCTCGGCCTCAGAGGAAACCACATCGAGGGGCGAGGTGCTCACGAGCACGGCACCTTCATCAACGGTCTGCACGAGACCTGGCCGATCCGGCACGCCGAGCAGGCGTACGGCTTCGCCGAGGTCGGGCAGACGATCGTCAACGCCCCCGATGCCAAGGTCATGCGGGTCTACGTCGACGACGAGCCGATCTCCTTCGACGAGGCCGACGTGCGCGAGTACCGCCGCACTCTCGACATGCGCACCGGCGTGCTCGAGCGCGTCGTGGTGTGGGAGACGCCGTCGGGCAAGCGCGTGCGGATGCGCGACGAGCGCATCGTCAGCTTCGAGGAGCGACACCTCGCCGTGCTCCGCCTCGAGGTCGTCGTCGAGAACGCCGATGCCCCGGTCACCGTCAGCTGCCAGATGATCAACCGCCAGGACGGCGCCGGCGTGTACGCGGGCACTCCCAACCAGGCGAAGGGCGGATTCGATCCGCGCAAGGCCGAGAAGATCGCCGAGCGCGTGCTCGAGCCCGGGGAGTACTGGCAGGACGGACTGCGCTCGGCGCTGTCGTACAGCGTCGCAGATTCCGGCATGACGGTCGCCGTCGTCGCCGATCACATCATCGAGACCGAGAACGACTACACGTCGCGCACTCTGATCGAGGCGGACATCTCGAAGAACGTGTTCCGCGTGCAGGCGAAGGCCGGTGTACCCATCACGGTCACCAAGCTCGTCAGCTACCACACCTCCCGAGGTGTGCCGGCTCGCGAGCTCGTCGACCGCTGCCGTCGCTCCCTCGACCGCGTCGCGTTCGAGGGCGTCCAGGCGCAGTTCGACCGGCAGGCCGAGTGGCTGGCCGCCTTCTGGGACCGCAGCGATGTGCAGATCGGCGGGCACGAAGACATCCAGCAGGCGACACGCTGGTGCCTCCTGCAGCTCGCTCAGGCCTCGGCACGCGCCGACGGAACGGGCGTGCCCGCGAAGGGCGTCTCGGGGTCGGGCTACAGCGGCCATTACTTCTGGGACACCGAGATCTATGTGCTCCCGTTCCTCACGTACACGTCGCCGCAGTGGGCACGCAACGCGCTTCGGGCGCGAGCGCTCATGCTCCCGGCCGCCCGCCGCAGGGCCGCGCAGCTCAATGAAGCGGGCGCGTTGTTCCCCTGGCGCACGATCAACGGCGAAGAGGCGTCGGCCTACTACGCGGCCGGCACCGCTCAGTACCACATCAACGCCGACGTCAGCTTCGCGCTCGGCAAGTACGTGCGGGCGACCGGTGACGAGGACTTCCTGCGACGTGAGGGCATCGACATCGCCATCGAGACGGCTCGTCTGTGGGCCACGCTCGGCTTCTGGCGCACCTCGCGGCTCGTCGCCGACACGAAGGACGACGACGGCGTCGAGACCTTCCACATCCACGGTGTGACGGGGCCCGACGAGTACACGACGGTCGTGAACGACAACCTGTACACGAACGTCATGGCGCGCTACAACCTGCGCTACGCGGCGAGGGTCGTGCGCGAGGCGGAGGAGGCCAATGGCGAGGAGTTCGCCAGGGTCGTCGAGCGCACCGGCCTCGCGGAGGGCGAGGCGGAAGGGTGGGAGCGCGCCGCCGACGCGATGTTCATCCCGTTCAGCGAGAGCCTCGGCATCCACCCGCAGGATTCGCTGTTCCTCGAGCGCGAGGTCTGGGATCTCGCCCACACGCCGAAGGAGCAGCGGCCGCTGCTGCTGCATTTCCACCCGCTCGTCATCTACCGGTTCCAGGTGCTCAAGCAGGCCGATGTCGTGCTCGCGCTGTTCCTGCAGGGAAACCACTTCACGCCCGAGGAGAAGAAGGCGGACTTCGACTACTACGACCCGCTGACCACCGGCGACTCGACGCTGTCGGCGGTCGTGCAGTCGATCCTCGCCGCCGAGGTCGGCTACCAGGATCTCGCTCTGCAGTACTTCCGGCAGTCCCTGTTCGTCGACCTGCACGACCTGCACCACAACGCGGCCGACGGCGTGCACGTCGCCTCCGCCGGTGGCGTATGGACGGCTCTCGTGTGCGGCTTCGGCGGCATGCGCGATTACGCCGGCGAGCTCAGCTTCGACCCGCGACTGCCCGCCGACTGGCCCTCGCTGTCGTACCCGCTGCAGTGGCAGGGGTCCGCGCTGCAGATCACGCTCACGACGGGTGAGCTGCGCGTCCGCGTGCTCAGCGGAGACCCTGTGCCGTTCACCGTGCGCGATGTCGCATACATCGCCACGGCCGACCAGGAGGTCGTCGTGCCGCTCGCGGATCAGGGACCGATGATCCCCGGGCGCCCGTCGCTGCGGCAGTTCGCGGATGCTCTTCGCGAAGACGGCACCCGTCTGTCGGCATCCGTCCCGGTGATCACGACTGCGATCCCCGTCATCGATTCGACCGACTGAGGGCGCTGATCACCGCAGCTCTGTTCGGGTTCGCGCCCGCGCTGCTCGTGCTCGTCGTCGAGGTCTTCGGCGGCGTCGTCGAGGCCGTGTCGTCGTGATTCCTCGCCGCGCTTCGGCGGCCTGAGCGGAGAGCAGAGGATCACCCGCATGATCCTCTGCTCTCGGCTGCCGGAACGTCCGTGGCACGCCGTAGGCTGTTCTGGTGACCACAGCCCTCTACCGCCGCTACCGCCCCGAGTCGTTCGGCGAGATGATCGGGCAGTCCCAAGTGACCGAACCCCTGATGACCGCCCTCCGCGGCGACCGAGTCGGCCACGCATACCTGTTCTCCGGACCCCGTGGATGCGGAAAGACGACGTCCGCGCGCATCCTCGCCCGCTGCCTCAACTGCGCGGAGGGTCCGACCGACGTGCCCTGCGGCACATGCCCGAGCTGTGTCGAGCTGTCGCGCGCCGGCGGTGGATCGCTCGACGTGGTCGAGATCGACGCCGCCAGCCACAACGGCGTCGACGACGCTCGCGACCTGCGCGAGCGGGCGACGTTCGCTCCCAGCCGCGACCGCTACAAGATCTTCATCCTCGACGAGGCGCACATGGTGACGCCGCAGGGGTTCAACGCCCTCCTCAAGCTGGTCGAAGAGCCGCCGGAGCACGTGAAGTTCATCTTCGCGACGACCGAGCCCGAGAAGGTGCTCGGCACGATCCGCTCGCGCACGCACCACTATCCGTTCCGTCTGGTGCCGCCGGCCGCGATGCTCGAGTACGTCGAGAAGCTGTGCGGCGAAGAGGGTGTGGTCGCCGAGCGCGGTGTGCTGCCTCTGGTGGTTCGGGCGGGTGGTGGCTCGCCACGAGACACGCTCTCCCTGCTCGACCAGCTGATCGCCGGGTCAGATTCGCCCGCAGGCTCCGAGACGGTGACGGTCGCCTACGAGCGCGCAGTCGCTCTCCTCGGCTACACGCACGCAGCGCTGCTCGACGAGATCGTCGACGCCCTCGCCGCCGCTGACGCGGCCGCGGCGTTCCCCGCCATCGACCGCGTGGTGCAGACCGGCCAGGACCCCCGTCGTTTCGTCGACGACCTGCTCGAACGACTGCGTGACCTCATCGTGATCGCGGCCGTCGGAGCCGGGGCATCCTCCGTGCTCCGCGGCATCGCAGACGACGAGCTCGCTCGCATGCGCACCCAGGCGGAGTCCTTCGGCTCGGCGCGGCTGTCGCGCACGGCCGACATCGTCAGCGCCGCACTCGATGACATGTCGGGCGCGACGTCGCCCCGACTGCACCTCGAGCTGATGGTCGCTCGGGTGCTCGCCTCGGGAGGGGGAGCGGCCGTCCCGTCCGTGCAGAACGCCTCGGCAGCCTCGGCAGCGCCGGCACGCGCGACAGCTGCGGCTGCGGCGCCGCAGCCTGCTGCCGCTGCTGCTCAGCCCGCTGCGGCTCAGCCCGCTGCTGCTCAGCCCGCTGCGGCTGCCACGACCGATCCCGTCGACGCCGAGCCGACGGAAGCCCGACCGACTGCCGCCGTGGCTGAGGCCCCCGTGACCGAGAACGCGGTTGCCGAGCGCGAGACGTCGGGAGACGCGACGCCGAGCACGCCGCCGACCGCACCGGCCACCGACACCGCCGCGCACTCGGGTCCGGTCGCGTTCGAGCAGATCACCGCAGCCTGGCCGGCCGTGCTCAAGCGACTCGAGAGCGTCAGCCGCACGTCGTGGCTGCTGGCCACCGCGGTTCAGCCCCTCGCGTTCGTCACCGAGACAGAGGTGCTGACCCTCGGCTTCGCCAGCCAGCACGACGTGGCGAAGTTCAAGGGGACGACGCCGGGTTCCGGCCCGTCCGATCATCTGCGCGGAGCCATCGAGCAGGAGCTGGGTGTGCGGGTCAAGTACCTGCCCGCACCGATGCCGGCAGGTGGTGCGCCTCGCCAGCCCTCGTCGCCCTCGGCGGCGCGGCCGACAGACGACGCGCCCGCATCGGAGCCTGCGTCAGCGGGTTCACCGCGAGCTCAGACATCACGTCCTCAGACGGCGCGTTCTGAGGCATCGCCGTCTCAGAACAACCGTGCGTCCGCAGCTCCGGTGACCGAATGGGCGGTCGCGTCGATTCCGGCATCCGAGGTCGCAGTGCCGGCCTCGGTGCCTTCAGCGGTGCCGGCCGCCGTGCCGGCAGCGATCACGACTCCTCCGGCAGCCCCCGTCGCCGAGCCGATGCAGAAGCCGTCGACCCCGATCGATGATCGGCCGGGCGGGGGAGATGAGCCGCCGCCACCCATCGACGATGAACCGCCCTATTTCGACGACGAGCCACCATACGACCCGTCCTACGAGCCTGCGTCGACATCGCAGGCCGCACCGACGGCCGCCAGCGCGGCGCCGGCGTCTCCTTCCGCATCCGCGCGGTCGACGCCTGCCCAGGCTGCCCCGGTGCGCAGAGCGGCTTCGGCTGCAGCAGCCCCGGTGATCACCGAGCGCGCTCCCTCTGGGGGAGTCCAGCGCTACGGTGAGGCCGTGATCCGCCAGGTGCTCGGCGCGACGTTCGTTCGCGAAGAGCCCTACGAGCCCCCGACGAGGTTCTCCTGATGTACGACGGAATCGTTCAGGAGTTGATCGACGAGTTCGGTCGGCTCCCCGGAATCGGACCCAAGTCCGCGCAGCGCATCGCATTCCACATTCTGCAGACGCCGACGTTCGACGTCGCTCGGCTCGCCGAGCTTCTCGTCGAGGTGCGGGTGCGGGTGCGCTTCTGCGAGATCTGCGGCAACGTGTCGGAGCAGGATCGCTGCGCGATCTGCCGCGATCCCCGACGCAATCCCGCCCTCATCTGCGTGGTCGAAGATGCGAAGGATGTCGCCGCGATCGAACGCACCCGTGAGTTCCGTGGCCTGTACCACGTGCTCGGCGGGGCGATCAGTCCGATCGCCGGCATCGGACCCGACGACCTGCGCATCGCGCAGCTGATGAGTCGTCTCGCCGATGCCACGGTGCAGGAGGTCATCCTCGCCACGAACCCCAACCTCGAGGGGGAGGCGACGGCGAGCTATCTCAGTCGTCTGCTCACCAGCATGCAGATCACCGTGTCTCGCCTCGCGTCCGGCCTTCCGGTCGGCGGCGACCTCGAATACGCCGACGAGGTCACCCTCGGGCGCGCCTTCGAGGGCCGTCGCGTGCTGTGAACACGCAGGGCGGCTTCACGCGACGCGGCTGGCTGCTCTTCGGGGCCATGGCGCTGCTGTGGGGCGTGCCCTATCTGTTCATCAGCATCGCCGTCGAGTCGTTCTCGCCGCCCGCCATCGTCGCAGGGCGCACCCTCATCGCGGCACTGCTGCTTCTGCCGTTCGCGCTCCGAAGCGGTGCGCTGACAGCTGCGTGGAAGCACTGGCCCTGGGTGCTCGCCTTCGGGCTCGTCGAGATGGCCGGCCCGTTCGTGCTGCTCGGACACGCCGAGATGACCCTGTCCTCGGGCATGACCGGCCTGCTCGTCGCGACCGTGCCGCTGTTCGCCGCCCTCATCGCCCTGGGCAGCGGAGATCGTGGCGTCCTGCGCCCGACGCGCGGAATCGGCCTCCTCGTGGGTTTCATCGGTGTCGCGATCGTCGTCGCCGGCCCCGGGCTGTTCGGCGGCGAGGTCAGTCTGCTCGCGGCCGGCGAGGTGCTGCTGGTCGCCATCCTCTATGCGATCGCGCCCTTCATCGTCGCGCGCAAGCTCAACGACGTCCCCTCGCTCGGCACCATCACGCTGTCATTGCTCATGATCGGTGTGATCTATCTGCCCATCGGCCTGCTCACGCAGCATGAGGTGCCGACACTTCCCTCGATCTTCGCGCTCCTGGCGCTGGCCGTCGTCTGCACCGCCGTCGCCTTTCTGGCGTTCTTCGCGCTCATCCGCGAGGTCGGCCCTGTTCGCGCCCCGCTGTTCACGTACGTCAACCCGGTCGTGGCGATCATCCTCGGTGCGATCGTGCTCGCCGAGCCCCTGACGCCGGGGCTGCTCATCGGATTCCCGCTCATCATCGCGGGCTGTTGGTTCGCCGCCACGGGCGGACGCCTTCGCCCGCAGGCGCCCGCCACTCCCGACCTGGCTGTCGCGCCCCTGCCGCCGGCGCCCTGACCTCGCCGCCGAGCACAACTTCGGATCTCATGCGCGACGCGCCGCGGGGGTGGACTCCGGAGGCGGCGTGTCCGTCGCCAGGTCCGAAGCTGTGCCCGCCCAGACCTGACCTCGCCGCGAGCGTCACATGCGAAGAAGCGCATATGCGCCGCTCGTAGAATGAGGGTGGGCGGATCCGCCCGACATCCCAGGGAGTGAACGTGGCCCTCATCGTGCAGAAGTACGGCGGCTCCTCAGTCGCCGACGCAGAGAGCATCAAGCGCGTCGCCAAGCGCATCGTCGACACACGCCGTGCGGGGCACGACGTCGTCGTCGCCGTGAGTGCGATGGGCGACACGACCGACGAGCTGCTCGACCTCGCGAACGAGGTTGCTCCGATCCCGGCTCCGCGCGAGCTCGACATGCTCCTCTCGAGCGGAGAGCGCATCTCGATGGCTCTCCTCGCCATGGCCATCCACTCGATGGGGTTCGAGGCGCGTTCGTTCACCGGCAGCCAGGCCGGAATGATCACCGACTCGCAGCACGGCGCGGCGCGCATCGTCGACGTCACGCCCATCCGTCTGCGGGAGGCCCTCGACGAGGGGGCGATCGTCATCGTCGCCGGGTTCCAGGGGTTCAACCGCGACACCCGCGACATCACCACGCTCGGTCGTGGCGGTTCCGACACGACGGCCGTAGCCCTGGCCGCAGCTCTCGATGCGGATGTCTGCGAGATCTACAGCGACGTCGACGGCATCTTCACGGCTGACCCCCGCGTCATCCCGAGAGCGCAGAAGCTCGACCATATCGGCAGCGAGGAGATGCTCGAGCTCGCCGCCAACGGCGCCAAGGTGCTCTACATCCGCGCCGTCGAGTACGCACGCCGTCACGGCGTCCTGATCCACGCCCGTTCGACGTTCTCGTCGTCCGAGGGCACATATGTTCTGGGCGAGGGTATGAAGAACCCCCGCGAAGCCGAGGGAGCAGCAGCCATGGAAGAACCGATCGTCGCCGGTGTCGCCACCGATTTCGGCCAGGCCAAGATCACCGTCGCAGGCGTTCCCGACGTTCCGGGCAAGGCGGCAGAGATCTTCAAGATCGTCGCCAAGTCCGGTGCGAACGTCGACATGATCGTGCAGAACGTGTCTGCGACCGGTCGCACCGACATCTCCTTCACGGTTCCCAAGGCCGATTCCGCGGGCGCGCTGAAGGCGCTGGCCGGTGAGCAGACCGAGGTCGGCTTCCAGAACCTCGTGCACGACGACCAGATCGGCAAGCTGTCGGTCGTCGGAGCCGGCATGCGCACGCACTCCGGTGTCTCGGCTGTGCTCTTCGAGGCGCTGTCGGCCGGTGGGATCAACATCGAGATGATCTCGACGTCGGAGATCCGCATCTCGGTCGTGCTCCGAGACACCGACCTCGCCGAGGCCGCACGCACCGTGCACACCGCCTACGGACTCGACGGCGACGCCGAGGCGACCGTGCACGCGGGCACCGGTCGCTGACCTCGCGGTCGGCGACGATCAGCGGACGACAAGACGATTCGCGGACACATTCGGCGATCTAATCCGCGATTCGTCATCCCGTCCGCGATTCGTCACCCCCACAGATCGCCCACCCGTCGCAGGCCGAGTGCCGCCCGGCTCCTCGACCTCCGCACAGCACGATAGACTCACCGAAACCCTGACATCGGCGCCAGGCGCGGCATCCGCACCCCGACGTCGCGCCCGAAGCCTCGCATGCAGCACTGCACGACGCCAAGGAACATCATGACCCGCATCTCCGACTCAGGACTCTCCGTCGCCATCGTCGGCGCCACCGGCCAGGTGGGCACCGTGATGCGAGAGATTCTCATCGAGCGATCCTTCCCGATCCGTGAGCTGCGCCTGTTCTCGTCGTCGCGCTCTGCGGGCACGGCCATCGAGTTCGGCGGAGCGACGGTCATCGTCGAAGACGTCGAGACCGCGGATGCCGGGGGCATCGACATCGCCCTCTTCTCGGCCGGTGCGACAGCCAGCCGCGCATACGCTCCTCGTTTCGCCGAGGCCGGAGCCGTCGTCGTCGACAACTCCAGCGCCTGGCGCAATGACCCCGAGGTTCCGCTCGTGGTCAGCGAGGTCAACCCGCATGCGATCGATGACCGCCCTCGCGGCATCATCGCGAACCCGAACTGCACCACGATGGCCGCGATGCCGGCCCTGAAGGCTCTGGATGCCGAAGCGGGCCTCGAGCGGCTCATCGTGTCGACCTACCAGGCCGTGTCGGGCTCCGGCCTCGCCGGTGCGCAGGAGCTTCTCGGCCAGGTCGAGGGCGTGCTCGCCCAGGGAGACACGCTGCGTCTCGTGCATGACGGCTCGTCGATCGACTTCCCCGAGCCCGAGAAGTACGTCGCACCGATCGCCTTCGACGTCATCCCGTTCGCGGGCAGTCTCGTGGACGACGGCCAGAACGAGACCGACGAAGAGAAGAAGCTGCGCAACGAGAGCCGCAAGATCCTCGAGCTTCCCGATCTCCGCGTTGCGGGCACGTGCGTGCGTGTGCCGGTCTTCACCGGTCACTCTCTCTCGATCAACGTCGAGTTCGCCAGAGACATCACTCCTGAGCGCGCGACCGAGGTGCTCTCCGCGGCACCCGGCGTCGTGCTCGACGAGGTGCCCACACCGCTGCAGGCCGCAGGCAAGGACCCGAGCTTCGTCGGTCGCATCCGCGCCGATCAGTCCGCGCCCGAGAACAAGGGCCTCGTGCTGTTCATCAGCAACGACAACCTGCGCAAGGGGGCGGCGCTGAATGCCGTGCAGATCGCCGAGATCCTCGCCGCGCGCCTGGTGGCCATAGCCTGACCGCATCCCCGTCATGCGGAACCGGTCTGATCAGGCAGGCCCGCGTGGTCGGCGGCGCCGTGACCTCGAACTAGACTGTTCCGGTGACCGAAACCGTCGATGTCGTCTTGATCGGTGGTGGCATCATGAGCGCCACCCTGGGTACCCTGCTGCACGAATTGCAGCCGGATTGGAAGATCGTCGCCTTCGAGCGACTCTCCGATGTGGCGCAGGAATCCTCGAACCCCTGGAACAACGCGGGCACCGGCCACGCGGCGCTCTGCGAGCTGAACTACATGCCGCAGCAGAAGGGTGCTCCGCTCGACCCGGCCAAGGCCGTCTCGATCAACGAGCAGTTCCAGCAGAGCCGTCAGTTCTGGTCGTCGCTGGTCGACAGGGGAGTGCTCGATGCTCCGTCGACCTTCATCAACGCGACGCCGCACATGACGTTCGTGCGCGGTGAGAAGGACGTCAAGTACCTCAAGGACCGCTACGAGGTACTCAAGAAGCAGCCGCTCTTCGAGGGCATCGAGTACAGCGAGGACTCGCGCGTCATCAACAAGTGGGCGCCGCTGCTCATGCAGCAGCGCCGCAAGGGCGAGCCGTTCGCCGCCACCCGGGTGCCCGCGGGCACCGACGTCGACTTCGGTGCGCTCACGCATCAGCTCTTCGACCACCTCACGGACTCGGGCGTCGCGTTGCGCACCAACCACGAGGTCAAGAGCCTGAAGAAGCAGAAAGACGGCACCTGGCTGATCAACTACCGCACGACGATCGGGCGCACGCCCAATCAGATCAAGGCGCGCTTCGTGTTCGTCGGCGCCGGCGGCTGGGCGCTCAAGCTGCTGCAGCGCTCGGGGATCCCCGAGATCAAGGGCTACGGCGTCTTCCCGATCGGCGGACAGTTCCTCAAGACCTCCGACCCGAAGATCGTCGCCCAGCACCAGGCCAAGGTCTACTCGCAGGCATCCGTCGGCGCACCACCGATGTCGGTGCCGCACCTCGACACTCGGGTGGTCGACGGCGAAGCATCTCTGATGTTCGGACCCTTCGCGACCTTCAGCCCCAAGTTCCTCAAGAACGGCTCGATGCTCGACATCGTGTCGCAGGTGCGCACGCATAACCTGTGGCCGATGCTGCGCGTCGCGTTCGCGAACCCCGACCTCATCACCTACCTGGTCGGCGAGCTAATGAAGAACCACGCCAAGAAGGTCGACAGCCTCCGCACGTTCATGCCGACGGCGAAGGACGAGGACTGGACGCTGATCGACGCCGGTCAGCGTGCGCAGGTGATGAAGAAGGATGCCAAGAAGGGCGGCATCCTGCAGTTCGGTACCGAGGTGGTCGCGGCGGCCGACGGCTCGATCGCCGGTCTGCTGGGTGCCTCGCCCGGTGCGTCCACTGCTGTACCGATCATGCTCGATCTGCTGAAGAAGTGCTTCCCCGACGAGTACCCCGCTTGGGAGTCCGAGCTGCGTGAGCTCATCCCCACGTTCGGAGAGCAGCTGAACAAGCATCCGGAGCTGGCGGCGAAGTCCACCGCGGCGACGGCGGCCACTCTCGGCATCAACGAGTAGCGCGCCGGTGGCGAAGCTCTACTTCCGCTACGGGGCGATGAACTCGGGCAAGTCCACCTCGCTGCTCCAGGCCGCGTACAACTACGAGGAACGCGGCCAGCATGTGCTGCTCGCGAAGCCGGCGATCGACACCAAAGGCGCGTCCGAGATCGCGAGCCGTCTCGGCGTGACCCGTGAGGTCGATTTCCTCATCGGCGCCGATGCCGACGCTCGGGCGCTGTTCGCCGCGCAGCGAGAGGCGGTGCGCAGCGCGGTTGCGGGGGAGCACCTCACCGACGGAGGGCTCGACGTCGCGTGCCTCCTCATCGATGAGGCACAGTTCCTCACCTCCGAGCAGGTCGATGACCTCTTCCGCATCGCGATCGAAGACGGCATCCCGGTGATCGCCTACGGGATCCGCAACGACTTCCTGACACACGCATTCCCGGGTTCGGCACGGCTTCTCGCGATCGCGCACTCTCTCGAGGAGCTCAAGACCATCTGCCGCTGCGGGCGAAAGGCCGTCTTCAACGGCCGCGTGGTCGGCGGGCGCTTCGTCTTCGACGGCGATCAGGTCGCGATCGACGAGGGCGCTGACGGGTCGGCGGCGCCGGAGATCACCACATACGAGTCGCTGTGCGGTGCGTGCTACCTCGAGGAGTCCGGCGGGCGCCTGGGCTGAGAACGCACCCGCACCGCATCTCCCTCCGCCTCTCGGGCGGTGTGTCGGCGTGGGCGGATTGCGTGGTCTGACCACACGCGCTACTGTGGTCAGACCACATAGGCGCGGCCACGACGGACGCAGCCGAAAGCGGACGACGAGGAGAGCGGATGCCGGAGCAGCCTGCACGCGCCTGGCGTCTCGTCCTCGAGCACGTCGAACGCGACCTCCTCGACGGCCGTCTCGGACCCGGTGATCGGCTCGCCTCCGAACGCGACCTCGCTGCCGACCTCGGAGTCGGCCGCTCGAGTGTCCGCGAGGCTCTGCGTGTGCTCGAGGTGATGGGCCTGATCCGCACAGCGACGGGCTCAGGGCCCCAGTCGGGCGCGATCGTGATCGCGACCCCGACCGGCGGCATGTCGACGCTGCTGCGTCTCCAGGTCGCGGCGCAGGGGTTCCCGCTCGCAGACGTGGTGCAGACGCGTCTGCTGCTCGAAGATGCCGTCGTCGCAGCACTCGCCTCCCAGTCGGCCCCGGATCTCGACGCGGCTCACCGGGTGCTCGCTGCGATGGACGCGCCAGCGCTCACCCCGGCGGAGTTCCTCGCGCTCGACGCGCAGCTGCACCTCGCCCTCGCCGAGTCGAGCGGCAACTCGGTCGTCGCGGCGATCATGGCCGGCCTGCGCACTGCCATCGAGTCATACGTGCAGGAGGGTGCGGCAGCCATCGCCGACTGGGACGCCATGGCCGCGGTCCTCCGCTCCGAGCATCGCGCCATCATCGCGGCCCTCGGCGCGGGCGACGCGCAGACCGCGCAGGCCCTCGTGCATGCGCACATCACCGGCTACTACACCGCGGCGGGCCTCACCCGCAGCATCCGACCCACCGACTGAGAGGACACGACATGGTCCAGCGCCAGGTTCCCAACCCTGCAGAGCTTCTCGACCTGATGAAGTTCAAGAAGCCCGAGTTCAACGGCAAGAAGCGCCGCCTCGACGCTGCGCTCACGATCGATGACCTGCGCACGATCGCGAAGCGTCGCACGCCGAAGGCGGCGTTCGACTACACCGACGGCGCGGCCGAGGGCGAGCTCTCGCTCACACGTGCGCGCCAGGCGTTCCAGGATGTCGAGTTCCACCCCGGCATCCTTCGCCCGGCTCCTTCGGTCGACACCTCGGTCGACATCCTCGGCGGCCCGTCGGCGCTGCCGTTCGGGATCGCCCCGACCGGATTCACCCGTCTCATGCAGACCGAGGGCGAGGTCGCCGGTGCAGGCGCCGCAGCCGCGGCGGGCATCCCTTTCACGCTGTCGACGCTCGGCACGACGTCCATCGAGGACGTGAAGGCGGCGACCCTTCGAGAGCCTCAGGGGCCGGTTCCGGGAAGGAACTGGTTCCAGCTGTACGTCATGCGCGATCGCGAGATCTCGTACGAGCTCACCCGTCGCGCGGCCGCCGCCGGGTTCGACACGCTGCAGTTCACGGTCGACACCCCGGTCGCGGGTGCGCGACTGCGTGACAAGCGCAATGGATTCAGCATCCCGCCGCAGCTCACTCTCGGCACGATCATCAACGCGATCCCTCGCCCGTGGTGGTGGTATGACTTCCTCACGACGCCCAAGCTCGAGTTCGCGTCGCTGAGCACCACCGGCGGCACCGTCGGCGAACTGCTCGACGCCGCCATGGACCCGACGATCAGCTACGACGACCTCGCCGTGATCCGCGACATCTGGCCAGGGAAGATCGTGATCAAGGGAGTGCAGAACGTCGAGGACTCCCTGCGGCTGCGTGACGCCGGCGTCGACGGCATCGTGCTCTCCAACCACGGAGGCCGCCAGCTCGACCGCGCGCCGATCCCGTTCCACCTGCTGCCCGAGGTGCGCAGGGCGGTGGGCGACGACTTCACGGTCATGATCGACACCGGCATCATGAACGGCGCCGACATCGTCGCCGCCGTGGCGCTCGGCGCCGACTTCACGCTCATCGGCCGAGCCTACCTCTACGGCTTGATGGCGGGCGGGCGTGCAGGTGTCGATCGCACGATCGAGATCCTCCGCAGCGAGATCGAGCGCACCATGCGACTCCTGGGCGTCGCCTCGCTCGCCGAGCTCGAGCCGTCGCATGTCACACAGCTCACCCGCCTCGTGCCGGTGACGCGCTCGGCCTCCGACGCGGTGGTGCGCTGACGCGGCCGTCGGTCAGGCCGCGGGCTCGGCGACCGGCCGCGCCCGCGGCGGCCACGGGATGAGCATCGACGTGCTGCGGCGATACTCGGCATAGGCCGGGTACTTGCCGGCGGTGATGGACTCGGTGAAGATCGTCGAGCCGACGAACAGGACGCTGAGCAGCAACGGGCCGATGATCGTCCCGTTGATCACGCCGCCGAAGAGCCCCGCACCCGATGCCACAGCGGCGCTCGCACCGATCGCATAGAGCACCCACCACTGGCTCTGCTCGAAGAAGAAGTTGGGGTGGCGACTGTACCGGAACAGCCCTTCAGTGACGAAGCCCGGAGCCAGCGTCCCACCGGCCTGCTTCTTCCGTCGGTGGAACTCCCACTGCTCGCGGTCCGCGACCGTCTCGCCGACCAGCAGCATGAGGAAGAGCGCGCCGAAGAGGAGGTCCCAGGCGTTCAGCGGCGCGGGGTTCTGCAGTGCGATCTCGGCGGGCAGCGTGATCAGCACGAGCAGTGTCATCTGGTAGCCGATGATGAACAGCAGGTTGAAGATCTGGAACTGCCAGGGCTTCATCCGCCCGCGCAGAATCGCCCACCGGTAGTCCTCCATGCCGGTGTACCCGCCCTTGCGGGCGAAGTTGAACGTCAGCCGGATGCCCCAGGCGGTCACCAGCGCAGCCATCAGGGTCAGACGGCCCGCATCCTCGCCGCTCGCGATCCCTGTTCCCGCGAAGATCCACACGTAGATGACCGGGACGATCGACCACGCCCGGTCGACCCAGGAGGTGTCGCGGGTGAGGAGAGACAGGATCCAGCACGCCGCGCTCGCGACAGCTGCGGTCAGGATGACGATCAGCAGCGGTTCCATATCGACATGCTAGAACTCTGCAGGCTGATACTGGGGGAGGCGGGCGTCGACCGTCAGAGAGTCTGGAGAAGCTCGTCGAGCTTGTCGGCGGTGTCTTCCCAGCCCTCCACGGCCACCGAGGGCACGCCGATCGCGAGGACGGGGTAGTCGTTGCCGCCCTCATCGAGTCGGTCACCGTAGAAGAGCATCGACGTGAGCGGGATGCGCGTATGCTCGGCGAGCTGCGTCATGCCGAACGCCTTGTCGATGCCCGCCAGGGTGATGTCGATCGAGGTCGAGCCCCCTGAGCGCACCTCGAGGTCGGGGAGTCGCGCCGCCACGGCGTCCCGCAGAGACTCCCGCTTCGCACCAGACGGGTCCCAGTCGTGCTTCGCGTCGCGGGGAGCCTTCTGCCCGAGCGCCGAGAAGGTGATCTGAGATCCGCGGTCCTCGAGGATCTCGCCCCAGGGCTGCGCCTCCCAGAGTCCCAGGCGCTCCGCCTCTTCGCGCAGCGCGGTGAGGGCGGCGGACTTCTGTTCGGCGGTGAGGTCGTGCGCGTAGAGCGGCGAGAAGTCCGTGCCGTCGTGTCGCAGGTACCGGGTGCCGCAGGTCGGAAGCAGATGCAGTCGTGCGGCGGACTCGTCGTCGATGGCTCCGAGCCGAGCGATCACCTGTGCGCGGAACTGGGTCTCGTTGCCGCCCGAGATGATCGCGACCTCGACCTTCTGCAACAGGGCGAGCAGCAGCGAGGCCATGCGTGCGTCGATGGGCTCTTTCGACGGGGCGAGGGTGTCGTCGAGATCGAAGGCGACGAGTGCAGGCGAGGTCATGATGCCTCCAGGGTAGACGGGCGATGCTGAGAGAAGTGCGGTGCGAAGAGCAGGGTGCCCATGATGGCGAGGGCGACCCCGACCAGGGCACCGCAGGAGTTCGCGACCACGTCGGTGAGGGTGGCTGTGCGATGAGGCAGAACGAGGCGCTGGAAGACTTCGATCGCGAGCGACAGGGCCGGTCCGAGCGCGATCGCGAGTGGCCAGAAGCGGCGCGGCACGAGGATGAAGGCAAGGATGCCGATGGGTACGAACACCAGCACGTTGGCGATGATCTCGAGTCGCGTGAAGTTGAGAGACTCCCACCCCAGGCGGTGCGCGGACGACAGCACGAGATCGAGCAGGTTCGGCATCGACTCTTCGACACGCGTGGGCGTGAGCGTGAGCAGCACCAGAACCAGGAGGAACGGGATGCCGAGAGCGAGCGCGATACCGCGAGTGAGACGGCGCGGGGGAGGCAGCAGACGACTCACACGGTGCCTTTCGCCTCGGGATGGATACAGAGAAGGCCGCCCGTGAGGACGGCCTTCCGGTGTTACTGGTCGGGGTGACAGGATTTGAACCTGCGACCTCTTCGTCCCGAACGAAGCGCGCTACCAAGCTGCGCCACACCCCGTTTTGCAACCCTCCGAGTCTACAGCGAAATGCTCTCAGCGCCGAATCGAGGCGTCACCTGCGCGCGCCGTCAGGGTGAGCAGCGTCGCCTCGGGTCGGCATGCGAAGCGCACGGGTGCGTAGATCGAGTGCCCGCACCCGGCGCTGACGTTGAGCGGCACCGTGCGTTCTCCCTGCGTCCACGTGCTGAGGCCCTTCGCCTGCTTCAGCGGGATGTCGCAGTTCGCGACGAGAGCGCCGAAGCCCGGCAGACAGACCTGGCCCCCGTGCGTGTGACCGCCGAAGACCGCGTCGGCTCCGAGGTCGACGAAGCCGTTCAACACCCGCTGATACGGCGCGTGGGTGACCCCGAGCACGGTCGTGTCGGCATCCCGGGGTCCGAGGGCGGCGATCGCCTCTGGCAGATCTTCGAGTCGATCCCAGTCGCAGTGCGCGTCGCTCACTCCGAAGAAGTCCAGCGGGTTGCCGGCGACCGTGAGCCGCGCTGCGGCGTTGTTCAGACCCGTCCATCCGAGCTCGTCGGTGAAGTAGGAATCCATCGCGTCGGTGTCGAGGAAGTTCACGTCACGCGGTCGTTCCGACGGGCCCGCGAAGTACCGGATCGGGTTGCGCGGCGACGGGCCGATCACGTCGTTGGAGCCGTGCACGAAGACGCCCGGGATGCCTGCGAGAGGTTCGAAGGCCCGTCGGATGCCCGCGAGACCGTCTCGATGCCCCAGGTTGTCGCCCGTGTTGATGATGAGATCGGGCTTCAGCTGAGCGAGGGAGGCGAGCCAGTCCTGCTTGCGATGCTGCCACGGAGCCATGTGCGCGTCAGAGATGTGCAGCACGCGCACCGGTGCGGAGCCGGGAGCGAGAGCGGATGCTGTCGCCTCACGCACTGTGAACAGGTAACGCTCGATGCCGATGCCCCAGACGGCGGCCGCAGCACCAGCGGACCCCACCGCGCCGAGCGCGATGAGGGCCGGGTGTGCCGCACGACGCGGCGTCACTTGCAGCTGACCTTGATGGATGTGCTCTTGGTGGTCGCCGTGTTCGCTGCCGGGTCGGTCGAGGTCACAGCGGCGTTCTGGCCGTTGCACGATCCGTCGAAGTCGATCGACGAGAATCCTGCGCCGAACAGTGCGCTCTGCGCTTCGGACTTCGACTGCCCGGTGATGTCCGGCACTATCACCCCCTGGCCGTTGCTCGGCGAGATCGTGATGGTCGCTCCGCTCGGAGCCTGTCCGGACGGGTCCTGAGCCATGATCACATCACCAGCGGGGCCGTCGACGGCCGGACCGACGGACGCGGTGAAGCCCGCGGCCTCGATGAGAGAGCGTGCCTCTCCGACCGACTTGCCCACCACATCGGGAACGTCCGTCAGCACCTGGCGGACCAGCTTGTCATCGGGTCGCGGGAACTGGTCAGCGGGGTAGACCGCGTTCGCGGCGCCCTGGATGGCTCGGGCGAGACCGTAGCGGATGTCACCCAGTCGGGTGCCGTCACCGTTGCGGAAGTCGTTCAGCGGCACGCGACCGTCGATGTTGCCGACCCACACCGCAGTCGTGACCTTGGTGCTCGACTCGACGAGCATGGTGTGCTCCTTCTCAGCCGTACCGGTCTTGCCGATCAGCTGGGTGCCGTCGAACGGGTTCGCCCTCGTGCCGGTGCCGTTGCCCTCCATCACACCGCGCAGTGCGAACGCGGCGGTGGCGGCCACCTCGGGAGTGAGCTGCTGGGAGCAGTTCTGCGCGGGAGGCGTGATCTCCGCTCCGTTCTCGCCGACGACCCTGTCGATCACGCGCGGCTCGCAGTAGATGCCGTTGTTCGCGACCGTCGCGTAGGCACCGGCCATCTGCAGCGGGGCCACGCTCTTCGAGCCGAGGACGGTCGGGAACGGGTCGTTCGGCGCGGTGTTGGAGGTGGTTCCGCCGACCGTGATGTCATCGCCGTTGCCGTAGTGGACGCCGAGTCTCTTGGCGACCTCGTTGATGTCGCAGAGATCGAGCTGCTGCGCCATCGCGAGGAAGCCGGTGTTCAGCGACTGCGCGGTGAACTGCCGCACGCTGCCCACCGAACCGCCGGAGTTGCCGAAGTTGTTGATCTTGTCATTGTTCGTCACCCTGTCCCCGCACTTCGTGAAGGGACTGAAGGTCTTGAGACGGCCGTCGAGTACCTGGTTGACCGAGTGGCCCGACTCCAGCCAGCTCAGAAGCGTGAAGAGCTTGTAGGTCGATCCGGTCTCGAACCCGTAGGTCGAGCCGCCGTGGGCCTTGTCTGCGGCGAAGACCTGCGAGGTCTCACCGGCGGCGAGGTTCGCCTCGGGAGTCTCGTTGAAGACGGTGTTCTGGGCCATGGCGAGGATGCGCCCGGTGGACGCCTCGATCGACACTCCGGCGCCGCCGACCAGGATCCCGGGCATCGCCTGCGGGACCTGCGACCTCACGGCGTCGATCGCGGGCTGCTGCACCCGCAGGTCGAGCGAGGTGTAGATCTCCATGCCGCCGCGACGCAGGTTCGAGCGACGCTCCTCCGCGGTGGCGCCGAAGGCCTCGTCGTTCTCGATGACGGCCTTGACGTACTGGCAGAAGTAGGCATTGTCGCCTGCGGCCCCGCAACCCTGCTGAGGCTCGCTCAGCACCGGGGCGATCGGCGTGGCCACGGCCTCGTCATGCGCGGCCTGCGTGATCTTGCCGTCGAGCAGCATCCGCTCGAGGACGTAGTCCCGGCGGTCCTTCGTGTCCTTGTAACCGTCGGCGTCTCCGTTGTGCGCCACCCCGGCGTCATCGGTCCAGATCCCACCAGGGCGGTCGATGCGGAACCTGTTGGGCTCCTGGACCATGCCGGCGATCGTGGCCGCCTGAGCGAGGCTGAGGTTCGCCGCGGTGGTCGAGAAGTATCGGTTCGCCGCGGCCTCGATGCCGTAGATGGTGCCACCGAAGTTGGCGATGTTCAGGTAGCCGAGGAGGATCTCGTTCTTCGAGTACTCCTTCTCGATCTTCAACGCGTAGCGCATCTCCTGCAGCTTGCGCTCGATGCCCTCGCCGCCCTCGGCGACTGCCGCATCGAGGAAGCACTGCTCGATCTGAGTGGAGTAGTCCTCGGCCGCGGGGTCGACGTCCTGCTCGCACTCCTGCACCTGGACGTTCTTCACGTACTGCTGCGTGATGGTGGAGGCGCCTCGGTCGGTGGTGCCTGCGACGTTCCCGACGGCGGCCTTGATCGTCGCCCCCAGGTTGATTCCGCCGTGAGTGTAGAAGTTCTTGTCCTCGCTCGAGAGCATCGCATCGTACATCACCGGTGCGACCTGGTCGTACGCGACCGGGATGCGCTTCTGCTCATAGAACGACGCCAGTGCGACGGGGTTGCCGTCGAGACCGGTCGCGTAGATCGTCGACTGCTGCATCGGTGCGCCGACCTGGAGGTTCTCCGGGAGGTCTTCGAAGATGGTGAGGGCCTGCGACCCGGCGATGCCGGTCATCGCCAGCACAGGGGTGACGCTGGCCGCGACGAGGAGACCGGCGACGGCGCTCAGCCCGACGAGTCCGAGGACTCCGCCGAGCGCACCTTTCACCGTGCGATTCTTTTGAGGCATACGCTAGATCGTAGGGGAGTTCCCTGAATACCGCCTTTGACGCAGCCGCCAGCGCGGATGCCGCCAGACAGGAGAGCCATGACCACGTGGGAGTACCTCACCACCCCGCTTCTGATCCACAACACCGCTGCGATCCTCAACAACTGGGGCAAGCAGGGCTGGGAGCTCGTGCAGGTCATCCAGGGGCCCGAGGGCGGGCTCGTGGCCTACTTCAAGCGTCCCGTGTCGGCGGATGCCGCCGGCAACGCCGGTCTCGCCGCCGCGGCTGAGGCGTCGCGCCAGTTCGAAGGAGGCGCGGCATGAGTGTCTCCCAGCGCCTGACTGAGCTCGGCATCGAGCTTCCGGCGGTGGCAGCGCCCGTCGCTGCCTACGTTCCTGCCGTCGTCCACGACGGACTCGTCTACACCTCCGGTCAGCTGCCTTTCACCGCCGGCGAGCTGCCAGCGACGGGCAAGGTCGGCGCCGACGTCAGTGCCGAGGATGCCAACGGGTACGCCCGCACCTGCGCGCTGAACGCCCTCGCCGCAGCGGCGGGTGCTGCCGGGGGAGTCGACAGGATCGGCGGAGTGCTGCGAGTCGGCGGCTTCGTGGCATCCACCCCCGATTTCACCGGCCAGCCCGGCGTCATCAACGGGGCGAGCCTCGTGCTCGGCGAGATCTTCGGCGACGCCGGTCGTCATGCGCGCGCGGCCGTCGGCGTGCCCGTGCTGCCGCTCGACAGCCCGGTCGAGGTCGAGGTCACCTTCATCCTCGCCTGACGCCGCGGTTACAGAAATGCCCCCTCCCGGTGCGGGAGGGGGCATTCCTGTCTCCGGCCTACTTGACCTGAGCCGAGATGATGCTCATCACCGCGGTGTCGGCCAGTGTCGTGGTGTCGCCGACCTCGCGGCCCTCGGCCACGTCACGCAGCAGGCGCCGCATGATCTTGCCCGAACGGGTCTTCGGCAGTTCGCCGACGATGTACACGTCGCGGGGTCGTGCGATCGCACCGATCTGCTCGCCCACCCAGAGGCGCAACTGCTGAGCGAGGCCGGCAGGATCGTGCGCCGAGAGGTAGCTCTCCTTGATGATCACGAACGCGACGACCGCCTGCCCCGTGGTCTCGTCGGCGGCCCCGACCACAGCGGCCTCGGCGGTGGCCTCGTGCGCCACGAGCGACGACTCGATCTCGGCGGTCGAGAGTCGGTGACCCGAGACGTTCATGACATCGTCCACTCGTCCGAGCAGCCACAGGTCGCCATCCTGATCGAGGCGTGCGCCGTCACCAGCGAAGTAATAGCCCTGCTTCTCGAACTTCTCCCAGTACGTCTCCGCGAAGCGCTCCGGGTCGCCCCAGATGCCGCGCAGCATGCTCGGCCAGGGTTCGGTGACCACGAGGAGGCCGCCGTTGCCATGGCCCACCTCGGCGCCGGTCTCATCGACCACGTCGATCGAGATCCCGGGCAACGGTACCTGCGCTGAGCCGGGCTTGGTCGCGGTGACGCCTGGCAGCGCCGAGACCATGATCGCGCCCGTCTCGGTCTGCCACCAGGTGTCGACGATGGGGGTCTTGCCGGCGCCGATCACGTCGCGGTACCAGATCCAGGCTTCGGGGTTGATGGGTTCGCCCACCGAGCCGAGCAGGCGCAACGATGACAGGTCGAACTTCGCCGGCACGTTGCGGCCGATCTTCATGAACGAGCGGATCGCAGTCGGAGCCGTGTAGAAGATCGAGACCTTGTACTTCTCGATGATCTCCCACCAGCGCCCGGGATGCGGGGCGTCGGGGGTGCCCTCGTAGATCACCTGGGTCGCGCCGTTCGCGAGCGGGCCGTAGGTGACGTAGCTGTGCCCGGTGATCCATCCGATGTCGGCCGTGCACCAGTAGACGTCGGTCTCGGGGTGCAGGTCGAACACGTACTTGTGCGAGTACGCGGCCTGGGTGAGGTATCCGCCCGAGGTGTGCAGGATGCCCTTGGGCTTTCCCGTCGTGCCCGACGTGTAGAGGATGAAGAGCGGGTTCTCCGCGGGAAATGCCTCGGCCGTGTGCTCGGGTGAGGCGGCCGGAACCACGTCATGCCACCAGAGGTCGCGGCCGTCCTGCCAGTCGACCTCGTTCTCGCCACGCTTGACGACGAGCACGTGCTCGACGGTCTGCTGCTCGCCGTCACCGCGGTCTGCGAGAGCCTGGTCGACAGCCGGTTTCAGCGCCGAGACACGGCCCTTGCGGTATCCGCCGTCGGCGGTGATGACGAGCTTGGCGCCCGCATCGTCGATGCGCGAGCGCAGACTGTCGGCGCTGAAGCCGCCGAACACGACCGAGTGGATCGCTCCTACGCGCGCGACGGCGAGCATCGACGCGACCGCCTCGGGGATCATCGGCAGGTAGATCGCGACGCGGTCTCCGTGACCGACGCCGAGGCCCTCGAGCACGTTGGCGACGCGCTTGACCTCGTCGGTGAGCTCGGCATAGGTGATGGTGCGCGAGTCGCCCGGTTCACCCTCCCAGTGCAGGGCGACGCGATCGCCGTTCCCTGCCTCGACATGACGGTCGAGGCAGTTGTAGGCCACATTCAGCTCGCCGTCATCGAACCACTTGGCGAACGGAGGTGCCGACCAGTCGAGCACGCGGGTGAACGGCTTGTGCCATTCGAGGAGCTCGGTGGACTGAGCGGCCCAGAAGGCCTCGCGATCGGCGGCCGCGCTCTCGTACAGCGCGGGAGAGGAGACCGACTGTGCGACGAACTCCTCGGAGGGCGGGAACTGGCGGGTCTCATCGAGAAGATGATCGATCTGGCTGCTCATCGGCAGGCGCTCCTTTGCGGCGTGGCAGGTCGTGCGGGCATGAACGCGTCTCCACGCGATCAGGTCAGGCCGAATCTAGCCTCGGGCACGGACATCGCATACTGCCGAAAGGAGGTAGTCCGGCCGGTTTTGTCAGGACGGTCGCCTTGCGTACACTCGACGTCAGCCGAATTATCATTCTGGCCTTGGCGTGCCCGATTCCCCCATGAGGGACGCCGTGGGCGGCATCTCATTCCCCCCGTGAGATGCCGCCCTCTCTTCTTCGGGAGCGCTCCCATCCGGGGGTCACTCCTCGTGCTCGTCTTCACGACCTCCTCTGCACGCCGACCGTCCGATCGGGGTTGCCCACAGGCGCCGTCCGATGCTCGGCACGCGGGGGCCGTGCGCTCGGCGCCGGGCCTAGTTTCGGGGGATGTCCGATCCCTTCGTCATCCAACCGCGCGAGACGTCGTCGCTCGTCGCCGGCGCCGCGCGAGGCGGCCGCACACCGCTGCAGGTCGATCCCGTCTTCGGCCCGCTCGCAGAGCACTGCGCTGACGAGGAGGTCACCGACATCTTCGTCAACGGCACCTCAGGGCTGTTCGTCGACCGGGGTCGGGGCGCCGAGGCTGTGAGCGGGTGGAGTGCGTCCGAAAGGGAGGTTCGCGATCTCGCGGTCGCGCTCGTCGGCCTCGGCGGTCGCCATCTCGACGACCAGGCGCCCTGCGTCGATGTGAGGCTCGAGTCCGGCATCCGAGTGCATGCCGTCCTCTCGCCGGTCTCGACGTCGGGAACGGCGCTGTCGATCCGCGTGCCCAGAGTGCGCGCCGCGGACCTCGATGCGCTGGCGGCGCTCGGCGCCTTCGACGCCAGGCAGCACAGCTGGCTGCTCGGTCTGGTGGCTGAGCGCGCCAACATCCTCATCACCGGCGGCACCGGCACAGGCAAGACCACTCTGCTGTCCGCGCTGCTGTCGGCGGCGCCGAGCTCCGAGCGCATCGTGACCATCGAGGATGTGGCCGAGCTGCGGCCGCAGCACCCTCACCATGTCGCTCTCGAGGCGCGGCAGTCGAACCTCGAGGGCGCCGGTGGCATCAGCCTCGCACGGCTGGTCCGTGAGTCGTTGCGCATGCGCCCCGACCGGCTCGTGGTCGGTGAATGCCGAGGCGAAGAGGTGAGAGAGCTGCTGACGGCTCTGAACACCGGGCACGATGGCGGCGCCGGGACCCTCCACGCGAGTGGTCTGAGCGATGTGCCGGCTCGGCTCGAAGCGCTCGGCGCGCTGGCAGCGATGGACGCCATGGCGCTCGCGCGTCAGGCCGTGAGCGCTTTCACGATCGTTCTGCATCTCGACAGGGAGCCCGGCGGGCGGCGCCGCATCGCGCAGGCGGGGGAACTCGCCCTGACCGGCGACCGGCTGAGCATCGAGGAGGTGCGACCGTGGTGAGCGCTCGGCGGCGGGCCGCCCGCGACGGAGGAGGCGACGCGGCGACGTCCGTGCAGACGCTCGCCGTGCTGCTGCAAGCCGGAGCGGTGCCGTTGGTCGCCTGGCGTCACCTCGCGTCGATCGGCGACGTGCGCGCGGCCTCCGTCGTGGATCGAGTGGACGATGGCATCCCGCTCATCGCCGCGATCGAGGCCGAGGGTGGCCCCTGGCGAGATCTCGCCGCCGCGTGGGAGGTGGCGACAACCGTCGGGGCACCGCTGGCCGAGGTGCTGCGGATGATCGCCGAGACGCTTCGCGACTCCGCAGCGGCGACCGACGATGTGCGAATCGCGCTGGCTGAACCGGCGGGGACCGCGCGTCTGCTCCTGTGGATGCCGTTCGCCGGTCTGCTGCTCGGCTTCGCCCTCGGCTTCGACACCCTCGGCGTCATCTTCGGGACGCCGGCAGGCGCGGCCTGCGTCGTGGCCGGGCTCCTGCTCGTGCTGGTGGCCCGAAGCTGGACGAACCGACTGCTTCGGCGTGCGCAGCCCGAGCCGGGCACGCCAGGCATGCAGGCGGAGCTCATGGCTGTCGCGCTCTCCGGGGGCGCCTCGATCGATCGTGCCCTGCGCCTCGTCGCGGAGAGTCCGGCGTCTCGTCGTGGAGACGACGAACGGATCCGTGCGGTGCTCGAGCTCTCGCACGCCGCGGGTGTGCCCGCCGGCGAGCTGCTTCGCGCCTCCGCCGGGCAGGAGCGCCACGCGTCTCGCGTCGACGGCCGACTGCGCGCGGCGAAACTCTCGACGAAGCTGCTGATCCCGCTCGGCGTCTGCACGCTGCCGGCTTTTCTCCTGCTGGGAGTCGCTCCGCTGCTGCTGAGCGTGCTCCTCTCGACCCCGTTGCCGCTGTGACGGCAGCCGACCACAGGATGCTCGTGCATCCGCATATAGAGAAAGAAGGAACCATGAACACCCTCCCTCCACTCACTCAGCGCCGTTCCGCGACCCTGTTCGGAGACGACAGCGGTGCGGCCACCGCCGAGTACGCGATCACGACGATGGCCGCCGTGGCTCAGGAAAACATACCCCGCGCAGCAGAATCAGTCAGAACAACGTGTCTGCCTCGAAAGCGTCATCTCGCCCAGATACTTCGCTGACGATCTCCTCCCACGGCCAGCGCACAGTGCTGAACTTCCGATACAAGAGCAACTGGAGATCAACCACACTGACCTCTTCTTGACCTTCGTCGTAGGACACCACGAGGCCACGTCCATCCTCATCGATCTGAAGCCCGTCCAGATGTCGGAGGATCGTTTTGAGGTTCGGTTGCTGAATGCGCTTCTCGCGGGCATGCGCCTTCTGGTAGATCTCTCGTGCTCGTATCCCGTTGATGAGCGTGTCGTCGTCTTGGTCAAGGATCACGGCCATCGTGTGTGCATAGATTCCCGTGCTGTTGTGCCGGGTACGTATCCCCGATGAGGTCCGCTTGGCGAACGACTGATACAGAGGGTTCAAGCTCTCGGCCAGGCTCATCGCGGCGGCGTCGAAGAGATCTTGTTCTGCGACCTCGAACAGGTGAGGTCCACTCTCTTCGAACGAGGCTTCGTCCAGCACACCGAGTGCGAGCGCCTGGAGAAGCCCCGCGTTTCCGTATGCGTGCTCAACCAATTTTGCTTTGATGGGCTCGGAGATACTGATGTTGAGAGCATCCTCGCCCTTCTTGATGATTCGTCCGAGATCCGGGGCATTCCAGCTCACAGAGAACTCACGAACTCGATTGCTGAGGTCTGGATTTAGGTCGATCAGCGATTGCTGACTCCAGATTCCAACGATGATGACGAACACTCCGAAGTCCCAGAACGTCTTCAGGTCGTATGCGAGGCGCTTCCTCTCATCGTGGGAAAGGTAGTGAACGTCTTCGATTACGAGCCGCCGCTCGCTTTCGTTCAGAAGCTCCGCGATGAACCGCAGGTCGCTGATGTCCTGACTCACTGGTTCGAGCTGAAGTTCCTCGCTCCGCGTGTAAGAGAGCCCGAGCTTGCCAGCCACCTTCATAATCAGCGCCTGACCAAAGGCGACCGATGACTCGACGTGACCGGTGAAGTTGCCACCCTTGGTCTCTCGAATGACGAGATTGATGCCGAGCACTCCGAGGGCCTCTTTATAGAGGTCCTCAGCGGTCTTGTTCAGCCGGCACTGGACGACGATGGCATCAGGGACCGCCGCCTGTCGAAGCCACGACTTGCCGCTCTTGCTGGGGCCACGCAGTGAAATGTGGACGTCCCGATTCAAGAAACGCTGAACGGTCTTATCGAGTCCCGCGCGATCAACGTATGAGTCATCTCGCACTTGCTGAGAGACACCGAACACTTCATCTGCGCGCTTACCCCACGTGGTCATGGTGTCACTGTAGCGATGCTGGGTCTCAGCAATGGGGGCCACCATGCAGCGGCGGCGTAAGCGCGAACGCTTGTTGGTAGCTCTGGG
The DNA here is from genome assembly GCF_044743635.1 of Microbacterium sp. NPDC087589. Taxonomy (NCBI): domain Bacteria; kingdom Bacillati; phylum Actinomycetota; class Actinomycetes; order Micrococcales; family Microbacteriaceae; genus Microbacterium; species Microbacterium sp. NPDC087589. The sequence goes on from NZ_JBIUWV010000002.1 coordinate 373,212, forward strand.
GAGTTCTAGCGCGTACAGGACGTAAATTAAATCCCTGGTTAGCGCGAATTTACACAATATAGACGAGTGGCGTCAGAGCGAGTACGCTCACCCTCAAACCCGTCCGGTGGTGAGCATGGAAATGCCGCCGCCCTCCTGCGAAGAGAGCGACGGCAGAGAATTGGATTTCCAGTGTCTAGCGTACCTGCGAGCGTCCCTCGTCGCACCCCTCGCCGCGTGCCTCTTCTGTATCGCTCCGACGATCCGCGCTTCGGCGTTAGCGCGTACGCGCCTCGAAAGCTCACCCTGCAAGAGATGCGAGCCTCGGCTAGCGCGAACCCGCCAGAAAAGGTGCTCGCGCTCGAATCGGAAGTTAGCGCGAACGCGGTCGATGTGAGCCCGCCATCTAACCCCTCTTTCCAGGGGAAACGTAGGGCTACTGATGAGGGCACGCTGTGGACCTACTCGACCCTGGCGACGAGAGCCCGCACAGCCGGACGACAGCAGCGGCGAGCGCTGAGGTTCCCGCCCCTCCGTCCGATGTACGCGAAGGAACGCCGCGACCTGAACGGGTTCGTGGTGCGCAAGGCAAAGAGCTACCGCGGCGACGTCTGGGCGTACCTGACCAACTGGGGCTACCGGACGCTGAACGATCTCGACGGCGTTGGATTTGCTCCGCCCTCTCATGCCGATCTTGCTGACCTCTTCGAGCGTCGAGTGCGCGAGCGAGCGAAGACCTACGACACCTACTACTCGAACCGCGGTCATGGCATCAGCGACTCAGACGTCGAGACGATGGCCGACCATGCCGCAACCGCCGTCCTCCGCGATTGGTCGCCGGAGTGGATTCGTGAGCAGCGGGAGCGTGGACGGCGCGGAGGTCAGATCTCGAAACGAAAGCCCTCGTGGACGGATGACGATCTCGATGCGTTGGCCAAGCTCGCGCACCTCCCCATGCAGGCACGCGCCGACGCGCTGGGCCGCAAGCTCCGCACCACCGAACGTATGTGGAGCGCCCTCCGAGGCCGTTAGGGCGAACCAACAGAAGTCTCATCGGACCGCATCTCGAACGTAGATCCCGATTGTGTCGATATATCTCTGTGAACGTTCTTTCAGGGAGATGCCATGTCCGCACCGCAGAGCAACCCCAGCCTCTATGGCCGGTCATGCTCGATCTGCGCTCACGACGAGCTAGGCGAGATCGATGCAGCGCTCGTCGTGCATACGCCCATTGCGCAACTCGTGCGACGGTTCAACGTGTCGCGCGATGCGCTCTACCGGCACGTCAAGTTCCACCTCCGGCCGGCCATCCAGCAGACCATCACGAGCACGCCGGACACTCGTCCTCTCGCGCTGGTCGAGCGACTGGCCGACATCGCCAACGATGCCCGTGCAGCACGCGTTAGCGCGTATGCAGCCGGTGAAGCCGCACTGGGTGCCCGACTCGGGGATGCCGAGACGCGAGCACTCGACAGCCTGGCAGACCGCTTCAAGATCACGCATGACGACGTCGCCGCCGACCGCGCGAAAGTTGCGCAGCTCGCGCGGGCTCTCGACACCGCATTGGAGCGGTCTCCCGAGCTGGGGGCAATCATGGCAGACGCGCTAGAGGCCGAGGGCCTGATGCAGCTTGCAGCGGACTTCCGCGCCGACCTTCCTACCAATTCGAGAAACGAGATCGAATCATGAACGACACTCAGACCGAGACCCCGATCCAGCGACTGGAACGTCTCCGCGCCGAGACCGCCGAGCGGACGAATGCGGCGAGCGCGGCCCTGCCCGTTCGACCCGGTGACACCTTTCATTGCCTGACGAGCGGCGCGACGATCCCGACTGGCCAGGGCTTCCTGAGTGCCAGCCACATCTCGAAGGCGGGCCAGAACGTCATCGTCACTCAGGCGATGATCGACGCGAGCTACAGCTCCTCCGGAGCCTCGTGGATGGCGCTCATCGATGATCCCGAGGGGCAGCGCGCACGGTGGAGGGAGGAACGGTTCCGACTCGGACCGGCTCCCGCGGATGCACCAACGTGGGGAGCCGTGGGTGATGCGGATTGGCGCGAGGCCAGAGAGCAGGCAAGACGTGAGGCGTGGGCGCAGCCGACCTTGCAGGCGCGGGCCGAAGCGCTCGCCGCGGTGAACGCGAGGTTCGGCCCCGCAGCTCCGACCTCGACCATCATTTCGACCTCGCCCGATCCCTCGATCAAGCTCGCAGCCGAGCAGCGGGCCGCGCTGGATGCTGGAGGCGTCCGACACGTCTCCCACTACACCGCAGTGGAGCCGGGGGCGCGCCGATGACCACTCCGACCGGCAACCAGTCCCGCCGCCTGAATGAGAGTCTTCGCAGCCTGACTGCGTTCTTCCTTAGCTCCGAGGGTTTTGACGCCGCGCCGAGTCCGATCCACTCGAAGATCTCCACGGCGCTGGATGCGGGGCTCGTGCCCGACGTGGTCGGCGTTCCGGGCGTCTGGATCGATGTTTCGGCGCGGGGGAATCATCGTCTGAGCACCGACCTCGATTCCGCACGCGCTACCGCGGCGCTCGCGGGTTATCCGGTGACGGCCCTCGTGCAGACGAGAGGCGGACGCGGCATCGATGAGGCGTTTGTCGTGACCAGCTTGGCCGACTTCGTCAAGCTGGCCCGCCCCGCAGCTCCAGCCCCTTAGGCCCCACGAACCCCGGCCCTCCGCCCCGACCAATACAGGGGCCGCTGGACAGAAACGGCGGAGGGTCGGACCAACCACCACCTGGAGATCCCAATGACCAGTCGAGCAGGACGCAAAATCGGCGCTTTCCGATACTCGGGCGTGAACCCTCGCCCGCAGCCTCAGCCGACCACACAGGCCGCTCAGCAGCCGCAGCAGCGCCCGCAGCCGGGAACTCTGACCATCGGGCCGGGAAGGCCCTCGCCGCGAGCACAGGCCCATCTGGACGCCGCGAAGGACACGCGCCTCACTGACCCGCCGCGCATCCCCGCATCGGCCCCCACGGTTTCGGTGCACATCGACGGCGCGAAGGTGTCGATCCCGAGCGACTGGGCCGTCGCGTTCAGTTCGAGAAACGACAAGGACGTCCTATACGGGCTGGAGCCGTCCGGCAAGTTGCACGTGCTCGTGATCAACGGCAGCGGTCAGCTACGCGCCCTGGACGGCCTCACTGACGCGCTCGTGTCCGACATCATCCGGTGGCGCTTCCCGCGGGGTGTCCGATGACCGGCGTGCGCATGGTGAGCGTGGGAGACTCAGTCACTACGGAGGTGGCCCTGGACTCCGACGCGCTCGTGTTCCGTGACTACACGCTGATCCGCACGAGACAGGGCACCGTCCATCGGCTGATCGAGCGAGACGGTCGCGTTGTCGATGCCCCGATGACGACCGAGCAGCGCTCTCACGTGCTCCAGATGTTCGGTGTTCAGACGTGAAAGCCGCACGTGGACCAGGCAAGCCACGTGCGCTCAGCCCCGAGCGTGAGGCGATGGCCGCTGCACTGCGACGCGCCGGGTTCGGAGTCGCGCCCATCGCGGAACTGTTCGCCATCAGCCCGAGAACGCTGCACGCAGTGTTCAAGCGAGAGGGCGTGGAAACCACCCGGGGTCGCCGCCGGCTGACCGTCGAGCAGGAGTGCGAGCTTCTCGATCTGTGGCGGGGTGGCTGGACCCACGCGAAGCTGGCCGAGCACTTCGGCGTCGCTCGTGAGACCGTCGCCCTCGCGATACAAGGGACACTCCGGGCATGACTTCGATGTGCTTGCATCGTTGGTGCAGGTCATGGCATCAGGTCGCGCCTCGGGAGCGCGTCTCAATAACGATGGTCCAGTGAGAGTGTCGAGATCGGCCCACTCAATACTTTCCGAAGCTCTCAGAACTATCTCTCATTATCTCTTGTTATGAGAGATGAGTTGTGAGACAATCGACTTATGACCAAGTTCGGGTACGTTCGCACCAGCACCAAGGATCAGAATGCTGATCTCCAGCGCGACGCCATCGCCAAGGTGGACGGCATCAAGCGCGTGTACGCCGACGAGGGCGTCTCGGGCACGCTCGCATCCCGTCCCCAGTGGGATGCACTGATCGACCGACTCGAAGAGGGCGACGAGGTAGTCATCTGGAAGTTTGACCGCATCGGGCGCAACACCATGAACGTGCTCGAATCGGTGCAGCGGATCACGGCCAAGGGTGCGACCTTCCGCAGCTTGACCGAGAACATCGATCTCAACTCCGGCCCCATGGGTCAGGCAATGCTGACGATCATGGCGGCGTTCGCGCAACTCGAACGCGACACCATCGTGCAGCGCACGCGCGCCGGTCTCGATGCAGCGAAGGCACAAGGTCGCGTCGGCGGTCGCCCCTCCGTCGTGGACGCTGAAAAGCTGGCGACGATCAAGAAGCTCGTCGCTTCAGGAGATCACTCCCGAGCTGACATCGCCCGCATGGTCGGCGTCAGTCCCGCCACCCTCTACCGGGTGCTTCAGTCGCTCTGACTCCAGCTCCTTGTGACGCTTCCGTGCCGCGCGACGCTCTGCGCGCACTCCGGCCTTCGCGACCCGCAGCGCCTTCGCCGCGTCAGCCGACTCTCTCTCTTCTTTTGTGGGTTGAGCCCAGATGATCGGGTATGTAACGATTCCGAGGAGAGAGTAGAAGGTCGCGAGCAAGACAACGAAGGTTCCCGGCGTCGAGATAGGTTCCTTGGAGATCACGCTGACGAGGCAGATCGCCTCAGCGACGACGGTTACGGCGATTTCTGATGCGAAATACCTTCGGCTCGCCAGGTCGAGCTTGGTTCCGCTGAGGAGGGGGCCAAGTAGGCCGGCCACAAGCAGGGCAGGAAGCACCTGTGCCAGGATGGCAGCCGTCTCGTGGGGTAGCGACCCGATCACAATACTTGACGACCGCAGCATCCCCACAGCCTAAAGCCGAACAGGTACAGTGCCCGCATGGCACTGCCACCCATCGACCACGACATTCCGACGTCGGATGGCTACGACTTCGACGGGATGAGTCCGCGGTGCCCCGAGTGCTTGTCCACAATGGAGCCGCAGATGCGCCCCCGCGGCGAGCGCTGGATGTGTCCTCAGTGCGGAGCCCTAAAGCTCAGTTAGCGACCGCTACGCGGTGTATCTGCCGGTGGCCGACTTCAACTCTTGGCGTGCTTCCTCGGGCGACGTTGTCCCGTTCACGACGCGCTGTCGGAGCGCGAACAGATCGCGGGTGTCGATCAGTGCTCCGTGATAATTCTCCGCGAACGAAGCGAGGTCATCATCTCGACCGAGTAGCGCCATGTTTCGACTCGTGGGAGCTGTCTCGCGCTCGATGTTCGGGACATACCAGAGTGAGTCAGGCTCTCGTTGCTCATTCATCGCGTAGGCCATAGCGGCGCGAGACACCTGGGACAGATCGTTGGACTTCGCCGCCCCGGCATATCCCTTGACCTCTACGAGCGCCGTCCACTCGCCATCACTCACTCTCAGATCTTCTCTCTTGGCCGCTTTGTGTTGCGGCAACTCATCTGCATCCAGCACGAAGAAGCCCAGAAGCTCGAACGCTTCTTTGACTGCCGTTACAAGCGCATCGCCGGTGTCAGTGAGCATCGCGCGCCACGCGTCGCCTTCGTGCACAGCCTGATCTAGAGAAGTAGCGAGGGTTTGCCGTTCGTGGTCGATGGCCTGGAGCCTTGCTTGTTCCTGCCGCTCAAACTCCGCGATCTGCGCACGGATAGAGATCTCGTCAAGGGAGGACCACTTGTCGTCCTCCATCCAATCTGCAGAGATCGGAAACAGGTCAGGGGCCTCGGCGCGCCAGTACGACAGGGCAAAACTGACCCACTCCCGAAAAGCCGACCGCGCAACATCGGGTAGCCAGATAACCGAATCGGTCAGCTCCTCTTCGATGGAACGCAGTTCGAGAACCGCCGCGAGAGTGAGAGGAGAAACCAAGGCTTCCTTGATCAGGGGGCGCACGGTGCGTTCGGGGAAGACGGGCTCTTTGATGCCTGTGTACTTCGATTCCGCCGCTGGTCGAACAGACCGAGCCACCAGGCCCGCCAGACCTAGAGATTTCGCATCATCGGTCAGATCGAAATCCCTGGCAGGCCGTTCCTGCTCTTGGGCGTGCGTGTACGTTTCGGGTTTGCCGGCGCGCATACCCCAGGCGCTGTGGTCAATTACGCGCGACACGCCTGGTGCGGGACTGAACGCAAGCCGCCGCGAGTACGTGCGATGCATCGTGTGGAACTGCGCGTTGGTGAAAATAAGCACGTCGTGCTCTTCAGGGTGCGCGTCGGAGAGCCGTCGGGCGACGACGACGCTGCCAGCGAGCGAGCGCACGATCTCGATCTCCTCGTTGGTGAGGCCGTGCACAAGCACACGGGGGCGCGGAGCGCCGGTCGAAGTTGACATTTGTTGTCTGTGCTCCCGGGACTAACTGAGAAGGGCGTGCTCGCCTCGCAGCACGAGCACGCCCATCATAGAGGCGGGATCAGCCGTCGAGGGAGTGCGCTAGCGCAGCTCGCATGCCCTCTGACAGAGGCGTATAGCTCCCCAGCTCCCTGGAGACCTCAGCCTCATTAACGAGCGATGGCAGGGCTACATGAGCCCTTCCGGGGCGACGCCAGACAACATCGACAGTGCGCGCAGCGTGCTCCAGCGTGGTCACCCGTACGCCCTTACCTACGGGGCGGATGATCATCACGAACAGCTCCGAGACGATGCGACGTTTCCTGGCCAGAGTGAGCGCATCCCACGCCGACTGGACATCGTCAGCGGACACGACGGCGGCGAACGGATCTACGGCGAGCGCAGCCCCAATAGTGGCCGTCACCTCCGCTAGCTCCGCGTCGATGGGCGCTACCTTATCGCGCACCTCCGCGGCGTCGTAGGTGCCGGACGCGGCAAGATCCAGCAGCACCGCCCGCCGACCTCTGAGAGCGCCCTCACGAGCCCTCAGAGCGTCCAGATCTACCCCGCGCGAGGGTTGGACTAGAGAGGCCGCGTCAGGACGGCTCAGGCGCTCGATCACCACCTGTTCGGCGTACTGATCCAAGATGGCTCCCGACCGCTGGAAATGGCCCTTGGGGCAGCGGTAGCCCTGATACCTCTCCTTGGTCCGCGCCGAGCGGACACGCGCCCCGCAGACGTCACACACGGCGAGTCCCGAGAGCATCCACCGCCGAGAGGTGCCCTGGTGCTTTCGGCGCTTCGGATCGATGAGCAGCCCTCGCGCAGCCCGCACCTCATCCACCTCCACGATGGCTTTCCAGATCCCCGGCGTGCACGCATCGAGATCTACCAGCTCCGCGCGGTAGTTCCCCGCTCCCGGCACGATGCCAGGGAGCAGCGCCGCGTAGTACGGCGACAGAGCGATGCGCCGAACGGTCGTTGCGCTCCATGCTGCCCCGCTCCGCGTCGTCCGCGTGGATTCCGCGAGCAGTGCCCTCGACTCCGGATCTCGCGCCGTCCCATTGTTCAACTCTCGCGCGATCATCCCGAGCGGCGAACCTCCGATCACCTCCGAAAACACAAACCGAATGGCGGGCTCTTCGGCCTCGCTGACGGCATAACGCGGCGCGTTCCGCACGCGCTCTCTCGCCGTGTCGCCGCACCGGGTATCGTCGTTGGCGCGCTCGCCTTCGGTCCTCCAGCGATAGCCGTACGGGACCTTTCCCGGGGAGGGATGCCCCTGGGCGTTCCGGTTCTCTCGGTACGGGATCGCCCGACGCGTCTTCGTGCGGTTCTCTTGCTCTGCCACGAGCACGAACAGTCCCAGGATGAACTGTCCAACGCCGCTTGTATCGTCGGTATCGATACCGCCGCGCACCACGATAACTCGCACATCACGCCGAGGTGGGCGGATCTCCAGCACGTCCACCAAACGCCGCATGAGCCGATCTACCGCCACCACCACAATGCAGTCGATGCGCCCGGCATCGATGTCCGCGAGCATCCGTGCCCACGCCGTGCCCTCCCCACGATCCTTCGACGCGCTCGTCTGGTTGTCCGGGTAGGTCTCCACGATCTCCCACGACTCAGGCTCCTTCCCGGGTTTTGCGTCGCGAGCGGCCTGCGCACGTCGTCTCTCGATCTCTGCTTGACACTCCGCTTTCTGCTGTTCGATCCCGTCGTCTTCCGTCACACTCTGCCGGACGTAGATGCCTACCCGCATGGTGGCTCCCTTCTTGTATGGGTGATACGGGCGGGGAGCGCGAGGCGTACATGCTAAGTACGTCTTTCTTCTCGACGGTCGCCGCTGTCGCCTTCGCAGGTCTGCTCGTCGTCATCATGAGGTCGGATGAGGTGCGCGGCATCCTCACCGACCTGGTGCGTCGGGCCCTCACGGTGTCGTGATGAGTGCCGGTCGAGACGACGAACGAGGGTCCGTGGCCGCCGAGCTCGCACTCGCACTGCCCGCAGTGGTCCTCACCCTTCTGCTCGGGGCCGGTGCTCTGGGCGCGGCGTCTCGGCAGGTCGCGCTCCAGGACGCGTCTGCCGACGCCGCGCGCCTTCTCGGACGAGGGGAGGACGCGGGCAGGGCATCGCACGCCGTGTCGATCGCGGTTCCCGGCGCCGGAATGTCGAGCACCTCATCCGGAGACCTCGTATGCGTGGAGGCGCGCGCCGACGTCGCGATCGGCAGCTTCATCCGAATCCCGCTGCAGGCGTCCAGCTGCGCGCTCGCCGAAGGGCTCTGATGCGTGCCATCGCCGGGGAAGACAGCTGATGGCCGGGTCTGCTGTCGCGGCCGGCGTTCTCTCGGTTGCGGCGGCGCTCTCGCTGGGGCTCGCCGCCGTCGGGGGAGCGGCCGTCACCGCGCAGCGGGCCGCCGGAGCCGCTGACGCTGCGGCGCTGGCCGCAGCCGATGCGGCCAGCGGAGCGATCGTCACGGCCGACGACCCGTGCTCCCTCGCCGCGCGGGTCGCGGCGGCCTCCGGTGCGACCCTCACCGATTGCGCCGTCGAAGGCTTCGTGGCGACTGTGCAGGTGAACGCGGCGTACGCTGGACTCGCTGCCGTCTCCCGAGCCCGTGCTGGGCCACCCGAGGGATCCTGACGGCGGCACGAGCACTTTCCGGCGAAAATGCAGGCGACCACTGTGACCAACCCATCACGGCGGTGTGTATGGTGTGCTTCGAAGAAAGGACGCTCCCTTGGCTGAAGGCAAGAAGCTCGTCATCGTCGAGTCCCCGACGAAGATGCGGTCGATTCAGGGATACCTCGGCGATGGCTATGAGGTGCTCAGCTCCGTCGGCCACATCCGCGACCTCGCGGACAAGAAGGACATCCCCGCCGCCGACAAGCAGGCGTACGGGAAGTACTCGATCGACGTCGACAACGACTTCGACCCCTACTACGTCGTGTCCGATCGCAAGACGAAGACCGTCGCCGAGCTCAAGCGTGCGCTCAAGACCGCCGACGAGCTCCTGCTCGCCACTGATGAGGACCGCGAAGGCGAGGCGATCGCCTGGCATCTGCTCGAGACTCTGAAGCCGAAGGTCCCCGTCAAGCGCATGGTCTTCCACGAGATCACGAAGGACGCGATCCAGGCGGCCATCGGCAACACCCGTGAACTCGACACCGACCTCGTCGACGCGCAGGAGACCCGTCGCATCCTCGACCGGCTGTATGGCTGGGACGTCTCGCCCGTGCTCTGGTACAAGGTCAAGACGGGCCTGTCGGCCGGACGTGTGCAGTCCGCCGCCACCCGAATGATCGTCGAGCGCGAGCGCGAGCGCATGGCGTTCGTGTCGGCCGAGTACTGGGATGTCGAAGCTCTCGCCTCGTCCTCCTCGGGCTTCAAGGTCCGGCTGGTCCGCGTCGACGGCGGCCAGCTCGCCCGAGGCACCGACTTCGACGACGAGGGAAAGCTCAAGAAGGCCGTCGTCATCCTCGACGAGAAGAAGGCTGCGGCGCTGGCGCATGCTGTCGACGCCGCGGGCACCGGTGCGGTGACCAAGGTCGAGGCCAAGCCCGGAACCCGCAGCCCGTACGCGCCGTTCACGACCTCCACCATGCAGCAGGAGGCCGGTCGCAAGCTCTCGATGAGCGCGAAGCAGGCGATGAGCGTCGCCCAGCGGCTCTACGAAAAGGGCTACATCACCTATATGCGTACCGACTCCGTGGCGCTGAGCACCCAGGCGGTGCAGGCAGCTCGCAGTCAGGCCGTCGCGCTCTACGGCGACACTGCGGTTCCCCTCAAGCCTCGCGCCTACAAGTCGAAGAGCAAGAACGCGCAGGAGGCGCACGAGGCGATCCGCCCCTCGGGTGAGAACTTCCGCACCCCGAAGTCCGTCGCCTCGGAGCTCGATCGCGAAGAACACCGCCTCTACGACCTGATCTGGAAGCGCACCGTCGCCAGCCAGATGGCCGACGCGAAGTACGAGACCACGACCGTCACGATCGCGGTCGACATTTCGGCGGAGCCCAGTGCGGGCGCGCAGAACGCCGAGTTCACCGCGTCCGGCACCGTGTACACCTTCAAGGGCTTCCTCGAGGCCTATGAAGAAGGACGCGATGAGAAGCGCAACGACAAGGATGCCGACGAGAACCAGTCGCTCCCCGTCGTGGCTGTAGGCGACGAGCTTCGCATGTCGGATGCCGAGGCCAAGGGTCACCGTACGACCCCCAAGCCGCGCTTCACCGAAGCATCGCTGGTCAAGGCGCTCGAGGAGCACGGCATCGGCCGCCCCTCGACGTTCGCGAGCATCATCGGCACAGTGATCGATCGAGGCTACGCGACCAAGCGCGGCCAGGCGCTGGTGCCGACCTGGCTCGCCTTCAGCGTGGTCAGACTGCTCGAAGAGCATTTCGCCGACCTGATCGACTACGACTTCACGGCCGCACTCGAAGACGACCTCGACGCGATCGCCCGAGGCGAGCAGAAGCGCGTCGAGTGGCTGCGTTCCTTCTATTACGGATCTGATTCGCACGTCGGCCTCCGCCAGACCGTCGACAATCTCGGCGAGATCGATGCGCGGGCGCTCAACTCCACACCCATCACCGATACCGCCACGCTGCGTTTCGGCAAGTACGGTCCCTACCTCGAGGTCGCGAATCCGGAGGCGCCCGACGAGAAGCCGCGCATCGTCAACGTGCCCGAAGACCTGGCGCCAGACGAGCTGACCGCTGCCAAGGCGCAGGAGCTCATTGACGCGCCGGTCGCCGGCGACCGAGTGCTGGGCACCAACCCGGACAACGGCAAGATCGTCGTCGTCAAGGACGGACGCTTCGGACCCTACGTGCAGGAGAACGACCCGGTGTCCGAGGATGCCGCCGTCGACGAGGCGACCGGCGAGGTCGTCGACGCTCCCAAGCCCAAGCGGGGAGCGAAGAAGGCCGCGGCACCCAAGCAGCGCACCGCCTCGCTGTTCCGCTCGATGTCGGTCGACACGATCGACCTCGACACCGCCCTGCGGCTGTTGAGCCTGCCGCGCGTCGTCGGAGCCGACCCCGAGAGCGGCGAGGAGATCACCGCGCAGAACGGCCGATTCGGTCCGTACCTCAAGAAGGGCACGGACTCCCGGTCGCTCGAGAGCGAGTCGGAGATCTTCGATGTGACGCTCGAGAAGGCGCTCGAGATCTACGCGCAGCCGAAGTACGGTGCCGGTTCGCGCCGTGCGTCGAGTGCGCTCGCCGAGTTCGAGGCCGACCCGGTCAGCAACAAGCCGATCCGCATCCGCGACGGGCGCTTCGGTGCCTATGTCACGGACGGCGAGACGAATGTGACGATCCCCCGCGGGCAGAAGGTCGAGGACATCACCTTCGAGGTCGCGGTGCAGATGCTCGCCGACAAGCGTGCGAAGGGTCCCGCCCCCAAGCGCGGTGCAGCCGCGAAGAAGGCACCGGCCAAGAAGCCCGCCGCCAAGAAGCCCGCCGCGAAGAAGGCGCCGGCCAAGAAGGCACCCGCGAAGAAGCCCGCAGCCAAGACGACGGCGACGGATGCCGAGAAGGCCGCCGCACGGTCCGCAGCAGCGAAGAAGGCAGCGGCGACACGTGCCGCGAATGCGGCGAAGAAGGCCGGTTCGTGACGGCGGAGTCCGGTGTCTGGATCACTCTCGAAGGCGGCGACGGGTCGGGCAAGACGACCCAGGCGAACCTCCTCGCGGATTTTCTTACGGATGCGGGACGCACCGTGGTGCGCACCCGCGAACCGGGTGGGTCGGAGGTCGGCCAGCTGATCCGCGACATCGTGCTGCATCACCGAGGCGACATCGCGCCGCGCGCCGAGGCCCTTCTCTACGCCGCCGACCGCGCACACCACGTCGCGACGGTCGTCCGGCCGGCTCTCACCCGTGGCGAGGTGGTGCTGCAGGATCGCTATCTCGACTCATCCGTCGCGTACCAGGGTGCAGGGCGTGTGCTCGACGGTGAACAGATCCGCAATCTGTCGCTGTGGGCCGCCGAGGGCGCGCTTCCCGACCTCACCGTGCTGCTCGACCTCGACCCCGAGTCGGCGCGCGTTCGACTCGACTCGGCTGACAAGCCCTTCGACAGGCTCGAGGCCGAGAAGACCGAGTTCCACGCGCGGGTCCGCGACGCATACCTCGCCCTGGCGCAAGCCGAACCGGAGCGGTTCCTGGTTCTCGACGCCGCGGCGGCGCCCGAGGTCATCGCCGCGCAGATCCGCGAGCGGGTCGCCACGCTGATCGGCTGAACTGCCCGCTCGGTATGCCACCTTCCGCCGACGACCCGGCGCCTCCGGGGGCCGTTGCCGCGCACGTCGGTGCTCCCGATTAGGCTGAGGGCATGCCCCAGACTGTCGCCGCCCCTTTCCCGTGGGCCGATGTGTGGGGGCAGGATGCGGCGGTCGACACTCTGCGCAACGCCGCATCCGATCCTTCCGCGCTCTCGCACGCCTGGCTGATCACCGGCCCTCCCGGGTCGGGGCGCTCCACGCTCGCGCACGCCTTCGCCGCCGCGCTCGTAGCGGATCACCCCGATGACGAGGCGGCGATGCGTCAGGTCCTCGCGGGAACGCATCCCGATGTGACGGCACTGCGCACCGACAAGGTCATCATCACGATCGCGGAGGCTCGTGCGCTCGTCGAGCGCTCGTACTTCGCGCCGTCGGCCGGCCGCTATCGCGTGATCGTGGTCGAAGACGCCGACCGCATGGTCGAGCGCACCTCCAACGTGCTGCTGAAAGCCCTCGAAGAGCCGCCCGAGCAGACGGTCTGGATCCTCTGCGCCCCGAGCGAAGCCGACCTGCTCCCGACGATCCGTTCCCGTGTGCGTTCGCTGAGACTGCGCGAGCCCGACGTCGCAGACGTCGCGCGTCTGATCACGCTCCGCACCGGTGTCGACGAGGGCATCGCCGAGCAGGCCGCCCGTCATGCGCAACGGCACATCGGCATGGCCCAGCGCCTCGCCACCGATGAGGCTGCCCGTCGTCGCCGCGACGAGACCCTGCGGTCGGTGCTGGGGGTTCGCGGTGTCAGCGACGCCGTCGAGGTCGCCGGGCGCATCATCCAGGCAGCCACGGACGACGCCAAGGCGCTGACCGCCGAACGCGACGCGGCTGAGCGCGCGTCTCTGCTCCGCACGGTCGGCATCGCCGAGGGGCAGGCGGTTCCGCCGGCCCTGCGCTCGCAGATCTCCGCGCTGGAGGACGACCAGAAGAAGCGTGCGACCCGAAGCCTGCGTGACGGCATCGACAGAGTGCTCACCGATCTGCAGTCGCTCTTCCGCGACGTCGTCATGCTGCAGTTCGGCAGAGACGACGAACTGATCAATCGAGAGCTTCGCGAAGATCTGGCCGCGCTGGCAGCGGCCTGGCCAGAGACCCGTACCCTTGTCGTACTCGACCACCTTGCCGACACCCGCCAGTCGCTGGAGCGCAACGTCGCACCGCTGCTCGCCCTCGAGAGCTTGCTCGTGACTGTCACGAGCGGGAGGACACCGTGAACAATCGACCGACTTCCCGCATCCGGCGTGCCGTCGCCGTGATCGCCGGCCTCGCCGCGGCCTCGGTCGCCCTCTCCGGGTGCCTGTACTCGATGATCCCCGAGCAGGCCGAGCCGAAGCCGTCGACCACGAACGCGCCGGACACCGACGGCGTGGCCGAAGACCTGCTGCCGTTCTACGGGCAGACGCTCACCTGGAGCGAGTGCGGCACGGGGTTCGACTGCACCGACGTGACCGCGCCGCTCGACTGGGAGAACCCGGGAGAGGGCGAGATCACCCTCTCGGTCGTGCGTCACCAGGCGACGGGAACATCTCAGGGCTCCCTGCTGACGAACCCCGGTGGCCCCGGCGCCAGCGGTGTCGAACTCATCCGCGACAGCCTCGACTTCGCCGTCGGCGCCGATCTCATCGAGAACTACGACGTGATCGGATTCGACCCCCGTGGCGTCGGAGGGTCGACCGCGGTGACCTGCTTCGATGCTGCGGGCATGGACGACTACCTCTACTCGATCCCCGAGGGCAAGCGGGGGAGTGCGGAATGGGAGGCCGAGCTGCTCGAGTCGCACAGGGAGTTCGCCGATGCGTGCGAGGCGAACAGCGGCGGCATCCTGCCCTACGTCACCACGATCAACGCCGCGCGTGACATGGATCTGATCCGCGCCGTGCTCGGCGACAAGCAGCTGAACTACATCGGCTACTCGTATGGCACGTTCCTCGGCGCGACGTACGCCGACCTGTACCCCGACAAGGCCGGGCGGCTCGTGCTCGACGGTGCGATCGACCCGGCCGTCTCGGGTCTCGACGTCGGCGCGACCCAGGCGCTCGGATTCGAGTCGGCCCTCCGTGCGTACATGCAGAACTGCCTCGACTCGGGCGAGTGCCCCTTCAACGGCACGGTCGACGAGGCCATGGCCGACCTCGGGGCGCTGCTCGCGAGCGTCGACGCGGCTCCGCTCGAGAACGGCGACGGACGCATGCTCGGCGCGGACGCGCTGATGACCGGCATCATCGCGGCACTGTATTCGGCAGACAGCTGGCCGTACCTCACGCAGGCGCTCGACGAGGCGCTGCAGGGTGACCCGACGACGGCATTCTTCCTCGCCGACTTCTACAACGGGCGTGAGAACGGCACCTACCTCGACAACTCGAGCGAAGCGTTCCGCGCCTACAACTGCATGGACTATCCGGTCGAGGACGACCCGGCGGCCGAGGCTGCGACCGAGCAGAAGATCGCCGACGGCGCACCGACCATCGCTCCGTACTGGAGCGGTCCGGACTCCTGCTCGGTGTGGCCGTACCCGCCGACCGGCACGCGTGGCGAGATCAACGCCGAGGGTGCAGGGCCGATCCTCGTGGTCGGCACGACCAACGACCCGGCGACTCCGTACGAGTGGTCGGAGTCGCTCGCCGGGCAGCTGGAAGAGGGCGTGCTGATCACCCGGGTGGGCGAAGGTCACACCGGATACAACAAGGGCAACGCGTGCGTCGACGGCGCTGTCGAGGCGTTCCTTCTCGACGATGTCGTGCCCGAGAGTGACGTCCGCTGCGAGTGATCCTGGCTCGATTCGCGGTGCGGCTCCGGAACGGGTAATATCGATGATCGCGCCGCTTTAGCTCAGTCGGCAGAGCATTTCACTCGTAATGAAAAGGTCGTCAGTTCGATTCTGACAAGCGGCTCCAGCAGGCCCCGTGATGTGAACAACATCTCGGGGCCTTTTGGTTTCCTGCCTTGGGGTGACCGGCGAGGCGGCGTACTCTCGGATCATGAGCACAGCACTTCTGATCGTCGACGTGCAGAACGACTTCACCGAGGGTGGTGCGTTGCCCGTCGCCGGCGGGGACGCCGTGGCATCCGCTGTGTCCGCTTTCCTCGTCGAGCACGCGGCGGAGTACGACGTCATCGTCGCGTCGCGTGACTGGCACGACGCCGAGGGCGACAACGGCGGCCACTTCGACGAGACACCAGACTTCGTCGACTCCTGGCCCGTGCACTGCGTCGCAGGCACGCCCGGCGCCGACTACGATCCGCTGCTGGTGACCGATGCCGTCACGCATCATGTGCACAAGGGGCAGGGACGCCCCGCATACTCGATGTTCGAGGGCGCGACCGAATCGGGCGAGACCGTCGGCGCGATCCTCACGGCCGCGGGTGTTCTGACGGCCGATGTCGTCGGCATAGCCACAGACCACTGCGTGCGGGCCTCTGCGCTCGACGCGGTGGCGCACGGGGTGCGAGTGCGGATCTTCACCGATCTGATCGCGGGTGTGGCGCCTGAGCCGAGTTCGGCGGCTCTCGCAGAGCTGGCTCACGCGGGTGCCGAGCTCATCGAGAGCGACGCTGCGTGACGCGCAGCGTCCTGCTGCTGCGAGCGGTCAACGTCTCGGGTCGCAATCGAGTGCCGATGGCTCAGCTGCGCCAGGTGCTCGCTCCGGTGCTGGGTGAGGTCTCGACCTACATCGCGAGCGGGAACATCGTGTGCGAGCATCCGGATGATCCGACCTCGGCGTGTGCTCGGGTCCGAGCGCTGATCGCGGGCGAATTCGATGTCGACACCCCGGTGATCCTGCGGACGCATGACGCTCTCGTCCACGCTCTCGACACCCATCCGTTCAGCGACGCGTCGGAGAAGCTGCTGCACGCGATGTTCCTCGAGGCACCGGCCGCGCCCGGGGCCGTCGAGGCGCTGCAGCAGCGGCTCGTGCCAGGGGAGCGGATCGCGCTGATCGGCGATGATCTGTGGATCGACTACGCAGAGGGCGGTGTGCACAGCACGCGCCTCACCAAGGCCGTCCTCGATCGAGCGCTCGGTGTCGCCGGCACGGCGCGCAACCTCCGCACGGTCCGAAAGCTCGTCGAGCTGACCGTGTGAACCCCTCCAGGCTCGGAATCAGCCCGAGGTCTCGCGGCTGAGAGCGGCGGGAGGCGTCAATGGGTGTGCCTGCAGGTCGACGCGATGCGTGCCGCAGCCGGCGCACCGGACGTACACGATGACGCCCTCGCTGGTCGGATGCCGTGAGTCCGCGACCCAGGCGTGCTCGTGCGCGGTGGTGATCTGGTGGGGGATCGGCAGGGTGTGCAACGTGGTCATACATCCAGCGTGATGTAATGGCCTTATGCATCTCAACCCTTACGGCGAGTATGCGGTTCTCCTGGCCGCCTCCCTCGCCGATGACTTCCCCGTCGATCGTGCGGGCATCGAGGAGCGCACCCTCGAGATGGGCATGACGATGACGTTCCCGCCCGCCCCAGACGATCACGAACGGGTCCGCGAGGTCGTCGACGACTGGCTGCGGGTCGTCGACGCCGCGGCTCCGGATGCTCGTGCGGAGATCCTCAACGCGCAGATGGTCCGCGCTGCGGCATACCCTCGCCTGACGAATCACGACGGCGAAGGCTGGCACCTGCACTACCGCGACGACGTGAGATCTCTGCCGTATGTGCTGCGGGCGGTCTTCGCGGTCGGCACGTCGTTGCACCTCGTCACGCGTGGCATGGATCGACTGGGCCGCTGCGCGGCCCCACCCTGCACGAACGTGGTCGTCGACGTGACCCGCAACGGGCGGCAGCGGTTCTGTTCGGTGCGCTGTGCGAACAGAGCGGCGGTCCGGCGTCACAGGGCGCGCACTGGCGCCTGACACCGGACCGCCGGGTGTTCAGATCACGCGGTCTGCTCTGCGTGTCGCCCCTCGGCGACCTCTTCGATCAGCTTCGCGTTGAAAGCGGGGAGATCGTCGGGCGTGCGACTGGATACGAGACCCTCGTCGACCACCACTTCTTCGTCGACCCAAGTGGCTCCGGCGTTGCGGAGGTCGGTCGCGAGGCTCGGGTAACTGGTGAGCGTGCGTCCGTCGACCACGCCGGCCTCGATCAGGATCCACGCGCCGTGGCAGATGACGGCGACCGGCTTGTGCTGCTCGAAGAACGAGCGGGCGAGATCGATCGATGCCTTGTCGAGCCGCAGGTGATCGGCGTTCACGACGCCGCCCGGAAGCACGAGAGCGTCGAACTCGTCGGCCTTCGCCGTCTCGGAGGTGAGGTCGACGTGCTGCACGTGACCGTTCTTTCCGGTGATCTGCTGTCCGTCCGGTGCGATGAGCGTGGCGCTCGCGCCCTCGCTCTGCACCGCGTCCCACGGGCTGGTCAGCTCGCTGTCCTCGAATCCGTCTGTCGCGAGGAATGCCACTCGGCTGTCGGTGAGAGTCGCCATGATGCGTCCTTTCGTGGGGTGAGTGTCCCGGATGGGGACGCCACGACTCTCTCGCAGGGTGCTGATGTACTGAAGGGGGTGGCCGGATCCGGCCGACGGTGATAAACGGTGGGCCCCGTGGGGCTCGAACCCACGACCCGCGGATTAAAAGTCCGATGCTCTGCCAACTGAGCTAGAGGCCCGCCCCTCCAGTCTAGGGCGCAAAGAAGGAGCCGCTGACGACGTGTCGCCAGCGGCTCCTTCTCCATCCCACCGACCTCCCCCGAGAGGTGAGACGGCTTACCGAGTGTCAAGCCTCGGTGTTCCCTGGCCTTACTCGGCCGGGGGCATCAGGACCGTGTCGACAAGGTACACGGTCGCGTTGGCGGTCTGAACTCCACCGCAGATGACGGTGGCGTCGTTGACCATCAGGTCGTCGCCGCTGCCGGTGACCTCGAGCTCGGCACCCTGGACCGTGGCGTGCATGCCGGCGATCTCGTCAGGAGCGATCTGGCCGGGAACCACGTGGTACGTCAGGATCGAGCTCAGCGTGGCGCTGTCGGTCTTGAGGGCCTCGATGGTGGCCGGGTCGATCTTCGCGAAGGCGTCGTCGACCGGAGCGAAGACGGTGAACTCGTCGCCGTTCAGGGTGTCGACGAGGTCGACATCCGGGTTCAGCTGTCCGCTCACTGCGGCAACCAGCGTGGTGAGCAGCGGGTTGTTCGACGCTGCGGTGGCGACCGGGTCGAGAGCCATGCCCTCGACGGATCCTGCGCCGTCCGGAACAGCCTCTGCGTAGGCGGCGCAACCGGGGCCGACCAGGTTCGCGGCCGGGTCCATCGTCTCGGTCTCAGGAGCCATCGTCTCGGACGACTCGGGGGCCGTCGACTCCGACGGCTCGTCGGTGGTGGTGCCGCCCATGGAACATCCGGCGAGCACGAATGCGCTCGCAAGACCGAGGGTGATGGCTGCGGTGACCTTCTTCTTGGTGCTGAACATCTCGAGCTCCTTGAGAATCTCAGCCACGGCCTCTCCGTGGCGTTGACAGTCGTTCGGAGCCCCTCCGGGATCGGATGGGAGAAATCGCAAAGATTTTTTCTCGCCGCCGAATCCAATCCGTTTCGGGGGTCCGCGGCGAACAGGTTTCGACGAAGAACACTTAAGAGGACTCGTTTCCGTCACTTTCGGGCGGTGGCTGCACGGGAAAGCGGGGTGAATGCGGCATGCTGTTAGAGATGGTCATCGACGGAATGGACGTACCCGAAGACGGTACGGCTCGGGATGCTGTCGCTGACCTGCTCGTTCGCATCGGCGACGGTGATCAGCGCGCATTCGCGGAGCTCTACGACACTCTGTCCTCCCGCGTCTTCGGCCTCATCCTCAGGGTCCTCGTGAACCGCTCGCAGAGCGAAGAGGTCCTGCAGGAGGTCTTCTTGGAGATCTGGCAATCCGCTTCGAAGTTCGCTCCGAACAAGGGGCAGGGAAGAACCTGGGTGATGACGATCGCGCACCGTCGTGCGGTCGACCGGGTTCGGGCGTCCCAGTCCAGCGCGGACCGAGACGTACGAGCCGGGTTCAGAGATATCGGAGTCGCGCACGACAGTGTCGCGGAGACGGTGGAACTGGGCATCGAGGGCGAGAAGGTCGTTCACGCGCTCTCGGGTCTTCCTGAGGCGCAGCGCGAAGCTCTCGTTCTGGCCTACTACGGCGGTTACAGTCAGAACGAAGTGGCGGTGCTCGTGGGAGCACCGCTGGGGACGATCAAGACACGGATGCGAGACGGGCTCTCGCGACTGAGGACAGCTATGGGGGTGACGGCATGAACGAGCAGGAATTCGCAGAACTCGCAGCAGGAGCAGCGCTCGACGCGCTGTCGCCCGCTGATCAGCAGCCGTATCACGCCGCGCTCGCAGCACACCCGGAATGGCAGCCCATCGTGGATGCCGACGCCGACAGCGCAGGCTTCCTGGCCGACGGCGCGACGCAAGCCGCCCCCTCGCCTGACATCCGCGCCGCCCTGCTCGCACGCATCGCCGTCACCCCGCAGGACGGCGACGTCGTCCTCGCGGACTCGATGACCGACGCCACACCTGACGAGACGACGGATGCCGCACCGGTGACCGACTCAGCGTTCGCCGCGCTCGGTGGAGAGGACGCCCCGAAGGCTCCGGCGCACCGGCTTCGCTTCCTCTTCGCGCTCGCCGCATGCCTCGCGCTGCTCGTGGGCGTGGGAGCGGGAGCGGTCGCTATCAACACCTACATCAACCGACCGGCGAGTGTCGTCGCGCTCGAGGACATCCAGGCGGCCGATGACGCCCAGCAGGCCAGCGTGTCGCTCGAGAGCGGTGGCACCGCGACCGCGCACTGGTCGGCGTCGCTCGGCACCTCCGTGCTCGTGACCGACGGCGTCCCCGCGCTGTCCGAGGGGGAGACGTATGAGCTCTGGTACGTGCGGGGTGAGACCCCGATCCCTGCCGGAGTGTTCGCGGTCGACGACGGATCGGCGACTGCAGTGCTCGATGGCGAGATGCACGCCGGCGACGTGATCGCCGTCACGGTGGAGCAGGCCGGAGGCTCGCCGTCCGGCCTGCCGACGACAGACCCCGTGGTTGTCATTCCCACCGCCTGACCGTGTCGATCACGCGTACCCTGGACTGATGCCCGAGCAGTTCTCGCGTCCTGTGCGCCGCCCCACCAGTGCTTTCGACAACATCGTCAGCACCCACGACCCCGCAGAGGAGACGCGGGTCGCGCATGCGACCGCATCCGCCCTGCTCACCCGTGTGCGCGCGGACGACAGCGGGGTGAGCGCGGACCGACTCGTGGCCTTCACCGCCGAGCACGGTATCGACGAGATCGCAGAGCTGTGGTCCAAGGCCCCGGCGCGAACGTTGCCGGGCGCGCTGTGGCGCCTGTACCTGTTGCAGCTCGCGATACACGGCGATCCGCACACGGCGGCCCTGCTGTACGAGCGTGGCCGGGTCGAGCTGACGTCCGTCGATCCGGTGGTCGCGGGAGCGCCGGTGCCGGCGAACCCCGACGAGCTCGTCACCCTCATCGACACGATCCTCCGTGGCGCGTTCCGTGGCGACTTCGCGGTCGCCCTCGACAGGGCGGCGGCGTTCTGCCGGGTGCAGGCATCCGGTGCGACGCACACCGCCGACGACTACGAGCCGACCGAGCCGTCGCGCGCGAGCGAGCTCACGACGCGGGCGCTTCGACTGAGCAGCTACGCGCAGGACCTGTCGGCCTCAGCAGCGCTCTGGCGCACCGGAGCACTGGTCTGATTCGGCCCGGCTTTCGTGCCCTGGTCCATGACCGGGTATGAAAAGACCGGGCCGCAAGAACGCCTCTCGGCGGAAGGCCGCTCGCAGCGGCAAAAATTGGAGCCCGGGGTTATGCGGCCCGGCCACTCCAGTGTAACAAGATCGCGCTGAAGCTATTCCCGGCCTCTAGGCTCGGATCATGACACGGCGCTTCGCTCTGATGATCGATCCTGCGGCGGCTGACGCCGACCGCTCCGACTTCGCAGACACGTTCACCCTCGTCGATGCCGCCGCCCCGGCACTGAGCGTGGGGGAGCTGAGCACGCAGCGCGGCGACGGAGTGTTCGAATCGATCGGTGTGATCGACGGCCATGCACAGGAGGTCGTGCCGCACCTCGAGAGGCTCGCCCACTCGGCGCAGCTGTGCGACCTGCCGCTACCCAACCAGGCGCAGTGGCATCAGGCCATCGAGCGTGCCGCCGCCCACTGCGAGCAGGGCGAGTACGTCATCAAGCTCATCCTCAGCCGAGGGGTCGAACACGGGCCCACGCCGACGGCCTGGGTCACGGCTGCTCCGGCATCCGACTTCTCTGCTGTGCGCGTGCGGGGAGTCCGCGTCGTCACCCTCGACCGCGGGTACGACCTCGACGTCGCCGAGAAGGCGCCGTGGCTGCTGCTCGGGGCGAAGACCCTCTCGTATGCCGTCAACATGGCGTCGCTTCGCGAGGCGCACCGACGCGGAGCCGACGACGCGATCTTCCTGTCGCGCGACGGCTTCGTGCTCGAGGCGCCGACCGCGTCACTGATCCTGCGCCTCGGCGACCGGTTCGTGACACCGGCACCCAACGGCGGCATCCTGCATGGCACGACCCAGCTCAGCGTCTACGAACACCTCACCGCACGGGGGTTCCTCGCCGAATACGCCCAGGTGCCGGCATCCGACCTGCCACGTGCTGATGCCGCCTGGCTCGTCTCGAGTGTTCGTCTCGCCGTCCCGATCACCGCCGTCGACGGCGTGGACCTGCCTGTCGATCACACTCTCACGGCCGCGCTCAACGAGTATCTCCTCTCACCCCGCGACTGAGACGACGAAACGCCGTGTGACCAGACGGTCTCACGGCGTTTCGAACCCTCGGTTCCGAAGCTGTGCCCGAGAGGAGCGAAGGCTCGAACGGACTGGAGGGGAGGAGGGGTGGAAGCTTATCCGAAGCGACCCGAGACGTAGTCCTCGGTGGCCTGCACCGATGGGGTGGTGAAGATCGCCGTGGTCTCGTCGTACTCGATGAGCTTGCCGGGCTTGCCGGTGCCGGCGATGTTGAAGAACGCGGTCTTGTCGGACACGCGGCTCGCCTGCTGCATGTTGTGCGTCACGATCACGATCGTGTACTCGTTCTTCAGCTCGGCGATCAGCTCCTCGATCGCGTAGGTCGAGATCGGGTCGAGCGCGGAACACGGCTCGTCCATCAGCAGCACCTCGGGGGCGACGGCGATCGCGCGTGCGATGCACAGACGCTGCTGCTGGCCGCCGGAGAGGCTGGAGCCCGGGCGGTCGAGGCGATCCTTGACCTCGTTCCAGAGGTTCGAGCCCCGCAGGGAGCTCTCCACGAGCGCGTCCTGGTCGGACTTCGACATGCGGGAGTTGTTGAGCTTGACGCCGGCGAGGACGTTCTCCTTGATGGACATCGTCGGGAACGGGTTCGGACGCTGGAACACCATGCCGACCTGACGACGCACCAGCACCGGGTCGACGCCGGGACCGTAGAGGTCGTTGCCGTCGAGGAGGACTTCGCCCTGCACGCGTGCGCCGGGGATGACCTCGTGCATGCGGTTCAAGGTGCGCAGGAAGGTGGACTTGCCGCAGCCGGACGGGCCGATGAACGCCGTCACGCTGCGTGGCTGGATCTCCAGGGAGACGCCTTCCACTGCGAGGAAATCGCTGTAGTAGACGTTCAGGTCATTGACTTCGATGCTCTTGGACACTGCGGTTCCTTCAGGATCGGGATCGGACGGCTCAGCGGCCGGCAGTCTTGGGGGCGAACACCTTCGCGACGATTCGCGCGATGAGGTTCAGCACCATGACGATGAGGATGAGGGTGAGGGCGGATGCCCAGGCGCGATCCAGGGCGGCGTCCGGGGCGGTGCCCTGGTTCATGTACTGGTTGTAGGAGAACACCGGGAGGGTCATCATCTGACCGCTGAAGATGTTCGTGTTCATGCTCATGGTGAACCCGGCGGTGAGCAGAAGCGGGGCGGTCTCGCCGATCACGCGGGCGATCGCGAGCATGACCGAGGTGGTGATTCCCGCGATCGAGGTCGGCAACACGACCTTGAGGATCGTGAGCCACTTCGGCACGCCGAGGGCGTATGCGGCCTCGCGGAGCTCGTTCGGCACGATGCGCAGCAGCTCCTCGCTGCCTCGCACGACGACCGGGGTCATGAGCACGGCGAGCGCCAGAGCTCCCATGAAGCCCATCGAGATGCCCGGGCCGAGGATCAGGGAGAACATCGCGTAGATGAACAGACCTGCGACGATCGAGGGGATGCCGGTCATGACGTCCACGAGGAACGTGATGGCCTTCGCGATGCGTCCCCGGCCGTACTCGACCAGGTAGATCGAGGTCATGAGGCCGACCGGGATGGAGATCACCGCGGCCGTGAGGGTCACGAGCAGCGTTCCCCAGATCGCGTGGACGATGCCGCCGCCCTCGCCGACGACGTTGCGCATCGACGAGCTGAAGAACTCGGCATCGAACCGCTCGAGGCCGTTCGCGACGACCGTCCAGAGCAGGGAGACGAGTGGCAGGAGAGCGATCAGGAACGCCGTGGCGACCAGGGCGGTCATGAGGCGGTCGATCGCGTTGCGTCGGCTCTCGGCGATCGAGGAGATCACCGTGATGAGGATCATGTAGAGCACGATCCCGACGATCACGGTGCCGGCGATGTTGAAGTCGGCGAGGTCGCCGCCGACGGAGGCGACGCCGAAGACGATGGCCGAGATGAGGAAGCTGCCGCCGAGCAGCGCCCAGGGGGCCCACTTGGGCAGTTTGCCCGAGGTGAGGGCGACGCTGTGCGACGTGGCGGGAATCGCGGTGAGGACGGTCATGTCAGTTCGCTCCCGAGAACTCGGCGCGGCGCGCGACGATCCAGCGCGCCAGCGCGTTGACCGCGAAGGTCACGATGAAGAGGATCAGGCCCGTCGCGATCAGCGTGTTCACACCGGTGTCGTGCGCCTCCGGGAAGGCCAGCGCGATGTTCGCGGGGATCGGTGTGGGGTTGGTCGAGGTGAGCACCAGGAAGCTGACGACGGCAGAAGGGGAGAGGACCATGGTGACGGCCATCGTCTCACCGAGCGCTCGGCCGAGCGCCAGCATCGCAGCCGAGACCATGCCGCCGCGGGCGAAGGGGAGGACCGCCATGCGGACCGTCTCCCAGCGGGTGGCGCCGAGCGCGAGCGCGGCCTCCTCGTGCAGCTTCGGGGTCTGCAGGAAGATCTCGCGGCAGATCGCGGTCATGATCGGGATGATCATGACCGCCAGCACGAGAGCGGCCGTGAGGATCGTCTTGCCCGTGGGAGAGACCTGACCGCCGAAGAAGGGGATCCAGCTCGCGTTGGCGTTGAGCCAGGCGTAGAACGGCTGGAGGAGAGGTGCGAGGACGAGCCCGCCCCAGAGGCCGAAGACGACCGAGGGGACTGCGGCCAGCAGGTCGATGACGTACCCCAGGAGCGCGGCGAGTCGGCGCGGGGCGTAGTGCGAGATGAAGAGCGCGATGCCGATCGCGATCGGCGCGGCGACGATGAGTGCGATGAACGAGACCCAGATCGTGCCGAAGACGAGCGGGCCGACGTAGGTCCAGAAGGACTCACCGCGGAGGATGTGATTGCCCGAGGTGTCCGCTTCGAGCGCGGGGATGCTCTGGATGATGAGGAAGGCGGCGACCGCCGCGAGGACGACGAGGATGATGGTCCCCGCGCCGAGCGCAGTGCCGGAGAAAACCCGGTCGCCGAGGCGCTGCTTGGCTTTGATCGGTGCGGGCGGCGCTGTGGGCGCCTGCTCGGTCGTGCTCATGGTCTCCCTGTCTCGGGCGGAAGGGTGAAGCCGCGAACCGAGTCGGTGCCCTCGACATCCTGCGGATGCGAGGGCACCGACGTCAGTCCTCAGCCATGGGTGTGGTCTCAGCCGACCTGGATGGTGTCGATCGCGGTGAGGACCTGCTCGCGCAGGCCATCCGAGATCGGGGCGCTGCCGGCGTTGGCCGCCGCGGCGTCCTGGCCCTCGGCGCTGGCCATGTACTCGAAGTAGGCCTTGACGAGCGCAGCCGAGTTCTCGTCCTCGTACTGCTCGCAGCCGATGAGGTAGCTCACGAGAGCGATCGGGTACGCGCCGCCCGTGGCCGAAGCCGGGTCGACGTCGAACACGAGGTCGCCGGCGCCACGGCCCTCGACCAGCGGCGAGTTCTCGACGAGCAGCGAGGCGGCCTCGGCGGAGTACGCGATGTACTCGCCGTCGACGCCGACGTGAACCTGACCGAGGTCGCCGATCTGCGACGCGTCGGCGTAGCCGATGGTGCCGCTGCCGGCGGTCAGCGCCTGGACGACACCGGAGGTGCCCTGTGCTGCCTCGCCGCTGCTGATCGGCCACTCACCGGAGACCTCGTAGGTCCAGACATCGGGCGCGGTCGCCGCGAGGTAGTTGACGAAGGTCTCGGTGGTGCCCGAGTCGTCGGAACGGTGCACGGGGGAGATCGCGAGGTCGGGGAGCTCGACACCGTCGTTCTGGGAGGCGATCGCGTCGTCGTTCCAGTTCGTGATCGTGCCGGCGAAGATGCCGGCGATGGTGGCCGCATCGAGGTTGAGCGTCTCGACACCCTCGACGTTGAACGCCACGGCGACGGGGGAGATGTAGAGGGGGACCTCGACGATGTCGTCGGTCACGCAGGCGCCGAAGCCGCCGGCCGCCACCTCCTCGTCATCGAAGGCGCGGTCGGAGCCGATGAACGTGCTGCCGCCGGAGAGGAAGTTCTCGCGGCCCGTTCCGGATCCGGTGGGCTCGTAGTTGACGGTGACGTCGGGGTTGGCGGTCTGGAACTCGGCGACCCAGGCCTCCTGGGCGGCTGCCTGCGACGACGCGCCGGTGGCGTCGATCGTGCCGGACAGGCTCGATTCGGTCGGCTCGCTGGAGCCGCCGGCTCCGCCTTCGTTCGTGGCACAGCCGGCGAGAGCGAGTGCTGCCACGGCGCCGATGGCGCCGATACGTGCGATTCGGGAGATCTTCACTGTGGATCCTTCGATCTTTGATGTGGTGGGGCCCGGTGCAGGGCACACAGTGACGCTATGTGCGGCGGTTAACGAGACTCTCCCGCTCAGGTGAACGGGAGGTGAACGGCATGAGTCTCTCTGGGGCATGCGAAAGGCCGCATCCGTTGCCGGACGCGGCCTGTGCTGCCGCTCGCAGCGCGCTAGACCTTGGGAATGTGCGTCTCGATCGCGATGATCCCCGAACCCGGATTGGATGCCGAGAGGTGCACGACGGAGAAGGCCGCCGGTTCCAAGGCTGCCGCGCTGCTGACATACGAGCCGCGGACCGTTCCGGTCGCCAGGGCGGTCTCCGTCAGGATTCCCGGGAGCACAGGGCCGTGGCTGCACAGCACGGCCGGCTTGCCCGAGCGCACGCGTCGACCGACGACGGAGCGCAGATCGTCTTCGCCGTCCTCCCAGGCGTCCTGGCTGATCTTCGGTGTGGTGACGGTCTTGCGATCGAGGGCCTTCGCGAGCGGTGCCACGGTCTGCATGCAGCGCACGGCATCGCTCGTGATGATCTTGCGCACCCCGAACGCGCGCAGCGGGCCGACGATCGACCTCGCCTGCCGCAGGCCGCGATCGGTCAGAGGTCGTTCGGCATCCGGGCCGTCCCAGTCGCCGCGAGAGAGCGCCTTCGCGTGGCGCAGCGCGATGATGGGGAACGTGCGCAGCACGCCGTCGTCGACGAGCTGAGCGAAGAAGTCGAGGATCTCGATGTCGACCGGGTAGCTCAGGCGTGCGCGGGCCTTCTTGAGGCTGACCCATTCGAGGGCGGCGATCTCGCGATTCGGCACGAACGTCGAGGCGCGGATCGCGTCGGGCGTCGCCTCCGCCGCCCAGTAGTGCACGACCTTCTGCTTGCTGGAGGGCAGGTGGTAGCGGCTCACACCGACGGGAACTCCGAGGGAGACGCGGATGCCGGTCTCCTCGTGCACCTCCCGCACTGCCGTCTCGGCGAGCATCTCGCCCGGGTCGACCTTGCCTTTGGGAAGCGTGACGTCGCGGTACTTGGTGCGATGGATCAGAAGGATCCGCAGCTTGCCGTCGATGAGTCGCCAAACGACGGCTCCGGCCGCGTAGACGGCCTTGTCCGTCCACTTCGACCGTGTGGCCTTGGTGCTCGCACCGTCGCTCATCGAACCGCCCGTGCGCGACGACGTCGTTGGATCAACCCCATGGTCTTGTCCTGCAGGTCCACGAGGGGCTTGCCCTCGGCATTCTCCGCATGCCTCGTCCAGACTCCGTCGGTCCCGAGGTGCCACGAGGTGGTGCCGGGGTCCATGGCGAGGTCGAAGAAGTCGAGCAGGTCCTTCATGTGGCCGGGGTCGGTGACGCGCACCAACGCCTCGACTCGACGATCGAGGTTGCGGTGCATCATGTCGGCGCTGCCGATGTACACCTGGGCGTCGCCGTCGTTGTGGAACGCGAAGATGCGCGAGTGCTCGAGGTACCGGCCGAGGATGCTGCGAACAGTGATGTTGTCGCTGATGCCCTCGAGGTCGGTGCGCAGGCTGCAGATTCCGCGTACCCAGACATCGACCTTCACACCGGCTGCGCTGGCGCGGTACAGGGCGTCGATGACCTCTTCGTCGACCATCGAGTTCACCTTGATGCGGATGCCGGCCGGCTTGCCGTTCTCGGCATTGCGGCGTTCGTGGTCGATCTGGCGCACGAGGCCCTTGCGCAGGTGGAGCGGAGCTACGAGAAGGCGCTTGAACTTCTTCTCGATCGCATAGCCGCTGAGCTCGTTGAACAGACGGGTGAGGTCCTTGCCGACCTGGGCGTCGGTGGTGAACAGCCCGAAGTCCTCGTAGATGCGGCTGGTCTTCGGGTTGTAGTTGCCCGTGCCGATGTGCGAGTAGTGGCGCAGCACCCCGTCTTCCTCACGGATGACGAGCGCGAGCTTGCAATGGGTCTTGAGCCCGACGAGACCGTAGACCACGTGGACGCCGGCCTTCTCGAGCTTGCGCGCCCAGACGATGTTGTTCGCCTCGTCGAAGCGGGCCTTGACCTCGACCAGCGCCAGCACCTGCTTGCCCGCCTCGGCGGCGTTGATCAGCGCCTCGACGATCGGGCTGTCGCCCGAGGTGCGGTAGAGCGTCTGCTTGATCGCGAGCACGTGCGGGTCGCGCGCCGCCTGCTCGAGGAAAGACACGACGCTGGTGGTGAACGACTCGTACGGGTGGTGCACGAGCACGTCCGACTTGCGGATCGCCTTGAAGATGTCGGCTCGCGTGTTGCTCCCGGTCGGCTGGAACGCGACCGCCGTGGTCGGAAGGTGCGGCGGGTAGCGCAGATCGGGACGGTCGATGCGCGACAGATCGAAGAGACCTCGCAGGTCGAGCGGCCCGGGGAGTCGGTAGATCTCCTGGTCGGTGATCTCGAGCTCGCGCACGAGGAGGTCCATCGTGACCTCGTCCATGTCGTCGGTGATCTCGAGACGGATCGGCGGACCGAAACGGCGACGGAGCAGCTCGGCCTCGAGCGCCTGGATGAGGTTCTCGCTCTCGTCCTCCTCGATCTCGACGTCTTCGTTGCGGGTGAGGCGGAAGGCGTGGTGGTCGAGGACCTCCATGCCGGGGAAGAGGTCGCCGAGGTGGTTCGCGATGAGCTCTTCGAGGGTCAGGAAGCGCTTGATCTCGCCGGTGCCAGGAACCTCGACGAAGCGGGGCAGCATGGGAGGCACCTTGAGGCGCGCGAACTCCTGACGCCCCGTGCGGGCGTTGCGGATGCGGATCGCGAGGTTGAGGGACAGTCCCGAGATGTAGGGGAAAGGGTGCGCGGGGTCGACGGCGAGCGGCATCAGCACGGGGAAGACCTGCGCCCCGAAGTACTCGGAGAGCTTGGAGCGCTCTTCGTCGGTGAGTTCGGACCACTCGGTGATCTCGATGCCGGACTCGGCCAGCGCCGGACGCACGAGCGATTTCCAGGCGTCGGCATGACGCAGCTGCAGCGCGTGCGCCTCGCGGGCGATGTCGGCCAGCGCATCGGCGGGGGAGCGGCCGATGTTGGTGGGCACCGCCAGGCCGGTCACGATGCGGCGCTTGAGTCCGGCGACGCGCACCATGAAGAACTCGTCGAGGTTGCTCGCGAAGATGGCGAGGAAGTTCGCACGCTCGAGTTCGGGGAGCGACGGATCCTCCGCGAGTTCGAGCACCCGCTGATTGAACGCGAGCCAGCTCAGCTCGCGATCGTGGTAGCGGTGGTCGGGCAGGAGCGCGTCGTGGGACTCGATGGCATCGAAGTCGTCATCTTCAGCGTCACCGAGACCTGCGTCGGCGAGTGCGGGATCGATCATGGGGTACATCTAAGCACCGTGAGGTGACGCGCGCGTGAACTGACGTCGTGTGCGTCACCGCGATGCGGCTACCGTCTCCTCGTCGTAGACGTTGAATCGGTACCCGACGTTGCGGACCGTGCCGATGATCTGCTCCTGGTCGCCCAGCTTCGCCCGCAGGCGTCGCACGTGCACGTCGACCGTTCTGGTGCCGCCGAAGTAGTCGTAACCCCACACCTCGCTGAGCAGCTGCTCGCGGGTGAAGACCCGCGATGGGTGTGTGGCGAGGAAGTGCAGCAGTTGGAACTCCTTGTACGTGAGGTCCAGCGGGCGCCCTCTGAGCTTCGCCGAGTAGGACTGCTCGTCGATCGTGACGCCGGACGCCTGCACGCGGGTCGGCTCTGCGACCTCGTCGCGGCGGGCGAGCGCGAGCCGCACGCGGGCGTCGGTCTCGGCCGGGCCGGCGGTGGCGAGAAGCACGTCGTCGATGCCCCAGTCTCCGGACAGCGCGCTCATCCCGCCCTCGGTGACGACGAGCAGCAGCGGCGCGTCCTGGCCGGTGGCGCGCAACAGGCGGCAGAGAGACTTCGCACCGACGAGATCGAGGCGCCCGTCGACGATCACGATGTCGTATTCGGGGGCGCTCACGAGTTGGGCGGGCTCGGCCGGGATCTGGCGCACTCGATGGCTGAGAAGCTCGAGTGCGGGCAGGACCTGCTCCGAGACCGGAGCATTGGTCAACACCAGGACCTGGGCCACACGCACTCCTTCCGGACGGCGGGGTACGCCGTGCCGCAATGATACCGGGCGCTGATGGGTCACAATGGAGTCATGACGGATCCAGCGCTCGCACCGCGTAATGCTTTCGTCGGCGTGCTCATCGTCTGGGCGGTCGCGTTCGTCGCCTCCATCGGCGTGGGCATCTTCGTCGCCGAGGAGTGGCGAGTGCCTTGGCTGCTCGTGGTCTTCGGAGCGATCGTGCTCCTCTCCTTCGCGGTGCAGCTGCAGTACGGGCGCACCCAGGGCTTCATCTTCCGAGTCGGCGCCAGCACGATCGGCGCGCTGCTGCTGATGGGCGTGATCTCGGTCGGCTTCGGTCTCGCCGCTCTCGTCACTTGAGTCGAGAACGAGACACTCGACGCGCTGGAGGGTAAAGTGGAGGCCATGGACCTCGTGGCGCTCGAACTCTTCTTCATCGGACTCCTGGGCCTGGCGAGCCTCGCGATCGCCTTCGTCTCAGTCGTCGTGCTGCGGAACCTCTTCCGCGGCCAGCGCTGAGCATCGTGCTCGAGCTGCCCACAGACCTCCCCGCCGACCTCGCGCCGCTCTCGTGGCTGCTCGGCGTCTGGGAGGGCACCGGCGTCATCGACTATCCGGTCGGCGACGACCGTCTGCAGGGCGAGTTCACCCATCGGGTGAGCTTCAGCCATGACGGCGGTCCCTTCCTGAACTACTCCGCGACCGCGATCCTCGCAGCCGCAGACGGCGGCGCGTCGATCCCGCTCGTGGCGGAGGCCGGCTTCTGGCGTCTGTCCCGCCCGGCCTCCGACGCCGATGCCGGTCCCGCACTGCTGCCGCCGCGAGCCGAGCCGGTCGTCCGGGGTGTCGACGACGTCGAGGCCCTCCGCGCTCCGTCGGGCGGCTTTCCGATCGAGGTCTCGATCGCGCACGCCGACGGGATGCTCGAGCTCTACCTCGGCGAGATCAACGGCCCTCGCATCGACATCGCCTCCGACGCCATCGTGCGCGGAGCCGGGGCCAAGGAGTACGGCGCGGCCACGCGGATGTACGGCCTGGTCGACAACCACCTCCTCTGGGCCTGGGACATCGCGGCCCTCGGAACATCGATGCGGTCGCACGCCTCCGCCAGACTCGCGAAGGTCTGACATGACCGGATTCACCGACATCGCCGGCGCTGTGATCGGCGAGCACGGGATCGCGCACTTCGGCGACGCCTTCCGAGAGCAGCGTCGTCTCGCAGACGGCGCGGCCCTGGTTCCGCTCGACGACCGGGCGGTCATCGAGGTCGCGGGTCCCGAACGACTGGGGTGGCTGGACTCGATCACCTCCCAGGCCGTCGGGCGGCTCGCAGCCGGTGAGAGCACGGAGCTGCTCGTGCTCGACCCGCAGGGGCGCGTGGAGCATGCGGCGGGGGTCGTCGACGACGGCTCGTCGACCTGGCTGATCGCGGATGCCGACGACGCGGAGGCCCTGGCGACCTGGCTGACGCGCATGAAGTTCCGCACCCAGGCGACCGTGACCGTGCGCCCGGATCTGGCGCTGCTCGGCTTCGTCGACGGCGGTGCTGCGGCTCAGCGCGCGACTGCTGCGGCATCCGCTGCATCCGGTGCCCCGCTGATCTGGGCCGACCCCTGGCAGCAGGTGAGTGCGGGCGGGCATCAGTATGCCGAGGTCTCCGATCACCCGGGCGCTGAGCTCGCCTGGAGGGTGGCCATCGCGACGACCGACGCCGCAGATGCGCTCGCCGCGACTCTGTCGTCGGAAGAGGTGGCGGGGCTTCTCGCTGCAGAGGCGCTGCGCGTCGCAGCCTGGCGTCCGCGCTGGTCGGCCGAGGTCGATGAGCGCTCGCTGCCCCACGAATCGGACTGGATCCGCACGGCGGTGCACCTGAACAAGGGGTGCTACCGCGGGCAGGAGACGGTGGCCAAGGTGCACAACCTCGGACACCCGCCACGCAGACTCGCGGCGCTGCACCTGGACGGCAGTGAGGCAGTGCTGCCCGCAGTCGGCGATGCGGTCTACGCCGGCGACGACGAGGTGGGTCACATCACGTCGGTGGCCAGGCACCACGAAGACGGCCCGATCGCGCTCGCGATCCTGTCTCGTCGCACTCCGGTGGGCGATCTGATCGTGCGCGCCGAGGGTGCGGACATCGCTGCGACCCAGCAGGTCATCGTGCCGGCGGATGCGGGTGCCACGGCCGACATCCCTCGTCTCACCCGGCTGTCCCGTCGCCCCAGCGCCCCGGATCCCCGTCAGGCGGGCTGAACCGGGCGGTGCGCGAGGCGCGCGTCAGGGGAGCGGAGCCACGGCATCCCAGGGGAGCGTGAGCTCACCCAGGCGCCACCGGGCCTTGCCGCCCCGCACGGGCCACCCCTGATCGCGCAGAGCGGTGACGGCGGCCAGGAATCGCTGGGTCGCTCCGAAGGTCGACAGCGGCGCCGCTCGGCTCCACTCGCGGTCGAGGTCGACGAGCAGCGCGTGCACACGTTCGCCGGGAACATTGCGGTGGATGAGCGCCTTCGGCAGCCGCTCCGCGACGATGCTCGGATGCTCGAGGTCGGCGAGGCGGAGCGAGATCGTGAACCGCTGCGGCGCTCCCGTCGAGTCCACGTCGACCCAGCTCGACACGCGTCCGATCTCGTCGCAGGTGCCCTCGACGAGCAGCCCGTCACGAGACAGTCGATTCGCCATGGTGCGCCAGGCGCTCGCGACACCGCCCTCGTCGTACTGCCGCAGCACGTTCATCGCCCGGATCACCGCCGGTCGGCGTCCCGCCGGCAGTGGCACCTCGAACCCGCCGCGGGCGAACGACACCCGGAGGTCGGGGGAGAAGGGAGTGCGCGCAGCCTGCACCTCGGCGAGCTGGCGGTTCGCGGTGGCCACCCGTGCCGGATCGATCTCGAGGCCACGCACCTCGGCATCCGCGCGCACACGCTGCAGCCGGGTCGCGAGCTCGAACGCGGTCACGCCGCTGGCTCCATAGCCCAGGTCTATCACCAAGGGGTCCTCGGCTCGGCGGAAAGCGGGGCTCGCCGCGATCCATCGATCAGTGCGGCGCAGACGGTTCGTCCCTGTCGTGCCGCGGGTCGGCCGACCGAGAGGAGATGACGCCATGCGTCAATCCTCGCAGGGCATAGGCGTGGACGCGTCGAGCTGCGCCGATAAACTGACGTCATGACTTCGAAGCGCACCCTGATCCTGCTCCGTCACGGCCGGAGCGAGTGGAACGAACTGAACCTCTTCACCGGCTGGGTGGACGTCCGCCTGAACGAGCAGGGCAAGAAGGAGGCCCAGCGCGGCGGCGAGCTGCTGGCAGAGGCCGGCATCCTTCCCGACGTGCTGCACACCTCGCTGCTCAGCCGTGCGATCCAGACCGCGAACATCGCGCTGGACGCGGCCGACCGCCTGTGGATCCCCGTCACGCGCTCGTGGCGCCTCAACGAGCGCCACTACGGCGCTCTGCAGGGCAAGGACAAGGCGCAGACCCTCGAAGAGTTCGGGCCCGAGCAGTTCCAGCTGTGGCGTCGCTCGTTCGACGTGCCGCCGCCCCTGCTCGACGACGAGAGCGAGTTCAGCCAGGTCGGCGACGTGCGCTACGCCGACATCGACGGCGAGGTGCCCCGCACCGAGTCGCTGAAGCTCGTCATCGACCGACTGCTGCCCTACTGGAACGACGCGATCGTCCCCGACCTCGAGGCAGGCAAGACGGTTCTGGTCACCGCCCACGGCAACTCGCTGCGCGGCCTCGTGAAGCACCTCGAGGGCATCAGCGACGACGACATCGCAGAGCTGAACATCCCCACCGGCATCCCGCTGGTCTACGAGCTCGACGAGAACAACGTCCCCACCGGCCCCGGCCGTTACCTCGACCCCGAGGCCGCTGCCGCCGGTGCCGCTGCCGTGGCTGCGCAGGGCAAGAAGTAGCAGAAGACGACGAAGGGGGCGGATGCTGTCAGCATCCGCCCCCTTCGTGTGTCTCGTGACGGATCAGGCGTGACCGAGCTCGCGCTGCTGCTCGACCGCGAGCGCGATGTCCTCTTCTTCGACGCGCCAGTCGCCGGTCGCCAGGTAGACGACCTTCTTGGCGACGGCCACCGCGTGGTCGGCGAAACGCTCGTGGTAGCGGCTGGCGAGAGTTGCGTCGACGGTCGCGGTCGCCTCGCCCTTCCAGTTGTCGCTGAGCACCTTCTCGAACACACTGGCGTGCAGCTCGTCGATGTCGTCGTCGGTGTTGCGGATGGTGTCTGCCAGGCGCAGGTCTTGAGTGCGCAGCAGCTCTGAGAGAGTCCGTGAGATCTCGACGTCGAGCTCGCCCATCTTGGTGAACGTGCCCTTGAGGCCCTTCGGGATCGCGCGCTCGGGGAAGCGGAGGCGAGCGAGCTGGGCGATGTGCTCGGACATGTCGCCCATGCGCTCGAGCGACGCGCTGACCCGCAGCGCGATCACCACGATGCGCAGGTCGCGAGCGACGGGCTGCTGGCGGGCGAGGATCTCGATGGCCTGCTCGTCGAGTTTGACGGCCAGCTCGTCGATCTTCGCGTCGTCGGCGATGACCTCTTCGGCCAGCTCGACGTCGCTGGTGGCGAACGCACGCGTCGCCTTGTCGATCGAGACCGTGACGAGGTCGGCGATCTCCACGAGGCGGGACTGCAGGTCCTCGAGGGACTGGTGGAAGACTTCGCGCATGTGGGCGCAACCTTTCATTCGGGTCTCGACTGTGGTCACAGCGCGAGACGACTGGGGCGTCCGCGCGGGAGGAGAGGTCCGCGCTCCCGCACAGGCCCGAAAGCGATTGTCTGCCTCGAAGGTTAACGAACGGTGCCCAGTACGTGAATAGTACTTCTCCCGTTGAAGCCAGCGCAGGAGAACCCGCCGATCCGGCGGTGAACGCACTCTACGCTGGGGTTATGACCTTGCCGCAGATCGCGCTGCTCGCGTTGGCCCTCGGCCTCGCGATCGGCATCGGCCTCTCGCTCCTCGTCGCCTGGGCATACCGCGCCAGGGCTCGCGTCGCCGATGAGACGTCACTCGCTGTTCCGGCCGGCGTCACCGCGGTGCTGGGCAGCATGGACGATGCGGCCTGCGTGGTCGATTCGTCCGGCCTCGTGCTCGCCGTCTCCAAGGCGGCCACGAGATTCGGCATCGAGGTGGGGGCGCCGCTCGAGAACCCGGAGCTGCGTCAGCTCGTGCGGGGAGGGCGCAATGAGGGCAGCTCGGCGACCGAGTCGCTGCGCATCACCCGCGGCGGGCTCAGCCTCGACCCGCGGCTGGTGTCGGCTCGTGCGAGTGCGATCAGTCCGCGCATGACACTGCTGATCATCCGCGATGTCACGGAGCAGGAGCGACTCGACCAGATGCGTCGCGATTTCGTGGCCAACACCAGCCACGAGCTCAAGACCCCCGTCGGGGCGGTCACCCTGCTGGCCGAGGCGATCGAGTCCGCGGCAGACGACCCTGCGCAGGTGCGTCACTTCGCCGCGCGGATCTCGGCCGAGGCCACTCGTCTCGGGCAGCTGACCGGCCGCATCATGAGTCTGTCGAGACTCCAGACCGATGATGCGCTGTCGGACGTGCGGCCCGTCTCGATCGACGAGGTGCTGGCGACCGCACTCGAGGCGCATGTCGTGCAGGCCGACTCGGCCGGGGTCGAGCTCGCGCGTGGCGGCGACAGGGGAGTCTGGGTGCACGGTGACTCGCAGATCCTGATCGAGGCGTTCGGCAACCTCATCGCCAATGCGATCGTCTACTCCCCGAAAGGATCCCGCGTGGGCATCGGAGTGAAGGCCGACGACGGCGTCGTCGAAGTCGCGGTGTCCGACCAGGGCATCGGCATCGCGGAGGCGGACCGAGAGCGGATCTTCGAGCGCTTCTACCGTGCGGACGAGGCGAGGTCGCGCCGCACCGGTGGAACAGGACTCGGACTCTCGATCGTCAAGCACGCCACGCAGCGTCACGGCGGTGAGGTGCGGCTCTGGTCGCGCCCCGGACGAGGCTCCACGTTCACCATCAGGCTTCCGAGGATCGATGCTCCCCCGAGCATCGACAGGGACAAGAAGAACAAGAAGAAGCGCGAGCGCAAGGCGGCGAAGGCCGCAGCTCGCGTCCGAAACGGAGAGAACGCATGACCCGCATCCTTCTCGTCGAAGACGAGCCCGACCTCGCCGACCCGCTCGCCTACCTGCTGCGCAGAGAGGGATACGAGGTCGAGATCGCCGAGGACGGCCCGGGTGCACTGACCGCCTTCCGCGAGCGCGGTGCTGACGTCGTGCTCCTCGATCTGATGCTGCCAGGGATGCCGGGCACAGAGGTGTGCCGGCAGATCCGCTCGACCTCCGCCGTGCCGATCATCATGGTCACGGCCAAGGACTCGGAGGTGGACATCGTCGTCGGGCTCGAACTCGGCGCTGACGACTATGTCACGAAGCCCTACTCGTCGCGCGAGCTGCTGGCCCGGATGCGCGCGGTGCTGCGCAGGGTGGTGCAGGCTGACAGCGAGCTCGACGAGCGTGTGCTCGACGGCGGCCGCGTCTCACTCGACATCGACCGCCACACCGTCTCGGTCGCCGGTCAGCAGATCAACATGCCGCTGAAGGAGTTCGAGCTCCTCGAGGTGCTCATGCGCAACTCGGGTCGCGTGCTCACGCGCGGACAGCTCATCGACCGGGTGTGGGGCAGCGACTACTTCGGCGACACCAAGACCCTCGACGTGCACATCAAGCGCATCCGCTCCCGGATCGAGGAGAACCCGGGTGAGCCGGTGATGCTCGTCACCGTCCGCGGCCTCGGCTACCGCTTCGAGGGCTGAACGCGGCGGAACCACAGAAGAGGCCGTCACCCAGGGGTGACGGCCTCTTCTTCAGCGTGTGCGCCGGATCACTCCGAGGGAGCGGGGGCGGCCGTGTCGGACGGGAGCGGCTCAGGCGTGGGGGTCGACTCTCCGGGCTCGGGCTCGGACTCGGCCTCGGGAACCAGGTCGGCGTAATACGGCAGCGAGCCGTCGAGCACCGGGACCTCGGTCTTGGTGCCGGCGCCGTCGCCCGACTGGAAGTGGATCTCGATGGTCGCACCGGGCATGGTGTCGAGGCCGTCGATGCGCAGCGGCTCCTCGCCTTCGGTGCCGAAGCTGACGGTCTTGCCTGCGGGGACCGACACCGTGAAGGGCTTGTCGATGCCGGCGACGGTCATCGTGAGGGTCGCCTTCTCGCTGGTCGGGTTCACGACGGCGGCGATGAAGTTGCCGACCGAGCCGTCTTCGTTCGCGACGACGAACGCGTTGCGCACGTCGAGCGGGCCGTCCGAGTCCGAGATGTTCACGCCGTCCGAGGCGGAGTACTCGATCTTCGTCGACTGCGGCGAGATGAACGTGCAGCCCGTCGCGCCG
Source organism: Microbacterium sp. NPDC087589 (assembly GCF_044743635.1). Classification (NCBI taxonomy): domain Bacteria; kingdom Bacillati; phylum Actinomycetota; class Actinomycetes; order Micrococcales; family Microbacteriaceae; genus Microbacterium; species Microbacterium sp. NPDC087589. The sequence continues at coordinate 411,233 of NZ_JBIUWV010000002.1, forward strand.
AGAAGAACGAGGGCGCTGATGGCGGCAGACGCAACAAGGCGCGATTTCACGGGTCCTCCTGAGGTCCGACGGGATATCCGCATCCATTCTATGCGTATGCGGGGTGCCGTCTGAGGACGTGGGGGCGCGAACCTTAGCGCATTCTCCCTGTGGTATCCTTGAGGTTGCCGAAAGGACAAGTTTTTATGCTTTTTGAGGTTGGCGAAACTGTCGTCTATCCGCACCATGGCGCTGCGACCATCATCGAGGTCAAGGAGCGCATCATCAAGGGTGAGGCGAAGAAATACCTGAAGCTCAACGTCACCCAGGGGGACCTCATCATCGAGGTGCCCGCTGAGAACGTCGATCTCGTCGGGGTCCGCGATGTCATCGGCCGAGAGGGCCTCGACGCTGTGTTCGAGGTGCTTCGCGCGCCGTTCACCGAAGAGCCGACCAACTGGTCGCGTCGCTACAAGGCGAACCTCGAGAAGCTCGCCTCGGGCGATGTCATCAAGGTGAGCGAGGTCGTCCGCGACCTGTGGCGTCGGGACCAGGACCGCGGGCTGTCCGCAGGTGAGAAGCGGATGCTGGCCAAGGCGCGTCAGATCCTCATCTCCGAGCTCGCGCTCGCTGAGAAGACCGACGAGGACAAGGCGAGCGCACTGCTCGACGAGGTTCTCGCGTCCTGAGTGGACTGAGAGAAGGCGGATGCTTCGGCATCCGCCTTTTTTCGTGCGCGCCGGTAACGTGAACCTGGTGAGCATCCTTCCCGTTCCTGACACCGCGATCATCGTCGTCGCCGCCGGTTCCGGCACCCGACTCGATGCCGGAGCGCCCAAGGCGTTCGTCGGCATCGACACGCATTCGATCCTGCGCCATGCGCTCGACGGCGTCTTCGCCGCGGCCCCAGCCCAGGTGATCGTCGTCGCACCCGCGGGGCACGAGGGGGACGCCGAGACCGAGCTTCGCGCCGCCGCCGGAGATCGCATCGATCTCGGCAAGGTCGTGACGGGCGGCGACACGAGGCAGGAGTCCGTAGCCTCCGGTCTCGATGCACTCTGGGGCGATGTCACGCGGGTGCTCGTGCACGACGCGGCGCGCGCGCTGACGCCGCCCGAGATCATCGATGCGGTGGCCGCGGCGATCGATGGTGAGGGTGGCGTCATCCCGACCCTCCCGGTCGTCGACACCCTGAAGAGGGTCGACGGCGATGCGGTCATCGCGCCGGTGGATCGCTCCGAGCTCGCCGCCGCGCAGACCCCTCAGGGGTTCCCGCGTGCGCTGCTCGAGGACGCATACGACGCAGCGACGGCCTCCGGCATCGAGTACACCGACGACGCCGCACTGTTCGCCGCCGCCGGGCACCTCGTGCGACAGATCGCCGGGTCGCCTCGCGGATTCAAGATCACCACGCCGGCCGACCTCGAGCGTGCCCGCCATCTGCTGGCGAACGCGCAGAAGCCGGTTGCCGCGCCGATCGCCGCACCCGATTCGACGTGGACCGGCCCCAGGGTCGGGCTCGGCACGGACGTGCACGCGTTCGGCGGAGACGGCGACCTCTGGCTGGCCGGCATCGAGTGGCCGGGGGAACGAGCGCTCTCGGGGCATTCCGACGGAGACGCCGTGGCCCACGCGATGGTCGACGCTCTGCTGGGTGCCGCGGGGCTCGGAGACATCGGCGAGCACTTCGGCACCGCGCACCCCGAGTACGCCGGCGCTCACGCAGAGGTCTTCCTCGCCCGCACCCGTGAGCTTCTCGCCGACGCGGGCTACACGATCGGCAACGTGTCGGTGCAGTTCCAGGGCAACAGGCCGCGCTTCAGCGGTCGCCGTGCAGAAGCCGAGCGGGTGCTGTCGGCAGCACTCGGCGGCGCGCCGGTCTCGGTCACGGCCACCACCACCGACGGATTGGGCTTCCCCGGCCGCGGCGAGGGCATCGCGGTGACGGCGGTCGCCATGGTCCACCCGACCTGACTTTTCCGCTGTGGTGGGAATGCGTCGGCATCCGTCGTCGTTGTCGGACATCGTCGTGCGGAACTCGCACGCGGAGAAGGAGGCGTCATGAGGGTTCTCGTCATCGGAGCCGGCGGGCAGGTGGGTCGAACCGCGGTCGATGCGCTGGACGGTCATGAGATCATCGCCGCGTCGCGCAGCAGCGAGCCCCCGGTGGACGTCACGGACCCGGCGTCGATCGAACGGCTGTTCGCGACGGTCGGACAGGTCGATGCCGTGATCGTCGCGGTGGGAGAGGTTCCGTTCCGGCCGCTCGACGGGCTGAGCCGTGGCGACTACGAATCCGCCTTCCGCGGCAAGGTGCTGTCGCAGCTCGACATCGTGCGCATCGGCACGCCCTTCGTGCGTGACGGCGGTTCGATCACACTGACCTCCGGCATCCTCGCGCGTGAGCCCATCGCCACCGGCGCCGCCGCGTCGTTCGCGAACGGTGCCGTCGAGTCCTTCGTGCTCGCTGCGGCGACCGAGCTGCCGCGCGGCATCCGCATCAACGCCGTGAGCCCCTCGGTGCTCGAGGACGCACCGGCGTACCACTCGTCGTTCCCCGGCTTCGTGCCCGTGTCATCGCACCGGGTCGGACAGGCGTATGCGAAGAGCGTGCTCGGGGTGCAGACGGGGCAGATCTTCTCCGTCGACTGAACCGCTAGGGTCCGATCTGCGGGCGGCGTCCCGGTCCGCGGATGCCACGGCGCATCATCTCCGCTGATCGTGATGGCCTCCGCCGATCGTGACGCGAGGCGATAGCGCACCCAGTCAACGCGATCAGTGGCCCGGTAAGCTTGAGCGGTGACTCTCCGCCTCTACGACACCCGCGCACAGCAGCTGCGCGACTTCGTGCCTCTCGATCCCGAGAACATCACGATGTACGTCTGCGGACCCACCGTGCAGTCCGGCCCCCACATCGGGCACGTCCGCGCAGCGCTGAGCTTCGATCTGCTGCGCCGCTGGTTGACGCACCGGTATGGCCGGGTCACCTTCGTGCGCAACGTCACGGACATCGACGACAACGTGCTCGCGAACGCGACCCACATCGAGCCGTGGTGGGCGCTCGCCTACCGCATGGAGCAGGAGTTCACGGCGGCGTATGCCGGAATCGGCATCCTCGCGCCGACGTATGAGCCGCGCGCGACCGCATCCGTTCCGCAGATGCAGGAGATCATCGAGACACTCATCGGTCGGGGCCACGCGTACCCCGCGCCCGACGGCTCAGGCGACGTCTACTTCGACGTGCGCTCGTGGGCGGACTACGGATCGCTGACGAATCAGTCGATCGACGCGATGGAGGCGGCGGAGGACGCCGACCCCCGCGGCAAGCGCAACCCGCAGGACTTCGCGCTCTGGAAGGGCGCCAAGCCCGACGAGCAGGCGGATGCCACGTGGCAGTCGCCCTGGGGCGCAGGCCGCCCGGGTTGGCACATCGAGTGCTCGGCGATGTCGAAGCGCTACCTCGGCGCGGAGTTCGACATCCACGGGGGAGGCCTCGACCTGCGCTTCCCGCATCACGAGAACGAGCTCGCCCAGTCGACCGCTGCCGGAGACGGCTTCGCGCGGTACTGGGTGCACAACGGCCTCGTGACGGTGGGCGGACAGAAGATGTCGAAGTCCCTCGGCAACTTCACGCTCGCACATGAGGTGCTCGCCGAGCATGACCCGCTCGTGGTCCGCTACGCCCTCGCGGCCGCGCACTACCGTTCGAGCCTCGATCTCTCGGAGTCGTCGTGGACCGAGGCGGAGGCGGCACTGGGGCGCATCCGCACCTTCATCGAGCGTGCACTGCGTGTGCTGCCGAAGACCTTCGGCTGGGCGGAGAAGACACCTCTCCCCGCCGCGTTCGAGGCGGCGTTGGACGACGACCTCGGCATACCGCAGGCGCTCGGCGTCCTGCATGACACGGTGCGTGCAGGAAACGCGGCGCTCGACGCGGGTGACACCGAGACCGCGATGGCGGCGTCGCACGAAGTGCTCGCGATGCTCGATGTGCTCGGGCTCGATGTCGTCGGTGCGACATCGGGGGGCGACGCCACGGCATCCGCTCTCGACGCGCTCGTGCAGACGATGATCACCCAGCGCGCGCAGGCGCGCGCTGACAAGGACTGGGCGGCGGCCGATCGCATCCGTGATGCGATCGCCGCCGCAGGAATCACGCTGGAGGATTCTCCGGCCGGAACTCATTGGAGTATCGATGGCTAAGCCACAGCGCCCCGGCGCAAGCAACGGCAAGAAGAAGGGCCCCACCAAGGGCACCGGCGGACTCGGACGCAAGTCGCTCGAGGGCCGCGGACCGACCCCCAAGGCGGAGGATCGCGCGTGGCACCCCGCCGGCAAGCGCAAGGCGGCAGCCGAGCGCTACGCGGCCTCGGGCGGAAAGGGCAAGCCGGGACAGGGACAGCGTCAGAGCTCGGGCGGCAACCCGAACCGCTCTGCACGCGCCAAGGACAACACCACCGAGGTCGAGGTCGTCACCGGCCGCAACTCGGTGCTCGAGGCCCTGCGTGCGAAGATCCCCGCATCGGCGTTCTACATCGCGCAGCGCGTCGAGATGGACGACCGCGTGAAGGAGATGCTGTCGCTCGCCACCAACCGCGGCATCCCGGTGCTCGAGGTCACGCGCCAGGAACTCGACCGCATGGCCGGGTACGACGGTGTGCACCAGGGCGTCGCGGTCAAGGTGCCGCCCTACGAGTACGCGCACCCGCAGGACCTCCTCGAGGCCGTCATCGACAAGGGTGAGGTGCCGCTGTTCGTCGCCCTCGACGGCATCACCGACCCGCGCAACCTCGGCGCGATCATCCGCTCGACCGGAGCCTTCGGCGGTCACGGCATCATCCTGCCGCAGCGTCGCTCGGCGGGTGTGAACTCCGCAGCGTGGAAGACCAGCGCCGGCGCGGCCGCTCGCGTTCCGGTCGCACTCGCGACGAACCTCACCACGCAGCTCAAGGAATTCAAGAAGCAGGGTGTGTTCGTGCTCGGCCTCGACGGCGACGGCGACGTGCTGCTGCCCGACCTGCAGCTGGCCGACCGCCCCGTCGTGATCGTCACCGGTTCCGAGGGCAAGGGACTGTCTCGTCTGGTCGCCGAGACCTGCGATCAGATCGTCTCGATCCCGATCTCGGCCGTGACCGAGTCGCTCAACGCCGGCATCGCGACCTCGGTCGCGCTCTACCAGGTGTCGACCACCCGCAACGCGAAGAAGTAGGGGAGCAGCTCATGGCTCGCATCGTCGTGCTCGGAGGAACCGGCTACGCCGGACGCCACATCGTCTCAGAGGCGGTGAGCCGCGGCCATGAGGTCATCGCGGTGTCGCGCTCGGAGCCGTCGAACCCCGTGCCGGGTGCGCAGCACGTGCAGGGGTCGGTGCTCGACCTCGCGAGCCTCGGTGACGTCTTCGACGGCGCCGACGCGGTCGTGTCGTCGCTCTCGCCTCGCGGTGACATGGAGAACTCGGTGCTCGATGCCCTCGGCGGCCTCGTCGAGGTGCTGAGCGGCACGCAGACTCGCATCGGCGTGGTCGGCGGCGCCGGCGGGAGCCTCGTCGCTCCCGGTGGACCGCGTCTGTTCGACCAGGGGTTCCCTGAGGAGTACAAGCACGAGGCACAGGTCGGCATCGACTCCCTCGCGCTCCTGGAGAAGGCCGACGACTCGCTCGACTGGTTCTTCGTGCATCCGGCCGAGGTCTTCGGGCCCTGGGCCGAGGGGGAGCGCACCGGTCACTACCGTGATGGCGGCGACGTGATCGTGCGCGACCCGGAGGGCACGTCGTTCATCTCGGGTGCCGACTTCGCCGTCGCCGTGGTCGATGAGATCGAGCAGGGCAACCACCACCGCGAGCGCTTCACCGTCGGCTACTGACTCCGCGCGGTCAGACCAGGTCGCGCCAGTCGACCTCGTCGTCGTCATCGGCGACCGGATGCGTGCCGGTGACGACGGGCAGGCTCATGGTCTCGGTGGGCGGACCCATGATCGTCGCCTCGTCACGGCGGTGCCTCAGCACCTCGTTGATATAGCTCGTCAGCACCTCGGCGAGCGGCACCGAGCGGCCCTGCGCCTGTGACAGGTACCACCGGTGTTCGAGCACCTGGTGGAACACCTCGGCGGGTTCGAGCTTGGCGCGCAGCTCCCACGGGATCGCGCGCACGACGGGCTCGAACACCCGGGTGAGCCACTCGTGCGCGTACATCTCCTCGTCGGCCCACTGCTTCGTCGAGCGAGCGCGGAACTCATCGAGATCGTTGAGCAGCCGGCGAGCCTGGTTCTCTTCGACATCGAGTCCGGTGAGGCGGATGAGGCGGCGCTGGTGGTGTCCGGCATCCACCACCTTCGGCTGGATCTCGACGACCGTGCCGTCCGAGGTGGTCGACATCGACATCTCGTCGATGTCGAAGCCGAGCGCGTTGAGACGTTCGACGCGCTCGGTGATGCGCCAGGTCTCGGCGGAGGCGAATGACTCCTGTGCGGTGAGTTCGGCCCACAGCGAGCGGTATGACGAGACGATGCCGTCGGCGATGGCGACCGCATCGACGCCGTGCTCCAGTCTTCCGCCGGCGGCGAGGTCCATGATCTCACCCGCGATGTTGGTGCGGGCGAGATCGAGATCATAGGCACGCTGACCGTCGGTCAGACCCTCCTCGTGCAGCTCACCGGTCTCGGCATCGACGAGATAGGCCGCGTAGGCACCTGCATCGCGGCGGAAGAGCGTGTTCGACAGCGACACGTCGCCCCAGTAGAAGCCGACGTTGTGCAGGCGCACGAGCAGCACGGCCAGGGCATCGACGAGACGGGTGGCGGTGTCGGGGCGGAGCACGCGAGTGAAGAGCGCGCGGTAGGGCATGGAGAACCGCAGGTGCGAGGTGACGAGGGCAGCGGCGAGCGGCTCGCCGTCGGCATCCGAGCGCCCGGCGATCACGGCGACGCGGTCGACGCAGGGCACGTCGAGCCTGGCGAGGTTGCCGAGCATCTCGTACTCGCGCTTCGCCATCTCATCGGTCGTCTCCTTGACCGCGACGACCTTGCCCGACAGATCTGCGAACCGCACCAGGTGACGCGAGAGCCCCTTGGGGAGCGACACGATCAGCTCGGAGGGCCACTTGGCGAGTGGTGTCGACCAGGGCAGTGCGAGCAGCCCCGGATCGATCGAGCTCGCGGTGATCCGCAGCGCATCCTGCATGTCTCTCCCGTCGGTGGGGGTGGAAAAGAAGAAGCGGCGCGGGCGACCGAAGTCAGCCCGCGCCGCGTCTGTGGATCCGATCAGGCGGCGACGATCGGCTTGTCGTTCAGGCGCACACCCGACTCGATGTCGAACGCGTGCACGTGGCCTGCGTTCGCAGCCAGCGTGACGGTCTCGCCGGCGTTCGGGTGGCTGCGACCGTCGACACGAGCGACCAGGTCGGCGCGCTTGCCGTTGATCTCGGTGTGACCGTAGAGGTAGCCGTCGGCGCCGAGCTCCTCGACGAGGTCGACCATGACCGAGAGGCCCTTGCCGTCGGCGGGGCCGACGGTGATGTCCTCGGGGCGCACACCCACCGTGACCTGCGAGCCGTTCGCGCGGCCCACGGTGTCGCGGTCGAGCGGGACGATCTCGGTTCCGAAGCGCACGCCGCCCTCAGCCAGGTCTGCGCTGAAGAGGTTCATGGCGGGGGAGCCGATGAAGCCCGCGACGAACACGTTCTCGGGCTTCTCGTACAGGTCGCGCGGCGAGCCGACCTGCTGGAGCAGGCCGTCCTTGAGCACGGCGATGCGGTCGCCCATGGTGAGCGCCTCGGTCTGGTCGTGCGTGACGTAGACCGTGGTGACGCCGAGACGACGCTGCAGCGACGCGATCTGCGTACGGGTCTGGACGCGGAGCTTGGCGTCGAGGTTCGACAGCGGCTCGTCCATGAGGAAGACCTGCGGCTGACGCACGATCGCGCGGCCCATGGCGACACGCTGACGCTGGCCACCCGAGAGGGCCTTCGGCTTGCGGGTCAGGTACTCCTCGAGGTCGAGCAGCTTCGCGGCCTCGAGAACGCGGGTCGCGCGCTCTTCCTTGCCGATGCCGGCGATCTTGAGCGCGAAGCCCATGTTCTCGGCGACGGTCATGTGCGGGTACAGCGCGTAGTTCTGGAACACCATCGCGATGTCACGGTCCTTCGGCGGGACATCGGTGACGTCGCGGTCACCGATGAGGATGCGGCCGGCGTTGACCTCTTCGAGGCCGGCGAGCATACGAAGCGAGGTGGACTTTCCGCAGCCGGACGGGCCGACGAGGACGAGGAATTCGCCGTCGGCGACCTCGAGGTTGAGCTTGTCGACAGCCGGGCGGGTTCCGCCGGGGTAGAGGCGGGTGGCCTCGTCGAAAGTCACAGATGCCATTGTGTTTCTCCTTCACCGGCAGGTACGTGCCGGACGATCCGTAGTGATAGAGCGGCGGAGTGATCCGCCGTGACCCCTCATCGGGTCGGAATCAGTATGGCAGAAGCCCGTCCATCTGGGTATTTCTCAGCCTGGCTGGTTAACATCGATCTCGGCCGCGTTTTCGCGGCGTTCGCCGCCCGAGTGGCGTCCGGGGCCACCCTGCCCCCCTGAGACTGTCTAGAGGAACGATGTCGAGCGACGAGACGCCGAACGTCCCCAGCACTCGCAATTCGCGTGAGGCTGTGCGGGAGAAGGCCCAGAAGGTGCACGCCCAGCAGTCGAGGGCGCGCGTGATGCGACGGATCATCCTCGGCGCGATAGCCATAGTCGCCGTGGGTGCCATCGGCACCGCCATCACCCTCGCCGTCTCGGCGCAGGTGTCGAAGCCTCAGCTGAACCCGGGCGGCATGGATGACGACGGCATCCTCGTCTCGGACATCAGCGCGTCGGCGATGTCGGATGAGACGGTCGCACCCCCGGGCCCGGAGGAGACCGAAACGGGTGGCGAGGCCACACCGACTCCGGAGCCCACCACCTCGAGCACGGTCGACATCCACATCTACGTCGACTACCTGTCTCCGGATGCCGGAGAGTTCGAGCGTGCCAACTCGAGGCAGCTCGTCAACTGGATCTCCCAAGGGGCGGCGACCGTCACCTACCACCCGGTCGCGCTGCTCACCGCGAGCTCGAACGGCACCAAGTACTCGCTTCGCTCGGCCGCGGCCGCGGCCTGTGTCGCGACGCACTCGCCGGCGCAGTTCTACGCGTTCAACCACGACCTGCTCGACGACCAGCCGGAGGTCAACACCGACGGCTTCTCCGACGAGGATCTCGCCGCGATCGCCGGCGCCGTCGGCTCCGACAACGTGAAGAGCGTCCGGTCGTGCATCGAGGACCAGGACTACGTCACGTGGGCGAAGGAAGCCACCTCGCGCGCGCTCGAGGGCCCGCTCGTCGGCTCGGATGATCTCGTGCTCACCGCCGCTCCCATGATCGTCGTGAACGGCGAGGCCTACGTGGGTGCGCTCGACGACCCGGGCGAGTTCTCGCAGTTCGTGCTCACCGTCGCCAGCGACGCCTACTACGCCACCGAGACCCCGACGCCGATGCCCACCGAGACCACGGAGCCGGCGCCCTCTGAGACACCCGCGTCGTAGTTCGTCGTCGCCCGCCGCCCATCGCTAAGCTGGGAGGCATCCGCCGACTTGGCGCAATTGGTAGCGCACCGTACTTGTAATACGGGGGTTGCAGGTTCGAGTCCTGTAGTCGGCACTGTCCAGCGGATCTCTGCAAGATGCCGCGTCTTCCGTCCGCGACACGACGCACATCGTCACAGGGGAAATAGCGCGAGCGGGTCACGAGTTGTCCTGAGTATGACTCGCATCGGACACAGTGATCTTGACGTCTTCCCCCTCTCGCTCGGCGGCAACGTGTTCGGCTGGACGGCCGACCGCGATGCATCGTTCGCGGTGCTCGACGCGTTCGTCGACGGGGGCGGCGACTTCATCGACACGGCCGACGTGTACAGCGCCTGGGTGCCGGGCAACCCCGGCGGCGTGAGCGAGACGATCATCGGCGAGTGGCTCTCGTCCCGCAAGCCCGAGGGCGTCGTCGTCGCCACCAAGGTGAGCCAGCATCCGGACTTCATGGGCCTCTCAGCGTCGAACGTGCGGAAGGCCGCCGAAGCGTCGCTCGCCCGCCTCGGCATCGACACGATCGACCTCTACTACGCGCACTACGACGACGAGAGCGTTCCGCTCGAAGAGACGGTCGGTGCTTTCGGCGAACTCGTCGCTGACGGGCTCGTGCGCCACGTCGCCGTGTCGAACTACTCGGCAGACCGCATCCGCGAGTGGGTCGAGACCGCCCGCCGCATCGGCGTCGACCTTCCCGTCGCCGTGCAGCCGCACTACAACCTCGTGCACCGCAACGATGTCGAGGCGACGATCATCCCGGTGGCCCAGGAGTTCGACCTCAGTCTCGTGCCTTACTACTCGCTGGCGAGCGGCTTCCTCACCGGCAAGTACCGCTCGGTCGACGTCGAAGGGCAGGCGTCTCCGCGTGCGTCCGGCGCGGCCAAGTATGCGACCGAGGCGGGGCTGCGGATCATCGACACCCTCGAGGAGGTCGGCGACGCGCACGGCGTCTCGATCGCTGCGACCTCGCTGGCCTGGCTGCGTGCTCAGCCGACGGTCGCCGCTCCCATCGCGAGCGCGCGCACGGTCGACCAGGTTCCCGATCTCCTCGCCGGCGGGCGTCTCGAGCTGACCCCTGATGAGGTCGACGCTCTGAACCGCGTCTCGGAGTGGACCGCGGCGAAGGCCTGAGGCTCCTCGTTCTGCCCTCCGCCCCGAGCTAGGGACCGGAGGGCAGAACGTCGTCGTCGACGAGACCGAGCCGGTGCGCCAGGATCACCAGGTGGATGCGGTCGCGGGATCCGAGCTTCGAGAGGATCCTGCCCACATGCGTCTTGACGGTCGACTCGCTGACGAACAGCGCCTGTGCGATCTCGGCGTTCGTGAGCCCGCGCGCGATCTCGACGAAGACATCGCGCTCTCGGTCGGTGAGCTGGGCGGTGACGTCGTCGGCCACCCGCGCCTGTGGTGCGGGTGGCGCAGCGAGCGTCGGCGTCACATGCTCCAGCAGCATCCGCGTGATCCGTGGCGAGAGCGCGGCATCACCCCTGTGGATGGCGCGGATCGCCGCGATCATCTCGTGCCGTTGAGCGTCCTTCAGCAGGAATCCGCTCGCCCCGGCGCGGATCGCACCGAACGCGTACTCGTCGAGATCGAATGTCGTCAGCACCAGCACGCGGGTCTGCGGGTGCTGGCCGACGATGGCCTCGGTCGCGGCGATCCCGTCGAGCCCAGGCATCCGGATGTCCATCAGCACCAGGTCCGGGCGCTGCTCGGACGCTTGGGCGATCGCGTCGTGCCCGTCTGCGGCCTCGCCGACCACGACCATGTCGGGCTCGGCGTCGAGCACCATCCGGAATCCCACACGGATGAGCGCCTGGTCGTCGACGAGGAGCAGCCTGATCGGCTCTGTCATGGTCTCTCCTTCGGTTCGGTCTCCGGCATGGCGGGAGGCGCGGTGGGGAGCTCTGCGCGCAGCATCCACCGCCCGCCGTCGACAGGTCGAGAGGTGATGGTCCCTCCTGAGTGCGCTGCGCGCTCGGCGAGACCGCGCAGGCCGAACCCCGACGAGCCGACAGGGCCCGCGACGCCGTCGTTCAGGATCTCGATGGTCACCGCATCCGCGGCGTGCGCGAGGCGCACCGCGATCGTCGTCGCCGTCGGTGCGTGCCTCATGGCGTTCGTGACGCCCTCCTGAACGATGCGCCCGACCGCGTGCGCGAGGGCGGGGGAGAGCGATGCGGCCCCCGTGACCGAGAGCGACACCGGGAAGCCGGCTCGCTGCGCCTGAGCCACGGTCTCCTGCGGGGGAATCGGTTCGAGAGGCGTGAGGGGCAGCGGCGAATCGTCGGATCTGAGCACGCCGAGCATCGCCCGCATCTCGGTGAGCGCGCTGCGAGCCGTCTCCGCGGCGGAGGAGGCCGCGGATCGTGCCTGCTCCGGGTCCGGCGTCGCAGCTGCGCCCTCGGACAGCGCGACGATCACGGTGAGCGAGTGCGAGACGATGTCGTGCATCTCACGGGCGATGCGGGCGCGTTCTCCTGCCGCAGCGAGCTGCGCCTGCTGATCGCGCTCGACGAGGAGTTGCCGAGACCGGTCTATCACCGCAGCGAGGTAGCGCTTGCGGCCGCCGACGTTGACGCCGATGAGCGTGCCGATCAACCCGAGCACGAGCGACATGATGACTGCGTTCGCGGCGATCTGCAGAGTGATGACCCCGGAGAGCGTGAGCAGACCGCCGAAGGCGGCGAGCGAGGCGATGCCGATGCCGAAGCCCGTCCATGCGGCCCGCGACGAGCGGTACACCGCGAGCGAATAGCAGGTGACCAGCAGCAGCGGCGAGCCGATCGGCTGCAGTGCGAAGAGGAACCCGGCCTCGAGAGCGAAGGACGCGACGAACGGCACGAGCGGCTGTCGGCGCCGCCACAGGAGCGTCACACAGGCTGCGACGACGGACGCGGGGACCAGGATCGCGACGCCGATGGCGAGAGGCACCGGGAGCTCGCGGGTGATGACACCGGCCGGAGCCAGCGAGAGGAACAGGCACACGAGCGCGATCAGGACGTCGGCGACCACCGGATGCCGTGCCCAGAACCGACGCAGGACGCCAGGTGGACGCGGCAGCCGCAGCCCCTCGTCCTCACGGACTGAGGTGCTGCGGCTGCGCGTGCGGGTCACCGGGCGACTCTACGCGGGTTCATCGTCTCGTGATCTCGCGTCACGCATCGCGCGTGTGGAGCATTGCCCAGGCGGCGAGCATGCCCGCAGCGACCCAGCCGGCCAGGGTGAGGTATGCGACCGGTCCCTCGAGAGCAGCACCCTCGGGAAGGATCGCGCTCTGGGCAGCGGCGACCGGGAGGTAGTTCGCGGCATCCATGACCCAGGCCCAGGCCTCGCCGGCGACCGCGAAGAAGCTTGTGACGATCGGCAGCACGAACAGCAGGCCGACGGTCGCGGCGATCGCTCCGGCGCCCGAGCGCAGGATGAATCCGAACGCGACTCCGATCAGAGCGAACACGGCCATCGCGAGCGACGAGACCACGATCGGCAGGAGCGACGCTGTGGGGTCGCCCCAGTCGATCACCTGGTCTCGCGAGGCGACGACCGCGGAGACTGCGGCGGCCGCTGCCGTGAAGATGATCAGCGATGACACGAACATGAACAGGCCGACCACGACCGCTTTGGCGGACAGCACGGAGCCGCGCTTCGGATTGGCCGCCATCGTCGAGCGGATCATCCCGGTCGAGTACTCGCCGGTCACCGAGATCGCGCCGAGAATGCCGGCGAGCAACATTGTGAACTGGATCGGCATGACGACGGCCTGGATCGGTTCGAAGCCCGGCAGGTCGATCGCCTGGGCGATGAGCACGGCGATGCCGATCGTGAGGATCGCGGCGATGCCGATCGACCACCAGGTCGACCGGAGCGTCGCCAGCTTGATCCACTCGCCGCGCACCGCTCGGACGAACGAGAGGCGGTGGCCGGTGTCGACGTGCTGACGGCGGAGGGGAGGAGCCTGGACGGTCATGAGATCTCCTTGGTGCGGTACTCGACCGAGTCGCCGGTGAGGGCGAGGTACGCGTCTTCGAGCGAACCGGTGGTCGGGGTGAGTTCGTGCAGAGGGATGCCGCGCTCCGCGGCGAGATCGCCGATACGCGATGCGGGCAGACCCACGATGTCGATCAGATCGGGAGCCGAGCTCACGATCTCGACCGACGGGCCGCCGACTGCGGCAGCCAGATCGGCTGCTCGGGGCGTGCGGACACGCACCGTGTTCGTCGTCCACGCTCGGACGAGCTCCTCGAGGGGTGCGTCGGCGAGTACCTTGCCCCGGCCCATCACGATCACGTGATCGGCGGTCTGCGCCATCTCGCTCATGAGGTGGCTCGAGAGCAGCACAGTGCGCCCCTCGGATGCAGCGTGGCGCACGAACTGTCGCACCCAGCGCACACCCTCGGGGTCGAGGCCGTTGACCGGCTCGTCGAGGATCAGCGTGTGCGGGTCGCCGAGCAGGGCCGACGCGATGCCGAGCCGCTGCCCCATGCCGAGCGAGAACTTGCCCGCACGCTTGCGAGAGACGGGACCGATGCCGGCGAGGTCGATGACCTCGTCGACGCGGGATGCGGGGATGCCGTGGGTCGCCGCCATCGCACGCAGGTGATTGCGCGCGGTGCGGCCGGTGTGCACGGCTTTGGCGTCGAGCAGCACTCCCACCTCGGTGAGCGGGGCGCGGAGCTTGCGGTACTCCCGTCCGCCGACGGTCGCGATGCCCGAGGTGGGCCGGTCGAGGCCGACGATCATGCGCATCGTGGTGGATTTGCCCGCGCCGTTCGGTCCGAGGAACCCCGTGACCGTACCCGGCTGCACCGTGAACGACACATCCTGGACGGCTGTCTTGTCTCCGAATCTCTTCGTGAGGCCTTCTGCTGTGATCATGTCTACGACGCTATCGACCGGCGCATCGCCCCCGCGTCCCCCCTGGGTACCGTTCCACGGATGTCAGGGGTCATCCTCTCGGCGGATGCCGGGGTCTGGCCGCCTCAGTCGGCGGGGCGGCCGAAGAGCTCCGGGTCGACCGGCCGTTGAGCTCGGGGCAGTTTCTCGACGACCAGTCGGTACGACTCGGTGACGAGTTCGGTCACGAGGTCCTCTTCGAGCGATGGCCCCGGCATCAGGGTGATCCAGTGCTTCTTGTTCATGTGGTAGCCGGGCACGATGTCGGCGAACGTCTCGCGCAATGCGACGGAGTCGTCGGGGTGGGATTTGAGCGTCACGCGCCCTGTGCCGTCGAGGGGGATCAGCAGGAAGACACGCCCTCGCACCTTGTAGACGTCCCACTCGGGGCCGAACGGGTTGTCGCGCTCCGCACCGGGAAGCTCTTCGGCGCGCGCAGTGGCGGCAGCGCCCAACTGTGTCGAGTCCATGCTCAGAACAGCCGATCCGCGCCCTTGTCGTCTGCGCGGGGCGCGGCCTGGACGCGCTCATCGACCTCGGCCGCCGCGAGCAGCGCCTCGTCGATGATCTCCTTCGTGGGCTCAGCGGTCAGCCAGTCGTCACTCAGTGCTGCGGGGATCAACAGCGGCATCCGATCGTGGATGCCTGCCAGATGCGGGGGAGCCGGGCGCATCACGATCGAGTAGCACGTGAAGGACTCGCCATCGGCCGTTCGCCCTCTCTGGGTGACGGCCGCCATTCCGAAGAGCGCACCGTCGTCGACGACGAACTCGTGCCAGACGCGCTCGGGCTTCTTCATCTCGTACCAACTCGTCGCCGGCACGATACCTCTGGTCTTCAACCCGCCGGGGCGCTCCTGCAGGCGTTCGGAGCGGGTGTTGATCGACGGGAACTTCGAGGGTTCTCCGCCGATCAGGAACCCCCACCAGGCGGGTTCGAGCACGGGCTCGGCCTCGGGCTGCACCACGATCGGGTTGAGGTTGCGCAGATTCCTGCCCGTGGGGCGCACGGTCTCGCGCGCGTTCTGCTCGGCCCAGCCACGGAGACCGTCGAGCACCGCCTCGTCGGCGGCGGCCAGGAGCTCGGTGTCGGTGAACCGGGGGTCAAGTCCGTAACTCGCGCACATGCCGTCAGGGTACGCCCGACCACCGACATCGTGCGCAGGACGGGACGGCCATCCACGCTCGGCTAGGGTCGACAGGTGACCCAGGCCCGACGACTGTCTCCGCCCCTCGCGCTCGGCGGAGCAGTGGCGATCGGCGTCATGACCGCGATTCAGGCGCGCATCAACGGCGTGCTGGGAGTCGAGGTCGACAACGGCATCGTGGCCGGCCTCATCTCCTTCTCGGTGGGACTTGCGGCTCTCGCGGTGGTGATCGCCTGCATCCCCTCGGCGCGTCGAGGCGTCGGACGCCTGGTCGGCGGCATCCGTGATCGGTCGGTCCCGTTCTGGATGCTGCTCGGCGGCGCGTGCGGCGCGCTCACGGTCTCGACTCAGGGCATCACGGCCGGAGTGCTCGGCGTCTCGCTGTTCACGGTCGGCGTCGTCGCAGGACAGACGCTGCACGGGCTCGTGCTCGACCGCATCGGGTTCGGTCCGGCCGGAGTCGTCGCGATCACTCCAGGGCGCGTCCTGGGCGGTGCGCTCGCGCTCGCCGCGGTCGGCATCTCGCTGAGCGGAGACGTCCTGAGCACGGCGCCGCTCTGGATGCTCCTCCTGCCGTTCGCAGCCGGCATCGGCATCGCCTGGCAGGCTGCGACCAACGGTCGGCTGTCGCAGCGAGTGCGCTCGCCCCTCGCGGCGACGTTCATGAGCTTCACCGCCGGCACCGTCGCCCTGCTTGTCGCTGCGGGGATCAGCATCGCGGTGCGGGGTGCGCCCGGCGCACCGCCGACCGAGCCCTGGCTGTACCTCGGCGGATTCCTCGGCGCCGCGTACATTCTGCTCGGCACCTTCATCGTCGCCCACACCGGGGTGCTGCTGATGGGACTCGGGTCGGTGCTGGGCCAACTCGCGGCCTCGGTGATCATCGACCTGCTCTGGCCGGCCGCGGCAGGTCCAGCGCCGTGGCAGATCATCGCGATGGTGGTCGTCGCCGTGGCATCCGTCGCCGCCGCGCTGCCCCGCCGCCGGCGTGACTGACCTACTGCTTCTTCTTCGCCTTCGCCTTCGGCTTGGGCTTCGGCATCCGTGTCACGAGACTGCGCGCATCGACGGGCTTGCGGCGACCGGGCCTGCGGCCTGCGGGCTTGCCGCCGACGTACAGCCACCCGAGCAGGTCCTCGTTCTTGCCGAGGCCGTGGGCCTTCGCGACGGCCTTGGAGCGCGTGTAGTGGCCCGTGCGCCACAGCACGCCGTAGCCGGACTCGTCGAGCAGCAGGCTGAGCATGTGGGCGACACCCGACGCCACGGCCTCCTGCTCCCAGCGGGGCACCTTCTCGCTCTTGCGGTAGCTGGCGACGACCGCGATCAGCAGCGGAGCGCGAAGCGGCTTCGACGAGGGGGACTTGTCGCCCTCGGCCTTCGCGATCGCGGCGCCCAGCAGCTCCCGGTCGGATCCTCGCAGCTCGATCAGGCGCCACGGGCGCAGGGAGGAGTGATCGGCGACGCGTCCGGCGGCTGCGACGAGCTTCAGCAGCTCGTCGCGTGACGGCGCCTCATCGGTGACCTTCGAGGAGGACTGCCGTGCGCGGACGGCCTCGAGGGCGCTCACGACTCTTCTGGAGTGAAGTTCAGGGCGATGGAGTTCATGCAGTAGCGGTCGCCGGTCGGCGTGCCGAAGCCGTCGGGGAAGACATGGCCCAGGTGCGAGCCGCAGTTCGCGCAGCGCACCTCGGTGCGCACCATGCCCAGGGTCGTGTCCTCGATGAGCTGCACAGCGTCGGGGCGGATCGACTCGTAGAAGCTCGGCCACCCGCACCCGGAGTCGAACTTGGTGCCGCTCTTGAACAGCTCCGCATTGCAGGCGCCGCAGGTGTAGAGGCCCGCGCGGCCCTCGTCGAGCAGCTCGCCCGTCCAGGCGCGCTCGGTAGCGGCTTCGCGGAGCACGGCGTACTGCTCCTCGCCGAGTTCGCTGCGCCACTCTTCTTCGGTCTTGTCCACGCTGTACGACATAGGTCCTCCTGGGGTCTGCTCCATTCTCTCGCGTTCAGAGGTGCTCGGCGTCACGAGACAATGGATGCATGACGGATGCCGTGCGGCTGCGCTATCGGCGCTTCGCCGATGAGGAAGCGCCGGGGCGCAGCGACCTGTATGTCGACTGGGCGTCCGGTGTGGCGGACGACCCCGAGATGCAGCGGGTGCTCGCTCGGATTCCCGAGAACCGCAGGCAGCCGCCGCTCGTGTTCGCGGTGACGCGGATGCTGGGCGTCGGCCTCGACCGCTACGACGCCTGGCGTGCTTTCGTGCTGGCCCGCGCCGACGAGGTCGTGAGCGAATGCAGCGACCGGCGTCTGCAGACCAACGAGCCGCTCCGGCTCGCCCCGCTGCTCCCGGTGCTGTCGGAGATCGACGGACCGATCGCGCTGCTCGAGCTCGGGGCCTCCGCGGGCCTGTGTCTGTACCCGGATCGCTACTCGTATCGCTTCGTGGGCTCCGACGGCCGGTTGCGCTCGGCACTCGACCCGGCGGACGGGCCGAGCTCCGTCATGCTGCAGAGCAGAGTCGACGGGCAGCTCCCCGCGATGAGGATGCCGGACATCGCCTGGCGGGCCGGCATCGACCTCGCGCCGCTCGACGCACGAGACGACCGCGATCGGCGCTGGCTGCAGGGGCTCGTCTGGCCGGGCGAGGAAGGTCGGGAGCAGCGGGTGCGGGCGGCGCTCGACATCGCGGAGTCCGATCCGCCCCACCTCGTCGCCGGCGACGCACTCGAGACGATCGATGCGCTCGCCGCCGAGGCGCCCCGCGGTGCCACTCTCGTCATCACGACGCCCGGAGTGCTCGTGCACATCCCGCGAGAGGCGCGCACGGCGCTCGTCGAGCGCATCAGAGATCTCGACGCCCGCTGGGTGACGATCGATCCTCCGGCGCTGCTGGACGTATGGCAGCCGCCCGTGGTCGCGGCGGAGTGGCCCGGCTTCGTCGTGGCGCTCGACGGGGAAGTGCGTGCTGCGGCCGATCCGCTCGGCAGATGGTGGGAGTGGCGCACCGGAGTCGGCGCTTCCGCGACCTAATCTGGTCACATGCTGGGAGATCTGAGCGAGCGGGATCGCGCGATCCTCGCGCTCGAGACCGCGTGGCCGCGGCACAGCGGCGCGAAGGAAGAAGTCGTCCGAGCCCAACTGGGCATGAGCGCCGCCCGCTATTACCAGCTGCTCAGCCGCCTGATCGAGTCCGAGGCGGCACTGGAATACGATCCGATGCTCGTGCGGCGGTTGCGTCGCATCCGTGACGCCAGGTCCTTCCAGCGGGCTGCACGCACGCCGGGTTTCGTGGGCTGACGAGCCGCGCGCCACGCGTCGGCGCCGCTCGATGCGGATACACGGGTCGGTGCCATTAGCATCGAGGAGTGTCAAAGCTCAGCCGAGATCGATTCGACGACGTCCCCCGATCGTCCGGACGCGTCGGGGCGCACCGCGCCGAAGCCCCGGGGATGAACGGCTGGGTGGTCCTCCTCTGGTCGTTCGTGGCCGCCCTCGTGCTCATCATCGGCGGCATCTTCGGCTCGCTCGTGGTGATGGGGCGCATCAGCCTCTTCCCGGAGGCAGTGCCCACCGCGAGCCCGGCCCCTGTCGAGACCGGGGTCGTCGACGTCACCTACTCGTTGATGATCCTCAACGCGTCGCCGGACGAGGGCCTCGATGAGCAGATGCGCGACCTGCTCATCAACAACGGCTGGGCCGCCGATGTCGTGTTCGCGAGCGACAGCGAGAGCCAGGACTTCACGACGACGACCGTCTACTACGTCGCCGAGGAGGACGAGCTCGCCGCCCTCGGCCTTGCGAACCTGATCGGCGGTGCCCAGGTCGAGCAGAGCGACTTCTACTCCGACCTGAACGACACGGGGGCGAAGCAGCTCACGGTGGTCATCGGACTCGATCGTGCGACGACCGCGCCCGACACGCCCGCAGACACTCCTGCTCCGTAGACCGCCGCGCGGTCCGTCCGCGCAGCTTGCACTCGATGGGGTCGAGTGCCAGAATGGCGTTAGCACTCTCTCACTCTGAGTGCTAAACCCAACGTCTACGTCCAGGAGGGACGAAAAAACTCATGGCAAAGATCATTGCTTTCGATGAGGAGGCCCGACGCGGCCTCGAGCGCGGCCTCAACATCCTCGCCGACGCTGTCAAGGTGACCCTCGGCCCGCGCGGTCGCAACGTCGTTCTGGAGAAGAAGTGGGGCGCCCCCACGATCACGAACGACGGTGTCTCCATCGCCAAGGAGATCGAGCTCGACGACCCGTACGAGAAGATCGGCGCGGAGCTCGTCAAGGAGGTCGCCAAGAAGACCGACGACGTCGCCGGCGACGGAACCACCACCGCCACGGTGCTCGCTCAGGCCCTGGTCCGCGAGGGTCTGCGCAACGTCGCAGCCGGCGCTGACCCGATCTCGCTCAAGCGCGGCATCGAGAAGGCCGTCGCGGCCATCACCGAGGAGCTCCTCGCCAGCGCGAAGGAGATCGACTCCAAGGAGCAGATCGCCGCCACCGCATCGATCTCCGCTGCTGACCCCGCCATCGGCGAGCTGATCGCCGAGGCGATCGACAAGGTCGGCAAGGAGGGCGTCGTCACCGTCGAGGAGTCGCAGACCTTCGGCACCGAGCTCGAGCTCACCGAGGGCATGCGCTTCGACAAGGGCTACCTGAACCCGTACTTCGTGACGGACCCGGAGCGCCAGGAGGCTGTCTTCGAAGACGCCTACATCCTCATCGCGAACCAGAAGATCTCGAACATCAAGGACCTTCTGCCCATCGTCGACAAGGTGATCCAGGACGGCAAGGAGCTCGTCATCATCGCCGAGGACGTCGAGGGCGAGGCTCTCGCTACTCTCGTGCTCAACAAGCTCAAGGGCATCTTCAAGTCGGTCGCCGTCAAGGCTCCCGGCTTCGGTGACCGTCGCAAGGCGCAGCTGCAGGACATCGCGATCCTCACCGGTGGTCAGGTCATCACCGAAGAGGTCGGTCTGAAGCTCGAGAACGCCACGCTCGACCTGCTGGGTCGTGCTCGCAAGGTCATCGTCACCAAGGACGAGACCACGATCGTCGAGGGTGCCGGTGAGGCAGACCAGATCGAGGGTCGCGTCACGCAGATCCGTCGCGAGATCGAGAACACCGACAGCGACTACGACCGCGAGAAGCTGCAGGAGCGGCTCGCGAAGCTCGCCGGTGGCGTCGCCGTCATCAAGGCGGGAGCGGCGACCGAGGTCGAGCTCAAGGAGCGCAAGCACCGCATCGAGGATGCCGTGCGCAACGCGAAGGCAGCCGTCGAGGAGGGCATCGTCCCCGGTGGTGGCGTCGCGCTGATCCAGTCGGGCACCAAGGCTCTCGACGCTCTCTCGCTCACGGGCGACGAGGCGACCGGTGCGAACATCGTTCGCGTCGCGATCGAGGCTCCGCTGAAGCAGATCGCCCTCAACGCCGGTCTCGAGCCGGGTGTCGTAGCGAACAAGGTCTCCGAGCTTCCCTCGGGCCAGGGCCTCAACGCGGCAACCGGTGAGTACGTCGACATGTTCGTCGCCGGCATCATCGACCCGGCGAAGGTGACCCGCTCGGCTCTGCAGAACGCAGCGTCGATCGCGGCTCTCTTCCTCACCACCGAGGTCGTCGTCGCTGACAAGCCTGAGAAGGCAGCTGCTCCGATGGGTGACCCGTCGGGTGGCATGGACTTCTGATCCATCAGCACTGACAGAAACGCCCCGACCTCGGTCGGGGCGTTTCTGCGTTCGCGGGTGATCGACCCCGCGGATCAGCGGAACAGGCTCGCCGAGTACTGATCGGCGTCCGCGTACTGCATCGCCGCGCTGCCCAGCGAGTGCCCGATCGATTCGAGCACCTGCTCGACGTGCAACTGCGCTCCTCGCCACTCCTCGGCACACGACTGGAATGCGGCCGACGCGGTGCCGACCCACGTTGCCTGCAGCTGCGTGAGCTGCGACATGAGCGTCGCGGACTCGGTCTGCAGACGCTCCATCGTGGCGAGCGCCGCGCCTTGCGCTGCACCTACTGCTTCCGTGTCGACGGTGATGACGGACATGGGAACTCCTCTCGATTGGTGCTCTGACGATAGGGGAGAGCAGGTCCCCTCATGCGAGGACGGGGAGCCTCCCGACGTCCGCTGTGGAGAACCCGCGCATGCCCCTGGAGGTGCAGGAGCGTCGAGCACGAGCCGCAGGGGTCGGGTCAGAGGTCCAGGCGCTCGAGCGGCTGGGTGTCTTCGAGAAGGTGAGCGGGCGTCGCGCGTGAGGGGGCGAGGGGCAGGGTGACGGTGAAGGTCGCTCCACCACCCGGCGTCTCCGACACCGCGACGCCTCCGTGCAGCGCCTTGACGATGGATGACACGATCGCGAGCCCGAGTCCGGACCCACCGGTCTCGCGTGCTCGTGAGGTGTCGGCGCGCCAGAAGCGCTCGAAGATCTGCTCGCGGATCTGGGGCGGGATTCCCTCGCCGTGGTCGACGATCGCGATGCTCGCCGTACCTCGCACGCGATCCGCATCGACGACGATCTCGATCGGGCTCTCCTCGGGGGAGAACCGACGCGCATTGCCGAGCAGGTTCGTCACCACCTGGCGCACCTTGTTCTCCTCGCCGAGGACGATCGGCGGGGTGCGCACAGGGATGTCTGCGGCTTCGGTGAAGTCGATCGCCGGCACGTCTGCCGCGGAGCTTCGCGAGCGCCGGCGTAGACGGGCGAGCGTCCCGCGGGAGAGTCCACGTGGAGCCGGCATCTCCGGTGCGGCGGGGACGACCGGCGTCGACCGCGTGGTGACATCGATGAGCGGGGCTTCGACCGTGCGATCGATGACGGTCACGGTGCGCGCCGGAGCAGCAGCGCGCAGATCGAGGGCGGCGTCGCGGGCGATGGGGCGCAGGTCGAGTGCCTCGATCTCGGGTTCGCGCTCTTCGTCGAGGCGCGCGAGCGCAAGGAGGTCCTCGACGAGCACGCCCATGCGGATCGCCTCCTTCTCGATGCGCTCCATGGCGCGTGCGGTGTCTTCCTCACCCTTGATCGCACCCATTCGATAGAGCTCGGCGTACCCCCGCACGCTCACCAGAGGGGTGCGCAGCTCGTGGCTGGCATCGCCGATGAAGCGCCGCATGTGCTGCACGGTGCGGTCGCGCTGCGCGAGCGATCCGTCGACGCGATCGAGCATCGTGTTGATCGCGCTGTTCAGTCGGCCGACCTCGGTCGTCGGCTCGAGATCGGTGAGGCGCTGCGTGAAGTCGCCGGCGGCGATCGACATGGCCGTGGACTCGACCTGCCCGAGCCGTCTGAACGTCAGAGTGACGAGCCCGCGGGTCAGCAGAGCGGCGAGGAAGATGGTGACGAAGGTGACCGTGATGTAGATGCCGAAGTACTGGCTGATGATGCGGTCCGCGTATTCGAGCGGCATCGCGACGATCTGGATCCGCAGCGATCCGTCGCCCTCTCCGGGCACTCGCGCGACGGCCGCGCGGAAGCTCGACCCCTCGGTGCCCTCCATCGTGAACGGAGTGTCCTCGTTGGCTTGCACATCGAGGGGCGAGTACGACGAG
This sequence comes from Microbacterium sp. NPDC087589, assembly GCF_044743635.1. Classification (NCBI taxonomy): domain Bacteria; kingdom Bacillati; phylum Actinomycetota; class Actinomycetes; order Micrococcales; family Microbacteriaceae; genus Microbacterium; species Microbacterium sp. NPDC087589. The sequence continues at coordinate 434,398 of NZ_JBIUWV010000002.1, forward strand.
GGGAAGAGCGGGGCTCCGTTGGCGGAGTTGCCGGTGGTCGTCTGCAGCACGCCCTCGGCGTCGTAGATCGCGACGAAGAAGTCACGGGGTGAGTCGGTCGGGGTGTAGACGGTCCTGCCGTCTTCGTCCGTCACCTCGAAGTACCGATTCGCGAGATCCGCGGACACCAGAGCCGGCAGCTGCGCATCGATGTTCTCGACCAGCGAGTTGCGCAGGATCGGCGCCGTGCCGAGCCCTGCCGCAAGCAGTCCCAGCGCGAGCACGGCGACCGTGACCCCCGTCACCTTGGCACGCAGGCTGATCGACCGCCACCACTTGGTGATCGCGTCAGGCTTGTGCGCCATGCGGACCTCCCTGGAGACGGATGCTGTGCGGCGTCAGCGTGCGGCGGTGAGCCGGACTACTTGCCGACCTTGAGCATGTATCCGAAGCCGCGCTTCGTCTGGATCACCGACTCCTCGGTGTGCGGATCGATCTTGCGACGGAGGTACGAGATGTAGCTCTCGACGATGCCGGCATCCCCGTTGAAGTCGTACTCCCACACGTGGTCGAGGATCTGCGCCTTCGACAGCACGCGGTTCGGGTTGAGCATCAGATAGCGCAGCAGCTTGAACTCGGTCGGGCTGAGCTCGATCGACTCCTTGCCCACGTGCACGTCGTGGGTGTCCTGGTCCATCGACAGCTCGCCGGCGCGGATGATCGACTCCTCGTCGGCCTGCATGGTGCGACGCAGGATCGCCTGGGCCCGGGCGACGATCTCATCGAGGCTGAACGGCTTGGTGACGTAGTCGTCGCCGCCGGCGTTGAGCCCCTCGATCTTGTCGTCGGTGCCGTCCTTGGCGGTGAGGAACAGGATCGGCGCGGTGAAACCCGCGCCGCGAAGACGCTTGGTCACGCTGAAGCCGTTCATGTCCGGAAGCATGACGTCGAGGATGATGAGGTCCGGCTCTTCCTCGAGCACCGCCGAGATCGTGGCGGCGCCATTGGCCACCGTCTTCACCTGGAACCCGGCGAAGCTGAGACCTGTCGAGAGCAGGTCGCGGATGTTGGGCTCGTCGTCGACGACCAGGATGCGCGCATCAGTCATGTCCCCATTATGGTGACTTCGGCCATGCGGATGCTGATTATCCGTCGGAGCGGCGCTTTCGCCCTCCGCGTAGCGGTGCCGTGCAGAGGGTCCGCGACGGTCAGGCCGCGATCGCGTCGGCGTCCATGATCGTGTAGCTGTAGCCCTGTTCGGCGAGAAAACGCTGGCGATTCTGGGCGTAGTCCTGGTCGATCGTGTCGCGGGCGACCAGCGTGTAGAAGCTCGCCGTGTGCCCGGACTGCTTGGGGCGCAGCAGCCGGCCGAGGCGCTGGGCCTCTTCCTGCCGTGAGCCGAAGGAGCCGGACACCTGGATCGCGACGGATGCCTCGGGGAGGTCGATCGAGAAGTTCGCGACCTTCGACACCACGAGCAGCGAGATCTCTCCCTCACGGAAGGCGCGGTAGAGCTCCTCGCGCTCGTCGATGGGCGTGGCGCCTGTGATCTGCGGGGCGTTCAGCGACTGCGACAGCGTGTCGAGCTGGTCGAGGTACTGACCGATCACCAGGATCCGCTCGCCCTCGTGCTTGGCGATGAGCTCGCGCACGGCCGAGATCTTCGCCGGTGCGGAGGCCGCGAGACGATAGCGCTCATCGTCCGTCGCGGCGGCGTACTCGAGCCGGTCGTCCGGCGGCAGGTCGACCCGCACCTCGTAGCAGACGGCGGGGGAGATGAACCCCTGCGCCTCGATCTGCTTCCACGGCGCGTCGAAGCGCTTGGGGCCGATCAGGCTGAACACGTCGCCCTCGCGGCCGTCCTCGCGGACGAGCGTGGCCGTGAGGCCGATCCGACGCCGAGCCTGGAGATCGGCGGTCAGCTTGAAAACGGGAGCGGGGAGCAGGTGCACCTCGTCGTAGACGATGAGGCCCCAATCGAGGGCATCCAGCAGTGCGAGGTGAGCGTACTCGCCTTTCCTCTTCGCCGTGAGGATCTGGTATGTCGCGATGGTGACCGGCTTGACCTCTTTGGCCTGGCCGGAGTACTCGCCGATCTCCTCGGGCGTGAGGCTCGTGCGCTTGAGCAGCTCGTCGCGCCACTGTCGTGCCGAGACGGTGTTGGTGACGAGGATCAGGGTCGTCGTCTTGGTGGCGGCCATGGCCGCCGCGCCGACGATCGTCTTCCCCGCGCCGCACGGCAGGACGACGACGCCCGAACCGTCCCTCGAGAACGCGTCGACGGCGTCCTGCTGGTAGGGGCGGATCTGCCAGCCGTCCTCGGCGAGCTCGATCTCGTGCGGGGTGCCGGGGGTGTACCCGGCGAGATCCTCGGCCGGCCAGCCGATCTTCAGCAGCTCCTGCTTGATCTGCCCACGGGCCCACGCGTCGACGATGAACGTGTCGGGCGCCGGGTGGCCGATCAGCAGCGGCTGGATGCGCTTGTTGTTCGCGACCTGGGCGAGCACCGCGGGGTCTGTCGACCGCAGGATCAGGGTTCCCTCGTCGTCACGCTCGATCACGAGGCGGCCGTACCTGTTCACGGTCTCGCGCAGGTCGACGGCCACCGACGGGGGCACGGGGAAGCGCGACCAGCGATCGAGCGTCTCGAGCATGTCTTCGGCGGTGTGCCCGGCTGCGCGCGCGTTCCACAGTCCGAGCCGTGTGATCCGGTAGGTGTGGATGTGCTCGGGCGCGCGCTCGAGCTCGGCGAAGATCGCCAGCTCGTGGCGGGCGCTCTCAGCGTCGGAGTGGGCGACTTCGAGCAGCACTGTGCGATCGCTCTGGACGATCAGGGGTCCATCAGACATAGCTGTCCAGTTTACTGGGGTATCACGACGGCGGCGCGGATGCTCGACACCGGAAGCGTGCGTTCGACATCCGCCGCGCGATCTCGACCGCGGAGGCGCCCTCCGCCGAGCCCGGTGGCCTCGAGGATGAGCTCTCTCGTCGATCCGTCGGGCATGCCGACGCTCACGCGGAGCACGGCCTTCGCGCGGACCGCGGCCTCGAGCTCGCGGTCGAGCCAGGCCGCATCAGCGTCCGGCCCCTGATGCGAGCGCATGGCGGAGATGAGCGTGGAGAAGTCGGGTGTGGGATCGGGCGTCGCCTCGGAGATCGGATTCCGTGCACCGGCGATCGCGGTTCCGTCCTCGTCGACGAGCGTCGCGGGATATCGAGCGTCCGTGAGCGCCCAGTAGACGGTGTCGCGCCCCACCCGCGTGGTCAGAGAGGCGACGTGCTTCGTGAGCGCGAGCGGCCGCAGCCCCTGGTCGACACCCATCGCCTCGATCAGATGCTGGTCGCTGCTCTCGATGCGCGTGCGTCCGGTCTCGGGATCGATCGACACACGAACCAGGCCATGCCGCTGCGCGGTCTGCGTGACGAGGTAGTGGAGCGGCTGAGGGATGCCGGTCAGCGAGAGCGATTCGAGGAACTCGAGGATCGACTGCTCGGTCTCGCCGGCGACGAGCGCATGCGCGATCGATTCGGGGGTGAAGCGATAGGTGGAGGCCTGCGCCGCAGACTCTCTCGCGGCGATCGTGCGCAGCCGCACGTCGAGCCCGGGGGCGAGCGGGCCGGGCGAGATCGCGCTCAGGTCATTCTGGAGGAAGATGCGATCGACCTCGTGCGGGAGCAGTGCCACGAGCGCAGCGGCGTCCACGCTCTCGCCTCGGCGGATCGATGCCGCCCAAGCGGGTTCGCTGTCGCCGTCACCGATGAGACCGAGCAGGCGAGCGCGCTCGAGCAGCGCGGCGCTGTGATCGGCCCAGGCGGCGTCCCAGGGGTGCGCCTCCGCCCACGTCGTCGTGGGCAACCATCCACCGTCTGATGTGCGCACTCCGCGGGGGAGAGCGTCACGGAAGCCCTCCACGAGCGTGCTCCACCGATCCGCCACCGGCGATCGCAGCCACTCCTCGGTCCGCCGCGTGGTGCGCAGCCTGCGAGCATCGGGCGCGACGAGGCCCGAGTCGATCGCGATCGCGATCAGCGCGTCGATCGACTCAGCGGTCACGCCCGATTCACTGAGCTGCCGCTTCTCTCCCGCGCTGACGTTGCCGCCGGTCAGCAGGGCGAAGGGCTTCTCCCGTGCCAGCAGCAGCAGATCGGCGAGGGCGGAGACCGTCGTGAAGGCCCGCTCGGCCGCATGGGCGGTCTCGGCATCGGTCGCAGGCGTCGGTGCCGAGAGATCGAGCGGAGTCGGCTCGGGTCGATCCGCGATGGCGGCTACGACCGGAGGGAAGGGGGCCCCGTCGGGGCGCAGCAGCGCGAGACTCTCGAGCGTCGCCCGATGCGCGGACTGCTCTGTGGCAGGCGTCGTCGCGGCTGCGAGAAGCATCGCTGCCTCGCCGTGCGTCAGCAGGGGCAGCACTCGCGCGATCGACGCCGGGTCGAGGAGCGCTTCGGCGGCATCGAAGAAGTCCTGCCAGCCGGCATCCACACGCACACGCCGCGAGGAGAACAGAGTGGTGAGCTGCTCGTCGCTCGCCGCGGACAGCCATTCGGCCAACGGTCGGGCGTGCGTGCTCATGACGGATACCTCAGGGCCGCGATGCCGCGCGCCCCTTGCGGATGAAGCTCATGGCGAGGAGCACGATGATCATGACGAACGCGGCCGGAAGCCCCCAGTAGGGGATCGCGGCGATGAACGGCCAGACGCCGGCGCCGAAGTCCTCCTGCTGCATGCCGACCGCGGTGCCGATGATGATCGCGAAGAAGCAGATGATGGACGCCGCAGCGAGTCCGAGTGCCGTGAACGCCAGGATGCGATCGATGCGGCGAACGGGAACCTCAGGTTCGGGACTCTTGGTGCTCATCCGTCTCAGCCTAGTCGTTGCGGGGTCTGACGGTTCCGCATCGTGACCTACGGATTCCCTGCCCGGCGACCGGTAGGCTGGAGGTGGCCGCACACGTGCGTCCGATCCAGCTCCACACCGACTCAGCGAGGTTTCTCCCATGCCCACCGGCAAGGTCAGGTTCTACGACGAAGACAAGGGCTTCGGCTTCATCGCCAGCGATGACGGCCAAGACGTCTTCCTGCACGCTTCCGCCATGCCCACCGGCGCGGCAGTCAAGGCGGGTTCACGCGTGGAGTTCGGTGTCGCCGACGGCAAGCGCGGCCTTCAGGCGCTGTCCGTGCGGGTGCTCGAAGCCCCGCCGAGCCTCTCGAAGGCGAAGCGCAAGCCGGCAGACGACATGGCGATCATCGTCGAGGACCTCGTGAAGCTCCTCGACGGGATGGGCGGCGATCTGCGACGCGGCCGGTACCCCTCGTCGGCCCAAGGCCGCAAGATCGCGGCAGTTCTGCGCAAGGTAGCCGATGACCTCGAAGCCTGAGGTAGACCAGCGTCTGATCGAGGCTCACGATCTCGCGCTCGCCGCACTGCACGAGATCACTCCGCCGTCGACCGTCGGCCCCGCAGCCGACTACATCCCCGAAGAGGGCGGTTCCGTATCGCTGCGCTTCGAGAACCGACTTCCCGGGTACCCGGGCTGGTACTGGACTGTCACGGTCGCGCGCGTCGACGACGAGGAGCCGACGGTGCTCGAGCTCGAGCTGCTGCCGGGCGACGGAGCGCTGCTCGCGCCCGAATGGGTGCCGTGGGCTGAGCGTCTCGCCGAGTACCGCGCCCACCAGGTGGAGCTCGCGGCGCAGGCGGCCGCGGCCGCTGCGGACGACGCGGACGCGACATCGGTCGACGATGACTCCGACGACGATGAATCCGACGACGATGACTCCGACGACGATGATCTCGATGAGGACGACCTCGACGACGATGACGATGACGATGACGATGACGATGACATCGACGAGGACGAGCTCGCCACCGAGCCGCGTGTGCTGCATGCAGGCGACCTCGACGGAGTCGACATCGACGAACTCGACGACTCGGCCGCTGCAGACGGAGACGACGACGTCGAGGATGATGACGACGACGACGAAGACTCGGATGACGACTCGGACGAGGACTCCGACGACGAGGAGTGATCGTCCGCTGAGACGAATCAGAGAAGGGGGCGCGGGCGAACGCGGCCCCCGCTCGGGTTGTCTCCCCGCGGCAGGCGCCCCGGGGGGCGAGCACCGGGTGGATCGCGCGGGGGTGCGGTCGGGTGTCGTCCGGGTCGATCGACACCAAGGTCGCGACCC
>NZ_JBIUWV010000003.1:0-367132 GCF_044743635.1 Microbacterium sp. NPDC087589
TTGACCCTTCCGACCACCGGGGGGACGGGCGCACTGCCCTACATCCTCGCCGGTTCTGTGACCGTGCTCGCCGCGGGCGGGCTGGCCCTCTGGGTCCGCCGCCGCAGCGCACGTGTCGACACCGAAGACTCGCAGATCTGATCTGCGTCCCCGATAGCACGACCCGAACGAACAGCACCATCAGATACCACCGGGGAGACCCGGTTACCGAGAGAGAGACACAGTGAACACTCCCACCAACGGACGCGGATCCCGCGTCGCGGCAGGTCTGCTCGTCGCAGGCGTCGCCGCACTGACGCTCGCAGCTCCTGCGAGTGCTGCGACCCCGAACCTCGTCGACCCGGATGCTGTCGGTTCGCTGACGATCCACAAGTTCGAGGCTCCCGAGACGCCCACCGGCCTGCCGAACGACGGTACCGAGCAGAACGTCGCCCTGGCACCGCTGCCGGGCGTGGGCTTCACGGTCTACAAGGTCGACACGATCGACCTGACGAGCAACCAGGGATGGATCGACGCGAACGATCTCGCCGACCTCGACCCCGACAGCGTCGCCGACATCACCGCAGCCGGCTACACGGCCAGCGCGATCGGTGGCCAGACCCTGACCGACGCCAACGGTGAGATCGCTCTGGCGAACCTCGACCTCGGCCTCTACTTCGTCGTCGAGACCGCACCGCTGGCCGGTTCGACCGGTGTGGCGCCGTTCCTCGTGACGGTGCCGCTGACGGATCCCGCCGATGACAGCACCTGGCTGTACGACGTGCACGTCTACCCGAAGAACGCTCTGACCGAGGCGACGAAGACCGTCGAGGACTCGGAAGACGTCAAGCTCGGCGACGAGATCGAGTTCACGATCACGGGTGACATCCCGAACGTCGCCGTCATCGACGCCTACAAGATCGTCGACACGCTCGACGTGAAGCTCGACTACGTCGGTGCTGCCGTCTCGCTCGTCGATGGAACCCCGCTTGCCGCGGGCGACTACACGATCGTGCACGACGCTGCGACCAACGCGGTCACGGTCGAGTTCACCGCGTCCGGTCTCGCAGTGCTCGCGGCCAACCCCGCGACGCAGGTGCAGGTCATCGTCACGACCGAGGTCAACACGGTCGGCGAGATCGCCAACACGGCAGTGCTCTACCCGAACGCCGGTTCGTACACGGTCACCCCGGGCGAGCCCGGCGGACCCACCGTCACCCCCGAGGTCATCACCAAGTGGGGCGAGATCACGATCGAGAAGACCGACAAGGCCGGCGCACCGCTCACCGGCGCCGTGTTCTCGGTGTACCCGACCCAGCAGGACGCGATCGACGGCACCAACGCCATCGCTCTCGCCGGCTCGACCGAGTTCGCAGTCGCCGCTGACGGCACCGTGACCATCTCGGGTCTGCGTTACTCCGACTGGGCCGACAACGCCACGGTCGCCGTGGGCGAAGACGGCTACCAGTCGTACTGGCTCGCCGAGATCGTCGCACCGGACGGGTTCGAGCTGCTCGCAGCGCCGATCGAGTTCACCGTCACCGCCGCCACCTCGGCTGTGGGCGTCGACGTCGAGGTCGTCAACGTTCCCTCGAACGCCGGCTTCACCCTGCCGCTGACCGGTGGAACCGGCACGACCCTGTTCCTGGCCGGTGGCGTCATGCTGCTCGGTGGAGCAGTCCTGCTCGCCATCCGCAGCCGCCGCAAGGCCGCCGCACAGGCATAACCCGAATGACCGGCCGTGCGGGGGAGGTGACATCCCTTCCCCCGCACGGCCCACTCACTTCCCACTTCGTCTTCACCTCCTCCGAACAGAGAGCGCAGCATGACCCTCATCGATGCATCCACACCGGATGCTCCGGCTGTACCCTCCACGCCTGCCACCGCGCACAGGACGCGGTGGGGTTGGAGCCAGTCGATCGTCATGCTCATCGCGACCATCGGCATCGGGGTGCTCGTCTACCCGACCGCAGCCTCATGGTTCTCGGCCTGGAGTCACGACACCGATGTCGACGGCTATGTGCAGTCCGTCGAGCAGATTCCGGATGACGCGGTGTACGAGATGCTCGCCGCGGCCGAAGAATATAACGACAATCTGCCGACCGGACCGCTGCGCGACCCGTACGCACTCGGCGCCGACGGTCAGCAGACGGCGATCGGCGAGGGCGCGTCTGCGTACTTCGACACTCTGGTCGCTGAAGGAACTGACACGATGGCCCGGATCCGCATCCCGCGCATCCAGGTCGATCTGCCGGTCTTCCACGGCACCGACGAAGAGACGCTGTCTCGCGGAATCGGCCACCTCTACGGCTCATCTCTACCCGTGGGCGGTGCCGGAACGCACTCGGTGCTCACCGGCCACAACGGTTTCGTGCAGGCGACGCTCTTCGACGACATCGACGAACTCGTCGCGGGGGACGTCATCGTCGTGAGCGCACTGGGCGAAGACCGGTACTACGAGGTCGACCAGACCAAGACCGTGCTTCCCGACGAGGCGGAGGATCTGCGTCAGGTCACCGGCAAGGACTATCTCACGCTCGTCACGTGCACGCCCACCGGCGTCAACACCCACCGCCTTCTGGTGCGCGCCGAACGCATCGACGCTCCGAGCGAGGATTCCTCCGTCGTCACGATCGCGGACGCGACCGATCCTGCTGGATTCCCGTGGTGGGCACTGCTCGTCGTCGGCGTCCCCGTGCTCACGTTCATCGTCGTCATGCCTCGACGCGGAAGCAGGGAGCGCCGCGGTCGCCGCGACACTCATCGTCCCGCTGAATTCGACTCATGACAGTCGACATCGCGGTGGACCGCACCGACTCGGATCGCACCGACTCGGACCGGACCGACTCGGGTGCGCCCACCCCGAATCGCCGGCCACGGCGACGCGGCGGTCTGCTGTTCGCGAGCATCGTGCTCGTCGGGCTGGGAGCGTCTTTCCTCTCGGCATCCGTGCTCGCCCCCGACTTCGTCGACAAGGTGACCGGTGACGCCAAGGTCTCGGTGCTGAAGCAGTTCCATCAGATCTTCGCGCCCGACGAACTGCCGACCATCCGGCTCGGGGCTGAGGGTGGAATGGTCGAGCTCGACCACTGCGACGGCGCGTTCACCGAGATGGTCAGCTATCGGATCGACGATGTGCTCCCGCTCTTCGCCGCGCACAACAACTGCGGGGGCGATGTGATCCTCGGATGGGAGCTCGGCCAGCGGATCATGGTCGAGGGCTCCGATGTCGTCTACGAGGTCATCGAGGAGAGACACACTCCCAAGTGGTCGAACGTCGAGGCGCTCGCAGGCATGACCGGCGAGTTCATGGTGCAGACCTGCTTCTACGGCGAGAACAAGATGCGCTTCCTGTCGCTCGCACCGGTGGGCACGGCGGCGGGTATCCGCTGATGCGCGTCTTCTCGAGAAACTCAGGCCGATGCCGTCATGTTTTCCGGTCATACCGGTCTTGTAGGTATGGCCATCGGCCTCGCGTCGGGTTCCCGGCCGGCGCCCGCACAGCAGAGGTCGACCGCTCCCCGGCCGAACCCTCTCTCCGCGGAATCGGCTCTCACGAGAGTCGGAGGGACGAGGCATCCCCACTGCCTCGTCCCTCATTCTTCTGCGGCGCTTCGCTCGCGACGCCGGTCATGACCGCATCCGGAGCAGCATGAATCTCCCTACGCCGTTCGACGGCGATGACGATATTCCGGGCGAGCCGTCGGATGCCCAGATCATCGACGCCGTGCGGGGTGGCGACATCGGTGACTTCGCCCTCCTCTGGCGTCGTCACGTCGACTCCGCCCGGCGTGCCGCCCAGGCGATCTCGCCGTCTTCGGATCCCGACGATCTCGTGAGCGAGGCGTTCGCGTCGATCCTCAGGGTGACGAAGGCGGGCGGGGGTCCGAGCGACGCCTTCCGGCCCTACCTTCTCGCCACGCTGCGCAACACCGCTGCGCGGTGGACTCGGAACGGGAGCACGCTCTCGATCGACATGGTGTCCGAGCGCGACCTGCCGCCGGAAGACGGCGATGCCTTCGAGCGCATCGCCGAGCGGTCGAGCATCGCCGCGGTGTTCGGCACGCTGTCGGCGCGGCACCGGACTCTGCTCTGGTATCTCGAGGTCGAGGGGATGAAGCCGAGAGAGCTCGCACCGCTGATGGGCATGACCTCGAACGCGGTCTCAGCCCTGGCCGCACGTGCACGCGACGGCTTCCGGCGAGCCTGGCTGGAGGCGCACATCCATGACCCCTCCAGGCCGGAGGACTGCCGGTGGTTCTGCGAGCGCGTCGTGGCCAGGCGAAGTCGCTCCATGGCCGCTGACGAGGCACGGCGTTTCACCGAGCACATGACAGTGTGCGGTGGATGCCGGATCGTCGCCGCAGAGATCGACACCGTCTCGCAGCGGCTGCGTTCGATCCTGCCCGCGGCGCTGCTCGGCGGCGCGGCGGCGGCGGTCTACACGGGTGCCCCCAGGGCTGAGGCCGAGGTCGTGGCAGCGGCTCCCTCGGTCGGACTGGCCGGTTCGTCCGGGTGGGCCGACGAGTCGACGTCGTCGCTCGGTGCCGGCGCACCTGTCGCCGCGCACGGAACGGGCGCTCTGGCTCCGGCCGGGGGCCTGGCCGCTCTGGCGGCCACTGCCGTGGTCGTGGTCGGGGGCATCATCCTCGCAGGCAGCGTACTGACACTGTCCGCTGCGGACTCCGACCGCTCCGAGCTCACTCCGTCGTTCGCCGACACGGTGATCGCCGGCGAGGTCGGTCCGTCCATCGATGATCTGCCGCGCCCTTCGGCCCCGCCGATCGAGCCGGCGCCGACGCCTGAACCGCTGCCCTCGCCGGCGCCAGAGCCCGAGGTGGAACCGGATCAGGTGCCGAGCGATCGCTCGGATGCTTCAGCCCCCGAGCCTGTGGACGACGCTGAGGACGACCGCCCGCAGATCGTGAGCGACGACGTCGCTCCGATCTCCCCAGCCCCTGCTGCTACTCCTGCCCCTGCTGCAACTCCTACTCCTGCCCCTGCTCCTGCTCCGCCGACCGAGGTGCCGGTGCAGACGCCACCCCTCGTCGATCTTTCGGAGTTCCACGTCACGCAGTCGATCGCGCAGAACTCGCTCGTCCCCGCCCTGCTCCGAGGAGTCGGCGCTCCAGGGGCGGTCGTCTCGGTGACCGACGAGACCGGCACCGTTCTCGACACGGCGCTCATCGATGACGACGGTATCTTCGTGCTCGACGTCTCAGGTGAGGAGACGCATCAGGGGATGCTGCTCAGCGTCGCCCAGCGCGACGCGGCGAGCGGGGTCACCGAGTCGACCGAGACGATCGGACCGCTCTTCTTCGCGACGCCGACGATCGTGAGGGCCCATGAAGACGCGTGTCCTGGAGCATCCCGCGGCGTTGTCAGCTGCCTTCATCTGAACGCCGAGCAGGCTTCGTGGGTCGAAGTGCTCGATGACGAGGGGCGATCGCGCACGGTCCGGATCCCGGACGATGCCGGTGGCGTCGAGGACGGCATCGTCATCCGCTCGGGTGGCGGGGAGCAGTTCATCGCTGCGCGGTACATCGACCCGTCTACGGGTCGGGCCGGAGTGACAGTTCTTCTGCCGGCGGCGATCGAATGAGCGCTCAGACGGCGCCGCGCGGGGTGCCGGAGAGTCGGAGCCAGAGCCAGAGCCGAGCATCTGGTGAATCCAAGTCGATCCCCAGTTCGTTGCGCACCACGTCGAGCCGATATCGGACGGTGTTCTGGTGAACGTGCAGGGAGTGCGCCGTCTCGCGCACGCTGCCGAGGTGGTCGAGGTAGACGCGCATCGTGCGAGTCAGATCGGTGCCCCGCGCGGCATCGTGCTGCGCAAGGATGCTCGCAGAGTCGCCGACGACCGCGTCGAGTCCCTCGATGAGATCGGTGACCTGCATCAGAGCGAGACGATCACGCATACCGTCGAAGCTCGCGATGCGGGGATGATGCCCCTCGTCGTGGTCGAACGCACTCATGAGCATGCCGGCCGTGGCCGCGGCCTCGCGGTACGAGCGTGCGATGCCGGTGACGTCGTGGGCGCGCGTGCCGATGCCGGCGATCAGCGCGCCGTCGGTGCGGATCACGGCCTGGGTGAATGTCTCGACCGCTGCGTCGTGCGGGCCGGCGATGAGCGTCACGACCTCAGGGCCGACGATCGCGCTGTGCGAGCCGGGGATGGCGGCGCTCGACACGCTGATCGCCAGGTGGAGGAGCCGGTGCAGCCCGCGCGTGGCGTGGACGTCGTCGAGAGTGTTGGCTCGGAAGCATACGATGACGCAGCCGTCTTCCGGCCGGATGAGCAGCTGAGACGCCGCACCGCGCGCGTGCTGTCGGCCTTCGAGGAGGGTGCGCAGGAGCCCGGATGTGCGGCGGTCGCGGTCGTCCGCGTCCTCACGCGCACGCAGCAGGTGCTGAGCGGCGATCGGCTCCATCTGCTGCAGCAGAGATCGGGTGCGGGCAGCAGCCGACGGGTCGATCTGGATCACCCAGATCGAGCCGAGCAGCTCACCGGAAGCGCGGACCGCGATGCCCACCCGGCCGAACAGGTCGGTGCTCGACGGGAAATGCCGTGCCTCGCTGTGACGCAGCAGCGACCGGTAGCGGGAGTCGGACACGATCGCGAAGTCCTCCTGCAGCAGGAGAGTAGTGCGTCGACGGGCATCGTCGATCGGCTGCTCGCTGTGTGTGGAGTACCCCACGACCTGCCCTGCAAAGTCGACGACGCTGACCGCTCCGCCTGCCAGAGTGGCGATCGTGTTGGCCAGGGCGAAGAGATCTCCCATCCGCACGCCCGTGACCTGCCCGATCGAGTGCGCACCGAACAGCGAGCCCAGAAGGTTCGCAAGCTGCGCCCAGTCTCCGCGGTCGGTGCGGAGCACAGCCAGGGCGGGGTGCTCATCGGTCGTCGACGACTCGCCGGGGTTGCTGTCTTCGGTGGCGCGCAGCACGAGAGCAGCAGCCCCGGCGTCAGCCAGCTCGGTCAGGAGCGTCGCGACGTGCGTCGGTGCGACACCGGCACCGAGCACGATGCGGTCGACGTACTCGGAGGTCGGCGTCGACGGATCGTAGAACTCCACACCCGTGAACGTCCTCGACTCGAAGCGGGTGCTTCGGGCCGGCGCGAAGAGCCGACCGTCGGCGATTCGCAGGGCGTCTCGCAGGGTCGGTGCGTCGGGTCCAACCTCGGGAAGCGTCATGGAACCTTCTCTACTCAGGATGGAGAACTCATATACAAATCTACATACCAATCAGATCGCTTGCTCGCGAGACTGGTAATGAGAAGTCGAAAGGGACCCCAGTGAACAACCCGCCCGTTGCTCCCGACTCGATGCGTGCGACCGGGGTGACTCCGTGAGCGCTTCGACCGTGCACGAGCCCCGCACACGGGTCGACTCCGCGCTGAGCGACGACGAGCTCGTGCTCGCCACCCGTGCGGGGGACAGCAGGGCATTCGGCGTGCTCTGGGATCGTCATTCGCCGGCCGCACTTCGCGCCGCGCGTTCGATCACGAGCTCGATCGATCCCGAGGACCTCGTCAGCGAGGCCTTCGCCAAGACCTTCAGTGCGATCCGCAACGGTGGCGGGCCGACCGACGCCTTCCGGCCCTACCTCTTCGCTGCCGTGCGCAGCGCTGCCGCCACCTGGGGTGGCAAGCAGAAAGACGTCGTCGCCCTCGAGTACATCGACGAGCTGCCGGTCGAGCACACCGACGACTCGCTCGACCTGCTGTCAGACAAGACGCTGCTGACCGCGGCGTTCAAGGAGCTTCCCGAGCGGTGGCGCACCCTGCTCTGGTACCTCGAGGTCGAGGGCATGAAGCCGCGAGAGATCGCACCGCTCATGGGCATGACCCCGAACGCCGTCTCGGTGCTGGCAGCGCGGGCGAGGGAGGGGTTCAAGCTCGCATGGCTGCAGGCGCACATCAACGAACCGGGGCGCGACGCCGAATGCCGGTGGACCTGTGAGCGCATCGTGGCGCAGGGTCGCAAGCGCCATGTGGCGCGCACCGATCGCGCGCGCTTCGACGCACACCTCGAACGCTGCACCCGATGCACGATGGCCAGCGCCGAGATCGAGCAGGCTTCGTCGAAGCTCCGGGCCGTGCTGCTGCCCGTGATCATCGGCGGGCCGGCGGCGGCAGCCTATTCGGCCGGATCTCCGGCGCCCGCCGCAGCTGCCTCTCTGACGGGCTGGATGCCCCGGAGCAGGTCGCAGTGGCTCGTCGCCGGGGGATCTGTCGCCGTGGCGACGGCGGTCGTCGCGGTCGCTGCGGTCGCTGCGCAGCTGGCGCCGGTGGGAACCACGGATGCCGATGAGTCGTCGGCGCTCGTGGTCGCGTCGCCGGCTCCGATCGATTCGCCAGGATCGGCAGGGGCCCCGGCGCCGGCCGAACCTCCGGCGCCGACAGAACCTCCGGCGCCGACAGAACCTCCGATCGAGTCGGAGCCCTTTGTCGAACCGCAGTCGCCCGCGCCCGCTCCGGAGGAGCCGGTCGATCCCGACGTCGTCGAGGATGCGATCGACGTGCTTCAGGTTCCCGCGGACATCACTCAGCCTCCGGTGCCGGGCGACGTGCGCACGCCGCCCGCGGCGGTACCGCCGTCTGCCCCTGCGCAGCAGCCCCCGGTTGTGGATCCCCCGGTGGTCGATCCTCCGGTCGTTGTTCCTCCGGTGGTGGATCCTCCGGTGGTGGATCCTCCCGTGGTGGATCCTCCGGTAGTGGATCCTCCCATCGTCGTTCCTCCGGTGGTGGATCCTCCGGTGGTCGATCCTCCGGTCGATCTGCCGGTGACGATCTCCTGGCCCATCCTGGCGACGACGGCTGTTCCTCCGACGATCACCGGCACCGGGACACCGGGCGCAGCAGTCGAGATCGTCGACGAGGCCGGACGCGTCATCGCCTCGGCGCTCGTCGCCGCGGACGGAACCTTCGCGGCGCGCCCCGACGTCGACTCCCTCTACCAGGGCATGTCGATCTCGCTACGCCATACCTCGCCGACCTCGGGCGAACAGACGGTGAGCGAGCCGACCGGGCGCACCTACTTCCCCGTGCCCGGGCTTGCCGAAGACTCCGACGGTCTCATCTTCCGCACGGATGCCGACGGCGACGGCAGGCGCGATGACCTCGCGCTCGACGTTCGCGGCGTCGTCGGCTCGACGGCATCCGTCTCCCTCGACGGGGGGCCGGCGACGACCGTGCTGCTCACGGATGCTGCGACCATCGTCTCGTTCGTCGACATCCGGCCCGGACTCCATCGGGTAACGCTGCGCTATGTCGACCCGGCGACGGGGGACCTCGGGCTCGCAGACACCGACCACATCCTCGTCCTGCCCTGACCGCCTCCGACGATGCGAAGGGCGCCCCGCGGGGTGCGCCAGATGAGAAGCTAGAAGGATGAGCATCTCTCGCGAATCCGACGTGATCGCCCCACCTGGGGGTGGCGCTCTGACCGATGCCGAGGTGCGGCGCCTCCGCGAGGACTTCCCGATCCTGCGCACGCAGGTCAACGGGCATCCCTTGATGTATCTGGATTCGGGTGCCACCTCGCAGCGTCCGCTCGCCGTGCTCGACGCCGAACGCGAGTTCGCCTCGACCCTGAACGCCGCCGTGCATCGCGGAGCGCACACCCTCGCTGCCGAGGCCACCGAGGTCTTCGAGGATGCCCGTGCCACCGTCGCCCGGTTCGTGGGCGCCGACGAAGGCGAGGTCGTCTGGACGTCGAACGCCACCGAGGCACTCAACCTCATCGCGTATTCGCTCTCGAACGCGTCGCTCGGACGAGGGGGAGCGGCCGCCGAGCGTCTTCGTCTGCGCGAGGGCGACGAGATCGTCACCACAGAGATGGAGCATCACGCGAACCTCATCCCGTGGCAGGAGCTCGCGGCTCGCACGGGCGCGACCCTGCGGGTGATACCGCTCGATGACGACGGCGCACTCCGACTCGATGCCGCAGCCGACCTCATCACCGAGCGCACGAGGCTCGTCGCATTCACCCATGTGTCGAACGTGCTCGGCGTGATCAACCCCGTCGAGCAGCTCGTCGCCCTGGCCCGCGCGGTCGACGCGGTGGTCGTGCTCGACGCCTGCCAGTCGGCACCCCATCTGCCGTTCGACGTGCGCGCGCTGGACGTCGACTTCGCCGTGCTGTCGGGGCACAAGATGCTCGGCCCCACCGGCATCGGCGCCCTCTACGGGCGGAGCGAACTGCTCGAGGCGATGCCGCCGTTCCTCACCGGCGGTTCGATGATCACGACGGTCACCACGACGGAGGCCGCCTACCTGCCGCCGCCGCAGCGGTTCGAGGCCGGCACACAGAAGGTCTCGCAGGCGGTCGCGCTCGCCGCGGCGATCGACTATCTGACTGCAGTGGGCATGCCGCGCATCGCCGCGCATGAAGCCGCCTTCGGCGGGCGTCTCGTCGAGGGGCTCACAGCCATCGATGGGGTGCGTGTGCTCGGTGCCGACATCGACCTGCCGCGCGTCGGGCTCGCGAGCTTCGACGTCGACGGCATCCACTCGCACGACGTGGGGCAGTTCCTCGACGATCGCGGCATCGCCGTGCGGGTGGGACACCACTGCGCGCAGCCGCTGCATCGTCGTCTCGGCATCACCTCGTCGACCAGGGCGAGCACGTATCTGTACACGACCGAGGCCGAGGTGGATGCCGTGATCGACGGCGTCCAGGGTGCGATCGAATTCTTCCGGAGGGGCGCATGAGCGACCTGCAGAACCTGTACCAGGAACTCATCCTCGACCACTCCCGCACCCCGCACGGGTTCGGCCTGCGCGACGAGATCGCGGCGCAGTCGCATCAGGTGAACCCGACATGCGGCGACGAGGTCATTCTGCAGGTGCACCGTGACGCTGACGGCAGTATCGAGGCGATCGCGTGGGAAGGTCATGGATGCGCCATCTCGCAGGCATCCGCTTCGCTGCTGGCCGAGCTCGCCGAGGGGCTCACGGTCGATGAGCTCGAGATCCGCATCGCCGCGTTCCGCGAGGCGATGCGGTCGCGGGGCAAGATCGAACCGGATGAAGAACTGCTCGGCGACGCCGCCGCGCTCGGGGGCGTCTCGCGGTACGTGGCTCGGGTGAAGTGCGCCATGCTGGCATGGGTCGCGGCAGAGGACGCACTCCACAAGGCGTGAGCTTCGGCGCGATGCGGTGCAGGATGGAATCATGCCTCTTGATCTGAATCCGCTCAGCGCCGACCGCTTCGACGACTGGCGTGAGGCCACCCGGGCACGCCTGGTGACCCTGCGACAGGAGTCGGGGATGCATGTCGGCGGGGACGCCGTCTCGGATGTCGACGCGGTGCTCGATGACCTGCTCCCGGCCGGCCACGAGACCGAGACGTCGCTCATCCTCACGATCGATGACGGCGGCACGCGCATCGGCACGGTCTGGCTCGCAGCGAACAACGGGGTGCTGATCATCGTGGATCTCGCGTTCGGGATCGAGCCGAGTCGGCGACAGCTCGACGACCTGCTCGACGAGCTCAGGTCCTTGGCTCGCAGACAGCAGGTCGGTCGCCTGAGCATCGCGCTGCATTCCTCCGACACCGCGGGCCGAGCCTTCGTCGCGGGGCGAGGGTTCGAGGTCGCGTCGATCCGGATGCTTCTCGAACCGCTCCCGTCTCGCGCGCCTCGCGAGGCGGGTGGACTCGTCGTGAGGCCGATGACTCCCGAGCGCTTCACGAGCTTCGCCTCTGCGTCCGAGGCGGCCTTCGCCGAGGACCTCGTGGCATCCGGCCGGTATTCGGCGGGCGATGCGGCCGTCGAGTCGCACCGGCAGATGGAACTCGAGCTCCCCGACGGCATCGATTCGGAGGGGCAGGAGCTGTTCACCGCCCACGTCGACGGCGCCGAGGTCGGGGTGCTCTGGATCGGCATCCGCCGCCGCGACGGACGCCCGCACGCGTTCATCCTCGACATCGAGATCGCGGGAGATCAGCGACGCAAGGGTTACGGTCGCGCCCTCATGCTCGCGGCTGAGCACGAGGCTGCGCGTCTAGGGGCCGACTCGATGGGGCTGCATGTCTTCGGCTTCAACACCTGGGCGATCACCCTCTATGAGAGCCTCGGCTACCGCCGGATCGAGGAGCGTTTCCTGCTCTCGGTGTGAGCGCGACACGCGGGGTCATGCGGGAATAGCAGCGCCCCGCACACGTTGGGACGAGCATGACTACTCTCGGAATCATCGGTGCAGGACACATCGGCAGCCAGGTCGCACGCGTCGCGGTGGCCAACGGCTATGACGTCGTGATCGCCAACTCACGCGGACCGGAGACACTTGCAGACCTCGTCGCGGAGCTCGGCGATCGGGCCTCGGCCGCGACTGCGGCGGATGCCGCCGCTGCGGGCGACGTCGTGGTCGTCACGGTGCCCCTGGGCAAGATCGACCAGCTGCCCGTCGAGCAGCTCGCAGGCAAGATCGTGCTCGACACGAACAACTACTACTTCGAGCGCGACGGCCACATCGACGCCCTCGACAAGGGCGAGACGACCACCTCGGAGCTTCTGCAGGCGCAGCTGCCGACCTCGCGCATCGCGAAGGCGTTCAACCACATCTTCGCGGCCGACATCACGACCGACGGCGCACCGGCGGGCACGGCCGATCGGCGCGCGCTCGCCACGGCCGGTGACGATGCCGAAGCCGTCGCCTTCGTCACCCGCTTCTACGACGAGGCCGGCTTCGACACGGTCAACGTCGGGCCTCTCAGCGAATCCTGGCGAGTCGAGCGTGACCGCCCGGCCTACGTCGTGCGCCAGAACGCCGACGAGCTGAAGGCCAACCTCGCCATCGCGAACCGTCTGCCCTGACTCGAGCGGAGAAGGGAGAGGATGCCGCGGCATCCGCTCCCTTCTCGCTTGTCCGCAGCTCGACGAAGCGCTGGAACGTAACATATGCGCCACGTTGGGATACCAAACTTGTCGGCCAGGTCGCTGAGTGACATAATTCCGGCATGGCGGGGGTGGGGACTACCGGCGAACTCGAGTCGGTGCGAGTGACGCGCGTTCTTCGAGATGACATCGTGCTCGGTCGGCGCGCCCCGGGATCGCGTCTCATCGAACGGGACATCGCGGCCGAACTCAACGTGTCGCGGCTGCCCGTGCGCGAGGCGATCCGCACTCTCGTCAGTGAGGGAGTGGTCGTCGCCCGTCCGCGGACCTGGGCGGTGGTGCGGGAGTTCACGCATCGTGACATCCGGGACTTCGGAGAAGTCCGCGAGGCGATCGAGACACTGATCTTCGTCTTCGCCGCCGAACGCCACACCGACGAGGGCATCGCGCGGCTCCGGGCCGCGTACGAGCGCGAGTTCGCGGCAGCATCCGCCGGTGAGGTCGAACCGGCCCGCATCGCGGCGGGCGAGTTCCATGAGATCTCCGCCGAGCTCGCGGGCAATGAGATGCTCGGCGAGCTCATCGCCGTGTTCGTCACGCGCCTGCGCTGGCTCTTCGGGCAGCACGACGATCTGCTCGCGATGGCCGAGGAACATCGCCTGATTCTCGAAGCGGTCGAGGCTCGTGACACCGAGACTCTCCGCTGGATGATTCCCCGCCACCTCGCCAGCGGCCAGGAGGCCGCGGAACGGCGCCTGACCGATCAGGCCTACTCGGCCTGAGCATCCGGACTGCCCTGCGTCGATACGCACCGCAGTGGTCTGGAGAGTGATCTCCGGCGAGGATATATTGGCCCTACGGAATCGTTCCGGAAGTCGTCGTGTCCTGGGGAGCGATATGAGAGCCGTCGCCGTGGTCGCCGGGGGTCTGCTGCTGCTCGGTGGAACGGTGCTCATCGCGGTTGCCGATCAGCAACGCGTGGATGCGCTCGACGAGGCGAGGGCGGCCGTGGTCGAGGCCGAAGAGAGGCTCGACGTCGCACGAGAGGCGAACCTTCGGCTCGCGGAGAAGCTGACTGCCCTGCGCACGGCCATCGCCGAACAGGAGACGCTGCTCTCCGACACCTCGGGTCTCTTGCCATGAGGCGGTCTCGGTGATCCGGCGGGTCCTCTCCGTCGCCCTGGTCGCCGCACTGATGCTGGGTGCGGGTGTGGCCGCTCGCGCCGTGGCTCTCGACGAGGACAGGGCGGACGCGATCGCCGAGCTGCAGTCGCTCGCACAGTCGACTCGCACGGCGCAGATGCGCACGGATCACCTCGAAGGGTCGATCGCGATCGCCGAGAAGGACACCGCTGCACGCGCCGACGTGCTCGAGGTGCGGCCCGCATTCGTCGCTGAGATCACCGCGTTGCGCGAGGCGATGGAGGGAGCAGACGGCAAGGTCGACACATCGGCGCACCGGGCAGCCGCGATGTCGGCGCAGGCGTCCGTGCTCGCTGAGCGGAAGGATCCGGCCACGGTCATCGCCGCCACCGCGACCGTGCACGCGCTCATCGACAGGGTGGGGCAAGACGTCGGCAGTTGGGAGGCGGCGCAGTACGCGGCACCGTCTGGTCCTGCCTGGTCGTCGAGCGGGCCGGATGGCTTCGCACGGGTGCGCGCCGCGCTCGACCGGGTCGGCGGCGGAGGAATCGGCCTCTACGAATCGGCCTCGTGCGCGGGAGGCACCGCGCCGGCATGCGCGAACGCCAACGGATACATCAAGTACCGTGCCGACATCGTCGGCTGGAGCGTCGAGCAGCTGAACTGGGCGATGGCGCACGAGCTGGCACACATCCATCAGTTCCGTGTCTGGGGAGCACTGACCTCGTCAGACGTCTACTTCGCGTCTTTCGGGGGAGACCCCGAGTTCCTCGCGAACTGCATGGCGGTCGTGCGCGGCTACCCCGGGCCCGTCGGCTGCGACAGCGAGCAGCAGGCGTGGGCGTCGGGGATCTGGGTCGGCGCGGTCCGCTGAGTCAGACGATCGGAGTGGTCGTGTCGATGGCCTCGCGCAGGGGGCGGCGCATGACCCGCCAGTAGCCCGTCGGCGCGAGGCGAGCGAGCACATCGATCAGACGAGCCTCTCGCCCGACCATGGTGCGCGCGCGGCGACGCTCCGTCGCCCGCACGATCAGCGCCGCGGCATCCGCCGGCTCCGTGTGGTACATCGCTGCCTGTGCGTTCGCGGCGCGGGCTGCGATCGCCGGGTCGATCGCCGCGGCATAGCGCCCGTGCAGGATGATGCCCGTGCGCACTCCGGCGGGGTACACCGCGCCCACCGTCACCGAGGTGCCCTCGAGTTCGTGCCGCAACGCCTCGGAGAACCCGCGCACGGCGAACTTGCTCAGTGAGTAGGGGATGCGTCCGGCGGGCGCTGCCAGCGCGTACACGCTCGCGAGATGGGTGATGTGCGCGGCGTGAGCCGAACGCAGGGCGGGCAGCAGCGCCTTCGTGATCGACACGGTTCCCCAGAGGTTCACGTCGGTCAGCCAGCGCATCTCCTCCATGGTCAGCTGATCGAGATCGCCGAGCATCGACGAGCCTGCGCACGTGATCAGTGCGTTCACGCGCCGGTGCGTGGCGGTGATCTCATCGGCTGCGGCGAAGACGGCATCGTCATCGCGCAGGTCGACGACGTGCGTGGTGACGGTGGTGTCCTCGAGTTCGGCAGCGAGGGCTGCGAGTCCGTCGGCGTTGTGGTCGATGAGCGCCAGATGCACGCGTCGGCGGGCGAGCAGACGGGCGATGTCGGCGCCCATCCCGCTTGCAGCACCGGTGATGACCGTCGTGCTTCCGGTGAGCGTGAGACGCTTCATCGCATCCCTCCTGGCGGCGATCGGGGATGCAGCCGGTCGTGGAGCAGGTCACGGAGACCCGATTCCGATCCATTCTGGCCCACTGCAACCGAGAGCGATACCGGTACGCTCGAAGCAAGGAGGTAGCGGTGGGACGAACTGCAGATGCCATCGCAGAAGGCGTTGCGATCGCGACCGCTGCCGCGCGCCTCGCCGTGAAGAATCACATCCTCATCGGGACGATCGCCGAGAACGGCGTCTTCGACACGGACAAGTACATCGCCGACGCGCGCGAAGCGCTGCGGGCGATGGCCGAGGAGTCCGAAGAGGTCGAGCGCAACCTGACCGAGCTGCGCAAGCGCGCTCGCGGGCGTCACTCCGACCCCTCGGGCACCCACGACTACCGCGACCGCGACGTGCGCAACCTGCGTCGGCGGGCCAAGCAGTCGCACGGGGTCGCGACCAAGCTGCGCGACATGATGGAGGACGGGGCCGCATTGCGTGTCATCGTCGAGGAGGCCCGTGAGGGCGCCTGGGCCGACGTGCGGCACAACCTCGATCGTCGTCTGCGTGTCGAGGGCATGCGGCCCGATCAGGACCCCGATTACGACCGGATGCGCGAGGCGCGGATGCAGGCGCTGCGCCTCGTCGATCTGCAGGCTCTGTCGTCTCTTCAGCGCGCGAAAGCGAAGCGCAAGAAGAAGCAGAACACGCCCGACGTCGACGAGTGAGCCCTCGTTTCGCTTTCGCGTCGCGTCTGTTGTAGGCTGTTCTACGGCCCGCTGAGCGGTCCAGGAGCGCCCGTAGCTCAATGGATAGAGCATCTGACTACGGATCAGAAGGTTAGGGGTTCGAGTCCCTTCGGGCGCACATCAGCTGAAACCCCCGTCGCGAAAGCGGCGGGGGTTTTGCGTTGTCCCGGATGTCAGCGGCATCCGACGCGCCTCAGTCGAGCAGGCTCGTGATGGCCGGGTCGCGGCGGGCGACCTCTGCCGCTGTGCCGACGATCACGTGCCGCATCGCGGCGACCGCGACGGCGGGCGTGACATCGGCGCGGTGGGCAAGGCTCACGGTGCGTCTCATCATCGGGTGCGAGATCCTGACCGACCGAAGCGCCGGCTGATCGAGCAGCACCATCGCCGGAACCACGGCCACGCCGACCCCGCGTTCGACGAAGCGGAGCAGCGCATCCATCTCGGCGCCCTCGAGGACCACGGTCGGAGTGAGCCCTGCCGAGCGGAAGGCCGCGTCGGTGGTCGCCCGCAGCTCATAGGTCTCGTCGAGGGCGATCAGCGGCAGCGTGGCGAGATGGTGGAGGCTCATGATCGACGAGGTCGATACCGGAGGCTCGGAGGCCGCAGACACCACGACGAGCTCCTCGGTCAGCAGCGGCATCCGGGTCAGGCTGAAACCCGAGGGCGGGGGTCCCTCCGACTCCGTGATGAGGGCGATGTCGACGGCCCCGACGGCCAGCTGATCGACGAGCAGCCTCGACCCGCTCTCGGTCAGGTGCAGGTCGACGCCGGGGTGCGCCGCATGGAAGGTGCTGATCGCC
This sequence comes from Microbacterium sp. NPDC087589, assembly GCF_044743635.1. NCBI lineage: Bacteria > Bacillati > Actinomycetota > Actinomycetes > Micrococcales > Microbacteriaceae > Microbacterium > Microbacterium sp. NPDC087589. The sequence goes on from NZ_JBIUWV010000003.1 coordinate 17,215, forward strand.
TCGGCGACGAGGCTGATGCAGAGGGTGGGCGGCGCTCCCAGACGCACTCGTCCGCGGCGGAGTCCAGCGAGCTCGGCCATCTCCTCGCGGATCGCGTCGGATTCGGCCAGCATCCGCTGAGCGCGGGGGAGCAGGGCCTCTCCGGCCGCAGTGAGGCCGATGTGCCCGCGAGCCCGGTGGAAGAGCTCGGCGCCCAGCTCGCGCTCGAGGGTCGAGATCTGTCGACTCAGCGACGGCTGGGCCAGATGTAGGTGCTCGGAGGCGCGGGTGAAGTGACCGAGGCGGGCGACCTCGACGAACCCGCGGAGCTGCTCGAGGTTCATGTTTTCAGTGTATCGATACCAGTAGAACAATGCATTGGAGTTATTAGGGCACCCTACCTAGCGTGGATGGCATGAGTACTCGCGAACGTCAGATCTCCACCACGGTCCTCGTCATCGGCACCGGCGGCTCCGGGCTGCGGGCGGCGATCGAGGTCGCCGAACACGGCATCGACGTCCTCGCCGTCGGCAAGCGCCCGCGACAGGATGCCCACACCTCCCTCGCCGCCGGCGGCATCAACGCCGCGCTCGGCACCATGGACGAGGGCGACAGCTGGCAGCAGCACGCCGCCGACACCATCAAGGAGAGCTACCTGCTCGCCAACCCCCACACGGTCGAGATCGTGACGCAGGGCGCCGAGCGCGGCATCCGCGACCTCGAGCGCTGGGGCATGGACTTCGCCCGTGAAGACGACGGGCGCATCTCGCAGCGGTTCTTCGGCGCGCACACGTTTCGCCGCACCGCGTTCGCCGGCGACTACACCGGGCTCGAGATCCAGCGCACACTCGTCGCCAAGGCTGAGCAGCTCGAGGTGCCGATCCTCGACCACGTCTACATCACGCGTCTGCTCGTGCGCGACAACGTCGTGTTCGGCGCCTACGGCTTCGATCAGTCCGACGGCACGCGCTACCTAATCCATGCGGATGCCGTGATCCTCGCCGCCGGCGGACACAACCGCATCTGGCGCCGCACCTCGTCGCGCCGAGATGAGAACACCGGCGACTCGTTCCGGCTCGCGGTCGACGCCGGCGCCCGGCTGCGCGATCCCGAGCTCGTGCAGTTCCATCCCTCCGGCATCATCGAGCCCGAGAACGCGGCCGGCACGCTGATCTCCGAGGCCGCACGCGGCGAGGGCGGCATCCTTCGGAACGCGCTGGGCGAGCGGTTCATGTCGAAGTACGACCCCGAGCGCATGGAGCTCTCGACCCGCGACCGCGTCGCGCTCGCCGCGTACACCGAGATCGCCGAGGGGCGTGGAACCGAGAACGGCGGCGTCTGGCTCGATGTGTCTCATCTGCCGCGCGAGACGATCATGACCCGTCTGCCGCGCGTCTACCAGACGATGATGGAGCTGCAGATGCTCGACATCACCACCGACCCGATCGAGATCGCGCCCACCGCGCACTACTCGATGGGCGGCGTCTGGGTGCGGCCTGACGACCACCAGACCGATGTCGACGGGCTGTATGCGATCGGCGAGGCGTCGAGCGGACTCCACGGGGCGAACCGTCTCGGCGGCAACTCGCTCATCGAGCTCCTCGTCTACGGCCGCATCGTCGGTCAGGCGGCGATGGCGCACGCGGCGGGGCTCGACGCCCAGCGTCGGTCGGCGGATGCGGTGGCGCAGGCCCGCGCAGAGATCGACGACCTCCTCGTCGCCGACGGCCGCGAGAACGTGCGGGCGCTGCAGCGCGCGATCCGCAACACCATGACGCAACATGCGGGTGTCGTCCGCTCGGAGGAGGGACTGCGGGCGGGACTCGCCGAACTCGACATGATCGAGGGACGCATGGAGCACATCGGCATCCACCCCGACATCGCCGGCTTCCAGGACCTCGCTCACGCGTTCGATCTGAAGGCTTCGGCGCTCGCCGCACGCGCCACGCTCGAGGCGGCGCTGGAGCGGCGGGAGACCCGCGGATGCCACAACCGCAGCGACTACCCCGACACCGACCCCACGCTGCAGGTCAACCTCGTCTGGTCGCCGACCGGCGGTGTGACCCACGAGTCGATCCCCGAGATCCCCGCCGAGATCGCCGAGCTCATGCGCGAGGTCGACACCGAGGGCAAACTCGTCGAGTAGCCCTCCCCGAACTCGCTCCCGTCGCAGGGTGCATCGCGACGGGAGCGGCCGGGTGGCCGAGCGAGGTAGGAGTCGCTCAGTCGCCCTCGTCGGTCTCCGGACCGTCGATGACCCCGATCCCGACCGCTTCATGGTCGGGCTCGGGGTCATTTCGCGTCGGAGCCTTGGGCTCTTCGGAGGGCTCCTTCTCGGTGCTCGGCTCTTCGAGTTCGTCGGTGCTCGGAACCTCAGAGGGATCCGCATCCTCAGGGGATTCGGCCTCGGCCGGCTTCTCGGCGGTGTTGCCTGCGTCCGTGAACTCGCCGGCGTCGCCGGACGACGGCGTCGGGGTCGGGGTCTGCGCCTCGGGGGCGAGGTCGGAGGTCGGGTCCTGCTCAGGCGTGCTGTTCGTCATGGTCGTCCCTTTCGCATCGGATGCACCACCAGCATCGAGTTCTGACTCCGCCGAGAGAAGGGCCTTGACGGCGGTGCCCCGACCCGTCTTCCCGCGCACGACGTAGGCTGAGGAGGTGACAGCGTACGTCTCGGCCTTCGATCTCTTCTCCATCGGAGTGGGCCCCTCGAGTTCCCACACGGTCGGGCCGATGCGGGCGGCGCTCGAGTTCGCCCATCGCCTGCGCTCGGCAGGAGCGATCGATCGCGTCGCGCGCATCGGGTGCACGCTGTACGGCTCTCTCGGTGCCACCGGAATCGGCCACGGCACGCCCGATGCGGTCGTCGCGGGGCTGCGCGGCCTGGCGCCGGAGAACTGCGACCCGGCCGAGGTGCGGGCCGCCTGGACCGATCTTCGCGAGGGGGCGACGCTGCGGATCGACGGGTCTCACGAGATCCCGTTCTCGAAGACCGACATCGTGTTCGAGCCCCGCACCCGCCTGCCCGGTCACCCGAACGCCATGACGATCACCGCGTGGGATGCTGCCGGGGGCGTCGTCGCCGAAGAGACCTACTACTCCGTCGGCGGCGGGTTCATCCGTCGGGATGGCGAAGACGCGAAGCTCGCCTCGGCCCCGCTGCCGTATTCGTACGCCGATGCCGCGTCCCTGCTCGCACTGTGCGATGAGCACGGCCTGTCGATCGCCGAGATCGCGCGGCTGAACGAGACCGCAGAGCGCTCGGAGGAACAGGTCGCCGCAGGACTCGACGCGATCTGGGATGCCATGGCGGCGTGCGTCGACAACGGACTGCACTCCGACGGTGTGCTCCCCGGCATGCTCAAGGTCAAGAGGCGCGCGAGCATGATCCGCGCACAGCTGGAGGAGGCGGAGGCCGACGGTCACCGCGAGCTGCCGGGGGAGTGGCTCGGTGCCTTCGCCCTCGCGGTCAACGAGGAGAACGCCGCGGGCGGTCGGGTGGTCACGGCTCCGACGAACGGTGCCGCCGGCATCCTCCCCGCCGTCGCGATGTACTGGTGGCGGTTCCTCGCCGACTCGGGCCTCGGCGCCGGCAATGCTGTGACGCCTTATGGAGAGCTGGTCGGCAGCGCGCTGCTCGGCTTCGACGGCACGAAGGCGATCGACGCGGCGCAGGCCGAAGACGACGATGCTGTCGCCGACGCCAACCGTCGCCGAGGCATCAGGCGGTTCCTGCTCACCGCCACGGCGCTGGGCTCGCTGTTCAAGGCGAATGCCTCGATCTCGGGTGCGGAGGGCGGATGCCAGGCCGAGGTCGGCTCTGCCTGCGCGATGGCAGCCGGAGGACTGACGGCCGTCATGGGCGGCACCAACCGGCAGATCGAGAACGCCGCCGAGATCGCGATGGAGCACCACCTCGGACTCACCTGCGACCCCATCGGCGGACTCGTGCAGATCCCCTGCATCGAACGCAATGCGATCGCGGCGTCGACGGCGGTCACGGCTGCCCGACTCGCGCTGCGCGGTGACGGCAGCCATTACGTCTCGCTCGATGCGGTGGTCGAGACGATGCGCCAGACCGGTATCGACATGTCGACCAAATACAAGGAGACCAGCGAGGGCGGACTCGCAGTCAACGTCATCGAGTGCTGAACCGAATCGTCGTGTCGGCGGTGGCGGTTAGCCTCCTCACAGGGAGGTGCTGATGGATTCGATCTGGACACCGGGCAGCCGACGACGACGTGAACAGCCGATCGTCGCCGTGCGGGCGAACAGCGATGCGCCGGCGCCAGGGCGGCTCTGGCCGACGACGATCCCCGCGGTGGCACAGGTGCTGCGCGAGGGGATCGACCTCGCACCCGGAGTCACCTTTCTCGTCGGGGAGAACGGCAGCGGCAAGTCGACCATCGTCGAGGGGATCGCGGTCGCCTACGGACTCTCGCCGGAGGGCGGCTCGAGGCAGGCGATGCACAGCACGCGACCGACGGAGTCGCCCCTCTCGGAATGGTTGCAGCTGCAGCGAGGCGTCGGTGCCGACAGGTGGGGCTTCTTCCTGCGGGCCGAGACGATGCACTCGTTCTACACGTACCTCGAAGAGAATCCGTCATCGAGTGGCGACGTCCCCTTCCACGAGATGAGTCACGGCGAGTCGTTCCTCGCGCTGCTCGACAGCCGTTTCGATTCGCCCGGCTTCTACTGTCTCGACGAACCCGAGGCGGCTCTGTCGTTCCAGTCGACGCTCGCGCTGATCGCCGTGCTGCAGCGCATCGTCGACGACGGTGGCCAGGTGCTGTGCGCCACGCACTCGCCGGTGCTCGCGGCTCTTCCGGGCGCGCGGATCCTCGAGGTCGGAGACTGGGGCATCCGTCCGGCCGACTGGAAAGACCTCGAGCTCGTGAACCACTGGCGCTCCTTCCTGCAGGACCCGCCCCGGTATCTGCGGCACCTGCTCGACTAGCGCTCCGAGCGGTTCTTGGTGTGCTTCGTGGGCACGGCGGCCCAGGGGTCCTCCGGCCACGGATGCCGCGGGTAGCGCCCCCGCATCTCGGCGCGCACCTGACCATACGGGCCGGACCAGAACGAGGCGAGGTCATCGGTCACCGCGAGCGGACGCCCCGCGGGCGACAGCAGATGGAACAGAACGGGCACCCGCCCGTCGACCAGCCGAGGGGTCTCCGCCCATCCGAAGCACTCCTGCAGCTTGACAGCGACGACGGGGCGTGCGGTGGCGTCGTCGGGGTCGGGATAGTCGATGCGGATGCGGGATCCGCTCGGCACCTCGAGACGCTCCGGGGTCAGCTCGTCGAGGCGCGCGGCCTCGGGCCACGGCAGCAATCGGCGCAGCGCCGACGACAGAGAGATCCGCCCCGCCGGCGTGCCACCGGCCAGAGCATCGAGCTCGGGCGCCAGCCATTCATCGAGAGCCGCGAGCAGCCCGGCATCCGACACATCGGGCCAGGGTGCGCCCAGCTCGCGTCGCAGCAGTCCCAACCGGCGGCGCAGCGCGGCGGCCGTGTCAGACCAGGTGAACATGCCGAGTCCCTCACGCCGGATCGCACGACGCACGGCATCGCGCCCCTCTTGCGCCGACGCCCGCGCCGGCGAGGAGGAACGCAGGATCGCGCCGACGCGGCGCTCGCGGCGCGCCTGGACGCGGCCTGCTGTGAACTCCGCCTCGACACGGTCGGTCATCAGATGATTCGCCGCGCGTTCCATCTGCGCCTCGGTGAGCACGGCCGCCGATCGGATGATGGCGCCGGAGCCGGCCGCCGCTCGTGCAGAAGCCCGCGCGACATCGGCGACGGCGAGCCATTCGACGGCTGAGAGCGGACCACGCACCCCGGCCCTGGTGCCGGATGCCAGCAAGAACGTCGCCCCTTCGGCGGTGCGCTCGACGCGGTGGGCGATCCGCTCGGGGAAGGCCAGGGCGATCACGAGGCCGACGCCGTCGAGGCCCGATCGCGCGTCCGGTGCCTGTCGGACCATGCGCTCGAGGCGGTTCGCATCGTCGCGCCATCGTCGCGCATCCGCTGTGCGTCCGCCCCGCAGGGCGATCAGGGTCTGCGCGACATCGGCCTCGGCGATGCGCAGGTCGCCGCCGAGAACCGCGACGACCTCGGCCGCAAGGCGGCTGCCGACGATCGGGCTGCCGTCGCGGAGCGCGCGGGCGAGACGAGGATCGGCAGGGATCCGTGCGAGGGCACGGCCCTCCGCAGTGGCGCGACCCTCGTCGTCGATCGCCCCGAGACCGTGAAGCACCGAGATCGCATCAGCCAGATTGCCGGGAGGCAGCGGATCGATCATGCGCAGGCCCGCGCCGCCGGGAGCGCCCCAGCAGGCGAGCAGCAGAGCGGCATCTGCCAGGTCGGTGACGGCGATCTCCGGGGCCGGGCGGGTTGGAGCTGCCGCGTAGGTGCGCTCGTCGACGCAGCGGATGACGGTGCCAGGGCCCTGTCGTGTGGCTCGACCAGCGCGCTGCACGCACGACGAACGCGATGCGGCGGTCGTGACCAGGCCCGTCATGCCGCGGGTGGCATCGCGCTGCGGGTGCCGCGAAAGACAGCTGTCGACCACCAGGCGCACGCCCGGCACCGTGAGCGACGACTCTGCGAGCGACGTCGTGACGATGATGCGCGGAGGGTCCGACGGCCGGCGGCCGCGGATCACCGCATCCTGTTCGGCCGCGGGGATCTGGCCATGCAGCTCCCGCACGTCGAACGCGTCGCTCGCGTCGCGGACACGGCGGGCGATCTCGGCCACCTCCCGTGCGCCCGGTGCGAAGACCAGCACGTCGGCGTCGGGGTTCTCGCCGCGCAGATCGAGTGCCGCGGATGCCGTGGTGCGGGCGACGTGGTCGAGGAACCCCCAGGTGACTCCGCGCTCATCGAGGCGCGGCGTCGGGCTCGGGGCCCAGACCTCGGCGAGCGGGAAAGCCGGGACGTCGTGGTCGACGACCGGAGCCGGACGGTGATCCGTGCCGAGGACTGCGGCGATGCGCATGGCGTCGAGCGTGGCGGACATCGCGACGACCGCGAGGTCGTCCCGCAGCTCGCGCACCTCCGAGAGCAGGCCGATCAGCAGATCGGTCTCGAGCGCGCGCTCATGCACCTCATCGATGATCACGGCATCCACGCCGTCGAGCCCCGGGTCGTCGATCATGCGCCGCAGCAGCACTCCGGCGGTGACGAACTCGACTCGCGTCTGCGGCCCCGCCGAGCGCTCGCCGCGCACAGTGAAGCCCACGCGGGTGCCGATGGGTGAGCCGTCGAGCTGCGCGAGGCGCCGTGCGGCTGCTCGAGCAGCGACGCGGCGAGGCTGAGTGACGATCACTCGTCCGGCCGACCGTGATGCCAGGAGCGGGGGCACGAGGGTGGTCTTGCCCGTGCCGGGCGGCGCGCTCACGACCACTGATGTGCTCGTGTCGAGCTCTGCCGAGAGTTCGTCGAGAGCAGCCGCGAACGAGAGCCCCTCGCCGATGGCAGTGAGGTCGAAGGCGGCGGGCATCATCACACCAGTCTGCCCGGTCCGAAGTACGGCGTTCACAATTCAGCAGGACTCCGGTCGAAGTGCCGTGGAAAACGTTCCCGCGCCACTGACGCAGCGATTGATGCTGAGTTGTGAACGATGGTTCCCCGAGACAAAACGACGGATGCCGCGACCGATCCGGCCGCGGCATCCGCTGTGCGCTGTGAGCTGACTACTCCGCGTCGGGAGCCGGCGGTGCCGGCGGCGGCGGGGTGGTCGGGGTCGACTGGCGCGTCGTCGGAGCGGTCGGTGCGGATGCGGCCGCGACTCCTTCGCCGATGCCACGGCCTACGGCCTGACCCTGGATGATCGACGCGAGGTCGATTCCGGTGGCCGAGCTGACGCTGTCGAACACCGACTTCAGAGCCTTGGCGCTGTCGGCACCGACGAGGTTCGACGCGCCGTCTTCGCTCGAGCCGCCGACGATCGAGACGCTGCCGATCGCGGCGTATCCCTTCGAGAACTCGGCCATGATCGACGGCAGCACATCGAGCACGCGCTGCGAGAGGAAGGCATCCTGGTTGGACGCGATGGCCTTGGCCTCTGCCTCGACGGCTGCGGCTCGCGCCTCGCCCTCGGCGCGGATGGCGTCTGCCTCGGCGTTCGCGCGCAGGCGGCGTGCCTCGGACTCGGCCTCGGCCTGTGCCCTCAGTGCGTCTGCCTCACCCGTTGCACGGGAGATGGCTGCTGCGGCCTCACCGTCGGCCTTGGCCTTGTCGGCCTGGGCCTGCTGCTCGGCGATGCGGGTGCGAGCCTCGGCCTGCTTGACCTGCTCGATCGCTCCAGCCTCTGCCGCACGCTCGCGCGTGTAGAGCTCTGCCTGAGCCCGGGTCTCGGCCTCGTATCGCTGGGCGTCGGCGACGCGCTTGACGTCGGCGTCGAGCTGAGCTTGACGGTTCTCGGCCTGCTGCTGCAGAACGGCCTGCTGCGCCTGCTCGCGGGCGAGGTTCTCTGCCTGCTCGGCCTCGGCGCGCGCACGGCCGATGCCGGCGTTCGAGTTCGCCGTGTTCGTGTCGAGCGCGGTCTGCTCGATCAGGTTGGCTTCCTGGTTGGCGATGTTCTTCTGGTTGATCGCACGGTCGGCGTTGGTCTGCGAGATCTCGGCGGACTGACGCTTCGCCTGGATCTCGGGAGCCCCGAGCGACTGGATGTAGCCGACCTTGTCGGTGATGCCCTTGATCTGGAAGGAGTCGAGGATCAGACCCTGCTCGGCGAGCTCCTGCGAGACGTCCGCGGCGATCTGGTCGGAGAACTTCTTGCGCTCGCGCATCAGCTCGACGACCGAGAGGGTCGCGACGATTCCGCGGAGCGCACCTTCGAGCTGCTCCGTGGTGAACTGCTCGATCGCCTTGTCCTGAGAGGCGAAACGCTCGGCGGCGCGACGCACGAGGATGGGGTCCGAGCCGATCTTCACGATGGCGACGCCGTCGACGTTGAGCGTGACGCTGTCGAGAGACTGCGCCTCGGCGTTGAGCGAGACCTGACGCGAACGCAGCGAGATGATCTCGTGGCGCTGCGTGATCGGGTTGACCAGCGACTTGCCGTTCACAATGACCGTGACGGGCGACTCCGACATCTCGTCTCTGGTCGAGCCGTCGGCGCCGATGACGGCTCGCGCCACCTTCTGCTTGCGCCCAGAGATGACGAGCGCCTCATCGGCGCGCGCGACCTTGATCCAGCTGCGTGCGAACAGCAGCAGGATGAGCAGGACGACGACCGCGGCGACGACTGCGATTCCGACGATGACGAGGATGCCGACGATTCCGGCGATCTCCATGGATGACCTCCCTGGTTCCCCCCGAGGGGGCGGTCTTGGATGCCGGCGCGGTCGCGCGGGCGTTCACGCTCCACCCTGCCAGAGATCGGGGGAAGTCGTCGCGGGCGTCGCCAACTCGAGATGCGCCTCGGGAGGAGAAATGCGCTTCGGGAGGAGTCCTCAGCCCGAGGCCTCCACCCGTGGGGCAGATTTCCTCCCGTGGGGCAGGTCTCCGTAGGGCAGGTCTGCTCCCGTAAGTCAGGTCGAGGCCCGCGCGCCGCTCAGTGGCCGCGGAGCTTCTCCGCCAGATCGCGCAGCGTCTTCAGCTCGGCGTCGTCGAGTCGCGACATCCGCTCGGCGATCGAACGGCCATGCACGGTGGCGACGCTGCGGAACTCGCGGACGCCGGCATCCGTCGCCCTGATCAGCGCACCGCGGCCGTCGTCGGGGTCAGGGCACTTCGCGACGAGCCCGCGCGCGACCATGCGGTCGACGAGACGAGAGACGCTCGGCTGGCTGATCAGCATGTTCGCAGTGACATCGCGCAGGCGGGCTGACATGCCGGGGGAGCGCGTCACGGTGAGCAGGACGTCGTACTCGGCCTGCCCGAGGTCGGTGTGATCGAAGTCGGTGTTCATCTCGGTGAACAGCTCGTGCTGTGCGCGGAACAGGCTCTCCCATGCCTCGAGGGCGAGCTTGCGATCGGTCATGGAGAACAGCGTACTGGCAACAGTAAAGGGCCGGTCGGAGAGGCTCCCGACCGGCCCTTGTCCCTTGCACCAAGAGTGTCCTGCAATCACATGCGGTGTATGCCACAGCAAACATTCACCGTGCGATCACTCTATAACGGCGAGATAACGAATGCAACGGTTTGGTCACGGAATCTTTCGCCGACGTGGATGGATTCGTCACGCGGGGCGAAGGCCTCGCCACGCGCATGCGGGCGTACTCTTGCCGCATGGCTCGACCTCCCCGAACGGGCGTTCCGCCCACGCGGAGCATTTCACTCGCGCGGTGCATGCGGCTGACCTGTTGCGCAACGGGGCGATCGTGCTGATCGCCGCGAAACGGCCGTCGATCGAGATCAATCGGATGCAGCGTGGCCTCGTGGAGGAGCTGCACAGAGACCCGCCGTCTCTCATGGCGCGCGGTGAAGGGAGTGGACGATGACGGAAGGAACGCATCCGGGTGAACCCCACCGCGGCGACCTCGCCGGGCGCCTGAACTGGCTCAGGGCCGGAGTGCTCGGCGCGAACGACGGCATCGTGTCGGTCGCATCGCTCGTCGTCGGTGTCGCGGGGGCGACGACCGATTCCGCGACGCTGCTCGCTGCGGGTGTCGCCGGTCTCGTCGGCGGTGCGATCTCGATGGCGCTCGGGGAGTACGTGTCGGTGAGCAGCCAGCGAGACAGTCAGCGGGCTCTGATCGAGAAGGAGCGAGGCGAGCTGGCTGATGATCCTGAGACAGAGCTCGAGGAGCTGGCGAGCATCTATCAGGCGAAAGGTCTCAGCTCGGCGACCGCACGCCTCGTTGCGGAGGAGCTCACCGCGCAGGATCCGCTGACCGCGCATCTCGAAGCGGAACTCGGCATCTCCGAGAACCAGGTGGTCAGTCCGTGGGCGGCGGCGGGGGCCTCAGCGCTCGCCTTCGCACTCGGAGCGATGCTTCCGCTGTTGGCGATCCTGCTCCCGCCTCCCGAGATCCGCGTGCAGGTCGCGTTCGCAGTGGTGCTGCTGGCTCTTGCGCTGACCGGATTCATCAGCGCGAGGATCGGCGGGAACCCCGCGCTCAGGCCGACGATCAGAGTGGTGCTCGGCGGGGCGATCGCATTGGTCGTCACGTTCGCGATCGGTACGCTCCTCGGGACGACCGGCGTTGCCTGAAAGAAAGCCATGAGTCGTATATGGGGCGCACTTCCTTAGACCTGTCTCAGAGTCGGGACAGCACGATGAGCTCATGACCACTCTGACGACGAGACCTCGTGCTTCCGTCCCCGCCTCCTCCGCGATGCCACAGCGGACGACCCATCGCCGCGCGCAGGTCTGGCGTGCAGCAGCGGTCACGGTGATCTGGGCGACCAGCCTGTTCGTCATCGCGCTCTGGGTCGCCGGCGGCGGAGTGACCGCCGTCCTGGGGCTCAACGCCGAGACTGTCACGACGCTCGGTCGCCTCACCGGGCTGGTCGCGGCGAATCTGCTGCTCTATCAGGTGCTGCTGATGGCGCGCGTTCCGCTGTTCGAGCGCGGATTCGGTCGCGACGGGATCACGAGGCTGCATCGCTTCGTCGGATTCTGGTCGTTCTGGTTGATGGGCGCGCACATCGCGCTGCTCTCGGTGGGCTACGCGATCGCTGCCGGCATCAACCCGCTCATCCAGCTGTGGAGCTTCATCTGGGAATACCCGGGCATGCTCCTGGCGACGGCCGGCACACTGCTGATCCTGCTCGTTGTCGTCACCTCGATCCGGCGTGCTCGTCAGCGCCTGCGCTACGAGTCCTGGCATCTCCTGCACCTCTACGCGTACCTGGGCGTCGGGCTCGCGCTACCGCACCAGCTGTGGACGGGCGCCGACTTTCTCTCCTCGCCGATCGCGACCGCCTACTGGTGGTCGATCTGGGCGCTCGCCGCAGGATCGGTGCTGCTGTACCGCATCGGGATGCCGCTGCTTCGGTCCACACGTCGGGCGCTGCGGGTGGCGGGGGTCGAGTCGGACGGCGCGCGGGGCGTCACCATCCGAGTCACGGGTCACGACGTCCCGACGCTCGGCGCCAAGGCCGGCCAGTTCTTCGTCTGGCGGTTCCTCGATGGACCGGGCTGGACCCGCGGGCACCCTTTCTCGCTCTCCGCCGCGCCGGGACGGGAGCTGACGTTGACCGCTCGTGTGGTGGGCGACGGCACGCGGCGCCTGACCGCACTGCTCCCCGGTACCAGGGTCATCGTCGAAGGACCCTACGGGGAGATGACCGGTGAGCGCAGGACCGGGACGAGGCTGCTCATGATCGGCGCCGGCGCCGGGGTCGCCCCGCTCGTCTCGCTTCTCGAGACGGAAGTCTACGGACCGGGAGACGCGATGCTCATCACCCGAGAGTCTGCTGCAGAGGACGCTCTGTGCGTGCCGGCCATCGCCGACCTCGTCCGCACCCGCGGCGTGAGGTACGTGCCGTTGGCAGGGCCGCGATCGTCCGGAGCATCGAGCTGGATCCCCGCCACCCACCAGGCGTGGTCGGGGAGAGATCTCCTTCGCCACCTGATTCCCGACCCGGGGGTCTACGACGTGTTCCTCTGCGGCGCTGAAGCCTGGATGACAGACCTCAAGCGAGACCTCGTCGAGGCGGGCTTCGCCACTCATCGCATCCATTCCGAGTCGTTCACGATCTGAACAGGGAGACGGCCATGAAGAAGATCCTCTACACACTGCTCGCCACGGTCAGCGGTCTGGTGCTGCTGTTCAGCTACCGCACGTCGCTGGAAGCGGTCACCCCGACCGACGCCAGCGCGGCGACAGCGTCCACCAGCAGTACGGCCACGACCACTGATACCGGGGCGAGCGGCACGGGGACCACGTCGGACGCGGGAACCAGCTCGCGCTCGACGGCGTCGGGCAGCGGCCTCGCCGACGGCACATACACCGGCGCGCCGTCGCAGACCCGCTACGGGCCGGTACAGGTGCAGATCACCGTCTCCGGTGGGCAGATCACGGATGCACAGGCGGTCGACTACCCGAACAGCAACGGTCGGGACCGGCAGATCAACGGCACGGCGATCCCGAGGCTCGTCTCGGAGACGATCCAGGCACAGAGCTCGAAGATCCAGATGGTGTCCGGCGCCACCTACACGAGCGACGGCTACTCCTCGTCGCTGCAGAGTGCTATCGACCAGGCGCACAGCTGATGCGCACAGCGCCTGAGATGACGCGTGTCTGGGTCGAGGAGATCATGGGCATCCCGATGAGCATCCATCTGGTCTCGCCGGGGGAGCCGACGAATACGGGCGCCGACTGGGCGGTGCGAGAGTGCTTCGATGAATTGCGGGACATCGACCGGGTCTTTTCGACGTATCGCGCCGACTCCGACATCAGTCGCATTCGTCGCGGTGAACTCGCCATCGCGGATGCCGACAGCAGGGTGGCACTGGTGGCGGATGCTTGTGAACGCGCCGAACAGGAGACTCGCGGCCTGTTCTCGGCCCGGTGGCGGGGATGGTTCGACCCGACCGGATACGTGAAGGGCTGGGCCGTCGAAGCTGCGAGCCGTCGACACCTCGAACCGCTGCTCTCAGCTGCGACCGCGGTCGGGATCAACGCGGGAGGAGATCTGCAGCTGTTCACGGCCGTGGGAGCCGACTGGCGGTGGCAGGTGGGAATCGTCGACCCTCACGACCGTAGACAGATGATCGCAGTGGTCGACGTGGTGAACGGCGCGGTGGCTACATCGGGGATGGCGGAGCGGGGGCTTCACATCCTCGATCCGCGCTCCGACCGGCCCGCAACGGGTGTCGCGTCTGCCACGGTGGTGGCCGACGGTCTCACGCAGGCGGACGTCTGGGCGACTGCAGCTGTGGTGGCCGGTCCAGTGGACCGCTCGTGGATCGCTGCCGCGGGGTCCCACACCGGCATCATCATCGACAGTGATCATCGCGTGACCCGCTGGCTCGGCACGACGATGGTGGATGTCGAGCCGACCAAGGATGCGCAGCTGCTCAGCGGCGCGCTGGCAGCGTGAGCAGGAAGATCGTGCCCGATGCCGTAGATCGCTCGACCTCGATGGTGCCGCCGGCGCGGCGCGCGACATCCCTCACGAGCGAGAGCCCGAGACCGAAGCTCCGGGGTCGTCCACTTTCGCGCGGGCGCGCGAACCGCTCGAAGACCTGGTCCGGCGAGATGCCCTCGATCCCGGACCCCTCATCGATGACGCGGACCGTCACGTTCCTCAGGTCCCGCCCGATGCGGATCGAGACGGTGCCGCGGGCGGGGGAGTGCTGCACAGCGTTGTCGAGCAGGGCGACCAGGATGCGGACGAGGGTGATCTCCGGCAGCTGCGCCTTCGCCTGCTGATCGACGGCGATCGTGAGCGCGACCTCGGCGTCCTGTGCGATCGTCGTCATCGCTGCGATGGCTGCGGCTGCCGCTGTCGCGACGTCTACGTTCGCGTCGGCACGGGATTCGCCTTCTGCAGCGATGAGCAGGTCGTTGAGCAGGTCGGCCATCATGTCTGCATCGTGCCGGAGGTCGGTGAGACCCGCTTCGAGGTCCTCGCCGCGATCCTGACGACGCTGTAGCACCTGGATGCGGCTCGTCAGCGTGGTCAGAGGTGTGCGGAGCTCGTGACTGGCGTCGGCCACGAAGTTCCGTTGGCGGCGCAGTGCCTCGCCGAGCGGGCGGACCGACCGTCGAGCGGCGACCGCGGCGACCACCCCGAGCAGCACCACGCCGATCACTCCGAGGACGATTGCGGTCGGTACGACCACGTCGATGTCGACGATGAAGTCGTCCTTCATCCCGTCAGGACCACCCGGCCAGCCGCCGTCGTGCTCCTCGCCTTCGCGGCGCGAGGTCGCGAGCACCACGGCGATCAGCACCCCGATGCCGATTGCGACGACCACCCCGGATGAGACTCCGACCCAGAGCCCGATCGACAGGGCTGCGCGCCGCACGCGTCTCGTATCGGCGTCGCTCATGAGGGTGTTCCCGCTCGGTAGCCGCGGGCTCGGACGGTCTCGATCATGTCGGGGGACGTCTTGCGCCGCACGTAGTGCACGTACGTGTCCACCGAACTCGTCGTGTCTCCCTCATGAAACACAGTGCGGAGGATCTCCTCCCGGCTGAACACGTGCTCGGGGCTGGTGCTCAACAGCTCCAGGAGCGCGCTCTCGGTCGCCGTCAGTGGCACTCGGATTCCCGATGGGTCGTACGCGGCCTGGGCGTCCGGAGCGAACACCCACTCGCCGAGACGCCGACGTGCTCCATCAGCGCGGAACGCCCGGCGCAGCGCACGAAGACGCGCCAGCAGCTCGTCGTAGTCGAAGGGCTTCACCAGGTAGTCGTTCGCCCCGCCATCCAGCCCGGTGACACGATCGTCCACGGTGCCGAGCGCCGTCAGCATCAGGACGGGCGTCGTGATGTGAGCGATGCGCACGGCGCGGATGAAGTCCACACCGTCCATGCCGGGGAGCCGTCGATCGACCACCATGGCGTCATACCGCTTGCTCAGCGCGAACCGGAGCGCTGTCTCGCCATCTGCGGCATGGTCGACTTCGTACACGTCTTCCAGCACTTCGACGGTCAGCGCAGCGATCTCCGCGTCATCCTCCACGTAGAGCAGCGCACCGCGCGGCCCCTGTGCCGAGTCACCCATGGTCGCCTTCCTGTCGTCCGCGCTCGAGACCATCAGCGTACGCCCGACGTCCGATGGATCAGTGTCGACGACCGCGCCCGGCACACTGTCGACCTTCCGGCGAGCATCGTGGCGGTTCCCGGTCTCAGTACGATGACTGGGGTGCCTCTGCACCGCGCCACGGAGTCACCGGAAGCAGTGAATGAAGTTCGTCGAAGTCCCCATGCTCCCGATCGTGATCCCCTTCGGAGTCGTGATCTTCCTCGTGCTGATCTGGGTCCTCCGCTCCCGAGGGCGCGTCACGCTTCCCCGGGCGAGTGTCGCTGCGGTCCTCGCGGTCTACGCGGGTGGGGTGCTCGCCAACACCGTCTTCCCGATCTTCCTCCGCGTCGGGACAGGGTTCTATGACGGGCCGCGCCCGCTGGCGCTCTACCTCGTGCCGTTCGCCGACTACGGGATCGAGGACGCTCTCATCAACGTCGCGGTGTTCGTCCCGCTCGGTGGGCTCGTCCCGCTGCTCATCGCACGGCCGAGCTGGTGGAAGGTGCTGGCGATCGTCGCCGGCGCGAGCCTCGCCATCGAGCTGACGCAGATGGCCGTCTCGCGGCTGGCCCTCGGCGGACACCTCGCGGACATCAACGACTGGCTGACGAACATCCTGGGCGGGATCATCGGCTACGGCCTGTTCGTCATCCTGACACAATCGAAGACGATCGCGGACTTCGTCGAACGCTTTCGGTGGCCGGCGCGTGAGCGCACGAGCAGCCACCCGGCCTGAAATCCGCCGCCGGACCGGGTGTTCGTCAGGAACCGTCGCGAAGATCGTCGAGCGTCGCCGCCGTGTATGTGACGGCGTCGAAGCGCACGTCGCAGCCGTTTCCCATGGGGCTTTGGGCTTCGAGCCCGACAGCGACCTCCTGCTCTTCGGCCCCCAGCGCGAACCCTCGAACGAAGTCCCACCGTGTGCCGTCGACCGATGCGTGGAAGGCGTAGACCGTTCCGATGCGTGCGATGCGCAGCCAGACCTCGTCGCCCTCGACGATGAACGCGTTCGCGTCGTCCGAGACTCCGCGGGTGACGACCGATACGACCATGGGCTTTCGATCGGGGGAGAGCTCGAAGCAGAGCTTGGCCCACAGCGTTTCGTCGGCCCAGACGATCAGCACGCCGGCATCGAACGTGTCGGTGAAGTCGACGTGAACTCGAGCGGTCAGAGTGAAGTCGCCCTCAGCGGGACGACCGGTCAACGAGACCGCGTTCAGCTGGCTCTCCGCGGCCACGCTGCCGCTCCCGCTCGGGTCGACGAAGAAGTCGCTGTGCGGCTTGGCCGTCACCAGGACGCTGTCTGCCTCTACTCGCCACGGCCAGTCCTCGGAGGGGTGCAGAGGGAAGGGGACGCCAGGGAGATCGACTCGAGTGTTCATCACACCATTGTGGCCAATCGAGATGCCTCGCAGATGAGAGACGGTCGACGCCGTCGGGTGGTGGCCAGCCCGGCTGAACGAGCAGGACTGTCCTTTCGGACAGGGCGATCCCGTGCGCCGGGCGGGGGCGCTCGAGAGTCGTGCTGGCGAGGCTGGAGACATGAACATCTCCACATTTCCGCCGCTCCAGGCGCGCGGACTGCACAAGTCCTTTCATGGACGCGCTCGCGTCGATGAAGTCGGTTTCACCATCGAGTCAGGAAGGGTCGTCGGCTTGCTCGGGCCCAACGGCGCCGGCAAGACGACCACGATCCGGCTGCTGCTCGGACTCATGGCGGCGGACAAGGGCGAGGCGCTGGTCTTCGGGCGCTCGTACCGCGACCTCGAGCGCCCGGCCACGATGGTCGGTGCTGTGCTGGACGCCGGCGGCCTGCACCCCGCCCGCACCGGACGTGAGCACCTGCGCATCGCCGCGGCCCGCGCTGACGTCGCTACCGAACGCGTCGATGCGGTCCTCGCCGAGGTGGGCATGACCACCGACGCCGACCGCCGGTCCGGTGGCTACTCTCTCGGCATGAAGCAGCGCATCGCCATCGCCGCAGCGCTTCTCGGAGAGCCGAAGCTGCTCGTGCTCGACGAGCCCTCCAACGGCCTCGACCCCGCGGGTATGCGCTGGCTGCGTGATCGCCTGAGGGCGTTCGCGGATGCCGGGGGCACGGTGCTGCTCTCTTCGCACCTGCTCTCCGACGTGCAGGACATCGCCGACGACATCGTCGTGATCGCCGAGGGGCGGGTCGTCGCAGACGAGACGCTGGCGGATGCCGTCGCCACGGCGAGCGGAGACCTCGAGGGCTATTACCTCCAGGTCACAGGAATCGCGGGGGTGCGCTGATGTTCCGCGCAGAACTCCTCGGACTGACCACGACCACAGCGACGAAGGTCAGTGCGCTCGTCGCCGTCGTCGGCCTCATCCTGACGCAGCTGATCTTCGTGACCGTGCTCCCCGCGCTGGCTCGCGGCGACATCGGTCCCGGCGCAGCGGCGCTCGGAGCCGACCTCCCCGTGCTCGACCTGACGTCGGCAGCGGCTCAGCTCGACGCGATCAACCCGCTCGGGGCGTCGATGGGAGGCGGCTCGATCGGCATCGCGCTCCTCGCCATCGTGCTGCTCGGCACCTTCGCCGGCACCAGCGATGACCGTTACGGCGGCATGGTCGGCGCCGCTCTCGCTTCTCCCCGGCGTGGTCGCATCGTCGCCGGCAAGGCCATGGCCGTCGCGGTCGTCGGTGTCGTCATCGGCGCCGTCATGGCGATCGCCAGCCTCGCCGCCCTGCTCGTCGCGCTCGCGATGGCAGGAACGCCTTTCACTGTCGGCGTAGGCGACGTGCTCGCGACGCTGGGGCGGGGTGTCGTCGCGGTCGTGGGCCTCGCCCTGATCGGCCTCGCGGTCGGTATCCTCGTGCGGACGCAGCTCGCCGGCATCCTCACCATGCTCGCGGTGCTCTTCGCAGAGCCCCTCGTCACCGCCATGACCTCGCTGATCGGCGGCGGCCCCGCGCCCGTGTGGACACAGTTCCTGCCGGTAGCGCTCGCGCAGAACGTCATTCACGGCGGGTCGGCCGAGGTGCACGTCGGAGTGGCTCTGGCGGCCCTCGCCGCTCTCTCCACAGCGGCGCTCGCTGCCGCATCCGTCGCTCTCTTCCGACGGGACCTCTGATGCCCCAACCCTCCGGCAGGAAAGGACTCACCGTGAACGACGATCGCACGCCTCAGAACCCGCCCGCCCGACGCCGAAGGATGCGGACGGTGATCACGATCGCGGGCGCCGCCCTGCTCATCGGCGGAGCGATCACGGCCGGCGCGCTCTTCCGGGCATCCGATCGACCGGCCTTCTCTGCGGAGGCGACGATCGGTGATCACACCTCGGTCCACCCCGCGTCCTGCCTCCCGACGGGGGCGGGACGCGGCGTGGTTGACTGAGTCCATGTCCCCTGCGGAGCCGCCCTCCCCGCGCGCCGAACGCGTGCGCCGTGCGATCCCACCGACGCTCGTGCTCGCTACGGCGATCGGCTACATCGGCGCCGACCTGTGGATCGACGAGCTGCCCGCGGCAGTGCCGGGCGATGTGTCGCCGTTCGTGCACGCCGCTCTGGTCGCCCTCCAGGCAATCCTTCTCGTCTTCCGCCGGCGCGCACCGATCATCGTCTTCTCCGGGGCGGTGCTCCTCGACGCCGTGATCCTGGCGACTTCGGCGGGGGAGTTGGGGGTCGGCTCGCTGGGCGTGATCCTCGCCGCCTATGCGATGGCTCGGCGCAGCCCGCGCCAGCCGGCGCTGACGGCGCTCGCCCTCGGCGCACTCGTGACGACCGGCGTCGGGGCGAGTGCGCTGCTCTTCGGGTCACGCGAATCGGTGCTCGTCCTGATCGTCACCGTGATCGCCCGGGTCGCCCTGCAGTACGCGGCTCCCGCGGCCGTCGCCGAGTACATTCGCGGGCGTGAGCGCCTCGCCGATGCGCTGCAGGTGCAGGCGCGGATGGCCGAGCACGAGCGACGCGAGCGTGCCGAACGCGAGGTGCGTGCCGAGCGCGAGGCCCTCGCGCGGGAACTCCACGACATCGCCGGTCATCACCTCTCGGGGATCATCGTGAGCGCCCAGGCCGCCACCGCTCTCACCCGCAGCGATCTCGACCGGGCGCGGGAGATGATGCAGACGGTGCAGGACGATGCCCGCATCGCGCTCGCCGACCTCCGACGGACCGTCGGGCTCCTGCGCAGTGAGGATGATGCGCCTTCGGGCGCCCCGAGCCCGGTGCCGACCATCGCCGGCATCGGCGCGCTCGTGGGGGTCGCGCGGGAACGGGGTCAGCGCGTCGCACTCACCGCCGTCGGGGATGCTCGTCCGGTGGGTGCGCTCGCCGAGACCACCGCGTACCGGATGGTGCAGGAATCGCTCGCGAACGCCGCCAGACACGCGCCCGGCGCGGCGTGCACTGTCACCGCGCGGTTCGGGGCGGATGCCGTCGAGATCACGGTCACCAACGAGCCCTCCGCTGGAGGTCGATCGCGCGAGACGAGGGAGAGATCGGGCATCGGCTACGGACTCTCCGGCATGTCGGAGCGGGCCGAACTCATCGGGGCGCACCTGTCGGCCGGGCCCGACGACGACGGCGGATGGACCAATCGCCTGAGCATCCCCTCCGACGGACGGAGCCCCCGATGATCCGTGTCCTCATCGCCGACGACCAGGCCGTCGTTCGCGCCGGCCTCGCCGTCATCCTCGGCGCCGAGGCCGACATCGAGGTGATCGGCGAAGCGGTCGACGGCGCCGACGCTGCGCGTCTCGCCCGTAGTCTTCGCCCCGACGTCGTCTGCATGGACATCCGGATGCCGGGAACAGACGGCATCGCCGCCACCCGCGAGATCGTCGGAGACGCGGAACTGGCGACCGACGTGCTCATCCTCACCACCTTCGACGTCGACGCCGACGTCTTCGCCGCTCTCGAGGCCGGCGCCGCCGGGTTCCTCCTCAAGGGCGCCGACGAGCACACGCTGCTGGCCGCGGTTCGCTCGGTGGCCGCCGGCGACGGAACCCTCGATCAGCGGCTGACCCGCCGCATCCTGCACGAATTCAGCGAACGCCGTCGAGCGAGCAGCGCGCAGATCCCGGCCGATGGGCCCCCGCTCACCGAGAGGGAACTGGATGTGCTCAGACTCCTCGCCGAGGGGCTGTCGAATGCCGAGATCGCCGACCGTCTCTTCGTGGAGCTGACGACCGTCAAGTACCACCTCGCCGGCATCCTCCAGAAGACCGGAGCCCGTGACCGCCTGCAGGCAGTGCTCTGGGGAATCAGGGCCGGGGTCGTCCAGGCGGGATGACAGCCGCAGTCATACGAACGTGCTCAACGCGCGCCGGTAGCTGTCGCTGTTCTCCCGCGTCGCCGTGGTCGTGAGAAGGGCATTCTCGCCGACTCTCCGGGTGAAGTCGCTGACACAAGGAATCGTCACGATCTTCGTCAGTCCGGCACGCCATGCCGGGATCAGTGCCGACAGATCGCGGCGTTCGGGTTGGTCTTCGAGTCGCGTCGGCATCGTCGCGAGATGAGCGCCCGCCCTCTGGTGTGACCAGGTGGCGTACGAATCATGGTCGAACGCGGTGTCGCCGAACTCGTCGCGCCAGCTGGTTCCGGCTATGCGGTGGAGAAGCTCGGCACGTTCGGCCGAACCGTTCGCGGTGGTGTGGAGCTCGTCGAACAACCGCGGATCATGGTCCAGTCCTGCGTGCGCCAGCGCCGCGCGCCAGATGCGAGGCCACGCGCCCTCCCACTCGTCGCGAGTGCCGGCACCGACTGCGGGATCCTGAACAGCGACGGGCGTATCCACGAGCAGCGGAGGGACGTCATCGCCGTCAGCCTGTAGTTCATACGCTTCCCGCAGCCAGAGCAGCTCCATGAGGTTGTGCGGGCGGTCGTCGACCGTGATCGACATGTCATGCGGCCACGGGTTGCCCGGCATCGGTGCGCTGGATCTCATGGAGCCCCTCTCAGGTCCACCCATCCTTGCGGTCTCACCCGCTCGAAGCAATGACCCGCAGAGGGCCGCATCCGAAGATGGGGCGGAGTGCGTCGACCTGCACCCCGCCCCATCTCCCTGGTGAGATCAGCCCGCTGCGGGAGCGATCTCGTTCGGCGTCACGTCGAGCTCGGTGCTGGCGAGCACCTCACCGGTGGTCAGGTCGACCGCATGCACGCTGTTCGCGGCGGGCTCGGTGACGTAGGCGATGTCCCCGGCGACGACGATGGCGGGGTGGGCGTCCTGCCACTCGGCCGGGCTCTCCCACGCGTCGACGACGGGGAAGCTGTCGGTGATCTCGCCGGACTCCGGGTCAAGCACGTGGATGGCTCCGTCGCTGCTGAGGATGTAGGCGAGGTCCTCCGGTCCGCGCGCGACGTCGCGGAAGGTGTACTCGACGCCCTCGGGCAGGTCGACGACCTCGAGCGTCTTGGCCTCCGTGTCGATGAGAGTCACGGCGCTGAGCAGGTAGCCCTCGGCGTCGATGTCGTTCTTGTAGTCGCCGACGATGATCGGGCTCGTCTCGCTGACGTAGGCGTTGCCCATGCGGCCGTAGGGCTGGTCGGGAGCATCGACCTTGGTGATCTCGCCGTCGTGGTAGATGAGCGCGCCGTTCTCGCAACCGAAGACGACGGCTTCGTCCTTCGCGGTGCCCTCGCCGTGCACGCCGGGGCACTGGTCCGACGACGCGACCTCGGTGCCTTCGGCGTCCTTCGCGACGATGCCGTTGCGGCCGTCGGCGTTGCCCACCGTGGTCAGGAAGGTACCGTCCTCGAGAACGACCGAGACGCCGTGGTGTGCCTCGACGCCCGCGATGGTCTCGACCTCCGGCAGTCCGTCGGCGCTCGCCAGATCTGCGGTGTCGAAGATCGTGGTGTCACTCGTGCCATCGGCGTAGAGCACGGTCTTGTCGGCGTGACGCACGACGTGACCCGGGGTGTCGGCCTCGAAGATCGTGTCGGTGAGCTCGGGCTCGTCGGTCGATCCGGCCGCCGTGTCGAGCACCTGGAAGCCCTCGCTCATCGTGACCATGACGTGTCGGTCATCGCCTGCGGGGTTGAGGCGCGTGAACGGCTCGGACTCGAAGTCGGCGACGGTGTCGAGGGTCTCGCCGTCGAGCACGAGGATGCCGCCCTCATACGCGACCGCGACGCGAGGGCCCGGCTGCGCGTCGGATCCGCTGCCGTCGGGGGTGGATGCCGGCGTGGTCGAGCCGCCGGCGGCGCACGACGCCAGCGTGACGACGGCGCCGAGGGCCGCAGCGCTGATCAGAGCGCGACGAAGGGGGGAGGTTCGCATGTGCATTCCTCTTTCTCTGTGGTGAGGTCTCACTGCGTGAGACCGGTGGTGATGCGTTCGGTGTTGACGCGCATCATGGTCAGGTAGTCGGGTGCGCCCTCGTCAGGTGCGGTGAGCGACTCGGTGAAGAGTTCGATGATGTCGATCTGCACGTTCGCCTCGCTGGCGAGGGCCTGCACCAGGCGGTCCGGCGAGGAGGACTCCGCGAAGATCGCCGGCACCCCGGTCTCCTCGACCGCATCGACGAGGTCGGCGAGATCGGATGCCGAGGGCGCGGCGAGTGTCGTGCCGCCGGGGATCACCGCGCCGACGATGTCGAAGTCGAAGCGCTGGGCGAGGTAGCCGAAGACGTGGTGGTTGGTGACCAGGGCGCGGCGCTCGTCGGGGATCGTGGCGAACGCCTCGGTCATCTCCGCATCCAGCTCTCGCAGCTCCTCGCGGTAATCCTCGATCGTCGCGTCGAGCGCCTCGACGTCGATGCCGTCGACCTCCGCGAGCACCGGCCCGATGGCGTCGACCACGTCGATCATGCGCTCCGGGTCGGTCCAGAAGTGCGAGTCCGGCATCCCCGCGGCATCGCCCTCGCTGTAGTCGAGGACATCGATGACGTCGCCGGCCACGAACGTGGGCACGTCGTCGGCCGCATCGAGATGCTGCTGCAGCCCTTCCTCCAGGCCGAGCCCGTTCGACACCAGCAGGTCGGCGCTGCGCAGGGTGGCGGCCTCCTGCGCGGAGATCTCGAACGAGTGCGGGTCGGCGTTGGGCTTCATGAGCGTCACCACCTGGGCCTGGTCGCCGACCAGCTCTTCGACGACGTCGCCCAGGATGTTCGTCGAGACGACGATGGTCGGGCGAGAGTCGCTCGCCGTCGAGCAGGCGACGAGGGCGGTGGCGCTGAGGCCGGCGAGTGCGAGCATCGCGAGGAGGCGTGCGGGGCGCATGTCAGCGTCCTGTCTCGGCGACGAGGGCCGGTTCGGTGGAGGTGTCGAAGGTGCGGGCGATGCGAGCGGCATCCGCGTAGTCGATCTCGTAGAGCCTGTGCTCGGCCGGTGCGCTCAGATAGGCGCGGTGCTGATCGGCGATGAGCGTCGGCGCCTTGCCCGCGGCCAGGGACTCTGCCACGAGCGGCGCTGTCTCTGCGAGCACGGCCCCGCTCTCGTCGTCGAGCACGAGCACTCGGCCGTCCTGAGCAAGCGCGAGCAGGTGGCCGTCTTCGTCATCCACCGAGGTCACCTGGGCGAGCGGTGTGGGGGAGGGGAGGAGTGCCCATGACCTCGCGCGGGTGTCGAGCATCCAGATCCCCTCGGAGCCCGCGAGGCCGGCGACGGTCGGGCGTCCCTCGCGGTTGTCGAAGGATTCGACGGGCGGTGCGGGCGTCCCCGCCGGGTAGGGGATGCGCTCCACCTGCAATTCGTCGCCGTCGACGTGCGCGAGGAGGGCACCGTCCTGGCATCCGATGACCGCACCGACCCGTGTCGTGATGGTGCCGGCAGGGTCGACGCACGGCTCTTCGAGGCCGGTCTCCTCGCCGTCGGCGGTGTACCCGCGCACACTCGTGCCGATGCCGCCGGATGCTTCGGTGATCAGGGCGAACGAGCCGATCGGCACGACGAGGCCATCGTGCGGCTCGCGCTCGATACGGAACAGCTCGCTGATCTCGCCCTTCGACAGCGCGTGAGTGTCGAGCAGCACGGCATCGCCGGAGCCGGCGAACGAGATCCCGGTGCCGCCGGTCGTCGACAGGTTGGTCGTCGCGACGGTGGCGTCGCCTTCTCCGTCCACCGAGCCGAGCAGAGCGGGTTCCGCACGGTAATAGTGGAAGTGATCGACGTGATCCCAGGTCCAGACGCCGCTGTCGACGATCTCGACACCGTCGCTGGTCTGGGCGAACAGATAACGACCGTCGGTCGTCAGAGCGCTGGGCGCGGAGATCTCACCGATGGTCGTGACACTCTCGTCGAGCAAGTCGAGGTGGGTCACTGTGCCTTCCGGATCGATCGAGGTCAGTCCGAGCTGCGGTTCGGCCACCTCTTCCGCACCGGCGATGTCGCCGTGACCGTCGTCCGCGGGTTCAGCCGAGGAGGGCTCGGTGGGGGTGGTGCTGCAGGCGGCGAGAGCGACCGTGAGAGCGCCGGTGAGGGCGAGCAGAGTGATGCGAGAGCGCACGGGGTCCTTCCTTGTCGTGTGTCGTGCGAGAGGTCGCGTCGTTGCGACAGCGGGGTCAGACGCGTTGCGTCAGGGCCACGCGAGAGTCGAGGGCTGTGCGCACCATCCACGAGAGGCAGGCGAGCAGGATCGCGGATGCCGCGACGGAGGCGCCGGCTGCCGTCGCGGCATACCAGGACGCAAGAAGGCCGAGGAACACTGCGGCCACGCCGAAGGCTGCGGCCAGCGCCATGCGGGTCGGTATGCGGGTGGTCCAATGGCCGGCGGCGACGGACGGGGCGAGCAGCAGGCCGACGACGAGCATCGAGCCGACCGCCTGGTAGGACGCGACGACGGCGAGTGTCACGAGACCGACGAGCGCGGCCTGTGCGATCTGCGGGCGCAGCCCCAGCACCGACGCGATGCGTGCATCGAGGGACAACGCCACGAACGAGCGGTGGAACAGCGCGGCGACGATCAGCCCGACCGCGGCGGCGATGGCGAGCAGCACGAGGTCGCCGGAGCTGATCGCGAGGATGTCGCCGAACAGGATGGCGGTCGCATCGGTGGCGAAGCTGCCGGAGTGGGAGATGATGATGACCCCCAGCGCCAGCATCGACACGAACAGGAGTCCGATGCTGGTGTCGTACGAGAGACGTGCGCGGCGCTGCAGCGCGCCGATTCCCAAGCTCATGGCGATGGCGCTGAGGGCTCCGCCGACGAGAACCGGCAGCGAGAGCA
The DNA here is from genome assembly GCF_044743635.1 of Microbacterium sp. NPDC087589. Lineage (NCBI taxonomy): Bacteria > Bacillati > Actinomycetota > Actinomycetes > Micrococcales > Microbacteriaceae > Microbacterium > Microbacterium sp. NPDC087589. Next base: position 42,979 of record NZ_JBIUWV010000003.1, read on the forward strand.
CGGTGGCAAGGGCGACGCCAGGGAGCATTCCGTGCGCCAGGGCTTCGCCGAGGAATGCCATTCCGCGGATGACGACCCACGTGCCGACGATGGCGCAGAGGATCGCGACGAGCGCACCGCCGAGCATCCCGCGCTGCAGGAAGTCGAGGGCGAACGGGTCGAGAACTCCGGCCGGATGAACAGTCACAATCTGCGAGCCTAGAGGTTTGTGAGAATGATTATCAAACTCATAAAGTGAAGTCATGACTTTTCTCGGATCGGCCCAGACTGTGGCCGCACGCCTGGCGGGCATCCACGTCTCCTTCGACGGTCGCGCCGCACTGGCGGGCGTCGATGTCGACATCCCCTCGGCGACCGTGACCGTGATCACCGGCCCGAACGGAGCCGGAAAGTCGACGCTGCTCGAGGTCCTCGCCGGCACGCGAGAGCACGACGGAGAGCGGAACGTCAGCGGGGCCGTCGCCTTCGTGCCGCAACGAGCGGCGATCCCGCAAGGGCTGCCGGTGTCGGTGAGAGACGTCGTGAGCGTCGGCGCATGGGGTCGGCTCGGACTGTGGCGACGAATGGACGCCACGGCGCGCGAGCTCGTCGAGCGATCGATGGATCGACTGGACATCGGCGCGCTTGCGCGGCATCCGTTCGCGTCTCTCTCAGGTGGCCAGCAGCAGCGCGCCCTGCTCGCCCAGGGACTTGCACGCGACGCCGACCTGCTGCTGCTCGACGAACCCACGACGGGTCTGGATGCGGCGAGCGGACTCCGCATCCGGCAGGTGCTGCGCGATGAGGCGGCGCGCGGTGTCGCGGTCGTCTGCGTCTCGCACGATCCCGCAGTCATCGGGGATGCCGAGCATGTGATTCCCCTGCTCGAGGGGCGAGTCCGCGTCGACAGTTGACCCGTCGCAGAGCTGGCTGTGCGCGGTGTGCCGTCGGCTCAGTAGAGCGGATGCCGGGTGTCACACGCGTGCCGTGCGAGGATGAGCGTTCATGGCAGCTCCTCGACGTCGACGGGCCAGGCGGGAAGCGGGTCGGCGAATCGTCGCCACGCCGCGGGACCCGCCGTGAGCTCATCGTCGGTCACAGCTGCGGCGTCGAGAGCGCTTCGGATCCCGTGCTGGTCGAGATCGACGCCGGTGAACGCGAGATCCTGCGCCGTCGTCGCGGCCTCGAGCTCAGACGAGAGCGGGTCGATCCACATCGCCGAGCCGACTTGATCCCAACGGGCGAGGACGCCGGCGCGAGTGGCGAGACGGCAGAAGCCCGCCGACCGGAGCACGGTGCCGAGTCGGCCGGAGTCGATGTCGTCGAGCGCCTGGGTGAGCCGGCCCGGGTGGAACGGACGCGGCTGGTCGTAGCGCAGCGTCGCCACTCGGGAATCGGTCATATGCGGGTCGTGCTCGTCATTCAGGGAATGAACCCAGCCGGCTCGCTCGAGCAATGGCCTCGGATCCTGCGGAGAAGCGCGCAGCGCGCGAAGATCCTCTCCGGGACCTCGCGACAGCCGAACGCGCGCCGTGGGATTGAGATGTGAGGCGATCGCCATGAGGAGTGACAGCTCAGCCGTGGGGATGGGCTCCCAGTTCACGAAGCAGATCAGGCTCGCGACTTCCAGGTATGACGCCGCGCGGCGTGCGCGCGAGCCGAAGTCACCTCTGTCATCACCCTCGCCGACAATCTCCATGAGGGGCTCACCGTCGCGGAGGTCATGCGACATGTGCAGTGCATCCACGACGCAGATGACCGAGGACTGTGGGTCGTTGGCCAGGTCGAGGTGGAGCAGATCCAGTCCGTTCGCGACGTCCGCCACGGTGCTGGATGGCATTCGTGCCACTGAGGGATGTTCGGGCGAGACCGAGATCGACCGTTGCGCCTGCGGCGGCATCCGCTCGATCAGGGAGATCAGGCGACCACCGGTCGCGCGGGCGAGGTGGGCAGCATAGGACTGCCTCTCGGGCGCGCATACTCCGACGACGACGAGGGGATTGCTGTTGTCCACGAACGACCTGCTCTCCTTCTTTGACCGAATCTCCGTCTCACCCTAGTCTGTTAATGAGAAGAGTTCTCAATAAGGAGTGTGACATGAAGGTTCGCGCATCGCTCAAATCGCTGAAGGATCAGCCGGGCGCCCAGGTCGTGCGCCGCCGAGGCAGGGTTTTCGTGATCAACAAGCTCAACCCGCGCTTCAAGGGGCGCCAGGGTTGAGCCTGATGCGAGGGGGCGGCGGTGGAATCATCCGCTGCCCCTCCTCGCGCGACAGGAGGGAGGCCGTCCTTTTGCTAATGATTATCGTTCTCACTAATGTGAGCGCTGTGCCTCGCCCCTCTCTTTCTCTGCCGCCGGTGCGCGACGAAGCCGCCGGCCCGAATTCCGTCGGTTCGCGACGTCAGCTGCCGCGTCGCGCGTCATTGCTGTGCCTCGTGCTGACGATCGCGATCATCGTCTTGATCGTGCTCTCCGGTGCCATCGGGTCTGTGCAGGTGCATCCGGTCGAAGCGGCACAGATCGTCCTCGGACACCTCGTCCCAGGGATGCCCTGGATGGCGGATGGGTCGTTGACCACGCTGCAGGACCAGGCAGTCTGGCAGTTCCGACTCCCGAGGGCGCTTCTGGCCGCGCTCGCAGGCGCCGGCCTCGCGCTCGCCGGAGCGCTCATGCAGGTGACTGTGCGCAACCCGCTCGCAGAGCCCTACATCCTCGGCGTCTCTTCCGGCGCGAGCGTCGGTGCCGTGTCGGTCATCGTGCTCGGCTCTGCGGCGCTGGGCGGACTGTCGATGAACGTCGCCGCCTTCGTCGGAGCTCTCGTGGCCTGCGCCTGCGTATGGGCACTGGCGCGCAAAGACGGAGCTTTGTCCCCGACCCGGATGATCCTCGCCGGTGTGGCTCTCGGCACATTGCTGAGCGCAATGACGAGCTATCTGACGATCTCGACCGACGCACAGAACGTGGTGAGCGTGCTGTTCTTCCTGCTCGGCAGTGTGTCGGCCGCAACCATGTCCAGCCTGATCGGCCCCGCTGTGGCGCTGGTGATCGCCGGCGTGGTCGCCATGCTGCTGTCCCGATCATTGAATGCCCTCCTGACGGGCGATGAGTCGGCCGCGTCCTTGGGGGTGAACGCCACTGCGCTGCGAGGGCTGCTGCTGGTCATCGCCTCGCTGCTGACCGGTGCCGTGGTGTCGGTCGCGGGGGGTATCGGGTTCGTCGGGCTCGTCATCCCCCACGTCGCGAGGATCGCCGTCGGCGCGGACCATCGTCGCCTGATCCCGGTGACGATGCTCGGCGGTGCTGCCTTCCTCATGAGCGCTGATCTCCTCGCCCGCACCGTCGCGTCACCGACGGAGATCCCTCTGGGGATTCTCACCGCCTTCGTCGGCGCTCCCTTCTTCCTGTGGCTGATGCGCCGCAGCGGAGCTGAACGAGCCGGGTTCGGCAGATGAGGGTCGACATCGAAGGAATCACCGTCACCCTCGGCGGCCGCGACGTCGTCAGCGGGGCGTCGCTCACGGTGAACTCAGGAGAAGTGGTGGGGCTCCTCGGTCCCAACGGCAGTGGGAAGTCGTCGTTGCTCCGCACCCTCTACCGCGCGGTGAAACCACGACACGGTGTCGTGCGGCTCGACGGCGATGATCTGCGGTCGCTCACGGGCCGGCAGGCGGCCAAAGCGGTCGCAGTGATGCTTCAGGACGCGCCGACCGACTTCGATCTCAGCGTCGAGGAGACCGTTCTGCTGGGCAGGGCCCCGCACCACGCGTCGTTCGGTCGCGACTCTGCGGAGGACCTTCTCATCGTCGCCGACGCGATGCAACGGGCGGAGATCTCCGACCTCCGCGACCGGATGGTGGCGACGCTCTCAGGCGGACAGCGGCAGCGCGTCATGCTGGCGCGCGCCCTGGCCCAGCAGAGCCCCGTGCTCGTGCTCGACGAGCCCAGCAACCATCTCGACATCAGCCACCAGCACGAACTGATGAGCACCGTGCGCAGCCTGGGCCGCACGGTGATCGCCGCGCTCCACGACATCAACCTCGCCAGCCAGTACTGCGACCGTGTCGTCGTTCTCGCGGGAGGGCGGATCGCGGCGGAAGGAACCCCTGCCGCTGTCTTCACCCCTGAACTGATCCGCACCGTCTTCGGAGTGGATGTCCGCGTCTTCGCAGACGACATCGCACCTGTCTTCGCCTTCCGTCGCCTCGGCGGGTCATCCGTTCCTCGTTCCACAGGCCCCACTCCTCACCGACTCGAACAGAAAGCAGCATCGACTCATGACTGACCCCACACGCACTCGTCTGCGCGCCACCTTCGCGGCCTTCGCCGCCCTCTCGGCGGGAGCGCTGATCCTCACCGGATGCGGCACATCGGTGACCGCCGACACCACCGACACCGCAGACACCGATCACATGATCACAGTCGCGAACTGCGAGCGAGAGATCGTGCTCGACGGCCCGCCCGAAGCAGTCGTGGGATTGCACCCCGCGCAGACCGAACTGCTTCTGCGTCTGGGTCTCGCCGATCGGCTGGTGGGCCAGGCTCAGTCCACTGCGCAGGCGCTTCCGGATGACGTCGCCGCACTGGTCGAGGATGTCCCGGTCGTCGGAGGCGCTATGCCGCCCAGTCGTGAAGACCTGCTCTCGGTCGAGCCCGACTTCGTCTACTCGCCCACGACCTACGAGTTCACCGCCGAGCAGGGGTTCGCGAGCATCGAGCAACTCGAGCAGGCCGGCGCCGCCGTGTACGTCGCCGCCGGCGGCTGCAAGGAGCGCCGGATGGACGGCGAGGTGACTGATCTCTTCCTCGACCTCGAGAACCTCGGCACGGTCTTCGGTGTCGAGGACGCCGCCGCCGACCTCATCGCCGAGAGCGAAGCCGATCTGGAGGCCGTCTCGGCGGCGGTGTCGGACGTCGACAAGCTGCGTGTCGCGCAGGTGTACGTCGAGGGTTCCACTCTGCAGGGCATCGGAGCGGGAATCGAGTACGACATCCTCCGATCGGCCGGGGCAGACGGCATCTTCACCCCGGAGCAGCCTGCCTTCGCAGGATTCTTCGCCGCCACCGTATCTCCCGAGTCGCTCGCGGCAGAGGAGCCGGATGCCCTGGTGTTCTCCGTCTACGACGACGCCCACGAGGCCGCCACTCGGGAATACCTCACCTCCACCTTCCCGGACATGCCAGCAGTGCGTGACGGCCGGCTGATCGCGGTGTCCAGTGCCGACATGTTCCCCGGAACGCTCGGGAACATCGAAGTCGTACGACAGATCGCCGAGGCGCTGTACCCCGACGAGTTCTGAGCGATGATCCACCGACGACTCCTGCAGCTCGCCGGCGCCGTGCCCGGAGCGATCCTCGCGCTCGCCGTCGTCGGGCTGCTCATCTCCGCGTTCCATGTGGCGTTCGCGCTCACGGTGTCGTCGGCGATCGTGGACCTCGTGCGGGGGAGAGGCGAGGTGCTGCCGCTACTGGCGATCCTGGCCGGGGTCACGCTTCTGCGCGGGATTGCGCTCTCGGCGCGAGAGCCTCTTTCCATCCGGCTCGGAGCATCTGTGCGCATCGCGCTGCGCCGACGGCTCGTCGGTCAGCTCGCGGCGGTACCTGTCGCCGAGCGAGACTCGGGTGTGCTGACAGCGACGGTGATCGACGGCGTCGACGGCCTCGACGCCTACTACACGCGCTATCTTCCCCAGCTTCTCGTCGTGCTCATCGTGCCGGCCAGCGTGGTGATCATCGCAGCGAGGGTGTCGCCGTCGGCCGGACTCGCCCTTGCTGCTTCCGCCGCAGTCGCCGTGATCGCTCCTCGCGCCTGGGATGCGCTGCTGCTGAGGAACGGCCGGGCTCGGTGGGAGCGGTTCAGTCGACTCTCCTCCGACTACGTCGAGGCACTGCAGAACATCCCGCTTCTGCGGGCGTTCGGTGCCTCGGGACGCACCGCAGAGCGACTTGCGGTGGACGCGGAGGGCCTTCGCCGTTCGACCATGACGCAGCTGCGACTGTCTCTGGTCGAGACAGCGGTCAGCGCCCTGGCGATGCACCTGGGGGTCATTCTCGCGGTGTTCGCGGCGTTCGTGGCGGTGATCGACGGCAGTACGTCCGCTGCGACGATCGTCACGGTCCTGCTCCTGGCTCGCGAGTGCTTCCGCCCGGTGCAGGAGCTCGGTGCACAATGGCATGCCGGGTATCTCGGTCTCAGCGCCGTCGACGGTCTCGACCGCCTGCTCTCCCTCACGCCTGCGATCAGTGAGAACGGCGAATGCGATGAACCTGCCCGCAGGGGGCGAGTCGACATCGACGATCTTGGCTACTGCTATCCCGCCACCGACAGCGGGCTGCGGGGAATCGATCTGCACATCGGAGGTGGGCAGACGCTCGCAGTGCTGGGCCCGTCCGGGTCGGGCAAGAGTTCCCTCGCCCGACTGCTCGAACGCGAGATGGACCCGGAATCGGGACGGATCCGCATAGACGGTGTCGATCTGCGGGAGTACACAGCCAGGGCGCGCAGCCGAACCGTCGTGGTGGTTCCGCAGGACCCGGTGCTGTTCGCCTGGACGGTGCGCGACAATCTGCGGCTGTACAGGCCCGACGTCGGTGACGCGGAGATCGTGTCGGCCGCGCAGGCGGCCGACATCCACGACGTCATCACAGCGCTGCCCGATGGCTATGACACCGTGCTCGCCGAGAACGGCGAGCAGCTCTCGGGCGGGCAGCGGCAGCGCCTCGCGATCGCTCGAGCCCTGCTGTCGTCGGCGCCTCTGCTCGTGCTCGACGAAGTGACCTCGGCTCTCGATGTCGACACCGAGCAGCGGGTCATGGACGGCGTCGCGGCGGCGGCATCCGATCGCACGGTCATCCTGATCGCTCATCGGGAGAGCGCCTGCGTGCATGCTGACCGGTGGATCGTGCTGCAGGGCGGCCGACTCCAGGCGCGCGATGACGGGCCGCCTCCGGTCGGCGTGGTCGCCGGACAGGGCGTGCGATGAAGACGGTCTTTCGAATGCTGCCCACCGTGGCATCGCGCCGCGGACTCTTCATCGAGACCGTCCTATGGAGCGTGGTCACGCAGGTGACGCTGCTCGCGATCGCCCTGGGCCTGGCCATCGTGGTGGGACGAGTCGTCGCAGACGCACCGGTTCCGAGCTTCGCCTTCCTGGCGCTGATAGGCCTCGGAGTGACCGCCGCGTTGACGGCGTGGCGGGAATCCTGGGTCTCGCACGATCTGGCGTATCGGATCATCGGGGATCTGCGGTCGCGCGTGTTCGATGCGCTCCGTCGTGCCTTGCCGATGCGCTCCCGCCGCCGCACGGGAGACCTCGCGACCACAGTGATGGGTGACATCGAGACTCTCGAGTGGCTCTACGCCCACACCGCGGCGCAGACCCTGAGCGCAGTGCTCATCCTCTCGGCGAGCGTCGCGGTGTCCTCGGCGATCAGCCCGATGCTGCTGTGGGTATGGCCCCCGCTGCTCGTCGTCGGCGTCGTGGTCCCGCTGATCACCGCTCGACGTGCTCGACGTGACAGCGATGCCATGGCTGCCGGCGCAGCCACGCTTCGTGCCGATCTGCTCGACAGCGTGCGGGGCCTCCGAGAGCTGCTCGGTGCCGGGGCTTTTGAGGTCCAGGCCGATCGTCTCGCTGCCGACACGAGAGCGCTGGCCCGACTTCAAGTGCGCGAAGCCGTGCGTCTGGGGGCGGAGCGCGGTGTCGCCGATATGACGCTCGCTCTGGCGACACTGGGAGCGATCCTCATCGTCGTCCTCGACAGCTCCGCGATCGCCACGTCCGATATTCCGCTGGCGGTCACCGTCGCGGTCGCCGGCCTCGCTCCTGCTTCGCAGATCGCCGATCTTCTCCGCAGCGCCGGGACGCTTCGCGCGGCGGCGGAGCGCATCTCCGTGGTGCTCGCGGAGCCGCCTGCCGTCGTGGACCGGGCGGCGCGGTCCAGCACGGTGCCGGAGACGGGACTCGTGTTCGATCGAGTCTCTTTCTCCTACGACGAGCGACAGACAGTGCTCGACGAGATGAACCTGCATGTGCGCCGCGGCGAGACCGTCGCACTCACCGGCCCCTCCGGCGCAGGCAAGTCCACGGCAGTCCGGCTCGCCCAGCGCCTCTGGGATCCGGACACGGGAAGCATCCGGGTCGACGGCGTCGACCTGCGCGACCTTCCGGACGATGCACTCAGGTCCCGCATCGCGGTGGTCCCTCAGTCGTCACCGATGCTGCGCGGAACGATTCGCTCGAATATCGTCCTCGGCGACCCCGAGGCGACAGAGGGCATGATCGACACCGCTGCACGGGCGGCCGGCCTCCTGCATCCGGAGACCCTTCTGCCCCGGGGGCTCGATACGCCGGTAGGGGAGCACGGTTCGGGGCTGTCCGGAGGTCAGCGCGCGCGTGTCGCGATAGCCCGAGCGCTTCTGCGTGACCCGCGCGTGCTCGTGCTCGACGAGGCGACAGCGTCATTGGACCCTGAGGCAGACGCGGCGATCATGGAGATCCTGAACCGCGTCGAAGATCGGGCGGTACTCCTTGTCTCTCATCGTCCAGCGACGATCATGGCAGCGGACCGCGTGGAGCCGATGAGCGTCACGCACTCAGCGTAATGACTACAGGCGTCGCGTCAACCGTCGCCTGAGCTCTCGGAGAAGCCGCGCGCCCCGTCTGAAGAGTGTGTCCGTTCGTGGTGGCAGCGTTCTCCCTCGCCGCAGGAGAGCTCCGCGTTCTTCGGTGATCTCCTGAGAGTGCTCGGTTCTCTCGCTCACCGTAGTGTCGCGCAGAGGCAGTTGCAGCGATCGTTCTGCCTTCTGTCCGGCCTGCAGCTGTCTTCCGCGTTCGAGTTCCGCATTGAACTCCGCGCCGAGCAGCAGGGCCAGGTTGATGATGAACAACCAGAGAAGGAAGACGATCACCCCTGTCAGAGCGCCGAAGGTTCGGTTGTAGTCAGCGAAGTTCGAGACGTAGATGACGAGTCCGGTGGACGCCAGCGCGAGCACGATGACGGCGAAGAGGGCTCCGAGACTCAACCAGCGGAGCGGGGGCTGCTCGAGATTGGAGGTCCCCTTGTACAGCACAGTGATCATTGCGACGACCGCCGCTGCGAGAAGTGGCCACTTCAGGATGTCCCACGCGTCCAGGGCGGTGCTGCCGATGTTGAGCGCATCGCCGACGACCCGGGCGACCGGGCCAGACAGTACGACGGCGCTGACCGCGAGCAAGGCGAGAACGAGGAGGGAGATGGTGACTCCGAGCTGGGCGGGCTTGCGCTTCCAGTACGGTCGCCCCTCTCGCACGCCGTGGATCCGGTTGAGCACTCGGCCGAAGGCGCCCACATAGATCGACGCCGACCACACCGCGGTCACGATGGCGACGATCAGTGTCAGGCCAGCGGTCGATGCGCCGGCGACTTCGGTCAACGGGATTCGTAGAGTGTCCGTCACCGCTCCTGGGGCGACCTCATCGAGAAGTGACAGCAGCCGCTCGAGGACTGCCTCGCTGTCGGCGAGGACACCGACCAGTGCCACTATCGCCAGCCCGGCGGGAAAGATCGACAGCACCGCGAAGAAGGTCAACGCGCCGGCAGCATCGACGCACCCGTCACGAAGGAACTCCTGCAGCGTTCTTCGCCACACGTACACCCACGTCTGCGCCCGAATCTGGGTCGGGTTCGACGCCTTGGCTCGGTCAGTCGACGGCGCGTTCCTCATGCATTCCACGCTAACGCCCCGGACCCGCCGCGACCCTAGAGAAGTCGGCGCTGCGATGCCCAGACAGTGAGCTCGTGGCGCGATGACAGCTGCAGCTTCCTCAGCACCGATGAGACGTGCGTCTCGACCGTCTTGATCGAGATGAACAGCTCTGCGGCCACCTCCTTGTAGGCGTATCCGCGGGCGATCAGCCGCATCACCTCCTGTTCGCGCGCCGACAGCCGATCGAGTTCGTCCGTCGTCGTGGCGATCTCACCTGCGACCGCGCCGAACGCATCGAGGACGAACCCGGCGAGCCGCGGCGAGAACACCGCATCCCCGCCAGCGACGGCATGCACTGCGCGGCTGACCTCGCCGCCGGATGAGCCCTTCGTGATGTAGCCTCGCGCTCCGGCGCGGATCACTCGCACGACGTCGGCTGCGGCATCCGACACGCTCAGGGCCAGGAACCGGGACGTCGTCGGCAGCGAGCCGCGGATCACCGACTCCCCGCCGGTGGAGTCGTCGCCGCTGCCACCGGGAAGGTGCACGTCGAGCAGCACGACATCGGGCACGGTCTCGCGGATCATCGCGATCGCCGACGGCACGTCGGCCGCCTCGCCGACCACCTCGACGCTCGCGTCGAGATCGGCGCGGAGCCCCGAGCGGAAGATCGAATGGTCGTCGACGATCACGATCCGGATGCTGTCAGCCACGAGCGTCCTCGCCCCCATCCGTGTTCGCCTGCGCGTTCGGCACCTGCGGGTTCGCCGCGCCTCGCGGCACGGTCGACAGTCGCAGATGCACCTCGGTGCCGCTCTCGTCGCTGCGCACGGAGCCTGAGCCTCCGGCTCTGCGCATCCGACCGATGATCGATTCCCGCACACCCAGGCGATCGCTCGGCACGTCGTCCAGTCGGAAGCCGGGGCCTCGATCGCGCACGAACACATCGACGTCGGTCGTGGTGCCCTCGATATAGACCGAGACCTCGCCCGTCGCGTGCCGTGCTGCGTTCAGCATCGCCTCTCGCGCCGCCGCGGCGAGTTCCCCGCTCGCGCGCTCCGTAGAGAGGCCCGCCGAGACCACCTCGATCCGCACGGGGTAGTCGAGCTCCAAGCCCCCGGCGTAGTCGCGCAGGTCGGTCGCCAGATCGCTGTCGGCCGGTGCATCGCCGTCATACAACCAGGCCCGCAGCTCACGCTCCTGCGCCCTCGCGAGCCGGGCCGCTTCGCTCGACGCTCCCGCCCTGTTCTGGATCAGCGCGAGCGTCTGCAGCACCGAGTCGTGCAGGTGCGCGGCCATCTCGCTGCGCTGTTCCTCGCGGATGCGCCGCACACGCTCACCCGCCAGCTCGCGCCACCGCGGAATCAGGGTCGACAGCAGCACGGCGAGGATCCCGGCGAGCGGAACCAGCACGAGCGCGACACCGGTGCTGCCGACCGGCCGGGTCAGGAGCAGACCGAACAGCATCGCGAGGAGCGCGACCGAGAGGATCCTGACCAGCATCGTGTGCCGGGGGCCGCGAGCCGTGTCGGTGCGATCGATCAGAGTCGCCCAGAGGCCGGCTCCGGTCGCTGCCCCCACGGTGCCGAAGACGACCACAGCCGCCGCATCCGACGGGATCGTTCCCGAGAGCCAGTCGCTGCCTCCGCGCCAGAAGAGCACGACGAGCATGCCGATCGCTGCCGGCGCGAGCAGCATCCAGGCCACCGGCACCCTTCGCGTCGGGGTATCGTCGCCGTCCGTCCAGGGCGTGAAAGCCCAGCACCAGGCGTACAGCAGGATGCCGGCTCCGCCGCACATCGTGAGGGCGATGAAGAGCGCGCGGACCGTCCACACCCGCACGCCCAGGTGACGGGCGAGACCTGAGCTGACGCCGGCCACCAGGCAGTCGCGGTCACGCGTCAGCGCCGGACGCGGCTCGCGCCGGGGGTGTTCTCCTGCCCGCGACGACACGGCGGTGCGAGCGGGTCGCGCAGAGGCGGTCGCGAAAGAGGACATGTCGCCATCCAATCATCCGCCGCGCGGATCCGGGGCCTCCCCGGGCGAGAATCAGGGGCCGCTCAGGGGTTCACCCCATGGCGGGCGTCCGACCGGGGGAGACAGGATTGACGCATGACGATTCCGACTGCGCCACCGCCTCCCGCCGACCGGGCCAGCACTCCGAGGCCGGCCGTTCCGCACGGCGCCGAGCGCTTCCTCCTATGGGTCGCCGGCCTCGGCGTAGCCCGCTCCGACGGCTGGCTCGGCGGGGTCGCCGCCGGCATCGCCGCCCGACTGCGGATCGACCCGCTGATCGTGCGCGGCGTGCTCGTGGTCGCAGCGCTCTTCGGCCTGCCCGTGATCTTCCTCTACGCCCTGGCGTGGGCGCTGCTGCCGGATCTCGACGGCCGGGTCCACGTCCGCGACCTGCTGCATCGGGACTATCAGCCCGTGCAGCTCGGTCTTCTGGGCATGGCCATCGTGGGGCTGATTCCGACGGCTCCGCTCACCGGACGCCTGTTCGGGTTCGGATACGAGAGCTGGTCGGCGCTGGCGGTGTTCAGCTGGATCGTCGGGCTGGTCGTCGTGGGTGGCCTGCTCTTCCTGATCGTGCGTGCTGCGAGCCGCACCCCGGGTGCTTCCGCGCCTGATCTGCCGGTGGGTTCCGCAGATCAGGCGGCCCCGGCGGCATCCGTTCCCCTCGGCGGTTCGGGTACCGCCGAGGGGACGGATGCCACATCCGCAGCCGCTGAGTACACGATGCCCGCTGCCTTCACCGATGACGTCCCGCCTGCTCCACCCGCGCCGCTGCCCTCCGGGGTGCAGGACCCCGCCGAGGTCGCCGCGTGGCGAACCCAGCACCGGGCGTGGAAGGAGCAGGATCAGGCGTGGCGTCGGCGGCAGCAGGATGCCGAACGCATGGCCCGCGACGAAGTCAGACGCGAGCGTCAGGCGGAAGCCGCGGTGTTCGCCGCCGAGGCCGCGGAGCGCCGGCGTATTCGTCGCGCCTCCCGCCCGCGCGCCGGCTTCGCGATCGTCGCCTCGGTCCTCGGCCTCGCCATAGTCGTCGGCGCCCTGGTCGGGCTCGGCAACGGTGACGCCGCAGTGGGCGGTGCACTCGGCCTGCTGTCGGCCGCACTCGTGCTCGCGGTCGGGATGATCGTGGCAGGTGCCCTTCGACGGCGCAGCGGATTCCTCGCCTTCGCGACCGTGCTCACGCTCGTCGCGGGACTGGTCGCAGGCGGGTTCTCGACCCTCCAGGGCGTGAGCGTCGGTTGGGCATCGATCTCGAACAACGAGGCAGCGCACGTGCGCCAGCCGTTCGGCGACCTCTATGTCTCGCTCAACCAGCACCAGGACACTCCGCGGCCGATCGTCGTGGAGAAGGGAGCCGGCAACACCTGGATCACGGTCGACCCCGGTGTGCAGTTGCAGCTGCGCGCGACCGTCGGAACCACCGACGTGAGCTGGACGCGCGTCGAGGCCGACACCGGCACGATCGTCGACAGCGGGACATGGACCGCGACGGAACGCGGCGGCGACTCGGTCGTGGCCGAGACGATCTCGGCCGAGAACGCACCGACGACGACATTGCAGCGCGTGACCATCGATCAGGACAGCGGCGAGATCAACATCACCCTCATCGAGGCTGAGGAAGAGGACGAGCGATGAGCACTCAGACGACTACCGAAGCGGGCACAGCAGCCGCGACCGATGCATCCGCGATGTCTGCCGAAGCAGTCACGTCGCCGCGCACGCGCTGGGCGGCCATCGTCTGGGGCGTCCTGTTCGCCGCCGTGGCAGCGACCTCGCTGTGGCTGATCGCCGACGACGATCGCCGCTCAGGCGTCGCCGACTGGGCGCTCACCCTCACACCCGTCACGATCAACACTCTGATGATCCTCACCATCGGCGTGCTCGTGCTCGTCACCGGTGCGTCTGCCTTGCTCCGGACGGTGCAGCGCCGAACGACCGTGAGCGCCCCGCAGAATCCCCGTTCTGGCGCCGCATCGTTTCACTGACCCGCGAGCGAGCATCGTGCTCGTCCTCCAGCATCGCATGCCGGCATTTCGGAGTTGTATACCGGTTGCCGCGTAATCCCGGGTCCTTTTCCTGATCTCTTAGAAGTGTCGTGCTGGGAGCGACGCGAATCTGATGGGGAAGACGATGGCTGGGGAGCGTGGTTTCGTGCGTGCACGAACGAAGATGATGAATCCGTTGACGACAACTGGGGGAGTGAGCCCGCGAAAGCGGGGCATTGCGGCGATCATCGTGGGGATGGTCATGGCGCTGGCGGGCCTTCTGGGGTCTGTCGTGCCCGCAACCGCGGCTCCGACCGTGACGTATCCCGGGGCGATCGGCAGTGTGTCGCTCGAGAATCAGAACGGCGGCGGGCCGCTGGTGCAGTGGCAGACCGTTCGGATCTCGGGAGAGTGGGCCGTGCCGGCCGGAGCGCAGGCGGGGGAGACCTTCGGGATGACGCTCCCCGCCGAGTTCAGTCGGCAGTCGGCGGGAGAGTTCACGATCTCAGATCCGGTGACGGGCCTGGTCATGGCGAACTGTGTCGTGGCGGCGGGCGGGGGGCCCGACATCGTGTGCACTCTCACCGAAGCAGTCGAAGGTCTCGAGGAGGTCGGCGGCTCGTTCTGGATGGAGGCGAGGGCCTCGCAGACGACGACCAGCGAGACGGTCGAGTTCGACCTGGGCGACACGATCGAGATCGTCGACCTCCCGGGTGAAGGGGGAGTGGTGCCCGAAGACCCGACGGAACAGGAAGAGCCCTACAAGTACGGCGGGGCGACCGCGACCGACGGACTGTTGAAGTGGGTCGTCGGGATTCCGAGCGGCTATGTCCACGACGGCTCCTTCACGATCAGGGACACTCTCGACGCGGGACTCACGGGCCATCACTACACCGGCGACGTGAAGCTGATTCAGCGCACGGTCGTGAACGGCGCACTGGTCGGAGACGCGAGGGAGGTCGATCCCTCGGCCTACGTGATCGATCTGGCAGAAGACGGGCGTTCGTTCGAGTTCGCGGCATCCGGTCTGCCGGCCGGAGGGTTCGCCTACGAGCTGATCTACTTCACGCAGGCGGACGGCCCCGTTGACGGGGGCGACGTCTTCGGCAACCACGCGATCGTCGACACCTTCGAGACATCCGCGACTCACACGGTCGTCGAGTCCGGAGGTGGCGACGGCAGCGGCATCGCCTACACGACGTTCTCGATCGCCAAGGAGATCACGGGACCGCAGGCTGATGCGGCTCGCGACGCGACCTATACGGTGCGGTACTCGGTCAAGGGCTCGGATGCCCCGGCAGCCACGATGTCGGTTTCCGTGGGGGAGTCGATGCTCAGCGCCCGTGCGCCACTCGGATCGACCTTCGTGGTCGAGGAGATCGATCTGCCCGAGATCGAGGGAGTCACATGGGGTGAATGGACGATCGCCGGTGAGGGCGTCGTCGACGGCGGCGACGGCACCTACGAGGTGACGCCGGAAACGACTGCCGGTGTCGAGCTCACGCTCACCAACATCACCAACCGGGTGCCGGTCGTGACACCGACTCCGACGCCGACTCCTACACCGACACCGACACCCACTCCGACTCCGACCCCGACCCCGACGCCCACCGAGACTCCGACTCCGGTGACCCCGCCGACCCCGACCCCGACTCCGGTCACGACGCCGACCCCGGTCGCGGTCCCCGGTGAACTGGCTCTGACGGGAGGCGAGTCCGGTGCAGCATTCCTGGCTCTTGCAGTCACGTTGATCGTCGGTGGCGGACTGGCCACAAGGATCGCCGCACAGCGACGGTCGAGCGACGCACGTCGCTGACGTTCGTCACGCACGGAAGCCCACCCGCACTCTGCGGGTGGGCTTCCGTGTATCCGCCCCCGGGGGCTCAGCGGATCGCGTAGACGGCGCCGCCGACGATCACAGCCACGACCGTGGTCCAGCCGACGATCGCGACTGCCTGCCAGATGAGGATGCGGACCTTGCCGACGCCCGACGCAGCGAGCATCGTGGCGGTGAAGTGCGTCGGCAGCAGGAGCGGGCCGAGCAGGCTGACTCCCGGCACGCCGTAGCGCTCGAAGGCCCGCTGGAACTTCTCGCGGCGGGCGCCGCCACGGTCGGAACCCGCGGAGTCGGCAGGCACCGTCTCGACGGCTCCACCGCCGGCGGCCACAGCCTGACGGCTGCGCGACCGGTTCACGATCGCGGTGCGCGCCCCCGAGCTCGCGATGACGAGCACGGCGACGCAGAGGAAGTTGCCGATGATCGCCGCGATCGCCGCGACGACAGGGTTGATGCCGCCGATGATGCCGATCGACACAGCACCCTCGCCCTCGATGAAGGGGATCGCCCCTGCGAGGGCGACGATGAGTGGCTGGACGAGTTCGGGCACCTGGGCGACGAAGCCCTGGAAGGTCTCGATGAGATTCATGGGGTGGCTCCTGCTGGTGTGAGCGACGGTGTCTCCGTCGCGATGCATCCAGTCCATCGCTTCTCGCCGAACCGCGGCAGTGTCGGAGCGTCACTGCTTTCCGGGTGGTTCGCCCGCGGCATCCGTGACATGTGTCACGCCCGTACTCTGGGGGCATGAGCAGCACTTCTCCGGTCGCCGAGCACTCCGGTGACCCGTCGCCCGGCGCGCGTCAGCTCGCCCGGGGCATCACCGCGACCTGGTGGTACACATTCTCAGCCGTGGTCTTCTTCGAGTTGTTCCTGGTGCTGGTCTGGACGCTGCAGGCGCTCGCCGTGCCGAGCACCGCGGCGGCTCCGTTCGTCGTGGGTCTGGGTGGCCTCATCTGGTGGGCCTCGACCGTGGTCTTGCTCGCGGGGTACAGGCACCGGCTCGATGCGGAGCCCGGCATCGCCTGGACGCGCATCGGGCTGCCGTTGCTTGTAGCGGTCGGCTACGGAGCCATGGCCGGACTGATGATCGACAGCTGGCTGCTCGCACTCATGCCCGTCGCTCAGTCGGTGGCGCTGCTCAACTGGCCCAAGGGCATCCGGCTGCGGATCGTCGGCTTGACCACGCTGCTGCTCGTGCTCGCCGCCTTCGTCGACACGGCGAGGGGCGCTGCGGACCTGGATCTCGCCGGATGGATCCCCACGCTGTACGCGATCCTCGTTCCGGCGATGTCGGTGAGTTCCCTCTGGTGGTGGGATGTGCTGGTCACCATCGATCGAGCCAGGGCATCGGAATCCCGCCTCGCAGCGACACAGGAGCGTCTGCGCGTGGCCACAGATGTGCACGATCTGCAGGGGCACCATCTGCAGGTGATCGCGTTGCAGCTCGAGCTGGCAGAGCGCCTCATGGGGATCGATCCCGATGCGGCTCTGGAGCAGCTGCAGGCGGCCAGGGTCAGCGTCGACGAGGCTCGGCAGGGCACTCGCGACCTTGCGACGCGCTTCCGTTCGGTGCCGCTCGGAGACGAGGTGGCGAATGCGCGAGACCTTCTCAGCGCGGCCGGACTCGATGTCGAGGCCGACATCGCGCCCGATGCCGACGATGCGCCGTCGTCGGCGCTCGGGCCCGTGATCAGAGAGACGACGACCAATGTCCTGCGGCACGGCGCCGGACGGCGCGCCCGTCTCGCGCTCCGCCGGGGCCCCGACGGCTGGCGCTACGAGATCGCGAACGATGTGGCGCCCAGCGCGGGAGGCGAGCCGGTGGGGTCGGGACTCGACGGAGTGCGGCGACGCATCACGGAGGCGCGCGGAACCCTGGAGATCCGGGAGGATGCCGGCGAGTTCATCGTCTCGGTGACGGTGCCCATGTCTGAGACACAGCCTGCCGACGGAGAGGGGGCGCGATGATCCGGGTGCTTCTCGCCGACGATGAGGGCATGATCCGGTCGGCTCTCGCCGCATTGCTGCGACTCGAGGGCGACATCGAGGTGGTGGCCGAGTGCGCGGACGGGGAGCAGGCACTCGCTGCTGCGCTCACGTTGACGCCCGACGTCTGCCTGTTGGACCTCGAGATGCCGGGGCTCGACGGCGTCGAGGTCGCCGAGAGGCTGAACCGAGCCATCGTCACGCGCTGCGTCGTGGTCACCCGCCACGCCCGCCCAGGGGTGCTGCGGCGCGCGCTCGCATCAGGCGTCGCCGGTTTCCTGCCGAAATCCCGAGGCGCCGATCAGGTCGCCGATGTGATCCGCAGGGTCGCGGCGGGAGCTCGCTATGTCGACCCCGAGATCGCGGCAGACGCGCTGAGTGACGAGCGGTCGCCCCTCACCGATCGTGAGCTGGACGTGCTGCGGGCAGGGCGCCGCGGCGAGACCACGACCCAGATCGCGAGGGCGCTGTCTCTCGCTCCCGGCACGGTGCGCAACCACATCTCCGCGGTGCTCGCGAAGCTGTCTGTCGGCACACGGCAGCAGGCGGTGCTGATGGCTGAGGAGCGCGGCTGGATCTGACCCCGGAGGCGATGAGTCCCTGAAGATCAAGAGGGCGGGTGGGGCCGTGGGAGGTGCCCCACCCGCGAGCCGCTCAAAGGGGAGAGTGCGGCTCAAGACCGGAAGCGGGCTCATGTTCCCCCAGGCCGACTTCGGGTCTCATGTGCAAGACCCGGAAGACCCCCGAACGTGACGCCGGGGTCAGAACTTCGCTGAGGTTCTTCGGAGTTCAGTGCTCATGACGCGCCTCGTCGTGATGACGATGACCGTCGTGCTCCTCTTCCAGGATCATGCCGACGGCGGTCGCACAGGCGTCGCCCTTCCAGGCTTCGAGGCCCTCTCGAACGGCGAAGATCGCGATCACCAGGCCGGCGACAGCATCGGCCCACCACCAGCCGAGCAGGCTGTTGAGCGCCAGCCCGACGAGCACCGCGGCCGACAGATAGGCGCAGATCAGCGTCTGCTTCGAGTCGGCGACCGCCGTGACGGATCCCACCTCGATTCCCGCCCGTCGCTCGGCGAACGACACCAGCGGCATGATGACCACACTGAGTGCGGTCAGCACGAGACCGACCGTGCTGTGCTCTGGTCGATCACCGCCGAGCAGCGACAGTGCCGACGACAGTGCCACGTAGATCGCGAGGGCGAAGAACGCCACGGCGATGACTCGCAGTGTGGGCTTCTCCCAGCGCTCGGGGTCGCGCCGCGTGAACTGCCAGGCGACCGCCGCGGCCGACAGCACCTCGATGGTCGAGTCGAGCCCGAACCCGATCAGCGCGGCGGACGATGCCGCCGATCCCGCGGCGATCGCGACGACGGCCTCGATCACGTTGTAGACGATCGTGAACGCCACGATGAACCGGATGCGGCGATGCAGCGTCGCGCGCCGGTCGGGGGTGAGAGCGGTCGCCGACATCAGCAGGTGCACCCGTCTCCGTCGCAGCAGTCGGGTTCGACGATCAGCATGACGCGCATCAGTTCGTCGAGGGCGGTGGCGAGGTGCGGGTCTGCGAGCGCATAGCGGCTGCGGCGTCCGTCGGGCACGCTCTCGACGAGGCCGCATCCACGCAGGCACGCGAGGTGGTTCGAGAGGAGCTGACGGCTGACCCCGAGCTCGTCCGCGAGGTCGGAGGGATAGGCGGGTGCCTCTCGGAGCGCCAGCAGAATGGCTGCCCGCGTCGCATCCGACAGTGCATGGCCGAGGCGGGCGACGGCGGCGGTGTGGGTGGGCGAGGCAGTGAGGGTCACGATGCAACAGTACACAGAAAGCTGAATTCAGAAAACGGTGAACTGATGCTTTCGCGATGGCGCTCGGCGCCGCCTGCGGAGTCAGCGCGGCGGCGCGACGATCGCCGCAGACTCGGGCGGGAGCGCGATGGTCCGCGCCATCATCCGGCCGGGCGCTGTCTCGAGCAGGATCCGCGAATCGGGGCCCAGGTCGAACTCCACCTCGTCCGCGGTGAGGTTCACGACCACGGCGAGCTCGCCCCGCTCGATGCGATAGGCCCGGTGCTCGGGCGCGCCATCGAGATGCGAGACCGAGACGACGTTGTGCGACATCTCGGGGTCGGTGAGTTCGGGCATGTCGCGCCGCAGCGCGATCAGTCGTCGATACAGATCGAGCATCCGGGCATGCTCCGGCGTGCTGAGCTCACTCCAGTCCAGCTGCGATCGCTCGAAGGTCGCTGGGTCCTGAGGGTCGGGCACCGCGGCCGGGTCCCATCCCATCCGCGCGAACTCCGCGATCCTCCCCTCGGCCGTGGCTCGTGCGAGCTCGGGTTCCTTGTGAGAGGTGAAGAACTGCCAGGGAGTCGAAGCGCCCCACTCCTCGCCCATGAACAGCATCGGTGTGCCGGGAGCGGTCAGGGTCAGCACTGCGGCGACGGCGAGCCGATCGGACGACAGTGACGCGGTCAGCCGGTCTCCTGCTGCGCGGTTGCCGACCTGGTCGTGATCCTGCGCGAACGTGACCAGGCGCCAGGCGGGAACGCTCGACGGCAGCGGAGCACCGTGCGCTCGACCGCGGAACGACGAATGCGTGCCATCGTGGAAGAATCCGCCCTGCGTGACCTTCGCGACAGCATCCGGTGCGGCGAAATCGGCGTAGTACCCGTCGGTCTCGCCGGTGAGCGCCACGTGCACCGCATGGTGCCAGTCATCCGACCACTGAGCGGTGAGACCGTGCCCTCCATCCTCCCGGGGAAGGACCATGATGGGATCGTTGAGATCAGACTCGGCGATCAGGCTCAGAGGACGATCGAGCTCGCGCGACAGTGCATCCACTCGCTCGGACAGCTCGTGCAGGAGATGCGGTGTGCTCGTGTCGTGCAGTGCGTGCACGGCGTCGAGACGCAGACCGTCGACGTGGAAGTCGCGCAGCCACATCAGGGCGTTCTCGATGATGTACTCACGTACGGCCGGCTCATCGAGGTTCACAGAGTCGCCCCACGCCGTGTGCTGACCCTCGCGCAGATAGGGGCCGAACTCGGGCAGATAGTTGCCGCTCGGGCCGAGGTGGTTGTAGACCACGTCCTGGATCACGGCGATACCGCGTGCATGAGCGGCGTCGACGAAGCGCTGGTACGCGGCCGGGCCGCCGTACCCCTCGTGCACGGCATACCAGAGCACGCCGTCGTATCCCCAGTTCCACTCGCCGCTGAACGCGTTGACCGGAAGAAGCTCGACATGGGTGATGCCGAGCTCGACCAGGTGATCGAGATGCCCGGTGAGCGAGTCGAGCGTGCCCTCCGGCGTGAAGGTGCCGACGTGCAGCTCGTAGATCACCCCGCCGTCGAGAGGCCGGCCGCGCCAGTCGGTGTCGCTCCACTCGAAGCGGGCGGGATCGAAGAGCGCCGAGGGTCCGTGTACGCCCCGAGGCTGTCTGCGGGAGCGCGGGTCGGGGCGCAGCTCGGTGCTGTCGCCGAGGAGGAAGCCGTAGCGCTCGCCCTCGGCCATCGCCACATCCGTGCTCCACCATCCCGATCCATCATCCGTCGGATCGAGATCGTGTTCCGAGATCGTCGTGCACGCGGGGGTGAGACGCCGCAGACGCACCGTGTCGACACGTGGAGCCCAGACCGAGATCATCGCTCGTCCACCAGGAGCGCGACCGGATACGTGTCGAGGAGGTCTGCGAGACGGATCGGCCCACGCCCGAACCGACGCCCCGTGATCGCGTCGGTAGTGGGCAGCTCGCGGCGCAGCAGCACGGTGTCGCCCCAGCCTCCGCGGCGGCTGAGTCCTACGGGCAGACGTGTCGCGACCGCGAGCACGCCGCCCCGGTCCATGGCGACCGCATGATCCGATGCCTCTCCGGCGACGCCACCGGGGCGATACCGGTAGAACAGCTCGCGGTTGTCGCGGCGCAGACGCAGCGTGCGAGAGGTGACGAGCATCTTCGCGAGACCCGCGTCGTCGACAGGGGGGAGGACGCCGCGGGCGACGTCGTCGTCGAGTCGCCGGAGCATCGCCGATCGTTCAGCGAAGTCCACGGGCCGCCGATTGTCGGGGTCGACGAGGGAGTGATCCCACAGTTCGGTGCCCTGATAGACATCTGGCACGCCGGGAGCGGCGAGCTGCAGGAGCTTCGCGGACAGAGAGTTCACCCGGCCGTGGTCCACGATCTCGCTCACGAACCCTTCGAGGATCGTGCGGGCACCTCCGTTCGCGGCCTCCGCGATCGACTCGATGCCCTTCTCGAACTCCAGATCCGGATGCTGCCATCCGGTCGACTCCGCGGCCTCGCGCGCCGCCTTCAGGCCGTATGCGAGCAGCCGTTCGGATGAGATCGGCCAGGCTCCGACCGCCGCCTGCCAGAGCAGCGAATCGAGGGGGCCGTGTCCGGTCGAGGCGACGGCCCGCAGCTCGGTCAGCACCTCGGCCCAGCGATCCGGAACCTCGGCGAGCACCGAGAGGCGTGCACGGACGTCTTCGGATCGCTTCGTGTCGTGCGTCGACAGCACCGTGAGCGAGTGCGGCCACGACGCCAGTCGTGCTCGCTGCGCCTCATGGAACCCGTCGATCGAGACGGAGGTGATCGACGGGTCGCCGCCGACCTCTGTCAGGGTTCCGAGGCGGGTGTGGCGATAGAACGCAGTGTCTTCGACGCCCTTCGCCATGACGGCGCCCGTCACCTGCGGGAATCGCTCACACACCTCGAGAGTCGTGTCGAGCAGCAGTGGCGCCAGCTCGGCGATCGATGCTGCGAGGTCGGGGCGTCGGCGCGAGGCGTCGTCGAGCGCGTGCTGCAGGTGCTCGCGCCCCGCCGGCAGGTACGCCCTGTAGACGGGGAAGCTCGCGACGATCTCGGCCAGCGCGTCTTCGGCGCCGACCACGCCGAACGGCAGCGCCCGCACCAGTCGGCGAACCTCGGACTGCAACAGCTCATCCGCGATCATCCGCTTGGTCGTGTGGATCAGGTCGTGCCACGGCTCCGCCGCGGGCAGACCGGTCTCCGAGCGCAGCCGCGCATCGAGGCGGTCGAGGGCCGCGACTCCTTCGCCGTCGATCAGGACGCGGTCGATCTCGCCCATCGCGTCGTACCCGGTCGTGCCGTCAGTGCACCACCACGAGGGCAGCTGCTCGCCGGGCTCGAGGATCTTCTCGACGACCGTGTACGCGCCGCCGGTGATGTCTGCGAGTCGCTCGAGATAGCCGCCGGGGTCGGTCAGCCCGTCCGGATGGTCGACCCGCAAGCCGTCGGCGAGCCCGTCCGTGATCCACCGTGCGATCTCCACGTGCGACTCGTCGAACACATCGGGGATCTCGACGCGGATGCCGGCGAGCTCCGACACGGCGAAGAAGCGTCGGTAGTCGAGGTCGGTGTTCTGGTCCTCCCAGAACCGCAGCTCGTAGTGCTGCGCATCCAAGAGCGCAGGCACGTCTTCCGCGAACTCACCGGAGCCCGGTGCCAACGGCAGCACGTGGTCGAAGTACGACAGTGTTCCGTCGGGGGCGTCGTCGGCGGGAGTGGTGTCGACGACGATGTCTCCGGACTCGAGAACCTCGGAGAGCGACGAGCCCAGGATCGGCAGACGCACGCGGCCTTCCGACAGTCGTCGGTCGATGTCGAACGCCACCGCATGACGCGACGAGCGTCCGAGCCTCAGCAGATCCCACCACCAGACGTTGTGGCGGGGAACCGCCACGCCGACGTGGTTCGGCACGATGTCGACGAGGATGCCGAGTCCGGCGGCGCGGGCGGCGGCGGCGAATCGCTGCAGTCCCTCGGGGCCGCCGCGGTCATCGTCCACCCGGGAGTGGTCGACGACGTCGTACCCATGGTCCGACCCGGGCACTGCGGCGAGGAGAGGAGACAGGTAGGCCCACGACGCCCCGAGATCGGCGAGGTACGTCGTGATCGAAGCCGCGTCGTCGAGAGTGAAGCCTGAGCGGATCTGCAGACGATAGGTCGAGAGTGGTCGATGCGTCATCGAGGCAGCTCCGGGGTGGGGGCCGGCGCCGGGGCCTCGCCCTGCTCGGTCTGGATGCGCAGCGAGGCTTCGACCGAGTTGTCCGTCGACACCACCGTGCGGTCGGCGTCTCGCAGCACGAGAAGCGAGTGGGCCTCGAGCGAGACAGACGCACCGGGATCCAGTGTCGCGCCGTCTGCGCGCTCGCCCGCGGTGTCGATCATGACCTCCCACGCGTGGCCGTGCCGCTCGTCCGGAAGCGCGACCTCGACGGCATCCGTCCCGCTGTTGAAGTAGACGAGGAAGTTCTGGTCGGTGACGGGCCGACCGCGCCGGTCCTTCTCGCGGATCCCCTGACCGTTCAGGAAGACCCCGATCGCGAGACCGAAGCCGGAGTCCCAGTCCTCCGGTTGCATGCGTCGGCCATCCGGACGCAGCCACACGACGTCGGGTACGCGCTCGCCGTCCTCCGACCGCACGGGACGGCCGTCGAAGAAGCGGCTCCGTCGGAACGTCGGGTGGTCGCGGCGGAGCCGGGCCACCGCCGCGGTGAACTCCACGAGCGGCAGGTCGGCCGATTCCCAGTCCACCCAGGTGAGCTCGTTGTCCTGTGCGTAGCCGTTGTTGTTGCCGTCCTGGGTGCGGCCGAGCTCGTCGCCGTGCGCGATCATCGGCACGCCCTGCGACAGCAGCAGAGTGGCGAGGAAGTTGCGCTGCTGCCTGGCGCGGATGCGGTTGATGCCCTCGTCGTCGGTGGGGCCCTCCGCGCCGTTGTTGTCGGAGCGGTTGTGGGATTCGCCGTCGGCGTTGTTCTCGCCGTTGGCCGCGTTGTGCTTCTCGTTGTACGAGACGAGGTCGCGAAGCGTGAAGCCGTCGTGTGCGGTCACGAAGTTGATCGATGCCACGGGGCGGCGACCGGAGTGCTCGTACAGGTCGGCCGAGCCGGTGAGACGCGAGGCGAACTCGCCGAGCGCCTGGGGCTCGCCGCGCCAGAAGTCGCGCACCGTGTCGCGGTACTTGCCGTTCCACTCCGTCCACTGCGGGGGGAAGTTACCCACCTGGTATCCGCCCGGACCGACGTCCCACGGCTCGGCGATCAGCTTCACCTGCGACACGATCGGATCCTGCTGCACGAGCTCGAAGAAGGCCGCGAGTCGGTCGACGTCGTAGAACTCGCGCGCGAGAGTCGAGGCGAGGTCGAACCGGAACCCGTCGACGTGCATCTCGGTGACCCAGTACCGCAGCGAGTCCATGATCAGCTGCAGCGCGTGCGGGTTGCCGGCGTTGAGGCTGTTCCCCGTGCCGGTGTAGTCGGTGTAGTAGCGGCGGTCCTCTTCGAGGCGGTAGTAGGCCTCGTTGTCGATGCCCCGCAGCGAGAGCATCGGCCCCATGTGGTTGCCCTCGGCGGTGTGGTTGTAGACCACGTCGAGGATGACCTCGATGCCCGCCGCGTGGAGCGCGCGCACCATGGCTTTGAACTCCTGCACCTGCTGACCGTGCTGCCCGCTGGACGAGTAGTCGTTGTGCGGCGCGAAGAAGGCGAGGGTGTTGTAGCCCCAGTAGTTCGTGAGGCCCTTCTCCTCGAGGGTCGAGTCGTAGACGAACTGATGCACCGGCATCAGCTCGATGGCGGTGACTCCGAGATGCACGAGATGCGCGATGACCGACGGGTGACCGATCGCCGCGTACGTGCCGCGCATCTCCTCGGGGACATCGGGGTGCAGCTGCGTGAGCCCCTTGACGTGCGCCTCGTAGATCACCGTCTGCGCATAGGGGATCTTGGGCAGGCGGTCGCCCGCCCACTCGAAGAACGGGTTCACGACCACGCCCTTCACCATCGTCGCGCCGGAGTCCTCGTCGTTGCGGGAGTCGGGGTCGCCGAAGTCGTAGCCGAACAGGGGCTGTCCCCACTCCACCCGACCAGCGACCGACTTCGCGTAGGGGTCGAGCAGGAGCTTGTTCGGATTGAACCGCTTCCCCTGGGCAGGGTCGTAGGCGCCGTGCACGCGGTATCCGTACAGCTGGCCCGGCTGCACCGAGGGCAGATAGCCGTGCCACACATGGGCGTCGACCTCTTCGAGCGGAACGCGCTCCTCGTTGCCCTCGTCATCGAAGAGGCACAGCTCGACCTTCTCGGCGCCCTCGCTGAACAGGGCGAAGTTCGCGCCCTGCCCGTCGAAGGTCGCACCGAGCGGGTAGGGGGAACCGGGCCAGATCTCGCGGCTCACTGGGCGCGTCGCTTCGAGACGGCGCGGTGCAGGACGGTCCGCACAGCGTCGTGGAAGTCGTGCACCTGAGCGATCTCGTCGGCGTGATGATAGGGATGGCCCACGTAGCAGACGAAGACCGGATGCACGTGCTCGACGTAACCGATCGGACCTTCGTGGAGCACGACATATCGATCGAGGTCGACACGTTCGTAGAGGGGTTCGGCCGGCGTGGCAGCTGTCATGGGAGCCTGGCCGTCCGCGGGCTTGTGGTCATGCGCGGTATGGGTCTTCGCAGTCATGAGGGCTCCTGTTCTGTTGATGGGGTCCACGCTAAGAGATCCGAGTTCACAGGGGAATACCATTGCCTCCGCGCGACGAACGCGCTATGTCGTGAGAGTGGGTCGCGGCAGTGCAATCACTCCACGGCCACCTGCGAGAATGGAAGCCCCGTGACGATCCCGAACCGAGGAGCTCCCGTGCAGTACATCTCCACCCGAGGCGGCATGCAGCCGCTGCCGTACTGCGAGACCCTGCTCGAGGGGCTCGCGCCCGACGGCGGACTGGCCGTGCCCGAGACCATGCCCACGGTCGACGGAGAGACGCTCGAGCGCTGGCGGGCGCTGACGTACCCGCAGCTCGCGACGGAGGTACTGGGGCTCTTCGCCACGGACATTCCCCGGGCCGACCTCGCCCGCATGACCGAGGCCGCCTACGAGCCGTTCCCCGAAGAGGTCGTGCCGCTGCGTTCGATCGACGACGACCTCACCCTCGTGGGTCTCTCCGAGGGGCCGACGCTGGCCTTCAAGGACATGGCCATGCAGTTCCTCGGCCAGGTCGTCGAATACGCGCTGGAGCGCAAGGGCTCGGTCCTCAACATCCTCGGCGCGACCTCCGGAGACACCGGGTCCGCCGCCGAGCACGCGCTTCGCGGCAAGGACCGCATCTCGGTCTTCATGCTCTCCCCGAAGGGACGCATGAGCGCATTCCAGCGGGCGCAGATGTTCTCGCTCGATGACGAGAACATCCACAACATCGTGGTCGACGGCGTGTTCGACGACTGCCAGAACCTCGTCAAGTCGCTCGCGGGCGATCTCGACTTCAAGCGTGCCCAGAACCTCGGTGCGGTGAACTCCATCAACCTCGCGCGCATCACCGCGCAGGTCGTCTACTACTTCTGGGCATGGCTGCGCGCGACGGACGCCGGCGGATGGACCGAGGTGTCCTTCACCGTGCCGTCCGGGAACTTCGGAAACATCCTCTCGGGCTTCTTCGCGAAGGAGATGGGACTGCCGATCCGTCGCCTCGTGCTCGCCGCCAACGAGAACAACGTGCTCGACGAGTTCTTCCGCACGGGTGTCTACCGGCCTCGGAGCGCAGCGCAGACGCTCGCGACCTCGAGCCCGTCGATGGACATCTCGAAGGCCTCGAACCTCGAGCGCTTCATCTTCGAGCTCGTCGGGCGCGACGCGACCCGCGTGGTGAAGGCCTGGCAGGATCTCGACGCTCAGGGCTCGTTCGATTTCACCGCCGATCTCGCTCGTTTCATCGACGAGTTCGGTATCGTCAGCGGCACCTCGACGCACGCCGACCGGCTTGCGACGATCAAGGCGGTCTACGAGGCGACGGGCGACATCATCGACCCGCACACCGCCGACGGGGTCAAGGTCGCTCGCGAGAACATCGAACCGGGTGTGCCGATGCTCGTGCTCGAGACTGCGAAGCCGCAGAAGTTCGCCGAGACGATCCGCGAGGCGATCGGCGTCGAGCTCGAGTACTCGTCTGAGCTGCGCGCCATGCTCGATGCTCCTCAGCGCCGCACCGAGATGGCAGACGATGAGCAGGAGCTCCGCGCGTTCATCGAGGCGAAGGCCCTGCGCTGAGTACAGCCGTCTGACCCGCGTCGAGTCACTCGGGGTCGCCGTGCAGCATCCACGGCACTCCGAACCGGTCGACGAGCATCCCGAAGGTGCCGCCCCACGGGGGAGTGTCGAGCGGCATGGTGATCGCCGCGCCGTCAGAGAGGGCGTCCCACACCTGCTGCGTCTTGTCCTGCGAGTTTCCGCTGAGCGAGACCGAGAATCCCTGCGGCGGCTCGAACGGGATGCCGTCGGGGGTGTCTGACGCCATGAGCACCAGGCCGTCGGGTGTGGTGAGCTGCGCGTGCATCACGAGGTCGTGCTGATCGGGGCCCTGCACCATGTCGGGGAACTCGCCGAACACGTTGATCTCGAGGTCGCCGCCGAGGATGCCCTGATAGAACTCCATCGCCTGTCGCGCTTCGGTGCGGAACGAGAGATACGGATTGAGTGTGGCCATGACTGCCCCCAGAGATGTCAGGCGGGGCCGCCGTCGGCCCTGCTGCGGCTCATTCTGCGCCGGGGGTCGGACATCCGCAAGAGCGACGTCGGCGATCAGTCGGGGAGCGCCTTCACCGCGGCCGTCAGCACCTGCGGAACCGTCGGCACGCCTTCTGCTCGGAACACCTCCGCGCCTGAGGCATCGCGGATGATGACCGTGGGTGTGAAGCGGATGTCGAGTGCCTCCGCCGCATCCGGTGCCGAGGCGACGTCGATCTCGGTGACGGTCGCATCGGGAAGGTAGCGCACCGCATCTGCCACGACCGCGCGGGTTCGAGAGCAGGCTCCGCAGAATGCGGAGGTGACCAGCGTGAGTTCCATCGCTCTCCTCTCGGCTCTCGATGTGCAACCAGGCGCCGGCCCGCCGTGTTCCCGAACGCGGTCGCCGAGAGTCAGGTGCGAGGCGTCGTGGCCCGAGGATGCAGCAGGCCTGAGAGCGCACCGAGCGCAGCACCGACGAGCGTGTCGACGATCCGCTCCCACGCGACGTCCATCGAACCGATCTCGCCGGTCGCCGCACCCGTCAGCAGCAGCACGAGCGGCGTGATGAAGACGAGCGCGAGAGCGTAGTGGCGCACCACGACGAGCTCGATCACGAACTGCAGGGCGCCCAGAAGCAGCGCCAGCCAGAGACCGGACGGATGCAGCAGGGCGAGCAGCGCGTAGACACCCGCGCCGACGACGGTCCCGAGCATACGGTGCAGTCCGCGCTGCACCGCGGCGCGGCGGGCTGCCGCGACGCCGATCACCGCGACCGCCGATCCGACGATCCAGTACGTCCGCGTCGGATCGATCATCAGACCCAGCAGAACGCCGATGACAGCGACGAGGGCGACCCGGACGACCAGCATGCGCGAATCGGCCGTGAACGCGGGCCCCGGCAGGAGCTCACTCAGTGGCCGGGCCGAGACCGACCGCGCGCGAGGGAGCAGAAGCGGCGCCATCGCGATCAGATAGGAGAACACGCACCCGGCCGCGAGCGCGGCGACGTAGACGATCGGTTCGATCGGTGAGCTGACGATCACATGGGCCGAGAGGCCGAAGACCAGCACGAAGAAGAGGGGCCCCGGTGGGCCGAGCCGGAAGCCGAACGACAGAGCCGCGCTGACGACCGCGACGATCACGACGCCGATGCTCACGAGCCACGGGTTGGCCGACGCAGCGACTCCGAGCGCGGCGCTGGCGATCAGCCCCGCGGCGACGAAGGGCAGGATCCTCGCACGATCGATCACCGGGGTGGAGCCGGCGAACAGCACCGTGAACGCACCCGACGCCGCGATGTAGCCGAGCGACGGCTGGCCGAGCAGAGTCATGACGGCGATCGGCACCGCGATGCCCAGAGCCGCCTGGGTCGCGAGGTGCCAGCGCGGACCGCGCTTGGGTGCCAGGGCGAACAGGCTCATCCTTCCATTGTCTCGCGGTGCCGTCGTCCCGAGTGACGGCCGTAAGCCGTTCCGGTCGTGGTTCGTGCCGCTCCGCCCCGTGCCGCGCGGCACGAACTGCGCCCGGAACGCGGTCGGCAGCCGATGAGCGGCCCGGCGATACGATGGCCGACGTGACAGAACCTCGACCGGGAATCGCCGAACGGCTCTCGCAGATGATCCAGCTCCCGACAGTGTCGGCCGAGCTGGACGAACGCGGATCCGAGCCGTTCGAGGCCTTCGTCGCGTTGATCGACGACCTCTATCCGCTCGTCCAGGAGCACCTGACGCTCGAACGGCATACCGATTTCGGTCTGCTCTTCCACTGGTCTGGGAGAGATGCCGGAGCCGATGGCCCGGTCGTGCTGATGGCGCACTACGACGTCGTGCCGGTCGATGAGAGCGATGCGTGGACGCATCCTCCGTTCGACGGTGTCATCGCCGACGGGGTGGTCTACGGGCGCGGGGCTCTCGACGACAAGGGTCCGCTGATCGTCGTGCTCGAGGCGGTCGAGAATCTGCTCGCCGAGGGGTTCATCCCCGCACGGGACGTCTACCTCTCGTTCGGCGGCAACGAGGAGACCTTCGGCCGAGCGGCTGAGGAGATCGCGCGGGTGCTGCGTGAGCGAGGCGTCGTTCCGTGGCTCGTGGTCGACGAAGGTGGCGCGGTCGTCGAGGCGCCGCTGCCTTTCGTGCCGGGGCGAGCGGCGATGATCGGCGTCGGGGAGAAGGGCGTCATGACGCTCACGCTCTCGGCGCGCGGCGAGGGCGGTCATGCATCGGCACCCCCCTCTCTCACAGCTGTCCGACGGGTGGCAAGGGCAGTGGATCGGCTCGGTCCGCGGACGTTCCCACCTCGTCCTTCCAAGGCGATCGGGCGGATGCTGTCGCAGCTCGGAGCGCAGACTCCCGGCCCCGCGCGGCATCTGCTGCGCCTGCTCGGATCTACCCCGCTTCTGACCGGCCAGCTGTTCGCTGCGCTCGGTGGCGAGCCCGCAGCCCTCGTGCGCACGACAGTGGCTCCGACGATGCAGTCCGGGGGCACCGCGGCGAATGTCCTGCCCTCGCAAGCGGCGGCGACCGTGAATCTCCGAATCGCTCTGGGCGAGACGACGCAGCAGACCGTGCTGCGGGTGCGGCGCCGCATCCGGGATCCGCTCGTCAGGGTCACCGTCGAGGAGGCGAGCGAGCCGTCGCCCGAGTCGGCGACCGACAACCCCCAGTTCGCGCTGCTCGCCGACGCGCTCGCGGTCTCGCACCCTGGAGTCTCGGCCGTGCCGTACGTGATGATGGCGGCGACGGACTCGCGCCATTTCCATCGCTTCGCGCCCGCCGTCTACCGCTTCGCACCGCTCGACATGTCGAATGCTCAGAGGGCGTCGATCCACGGCGTCGATGAGAACGTCGAGATCGCTGCGCTCGAGCGAGGGGAGCGGTTCCATCGAGCCCTCCTCGAGAAGC
The DNA here is from genome assembly GCF_044743635.1 of Microbacterium sp. NPDC087589. NCBI lineage: Bacteria > Bacillati > Actinomycetota > Actinomycetes > Micrococcales > Microbacteriaceae > Microbacterium > Microbacterium sp. NPDC087589. The sequence goes on from NZ_JBIUWV010000003.1 coordinate 73,887, forward strand.
TAGGGTGATCTCACCCCTTGACGGGCGTCGCGGCGCCCGCCTCAGCCCTTTCACCGAGGAGCCGCGATGACGCGCACCCGAACTCTGGGAACCCTCGCCACTGTCGTCGGCTTCCTCGCCTTCGTCGAGTTCACCAGCGGCGTGCTGCAGGGCTACTACACGCCCATGCTCACCGACATCGCGCGGCATCTGGGCATCCACGACGCCGACGTCAACTGGCTCGAAGGCACGCAGCTCATGCTCTCTGCGCTCGTCGTGCCGGCGTTCGCGAAGCTCGGCGACATGGTCGGTCACAAGCGGATGCTGCTGATCTCGACGGCGCTGACCGCCGCAGCGGCGCTCGTCCTGCCGTTCACGGATTCGTTCCCCGTGTTCCTGATCGGCTGGACGCTGATGGGCTTCTACGTCGTCTGGCTCCCGCTCGAGATCGCGCTCATCTGGTCACGCTCCCGCCGGATGCAAGGGCGATCGTCGATCACGGCGAAAGCGGCAGGGCTGCTGGTCGCGGCCCTCGAAGGCGGGGCGATCATCGGCGCTCTCGTCGGCGGCGCGCTCATCGACGTCCTGCCTCTGACGGTCGTGCTCCTGATTCCCGCAGTGCTCGTCGTCGTCTGCTTCTTCGTGATCCTGTTCGGGGTGCAGGAGTCGCCCGATCCGACCGGCGGCGTGTTCGACACGGTCGGTGTCGTGCTGATCTCGCTCGCCCTGATCTGCTTCACCGGTGGCCTGAGCCTGCTCCGCCTCGAGGGCGGGCTCGCCAACCCCTGGTCGTGGGCGGTCGTCGTGCTCGGCATCCTGCTGGTCATCCCGTTCGTGCTCTGGGAGCTTCGCTGCGACGACCCTCTCATCGACGTGCGCATGTTCCGCTCACCGGCACTCGGGCCCGTGTTCCTCACTGCCGGGCTCTTCGGGGTGAGCGTGCTGGGAGCCCAGGCTCCGCTGTCGACGTTCGCCCGCACCGATCCGGGTGTCTACGGCTACGGGCTCGGAACCACCGGCTTCGCGACGTCGCTGATCATCGGTCTGTATCTGATCGCGATGATCGCGGGTGCATTGCTCTTCCCCTTCGTCGCTCGAATGCTGACCCCGCGGATCACCCTGATGGGCGCGTCTCTGCTCGTCGGCATCGGTTTCCTGCTGTTCCTGCCGTTCCATGATTCCTATCTGCAGGTGGTGACGAACATGGTCGTCGTGGGCCTCGGCTCCGGCGCTCTCGTCGCGGCGCTTCCCGCGGCGGCTGCGTCGGCGGCTCCTGCGACGCAGACGGGCGTCGCGACCGGGCTCACGAACTCGGTCAAGACGGTCGGTGGAGCGATCGCCTCGTGCATCTTCGGGATCGCGCTGCTCAACGGAGTGAGCGGAGCTGTCGAAGGCACTGCAGGGTCATTCGCCGGCTACATCACGGTGTGGGTGGTCTGCGGTGTGACGGCCCTCGTCGCCGCCGCGATCCTCGTCTTCGTTCCGAAAGAGGCTTTCACCGATCGAACGGACGCCGAGCCCGTCGCCACGCCGATCGCCTGACGTCAGTCGCGGTCGAGACCGAAGGTGCGCTTGACGACGGCCTGCATGTCGCGGTCGAGTCCGTCGATGCGAGTGTTCACTGAGTCGAACCGGGCGTTCATCTCGTTGCGGAGGCCGCCGATCTCGGTGCGGACGACGCGGATGAAGAGCGTGGACACGACGGTCAGCATGCCGAACATGAGCGCGGTGAAACACCCGATCATCGTCCAGATCTGAGCGTCGTTCATGAGGTGCACCATGTCATCCTCGCATCGTTCCACGCCGATGATCGGAATTCGGGTCGCTGTATACCGTCATCCCGAGCAGCGGGAGCAACCCACGCGGCGGCTCGTGTGTGCAGGATGAGTGGGCGGTGACTCCGCGTCACCGCCCACTCTCTACTCAGTCGCCCTTGACGTTGACGAGCTGCCTGAGCGTGTGCCTGATCGAGACCAGGCTCGCGGCATCCGCCATGACCTGATCGATCGGCTTGTACGCCTGCGGGATCTCATCGATGAAGGCGCTCGTGTCGCGGAACTCGATGCCGGTCATCGCCTCACGCAGCTGCTCGTGAGAGAAGGTGCGCCGAGCCGCCGACCGCGAGTACTCCCGACCGGCGCCGTGCGGCGACGAGTTCAGCGACTGCGGGTCGCCGAGCCCCTCGACGACGTACGACGCTGTTCCCATCGAGCCCGGAATGAGCCCGGGACGCCCGGCGTCCGCCTGGATCGCACCCTTTCTCGACACCCACACTCTCTTGCCGAAGTGCTTCTCCGATTCGGTGAAGTTGTGGTGGCAGTTGATGCGCTCCTGCTCGTCGACCGGGGTGCTGAGGAACTCCGACACTTGACGCGCGACGCGATCCATCATCTCCTCGCGGTTGAGCAGCGCGAAGTGCTGCGCCCACCGCAGCTCGCGGATGTACCGGGTGAACTCCGGCGTGCCTTCGACGAGATAAGCCAGGTCGGGGTCGGGCAGGTCGATCCACCACTGCTTCGCCAGCCGCTGCGCGACGGCGATGTGATGACCGGCGATCCGGTTGCCGACGCCTCGTGAACCGGAGTGCAGGAAGAGCCACACGCGGTCGAGCTCGTCCACCGACACCTCGATGAAGTGGTTGCCCGAGCCGAGGGTTCCGAGCTGCAGTCGCCAGTTCTTGGCGTACCTCTCGGGATCGAACTCGCTCTTGTCGGCCAGCGCCTCGAGCTCGGCGATGCGCGGCTCGGCGGTCGCGACGATCTTGTTGTTGTAGCGCCCAGCCGACAGCGGGATGGCGCGTTCGATCTGTTCGCGGAGCTCTGCGAGATCGCGTCCGTCGAGATCCGCCTTCGCGAACTGGGTGCGCACGGCGATCATGCCGCAGCCGATGTCGACGCCGACGGCCGCGGGGATGATCGCGCCGAGCGTCGGGATGACCGAGCCGACCGTCGCCCCCTTGCCGAGATGCGCGTCCGGCATCAGAGCCAGGTGCGGGTGGATGAACGGCATGCGCGCGGTGGTGTACGCCTGATCGAGCGTCTTCTCATCGATCATCGACGCCCACGAGAGCAGCCGTGTGGAGAGCCTCTCCATGATTCCTTTCCTTGTGTGATGTTCAGCCACAGGTCGGGAGTCTCGTGAGAAACAGAAATGCCCCGAACCTGACGGTGCGGGGCATGACGACAGCGGATGCTGTCACACGGCGCGCGCCGGAGGGTACGACTCGTAGCGGTCATTGCGCTTCTGCTGAAGCGGCAAGACCGCGTCGAAGGGGAAGTTCCGCATGGCGGTCATCCGTCGTCTCCTCGGCGTGAATGCTGTGCGCGATCGGCACAGCTTTGCCACACTAGGGTGCGACACGCCCGGGAGTCAAGTGCTGCTCAGTGCGGTGCGTGGTACTCCGCCTCGCCGCGCTTCCAATAGCCCTTGACCACTGCGTTCGCGGAGTCGATGCCCCAACGGTCGAGCAACGCGCGCCCGGGCTTCACGATCGACTGCTCGGCCGCGATGAACACGAACGGGTCGTCGCCGATCGCATCCTCCGTCGCCAGGTCGTCGAGGAACGCGATGAGCGCGGACCCCGAAGGCGCGTCAGCCCGATGCAGCCACTCGATGTCGACGGGTGCCTCGATGTCGATCTCGCGCCCCGCCGTGACCGTCTCGACCACGATGCGCGCTGGAGTGTCCGCGGGGATGAGCGCCGCGAAGCGCCGGATCGCGGGAATCGCCGTCTCGTCTCCGACGAGCAGCCAGGAGCCGGGACTGCCGTTCAGCACGGCCGACCCGCGCGGCCCGCCGACGCCGATCGATGACCCCAGAGGAGCTGTCGCCGCCCAGGGGGCTGCGACCCCCGAGTCTCCATGCACGGCAAACTCGACGTCGAGCCAGTCCTCGCCCCAAGCGAGCGGCGTGTACTCGCGGCTCGGAGCCGCCCGCATCTCCTCGACCGTGCCCACGGGGCCGGCGGGGAAGAACAGGCGCATGTGGTCGTCGGAGCCCGGGGAGTCGAATCCTTCGAGGTCGCTGCCCGTGAGGCGCACGCGCACGAAGTCCGGCGCCAGCCATTCTCGGGCGCTCAGTGCGACGGTGCGGAAGCGCAGATCGAGGCCTCGACGCTCGAGGGAAAAGCCGGATTTCGTATCGCTCATAAAGTAAGGCTAACCTATCTTCGAGGCAGACTTAGGGGAGCCTAAGTCTGCCTGTCCTGCGCCGCTCGCGCGCATCCATCACCGCAGAACAGGGGTCTCTCCATGTCCATGCCCAGAATCGTCAGTGCCACGAGCGTCGGTCTCGTCGGTCTCCTCGCCCTCGCCGGCTGCGCCTCCGGAGCCGAAGCCGATCCCGCCGAGACCACGCCCGCCGCCGACTCGGTCACCGTCGAGGACAACACCGGATCGCACGAGATCGCCACTCCTCCCGCATCCGTGGTCGCACTGGACAACCGCACCTTCCAGACGCTCTCCGACTGGGGCATCGAGCTCTCGGCCGGGGCGGTCGCGCTCATGCCAGACACCGTGTCGTACCTCGACGACGACTCGATCGTCGACATCGGCCTGCACAGCGAGCCCGACCTCGAGGCGATCGTCGCCGTCGAACCCGACCTCATCATCAGCGGACAGCGCTTCACTCAGCACAACGAGGCCATCGCCGAGCTCGTGCCCGACGCCGCGATCATCGATCTCGAGCCCCGCGACGGAGAGCCCTTCGATGAGGAACTCAAGCGTCAGGTGACCGTGCTCGGCGAGATCTTCGGCACGCAGGACGAGGCTCAGGCGCTCGTCGATGACTTCGACGCCGCCGTCGAGCGCGCGAAGGCGGCCTACGACGACGCCGACACCGTCATGGCCGTGAACACCTCGGGCGGCGAGATCGGATACCTGGCACCGACCGTGGGTCGCTCGCTCGGTCCGATCTACGACATCCTCGGCCTGACCCCGGCGCTCGAGGTCGCAGACGCCTCCGACGACCACCAGGGCGACGACATCTCGGTAGAGGCGATCGCCGCCTCGAACCCCGACTGGCTGCTCGTGCTCGACCGTGACGCCGTGTTCGCCGCAGAGACCCCCGACTACGTGCAGGCATCCGAGATCCTCGAGAACTCCGAGGCCCTCGCCGGCGTCACGGCCGTCGCTGACGAGCAGATCGTCTACATGCCCACCGACACGTACCTCAACGAGGGCATCCAGACGTACACGGCGTTCCTGAACGACTTCGCCGACGCCCTCGAGGCCGCACAGAAGTAGGTCGCTCGGCGGCATCCGCTCGAGGGCGGATGCCGCCGGCCGGCGTCTCACGATGACCCGCACCGCGTTCTCAACCGAGCCGCCCCGGTCTGCCGGGCGGCTCTTCGACGTCAAGCTCCTGGTCGGCATCCTCATCGTCGTCGCGCTCCTCGTCGTGTCCCTGTTCACCGGGGTCTACGACATCGCCGGGGCTGCTGACGGTGCCGAGATGTTTCAGATCACCCGCGTGCCGCGCACGATAGCCCTCGTCCTCGCGGGGGCCGCGATGGCGATGGCCGGGCTGGTGATGCAGCTCCTCACCCAGAACCGCTTCGTCGAGCCCACGACCACCGGCACCACCGAGTGGGCGGGGCTCGGCCTGCTGGCGGTCATGGTGCTGGTGCCGAACCCCTCGATCCCGCTGAGGATGGCAGGCGCCGTCATCGCGGCCTTCATCGGCACCATGGTGTTCTTCGCCTTCCTGCGCCGAGTCTCGCTGAAGTCGTCTCTCATCGTCCCGATCGTCGGGATCATGCTGGGCGCCGTCGTCGGCTCGGTGTCGACCTACTTCGCGCTCGCGACCGACTCGCTGCAAGCACTCGGGGTGTGGTTCGCGGGCAGCTTCACCTCGGTGCTCCGTGGTCAGTACGAGATGCTCTGGATCGTCGCGATCGTCGGCGTCGTCGTCTTCTTCGTGGCCGATCGCCTGACGATCGCGGGGCTCGGCGAGGAGATCGCCACCAACGTGGGCGTGAACTACAACCGCGTGATCCTGCTCGGCACGGTGCTCATCGCGATCACCACCGGAGTCGTCACGGTCGTCGTCGGCAATCTCCCCTTTCTCGGGCTGATCGTGCCCAACGTCGTCTCGATGGTCCGCGGCGATGATCTGCGCAGCAACCTCCCTTGGGTCTGCCTGCTCGGGATCGCGATCGTCACCGTCTGCGACATCATCGGACGGACGATCATCATGCCGTTCGAGGTGCCGGTGTCACTGATCCTCGGCGTCGTCGGCGCGATCGTGTTCATCCTCCTCCTGCTGAGGCAGCGTCGTCGTGGCTAGCGCGGCAGCGGTCGGCGCCCGCACCTCCGGATCCTTCACGACGCCGCGCGCGCGGCGTCGGTACGTCATCGTGCTCGGCATTCTCGTCGTCCTCTCCGTGGGCTTCGCCTTCGCTCTGTTGGCGTGGGAGAACCCGATGCCGATCGGATCGCCCGGATTCTGGCGCATCGCGAAGCTCCGGGTGACGAACGTGACCGTGATGGCCGTGGTCGCGGTGGCACAGGCGATCGCGACCGTGAGCTTTCAGACGGTCACCAACAACCGCATCATCACGCCGTCGATCATGGGGTTCGAATCGCTCTATCGCGTCGTGCAGACGACCACGGTGTACCTGTTCGGCGTCGCCGGTCTCGTGGCGATCCAGGGCGTCTGGCAGTTCGGCCTGCAGGTCGTGATCATGGTGGGGCTCGCGATGGCGCTCTACGGATGGCTGCTGTCGGGGCGTTACGGCAACCTGCAGATCATGCTGCTCATCGGGATCATCATCGGCGGCGGCCTCGGAGCGATCTCGACCTTCATGCAGCGGCTGCTCACTCCCAGCGAGTTCGACGTGCTCGCGGCGCGATTGTTCGGCAACGTCTCCAACGCCGATGCGTCGTACCTGCCTCTCGCGATCCCGCTGTGCATCGCGGCCTCGGCGCTGCTCTGGATGAGATCCAGGAGGCTGAACCTGCTCGCGCTCGGCTCTGACGTGTCGCGTTCGCTCGGACTCGACCACAAGCGCGAGCTCTACATCGTGCTCTTCCTGGTCGCCGTCCTCATGGCGACCTCGACAGCGCTGGTCGGGCCGATGACGTTCCTCGGCTTCCTCGTCGCGACCCTCGCCTACCAGTTCGCCGACACGTACGACCACCGACTCATCTTCCCCGTGGCTGTGCTCACCGCCTTCACGATCCTCTCCGGGGCCTACTTCGTCATGAAGAACGTGTTCTATGCGCAGGGCATGGTCTCGATCCTCATCGAGCTCGTCGGCGGAACCGTCTTCCTCATCGTCATCCTCAGAAAGGGCAGGCTGTGATCACACTCGAGGGCGTACGCCGCGACTACAGCGACGAGGTCGCCATCGGCCCCGTGGACCTCGAGATCCCCACCGGCGGGATCACCGCGCTGATCGGTCCGAACGGGGCAGGCAAGTCGACGCTGCTGACGATGATCGGTCGGCTCGGCGGCATGGACGCCGGGGCGATCGAGATCGCCGGTTACGACGTCGCGACCACGAAGTCGAAGGACCTCGCGAAGATCGTCTCGGTGCTCCGCCAGGAGAACCACTTCGTGACGCGGCTCACCGTGCGCCAGCTCGTCGGATTCGGGCGCTTCCCGCATTCGCAGGGCCGATTGACCCGCGATGACGAGGAGGTCATCAGCAGGGCGATCGACTTCCTCGACCTCGGCGATCTGGAACGGCGCTATCTCGACGAACTCTCCGGAGGTCAGCGACAGCGGGCCTACGTCGCGATGGTGCTGGCGCAGGACACCGAGTTCGTGCTGCTCGACGAGCCGCTCAACAACCTCGACATGAAGCATGCCGTGCAGATGATGAAGCACCTGCGTCGGGCGGCTGAAGAGCTCGGGCGGACGATCGTCATCGTGCTGCACGACATCAACTTCGCGGGGCACTACGCCGACCACATCTGCGCCATGAAGGACGGTGAGGTGGTGGAGTTCGGTCCACCCGCCGAGATCATGACCGGCGAGGTGCTCACTCGCGTGTTCGACACGTCGGTGCAGGTTGTCGAAGGGCCCTCGGGTCCTCTGGCCGTGTACTACTGACGGCTCAGAGCTCGACGCCGTGGTCCTCGTCGTTGACGCCGGCGTTGCGGCCACGGCGGGACTCGTACCCGATGAACCAGCCGAGCCAGACGATCGCGGCCAGCAGGATGCCGAGCCAGACGTTCTGGAAGATCAGGCCGATCACGACACCGAGGATGAGAAGCCCCGCGGTGACGGAGAGGCGGAGTGCGTTGCGCGACATGGGTTCAGCCTAAAGGCGATCAGCCGGCCACGGGAGGTCAGCGAGTGCGGTGGTCTTCGGGGGAGAGGCGTGGCCCCCGTCGGGGCTCGCTCACTCCGCTCGCGAAGATGAGGCGGATCACTCGCTGGCGGTGGCCGGCCCAGGGCGCGAGGAGCTCGAGCATCCCGTCGTCGTCGGTGCGATGCCCGGTGAGCGCGTGCCCGACCTCATGGGCCAGGTGGTAGTCGCCGACGCTCACCGCATCCGGATCGCCGAGTGCCCGAATGCGCGTCTCGGCGGAGGTCCACACACCGATGCCGGGGAAGCTCGTCAGCACACGGTCGCGCTCGTCGCCGGTCGATGCGGCCAGAAGCGCCCGGGAGATGCTGTCGGCCCGCTCGGCGACTCGCACGATGGTCTTCGACTGCGGCGGCTGCACCGCCACTCGATGCCAGTCCCAGGAGGGGATGCGATGCCACCGCGCCGCGGTCGGGGCGGCGTGCATCGGCCGCGGGGTCGGACCGGGTGCGCGCTCACCGAACTTCGTGACGAGCAGCCTCCAGGCGCGGAAGGCCTCGAGACCGGTCACCTTCTGCTCGATGATGGCGCATGCGAGGGCGTCGAACACGACGCTGGTGCGAGCCAGCCGGATGCCGGGCGAACGTCGGGCGACCTCGGAGATCAGCGGATGGTGCGAGGGATCGAAACCCGAGGGGTCGTCGCCGGCTCCGCACAGTTCGGGCACGGTGTCGAGTGCGTGCTCGGCTCCGCTGCCCCACGCGGTGACCTTGATCTCTCCGCTCTGTGCGCGCAGCGCCAGCGTCGCTGCGCCGAGCGGCGTTCGAAGAGCGCGCCAGATCACCGGGCCGTCGAAGACCATGGTCGGGTCGCCGGGCCCTCGCCGCAGCATCCCGACCGTCGAGCGGAGATCCACGGGTGCCGCGGGCCGGTAGACGGTCTCTCGCGGTGCGCCCGGAGGAGCCGCGTCAGCGGCTCCGGCATCCGCGGTCAGGGTCATGCGCCCCACCATACGTGGCGGGCCTGACACTCGGATCAGAAGCGGTCGGGCGAGGGGGTGCCGTGGCCGTAGCGGATGACCACGTCGGCGTGACGGTCGAAGCGGTAGCCGATGCCGCGCACGGTGCGCACGATGTCCTCGTAACGGCCGAGCTTCGCGCGCAGACGCCGCACGTGTACGTCGATGGTGCGCTCGCCGGGAGTCTCGTCGTCCTGCGCCTGCCACAGTGCCGAGACGAGTTCGCTGCGCTCGATCGTGCGGCCCTCGCGGAGCACGAGGTACTGCAGCAGCTCGAACTCCTTGTAGGTGAATGCCGCGGACTCTCCGTCGATCAGCACGCGCTTGCGCGAGATGTCGACGACCACGCCACCCTCTTCGTCGGTGGTCTCCTCTTCTGCGGCTGCCTTGGTGCGGGCGATCGCACCGGGCTCGTGCAGCGCCAGACGGACGACATCGAGGTCGCGGCCCCCGGAGCCATGCGGTGCGAGCGCGACGGTGGCGTGCGTCTCGGCGCCTGGTGCGAGCTCGGCGAGAGTGCGACGCAGGGCGTCGACCAGGAGGGGGAGGCTGACTCCGGCTTCGGCCGCCTTGATCTCGTCGAGACCGACGTAGAGGGCGAAGCCGCGGGGCGAGCGGACGGCGGGAAGATCTGCATCGAGCGGGGCGGCCGCGGGCGCCGATGCGGCGGTGCGGATGGCGGCGGTGGTGGCGGGACGCTCGAGAAGTGCAGTGTTCGACATGATGATAGAAGTCCTCAGGACGTGAGCCGGGAAGAGGCTCTGATGCGTTGCATGAATGACCGGGCGAGCCGGAAGAGCGAGCAAAGGGTGGATGCTCGATGACCCATACCCCGCAGATCGCGAGAAGTCAGGTCAGACGGAGTGGCTGTTCGTTCAGCGACACATTCGGCAACACATGCCAACGCGACCGGGCATCATCATCCCGGCAGTCCTGTTCGCCTCCTGGGCGGACAAAGGGCTTGCGTTGGTAGTCATGGGGGGATTATGTCCGAAGAAGTCGGCGCGTGTCAAAACGGCCGTCGGTGCGGGTGGCGGGCGTAACGTGGAGAAGTGACCACTTCGACCCTTGCCGCCGGCTTCCTCCTCACCGATGAGAAGGACGCATCGCGGTACACACTGACACGAGACGGGCAGCTCGTGAGCGTGCTCGACTACCGCGACGACGGGCACACCATCGCCCTGACGAGAGCTTTCACGATCCCCACTTTCCGCGGCCACGGCTACGCCGGCGTCGTCGTCGAGGGTGCTGTCGCCGACATCGAGGCGCGCGGAGATCGCAAGGTCGATGCGGTGTGCTGGTACGTCTCCGACTGGTTCCAGACGCACCCGGAGCACGCGGCTCTGCTGCGCTCGCGCTGACGCAGCGTCGTGTGACGCTGTGTTACACGTTCGACGTCCCTCCGGTAATATGGATGCTCTGCTCAGCCCCGTCGGCTGAGGTGGTCAGGCGCTGACGCGCGCTGGTCCGAGGCTCGAAACCTCCGGCATCGTTCCCGACACCGGAGGTTCTTCCATGTCATCGTCCCTGCGCGCCCGCCCCCAGACCCGGTGGTGGGCGCTCGTCGTCATCTCTCTCACGCAACTGATCGTCGTTCTCGACGGAACCATCGTCAGCATCGCCCTGCCCCAAGCCCAGGCGTCTCTGGACATGAGCGACGGCCAGCGGCAGTGGGTCGTCACGGCATACGCCCTGGCCTTCGGCGCACTGCTCCTGCTCGGCGGTCGCATCGCCGACTACGTCGGGCGCAAGCGCGTCTTCATGATCGGGATGGTGGGCTTCGGCGCCGCATCCCTCTACGGCGGCCTCGCGCAGTCGGGGTGGGAGCTCATCCTCGCCCGGGGCCTTCAGGGCGTCTTCGCCGCACTTCTCGCTCCGGCGGCTCTCGCACTGCTCACCGTGACCTTCCCCTCGGGGCGTGAGCGCAACACGGCGTTCGCGGTGTTCGGAACCGTCGCAGGAACCGGCGCTGCCGTCGGCCTGCTGCTGGGCGGATTCCTCACCGAGTTCACCGACTGGCGCTGGTGCCTGCTGGTCAATCTCTTCTTCGTCGCGATCGGTCTCGTCGGCGGCGCGCTCTTCCTCACCGAGAGCAAGGCGGAGGGCGACAACCGATACGACGTCTGGGGTGCGATCACCGTGACGCTGGGTCTCGGATCCCTCGTCTACGGCTTCAGCCTCGCCGAGAACGGCTGGGGCGACCCGCTGACCATCGCGTTCCTCGTGCTGGGAGTCGTGCTGCTCGGCGTGTTCGTGTGGGTCGAGAGCCGCGTGTCGCAGCCTCTCCTTCCGCTGCGTGTGGTCGCCGACCGGGTCAGGGGCGGCGCCTTCCTGATCCAGGGAGTCGCCGGCGCGATCATGATCGGAGCCACCCTCTATCTGACGTTCCACCTCCAGTTCGTGCTCGGCATGGGGGCGCTCCAGGCAGGAGCGGCGACCCTGCCGCTCCCGATCGCGACGATGATCATCGCTCCCATCGCGACGAAACTCCTCACGGTCATCGGCCCGCGGCCGATGATGATCGTAGGGCCGCTCATCGCTGCAGCCGGTCTGTTCCTGCTCTCCGGGATCACCCCCGATGGGGCGTACCTCGTGCAGATCGCGCCGGCGCTCGTGCTCCTCGGCATCGGCATGGGGTTCGTGTTCATCCCCCTGCAGAACCTGGCGCTCACCGGTGTCGCGCCGCACGACGCCGGCATCGCATCGGCCGTCGCCAACTCGGCCATGCAGATCGGCGGATCGATCGGACTGTCGGTGTTCACGGCCGTGTACGCGGCGTCGGTGGGCGGGCTCGCGCAGACCGAGCTCGCCCCGTCGCAGCTGACGGACGCCTACGGGTGGGTCTTCATCGTCGCGTCGATCCTCATGGTCGGCGCCGCCGTGATCGCCGCAGTCATGGTGCGCGGCACGAAGGACGAGCTGATGCCGTCGCAGCCGGGACTCGCCGTCGGCGCGCACTGAGGGGCTCGGGGCATCCGTTCCGCTCGGAATCCCGTCATTTCCGGGGCCAGGAACGGATGCCGCGGCACGCCTGGAGCCGAATGTCGGTGGGGGTTCGTAGCGTGTGAGTATGCGAATCCTGCACACCTCCGACTGGCACATCGGCCGCACCTTCCATGGCAACTCGACCATGGACGCGCTGGCCGAGGTTCTCGGGGCGCTCACGGTGCAGGTTCGAGAGAACGCGGTCGACGTCGTCATCGTCGCCGGTGACGTCTTCGATTCGGCGACCCCGGCCGGCCCTGCGTACACCCTCCTCGGCGACGTGCTGGTCGCGCTGCACGAGACGGGGGCCCGTGTGATCGTCACGAGCGGCAACCACGACTCCGCGGCACGTCTCGGGTTCCAGGCGCGGCTGCTCCGCGACGGCATCCATGTGCTGACCGATCCTCTCGCGATCGGCACACCCGTGACGTTGAGCGACGCCGATGGCCCGGTGCACCTCTACGGCATTCCCTACCTCGAGCCGGCCATCGTGAGGCAGCACTGGACCGGCGCCGAGCTGCGCACCCAGGCGCAGACGCTCGCCCACGCGATGGATCTCGTCCGCGAGGGGATGCGGGAGCACCCTGGGCGATCCGTCGCGATCGCGCACTGCTTCTCGGCGGGCGTAGACGCCACCATCGGGCTCGAGCGCGAGGTCCGACAGGGGGGCCTCGACGTCGTGCCGCTGTCGGTCTTCGACGGCCCGGACTACGTCGCCCTCGGGCACATCCACGGGCGCCAGCAGATCAGCGACCGGGTGCGCTATTCGGGCGCTCCACTGCACTACAGCTTCGGCGAGCAGAGCAAGCCGCGCGGTTCGTGGCTGGTCGATCTCGATGCCACGGGCCTCGCCTCGGTCGAGTGGCTCGATCTGCCCGTCCCTCGTCGCCTGGTGACCCTGACGGGCTCCCTCGACGAGATCCTGTCTCCCGAGAACATCGCGGCGCACGCCGACGACTGGGTCTGTGCGGTGTACACCGACGCGCTCGCCCAGACAGAGCCGATGCGTCGCCTCCGCGAGCAGTATCCGCACTGTGCGATGGTGCAGCACCAGCCGTCTGACACATCCGCCGGGGTCGAGCGCTCTTACGTCGATCGGCTGCGCGGTGCCGTCAGCGACTCTGAGCGCATCGAGGCCTTCCTCGAGCACGTTCGCGCGGGCCATGGTGCGACCGAGCGCGAGGGCGAACTGATCCGCGAGGTCCTCGACGACCGCGTCCGCGCCGAAGCCCTCATCTAGTCCGGTGACGACGCGAACTAATCCAATGACGACTCGATCCAGTCCGGCGGCGACTCGATTTAGTCCGGCGATGCGTCAACGCACTGATGTGCCGACAGTGAAGAAGGTGCTCTGATGCAGCTGCACCGTCTGGAGGTCGAGGGATTCGGTCCGTTCCGCGAGCGTCAGATCGTCGATTTCGACGCGTTCGCCGACGACGGCATCTTCCTGATCGCCGGGCGCACAGGTGCCGGCAAGTCCAGCATCCTCGATGCCGTCTGCTTCGGCCTCTATGGCGGAGTCCCGCGTTACGAGGGCGGCGAGAAGCGGCTGCGCAGCGATCACTGCGAGCCCGACGACGCGACCGAGGTCGTGGTGCAGTTCAGTACTCCGGCGGGTCGATTCCGCGTCAGGCGTTCACCTGAATACGAGCGCCCCAAGAAGCGCGGCGGCGGCATGACGGTGCAGCCCGCGGCCGTGCAGCTCGACACGATGGTCGGCGGGGAATGGGTCGGTCTGGCCGCGAAAGAGCGCGAGGCCGCCTATGAGCTCGACGAGATCCTGCAGCTCAGTCGAGAGCAGTTCCTGCAGGTGATCCTGCTCGCGCAGAATCGCTTCTCCGAGTTCCTTCTGGCGGGGAGCAAAGAGAGGCAGTCCCTGCTGCGGCGGCTGTTCGGCACCGAGCGGTTCGAAGACGTGCAGGCGCGGTTCGACGAACGGCGCAAAGCAGCCGAGCAGACTCTCGGGGCACGCCTCGCGACGGTGTCTGCCCGCCTCGACGAAGGCGAGCGGCTCGTCGGCAACGCCGACCTCGGTCACGACAGCGAGGCGCAGGGAGATGACACGGGCGCGACCGAGGCGGAGCCTGTCGCGGTGACGACCGAGGAACGCCTCGAAGGTCTGCGCCGTGCGAAGTCTCGAGCCGACTACCGCGCGGAACGTCGAGCAGCGGAGCGCATCGAGGCTGAGAAGCAGTCGGACGCCGCCGACGCCGCGCTCGCGATGGCGCGCGAAGAGCAGCGGTCTCAGGCCGAGCGAGACCGGGCCAGAATCGCGCTCGCACGTCTCGAGGCCGACGAGCCGCACATCGCCGCCGCGCGCAGTGAGCTGCAGGACGCCAGAGCCGCGGAGCTGCTGCGAGGCCCGATCGCGACCGCGGCAACGGCGGCAGCGGCGCTCGAGGCGGCCCTCGAGGCCGAGACTCGCGCACGAGCGACCTGGGAGGCGCACGGGGTCGTCACGGACGACCTCGCAGAATGGGCGGCCGAGCGCACGGCGCAGATCGGCGCGTGGCAGCGTGCAGCAGAGCTGGAACGATCCGCGGCGGCACTCGATGCCGAACTCGTAGCGGCCTCCGATGCAGTGGCGGCGGCGACCAGGCGCATAGACGCGGCAGAGGCCGACCGTGTCGCGCTTCCCGCGCAGCTCGAACAACTCACCCTCGCGCGCGACGCGGCGAGGCAACTCGCTGATCGCGCCGGAGACCTGGCTGCCGCACGGGATGCTGCCGCAGTGCGGCATACGGCTGCGCTCGAGACAGTGCGCCTCAGGGCCGCCCATGCCGACGCCGAGCGCGAGCTCGCTGACGCGAGCGCTGCGCTCGCTGCTGCACAGACCGTGCTCGCTCAGCTCAGGCAGCGTCGACTCGACGGATTCGCAGGGGAGTTGGCGACGTCGCTGCGCGGCGGCGAGGCGTGCCCGGTATGCGGATCGCACGAGCACCCGGCTCCCGCCGTGCATGCTGATCCCGTCTCTGCCGACGACGTCGACGAGGCCGAAGCCGCACGTGATGTCCTCGCGCAGCGCGAGCGAGATGCGGCGGAACTGAGATCTTCACTGCGCGCCGACCTGGCCGCGGCGATCACCCGCGCAGACGGTCGCGAGGTCGACGGGGCCCGCGAAGAGCTCGACGACGCGACAGCAGCGCACGCACAGAGCACCGATGCATCCGATCAGCAGGCCGCGCTCGAGCAGCAGCGCGAGGTGCTGCTCGAGCGGATCCGTCGTCTCGAGGGCGACCGCGACCGCGATTCCACGGTGCTGGCTGCGGCGCGCGAAGCGCACTCGCTCGTGGCGCAACGCGTCGCCGACACGCGGGAGGCGATCACCGAGGCGAGAGGACCCTACGAGTCCGTGGCCGAGAGGCTCACGGCGATGCGCGTCGAGGTCCGGGCCGCTCTCGCGCTGGTCGAGGCGGTCGCAGAACGAGCGCGCAGGGCCGAGGCGACGAGCGCAGCGAAGGCCGAGCTGGAAGCGGCGCTGGAAGCATCGGAGTTCCATGGCGTCGCTGAGGTCGAACGGGCACTTCGCACCGTCGCCGC
Organism: Microbacterium sp. NPDC087589; assembly: GCF_044743635.1. Lineage (NCBI taxonomy): Bacteria > Bacillati > Actinomycetota > Actinomycetes > Micrococcales > Microbacteriaceae > Microbacterium > Microbacterium sp. NPDC087589. The sequence goes on from NZ_JBIUWV010000003.1 coordinate 89,663, forward strand.
GCAGACGGCTCTCGAGAGCCGAGTCACCCAGCACTCCGTCCAGCGGGAGAAGGAGCGCGCGATCCTTCTCGACCTCGAGCTCCGCACCCTCCCGGAGGAGACGATCGATCTCGGTCCTGTCGAACTGCTGTCCGTCGCCGCGCGGCAGCGCTGGTCCGACGCGGTCGACGAGGCGGGGCGGGCGGCGGGCGTGTCAGAGCAACTGGCTGCGGTCATCGAGGCAGCGGCATCAGAGCACGCCCGCATCGCGGACGACGCGGCCGATTACGAGGTTCTGCGAGGACTTGCCGACACGATCGCCGGGCGAGGGGCGAACGCGCGCAAGATGACGCTCGAGACGTTCGTGCTCGCCGCCGAACTCGAAGAGATCGTCGACGCGGCGAACCGTCGGCTCAACGACATGTCGACCGGACGGTATCAGCTGCGCCACTCGGATGCACTCGCCGCCCGCGGGGCTGCGTCAGGCCTCGGCATCGTCGTGTTCGACGCGTTCACCGGCCAGACCCGACCCGCCCAGTCGCTGTCGGGAGGCGAGACCTTCCTGAGCTCCCTCGCCCTCGCTCTCGGACTCGCCGAAGTGGTCACGGCACGAGCCGGCGGCATCCGTCTCGACACCCTGTTCATCGACGAGGGGTTCGGCTCCCTCGACGGCGACACGCTCGACGTCGCCATGCGCACGCTCGACGAACTACGCCAGGGCGGACGCACCGTCGGTGTCATCAGCCACGTCGAGGCGATGCAGGAGCAGATCCCCGCGCAACTCCGGGTTCGTGCGACGTCGAGCGGACCGAGTGTGATCGAAGCGCGCTGACTCTGCGAGTCCCCCCGCCGGAGGGAACGGGGCTCCGAGAATGCCCGGTCTCAGACGCCGTATTCCCGGCGGATCACGTCACGGAGCTGGACGCTGCACCGTGCGATCGCCTCGCGGAAGTCGACGAGCGCGCCTTCCTCTGCCCGGTCGGAGATCGCGCGGAACGCGCGGATCGGAACTCCGAACTGCTCGGCGACCCAGATGTACGCGTAGGTCTCCATGTCGACCAGACCAGCGCCGGAAGACCGGATGACAGCGCTGATACCGGCATCGCCGACGAAGCTGTCGCCGGTCGCGATCAGCACGCCCTCGCGGCCCGTGGACACGCGCGCGGGCAGAGACACGTGGTGCCCCGCGATTCCGTCGAGGTTGAAGACGTCGTGCTGCAGCGCGCTGCCGATCTCATGCGCGCTCGCGTCGAGTGCAGGATCGATACCGCCCGCGGTCCCGACGACCACCACCTCGGAGTACTCCTTGGCGTCGAGCGCACGGGTGAGGCCGAACACGGCCTGCATCTTGCCCTCGCCGGTGACGAGCCGGTCGAATCCCTCGAGCTCCTCCGGGAAAGCTGCGAGTTCGGAGGCCATGGCTGCGACGAGAAGTTTCACTCAGCCATCCTGCCAGGTGGAGCGGTCGCCGCGAAGTCGCGCGCGTGCGACCGACGTCATCTCGATGTAACACTGGGGGAGGATACTGGCGTCTGGCAGACCGGAGGAACACATGACCCTGCAGCAGCAGATCTCTGAAGCACTCGGCGTGAAGCCCGAGATCGATCCGGCAGCCGAGGTGGAGAGCCGCGTCGGCTTCCTCGTCGACTACCTGCGCACCACAGGGGCGAAGGGCTTCGTGCTCGGGATCTCCGGCGGCCAGGATTCGACGCTCGCCGGACGACTCGCACAGCTCGCGGTCGAGCGTGTGCGCGCCGAGGGCGGAGAAGCGAAGTTCCTTGCCGTGCGCCTGCCGTACCGGGTGCAGAAGGATGCAGCGGATGCCGAGGCCGCGCTCGAGTTCATCGCACCGGACTCCTCGGTCGAGGTGAACATCCAGAACGGCGTCGACGGCGTCGAGGAGGACATCGAGTTCGCCGTCACGAGCGACATCAGCGACTTCAATCGCGGCAACATCAAGGCGCGCGTGCGCATGGTGACGCAGTACGCGCTCGCCGGACACGACGGTCTCCTCGTCATCGGCACTGACCACGCGGCGGAGGCCGTCACAGGCTTCTACACGAAGTTCGGCGACGGAGCCGCCGACATCCTTCCCCTGTCCGGGCTCAGCAAGCGGCAGGGCCGTTCACTGCTGCTGCTGCTCGGAGCGCCCGATCGTCTCGCCTACAAGGTGCCGACGGCCGACCTGCTCGACGGCCAGCCCGGCCGTGCCGACGAAGACGAGCTGGGCCTCACTTACGAGCAGATCGACGACTTCCTCGAAGGGCGCGAGGTCGCTCCCGACGTCGCCGGGCGAATCGAATCCCGCTACCTCGCCACGCAGCACAAGCGTCATCTTCCGGTCACCCCGGACGACACGTGGTGGCGCTGACACGCCTCTCGAGGTGATCCCGTGTCGGATGCCGCGGCTAGTGTCGAAGCATCCGAGGGAACGGGAGAATCGTGCGGATCGACACTCAGGCGCAGCGCGTCATCTGGAGCGCGAGCGACCTCAAGGCGGCCGCCGAATGCGAATTCGCCTGGTGCCGAGCGATCGATGCGAAGCTGGGCCGCGTTCCGGCCGTCGAGGAGCCTGAGGACGCGACTCTCGCCAGGGCAGCGCTGCTCGGCGACGTCCATGAGCAGAACGTGCTGGCGCGGTACCTCGACGATCTCGGCGCCGATCGGGTGCATCTCGTCGAGAAGGTCTCGTCCGTCGATGCCGAAGCCCTTGCGGCGGCTGTCGACGAGACGGTGCGGGCGCTCGGCTCCGATGCCGTCGTCGTCTTCCAAGCCGCGTTCGCGACACCCGAGTTCGTCGGTTTCGCCGATTTCCTGAAGCGCGACGACGACGGGCGCTGGCGGGTGCAGGATTCCAAGCTCGCCCGCAAGGCGCGGGTCACCGCACTCATGCAGCTGGCGGCATATGTCGATCAGCTCGATCGGCTGGGTTTTCCCCGATCCGACGAGGTCGACCTGATCCTCGGCGACGGAACATTGAGCACCCACGCCGTCGACGACCTCCTTCCGCTGTTCCAGGTGCGCAGAGCGCGCCTGCGCGCGCTCATCGCCGATCGACGAGTCGACGAGGGTTCCGCCGGTGCCGCGCTGGCATGGGGCGACGACCGCGGCGACCTCGAGGTCGTGGCGTGCGGGCGCTGCGCGACGTGCGAGGAGCAGGTGATCGCGCATCGCGATCTGCTGATGGTCGCGCGTATGCGGCCCGTCCAGCGTGCACGGTTGCGGGCGGCCGGGATCGAGACGATCGACGCCCTGGCCGACGCGATCACGCCCCCTGACGGCATGAACACCGACACGTTCGAGACGTTGCGCGCGCAGGCGAGGCTGCAGATCCGAGCGGAGGCCGAGGGCGCGCCGACCTACGACGTGCACTACGCCGCGGCGATCCACACGCTCCCCGTGCCGAGCCACGGCGACATCTTCTTCGACTTCGAGGGCGATCCGCTCTACACCGAGCCGGCACCCGATGGCGAGGCTCACTGGGGGATCGACTACCTCTTCGGATGGGTCGACAACGCCGACCAATACACGGCGCTGTGGGCCCACGACTTCGCGGCGGAGCGAGAGGCGTTCGAGCGCTTCCTCGACTTCGTGAAGGTGCGCAGAGCCGCGCACCCCGGCATGCACATCTACCACTACGCCCCCTACGAGACATCGCACCTGGTGGCCATGGCCGCTCGGCACGGCGTACGCGAGGGCGAGATCGATCGCCTGCTGCGTGAAGGGGTGTTCGTCGACCTCTATCCGCTGGTTCTGCGCACCGTGAGGGTCGGCACGAGGTCGTACTCGATCAAGAAGCTCGAGCCGCTGTACATGGGCGAAGACGTTCGCACGAGCGACGTGCAGAAGGGCGATGACTCGATCGTCCAGTACGTGGCGGCCCGAGAGCTCGCGGCGGCAGGGGAGCAGGAAGAGGCGGACGCGGTGTTCGCCGACCTCGCCGACTACAACCGCTACGACTGCGTGTCGACCCGTCGCCTTCGCAACTGGCTGATCGACATCGCTCGGAAGGAGGGGGTGAACCCCGCGCCGCCCGATGAGGCCGACGAGGTCATCTACGAGCCGTCCCCGCGGTCGGTCGCGCTGCTCGCCGACGCCGAACGGGCCGTCGACGCGGGTGGCGATGGGCAGGTGCATCGCATCGCCGCTGCCGCCATCGACTACTTCCCCCGAGAGGCGAAGAGCTTCTGGGTCTCGCACTTCCAGCGGTTGCGCGAGCCCGTCACGATGTGGGACGGCACTCGTGATGTCGTGCGAGTCGACCGCTTGTCCTCGACCGTGCAGCGCGACTGGAGCATCGGCGAGGGACGGCGGGTGATGTCGCGTGACATCGAGATCCGCGGCGAGGTGTCGCCGGGAACGACCCTCGGCGCCGGATCACAGCCGTTCGCCCTGTACCCGGTGCCTGCGCCGTTCGACACAGATGCTCCGTCACGCGCAGCGCACGTTCCGCACAGCGTCACAGTCGCCGAGGTGCTCGACGACGGCTATCTGATCACCGAGACGGCGATCCAGGGACAGACCTGGGACGAGCTGCCTCTCGCTCTCACCCCGGCGGCGCCGCCACGCGTCGTCTCGCTGCAGGGCGCGATCGACGAATGGGCCGACACAGTCCACGCGGCAGCGCCCGGGTTCCCTTCCGATGCGGCCACCGACATCCTCCGCCGGATCCCTCCGCGGACGCTCTCGGGCAGCGTGCTGCCAGAGAGCGGCGGTGACACGATCGACGCGATCGTGCGCGCCGTCCTCGATCTCGACCGCAGCTATCTCGCCGTGCAGGGCCCTCCGGGCACAGGCAAGACCTACACGGGCTCTCAGGTGATCGCGCGACTGGTGAAGGAGCACGGCTTCACGATCGGCGTCGTCGCGCAGTCGCACGCGATCATCGAGAATCTGCTCGAACGCGTGGTGGCCGACGGTGTTCCCGCGGCGCAGGTCGCCAAGTCCCCGAAGGACCCGTCGACCGACCCGTCGTACACGGTGATCCCCAAGAACGGCATGGCCGCGTTCCTCGGCGAACATGCCGAGCACGGGGCCGTGGTGGGCGGAACGGCCTGGGACTTCAGCAATACGGCACGAGTGGAGCGCGGAGGCCTCGACCTGCTCGTGGTCGATGAAGCGGGGCAGTTCTCCCTCGCGTCCACGATCGCCGTCGCGGCAGGTGCCAAGCGGCTGCTGCTGCTCGGAGACCCGCAGCAGCTTCCCCAGGTCAGCCAGGGCGCGCACCCCGAGCCCGTCGACACGTCGGCGCTCGGCTGGGTCATGGACGGCGATGCGGTGGTCCGACCGGACTACGGCTACTTCCTGGCGCGCTCGTGGCGCATGCATCCTCGCCTCGCGGCGCCGGTGTCGAGGCTCGCGTACGCCGGGCGGCTCGCGTCGGCTCCCGGCACCGAACTGCGCTCGCTCGAGGGCATCGACCCGGGTCTGCACATCGTCCCGCTCCGCCACCGGGGCAACGCCACGCAGTCGCCGGAGGAGGCGGGCGCGGTGGTGGCGCTCGTACGAGATCTCGTCGGGCGAGCGTTCACCGACAACGATGCCGATGCCACGGTCCGTCCGCTCGCGCAGCGCGACATCATCGTCGTCGCTCCCTACAACGCACAGCGTCAGGTCGTGCACGACGCGCTCGCCGAGGCCGGTTTCCCTGAGGTCCCGGTCGGCACGGTCGACAATTTCCAGGGCAAGGAGGCGGTGGTCTCGATCACGTCGCTCGCGGCGTCCAGCGGACGCGATGCCCCACGGGGTCCGGAGTTCCTGCTGCTCCAGAACCGACTGAACGTGGCGATCTCGAGAGCGCAGGTCGCGGCATACCTGATCCACTCGCCGGCACTGCTCGACGACCTGCCCCGCACTCCCGAGGGGGTCGCTCGAATGAGCGCCTTCGCGCGGCTGGTGGGTGCGGCGAGCTGACGCAGTACCGTGAACAGCAAAGCAGAGCGATGACTCACACGATCGATGAGATCCTGCGCGCATCGGCGGCGTGGGTCTGGTTTCCTCGCGACAGCGAGCAGCAGAAGAGTCACCTGCAACTGGTCCGTTACCCTGCGCGCTTCGGCGGCGGGGTGCGGGGCTCTCAGGTCGACTCCGATGCCGACCCCGTCGCGGTGCTCGATCACGCCGTCGAGCGAACGAGGGCCTGGCACGAGACGGAGTTGCGGTTCTGGACCAACGCGTCCGATCGCCCCGATCTCGAAGAAGAACTGCGGCGGCGCGGAGCGGAACATGTCGACACGGTCGCCGTGTTCGCTCGCCCGATCGGGGACTCGATCGTCGACGTCCCCCTCGGGATCGACGTGGAGGTCGTGCGGACACTCGACCAGGTTCGCGAGGTCGACGAGATCAACGTGCCCGTCTGGCAGCAGCAGCCACTCGACGAAGGAGGGCTCCGCGTCGAACTCGATGAGATCACCTCGGCTCTCGATGCCGGAACGAGATTCCGAGTTCTCGCGCGGCTCGATGCGGACGGCGAGGCGGTGAGCACGGGTGGCTGCACGATCGCCGACGGGTTCGCCCGGCTGTGGGGCGCGGCCACGCTCGAACAGGCACGGGGGAGAGGCGCGTATCGCGCCGTCCTCGCCGAGCGGCTCCGAGTCAGCGCCGCACTCGGAGCCGCCACCGCGCTCGTGAAAGGACGCACGGAGACGTCGGCGCCGATCCTCGCGAGAGCCGGGTTCATCTACCACGGAGACGAGCGCGGCTACCGACTGAGCGTGTGAATCGCGCCATCGGAACCGTCGGCGCGATGTCTCACGACGAGCCGTTCGCGCTGCAGCGGTGCGCAGAGTCCGCTGCGAACCGGGAGGTGCGGTGATCAGGCCGCGCGGTCGCCGAGCTCTTCACGCAGGATTCGTGCTCCTGCGGCCAGCGCGCTCAGCTTGTCGAGTGCGACGCGCCTCGGCAGCGGTGCCATGCCGCAGTTCGAGCTGGGGATCAGAAGATCTGCATCGACGAACTCGAGAGCGCGACGCAGGGTGTCGGCGACCTCTTCCGCGGTCTCGATCTTCTCGCTCGCCACATCGATCGCCCCGAGCATGACCTTCTTGCCGCGGATGAGCTCGATGAGGTCCATCGGCACGTGCGAGTGGTGACTCTCGAGCGAGACGATGTCGATGGACGACCCCTGCAGAAGGGGGAACGACTCCTCGTACTGCCTCCACTCCGCCCCCAGGGTCGCCTTCCAGTCGTTGTTCGCCTTGATCCCGTAGCCGTAACAGATGTGCACAGCCGTCTCAGCATTCAGCCCCTCGACGGCGCGCTCCAGGGCGGCGATGCCCCAGTCCTTCATCTCATCGAAGAACACGTTGAACGCGGGCTCGTCGAACTGGATGATGTCGACCCCCGCGGCCTCAAGCTCTCTCGCCTCCTGATTGAGGATCGTCGCGAACTCCCACGCCAGCTTCTCGCGGCTGCGATAGTGGCGGTCGGCCAGGGTGTCGATCATCGTCATCGGTCCCGGCAGGGCCCATTTGATCGGCTGATCGGTCTGTCGGCGCAGGAACGCCGCGTCGTCCACGAATACGGGCTCACGACGGCTCACCGCGCCCACCACGGAGGGCACGCTCGCGTCGTAGCGGTCGCGGATGCGGACCGTCTCACGCTTCTCGAAATCGACGCCGTCGAGATGCTCGATGAAGGTGGTGACGAAGTGCTGGCGAGTCTGCTCACCGTCGCTGACGATATCGATGCCACGCCGACGCTGTTCGTGCACCGCGGCGCGCAGCGCATCGTGCTTGCCCTCCACGAGCGCATCGCCGTCCAGCTCCCACGGCGACCAGAGCACCTCCGGCCTCGCGAGCCACGCCGGTTTGGGCAGACTCCCGACGATCGAGGTGGGGAGGAGGGTTCTCGAGGTCGAGCCAGCGCCGGTCATCGGACCGGAGCGGGGTAGGCGGCGGCCCACTGATCCAGCACGCGCCGGTGGGGGGTCACGAAGTGCTCGTCCGCGTAGCGTCCCTGCACCACGGCGAGCTGGCTGCGCTCTTCGCGGTCGTAGGTGATCTCCGTCTGCTGGAAGTCATCATGCGCCAGGCTCGGACGGTACACGCTCTCTGCCGGTGCGTTCGCGTTGTAGATCTCGGGCCGGTAGATCTTCTGGAAAGTCTCCATGGTGCTGATCGTGCCGATGAGCTGCAGATCGGAGTAGTCGCTCAGAAGATCGCCACGGAAGTAGAAGGCGAGCGGGGCGACGCTGCCGCGCGGCATGAAGTACCGCACCTGCAGGCCCATCTTCCCGAAGTACTCGTCGGTGAGCGAGAAGGAGTCCTGGACGTACTCGGCGCCGAGCACGGGGTGGTGATTGCCGTTGCGGCGGTAGGTCCTGCTGGTCGAGACGCTGATGCAGATGACCGGCAGTGTCGGGAAGCGCTCCTGGTACGCGTCGGATTCGAGGAAGTGCTGGAAGAGCTTGCCGTGCAGCACGCCGAAGTCGTCGGGAGTGGAGAATCCGGCACCCGCCGCGTTCGTCGCCGGCAGCACGACGCTGAAGTCGTAGTCGCGAAGGTAGGAGGAGAAGTTGTTCCCCACGATCCCATGGTGGCGCTCTCCGGTCAGTCGGTCGACGATGTGGATGTCGAGCACTTCGAGCACCGGGAACTCGCGATCCTCGCCGTCTGCGAATCGCAGCTGCACGGAGACGATGTCGAGCTCGACCGAGTAGCGGTCGCCGCCGGGGCGGTCGCCGCGTGCGAGATCGTTGAATCGACGGTCGATCATCTCGAGGGCATTGCGGAGGTTCTGCTGGCGCCGCTCGCCGCGGGCGAGGTTGGCGAAGTTCGTGGTGATACGCGAACTGTCCGACGGGGCGTAGTCCTCGTCGAAACGCGTGGTGGTGATGCTGAACGTGATCTCGTTCGCCATGAGGGGCCAATCCGGGGAAGAGAGGCCGACTCGGCCTCGCGAAAGCTGTGTTCCCCATGGTGCGGCCGCAATGAGGTCATCGGGTAATTCGGCTCCACTATGCGGTGATATAGCCTTCTCCTATGCCCAGGCGATCGAGCGGTATCACGCTGCAACAGCTCCAGTACTTCATCGAGGTCGCCGCAGAAGGATCGATCACCGCTGCGGCCGACGTGCTCTACGTCGCTCAGCCCACCATGTCGGCGGCGATGAAGGACCTTGAGAACAGGGTCGGCCGTGCACTTCTGGCCCGCTCGGCGCGGGGAGTCACGCTCACCAGCGACGGCTCGGAGTTCCTCGGGTACGCCAGACAGATCGTCGAGCAGGCCGAGCTGCTCGAGCAGCGCTACCTGGGGAGGCCACCGTCACGCCGCCTCCTCGGGGTGTCGACACAGCACTATTCCTTCGCTGTCGACGCGTTCGTGCGGATGGTCAAGGGCACGAGCGCGCCCGAGTACGAGTTCTCGCTGCGGGAGACCCGCACATGGGACATCATCGAGGATGTGCGGACGCTGCGCAGCGAACTCGGCATCCTCTTCCGCAACGACTTCAACCGGAACGTCATCGACAAGCTGCTGCGAGACTCGGGTCTCGCTTTCCATCCGCTCTTCGTCGCAGAACCCCATATCTTCGTCTCGCGGCGGAACGCGCTCGCCTCCAGAGAGCGGGCGACGCTCGACGATCTCGTCGGTCTGCCGCGGCTCACCTTCGACCAGGGAGCGAACAACTCGTTCTACTTCGCTGAAGAGATCCTCTCGACCCTCTCGACCGCTCGGGAGATCAGAGTCTCCGACCGAGCGACGATCTTCAACCTCATGATCGGGCTCGACGGCTACACGATCTCCACGGGCATCATCAGCGACGATCTCGATCCTGAGATCGTCGCGGTGCCCCTCGACGTCGACGATCACATCGAGATCGGATGGGTCGGGCGCGCGGCGATACCCCTCACCGAGCAGGCGAAGCGGTATCTCGTCGAAGTGCGCGATGTCGTCGCGGGCTTCGGCGTGGCGCTGCTCGACGAGGGCGAGCCGACGGCGCCTCAGACGGTGCCGTAGAGGCGATCTCCGGCGTCACCGAGTCCGGGCACGATGTAGCCCTTCTCGTTCAGACGCTCGTCGAGAGCGCCGAGCACGATGGTCACATCGCGGTCGCCGACGAGAGCCTCGATCGCGGCGAGACCCTCCGGCGTGCCCAGCAGGCAGATCGCGGTGACGTCCTTGGCCCCGCGGTCGAAGAGGAACTGGATGGCCGCAGCCAGCGAGCCGCCGGTTGCGAGCATCGGGTCGATCGCGAAGCACTGGCGGTCGCTGAGGTCGTCGGGAAGACGCTCGGCGTAGGTGGTCGGCTCGAACGTCTCTTCGTCGCGGACCATCCCGAGGAACCCGACCTCGGCGGTCGGCAGCAGCTTGACGAGACCTTCGAGCATGCCGAGGCCTGCACGAAGGATCGGAACGACGATCGGACGCGGCTCGGAGATCTTGACGCCCATCGTCGTGGTCACCGGAGTGGTGATCTCGACCGGGCTGACCTTCACGTTGCGGGTCGCCTCGTATGCGAGCAGCGTCACGAGCTCTTCGGTCAGTTGACGGAAGACCGGCGACGGAGTGCGATGGTCGCGCAGCACCGAGAGCTTGTGAGTGACGAGAGGGTGGTCGGCGACGTGGACACGCATGCTTACAGGCTAATGCGCCGGACGCCCCCGTACGACATCGGATGCGCTGGGCGGCTTCTGCAGCTGTCGTAGGCTCGATCCATGACCGCCGCCGACCTCATCGCGATGCGCCGTGCGCTCGAGCTCGCGGATGACGCGGCGGCAGCGTCGGAGATCCCCGTCGGCGCGGTGGTGCTCGACGCCGAGGGGCGGATCGTCGCGGAAGGTCGCAACAACCGCGAGGCGACAGGCGACCCGACCGGGCACGCCGAAGTCGAGGCGCTGCGTGCCGCCGCGGCATCCGTCGGCACGTGGAACCTCGAAGGGCATACCCTCGTCGTCACGCTCGAGCCCTGCCTCATGTGCGCAGGAGCGATCCTGCAGGCGCGAATCGGCCGAGTCGTCTTCGGCGCCTGGGATGACAAGGCGGGGGCTGCCGGGTCGATGTACGACGTGCTGCGCGACCGTCGGCTGCCCTATCGCGCGGAGGTCATCGGCGGGATCGAGGCAGACGACGCCACGGCACTGCTGCGGGACTTCTTCGAGCAGCGTCGCTGACGGTCACCGACGCGGTGCGAGTCAGTCCGAGGACTTGAGCACGAACACGTCGGTCGACGGCTCCGGGTCGAGCGACGGCCGGTACACGTCGGGCTCGATGTAGACGACGCGGGCTGCCGGCACGGCCTCGCGGATGCGAGCCTCGATCGCGTCGATGTCGACGGCGGCCTCGCGCAGGGGCTTGTCGGCATTGAGCGCGATCTTCGCGGCCACCATCAGCTCGTCGGGTCCGAGGTAGAGCGTCTTCATGTGGATGATCTTCTCGATCTCGTCGCCCGCGTTGATCGCGTCGACGATGCGATCGTGATCCGCCTGGGTGGCGCCCTCGCCCACGAGCAGGCTCTTGGTCTCGACTCCGAGCACGATCGCGATGACCACGAGCAGGATGCCGATCATCAGGGTGCCGAGTGCGTCGTACAGCGGGTTGCCGGTGATCACGGTCAGGCCGACGCCGAGCAGTGCGAAGGTGAGACCGGTCAGCGCTCCGACATCCTCGAGAAGCACGACGGGCAGCTCTGGTGCCTTCGCGCGGCGGACGAACGACACCCACGACTGGCCCGTGTCGCGCACGAGGTTGCTCTCCTTGACGGCCGTGCGCAGAGAGAAGGACTCGAGGCCGATCGCGACGACGAGCACGACAATCGGCAGCCACCACCAGGTCTTGTCGAGCTCATGGGGATGGGTGAGCTTGTCGATCGCCTCGTAGATCGCGAACAGGCCACCGACCGAGAACAGGATGATCGACACGACGAAGGCGTAGACGTAGCGTTCCCGGCCGTAGCCGAACGGGTGAGATCGGTCGGCCCCGCGCTTCGCCTTGCGCCCACCCACCATGAGCAGCAGCTGGTTGCCTGAGTCGGCGACCGAGTGGATCGCCTCGGCGAGCATCGATGCTGACCCCGAGAGCGCCCACGCGAGGGCCTTCGCCAGGGCGATGCCCAGGTTCGCCAGGAACGCCGCGAGAATGGCCTTGCCGCCGCCGGATGCACTCATGCGTCGAGTCTAGATCCGCCTCTTCGCTGACGCCGGTATGCCCGCCGTAGGATGACGACATGGCTGACTCTCTTCCCGCTCTCGCGTTCCTCGGTGCCGGTTCGATGGGCGGCGCGATCCTCCGTGGTGTGGTCGCATCCGGGATCCTCGTCGACGGAGGCATCACCGCGACGAACCGCTCATCCGAGAAGGCGGCGTCCCTCGCCGGCCTCGACGGCGTCACGAGCATCGCGCTCTCCGAGACGCCCGACGGCAACGCGCAGGCGGCTCAGTCTGCTCGGATCGTCTTGGTGGGCGTGAAGCCGGCGATGGTCCCCGATCTGCTGCGCGAGATCGCTCCCGCACTCGCCGACGATGCGATCGTGGTGAGTCTCGCGGCCGGGGTCACGCTGCAGACCTTCGCTGACAACCTCGGCGCCGACGTCCGTGTGATCCGCTCGATGCCGAACACCCCGTCGACCGTCGGCAAGGGCGTCACGGGCCTCGCGGCGGGGGCGGCCGCGTCCGCCGACGACCTTGCTCTCGTGCACCGTCTCTTCGCGACTGTGGGGGCAGTCGTCGAGGTTCCGGAGTCGCAGATCGACGCGCTGTCGACGATCTCGGGGTCGGGGCCCGCCTACGTCTACCTGCTCATCGAGGAGCTCACGAAGGCCGCCATCGGCATGGGCTTCAGCAAGAGCGATGCGCGGGTGATGGTGGAGCAGACGTTCATCGGAGCGACCGCTCTGCTCGACGCGTCGGTGGAGGAGCCGTCGGAGCTCCGTCGCCGGGTCACGAGCCCGAAGGGCACCACCGAGCGAGCCGTCGCGGTGCTGCAGGAGGCGCACCTCGACCGGACGTTCGCGGAAGCCGCGGATGCGGCGCTCGCCCGGGCGAAAGAGCTGGCGGCCGGCGGCTGAGCGGGGACGCCGCTCAGCGGTCGAGTGCGGCGAATCGCTCGATGTCGCTGTTGGTTCCCGAGACGATGATGAGGTCGTGGTTCGTGACGATCGTGTTCGCCTCGGCGTAGCGGAACGGCTTGCCGGGGCTCTTCACGCCGACAACGGTGACCTTGTACTTGCTGCGCACCCCGGATTCGTTCAGTCCGACGCCGCGGATGAACTTCGGCGGGTACATCTTCGCGAGGACGAAGTCGTCGTCGAAGCGGATGAAGTCGAGCATCCGGCCGGAGACGAGGTGGGCGACACGCTCGCCGGCTTCACGCTCGGGGTAGATGACGTGGTTGGCACCCACGCGGGCGAGGATCTTGCCGTGCGACTGCGAGACGGCCTTCGCCCAGATCTGCGGCACCTTGAGGTCGACGAGGTTCGCGGTGATCAGCACCGACGCTTCGATCGACGAACCGACGGCGACGACGGCGACCTGGAAGTCCTGAGCGCCGATCTGACGCAGCGCGTCGATGTTCTTCGCGTCGGACTGCACGGTGTGGGTGACGCGGTCCGACCACTTCTGCACGAGCTCGAGGTTCGCGTCGATGGCCAGCACTTCGCGATCGAGGCGATCGAGCTCGCCGGCACACGCGGCACCGAACCGGCCGAGGCCGATGACGAGGACGGGAGCATCGCTCCGGAGTACTTCAACCAACGATCGGCCTTTCCACGGGCAGTGAGTAGTACTGCGTTCGCGATGTCGCGGCGACGGCCGCGGCGAGAGTCACTGTACCAATGCGTCCCATGAAGATGGTCGCGGCCATGACGTAGGTGGCCGAATCCGGGAGGGACTCCGTCAAGCCCGTGGACAGGCCCACTGTGCCGAAGGCCGAGATCACATCGAAGAGCACGTGACTGATGTCGGCCTTGGTGATCTGCGCGATGATGATCGTCGACAGCGCGACGATGGTCGCGCCCCAGGCGACGACGCTGAGCGCGACGCGCTGCACGTCGCTCGGGATGCGGCGGCCGAAGGCCTCGACGGACTGGCGTCCCTTCGCCTCGGACCACACGGCGATCGCGAGCACCGCGAGCGTGGTGACCTTGATGCCTCCGGCGGTGGACGCCGACCCGCCGCCGACGAACATGAGCATCGAGCCCGCGACCAGCGAGGACCCGTTCAGCCCGCCCACGTCGACCACCGAGAACCCACCGGAACGCGTCATGACCGAGAGGAAGAAGGCCTGGAATGTCGTGTCGACGGCATCCATCGAACCGAAGGTGCGCGGGTTCTCGTACTCGAGGACGAGGAAGACGATCGCACCCAGGAGGATGAGAAGCGACGTCGTGATGAGGGTGAGCTTCGTGTGCAGAGACCACTTCTTCACGTGCCAGACGTGCTTGGCGAGCGTGTAGATCACCGGGAATCCGATGCTCCCGAGGAAGACGCTGATCATGAGCACCGTCAGCACGAAGTAGTCGTCAGCGAAGACGCCGACCCCGCCGGGGTTGGGTGAGAACCCCGTGTTGGTGAACGACATGGCTGCGTAGTACGGCGCTTCCCACAGTGCGACGAGAGGGTCGATCTTCGCCATCACGAGACCCGGGTACAGCAGCAGTGCGACGACTCCCTCGATGACGAGGGTGGACAGCGCGACGGTGCGCAGCAGCTGGCCGACCTCTCCCAGCCGCACGGTCTGGCTCTCGTTGACGACACCGCCGTGGGCCCGCAGCGGATTGGTGTCTCCCGCGGCGAGGAGTTTCGCGCGCAGCCCGAGCTTGCGTGAGACCACCATTCCCATCAGCGAGGCGAGGGTGAGCACACCCATGCCACCGATGTTGACGCCGACGAAGATGACGACATTGCCGAACGGAGACCAGTGCGAGGCCATGTCGACGGTGACGAGGCCGGTGACGCAGATCGTCGAGACCGCGGTGAACAGGGCGTCGCTGAGCGGCGTCACAGTTCCCGAGGCCGAGGCGATCGGCAACGAGAGCAGAGTGGTGAAGACCAGGATGAGTGTCGCGAAGATGACGATCGCGAATCTCGAAGGCGACGAGGTGATCATGTGCCGGAGGAATCGCCCGATACCGCGCAGCGCCATCGGAGCAGAGGGCATCGATCCGATGCTCGACATCATCCGCCTTTCTGATCGGCGCCACACGCCCGCACGCCGAGGAGGTCTCGCCGAGCCTTCGTCATGGTACTCCGTGCCGGGGACGACTACCCTGATCACATGACGGACATCTTCGACGTGATCGCAGACGGTACGAGGCGAGACATCCTCCAGCTCCTCCTGCGACGCACCACCGAAGGGGACGCCGGCACGAGCGTGAGCCATATCGTCGCCGACCTCGGCATCAGCCAGCCCACCGTCTCGAAGCATCTGAAGGTTCTCCGTGAGGCAGAACTGGTCAGCGTGCGCGAAGACGGCCAGCGCCGCTTCTACAGCCTCGCTGTCGAGCCGCTGGAGGTCGTCGACGACTGGCTCGTCCCATTCCTCATGGATGCCTACGGCGATGACGCGCCGGACATCGCCTACCCCGGGCAGCCGCTTCCCGACGGCGCAGCACACGCCGCAGAGGTCGTCGGTCGTGCGGCGGCATCTGCGAAGCACGTCGTCGCCAACGCGTTCAAGCGCTTCGGCGGCTGACACCCCCGTCGCACGTCGCCCCCGATGACAACGGGGGGCCTGTCATCGGGGGCGTGGCCGCGGGCCCCAGCCCGCGTGGACTCGGACGGTGCCATCGTGAGTCGTGGGTTCAGCATCCCAGTGCAGCCTGAGCACTTCCGGCATACGTCCTATGTCTGCGCTGTGATGCGCCTGTTCTCTCGGGCGTGCGCGACGTGAGCATGGCGACACTCTCGTCCTCGTCCTCGTCCCGGGCGTACGGCGACTTCAGGACCTCGTTCGGTGATCCTCACTGATCACATAGGCCACATGGGTTTACACGTGTCCCAGATTCGCCCTAGAGTGTGCACAAATCGAGAAAGGGGTACGTGGGATGCCCGAGGTTCCAGATGTCCGGTTCCTTACGGTGGCTGAGGTCGCCGAACTCATGCGCGTGTCGAAGATGACCGTCTATCGAATGGTGCACGCTGGGGAGCTGCCAGCCATTCGCTTCGGTCGGAGTTTCCGGGTTCCGGAATCTGCGGTGGCCGATGCTCTGCAGCGACCGATAGCCGACGTCGGCTGACACTCTCGGCTCGGTCTCCTGAGCGCGTGCAGCAAGAGCTCCACGGTTTGATAGACTGATCCGAGGCATTTTTCCGTGCCCGTACCCGGGTGTCCGTCACCGACGACACCCAGCCACTGACTTAGTGAGGTTTCCGTGGGTTCTGTCATCAAGAAGCGCCGCAAGCGCATGGCGAAGAAGAAGCACCGCAAGCTGCTTCGTAAGACTCGCCACCAGCGTCGCAACAAGAAGTAAGCGACCAGACACGAGCGCCTGTCTCCGGACGGGCGCTTTGTGTCTCTGCCCCCGGTTTCCCACTCGTCGCAGGAGCATGCCATGAAGTCGATCACCGTCACAGAACTCGCCGAGCGTTCGAGCACTCCGCTCATCGATGTCCGCGAGGTCGATGAGTACGCCGCCGGACACGTCCCCGGCGCGGTCAACATCCCGATGTCCGAGATCGGCAACCGTCTCGAAGAGCTTCCTGCAGAGTCGTTCGATGTGATCTGCCAGGCCGGCGGACGCTCCGCGCGCGTCGTCGAGGCGCTCGAGGCCCGCGGATACGATGCGACCAACGTCGAGGGCGGAACGGGCGAGTGGATCGCTCAGGGTCGCGATGTCGAGGTGCCGTCGGCGTGACCACGCTGACTCTCATCGGCAAGCCCGACTGCCACCTCTGCGACGTCGCGTCCGAGATCATCGACTCCGTGGTCGCAGAACTCCCCGACGCGGCTGCCGAGCGCATCGAGATCGTCGAGGCGTCGATCAACGACGACCCCGCACTCTACGAGCTGTGGTGGGAGAAGATTCCGGTCGTCCTCATCGACGGAGAGCTGCATGCGCACTGGCGACTGTCGGCCGACCGACTGCGCGATGCTCTCGAATCCGCCGTGCAGCACGACGCACTGAAGAAGGAAGCACGATGATCCGTCACGTCGTCACCTGGAAGCTCGCCGCAGAAGATGCAGCGACGCGCTCCGAGCAGGCAGCTGAAGTCGCCCGCAGGCTGAACGCACTCAACGGCGTCGTGCCGCAGCTTCGCTCGATCTCTGCGGGCGCGAACGTGGCGTATCCCGACGCGAACTGGGAAGTCACCCTCGTTGCGGATGTCGATTCGATCGAAGCCCTCGAGGAGTACCAGGTGCACCCGGCTCACGAAGAGGTCGTGGCGTACGTGCGCTCGGTGGTCGCGTCGCGCGTGGCCGTCGACTTCGAGGTCTGAGCCGCCGGTCTGCAGCTGTCGATCCGACGGGAGCAGACGCATTCATGGGCGAGGTCACCTGGCGCGACGTGACGGTCGTGTGGGCGCGGCCCTCCGACCTTCAGGGGTTCACCGAGACCGACGTCGCCGCGATGGGGCAGGGGCAGTTCGACCGGTTCCGCCAGCTGACCGGCAGCCGGGCCCAGGGGTTTCTGGCGGGGCGAGCGCTGATCCGCGAACTCGTGCGCAGGATCCGACACTCCGACGAGGTTCGGCTCTCCAGCCGCTGCGCCCGATGCGGCGCGGATCATGGCCGCCCACGCTCCGCCGGCGTCTCGCTCAGTGTGAGCCACGCCGAGGGGCTGGTCGTGGTAGCGGCCACTGCGGGGTCGATCCTGCTGGGCGTCGACGTCGAGCGGGCGGCAGCCGACACCCGCCTCGACGGATTGAGGCCGATGTTCCCTGACGGAAGAGCTCCGGATCTCGCGGCGTGGACGCGCATCGAATCGGCCGTCAAGGCGGACGGTCGCGGTTTCGAGATCGAGCCGTCTGATGTACTCCTGCAGGCGAGCGACCATGACGCGGATCCGCGTGTGTGGTCGGCACTGCTCCCAGGGCGCCTGAAGCCTCTCGATGTCACGACGCTCGTCGGGCCGCCCGGGTACGTGCTGAGCGTCGCCGTCGGCTGATTCTCCGCCGTCAGCGCTGGGCCCGAGCAGCAGGCAGCGCGGGCAGTGGGAGCTCGTCTATCCAGCTCCGGACGAGGGCGCGCGCCTGGCCGTCGGCGATCTCGTCGACCAGGCCGAGGAAGTCATCGCTGGTCACCGCGAGTCGAGCGAAGCGCGTCGTCCACTCGCGCGTCAGAGCGAAGAACCGCTCGTCGCCGATCGTCAGACGCAGAGCGTGGAGAGTGAGCGCGCCGCGCTTGTACACGCGGTCGTCGAACATGTCGTTCGGGCCGGGATCCGAGAGCACGAGATCCTGGGGGAGGATTCGCAGGCTGGCGTGATGCATCAGGGCATTCGTATGAGCGGTGGGCCCTCCCGCGGCCTCGGACCACAGCCACTCCGAATAGCACGCGTATCCCTCGTTCAGCCAGATGTCCTGCCAGCGGGCGACGCCGACGCTGTTGCCGAACCACTGGTGCGCGAGCTCGTGCGCGATCAGCCGCTCGCTTCCGCCCAGGCCGTCGACGTGGTTCGCTCCGAAGATCGCCATGCCCTGAGCTTCGAGCGGGATCTCGAGGACGTCGGGGGTGACGACGACCTTGTACGACTCGTAGGGGTAGGGGCCGAAGGCCTCGACGAACGTCTCCATCATCTGCGGCAGTGCGGCGAAATCGGAGCGCACACGCGATGCGAGCGCCCGGGGGTGGAACAGGCGCCCCGGTGTCGCGCCGAGGTCGACCCTGTCGTCGTCGTACTGACCGAGCTGCACTGTCATCAGATACGTGGCTGTGGGCACCGGCTGGTCGAAGGTCCAGCGCGTGCGGCCCCGCTGCGTCGACCGAGTGGCTGCGCCGCCGCTCACGACGGTGTACTCGGGGTCGGCCGTGAACTGCAGACGGTAGGTCGCCTTGTCGGAGGGGATGTCGTTGCAGGGGAACCAGGTGGGAGCGCCGGTGGGTTGCGACGCGACCAGCACGCCGTCTTCGAGCTCCTCCCAGCCGAGGAGTCCCCAGCGGGTGCGGCGAGGCGACGGGGCGCCCGAGTACTCGACGGTGACGGTGAGTTCCTGCCCGCTCGCGCGCTCGCCGCCGAAGGTCACCTTGAGCCGCCGGTCGTCCTGACGGAACGATGCTGCTCGGTCGCCGCTCACACGCACCTTCGTGGCCTTGAGCCCGACGAGGTCGAAGGACACGTGCTTGGCCGACTCCAGCATCCGCAGCCGGATCGTCGCGATGCCCGTGAGGCGGTTCGTCGTCACGCGGTAGTCGATGGCGAGGTCGTAGTGCAGCACGCCGTAGCGCCGATCGCCGCTGTGCGGCGTGTAGGGATCGACGTTCACGCGTTCGACGCCTGGTATGAGCGCACCTTGACGGCACGCCACGGGCCGATGGGGTTGCCACTCCATCGGCTGCCGACCGGCACGAACTCGCCGCGCATCACGAGCGATGCAGGGCCGACCGTCGCATCCGCTCCGATCGTCGCCGCGGGGAGGATCACGCTGTGCGGCCCGAGGGTCGCACCGTTCTCGAGGGTCACTGCGTCGATGCTCATCACTCGATCATGGAACAGATGCGTCTGAACCACACATCCGCGGTTCACCGTGGCGCCGTCGCCGAGTGTCACGAGATCGGGCTCGGGCAGCCAGTAGCTGTCGGTCCACACGCCCCGACCGATCTTGGCCCCGAGCGTGCGCAGCCAGATGGCGAGAGCGGGCGTGCCGGAAGCCGCGTTCGCGAACCAGGGGGCGGCGACCATCTCGGTGAAGGTGTCGGACACCTCGGTGCGCCAGACGAAGCTCGACCAGAGCGGATGTTCTCCGGCGCGGATCGGCCCGACGATGATCCATTTCGCGGCTGTCGTGATGAGGGCGGCGATCGCGCCGGCGGCGAGCATCACGACGCTCGACAGCGCGACCGCCCATCCGAGCCCCCATGCGTCGACCACAGCGGCGAGCGTGAGCATCACGGTGAGACCGATCGCAGAGGTCACGAACACCGGGATGATGCGGCCCAGCTCCCAGAGCGCTCGCGCGACGCGCAGACCGGTGCGGGGGCGATAGGTGCGCTCGAGGTCGGAGTCGTTGACCACCCGACGCAGTCGAGCGGCGGGCGAGCCCAACCACGACGACCCGGCCTTCGCCTTGGGCGGTGCGACGGACAGCACGGCCACCAGGCCGTCTCGGGGCACATTGTGCCCGCCGGCCGCCATACCGGAGTTGCCGAGGAACGCGCGCTTGCCTATCCGCGCAGTGCCCAGCCGCATCCACCCGCCTTGCAGCTCGTAGGTGGCGACCATGGTGTCGTCTGCGAGGAACGCGCCGTCGGCGATGGTCGTGAGCTTCGGGATGAGCAGCACCGTCGAGGCCTCGACATCGCGACCGACGTCGGCACCGAGGGCGCGCAGCCAGAACGGGGTGAAGCTGCTGGAGTACAGCGGGAAGAGGAAGGTGCGAGCCGAGTCGAGCAGGCGTTCGGTCGTCCACGCCTGCCAGGCGACGCGGGAGCGCACCGGATACACCCCCTCGCTCAGGCCGACCCCGAGCACGCGCACGAGAAGCAGCACGAGGGCGGCGAAGGCCGCGCCCGCGAGCAGCACCGCGGGGACGAGCAGCGCCAGGATGCCGGGGATCGCGGCGGCGAGGGAGTCAGCTCCGCGGATGCCGAGTGCCACCACCCATGCCCCTGCTGCCAGCGACACGACAGGCAACAGGCCGAGGAACGCGGAGGACGCGGCGTAGGCCCAGAGCCAGCGCGTGCGGCTCGGCGGGCGACCGGCTGCGAACGGCTTCGAGACACCGCCGACGCGGGCTGCCGGGGACCCGGCCCAGCGCTGCCCTGAGCGCACGCGCCCGAACACGGCCGAACCGGGTGCGATCTCGGCGCCGCGGCCGATCTTCGTGCCCGGGGCGAGGGTGCTGCGTGCGCCGATCGTCGAGTCGGCGCCGATGCGGATGCCGCCGATGCGCACGGTGTCGCCGTCGATCCAGTACCCGGTGAGGTCGACCTCGGGCTCGATCGATGCCCCGGCCCCGATGTCGAGCATGCCGGTGATCGGGGGCACCGTGTGCAGATCGACGTCCTTGTGGATGCGGGCGCCGAGTGCTCTGGCGTAGTAGACGACCCAGGGCGCGCCGGCGAGGCCCACCGGGTCGACCTGCTGCGCGATCTGCTCGGCGAGCCACAGGCGCAGATGCACGCCGCCGCCTCGCGGGTAGTCGCCGGGTCGGAGCCCGGCGAGCAGCAGGCGGGCGGCGACGGCGGCGATGGTCATCTTGCCCAGCGGGGTCACGAAGATCACCAGGCCGACGACGATCGTCCACAGCGGAACGTCGGGAAGGAACTCGAATCCGGGGGACAGGCGCAGGATCCAGCTCGCGGTGAGCAGGAAGAGCAGCCAGCGGATGCCGGTGAACACGAACAGCGGCAACCCGGCGATCGTCTGCACCCACTGCATCCGCCGCGGCGTCGGTGCCTGCTGGCTGAAGATCCGTTCCGCGGTGTCCTCATCGTCGGCCTCGTCGTCGACGGCATCGGCCATCTGCCGCAGCCGCGGCAGATCGTAGACGTCGGTCATCGTGAACTCGGGCGCGCGGGTGCGCAGGCGCGAGACCAGCTGGGCGGCAGCGAGGGAGCCGCCGCCGAGCTGGAAGAAGTCGGCGTCCTCATCGCTCGGGCGGATGCCGAGCACGGCGAACCACTGCTCGGCGAGCCAGGCGGCAGTGCCGGAGAGGGAGGATTCGCCCTCATCACCGGAATCGAGGGGCCACGGGAGCGCCGCCTTGTCGACCTTGCCCGACGTGCGGACGGGCAGATCATCGACGGTCGCGAGCACGGGGATCAGAGGAGCAGGGAGAGTGTCGGCGAGCTCGCCGCGCGCCACCTGCCTGTCGAAGCCCTCGTCGGGGACCACGTATCCGACGAGGATCGGCATGCCCGCCTCGGTCTTCTGCACGACCACGGTCGCCGCCGAGACGGAGCTCAGCCCCTGCAGCGCCGCCTCGACCTCGCCGAGCTCGATGCGACGACCGCCGATCTTGACCTGGTCGTCGGCGCGGCCCTGGAAGATCAGACCCTCGGGCTCGACGCGCACGACGTCGCCGGAGCGATAGGCGCGGTCCCAGCCGAGCGTCGGCATCGGAGCGTACTTCTCAGCATCCTTGGCCGGGTCGAGATAGCGGGCGAGGCCCACGCCGCCGATGATGAGCTCACCCGCTTCGCCGTCGGCGACGCGCTGACCTTCTGCATCGACCACGGCCAGCGACCAGCCGTCCAGGGGCAGGCCGATGCGCACCGGACCTGTGCCGTCCATCAGAGAGGCGCACGCGACGACGGTGGCCTCGGTCGGCCCGTACGTGTTCCAGACCTCGCGCCCATCCGAGGCCAGTCTCGCGACCAGCTCCGGTGGGCAGGCCTCGCCGCCGAAGATCAGTAGGCGTACGTTCTCGATCGCATCCTGGGGCCACAGTGCAGCGAGAGTGGGCACCGTCGAGACGACGGTGATGCCGTGCCCGAGCAGCCAGGGCCCGAGATCCTCACCCGACCGGACCAGCGCTCTCGGTGCCGGCACGAGACACGCGCCGTGACCCCATGCGAGCCACATCTCCTCGCACGATGCGTCGAAGGCGACCGAGAGCCCCGCGAGCACGCGGTCACCAGGGCCGAGCGGGGCACCCTGCAGGAACAGGCGCGCCTCGGCGTCGACGAACGCTGCTGCGGAACGATGCGAGACGGCGACGCCCTTGGGCACCCCGGTCGAGCCGGACGTGAAGATGATCCAGGCGTCGTCGTCGACCGTCGGCGGGGCGACGACGGGCACCGCCGAGGTGCTCGGGTGCGGTGTCGCGCTGGCGAACAGCGACCTCGCGTCTGAAGAATCCGCGGGCAGGTAGCCCGCATCGGTGATCATGCCGACGATCCGTGCCTCGCGGAAGACGAGATCGGCGCGCTCCTGGGGGTCGTCCGCGTCGACCGGGACGTATGCCGCGCCGGCCGCCATCGCACCGAGGATCGCGATGTAGAGATCGCGGCGACCGGACGTCATCCTGATGCCGACGCGATCGCCCTGACTCACGCCGTGCTCTCTCAGCACGGCAGCCGTGCGCCACACGTGCGCGAGAAGCTCCGCGTAGCTCAGGGCGCCGTCGGCGTCTTCGACCGCCGATGCATCGGGATGCTGCTCGGTGGTGTCCCGGAGGATGTCGATCAGTGTGCGCGGGAGTGGCGCCTCGGCACCGCGGTCGAGCGCCTCCTGCACGTCAGTTCGCAAGGAGGTCGAGCAACGCGGCCTTCGACAGTCGCGAGTAGCCGGTGCGGCCCTCGGCGCGGGCACGGGCCCGGAGCTCGACGACCGTGAGATCGCTCAATTCGGACGCGGGGACCGACGCCGGTGCGGCGGGCTTCTTCGCGTCGGACTTCTTCGCGTCCTTCTTCGGTGCCGACTGCTTCGCGTCCTTCTTGGCGACCTTCTTCTTGTCCGTCTTCTTCGGAGCCTGCAGACGCGCCGTGGCCTCCTGAAGCCGCTCGGTGGCGGCGGTGGCCGACTTCGCGACCTTCTTCGGCCGGTCGGCGATCTTCTTCTTCGACGCGTTCGAGGCATCCTTCGCGTCCTCGACGAGGGGCTTGAGCTTCTTGGCAGCCTTCTTCGGAAGGGTCTTGATCAGCTTCTTCGCGTCCTTCGCGGCGTCCTTGGCGGCATCGAGCGCTGCCTCGGCGTTTCGCTGGGCGGGGGTCTTCTTGGCCATGGTCGGTCCTCCTGTACGACCCGAGCGCGTCCGCGCGGGTGTTGGCACAGAGGATACTCAGGCAAGGTGAACAATCGGTGCTGCGCCGGTCGCGAGCCATGTCATATCCCGTCACACTTGCAACACAAATGTGATCCGCAGAAGGCGGCCGACGACCGGTTCGGCCGGGTGGTGCATGTTTAGATGTTCTCCTACCCGTGGGCAACCACTCCCTCATCGTTCAGGAGCTGACATGCGCCGTCGCAACATCATCGCCGGGATCGCGCTCGCCGCGACCGCCACTCTCGCCCTCGCCGGCTGCGCGACGGGCAGCGGAGACGCAGGCTCGGGCGAGCCCGCGGCCGGCGACGAGTACGGCCTCATCGAGGCGGGCACGCTGACGGTGTGCTCCGACATCCCCTACGCTCCGTTCGAGTTCGAGGGCGGCGACAACGGCACCGGCTACACCGGCTTCGACATCGATCTGCTCGACGCGATCGCCACGGAGCTCGACCTCGAGCTCGCAGTGCAGGACGTCGGATTCGACGCACTGCAGTCGGGCACCACGCTCGCCGCCGGTCAGTGCGACATCGGCGCATCGGCGATGACCATCACCGACGAGCGCAAGGCGAACATCGACTTCTCCGAGCCGTACTACGAGTCGCTGCAGTCGCTGCTGGTGCGCACCGACTCGGGCATCGAGTCGATCGACGACCTCTCAGGCAAGAACGTCGGCGTGCAGCAGGGCACCACGGGCGAGGCATACGCGACCGAGAACGCCGAGGGCGCCCAGCTCGTGCAGTACCCGTCGGACGGTGAGCTGTGGCCCGCGATGCAGGCCGGCCAGATCGACGCGATCCTGCAGGACCAGCCGGTGAACCTCGAGCACGAGAAGGCCGACAGTGCCTACAAGATCGTCGAGGAGTACGAGACCGGCGAGTCCTACGGCTTCGCGTACGCGAAGGGCGAGAAGGATGCGCTGCGCGAGGCGATCGACGGTGCGCTGCAGGACCTGCGCGACAGCGGCGACTACCAGACGATCTACGACACCTACTTCACCGCGAAGTAATCGGCGAGCGACGTAGGACAGGGAGACCTTGACAATGGCGTTGAGGCGCACCACGAAGAGCAAGCTGTACAGGTACACCGTCTATGCGGTGCTGATCGCGGTTGCCGTCTGGCTGATCGTCAGCACCGACTGGGCGCGCATCGCGCAGCTGTACTTCAACCCCGAGGTCGCAGCCGAGATGCTCCCGGGCATCATCACGACGGCGCTCGTCAACACACTGTGGTTCACGGCGGTCGCGTTCGCGGGAGGTCTGCTGCTCGGCATCCTGCTGGCGCTCATGAAGCTGTCGAGCATCGGGCCCTTCCGGTGGCTCGCGACGGCATGGATCGAGCTGTTCCGCGGGCTTCCCGCGATCCTCACGATCTTCGCCATCGCCTTCATCCTGCCGATCGGACTCGGCGTGCCGGGAACCAAGCTCGGCGGCCCGGTCGTGCTCGGACTGATCGGTCTGATCCTGGTGGCGTCGGCGTACATGGCCGAGACGATCCGCGCGGGTATCCAGGCAGTGCCGAAGGGGCAGACCGAAGCGGCACGCTCGCTCGGCATGTCGCCCATGAAGACGACGTTCTGGATCGTCGTGCCACAGGGGTTCCGCATCATCATCCCGCCGCTGACCAACGAGTTCGTGCTCCTGCTGAAGGACACCTCACTCCTCTTCGTCGCGGGGTCCTACATCTGGTCGAAGGAGCTCACGAACTTCGCCCGCGATGCGAGCACGCAGAACGCGAACGGAACGCCGCTGATCATGGCGGCGGCCCTCTACCTGATCGTGACGATCCCCCTCACGCGCTTCAGCGCGTACCTGGAACGAAGGATGTCGAGGCAGCGATGATCACCGATCTGATTGACGTCCACGCGCCGGCGATCGACCTGCAGGGGCTCGTGAAGAGCTTCGGCGACAACGAGGTGCTCAAAGGCATCGACCTCACCGTCGCGAAGGGCGAGGTCGTCTGCATCATCGGCCCGTCGGGCTCCGGCAAGTCGACGCTGCTGCGCTCGGTGAATCTGCTCGAAGAGCCCACCGGCGGCAAGGTGCTCATCGAGGGCATCGACATCACCGACGTCGATGTCGACATCGACCGGGTGCGCACGCGCATCGGCATGGTGTTCCAGAGCTTCAACCTGTTCCCCCACCTCGATGTGATGGGCAACCTCATGATCGCGCAGCAGCGCGTGAAGAAGCGGTCGAAGGCCGAGGCCGAGAGAGTCGCGAAAGAGATGCTCGGTCGCGTCGGACTCTCCGAGAAGGCAGACGCCTTTCCCGGGCACCTGTCAGGCGGTCAGCAGCAGCGCGTCGCGATCGCGCGTGCGCTGTGCATGAACCCCGACATGATGCTGTTCGACGAGCCGACCTCGGCGCTCGATCCCGAGCTCGTGGGCGAGGTGCTGCAGGTGATGCGCTCGCTCGCCGATGAGGGGATGACCATGCTGGTCGTCACGCACGAGATGGGCTTCGCTCGCGAGGTCGGGTCGCGCCTGATCTTCATGGACGGCGGACACATCGTCGAAGAGGGCGACCCGCGCGAGGTGCTCGGCAACCCCCAGCATCCGCGTACTCAGGACTTCCTGGCGCGCGTGCTCTGATCCTCGGATCACCCGCGCATTCGGAGACCCCCTCCCGCTGATCCAGCAGGAGAGGGTCTCTGTATGCGCGTCGGCGGCGAGTCAGCCGCGAGGATGCACCGCCACAGGCTCGGGCGCTACAGCGATGCGCACCCGATCTCCGAAGGCCGGGTGGATACCGGGAGCATGCTGCAGGCGCACCAGCTCGCCAGATTCTGTGCGCACGAGCGTGCGGCGCATGCTGCCCAGGAACGTGCTCTCCTGCACGAGGGCGTCGGTCGCGGCATCCGCCTCAGACGCGAAGTGCACGTTCTCCGGACGCAGGTAGACGTCGACGGGCCCGTCGGCCGGCGACTGCAGGGGGAGCTTCTGGCCCCACACCACGACATGATCGCCCTCGGCGACGCCCGACACGACGCTCGAGAGACCGACGAATGCGGCGACACCCGCCGTCGAGGGTGTCGTGTAGAGCTGCTCGGGAGTGCCGATCTGCTCGATGGTCCCGGCGTTCATCACGGCGATCCGGTCGGAGACAGCCAAGGCCTCCTCCTGGTCGTGCGTGACGAAGACGGTCGTGATGCCGAGCCGAAGCTGGATGCGGCGGATCTCGTCTCGCAGCTGCACGCGCACCTTGGCGTCGAGGGCGGAGAGCGGCTCGTCGAGCAGCAGCACCTTCGGCTCGGTCACCAGTGCGCGGGCGAGCGCGACGCGCTGCTGCTGACCGCCGGAGAGCTGATGCGGGAAGCGGTCGGCGAAGTGGGCGAGGCCCACCAGCGCCAGAGCATCGAGAGCCCGCTTGGCGGCCTCGGCCTTGCCCACCCCGCGACGCCGTAGCCCGAACGCGGTGTTCTCCGCGACGCGCAGGTGAGGGAACAGCGAATACGACTGGAAGACCATGCCGATGTCGCGCTTGTTGGTCGGCACCCGCGAGACGTCTCCGCCGTCGAGCAGCACCGCGCCGCCGTCGAGACCCTCGAGACCGGCGAGCACACGCAGCAGAGTGGTCTTGCCGCAGCCCGAGGGGCCGAGCAGAGAGACGAACTCACCGGGCGCGATGTCGAGGTCGACGCCGTGCAGCACGGTGTTGCCCGAGTAGCTCTTCACGATGCCCTGCAGCTGCACGCGGGTGCCCTCGCCGGCCTCGGCGAGCAGCATGTTGTCGGCGGTGTCGGGGAGGGTCATGAGCGGGCCTTTCCGTTGCCGCGAGCGAGGCGGCCGATGAGCAGGAGCAGAAGGAAGACGAACAGCAGCGCCAGCAGGGTGAAGATCGCGGGAGCGTAGGCATCCTGTTTCTGGACGACCACCATGGCCGTCTGGAACACCTGGCGATTCAGGAGCGAAGCGATCGTGAACTCTCCGAGCACGACGGCGATCGAGATCAGCGACGCCGCCAACAGCCCCTGCCTCAGGTTCGGTGCGAGCACCGTGAGCACGACGGTCGGCCAGCTCGCACCGAGCGATCGCGCGGCTTCGGCGAGGGTGCGCATGTCGGCTGCGTCGATGGAGGCCTGGATCGAGCGGTACGCGAACGGCAGCACCGTGATGCCGTAGGCGAAAGCCAGCGTCCACGTGCCGGTGCCGAGTGCGCGCCCGATCTGCAGGTAGATCGGCGCGAGTCCGACGACCAGCACGATCGCGGGGATCGAGATCGGCAGCAGCACCGCGAACTCGAACACGGGCCGGAGCTTGGCGAAGCGCAGGTTCACCAGGATCATCGTGGGTGCGAGCAGCAGCAGCACGATGGCCACCGTCACGACGGCGAGGATCAGCGAGTTGCCGAGACCCATCCAGATGGGCCTGATCGCCGCCGACTTCTCGGGGTCGAACAGCGCTGCCCAACGCTCGAGTCCGAGGGTTCCGTCGCTCTGGCGCAGCGTGTAGAGGAACGTGGAGATCAACGGGATGGCGAAGAAGGCGCCGACGACGATGCCGATGATCCAGCGGGTCGCGAGAGAGGGGCCGAGACGATTCATGACTGCCACCTCGCGGCTCGTCGTTGGATGAGCGAGTACAGGGCCATGACGATTCCCACGATCACGATCATGCCCAGCGCGAGTGCGCCGGCCAGGTTCTCGCGGCCGAGCACGGTCTCGCTGGTGAGCGCCGCGCGGATCTGCAGCGGAACGATCTGCGCGCCCTGGCTCGCGAGGGCCGCGGCCGTGGCGTACGAAGAGAACGCGTTCGCGAACAGCAGCAGCAGGCTCGCGAGAAAGGAGGGGGCGAGCACCGGGATGCCGATGCGCAGCCAGAAGCTCGAGCTGGTGCCGCCGAGCGTGAGGTTCGCCTCGGCCCACTGCGGCTTCAACGCGGCGAGGGCGGGCATGAACGTGATCACCATGAGAGGGATCTGGAAGTAGATGTACGGCAGGATCAGTCCGGGCAGTTCGTAGAGCCAGGTGCCGTTCGCGAAGATGTCGAACCCGAGGTCGTTCTTGAGGAAGAGCGTCACGACGCCCTGGATGCCGATCGTGGCGATGAAGGCGAACGCGAGCATCACGCCACCGAATTGCGCGAGCACGCCGGCCGCGGCATCCACCGTCGAGCGGACCGGGCCGTCGGGGTTCATGCCGAGGAGGGCATAGCAGACGAGCGCTCCGACGAGCGCGCCGACGACGGCGGTCAGCAGCGACAGCCCGGCCGAGTTCGCGAAGGTGGTGAGGACGACGGGGTCGCCGAGGGCCGAGACGTTCGCCCACGTGAACGAGCCGTCCTTCGTGAAGAAGCCCGAGCCGATCGCGAGGATCGTCGGCACGGCGAGGAAGAGCAGCACGTATGCGGCGAAGGGCACGAGACCGAGCCAGGCCGCTGACGACGCCGAGCGCCGGGGCCCCGAGATGACGGGCACGGCGCCGGCCGGAGTGAGGGGGACGGGGGCGGATGCCGTGGCATCCGCCCCCGTCGTGGTGGCAGTGGTCACTGGACCGCCGCTGCCCACTTCTCGCCGAGCAGCGTGCCGGCGTTCGTCGACTGCTCCTCGGTCGGCACGACCGTCTCGCTCGGGACCTCGGGAAGAGCCGCGGCCAGGTCGGCGTCGATCGTGCCGGCCTCGGTCATGGCCTCCATGCGCGCCGGGCGTGCGCCGCCCTTGAGCCACAGGTTCTGCACCTCGTCGCTGTAGAGGAACTCCTGCCACAGGCGTGCGGCTGCCGGGTTCGGGGCATCCTTGTTGATCGCCTGGTTGTAGTAGCCGGCATAGCCGGTGCCGTCGAAGACGACGACTTCCCAGTTCTCGTTGTCGGCCTTGTGCGAGGCGTTCAGGTAGTCCCAGTCGAAGACGACAGGGGTCTCGCCGCTCGCGACGGTCGCCGTGGTGACGTCGACCTTGAGCAGGTTGCCGGCCTTCTGCATGTCGGAGAAGAAGTCGATGCCCGGCTGGAAGTCGTCGAGCGTGCCGTCGGACTGCACAGTGGCGAGGCCCACAGCGGCGAACGCCGCACCGGCCTGGGTCGGGTCGCCGTTGATGGCGACGGCACCCTTGTAGGCGGCGCCCTTCAGGTCGTCGAGCGATTCGGGAGCGTCGAACTTCGACGAGTCGTAGCCGATCGACATGTACCCGCCGTAGTCGCCGACGAAGAGTCCGGCCGGCTCCTTGAGCGCGTCGGGGATGTCGTCCCACGTCTGCACCTGGTACGGGGCGAACACGTCGGTGTTCTGCAGGGCGACCGTGAGGCCGAGGTCGAACACGTCGGGTGCGGTGTCGAGGCCCTCGTTCGTCTTCGCGGCCTGGATCTCCTCAGCGCTCGACACGTCGGGCGATGCCTCGTTGATCGTGATCTCGGGGTACTTCTCGGCGAAGAGGTCGATGATGTCGCCGTAGTTGGCCCAGTCGCGCGGAAGGGCGATGACGTTGAGCTGGCCCTCGGCCTTGGCAGCCTCTTCGAGCTCGGCGAAGGAGCCGAAGTCCTCGACGGAGGTGGCTGCTGCGGCGTCGACCTCGTCGCTGCCGGCGGCCGGGGCCTCAGCGCCCGTCGCGCAGGCGGTGAGGCCGAGCGCTGCGGTGGTGAACAGGGCGATGCCGGCGCCGATGCGCGCGCGGCGGTGGAAGTTGGTCATCAGGGTCCTCTCGGTGCCCGGCGTTGCGCGCCGGATTCGGGTTGCGAGAGGACACTATGAGCCGCGGGTTGCCGATCATCGCGGCCCCGGTGAACGCGAGATGTCCGAAGCGTGGCGGGTCGCACCGCCGTGGCGTTCGAGACGCCGTGCAGTCTGACATCCTGGACGGATGGACATCGGTGGGATGCTGGGGCTCGAGCAGCTCACCTGGGGAACCCTCATCCTCATCGTCATCGCGGCGTTCGCCGCAGGGTGGATCGACGCCGTCGTGGGCGGCGGAGGGCTGCTGCAGCTGCCTGCCCTGTTGCTGATCCCGGGCATCACGCCGATCCAGGCGCTCGCGACGAACAAGCTCGCCTCCGTGTTCGGCACTGCCACGAGCAGCGTCACCTATTACCGAAGAGCGAAGCCCGACATCCGCACGGCCCTTCCGATGGCGGCGATCGCGCTCGCCGGGTCGTTCGGAGGAGCAGCGGTCGCGACCATTCTGCCCGCCGCGGCTTTCAAGCCGATCATCGTCGTGGCTCTGCTCGCTGTGGCGCTCTTCACGGCGTTCCGCCCGCAGATGGGCGCAGCGACGCGGCTGCGCTTCAGCGGTCACAAGCACCACGTCATGGCCGGACTCGCGGGACTCGTGATCGGCTTCTACGACGGACTCATCGGACCGGGAACGGGCACGTTCCTGGTGATCTCGCTCGTCGCGCTGCTCGGCTACGACTTCCTGCAGGCGAGCGCGAAGGCGAAGATCGTGAACCTCGCGACGAACACCGGCGCCCTGCTGCTCTTCATCCCGCACGGCGCGGTGCTGTGGCTGCTCGGCGGCATCCTCGCGATCGCGAACGTCGCCGGCAGCTATCTCGGCTCGCGGATGGCGATCTCACGCGGAACGACGTTCATCCGCGTCGTGTTCCTCGTGGTCGTCGTCGCGCTCATCGCAAAACTCGGAGTCGACGTGTGGAACGAGAACATCGCCCCGGCACTCGCATCCCTGCCCTGAGCGTCCGTCCGTGCGTGCGCCTCGTAAGTCCGATTGCGCTTCGCAAGTCCGAATCGCGGGGATTCGGACTTCGGAGGCGTACTTTGACTTGTTCAGCGTGCGGCCACGGCGGCGCAGGGCCATACGAAGAGGCCCCCTCCCGCCGGAGCAGGAGAGGGCCTCAGTGCACGAAGATCAGGCCTCGTCGTCCTCGGGCTCGAAGTCGACGCCGGCCTCGGCCCGCTGCTCGGGCGTGATCGGAGCGGGTGCGGCCGTCAGCGGGTCGAAGCCGTTGCCCGACTTCGGGAACGCGATGACGTCGCGGATCGACTCGGTCTTCGACAGATGCTGCAGCACGCGGTCCATGCCGAGCGCGATTCCGCCGTGGGGCGGGGCGCCGAACTTGAACGCGTCGAGCAGGAACCCGAACTGCTCCTGCGCGACCTCGTCGCTGATGCCCATGACCTCGAACACGCGCTTCTGCACGTCTTCGCGGTGGATGCGGATCGAGCCGCCACCGAGCTCCGAGCCGTTGCACACGATGTCGTACGCATAGGCGAGGGCGGAACCGGGGTCGGTGTCGAACGTGTCCTGGAACTCCGGCTTCGGTCCGGTGAACGCGTGGTGCACGGCGGTCCAGGCTCCGGCGCCGACGGCGACGTCACCCGATGCCACGGCATCCGCTGCCGGCTCGAACATCGGGGCGTCGACGACCCAGGTGAACGCGAACTCGTCGGGGGTCAGGTAGCCGAGACGGCGGCCGATCTCGACGCGGGCAGCGCCGAGAAGAGCGCGACTCTCCTTGGTCGATCCGGCGGCGAAGAAGACACAGTCACCTGCGGAGGCGCCGACGAACTCCGCCAGGCCGGCCTGCTCGGCCTCGGACAGGTTCTTGGCAGCGGGGCCGCCGAGCGATCCGTCCTCGTTGAAGAGCACGTAGGCGAGACCGCGGGCGCCGCGCTGCTTGGCCCAGTCCTGCCACGCGTCGAGCTGCTTGCGCGGCTGGCTCGCGCCGCCCGGCATGACGACGGCACCGACGTACTCGGCCTGGAAGACGCGGAACGGGGTGTTCGCGAAGTACTCGGTGGCCTCGACGAGCTCGAGTCCGAAGCGCAGGTCGGGCTTGTCCGAACCATACTTCGCCATGGCGTCGGCGTAGGTCAGGCGCGGCAGCGGGGTCTGCACCTCGACGCCGATGGTCTTCCACATCGCCTGGATGAGCGTCTCCATCAGCGTGATGACGTCTTCCTGGTCGACGAAGCTCATCTCGATGTCGAGCTGCGTGAACTCCGGCTGGCGGTCGGCGCGGAAGTCCTCATCGCGGTAGCAGCGCGCGATCTGGTAGTACTTCTCGACACCGCCGACCATGAGCAGCTGCTTGAACAGCTGCGGCGACTGCGGCAGGGCGTACCAGCTGCCAGGGTGCAGGCGGGCGGGCACGACGAAGTCGCGAGCACCCTCCGGCGTCGAGCGGGTGAGCGTCGGGGTCTCGACCTCGGTGAAGTCCTCGCCGTGCAGCACGTCTCGGACGGCCTTGTAGACGTTCGAGCGCAGACGCAGAGCGGATGCCGCCGCGGGGCGACGAAGGTCGAGATAGCGGTACTTGAGGCGCGCCTCCTCGCCGACCGTCTCGGTGTCGGCGACAGCCGTCGACACCTGGAACGGCAGGGGAGCGGACTCGTTCAGCACCTCGACGTCGGTCGCGATGAGCTCGATCTCGCCGGTCGGCAGGTTCGGGTTCGCGTTGCCCTCGGGGCGACGGGAGACCTCTCCGGTGACCTTGAGGACGAACTCGTTGCGCAGCGGGTGCGCGATCTCCTCATCGCGGATGACGACCTGGGCGATGCCCGATGCGTCCCGAAGATCGATGAATGCGACTCCTCCGTGATCACGACGGCGATCGACCCAACCCGAAAGGGTGACGGTCTGACCGATATGCTCGGCTCGCAGTGAGCCTGCCGAGTGGGTGCGAAGCACGGAGGATTCCTCCTGATCTGGGAAATGATGAACCCGCCCATTCTACGGGGACGGTGTCGCCTCCTCCGCCGGTGGCATATCGGTCAGTAGGATCGCCACGACAGCCGCTCGACCAGCGAAAGGGTCATCATGGACTCCAACGGCATCTCGGATCTGTACGCTTCGATCTTCTCCGGCACGACGGGCCTCATCGTCCTCGTCTTCTACGTCCTCGTCGTCATCGGCCTGTGGAAGGTGTTCACGAAGGCCGGGTACCCCGGCATCCTCGCGATCATCCCCATCGTCAACATCGTGTTCCTCGTCAAGATCGCCGGGATGTCCGGCTGGCTCGCTCTGCTCTATCTCATCCCGATCGTCGGTTTCGTCTTCGGGATCATCGTCGCGATCAAGCTCGGCGAGCGGTTCGGCAAGGGGGGACTCTTCTCGTTCTTCCTGCTCTTCGTCTTCCAGTACATCGGGTATCTGATCCTCGGCTTCGGCGAGTCCCGCTACCGCGCGGTCTGACGTGGGGGCGTCCCGACTGCACCTCGTCCGTCATGGCGAGGTGCACAATCCGAAGCGCGTGCTCTATGGTCGGCTGCCCGATTATCACCTGAGCAGTGCCGGGCGGGAGATGGCGCAGGCGGCCGCCGATCACGTCGCCTCGCTCGACAGGCCGGTGGCCGCGCTGTACTCCTCACCGCTGGAGCGCGCACAGGAATCGGCCGAGCCGTTCGCGGCGCGATTCGACCTGGTGCCTGAGATCGACATCCGCATCATCGAGCCGACGAACGTGTTCGAGGGCACGCAGATGCGCCGCTCGCTGATGAACCCGCTCAACTGGTGGCACCTGCGTCAGCCGTCGCTGCCGAGCTGGGGCGAGCCCTACGCCTCGATCGCCGAGCGGATGCTGAGCGCCATGGGTGAGGCCTGGAGGTCCGCCGACGGCGGTGATCTCGTGATGGTGTCGCACCAGGCGCCGATCTGGATCACCCACCTGCGCGTCGCGGGTCTGCCGCTGCAGCACGACCCCCGCACCCGTCGCTGCGCGCTGTCGAGCGTGACATCCTTCGAACTCGTCGGCGACGTGTGGCGAGAGGTCGCCTACGCCGAACCCGCGGCCACCGGGGGCGCGGTCGACGTAGGAGCTGTCTGACCCTCGGGTACCCCGGTCGGCATCAGTGCATCGGACGACGCACCCGCACGACCGCGTCGAGCAGAGTGACGTCGTGCCCACCGCGTGCGGCGTCACGCTGGACGGTGGTGTTCGACTCGACGATCCAGTCCTCGCCGAGGTCGAGAGATGCGAGGACCTCGGCGGGAGTGGGAAGCGGCGGAGCGTCCGGATCGTGCTCATGGCCGGACCCCGGAGGGGACGCCGCATGGCCGACGACCAGCAGTCGGCCGCCGGGTGCCACCGCCGCGACCGCCCGGCGCAGGATGGCCTCGCGGGGGAACTCGAACGGGGAGTGCAGGAACGCCGATGTCACGAGGTCGTACTCCTGTGTCGGATGCCACGTGGTGAGGTCGGCCCGCTGCCACGTCACGCGGTCGGCGAGTCCCTCACGCGTCGCGTGCAGCGCGGCGACCTCGAGAGCTGCGGTGGAGAGATCGACGGCCGTGACCTTCCACCCGTGTCCCGCGAGCCAGAGCGCGTCTGCGCCCTCGCCGCACCCGAGCTCGAGTGCGCTGCCCGGCGTCAGTCCGGTCACCTGAGCCGCGACGGTCGCGTTGACCCTACCGCTCCACATGCGACCGTCGTCGCCGCGGCCGGTGCGGTAGCGGTTCTCCCAGAAGTCAAACGCGTCGACGTCCGCCCGTGCGTGATCGTGGTGCATCTCCTTCATCCCCTCCGAACCTCGGCCAGTGCTGCGGATGCGGTGGCGACCTCTTCGGCGATGATCTCACCGTTGACGGTCAGCGCCGCGGTGGCCCCGGCCCCCATAGCGATCGGCACCAGGGCTCCCGGATTGACGGCGTTGCCGACTGCCCACACTCCTGCGACGCTCGTGCGTCCGAAGGCATCCACCTCGACGCACTGCCCCATGGGCGTGTCGACGCGATCGGCGCCCAGCTGGCGCAGGGGGTCGTCAAGCGGCGCGAACGCGGGCTCGGCGAACACGACGTCGAGCGGCACGACGGTGCCGTCGTCGAGCGCGAGTCCGGTGAGACGATCCGCGTCGACGACGACCCGCGAGACGGCGCGATCCTCGAGTCGTACGCCCCGATGCTCGAGCAGGCGACGGTCGTCGACGGGCAGAGGGCCGGACAGTGCGGTGAAGACGGTGACGTCCGGGGAGTAGGGGAGGATCATGTGCGCCTTGTGCACTCCCGCCGCCGATCCGAGGAGGACGCCGACGGCGCGACCCTTCG
This sequence comes from Microbacterium sp. NPDC087589, assembly GCF_044743635.1. Taxonomy (NCBI): domain Bacteria; kingdom Bacillati; phylum Actinomycetota; class Actinomycetes; order Micrococcales; family Microbacteriaceae; genus Microbacterium; species Microbacterium sp. NPDC087589. The sequence goes on from NZ_JBIUWV010000003.1 coordinate 125,369, forward strand.
CCTCGTAGCCGTCGCAGTACGGGCAGGCCACGACTCCGCGTCCCCACTGCTCACTGAGGCCAGGGATCGACGGAAGCACGTCGCGGGCGCCTGTCGCCACGATGAGGCGATGCGCGCTCTCGACCGCCCCGGATTCGGTGACGACGTCGAAACCGCCGTCAGACGAACGGGTCTCGACGACGCGTGCGGTGCGGATGACTCCGTTGGCGGAGCGCACCTCGCGGTAGCCGTCGTTCACGAGGTCAAGAGGGGAGTAGCCGTCGCGACTCAGCACGCCGTGCATGTGCGGCGCGAAGCGGTTGCGAGGCTGGCCGCCGTCGAGGACCAGCACCCGTCGGCGCGCACGCGCCAGGATGAGTGCGGCGCTCAGGCCGGCAGCACCTCCACCGATGATGATGACGTCCCATCGATCGCCCGACGGAATCGTGGTCGAGCTGCTGCGTGCGGTGTCGGTGGGTGAGAAGGTCGAGGAATCGCTTGTCATGGTCCCAGAGTCCGCTAGCCTTGGCGGATCGGCAACAATCGATGCTGAAACGGCAAGAAGGAGATCGCATGCCTGACGGCACCCTCGCGCTCATCGGCCCCAGGCTGAAGGGGTGGCGGGAGAAGCGCAGCATGACTCTCGTGGAGCTCTCGCGTGTGACGGGCATCTCTTCGAGCACGCTGTCGCGCCTGGAGGCAGGCAAACGCGCTCCGAACCTCGAGCTGGTGATCCCGATCGCCCGCGCCCTGCGCCTGGAGCTCGACGACCTGGTGCCGCGAACGGCTCCCGATCCGCGTGTCGCGCGCAAGACGAAACGTGCCGGAGAGGTCTGGTACGAGTCCCTCTCGCCCGAGATGAGCCCGGTCCAGACCTACAAGGTGACGCTTCCCGCGAATCCCGCGGGGGTCGTGGTGACGCCTCAGCCGCAGGTCCACGACGGACAGGAGTGGCTGTACGTGCTGTCCGGGCGTCTGCGCCTCGTGCTCGGCGAGCAGGATGTCGTCCTCGGCCCCGGCGAAGCCGCCGACTTCGATACGCGCATCCCCCACTGGCTGGGAGTCGCCGGGACCGGACCGACCGAGTTCCTGTCGATCTTCAGCAAGGACGGGAAGCGCATCCACCTCCGTGCCCGCACCTCCGGATCCAACATCTAGGGAGATCACGCATCGGCAAGGCGCCGCCCGTTCGACGACGAGACCGGCGGAGCGTCGCTCGACGGCCGAGGGCGTCCGGCCCATGCATAGGAACCCCCGCGTAAAATGGGAATCGTGCCACTCGCCTCGACGGTTCTTCCGATCCGCAGCGGCCGCCCCTCCCGCATCCGGCCTTCTCGCCGCGCGGTCGGTGCCGCGCTCGCCGCGGTACTAGCCATCGGTCTGAGCGCCTGCGCTCCCGATCCCGTGAACGATTCGTTCCTGAGTGGTGACAATCCCGGCTACGTCGCGGCCGACGGAGCGATCGTCGAGATCCCGGTCGCCGAGCGCGGTGAACCCGTCGTCGATTTCGGCGGCGTGACCGAGAACGGCGACGACTTCAGCAGCTCCGAACTCGCGGGCAAGGTGACGGTCGTCAACTTCTGGTACGCGGGTTGCGCGCCGTGTCGGCTCGAGGCAGAAGACCTCGAGAGTGTGTGGCAGGAGCACGGCGGAGACGACGTCGCCTTCCTGGGGATCAACACCCGTGATCAGGCCGACACCGCCAAGGCGTTCTCGGCGGAGTTCGGTGTGACCTACCCGAGTCTCATCGATGTCGACACCGCCGAGGCGAAGCTCGCCTTCGTATCGTCGGTGCCTATCCAGGCGACGCCGACCACCCTCGTGCTCGACAAGCAGGGCCGAGTCGCCGCACGCATCATCGGGCCGATCGACGGCACCTCGATCCTCTCGACGCTCGTCAAGGACGCGCTCTCGGAGGACTCGTGAGTCTCTCGGGAGCGGCGTGAACCCCGAAGCCATCATCGGATCGGGAGCCCTGTGGCTCGCGATCCCTGTCGCGATGCTCGCCGGGCTCGTCTCCTTCCTCTCGCCGTGCGTGCTGCCGTTGGTGCCCGGCTACCTCGGATTCCTCGGAGGAGCGGTGACTCCTCGCCGCGCGGCGAGCACCACGGACGGCACCGCCGCCTCGACGGTCGAGGCTCCTGCCCGCAGCCGACTCGTGCTCGGCGTCCTGCTCTTCATCCTGGGTTTCACCGTCGTCTTCATCCTCTACACGGTGCTCAGCGGCACGTTCGGCGTCTTCTTCCTCCGCTGGGGTGACCTGATCACCCGCATCCTCGGAGTCTTCATCATCGTCATGGGCCTGATCTTCCTGGGCGCTTTCGGCTTCGCGCAGCGCGAGATCCGGTTCCACGTCGATTCCAAGGCGGGCATCATCGGCGCACCGCTGCTGGGAGTCGCTCTCGGAATCGGCTGGGCTCCGTGCATGGGGCCGACGCTCGGCGCGATCATCGCTCTCTCGTTCAACGCCGGCGATCCGGTGCGCGCCGGATTCCTCGGCCTCGCCTACTCGCTCGGCCTCGGCATCCCGTTCCTGCTCGTCGCCCTGGGCTTCGGGTGGGCCACGAAGACGGTCGGATTCCTCCGTCGCCACATCCGCGTCGTGAACATCATCGGCGGCGTGCTGCTGATCGTCCTCGGTGTGCTGATGGTGACCGGGCTCTGGACCGACATCATGTCGCGACTCACGGTGGTGATCGGCAGTGTCCCCCTCCCGTTCTGATGAGAACACGACGCATCGGAAGGATGACGTGAGAAGCACAACCGAGAGGTCCAGCGATCCGCTCCGACCGTCAGACCACGTCGATGGTGAGGAATCGATCACCCAGCCGCGCCTCGGCTTCGTGGGCTGGCTGCGCTGGGGCTGGCGTCAGCTGACCTCGATGCGCACCGCGCTGATCCTGCTGCTCGTGCTCGCGATCGCGGCGATCCCCGGCTCGATCTTCCCGCAGCGGATGGCCGACCCCAACGGCGTCACGGAGTGGGAGCGCAACAACCCCGATCTGTTCCCGGTGCTCGACTCGCTGAAGCTGTTCGACGTGTATCTGTCACCGTGGTTCTCGGCGATCTACCTGCTGTTGTTCGCCTCCCTCGTCGGCTGCGTGATCCCGCGCATCCGGCACCACGCCAAGGCGCTGCAGGCCCGACCGCCCCGCACTCCCGCACGACTGAAGCGGCTCGCCGACTTCCGCGCGGTCGATCGCGCGTCGACGGACGCACCCGCCGACGCGGCGGCGACGATCGACATCGCGACGAAACAGCTCAAGGCTCTCGGATACCGAGTGGAGCGCTATGACGCGGGTCGCACCGCGTCGGTCTCGGCCGAGCGCGGCTACTGGCGCGAGACCGGCAATCTCCTCTTCCACCTGGCCCTCGTCGGCGTGTTGATCACGGTGGGCCTCGGGGGCGGGTTCGCCTACACGGGCCAGCGAGTGCTGGTCGAGGGTGAGACGTTCGCCAACACGCTGCTCGACTACGACTCGATGAACCGCGGCCGCTTCGTCAGCGACGGCGCCCTCGCGCCGTACTCGATGCGCCTCGACAGCTTCGACGTCACCTACCAGCCCTTCGGCGAGCCCGGCTCGGGTCAGGCCGGTGACTTCTCGGCCAACGTCACCGTGCAGGAGAACGGCGAGGAGCGCACCGGCTCGGTCAAGGTCAACGAGCCTCTCGGCGTCGCCGACGACAACGTCTTCCTGCTCGGCAACGGCTACGCCCCGACGATCACGGTCCGCGACCCCGACGGGGAGGTCGTGTTCACGAACAGCACGCCGTTCCTGCCGCAGGACAACAACATGACCTCGCTCGGCGTCATCAAGATCCCCGACGGCCTCAGCGAGCAGATCGGTCTCGTCGGCTTCTTCTACCCGACAACGGGCGTGCTCGACACCGGTGCGTTCTTCTCGGGCTTCGGCGATCTGACCAACCCGACCCTCACGCTCGACGTGTACACCGGCGATCTCGGCATCAATGAGGGCGTGCCGCGTTCGGTCTATGTGCTCGACACCTCGGACATGACGAAGGTGACCGGACGCACGACCGATCTCGAGTCGATCGAGCTGGCCCCCGGTGGCACGGCCGACCTGCCGAACGGACTCGGAACCGTGACCTTCGAGGACGAGTCGCCGGCGGGGGCCACCGACGCGTCGCAATCGGTCAAACGCTTCGCCTCGCTGCAGATCCACCGCGACGCGTCGGGGCCGTGGGTTCTGGGCTTCGCGCTTCTCGCGCTCGGCGGACTCATGCTCGCTCTGTTCATCCCTCGGCGCCGGGTCTGGGTCAAGGCGACGGCAGCCGATGGCGTCGTCTCCCTCGAGTATGCCGGGCTTGCGCGTGGCGAGGACCCGACGCTCGCCACGGCTGTCGACGACCTCGTGGCCGGTCACACGCGTCTGATGGACGCGGCAGGAGTGACGACGGCGGTGCCGACCGTCATCGATCCAGACCAGGCTGAAACGGCGTCCGAGAACGTCCGCGAGGGTGGCCCTGAGCGCCCCGCATCCGACACCCCGAAAGTAGACTGACACCATGTTCGATCTCGAAGTGATCTCGCCGATCCTGCTGTGGACGGCGATCGCGATCTACGCTGCGGCCTTCGTGGCCTACGCCTTCGACCTCGCCCGCCGGTCGCAGCTTTCCGCAGACGCGGCGAGCGTGCGGGAGTTCGAACTGGTCGGTGCCGGAGCGGGGACGCGTGGTGCCAAGGGAGCGAAGGGCGGGTCGGCATCCGACTCCGCGGTCGCCCCCCAGCGTTTCGTGATGGCCCGCATCGGCACCTCACTCACCGTCCTCGCCTTCATCTTCCACCTCGCCGCCACGCTCACGCGCGGTTTCGCGGCCGGGCGCGTGCCCTGGGCCAACCTCTACGAGTTCGCGATGATGGGCACGTTGCTGATCGTCGCGGTGTTCCTCGTGGTCCTGACGCGCATCGATCTTCGCTTCCTCGGCACGTTCATCACGGGTCTCGTCGTCGTGCTGCTGGGGCTCTCGGCCACGAACTTCTACGTCGAGGTCTCGCCTCTGATGGACCCGCTCAAGAGCGTGTGGCTCGTGATCCACGTCTTCGTGGCTTCCCTCGGCACCGCGTTCTTCGCCCTGGCCTTCGCGCTGTCGGTGATCCAGCTGATGCAGTCCCGCCGCGAACGGCTGATCTCGGAGGGCGCCGAGAAGACCGGTCCCGGGTTCCTGCGCACCTTCCCGGGTTCGGAGCGCCTCGAGAGCATGGCCTACCGTTTCACGATCATCGGCTTCATCCTCTGGACGTTCACGCTCATCGCCGGTTCGATCTGGGCCTACTACGCGTGGAGCCGCTTCTGGGGCTTCGACGTCAAGGAGACCTGGACCTTCGTCATCTGGGTGCTCTACGCCGGATACATCCATGCGCGTGCGACCCGCGGCTGGCGGGGCAACCCGTCGGCGTGGCTGGCGATCGTCGGCTTCTCGGCCGTGCTGTTCAACTTCACGATCGTCAACGTCTTCTTCAAGGGTCTGCACGCCTATTCGGGCCTCAGCTGAGCGCCCGAGCGGGCCTCATCTGAACGAGCGCAGCCCGAACGGGATCACTTCGGAGTGCTCGACGCCGTCTTCGTACCAGACGAGCTCGGCCTCGCTGATGGTCTCGGCGGGGCGTGAGCTGAGCGAGCGACGGGATTTGTGCGACAGCTCGGTCCACGCCGCGGGTGCGAGCGTCTTCGCGTAGATCACCGACAGGTGGAACGTCCAGTCCTCCGTGCTGCGCTCGTCCAGCCGCTGGAAGTCGGTGCTCTCGAGAGCCTCACTGAGATTCGCGTACGCCGACACCAGCGAAGGTGTCCGTCTCAGGCGCAGGATGACGACCTGCCATGGTGCCGGAAACACGTCGACGGCCTCGGCGACGACCTCGATCGGGCGCTGAGCCACCGCCCATTCGCGGATCAGGGAGAGCAGTTCTTCGCGGCGCTCAGGCTCGTGGAATGCGCGAAGCGTGACGTGCTCGGTATGCGGGTGCGGCGCGTCCATCCGGCCGAGGGCTGACCTCTGCTCAGCCCGGTAGACGTCCGAGACCGCTCTCGTCGGGCGCAGCACGAGATACTGCTGACCCTCGAGTGACTCGAGCTGGGCGGGAGAGGTCATGAACGGGCGACGCATCTTCTGATCGTACGTGCGCAGGTGCGTGTCCGAATACCGTCTCTGCCCTGACGGGCACGACTTCGGAGATCGACGACGACGCGCCGCGCATCGAGAACGTGGCGCGGCGCGTCGGCTGGTGTGGTCCGAGGATGTGCCCGGGCGGAGGCCCGGAGCGGGGGCTCAGGCCGTCGCGACAGCCGCTCTCACTGACGTCGTGCGACGCAGGGCGACCGCGACGGTGGTCGCGACGAGCGAGAGCACACCCCACACGATGAGGCCGGCGGCCGCGCCTCCGTTCGCGGCGATCAGACCGGCGAACGCGGGGGCTGTGGGCAGGGCAGCGCCGAGATCCGCCAGCCAGCCTGGCACGGTCGAGATCAGCCCTGTCGCGATCGCGAGCACTCCGACGAGGGCGCTGATCCAGCGACCGATGCCGCCGAAGAGGGCGACGAGCGCCTGGTTGACGGCTGCGAACACGACACCGGCCAGCACGGCGATGCCGGCGAACGCCCACCAGGTCGCGGCATCGTAGCTCGCGACGATCTGCACGATCAGTGAGACCAGCAGGCCCTGAGCGGCGCCGATGGCGGCGGCCGGGGCGAAGGCGCGCAGCGCGAGTCCCGCAGATGAGCGCCGCGACGTGAGAGTGCGCGCGGTGTGCGCCCGCATCACGAGGAACGAGGCGAGAGCGCCGAACCACAGCACCACTGCCGCCAGCAGCGGGATGGCGGTCGGGCCGAAGATCGTGGCTCCGTCGGCGCCCTTCGACGCCACAGGGTCGGCGATCACCGAGGCGAGCGAGGTCGACTCGGTGTCGCTGAACGAGGGGAGGGAGTCGGATGCGGTGCGCAGGCCCCCGGCGAGATCACCGGTTCCGGTGGCGAGGGTGTCGAGGCCGGTCGCGAGCTCGGCAGCGCCGGTCGCGAGCTCGGTCGTCCCATCGGACAGCTGAACGGCTCCGGTCGACAGTGCTCGGGCACCGGCGGCGGACTCGTCGAGACCCTGGGATGCCAACTGGTTCAGGCCGTCCGCGAGACTCGTCGCACCGGCACCCGCGTCACCGAGCTGGGTCGCGAGGGCCGTGAACGCACCGGGAAGGGTGGCGATCTGCGGTTCGACGGCCGTGAGATAGCCCGATGCCGTTCCGGCGGCCTTCGCGGCGTCCGCCGCGTTCGCTGCCTCGGTGGCGAGCTGAGCGCACAGTTCTCCGGAGACGGCGGGGTCGCAACTCGCCGCCATCGTTCCGAGCGTCTGTGCGAGCGTCGCGGTCTTCGTCGCAGCGTCGGTCGCGGCGTCGGTTCCGGTCGAGATCGCCCCGACGAGCGCGGGCATCTGCCCTGCCTGGGTGCTCAGCTCCGTCGCCCCCGCGGTCAGCCCGGTGCCGATCTGGCCCGCTCCACCCGCAGCCTCGCGGGTCTTCGACGCGAGCGTGTCGAGTCCGGAGGCGAGCGACGAGGCGCCGTTTCCGAGTTCGGTGGCGCCAGAGGCGAGCTGTGTCGCGCCGTCGGGGATCGCGGCCGCGCCCGTCGCTGCATCCCGTGCGCCGGTGGCCAGCTGGGCGGCGCCGTCGGCGGCCTCTCCGATCTGATCGCCGATCGTGGTGAAGCCGACGAGGATGTTCTCGGTGGTGGCCTCCGACAGCAGTGTGCCCATGCTCGAAGCGGCCACATTCGCGATCTGACTGGTGATGAGATCGTCGGCGACGAGCCCGTCGTCCGGCGTGGTGACCTGGATGGTCGCCTGCTCGGCGTCACCTCCGCCGTCTGACACCGCCTGCCCTGCCGAGGTCGCGGCAGCGGAGAAGTCCTCGGGGATCGTGATGACGGCCTGATACGACCCGTCAGCGAGCCCGTCGGCCGCGTCATCCTCGTTCGAGATCACCCAGGTGAGGTTGGAGTCGAGGTCGTCGGATCCTTCGACGAGTCCCGACGCGAGCTGCCGCCCCAGCGGAGTCAGCTGGCCCTCGATCTCCACCGGCTCGTCGAGGTTGACGATCGCAGCAGTCATCGAGTCGAGACGCTCTGTCGGGTTCTGCAGTGCGGCGACCAGGATGCCGCCTACGGCTGCAGGCAGCAGCAGGATGCCGAGGACGGTCAGCCACGTGATGGGCTTGCGCGAGCGGGCGCGTTCGATGGGGAGGGTCATGCGTTCACCTCGGTCGATTCGGTGGTGCCGTCTGCGGTGCGGGGCACCGTGGACTCGGGTCGTGTCTGTGCTGCGGGTGCGTCGATGTCGATGACGCCGGCGGTGGTGCGGCCGGCGTCTGCGAGGATCTCGAGGCCGACCTCGGCGTCGAGAGCAGTGAGCAGGATCGCGGTCGTGCTGCGGGAGTCACGCAGTCGTGCTGCGAGCTGATCGCGTTCGGGGCGCGACAGCCGGTCGGCTGCGTCGATCACCACGAGCGCGGGCCGCCCGCGCAGCGCCTCCGAGAGGTCGGCCGACAGGCTTCCGGCATCCGTGGTCATGACTGCTCCGACGTGCGCGCGTACCCACGCTGCTCGCCCCGGCAGCAGGTGGCCGGCGACCCGGAGGCGTCCGTCGTCGGGGGTCGCACGGCCGGCGATCATCAGCGCCAGGGCGCGGAGCGCGCCGGCAGACGAGCTGGTGAGCACGGCGGACCCACCGGGAGCGAGGCGCAGGTGGAGGCGGTCGATGCCGGCATCCGTCACCGAGAGATCGTCGGCGGCCACGACCGAGTCGTCTCCCGGCCATTCGGCCAGGTGACGCTCGCGTTCGACCGCCTCGCCCTCGATGTCGACGCTCGGGAGGATCTTCTCCAGCCACGCCGGGATCTCCCATGCGCGCTCGCCGAGAATGGCCATGAGAGCCGGGATCAGCGTCATCCGCACCAGGAACGCATCGATCGCGATGCCGGCCGCGAGGCCCAGCGCGATGGGCTTGAGCGAGGAGTCGCCTTCGGGGACGAACGCCACGAACACGGCGAACATGATGAGTCCGGCTGCGGTCACCACCTTCGCAGATCCCGTGAAGCCGCTGCGCACGGCTCGCAGTGCGGCGGCGCGACGCGTGGCCCGGTTCGCAGATCGGGGTCCCTGAGCGTGTCGAAGGGCGGGGTCGTGCACGAAGTCCTCGCGCATCCGCGACACCAGGAAGACCTGATAGTCCATCGCGAGTCCGAACAGCACGCCCATCAGGATGATCGGCATGAAGCTGATGATCGGGCCCACCTTGGCGACGTGCAGGGCATCGGCGAACCAGCCCCATTCGAACACCGCGCCGACGATGCCGAAGGCGGCCACGATCGACAGCAGATAACCGGCGGCTGCGGTGATCGGCACCCAGAGCGAGCGGAAGACGATCGTGAGCAGGATCAGCGACAGGCCGATCACGAAGATGCCGAAGGGCAGCAGTGCGTTGCCCAGTTGGTCGGAGATGTCGATGCCGACCGCTGTGAAGCCGGTGACCTTGAGGTCGATGCCGAATTCTTCGAGCCACTCGTCGTGGTGCGATCGCAGCTCGCGCACGAGTTCGGCCGTGGCGGGGTCGTCAGGTGCCGTCTCGGGGATGATCTGCACGATGCCGGTGTCGGCCGTCTCGTTCGGCGTTGCGAGGGCGACCTCTTTGACGCCGTCGATCTCGGCGACCTCGTCACCGAGGTCCTCCATCAGCGTGAGCGGATCGGTCGAGGTGACGATCGTGCCCGTGAGGATCATCGGCCCGTTGAAGCCGGGGCCGAACTCCTCTGCGACGAGGTCGTAGCTCTGGCGCGCTTCGGAATCCTTCGGCAGCACACCGGCGTTGGGCAGCGCGAGGTTCAGGCTCAGCGCCGGCACCGCGATGATGCCGAGGCCGATCACGACCGCGAGTGAGACGAGTATCGGGCGCCTGGTCACGCCGGTCACCCAGCGCTCGCTGAATCGCACACGCGGAGCGGGAGCAGGCTTGCCCTCCTTCGCCTTTCGGGTCTTGCGGGGCCGGCCCGCGACACGGCCCTTCATGAATCCCAGCAGCGCAGGGGTGAGCGTCACCGCGATCGCGACGGCCACCGCGACGGCGGCGGATGCCGCGATGCCCATGGTCGTCAGGAACGGGATGCCGGCGAACCCGAGTCCGATCAGGGCGATCAGCACGGTCACGCCCGCGAACACCACCGCAGAGCCGGCTGTGCCGACGGCGCGGGCGGTGGATTCCTCGGGGTCGACCCCCTCGCGGACCTGATCCTGGTGCCTGGCCATGATGAACAGCGCGTAGTCGATGCCGACCGCGAGGCCGAGCATGAGGGCGAGGAGAGGAGTGGTCGACGATACCGTGGCGAAGGCGGTCGCGGCGAAGATACCGGCCATCGAGATGCCCACGCCGAGCACCGCGGTGAGCAGCGGGAGCCCTGCGACGACGAACGAGCGGAAGGTCACGATCAGCACGAGCAACGCGATGAGCAGACCCACGGCCTCGGTCAGTGTGACACCGGGGATGGAGGTGGCGAACAGTTCGCCACCGAGAGAGGTCTGCGATCCGTCCGGAAGCTCGTCGGCGAGTTGGGCCACGACGGCTCGCAGGTCGTCCTGCGTCTCCTCCGACACATCGCTGGCCTGACCGTCGAACTGCAGACGGATGATGCCTGCGGTCTCGTCGTCGTTGATCATCCCGCTGACCATCTCGTCGAACGGAGAGGTGGCCGAGAGCACAGAATCATCGAGGTCGGTGAGCTGGTCGACAGCATCCTCGATGTCGTTCTGATAGGCATCGTCTGTGATCGAGTCGCCATCCGCGGCGACCACGATGATCTGCGCGCTGGTTCCGCTGACCGCGGGGAAGGAGCGGTTGAGCTGCTCGAGACCCGCCTGGGACTCGGTCCCCGGGATGGAGAACGAGTTGTCCGTTCCTGCCCCGAGCACGAGCGCGCCGGCGCCGGCGATGCCGAGCGCGAGAAGCCAGGAGACGAGGACGCGCCACGGGTGCCGGTAAGACCAGCGGCCGAGCGAGGACAGGAGTGTGGACACGAGGCTCCTCAGGGAATACGGGTTGGATACACAGGTGTATCCAATACATACCTGTATCGTAAGGTGATCCGTGCCCCGGAGTCTGTGTGCGGGGTGTGAGATCCTTCGACAGGCTCAGGAACCCAGTGGAAAGATGGATCGATGACGACACCCGCCACCCGCAGCCGGGAGAACACGCGAGCCAGGCTTCTCGATGCCGCTGCGCAGGTCTTCGCAGAGGTCGGCCTCGACGGCGCCTCGGTCGAAGCGGTCTGCGACCGCGCCGGATTCACGCGTGGAGCGTTCTACTCGAACTTCGAGTCCAAGGACGAGCTCTTCCTGATGCTCGCCGGCAGTGTCGGCGAGCAGCGCGTCAACGGGGTGCGCGCGCGCGTCGAGGAGATCGCCGCAGAGGGCGGCCTCTCAGAGGGGTGCGACCCTGTCGAGCTCGTCCAGCGCATCATGGACGCGGGCGGTGACGACCGACTCGGCGTGATGCTGATGAGCGAGATCCGCATCCGCGCGCTGCGCGATCATCAGTTCGGCGCGGCCTACCTCGTGCAGGAGCGCGAGATGGTCTCGAGCATCGCCGTGATCATCACGGACATCGTCTCGGTCAGCTCACTCGAGCTGAAGGTTCCGGCCGAGGAGGCCGCGCGCATGCTCATGATCCTCTGGGAGGGCATGACCGTTCGCGGTGCGATGGCCGGCCAGGACTCCGATCAGCTGCGGCACGCGAGCAGCGAGGAGCTGGGCAGGCTCGTGCAGCTGCTGCTCGCCGAGTGAGGGAGATGCTCGGCCTGCAGATGAGCGCGGCTCAGCGCGCGGTGAGCGTTTCGTAGCAGCGGCTGAGGCGATCGAGCCACCAGTCGCGACGATCGGCTGAGGCGGCGAGTCGGGTGAGCGCCGCAGCACCCGGAACGACCCGCTCTGCCGAGATCGAGCCGTCGACCGGCCGCAGGTCGGCGACGTCGTCGAGGAACAGGGATGCGGTGCCGAGCCCACAGTCGTAGTCGAGTGTGGGGAGTGCAGCGGCCAGTGCCGCCCCCTGCGAGATCCCGATCGCGGTGTCGAGCGCGCTCGAGACGACTACGGGCAGGCCGGCTGCGGTGATGATCTGCAGCGCATGGGTGATTCCCCCCAGCGGCTGCGCCTTGATCACGAGCAGGTCGGCGGCCTTCTCCCGAGCGACTGCGAGCGGGTCGGACGACTTGCGGATGCTCTCGTCTGCCGCGACCGGGATGCCCATGTACTTCACGCGGGTGCGCAGCTCGGCGAGCTCGGGCACCGTGGCGCAGGGCTGCTCGACATACTCGAGATCGAACTCGTTGAGAGCGTGCACCGCATGCTCGGCCTCGTCGACGTTCCAGGCCCCGTTGGCATCCACACGGATGCGCCCTTCCGGACCCATCGCCTCTCGCACGGCTCGTACGCGGGCGACGTCGTCCGCCAGCGTCTGTCCGGGCTCTGCGACCTTGACCTTCGCGGTGCGGCACCCGGCGAAGCGGGCCAGCACCTCGGCGACCCGCGCCGCCTCGATGGCGGGGATCGTGGCGTTCACACCGATGCGCTCGCGCAGGGCTGCGGGCTGCGGCCGCCACGCGAAGTCGATCGCTGCAGCGAGCCACGTCGCTGCTTCGGCATCCGAATACTCCAGGAACGGAGAGAACTCTGCCCACCCCTCGGGGCCTTCGAAGAGCAGGGCCTCTCGGGTGTCCACTCCGCGGAAGCGGGTATGCATCGGAAGCGAGACGACCCTGGCCGAGGCGAGCAGATCTGCGAGCGGTGGGAGCATGTGCTCATTCTGCTCTGTCCGAGCCGCTGCGGGGATCCGCCGTGCCGACGGAGGTTCCTCAGAGCAGACGCTTCTGCAGTTCGCCCAGTCGTTCGCTCGGGCTGAAGCCGAGCACCGTGTTCACAGCGAGCATGTGCGCATTCGATTCGGCGTTGTAGGTGTAGGCGGCGCGTGCCTGAGGTGCCTCGCGGTGCAGCATCCGCAGGTTGGCGACCTTGACCGCGATGCCGAGCCGGTGACCTCGGTCGGCCGCGCGGACGAGGGTTCCCCACTGATAGGCGTTGCCGTCGTCGGTCGACACCACGAGCTGCGAATAGGCGGCGGCGTCGCCGTCCGGCGCGAGTGCGATCGTCCCGAACGAGATTCGGCCCTGCGCATCGAGCAGCTCCTCGCTCTCGCGGATACCGTCGACATCGGGCTTCTGCGGTTCGATGTCGAGCTCGCCGGTGGGCGCCTCGGTCTCGAGCGTCGCATCGAGGATTGTCCAGCCTTCGACCACGTCGTCGGGGATGCGGCCCACCCAGCTTCGGATCTCGTACTGCGCGATCGCAGATGCGGTGTCGCGCTCGATCGTGTCGAGCAGTGCGGGGTCGACCGGCAGCCGCAGTCTGCTCTGCACGTCGCCGAGAGCGAGGCTGTATCCGTGTCGCCTCGCGAACTCGCGGCCGGGGGATCCCGCTCCCTCCGCCCCGAGCGCATACGGCCAGGACGCCGAACTATGCGCGGTCGTGCGGTCGGATGCCACGGCTTCGCGTTCGAGGAAGGCGAGCGCCTCGGTGCCGATGCCCCGTCGTCTGTGGCGAGGAGGCACGCTGATCGCGAGGTGCGCGACGTGCGTGTTGTCCTTGAGAGGCAGCCCGAGGCTTGCGGATCCGACGATGTCTGCGCCGTCACGGAGCAGATAGGCGCGCCGGTCGACGACGGCCGATTCCTGCTGCAGCTCGCTGCGGCTCTCCGCCCGAGACCAGACGACGGCATCCGCGCCTCGGTCCGCTCGTTCGGCGGCGGCGTAGCACTCCCACCACGCAGCCACCTCGGCGTCGTCGAAGGGATCGATGCGGGAGATCTCGATCATCATTCCCCCACGGTACTTGCAGGTGCGAAGACGGCGTGGGCGATGGCCCTGCGGAATCCGGCTTCGGGGCGACGCCGTCTGCGTGTGCAACCCCCGCGGGAATAGGCTGGATGCTGTGACCAGCGCATTCGTCTCAGACCTGTTCGACCCGGACGAATGGGTGCTCGCGCCCGGTGCCGAGGACTACACCGACATCACCGCCCACGTGAGCAAGGACGGCGGAGTCGCTCGCATCGCGTTCAACCGCCCAGAGGTGCGCAACGCCTTCCGTCCGCACACGGTCGATGAGCTCTATCGCGCGCTCGACGACGCACGGCAGAACCCTCGCATCGGTGCCGTGCTGCTCACAGGCAACGGGCCGAGCCCGAAGGACGGGGGCTGGGCGTTCTGCTCGGGCGGAGACCAGCGCATCCGCGGCCGCGACGGCTACAAGTATGCTTCGACAGGCTCAGCAACCCAGGATGCAGGCTCAGCAACCCAGGACGCGTCGGCGCAGCCGGCCGTGGGTCGCCTGCACATCCTCGAGGTCCAGCGCCTTATCCGTTTCATGCCCAAGGTCGTCATCGCCGTCGTTCCCGGGTGGGCGGCCGGCGGCGGTCATTCTCTGCACGTGGTCTGCGACCTCACGATCGCCTCTGCCGAGGAGGCGCGGTTCAAGCAGACCGACGCCGACGTCGGCAGCTTCGACGCCGGCTACGGTTCGGCCTACATGGCGAGGCAGACCGGTCAGAAGTTCGCACGCGAGGTGTTCTTCCTCGCGGAGGAGTACTCGGCGCAGCGGGCCTACGAGGCGGGGGCCGTGAACCGTGTCGTCCCCCACGCCGAGCTCGAGCGCGAAGCGTTGAAGATGGCGCGCACCGTGCTCACCAAGTCGCCCACGGCGATCCGCATGCTGAAGTTCGCGTTCAACGCCGTGGACGACGGGCTCGTCGGGCAGCAGGTGTTCGCGGGCGAGGCCACGCGCCTCGCCTACGGCACCGACGAGGCGGTCGAGGGCCGCGACTCGTTCCTCGAGAAGCGCGACGCCGACTGGTCGTCGTTCCCCTGGCACTACTGAGCGGATCGAGACGGACATGGTCGCGCTGACGCCGACGGATGCCGAGGATCCGGCCGAACTGCGTGACGCCCTGGCGCGAGCGCTCGACGGCGGGCCGGCGCTCGGCTTCGGGATGCTGGGTGACGCGCCGAGATCGGTGCCGGACGGCACGGCCGTGGTGATCGCCACCTCGGGCTCGAGCGGCGTTCCCAAACGCGTCGCCCTGAGCAGCGAGGCGCTGCGAGCGAGTGTCGAAGCCACGGCCGCGAGGGTCGGCGGCGGACGCTGGCTGCTCGCCCTCCCGGCCGGATACGTGGCCGGACTCCAGGTGGTCGTGAGGTCTCTGATCGCGGGCACGCATCCGGTCGCGTTGAGGGGTCGCTTCTCTCCGGAGTCCTTCGCCGATGCGACGCTGTCGATGCTCCGACCGTCGTCCGGGGCATCCCTCTCGATCCCCGAGCTGTACACATCCCTCGTTCCCGCACAGCTGTCGACGCTGCTCGATGCCGCGGATGACGCGCCCGTCCGCGCCGCGCTGCGGGCTTACCGCGCGATCCTCGTCGGAGGGCAGGCGCTGCCGGTGCCGTTGCGGGAGCGGGCCGCCGATCTCGGCATCCGTCTCGTCCGCACGTACGGTTCCACCGAGACCAGCGGAGGATGCGTGTACGACGGCGTTCCCCTCGACACAGTCGCCGTGCGCACCGTCGACGGCGAGCTGCGCATCGCAGGTCCGATGCTCGCTGACGGGTACCTCGGCGACGGGGAGCTGACCGCGAAGAACTTCACGCGCGACGAGCACGGCATCCGCTGGTATCACACCGGCGATCTCGGCCTCTTCGACGACGGTGTGGTGCGCGTGCACGGTCGTGCCGACAACGTGATCGTCTCGGGCGGCATCAACATCTCCCTCGACCGCGTCGAACGGCTGGTCCGCAGCGTTCCAGGACTCACGGGCGCCGTGGTCGTCGGCGTGCCGGATGAACGATGGGGCGAGGCCTCGGTGATCGTCGCGCCGCGCGGCGAGGTGCTGCGGCGCAGCGAGGCCGAGCAACTCTCGCACGCACGGGATCTCGTGGCGGAGGAGCTCGGCAAGCATGCGCGCCCCGTGCGGCTGATCATGGTCGACGAGCTCGCCGTGCTGGCCTCCGGCAAGCCGGATCGCGAGTCGATCCGGCTGGCCGTCCTCGAGCTGCACTGACGGTCGATTCCGTTCTGCGAGAGGTTTCTTGCCAGACTGAGTCATGGCCACCTATACGCACGGACATCACGAGACCGTTCTCCGCTCGCACAGCAGCCGCGACATCTCCAACTCCGCCGAGTACCTCCGCCCGCACCTGGCCGAGACCACCAGACTTCTCGACGTCGGAGCGGGACCCGGCAGCATCACGGTCGACTTCGCCGGCATCGTCGCCCACGTGACGGCGACCGAGATCGATGAGAACGCGCTCTCGCTGTCGCGCGATCTCGCGTCGAGCAGAGGCCTGCAGAACCTCGATTTCGCGGTCGAAGACGTGCATGCGCTGAGCTTCGCCGACGACACCTTCGACGTCGTGCATGCACACCAGGTGCTGCAGCACGTCGGTGATCCGGTGCAGGCGCTTCGTGAGATGCGCCGCGTGACGGCGCCGGGGGGAGTGGTGGCGGCACGCGACGCCGACTATGCGGGCTTCATCTGGTTCCCCATGCTGCCCGAGCTCGACCGATGGCTCGACCTCTACCGGCGCGCGGCACGAGCCAACGGCGGAGAACCCGACGCCGGACGACGTCTGCTCGCCTGGGCGCGGGCGGCCGGGTTCGACGACGTGACGGCGACGACCTCCAACTGGACGTACGCGACTCCCGAGGAGCGCGCCTGGTGGGGCGGCATGTGGGCAGATCGCATCCTCGAGTCCGCACTCGCGCGGCAACTGGTCGACAGCGACATGGCGACGCCGAACGACCTACAGGCGATCAGTGATGCGTGGAAGCGCTGGGCCGACGACGGCGACGGGTGGTACCTCGTGCCGCACGGCGAGATCATCGCCCGCGCCTGACACGCGCCGCGGATACATCTGCAGGCGGATGCGAGGCGGATGCCGTGCCGCGTAGCGTGGGGGAGTGATCCGCCCCCTCTCCCGCACGGCGCTCGTGCTCGACATCGTCGGGGCGGCGCTGCTCTTCGTCATCCTCACTCCGTTCTCGGTGGTGTTCTACGGTCCGGGGACGCTCGGCCAGGGAATCGACGGCGCTGCGGTCGCGGCGATCGTGATCGCGGGCATCCTGATGTTCGGCGGCGTCGCGATCGGCAGGCTCGCTCCCGGGCTCGCGCTCGCCGCGGCCTGGGCGGGGGCGATCGTGCAGATGCTCTCCGGATTCGGACCGCTGCCCATCGATGTCGCCATCCTCCTCGTGCTCTATGCGACCGCCGCCTGGGGATCCCGGGTCGTGCTGTGGTGGGGATTCGGCTCGGCGCTGTTCGGCGCTTTCGTATCGGCCGTCTACCTGGTGGTCGTGAACGGTGTGACCTCCGGAACCAGCGGCTGGGATCAGCTGACCACCGGCACGCTGCTCCTCGTCGTCTCGGTGCTCGCTCTCGGCTTCGCGTGGGTCTGCGGCCTGCTGTGGCGCGTCATCCTCCGCGCCCGACGCACACGGTCCGCCCAGCTGGAGGCGGAGTCGCTCGCGGCTGAGGAGCAGGAGCGCGTGCGAATCGCCCGCGATATGCACGACATCGTCGCTCACTCCCTGGCCGTGGTGATCGCCCAGGCCGACGGCGCCAGGTATGCGGCCGCTGCGAAGCCCGAGATGGCCACCGAAGCTCTGGGCACCATCGCTCAGACCGCTCGCGGCGCCCTGAGCGACGTGCGACTGTTGCTCACCCAGCTGCGCCACCGCCAGGGCGACGGACCCCAGCCGACGCTCGCAGACCTCGAAGCTCTGTTCGCGCAGGTGCGGCAGGCCGGCGTCGAGCCCCGCATCACCGTCGATCCGATGCCACCGGGGGAGCCACCGGGGGCGATCCAGCTCGCGGTGTATCGGATCCTGCAAGAAGCGCTCACCAATGCCATCCGACACGGCGACGGATCGGTCGATGTGCACCTCGCCTGGCTTCCTGATCGCGTCGACATCCAGGTGCGCAACACCGTGGGGCGCGAGCAGCCGCAGATCGGCGCCGGCCACGGAGTGATCGGCATGCGCGAACGGGCGCAGCTCGTCGGGGGTAGCCTTCAGGCGGAGCGTCAGGGCGCACAGTTCGTCGTCGCCGCCTCGCTCCCGATCGGAGAAGTCGCATGATCAGGGTCGTCCTCGTCGATGATCAGGCGCTGTTCCGCGCCGGCGTTCGCATGCTGCTCGCCTCGCAGCCCGACCTCGACGTCGTCGGCGAAGCGGGCGACGGCCGCGAGGGCGTCGCTCTCGTGCGTGCGACGCGACCGGATGTGGTGCTGATGGACATCAGGATGCCGGTCATGGACGGTCTGGCCGCGACCGCCGAGATCCTCGCTCAGCCCGACCCTCCCCGCATCGTGATGCTCACCACCTTCGATCTCGACGAGGCGGCCGCTCGTGCCATCCGTCAGGGGGCCAGCGGATTCCTGCTCAAGGACGCCGACCCCGAGTTCCTCCTCGCGGCGATCCGCACCGTGCACTCCGGTTCGAGCGTGATCGCCGCCTCCGCCACACGTGAGCTGTTCGAGCACTTCGCCGAGGCGCCGAAACCGGTGCCCGTGCAGTTCTCCGCGCTGACAGACCGTGAGCGTGAGATCTTCGCGCTCGCTGCCAGGGGCCTGTCGAACTCCGAGATCGCCGCACGTGAGTACCTCAGCGAGGCCACCGTGAAGACTCATATCAGTCGCATCCTGACGAAACTCACCCTGCGTGACCGCGTGCAGCTCGTGGTCTTCGCCTTCGAGCACGGGCTCGCCTGACCGCACGGGCGCCCGCGGGATCATCCTTGCGATGTAGACGGATGCGCCGTCAGGGCGACGCGGTGGCACCCCCGCCGTCCGTAGCGTCGAAGGCATGGAGATCACGACCACCGACCTCGGGCTCGCAGCCCGCGTCCAGCACCTCACGAAGACCTACGGCGCCGGCGAGGGCACCGTCCACGCGCTGGACGACGTCAGCGTCGGCATCCGCCGCGGGCAGTTCACCGCCATCATGGGGCCGTCCGGTTCGGGAAAGTCCACGCTCATGCACATCATGGCCGGCCTCGACACCCCGACGCAGGGGAGGAGCTGGATCGGCGACACCGAGATCACGGAACTCGGCGATCTCGACCTGACGATCCTTCGTCGTCGCCGAGTCGGCTTCATCTTCCAGGCGTTCAACCTCGTGCCGACGCTCACTGCCCTCGGCAACATCATGCTGCCGTTCGAGCTCGACGGACGCCGACCCAGTGCGATCGAGAAGGCGCGCATCGATGGACTGATCGAGACGCTCGGGCTCGGATCACGGCTGCAGCACCGACCGCATCAGCTGTCGGGCGGCCAGCAGCAGCGCGTGGCGATCGCCCGTGCGCTCGCCACGGCACCCGACCTGGTCTTCGCCGATGAGCCGACCGGCAACCTCGACTCGAAGACCGGACGCGAGGTGCTGCAGCTGCTCGCGACCGCGAGTCGCGAGCACGGGCAGTCGATCGCGATGGTCACGCACGACGCGATCGCGGCGAGCTACGCCGACCGGGTGCTGTTCCTCGGCGACGGACGGATCGTCGCCGATCATCCGCGTCAGAGCGCTGAGCAGATCTCGGCCTACATGCTCGCCGCCGAGGTCGCGGCATGAGCGCCGTCATCGAGTCTCCGGCCCGCACTGTCGTCGCGCAGACGTCCGCGACCGGTCCGCGCCTGGCATGGCTGCGCGACCGGGGGATGGGAGCCAGCGTCCTGGTCGCGACGCTCTCGGCCGCCTTCGGAGTGGTGCTGGTCGAGACCACGGCATACCTCGGAGCGGTGCTCCAGGCAGACCCGTTCATCGGTGACAGCGAGACCCTCGCGTTCGTCGTCGGCCTGCTCTCGGTGCTCCTCACAGGCGTCGCGATGTACGTCGCGGCGATCGTCACCGCCAACACCTTCTCGACGATCATCGCCGGGCGCACTCGTCAGATCGCGCTGATGCGCCTCATCGGCGCGACCGCTCGGTCGCAGCGCGCCGAGGTCGGCAGTCAGGGGCTCGTGGTCGGCGTCATCGGCGCGGCACTCGGGCTGCTCTCGGGCCTCGGGATCGCAGCCGTCGGTGTGCAGATCGGCTCCGGGCTGATCGAGAACCTGCCGACGGGGTTCACTCTCGCCCAGCCGTTCATCGCCCTGCCCGTGATCGGCGTCGCCCTCACCACCTGGGCTGCGGCCTGGGCGGGCTCTCGACGCGTGCTCACCGTCACACCGCTGCAGGCGATCGGCGGCTCGGTCGAGCGCAGCCACGAAGAGATGTCCCGCCCCGGGCGTCACCTCGGCGCGTGGGTGCTGCTGGTCGCAGGCACCGTCCTGCTCGCGGCAGGCGTCGTCGTCGGTCTCGCGCATCCGCTCGGGGTGGTCGTGGCCTTCTTCGGCGGACTGCTGTCGTTCACGGGACTCGCGCTCGGATCGGTGCTGTTCATGCCACCCGTGCTGCGTCTGGTGGGGAGGATGTTCGGATCGAGCGCCACCGCGCGGCTCGCGGCCGAGAATGCCCTGCGCTATCCCGAGCGCTCGTCGCGCATGGCGATCGGCGTCGTGATGGGAGTCACGCTCGTCACGATGTTCGCGGTCGCGCTCGAATCGGTCAAGCAGATGCTGATCGGCCAGGTCGAGGGCGAGACGCCCGCAGAGTTCTTCACTCCGTTCGACGCCTTCGCGTCGGTGATGATGGTGCTCGTCGCCGTGTCCGCGGTGATCGCCGCGGTCGGACTGGTCAATCTTCTGACGATCGGCGTCGTGCAGCGTCGCCGCGAACTCGGACTCCTTCGCTCGATCGGCCTGTCCAATGGGCAGGTGCGCCGCATGGTGCTGCTCGAGGCCGCGCACATCACGGTGGCCGCGACGCTGACCGGGTTGATCCTGGGCATCGCGTACGGATGGATCGCGGCGCAGTCTCTGCTCGGGTCCGTGCCGACCCTGCCCGACTTCGAGCCCGCCGGGCTCGTCGCGCCGCACGTGCCGTGGCTGCCCGTCGTCATCATCGTCGTGGCGACCGCTGTGCTGACCCTGGTCGCCGCTGCGACGCCGACCCGTCTCGCTACCCGCGTGGCGCCGGTCGATGCGCTCGCCGCAGACTGACGGCATCCGCGCGCCCAGCACGCCCCGTGACCCAATCGGTCATCGGGGCGTGCTGGCGCGTGCGGTCGTTCTAGGCTGGACGGATGCCGTCTCCGTTCGACCAGTCCACATATCAGGTGCGCCTCGAATGGGGCGTCGACGGCATCGACCGCCTCGCGGCCGCCGATGTCGTCGTGGTCGTCGATGTGCTCCGCTTCTCGTCGACGGTGGCGGACGCCGTCGCATCCGGGTCCACCGTCTCGCTCGACGACGCACGCGTGTGGTCTCGCAACGGCGCAGCGATCGCCGCCCATGGTGGTGGGGCGGTGGTGCTGATCGGAAGTCTCCGCAATGCCTCGGCGGTGGCGCGAGCGATCGCGACGCTGCAGGATCGCAATCAGGCGCGCACGTCGGTGAACGTGATCGCGGCGGGCGAAGCCGACGCTGACGGAGCCGTGCGGTTCGCGGTCGAGGACCACCTGGGGGCCGGAGCGATCGTCGCCGCGCTGACCGATCTCGGCATCGACCACACCGGGCCCGATGCGGCCGTGGCGGCCGAGGGATTCCGGGCGCTGAAGAGAGCGCTGCGCCATATGGTGAGTGCGAGCGGATCGGCACGCGAGCTCGCAGACGGGGTGGCAGCGACCGATCGGATGCAGGCATCCGGGGTGGTCCCGACGACGACGACGAGCGCCGCCGAGCTCGATGCCCTCGATGTCGTACCCGTGCTGCGCGACGGGGTCTTCGTCGCGTTCGACTGACTCGTTCGTCCGGAATCGCGGCGACGGAGCATCTCTCCTTCCTGGACTCGCAGTGCGGTCGGCAACAGGCCGTGCACTCGGCGCGGGTTTCGCCACTCCCGACGTAGGGTCGTGGCATGAGGTTCGTCCCCGCTTTCATCGTCGATGCCGTCCTGGTGCTCGTCTTCGCCGTGATCGGCCGTGCCTCGCACGGTGAGAGCCCCGCCGGGTTCCTGATCACCGCCTGGCCCTTCCTCGTCGCGCTGCTGGTGGGTCACGTCGTGGCCGCTCTGCTGCCGGCGAGGCCGCGTCGTCCGTGGTCGTTGGGCTGGGGCGCCGTCGTCTGGGTGGTCACGGTCGTCTGCGGGCTCCTGTTGCGGGTCTCAGCGGGGGACACCGCTCAGATCGCGTTCGTCATCGTCACGACACTCGTGCTCGGACTCTTCCTCGTCGGCTGGCGAGCCGTGGCAGCATTCCTGCGTCGACGAGCCGCACGCGCGAGCGACACCGGTGCGGAGCATGAGCGGTCTGATGACACGGTCGCGGATGACGGGGCCGCCGCCGATGAGCTCGCCGATGAGGCGCAGCCGCAGTCGGATTCGGCGCCCGAAGCCGATCCCGAAACGGGCCCGCAACCGCGCTGACATTCGACCGCGCTGGTGTGCTGTCAGCGCGACATCTGGGCGGCGAGCCTCGTGTCGGCCGTGATCTCGCGACGTGTCCAGTCGAAGAGATAACGGGCGTCGTAAGACCGCGAGCATCGCGCGCACGACGTCGCGCGCGACGGGCGCCGGTGACGGTAGGTGACGTGACCGGCGGGGCATCGACCGACCCATGGCGCGAGTTCGACCGCGGTCTCGCCATGATGCGTCGTTCCACCGACATAGCCCAGGTCGCGGGCCACGCGCTTCCAGGTCGCGCCATGGGCTGCCTCGTGACCGGCGAGCGCATGCGCCACCTCGTGCAGCAGCACCTGATGGATCTCGTCGTCCTCGAATCGAGCCGCGAGATATCGGGACACGGTGATGCGCTTCTTCGTGTAGTCGCACTGCCCGGCACGACGCTTGGCGTGGTCGAAGCCGAACGACCAGCTGTCATCGAGGTGCATCGTGATCAGTGCCTCGCCCCAGACGCGCACCCGGTCAAGTTCCGCCATGCGATCAGGCTAGGCCATACCGCCGACATCACCGCTCAACGGAACGTCAGCCGGCGACGAGCTGTGTCGTACGCCGCCGTTCGGCGGCTTCGATCGCGAGCAGCACCGTCTCGAGCTCTCGGTCCTGGGCTCCCGCTTCACGGCGCAGGAACAGAGACTGCTTGAAGCTCTCGCGGGCCGTCTCATAGTCGCCGGCTTCGTACGCGTTCTTGCCGTGATGGTGGTGGGCGAACGCCGCGATCGAGACCCAGCGCTGTCCCTCAGCCTCGGCGGCGCACGTGGCGAGTTCCTGTGCGGCCGCGGCGTGTGCGCCGCGGTATTGCAGGATCGTGGCGTGGAGCACCCGCGCACGGAGGACGTCCTTGCGCGTACCGGCCATGCGCGACTGGCGCACGGCCTCGTCGGCGAGGGGGAGCGCTTCGTCGAGACGGCCGAGGACCTTCAACAGCCAGACCCGCTCCAGCAGGGCCGGAAGGCTCCGCTGACTCTCGATCTCCTCCAGCCGCGCGGCACATTCACCGAGGTCGACCAGCTCGCGAAGGCTCTCCTGGTCGTATCCCTGGATGAAACTCATTGCTCTCCTTCCGCAGCGTCCCCCGTCCAGTGTGCCTCGCGACGGCGCGGTCTTCGGGGCGGCACGCCCCACGGAGCCCGCATCCGGATCGCGATCCGTGACATCGCAACGTTCAGCGGAGGAACAGTGAGGCATCCGGGCGAGGGGAGGCGACGGCATCCGCGTCCGTGACCACGCGCGCGCCCTGCACGAAGGCGGTCACCTCGGCCCCCTGGGCGATCTTCGCAGGATGCGGTCCGGCGGCCAGCATTCGGGGCAGCCATTCGCTCGGCAGCGGAGCGGCCGACGCCGCGATCACGAGGTTGCCGAACCTGCGGCCCTTCAGCACCTGCGTATCGGCGAGGACGCCGATCTCGGGCAGCACCTCCGCGATCGTCGCGACCTGGCGCCGCGCGAAGGCGAGCCCGGGGCCGTCGGCGACGTTGACGAGCAGCACACCTCGAGGCGCGAGAAGCTCGGCGAGTTCGCGGTAGAACTCGATGCTGGTGAGGTGGGCGGGTGTCTGGGCGCCCGAGTACACGTCGGAGACCACCAGATCGCAGCTGCCGACGAGGGCAGGCGGAAGACGGCGGGCACCCTCGCGGGCGTCACCGATCCGCACCCTGATCGACGCGCCTCTCGGCAGCGGTAGCTGCTCGCGCACGAGTGCGGCCAGCGGGGCCTCGAGCTCGATCACCTGCTGTCGCGAACCCGGTCGCGTGGCCTCGATGTAGCGGGGGATCGTCAGTGCTCCCGCTCCCAGGTGCACGGCGGTGAGGGGGCCAGCCGCGAGCTGGTCGATCACGGCGCCCATGCGCACGATGTACTCGAAGTGCAGGTGCGTGGGGTCATCGAGGTCGACGTGCGACTGCGGGGTGTCGTCGACGATGAGTTCGAAGCCGGTGGTGAACTCCGACGGCACGATGCGGGCTGTGCCTCCGTGGTCGAGACGGGCCTGCGGGTGCTCGGTGTCCTTCGCTCGCGTCCTGCCCATGCTCCGAGACTACGCGCTCACTGCGCCCTGAGACCTCCGGGGCGAGGGTCCTGGCACGCCGCGAGTCTGCCCGCCGGGGCCGATGTTACGGCCGGATGACGTTTCCGAGAATAACTTGCAGGGAATTAGTTAGTGATGAATACTTTTTCCTACGTGGTAGGCACCCGATGCCGCCAGGACGTTCAAAGAGGAGATCCCTGATGCACAAGCGCATTCTTCCGGTCGTGGCGCTGGGCGCCGTGGCCACACTGGGCCTGGCGGCCTGTGCCGGTGACGGAGCAGCCACCGGCGGAGCCGTCGACGGAGAGGGCCAGGAGCTCACCGTCTGGATCATGAAGGGCACGAACCCCGACGCGACCGCGTTCTACGACGAGGTTTCGAGCGCCTTCGAAGACGAGACCGGGGCCACGGTCAAGATCGAAGAGATCCAGTGGGCCGACGCCCACGACCGTTTCGTCACGTCGATCGCCGGCGGCACGACGCCCGACATCGCCGAGACGGGCACCACCTGGACCGCGGAGTTCGCGGACGCAGGCGCCCTCGAGCCGCTCGACGAGTACGTCGACGCGGAAGACGGCCTGCGTGACGACCTCGTCGAAGGACTCGCGGTCGCCGGCACCTACGACGAAGAGCTGTACGGCATGCCGTGGTACGCCGGTGTCCGCTCGATCGTCTACCGCACCGATGTCTTCGAGGAGCTCGGTCTCGAGGCTCCGAAGACGTGGGATGACATCGTGACCGCCGGTGAGGCGATCAAGGCCGCCAAGCCCGACATGCTGCCGTTCCCCGTCGCGGGCGACGCCGAGTTCCAGGTGTACCCCTGGGTCTGGGGCGCGGGCGGCGAGGTCGCCACCCTCGGCGGCGACACCTGGACGAGCGAGCTCGACAGCGACGAGTCGCAGGCCGGCATCGAGTTCTACACCGGACTCGCCACCGAGCACGGCTTCTCCTCCGCCGGTGCCACGACGTGGAAGGAGACCGACCTCCGTGACTCCTTCACTCAGGGGAACGTCGCCATGATGCTCTCGGGCTCGTGGACCCCGAAGGCTCTGATCGAGGCGAACCCCGAGCTCGAGGGCAAGATCGGCGCAGCCGTGATCCCCGGTGAGGACGGCGGAATCGCTCCGTCGGTGCTCGGAGGCTCGCACCTGTCCGTCTTCAACACGACGGAGAACGCCGACCTCGCGTGGGAGTTCGTCAAGCTGATGACCACCGGCGAGTTCGCCGAGCAGTGGGCTGACGAGACCGGCTACTTCCCCGGCGTCCAGTCGGCGATGGAAGCGGCTCTCGCCTCGACCGACCCGCTCGTGGCTCCGTTCGCGCAGCAGATGGTCGAGGGCGGCGCATCCGTGCCCGTCACCCCGAACTTCGGAGCCGTGCAGGCGAAGAAGACCACCAACTCGATGATCCAGGCGATCCTCGGCGGGCAGAAGGACGTCGCCACGGCGACGAAGGATGCCGCAGCTGAGATGACCGAGCTGCTCAACAAGTAAGGCTGTATCCCTTCATGTCGATGGTGCAAGCGCCACTGCCGGCCACGAAGGCGGAGTCCACCTCCGCTTCCGTGGCCGGCGGCCGGCCACGGAAGCGAGGACTCTCGCTGCTCACGGCCCGCCCCTGGCTTCTTCTCGCGCCCGGGCTGGTCATCCTCGCGGTGCTCATGCTCTGGCCGCTCATCCAGGTGTTCATCTTCTCGCTGCAGGATTACGGTCTGCGCGAGATCAACACCGGCGAGAACAACTGGATCGGCGTCGACAACTACGTCGAGGCGCTCACCAACCCGACACTCTGGACCGTCGTCCTGCCGAACACCGTCGGCTTCGCTGCTGTCGCGGTGTTCGTCACGGTCGCGGTCGGCACGCTGGTCGCGCTACTGCTCGCGAAGCTGGGCACGGTATGGCGCACCATCGTCTCGAGCTGCATCATGGTCGCGTGGGCGATGCCCGCCGTGACCGGCACCTATGTCTGGACGTTCATCTTCGATGCCGACCGAGGCATCTTCAACACCACGCTGCAGAACCTCGGCCTGATGGACGAGCCGGTCAACTGGTTCACCAACCAGTGGTCGTTCTACGCGATCGTGCTGCTCAACGTCGTGCACCACGGCTTCCCGTTCGTGGCGATCACGGTGCTCGCCGGCCTCCTCGGCGTCTCGAAGGAGATGCTCGAGGCCGCAGCACTCGACGGGGCGAACGCCTGGAAGCGCTTCTGGAAGATCATCTTCCCGACGCTCAAGCCCGTCTTCTCGGTCGTCATCATCCTGTCGACGATCTGGGACTTCAAGGTCTTCGCGCAGGTCTATCTGATGCCGGGCGGTGGGGGAGGCAACCGGTCGGTGCTCAACCTCGGCGTCTGGTCGTATGTCGAATCCTTCGGCCAGAACCGCTACGGGTTCGGCGCCGCCCTCGCCGTGCTGCTCACCCTCGTGCTGATCGGAATCACGATCGTGTACATCCGCTCCCTCATGAAGGAGGACGAGCTGTGAACCCCCGCCCGTCCGCCATGTCGCGCCTCGGCACCGGCATCGCGATCGCCGCCGTCCTGATCTTCACGCTGTTCCCGGTGTACTGGATGGTGTCCAGCGCCTTCGACGCCAAGGCCTCGAGCGGCGGTCAGTCGCTGCTCCCGCAGGAGTTCACGTTCGACAACTTCGCGTACGTGCTCACCGACGGCGGCTTCGGCACCTATCTGCGCAACTCCGCGATCGTGGCCCTCGTCACGGTGCTCGTCAGCGCGCTCGTGTGCCTGCTCGCGGCGGTCGCCGTCGCGCGCTTCCGCTTCAAGTTCCGCACCACCATCCTCATGATGATCCTCATCGTGCAGATGGTGCCGCTCGAGGCCCTCGTCATCCCGCTGTTCCTGCAGGTGAAGAGCCTCGGGCTGCTCAACAGCATCCTCGGTCTGATGGTCGTCTACGTCGCGCTCTCGCTCGCGTTCGGAATCTGGATGCTGCGCGGATTCGTCGCCGCGGTTCCGGTCGAGCTCGAAGAGGCCGCGTACATCGACGGCGCCAGCTGGTGGCGGATGTTCCGCTCGATCCTGCTGCCGCTCGTCATGCCCGGCCTCGTGGCCACCAGCATCTTCAGCTTCATCACGGCCTGGAACGAGTTCATCTTCGCGATGACGATCCTCGGCGGCGCGACCGACCAGTACACGGTGTCGATCGGTCTGAAGTCGTTCTTCGGCCTGCACTCCAACGACTGGGGAAGCATCATGGCGGCGTCCACGATCATCACCATCCCGGTCATGATCTTCTTCGTGATCGTGCAGCGTCGCCTCTCGGCCGGAATGGTCGCCGGAGCTGTGAAGGGATGACCGACGAGCTCACGCGCCTCGCGAATGCGGTGCTCTGGCCGGGCTTCCTCGGCACGGAGGCGCCGGCGTGGCTTCTCGCCGAACTGCACGACGGCCTGGCGGGTGCCGTGTACTTCAGCCAGAACGTCGGCGATGGGCTGCCCGCCCTGAGCGACGAGATCCTTCGCGCCAACCCGAACGCCCTGATCGGGATCGACGAGGAGGGCGGCAACGTCACGCGCCTCGAGTCCACGGCGGGATCCACCCTCCCGGGGGCGGCCCAGCTCGGGATCGTCGACGACGTCGAGGCGACGAGGGACTCCGGTGCGGAGCTTGCTCGACGAGTCGCGGCGATCGGCGCCAACGTCGTGCTCGGTCCCGTCGCCGATGTGAACACGGATCCGCGAAACCCTGTGATCGGCGTCCGCTCGTTCGGCAGCGACGAAGAACTCGTGGCCCGACACGTGCAGGCGGCGGTCGACGGCCTGCAGAGCAACGCGGTCGCCGCGTGCGTCAAGCACTTCCCCGGACACGGCGACACGCATCTGGATTCGCATCATGCGCTGCCCGAGATCTCGCTCGGCTTCGAAGAGTTCGAACGCGTGCACCTCGCGCCGTTCCGTGCCGCGATCGCCGCGGGAGTCGATGCCATCATGACCGCGCACATCGTGGTTCCCGCGTGGGGGCAGGAGCCGGCGACGCTCAATCCGCGGGTGCTCGGGATGCTGCGCGATTGGGGTTTCGACGGTGTCATCATTTCGGACGCGCTCGACATGGCGGCCATCCGCGAGACCGTCGGCATCGGCCAGGGCGCCGCTCGTGCCCTGGCGGCCGGCGCTGATCTGCTGTGCATCGGCAACCCGACCAACCGGGGTGAATCCACGCTCCCCGACCAGGACAGACGAGACTTCCTCGCCGCGCGCGACGGGATCCTCGCGGCAGTGAGCGACGGCTCGCTGCCGCGCGAACGACTCGCCGCTGCGGCTCGGCGGGTCGCCCGTCTGGCGGAGACCCTCCACGCCCGTGCCGTCACCGTGCCTCCTGTCGGCTACGACGGATCGGAGATCGTCCGACGAGCGATCACGGGAACGGCAGCGGATGCCGATGCGCTCGCGGTCGTCGACGCCCGCCGCCGTTCGACTCTCGCCGTCGACAGCGCCTCCGCGTATGTGGCTGAGACGCTCGCCGCCGACGGCTACCGTGTTCGTGTCGACGTCGCCCGTACGTCGGTCAAGGAGCAGGACGCCGCCCTCGAGCAAGCGGTTCTCGCTGCGGGGCTGACGGTCATCCTTCTCGACCGGCCTGACGCCGATGACGCGCAGCGCTCACTGGTCGAGCGCGCCGCTGTGCGCGACCCCGAGGCGGTCGTGGTCAACGTCGGACTCGCGGCCCGGCGGCCTCTGCCGCTTCCCGTCGTGGAGGTCGCATCCGCGAGCAGGATCGGTGCGCAGGCTGCCAGAGATCGGCTGACCGGCGTGCCCTCGCGCCGCGCCGATCCGTCGCCCGGCAGCGCAGGTCCGCCCGACTGAGGCAGGATGACACCGTGGACGACGATGTTCTCGCGCTGGTGCGCCGATCCGTTCCTCGACTGAGTGCTGCAGAAGCACGGGTCGCGGAGACGATCCTCGGCGACCCCACGCTCGTCGTCGATCTCGCCATCAACGATCTCGCGCAGCTCTGCCACACATCTCTGTCGACCGTGGCGCGATTCGCGCAGTCGCTCGGTTTCAGCGGATACCGGGAGCTGCGGGTCGCGGTCGCCCGCACGGTCACGCTCGCTCAGGCGCAGCGGGCACGTTTCGGTCTCGACACCACGGCGATCGATCCTGACGACGAGCCGTCGGCGATCGCCGCGAAGCTCGCGGCTCAGGAGATCGACGCGATCGAGAAGACGGCGCTCGGGCTCGATGCGGACGCACTCGACAGGGTCGCGAGAGCCGTCGTGGCGGCCCGCCACGTCGATCTGTTCGGCCAGGCGGCCTCGTCGTTGACCGCCCAGGATCTTCAGCAGAAGCTCTCTCGCATCGGGTGCTCGGTCGCGCACTCCGCTGATCCGCATCTCGCCCTCACGACGGCGTCGCTGCGGACCTCGGCCGACGTCGTCATCGCCTTCTCGCATGGAGGCGAGACCCAGGAGGTCGTCCGCGCGGTAGAGATCGCCCGAGACGCGGGCGCGCTGTCCGTGGCGATCACGAGCGCGCCCGACTCGACGCTCGCGCTCGCTGCCGACATCGCGCTGATCACGTATGCGCAGGAGTCGCCGTTCCGCATGGCGGCGATGTCGAGCCGCATCGCGCAGCTGGCCCTGGTGGACATCCTCTTCGTGCGGGTCGTGCAGCACCGGGGTGAACCCGTGGTCATCCCACTGCAGCTCACGCACGACGCTGCGGCGTCCCGTCGCCATCGTTGACAGCAGCCGCCGAGTCTCGCGCGCGATCGTCGGCGGGTGACTGCGATGTCATCGACAGCGATGCAGAGGGGCGATCAGTCGATGTGATCGCGGGTGCTGACCAGCGCTCTCGTCGCGATCCTGTGCGCGCGGGCGAGGCTGCCGGTGAGGGAGAGCCCGGACAGCACGCCGGCGAGGAATCCGGCGGCGAAAGCGTCTCCCGCGCCGATGGATTCCACGACGGGGACGTCGAGCGACCTGCTGTCGGTGCGCTCCGCTCCGTCGAACGCCACGGCGCCGTCGGGGCTCGTGGCGATCAGATATCTCGGCTCGGGGAACAGCTCGCGCAGCCGATCCGGCTCGGCGGTGCCGAACACCGCCTCCGCGTCGGGGCGAGTGCAGAACGCGATGTCGGCGCGGCGGACGTAGGCAGAGATCACTGCGCGCCCTTCGTCCTGGCGTCCGCGCCAGAGTGCGGGGCGCCAGTTCACGTCGAAGCTGAGCAGCCGGCCGTCGCGGGGCGCATCGAACAGGGCATCCTGCGCTGCGCGAGCGGAGTCCGAGAGGGCGGGCGTGATCCCCGAGGTGTGCACCAGTGCTGCCTGAGCCAGGAGAGCGGATGCCACGGGGGACTCGAGGGTCGCGGGCGACAGCGCCGCGGCCGCCGAACCCGAGCGGTAGTAGTGCATCGTCCCGTCGATGGAACCGTCCGGGCGAGGCGATAGCTCCTTGACGTAGAGACCGGTGGGGGCCTCCGCGTCGACGTCCACAGCCGAATCGTCGACCTCGTGCCTGCGCAGCTCGGACGTGAGGAACCGCCCGAAGCCGTCGTCACCCACGCGAGACACGACAGCCGTGCGGATTCCTGCGGATGCCAGCGCGATCGCGGTGTTCCACTCCGCCCCGGCGAGGGATCGATGGAAAGTGCGCACGTCCTCGAGGGGAGCGGCGGTGGCGGGGACGAAAGAGACGAGGCCCTCGCCGACGCAGACGGCGAGGGGAGATGTGTCGGGCACGTTCTGGAGGCTACCGGATCGACCCCGGCGTCGGACATCCGTAACAGGAATGCAACCTGGAGGTGTTTGCATCGGTATGCGCACTGGGTAGCGTCGAGGCATCACCGTTCCGGAGTCGACGATGTCTCCGGGATGCGCACAGCAGCGCTCGACAGGAAGGTCACACAATGCACCACTCAGTCATGCGTCGGCGAGGACTCCTCGCCGTCACCGGAGCCGCACTCGCGGGTCTGGTCCTCTCCGGTTGCGTCGCCAGCGAGCGCAGCGACGACGGCGGAGAGGCTGCCGGAGACGTCGACGGCACATTCGTGTTCGCCGCATCCTCCGACCCGGCCAGCCTCGACCCCGCATTCGCCCAGGACGGCGAGAGCTTCCGTGTCTCGCGGCAGATGTTCGAGGGGCTCGTGGGCACCGAACCAGGCACGGCCGACCCGGCACCGCTGCTCGCCGAGTCGTGGGAGTCATCCGACGACGGCATGAGCCACACCTTCGCACTGAAGGAGGGCGTCACCTTCCACGACGGCACCCCGTTCAACGCCGAGGCCGTGTGTGCGAACTTCGACCGCTGGTACAACTGGACCGGCCTCGCGGCATCGGAGGCGTTCGGCTACTACTACAACAAGCTCTTCAAGGGCTACGCCGACAGCCCGGCGGACGCCGTCTACAAGTCCTGTACCCCTGACGGCGACACCTCCGTCACGATCGACCTGAACAAGCCGTTCGCCGGCTTCGTCGCGTCGCTGTCGCTGCCGTCGTTCTCGATGCAGAGCCCTTCGGCACTGCAGGATTTCGGCGCCGACGACGTGGGCGGCTCCGCAGAGGCTCCCGTGCTCTCCGAGTACGCGATGGGCCACCCGGTCGGCACCGGCCCCTACCAGTTCGACGAGTGGGCACCGGGCGAGCAGGTCACGCTCAAGGCCTATGACGACTACTGGGGCGAGCCCGGCCAGATCGACGAGATCATCTTCCGCACGATCGACGACCCGACCGCTCGTCGTCAGGCGCTCGAGTCCGGCTCGATCGACGGCTACGACCTCGTCGGCCCCGCCGACACCAAGGCGCTGCAGGACGACGGCTTCACCATGGTGTCGCGCCCTCCCTTCACGATCCTCTACCTCGCGTTCAACCAGGCGATCCCCGAGCTGCAGGACCCGAAGGTCCGTGAGGCTCTCTCGTACGCGGTCGACAAGGACGCACTGATCAGCCAGGTGCTGCCGGAGGGCACCGAGAAGGCGATCGAGTTCGTGCCCGACACCGTCAACGGCTACAACCCCGACGTCACCACG
Source organism: Microbacterium sp. NPDC087589 (assembly GCF_044743635.1). NCBI lineage: Bacteria > Bacillati > Actinomycetota > Actinomycetes > Micrococcales > Microbacteriaceae > Microbacterium > Microbacterium sp. NPDC087589. The sequence continues at coordinate 157,939 of NZ_JBIUWV010000003.1, forward strand.
TACGACTACGACCCCGAGAAGGCCATGTCGCTGCTCGCAGAGGCAGGCTACGACGAAGCCAACCCGCTGAAGCTGACCTTCAACTACCCGGTCAACGTCTCGCGTCCGTACATGCCGGACCCCGAGCAGATCTTCACGGTGCTCTCGTCGCAGCTCTCCGAGGTCGGCGTCGAGACCACCCCGGTCTCGGAGGAGTGGGTCGAGTACCTCGACCGCACCACGGGAACGGCCGACCACGGCATCCACCTGCTCGGCTGGACCGGCGACTACAACGACACCGACAACTTCGTCGGCGTCTTCTTCGGCCAGCAGAGCTCTGAGTGGGGCTTCGACAACCCCGAGCTGTTCCAGAAGCTGAACGAGGCACGCGGCGTCTCCAACATCGAGGACCAGACGGCGCTGTACGAAGAGATCAACGAGATGGTCGCGCAGTTCATCCCGGGCGTTCCGATCGCGCACCCGGCGCCGACACTGGCGTTCGATCCTCGCGTCGAGAGCTACCCCGCCAGCCCGGTGAACGACGAGGTCTTCACAGACATCGTCCTCACCGAGTAGGTCTGACCGACTGAGATGCCCACCCGGGTCTCCGCGCTCGCCGCGGAGGCCCGGGACCGGCGTACCTTCTGATCAACGGAGACCTCTTGCTGCGCACCATCGGCAGGCGACTGCTTTTCCTCATTCCCACCCTGATCGGCCTCAGCATCCTGCTGTTCGCCTGGGTCAGGGCCCTGCCAGGCGGCCCGGCCGTCGCTCTTCTCGGCGAGAAGGCGACCCCTGAGGCCGTCGCCAGGGTCAACGAACTCTACGGTTTCAACAGGCCGATCCTGGAGCAGTACTTCATCTGGGTCGGCCGCCTCCTGCAGGGCGACTTCGGAACATCGATCCAGACGAACCGGCCCGTGACGGAGGAGTTCTTCCGGCGCTTCCCCGCGACGCTCGAGCTGAGCGTTCTCGCGCTCATCTTCGCCGTCGGCATCGGAATCCCGCTCGGCTACTGGGCGGCTCGCCGCCACGGCAAGTTCACGGACCATGCGTCGGTGGTGCTGAGCCTCGTCGGCATCACCATCCCGGTGTTCTTCCTCGCCTTCATCCTGAAGTACGTGTTCGCGGTGCAGCTCGGCTGGCTTCCCTCGGACGGTCGTCAGAACCCACGAATAGATGCCACGCACCCGACGGGGTTCTACGTCTGGGACGGCATCATCACCGGCGAGTTCGACGCCTCCTGGGATGCGCTCATGCATCTGGTCCTCCCAGCACTCGCGCTCGGCACGATCCCGCTCGCGATCATCGTCCGCATCACCAGGGCGAGCGTTCTGGAGGTGCAGAACGCCGACTATGTGCGCACGGGCCGCGCGAAGGGCGTCGGCTCGTCGACGCTGCGCAGTCGCTTCATCCTGCGCAACGCGATGCTGCCGGTGATCACGACCATCGGCCTGCAGACCGGACTCCTGATCTCGGGGGCGGTGCTCACCGAGACGGTGTTCGCATTCCCCGGCATCGGATCCTTCCTCGCGAGGGCGATCTTCACTCGGGACTTCCCGGTGCTCCAGGGGTTCATCATCTTCATCGCGATCGCGTATGCGCTGATCAACCTGGCGGTCGACGTGTCCTACAGCTTCATCGATCCGAGAGTGCGGGTGCAGTGATGCCCCGTCTCGTTCTCCGAAAGGGGATGGCGTCATGACCATCTCGCTCCCACCTGCACAAGGTCCCTCGGCGGCGAGCGGTTCGGTCGTCGACACCGTCTCCGTCAATCAGGCCGGCCTCAAGGAGGGGCCAGGCGGATTCTGGCGCGATGTCTTCCGCCGCCTCCGCCGCAACCCCACCGCCTGGATCGGCGCCGGCATCGTCCTGGTGTTCATCCTGGTGTCCGTACTCGCTCCGATTCTCGCGCCGTACCCCGAGACCGCGCTCCCCGGAGCGAAGTACATCACTCCGACCAACATCCCAGGGCCAGGCGAGCTGCCCGAGTTCCCTCTCGGCCTCGACCGCTTCGGCGGCGACGTGCTCTCCAAGCTCATCTGGGGTGCGCAGGCGTCGCTGCTGATCGGTGTCATCTCGACCGCGCTGGGTCTGGTCGGCGGAATGATCCTCGGCCTTCTCGCCGGCACCTTCGGCGGATGGGTCGACACGCTCATCATGCGCATCGTCGACATCATCCTCTCGGTGCCGAACCTGCTGCTGGCCGTCTCGATCGCCGCGATCCTGGGTCAGACGCCCTTCGCGGTGATGATCGCGATCGGTGCATCACAGGTGCCGATCTTCGCGCGCCTCCTGCGCGCGTCGATGCTGCAGCAGCGATCCAGCGACTACGTGCTCTCGGCCCAGACCCTGGGTCTCGGACGCGGTCAGATCACGATGTCGCACGTGCTGCCCAACGCGATCGGGCCTGTGATCGTGCAGGGGACGCTGACGCTCGCGACGGCTGTCATCGATGCGGCGGCACTGTCGTTCCTCGGTCTCGGCGGCGGTCGCCCCGAGACGGCCGAGTGGGGGCGCATGCTCACCTACGCGCAGGCCGAGCTCGCCATCGCGCCGTGGCTGGCATTCCTGCCAGGCATCTGCATCGCGGTCACCGCACTCGGCTTCACCCTGTTCGGTGAGGCTCTGCGCGAGGCCATGGACCCGAGGACGAGAGCACGATGAACGCTGCGAAAGAGAACCGGGCGACGGACGCGCCCCTGCTGTCGGTCGAGGGCCTCGCCGTCGACTTCGCCACCATGGACGGCGTCGTGCACGCCGTCGAGGGCGTAGACCTCGAGATCGCCCCTGGCGAGACCGTCGCGATCGTGGGGGAGTCGGGGTCGGGCAAGTCGACGACCGCGATGGCCATCATCGGGCTGCTCGCCGGGGGCGGTCGCGTCGCCGCGGGCAGCATCCGCCTCGACGGCCGTGACATCACGCGTGCCTCCGAGAACGAACTGCGCACCATCAGGGGGCGTGACATCGGCCTCGTGCCGCAGGACCCGATGTCCAACCTGAATCCGGTCGCCAAGATCGGCACCCAGGTCGCCGAGACTCTCCTCGCGCACGGTCTCGCCACTCGGCAGAACGTGAAGGAGAAGGTCGTCGAGGCGCTCACTGCCGCGGGCCTGCCCGACCCTGAGCGCCGCGCGAAGCAGTATCCGCACGAGTTCTCGGGTGGCATGCGTCAGCGGGCGCTGATCGCGATCGGTCTGGCATGCAAGCCTCGTCTGCTGATCGCGGACGAGCCGACCAGCGCGCTCGACGTCACCGTGCAGCACACGATCCTCGACCAGATCGGTCAGATGACGCGCGAGCTCGGCACCGCCGTGCTGCTCATCACACATGACCTGGGCCTCGCTGCCGAGCGTGCCGAGCGCGTCGTCGTGATGCACCGAGGCAAGGTCGTCGAGCAGGGGCCGGCGCGGCAGATCCTCGAGGCTCCGCAGCATCCGTACACCCAGTCGCTCGTGGCGGCGGCGCCCTCGGTGGCGGCGGCGCGCCTGCGGCCGGAGGCGTTCCGCGTCGACGAACGCCCCGGCGAAGAGGCGGATGCTCCGGCGACGGCGGATGCTGTCACCCCCGACGCTCCGGCGGCCGACAACATCGTCGAGTTCGAGCACCTCACCAAGGTGTATCCGGTCCGAGGTCAGAAAGAGGACTTCGTCGCCGTGAACGATGTCTCCCTCGCGATCCCCCGGGGCGAGACGGTCGCGATCGTGGGCGAATCCGGCTCGGGCAAGACCACCACGGCCCGGATGCTGCTGAAGATCATCGAGCCGACGAGCGGACTCATCCGCTACGGGGGCAAGGACATCGCATCGCTCGATCGAGCGGAGACGAAGGACTTCCGTCAGCGGGTGCAGCCGATCTTCCAGGATCCGTACTCGAGCCTGAATCCGATGTTCACGATCGAGCGCCTGATCTCCGAGCCGCTCGACTTCTACAAGCGGGGGAGCAGTGCCGACAGGCGCAAGCGCGTCCGCCAGCTGCTCGACGACGTGGCGCTCCCGCAGTCCATGCTGCGGCGGTATCCGTCGGAGCTGTCGGGTGGACAGCGGCAACGCGTCGCGATCGCCCGCGCGCTCGCACTCTCTCCCGATCTGATCGTGTGCGACGAGCCGGTGTCGGCGCTGGACGTGCTCGTGCAGGATCAGATCCTGACACTGCTCGGCGATCTGCAGACCGAGTACGGGCTCAGCTATCTGTTCATCTCGCACGACCTCGCTGTGGTGCGTCTGATCAGCGACTACGTGTGCGTGATGAAGGACGGAGCCCTCGTCGAGGCGGCGTCGTCGGAGGAGATCTTCACGAACCCTCGTGATCCGTACACACGGCGTCTGCTGGCGTCGATCCCGGGGAACGAACTCAACATCGCCTCCTGAGGCGATCTCGGGAGGATCCTCTCGGCCTTCTTCGGGTGCCAATACCGCAGCATCCGAAGAAGGTCAAGGATTGAGCTTGCCATGTCGCAAGTTCGCGCGTATAGTTGGTAGTTGCGCTCGCTTCTCCCTGCCCTCATATGGTGGTCGGCATTTCGTTGAGCATCCGGGCGCACACTCACCTGACGACAAAGGAATCGAGAAGCCCTGCGGGGCTCACGGAGGTTATTCCCTTGGCTGCTGCTCGCAACGCATCCACCACCACCACCACTAAGAACGGACGCGGAGCATCCCGTCTTTCGTTCGCCAAGATCTCCGACACGCTGACGGTCCCTGACCTTCTCGCTCTGCAGACCGAATCCTTCGGCTGGCTCGTCGGCAACGACGCCTGGAAGGCTCGTGTCGCAGAGGCCAAGAAGGCCGGCCGCACAGACGTGAACGAGAACAGCGGCCTCGGCGAGATCTTCGAGGAGATCTCCCCGATCGAGGACCTCGGCGAGACGATGCAGCTGTCGTTCACGAACCCGTACCTCGAGCCGGAGAAGTACTCGATCGAGGAGTGCAAGGAGCGTGGCAAGACCTACGCCGCTCCGCTGTACGTCGAGGCCGAGTTCATGAACCACCTCACGGGTGAGATCAAGACCCAGACGGTCTTCATGGGCGACTTCCCGCTGCAGACCGACAAGGGAACGTTCATCATCAACGGCTCCGAGCGCGTCGTCGTCTCGCAGCTCGTGCGTTCGCCCGGTGTCTACTTCGACAAGACCCCCGACAAGACGTCCGACAAGGACATCGTGTCGGCGCGCGTCATCCCGAGCCGTGGTGCATGGCTCGAGTTCGAGATCGACAAGCGCGACCAGGTCGGCGTCCGCGTCGACCGCAAGCGCAAGCAGTCCGTCACCGTGTTCCTCAAGGCGCTGGGCATGACCAGCGAGGAGATCCTCACGGAGTTCGCCGGCTACACCTCGATCGAGGAGACGCTCGCGAAGGACACCATCGTCACGAAGGAAGATGCGCTTCGCGACATCTACCGCAAGCTGCGTCCGGGCGAGCAGGTCGCCGCCGAGGCCGCGCGTGCGCTGCTCGACAACTTCTACTTCAACCCGAAGCGCTACGACCTGGCGAAGGTGGGTCGCTACAAGATCAACCACAAGCTCGGTCTCGACGCACCGCTGACCGACTCGGTCCTCACGGTTCAGGACATCGTCGCCACGATCAAGTACCTCGTGCGTCTGCACGCAGGCACGGAAGAGACCTTCCCCGGCATCCGCTCGGGCAAGAAGGCCGACATCCGCATCGCGACCGATGACATCGACAACTTCGGCAACCGTCGCATCCGTGCGGTCGGCGAGCTGATCCAGAACCAGGTCCGCACCGGTCTCTCCCGCATGGAGCGCGTCGTCCGCGAGCGCATGACCACGCAGGACATCGAGGCGATCACGCCGCAGACCCTGATCAACGTGCGCCCCGTCGTCGCAGCGATCAAGGAGTTCTTCGGAACCTCGCAGCTCTCGCAGTTCATGGATCAGAACAACCCGCTCGCGGGTCTGACCAACAAGCGCCGTCTCTCGGCTCTCGGCCCCGGTGGTCTGAGCCGTGACCGCGCAGGTGTCGAGGTCCGTGACGTCCACCCGTCGCACTACGGCCGCATGTGCCCCATCGAGACCCCTGAAGGCCCGAACATCGGTCTGATCGGTGCTCTCGCGACCTTCGCGCGCATCAACTCGTTCGGTTTCATCGAGACCCCGTACCGCAAGGTCGAGGGTGGCATCGTCACCGAGCACATCGATTACCTGACCGCGTCCGAAGAGGTCGACTTCAACATCGCGCAGGCGAACGCCCCGCTCGACAAGAACGGTCGCTTCCGCGAGAGCCACGTCCTCGCACGCCCCAAGGGCGGTAACGGTGAGGTGGATCTCTTCCTCCCCGAGGAGATCGGCTACATCGATGTCTCGCCGCGCCAGATGGTGTCGGTCGCGACCTCGCTCGTGCCGTTCCTCGAGCACGACGACGCACAGCGCGCGCTCATGGGCGCCAACATGCAGCGTCAGGCTGTGCCGCTGCTGCGCAGCGACTCGCCGCTCGTCGGAACCGGTATGGAGGGCTACACGGCTATCGACGCCGGCGACGTGCTCACGGCTGAGAAGCCGGGTGTCGTCACCGAGGTCTCGGCAGACCGCGTCACCGTCATGCTCGACGAGGGCGGCACGCAGGACTACCACCTGCGTAAGTTCGACCGCTCCAACCAGGGCACGTCGTACAACCAGAAGGTCGTCGTCAACGAGGGCGACCGCGTCGAGGTCGGAGAGGTCATCGCCGATGGCCCCGCCACCGAGAACGGCGAGCTGGCACTCGGAAAGAACCTCCTCGTCGCGTTCATGACGTGGGAAGGCTACAACTTCGAGGACGCGATCATCCTCAGCCAGGACCTCGTGAAGGACGACACCCTCTCCTCGATCCACATCGAGGAATACGAGGTCGACGCCCGCGACACGAAGCTCGGCAAGGAGGAGATCACCCGTGACCTCCCCAACGTCAGCCCTGAGCTGCTGAAGGATCTCGACGAGCGCGGCATCATCCGCATCGGTGCCGAGGTCCGCCCCGGCGACATCCTCGTCGGCAAGGTCACGCCGAAGGGCGAGACCGAGCTGTCGGCTGAGGAGCGTCTGCTCCGCGCGATCTTCAACGAGAAGAGCCGCGAGGTCCGTGACACCTCCCTGAAGGTGCCCCACGGTGAGCAGGGCACGATCATCGCCGTCAAGGAGTTCAACGCCGAGGACGGCGACGACGAGCTCGGCTCGGGCGTCAACCGCCGCGTCGTGGTCTACATCGCCCAGAAGCGCAAGATCACCGAGGGTGACAAGCTCGCCGGTCGTCACGGCAACAAGGGTGTCATCGCGAAGATCCTCCCGATCGAGGACATGCCGTTCCTCGCGGACGGAACTCCGGTCGACATCGTGCTGAACCCGCTCGGTATCCCGGGTCGAATGAACTTCGGCCAGGTGCTCGAGACCCACCTCGGGTGGATCGCGAAGCAGGGCTGGAAGGTCGAGGGCACCCCCGAGTGGGCTACGAAGCTCCCGAAGGATGCGTTCGAGGCCGCGCCCGGCACCAAGGTCGCCACCCCGGTGTTCGACGGTGCGAGCGAGGAGGAGATCGCAGGTCTCCTCGACGCGACCATCCCGACCCGCGACGGTGTCCGCCTGATCGACTCCAGCGGAAAGGCCCAGATGTTCGACGGCCGCTCCGGCGAGCCGTTCCCGGCGCCGATCTCGGTGGGCTACATGTACATCCTGAAGCTGCACCACCTGGTCGACGACAAGATCCACGCGCGTTCGACCGGTCCGTACTCGATGATCACCCAGCAGCCGCTCGGTGGTAAGGCGCAGTTCGGTGGCCAGCGATTCGGTGAGATGGAGGTGTGGGCCCTCGAGGCCTACGGTGCCGCATACGCGCTCCAGGAGCTCCTCACGATCAAGTCCGACGACATCCTCGGCCGCGTCAAGGTGTACGAGGCCATCGTCAAGGGCGAGAACATCCAGGAGCCCGGCATCCCCGAGTCCTTCAAGGTGCTCATGAAGGAGATGCAGTCGCTCTGCCTGAACGTCGAGGTCCTCTCGGCTGACGGCACGCTCGTCAACCTGCGTGACACGGACGACGAGGCCTTCCGCGCTGCGGAAGAGCTCGGCATCAACATCTCCAGCCGCTTCGAGGCCGCCTCGATCGACGAGATCTAACCCTTCGACAGGCTCAGGGACCCCTGCGTCGCTGAGCCTGTCGAAGCCCCCGATTTCTTCAAAAAGAATTCCTACACAGGAGAATTTGTGCTCGAGTCAAACACTTTCGATGAGCTTCGCATCGGCCTGGCCACCGCGGACCACATCCGCGCCTGGTCCTACGGCGAGGTCAAGAAGCCTGAAACCATCAACTACCGCACCCTGAAGCCGGAGAAGGACGGTCTCTTCGGAGAGCAGATCTTCGGCCCGTCCCGCGACTGGGAGTGCGCCTGCGGAAAGTACAAGCGTGTCCGCTTCAAGGGCATCGTCTGCGAGCGCTGCGGCGTCGAGGTCACCAAGTCCTCGGTCCGTCGTGAGCGCATGGGTCACATCGAGCTCGCCGCTCCCGTCACCCACATCTGGTACTTCAAGGGTGTTCCCTCGCGTCTGGGCTACCTGCTCGACATGGCGCCGAAGGACCTCGAGAAGGTCATCTACTTCGCCGCCTACATGGTCATCTCGGTCGACGAGGATGCTCGTCACCGCGACCTGGGCACGCAGGAGAACAACATCCGTCTCGAGCTGAAGACGCTCGGAGACCGTCGCGACGCGAAGATCGCCGAGCGCCTGGCTCGCCTGGAGGAGGAGCTCGCTTCCCTCGAGGCCGAGGGCGCCAAGGCCGACGCGAAGAAGAAGGTCAAGGACGCCGCCGAGAAGGAGATGTCGCTCATCCGCAAGGGTGCCGACGAGGCGATCGCCAAGCTCGAGCGCGTGTGGGAAGACTTCCGCACCCTCGAGGTCGGCGCACTGCGTCCGGAAGACGACGTCTTCCACGAGCTCCAGGACCGCTTCGGTCAGTACTTCGAGGCCTACATGGGCGCCGAGTCGATCCAGCGTCGTCTCGCGGCGTTCGACCTGGCCGCCGAGGCCGAGAGCCTGCACCTGCAGATCTCCGAGGGCAAGGGCCAGCGCAAGATCCGCGCGATCAAGCGTCTGAAGGTCGTCAACTCGTTCCTGGAGACCGGCATGAGCCCGGCCGCCATGGTTCTGGACGTCGTCCCGGTGATCCCGCCGGAGCTGCGCCCGATGGTGCAGCTCGACGGTGGCCGCTTCGCGACCTCCGACCTCAACGACCTCTACCGTCGTGTGATCAACCGCAACAACCGTCTTCGTCGTCTGATCGACCTCGGTGCCCCCGAGATCATCGTCAACAACGAGAAGCGGATGCTGCAGGAGGCCGTCGACGCACTGTTCGACAACGGTCGCCGTGGTCGTCCCGTCACCGGTACCGGCAACCGCGCCCTGAAGTCCCTCAGCGACATGCTGAAGGGTAAGCAGGGTCGCTTCCGTCAGAACCTGCTCGGAAAGCGTGTCGACTACTCCGGACGTTCGGTCATCATCGTCGGTCCGCAGCTGAAGCTGCACCAGTGCGGTCTGCCCAAGCAGATGGCTCTGGAGCTCTTCAAGCCGTTCGTCATCAAGCGCCTGATCGACCTCGGTCACTCGCAGAACATCAAGGCAGCCAAGCGCGCTGTCGAGCGCACGCGTCCCGAGGTCTGGGACGTGCTCGAGGAGATCATCCGCGAGCGTCCCGTGCTGCTCAACCGTGCACCCACCCTGCACCGGCTGGGCATCCAGGCCTTCGAGCCTCAGCTCGTCGAGGGCAAGGCCATCCAGCTGCACCCGCTCGTCTGCGCGGCGTTCAACGCCGACTTCGACGGCGACCAGATGGCTGTCCACCTGCCGCTGTCGGTCGAGGCTCAGGCCGAGGCCCGCGTGCTGATGCTCGCGTCGAACAACATCCTGAAGCCGTCCGACGGCCGCCCGGTCACCCTGCCTTCGCAGGACATGATCATCGGTCTGCACCACCTGACCACGGTCAAGGCGGGCGCAGCCGGTGAGGGTCGTGCATTCGGTTCGGTGGGCGAGGCGATCCTGGCGAAGGACGAGGGAACCCTCGACCTGCAGGCCAAGGTCCGCATCCGCATCCCGGGTCTGACGTTCCTCGAGGGCGAAGCTCCCGAGGGCTACGAGCGTCACGGTCTCGTCGACGCATCGCTCGGTCAGGCGATCTTCAACGACACGCTGCCCAAGGGATACCCGTTCGTCCGCGAGCAGGCTGACAAGAACAAGCTGTCGCAGATCGTCAACAAGCTGGCCGAGGAATACCCCAAGGTCGAGACGGCTGCGTCGCTGGACCGCATCAAGGACGCCGGTTTCTACTGGGCCACGCGCTCGGGTGTGACCGTCGCTCTGAGCGACATCCTGACGCCGCCGAACAAGGCGGAGATCGTCGCCGGCTACGAGAAGCAGGCCGCGAAGGTCCAGTCCCAGTACGAGAAGGGCCTGACGACCGACACCGAGCGTCGCCAGGAGCTCATCAAGATCTGGACCGAGGCGACCGACGAGGTTCAGGCCGCGATGCGGGCGAACTTCCCCGAGGACAACACCATCAACCGCATGGTGTCGTCCGGTGCTCGTGGTAACTGGCTGCAGATCCGGAACATCGCCGGTATGCGTGGTCTCGTCAACAACCCCAAGGGTGAGATCATCCCGCGTCCGATCATCTCCTCGTACCGCGAGGGACTGTCGGTGGCGGAGTACTTCATCGCGACGCACGGTACCCGTAAGGGTCTGGCCGACACCGCTCTGCGTACCGCCGACTCGGGTTACCTGACCCGTCGTCTGGTGGATGTCTCGCAGGACGTCATCATCCGCGAAGAGGACTGCGGCACGTCGAAGGGCCTCGAGCTCCCGATCGCCGCTCCGAACTCGCAGGGCGAGCTGGTGCGCGATGCGAACGTCGAGAACTCGGTGTTCGCACGTACGCTGGCCTCCGACGTGGTCGACAGCAAGGGCGAGGTTCTCGCTTCTGCCGGTGACGACGTGGGTGACGTGCTCATCGACAAGCTGGTCGCACTGGGGGTCGAGAGCATCAAGGTGCGCTCGGTCCTGACCTGTGACTCCGCTGTCGGTGTCTGCGCACAGTGCTACGGCCGTTCGCTCGCGACGGGTAAGACCGTCGACATCGGAGAGGCCGTCGGCATCATCGCGGCCCAGTCGATCGGTGAGCCCGGTACCCAGCTGACGATGCGTACCTTCCACACCGGTGGTTCGGCTTCGGCCGATGACATCACGCAGGGTCTGCCCCGCGTGCAGGAGCTCTTCGAGGCGCGTACCCCCAAGGCTGCGTCGCCGATCGCAGAGGCCGACGGTCGCATCACGATCGACGAGACGGACAGGGCCAAGAGGCTCATCCTGACGCCCGACAACGGTGACGAGGAAGTGATCTACCCGGTCCTGAAGCGTGCGACGCTTCTGGTCGAGGACGGTCAGCACGTCAGCGTCGGTCAGCCGCTCCTGGTCGGAACGCTCGACCCCAAGGAGGTCATGCGTGTCATGGGTGCCCGCGAGGTGCAGCGTTACCTCGTCGGTGGCGTCCAGGGCGTGTACCGCTCGCAGGGTGTGCCGATCCACGACAAGCACATCGAGGTCATCGTCCGTCAGATGCTCCGCAAGGTCACCGTCGTCGATCACGCCGACACGACCCTGCTTCCGGGTGAGATGGTCGACCTCAAGCGCTACCAGGCGATCAACCGCGAGGCTGTGGCAGAGGGCAAGCGCCCCGCGTCGGGCCGTTCGGAGCTGATGGGTATCACGAAGGCGTCGCTCGCGACCGAGTCGTGGCTGTCGGCCGCCTCCTTCCAGGAGACGACCCGCGTGCTCACCGAGGCTGCGATGCAGGGCAAGCGCGACCCGCTGGTCGGTCTCAAGGAGAACGTCATCATCGGTAAGCTCATCCCCGCCGGAACCGGTCTCTCGAAGTACCGCGACGTCACGGTCGAGGCCACCGAGGAAGCCAAGAGCGAGCGCTACCCGAACCGGATCTTCGCATCCGACGGCGCGTACGCTGACGGCGACTTCGGCTACGTCGACTTCGACGCGTTCTCGACGGACGACATCACGCCGGGTACGTACAACTGACGTACTGAGTGAGTGAGAAGGCCCCGGGCGATCGCCCGGGGCCTTCTTCGTATCCGGATGCCATCAGTCGAAGAGGTGCGCGACGATGCTCGAGGTGTAACCCTCGGGGGCCAGGTTCGAGTACTGGGTATCGATGAGGATGTCGTCGCGCCAGAACAGGGTGCGGCCGTCCGTCACGGGGTACTGCTCGTTCGGCCAGGTCTTCTCGCACCGGGTTCCGCCGTCGGGGGTGAAGCACGTGAAGCCCTCCTCGGCGACGAGAGCGTTGAGCATGTCGAGCGCCGGCCCCCGGTTCATGAGAGAGAGCGTCGTGACGAGACGGGTGGTGTCGGCCTTCGGGTCCGCCCAGATGCACGTCAGCGTGCCCTCGTCGTCTACTCCGGAGGCGCCGAAGGCAGCATCGTTCAGGGGAACGCCGTCGAGCTGCGCGAGCACGTCTTCCGACAGGATCGCGCGGCAGTCCGTCGGCAGCACGATCGGCGTGGCCGTCGGCGTGGGGGAGGCCGAGGGTGAGGGGCTCTCGGAACCCTCAGGGCCGGCACTCGCAGACGGATCGGGCGACGAGCCGGATCCGGATTCCGTGGGCCCGGAACCGCAGCCGGCGAGCACTGCGACGAGCAGGAGAGCCGCAGCTCCGGCGGCGATTCGAGCGTTCATGCGCTCACGGTAGCGCTGCGCGCTGTCCACGCCGGGAGGCTGACCGTACCGTCACAGAAGCCGCTCGCGCGGTAGTGTCGGCAGAATGAGTGATGCTTCCCCCCGTGTGCACGGTGCAGTCGTCGTCGGAGACGCGCTGATCGACGAGATCCACGATGTCGGCGGTGTGCGAGAGCTGGTCGGCGGCGCAGCGCTGAACGTCGCTGTCGGGCTTCGCCGTTTGGGTGTGCCGACGACACTGATCGCGATGGTCGGAGAAGACGAAGCGGGTGCACACATCCGCGAGTACCTCGACGATCACGACGTGCGGCTGATCGCGAGTGAGGCGCCGATGGGCTCGTCCCGGGCGATCGTGCAGCGCGGCGCAGACGGCGAGCCCGTCTACGTCTTCAACGAGGCGGCGCAGAAGCGCAGCATCCGCTATTCCGATGAGGCAGTCGACGCGATCGCCGATTCGGGACTCGTGGCCGTCAGCTGCTTCCCGTTCGATGTGCCTGCTGAGGTCGATGCGCTGCTCGAGGCCGTCGGCGATGCTCGTCTCGCTGTCGACCCGAACCCGCGTTCGGGGATGCTGAGTGATCGTGCCGAGTTCGTGCGCGGCTTTGAGCGCGCGGCTGCGGGCGCGTCGATCGTCAAGGTCGGTGCCGACGACGCCTCGCTTCTCTACGACGGCGATCTCGACGCCCTCAGGGCCCGGTTGCGCTCGCTCGGGGTCAGCGCCGTCCTCGCGACCGCGGGGGCCGACGGTGCGGCCCTCGAGTCGGATGCCGGAATCGTGACGGCGCCCATCTCGACGCTGCCAGGACGCGTCGTCGACACCGTCGGCGCCGGCGATGCGACCCTCGCGGCTGTGGCGGCGGGACTGGCGAGCGGCACGCCGTCTGACGTCGACGGGTGGCAGGAGCTGCTCGGTCGAGCGATGGATGTGGCGGCCGCGACCTGCCGCGCCGAGGGCGGCCTGCTTCGGACTCCGGAGTCCCTGGCCGACCCCGACCGGGGCGTCTTCGGGAGCTGAGCGCTCGATTTCTCACGCCTGCCCTCGGCAGGTATGATTATCTATCGTGCCCCCGGTTGGCTGTCGAAGTCGGACGGGTGCGCTCTGGCGAGTTACCCAAGCGGCCAAAGGGATCTGACTGTAAATCAGACTGCTCAGCATTCGGGGGTTCGAATCCCTCACTCGCCACCAGGGGGGATTCCCGTAACTCGGGAAAATCATTCCCGTAACTGGGAATCCCAGGTCAAACGAAGAAAGCCGCCGGAATCCCGGCGGCTTTCTTCGTTTTCGACTGAATTCCGTGCCCTTGGGCAGCGTGATGCCGAGCTGCGTCGGCGTGGATCTTCGTGGGATCAGCTCCAGGGCCGTCCGTCGCGTCAAGTAGTGATGCCCCCTCGGGTCCGGTCAATCTTCCTCTGGGGGCTGAACGGCGTTGCCCCATACCCAGCATCGGAACGTCTTATCGCCGGCGCGGAACAAGATGCCGGCCGCCAACGGGGTGGAGCGGGCTAGCTTCGCATCGACGCGAATGGATTGCGGGCCGAATCGCACCCAGGCTCTAACCGGGCGGTACGGCTGCGGGTAGATCGTCAGGGGGTGCGTGCGCAGCGCGAGTTCGCGTCGGTGAGTGTTTGCAGAGGGCCTGCGTGAGCTGCACGCAGGATCTCCTGATGTTGGGAGCGCATGTCGTAGTGCGCTGCCAACCGCTTGCTCGACCCCATGCCGGCTCCCTCCTCCGGCCCAAGGACAGACTAGCAACCTTCGAACATATGTTCTATCCTCGAATCATGGGCCCTGCTACCACGCACCTTCCTGCGACCATATGGATGGTCGACGACGTTCCCGCGAGGATGGTGTTCGCAGGGCGCCGGTGGGCGGTCACCGACACTCCCACTCGGCTGCGGGACTCGATCTGGAGCGCGCCTAGCGGCGGTCACCGCGGCCTGTACGACTGGCGCTTCCAGGGCACGGACGAAGACGGCACGACGTTCATTTTCGATGTCTTCAAGAGCGTGGACGGCTGGCACGTGCATCGCACCTACGAGTGACGCACTCATAGAACTCGACTCGGCTACACGGGTTCTGTGTTCGGGGAACTTGGGTCGTACGGGACTGCTGTGCCGCGGCTCTGCGTGGAACTTCTGACGAGGAGCTCTCGCCCAACCCAGTCTTGGAGCATGTACCGGTCTGCGAACGTGTTGCACCTCTATCAAAGGGCTGTCAAAGGATGTCCGTTCCTATGTCGGCCTTCGTGTGAAGTTCGCGGCGTTGACGAAGTCAGCGGCGACGCGCTGTTCGTGCCCGCAGCGGTGGAGCCGACCGCTCTCCGGGCTCAGCTGCTCCAGGCCCACGCGTCGTTGCGTGCTTCGAGCAGGACGCCGGTGAGATCCCCGGCACGTAGCCTCTCAATGCTGCTCGGCAGCTCGTTGCCGTCGCCATCGTCGGGTCGTGTGTTCAGCCATTGCGCCCAGGTCCACCTCGAGGTCGTGCCCGTCTGCAGAACCCGCAGGACCGCCTGGAGGCCCGCCACGACCCTGCCGTCCCACACCTGGAAGGCGGGGTAGAGGAGGGTCCCCTCGTCGGTCAGGAGTTCGAGCACTGTCAGTGAGGCCGCGGCGCCCGCGACCTCGGACTCCGTCCACCTGAGGGCCCGCGCCAACGAGGCGGGGGTGTAGCACGGTCCGATGATCTCGGCCCACGGGTTCTTGTAGGTCATCGCCCGGCAGCTTCCCGGATCTGGCGAAGTGATGGCGTGTCGATGCGGAGTGTCTGCATGTCGAGGAAGCCCAGGTTGCCCTGTTGTCCGTCCTGACCGAGGCTTGCCACACGCAGCCCGTGCTCGGTCTGACCGCCCCCGGGTGCATGCATGTGGCCGTGGATCAGGAGCTCCGGGTACACGATGTTCCATACCTTTGCGACCCTGGCGCGGGAGGTGGCTGAGTCCCGGAGAGCGTCGTCAGGAAAGCCCATGGGGTTGGTTCTCAGGATTTCCTGCACCGCGCGCACCGGCGTGCGCGCCGGCGACTCGTGTGTGAGCATGAGGTCCGCAGAACCGCCCGCGATAGCGGCCTTCACGTGCTCACTGGTGAGCTCTTCGTCCTTCCACCAGCTGACTCCTTCCTGACGCCATGCTCTGTCGACGGACACTGCGCCGCCCAGCGACAGCACGCTCCGGCCGCCGATGGTGATGCGTGCAGGCCGTGGCAGAAGCCAGGTGATATCGGAGACTCGGATGGCGCGGCCGGGGTGCGCGTCGAACAACAGGGAGAGTTGACCCCATGGTTCATGGTTGCCGAGGGTGACGTAGATGCGCTCGATGCCCGTTCCGTCGAGAGCTTCGTCGGTGGTGTCCGGATCCATCCACCAATCACCAAGCTGCAGGATGGTCGTCACGTCCGGCGCAAGCACTTGGGTGGCTCGGGCGATGATGTCCATCCACCGGAAGTTGCCGTGGACGTCACCGACGACAGCGACGCGCTGATCCGGCAGCGTAATCTCGGTGGCGGTCTCACGGGCGGTCAGCGGTGGCGGTGTCCACTTCATAAGGCCCTGTATACCGGGCAGAGTGTCCGAGCGCCACCCCGAGATCGACGACCACAGGTCGATGCGCGTCGCGTGCCGGCGTTCCAGGGGTCGAGCAGTTCACGCGGCGCGGACGCGACCGACTTCAGTCCTGTCGGCTCCGCTCGAGGGTCATGCCGTAGACCGCTCGGACATCCCGCCCGCATCTGCGACTGACGGGCGTGAGGAGGTCGATACGGTGTACTGGTGATTCCTCTCGATTTCTCCAGCACCGTCCTCACCGAGATCGCACCGGATGGGCTGGTCCCCGTGATGGTCGACATGCCGACAACCTTTCCCCTCGAGGGGCGCAGTTTCCGGTTCGAGCCGTGGAAGGTCACGGATGGTCAGGTCTACGTCATCGTCCGTGCAGCGGACCAGCAAGCGAGCCTGGCGGACTCCGCCGACGCAATCGAAACGTGGGTTCACCGTCGGTGGGGCGCGGATGCGCTCATCATCGAAGACTGGGGTCGCGACGACCCGCGCTATCGAGAGCGCACACCGGATGGCGGACGCGAGAGAGTGGACGAGATGGCGTTGAAGCGTCGCGGACTCATCCTGACCAACCTCCTCCGCACTGACGGGGGACTTGCCTGACGGTCAGGAGGCAGCCTCCCGAACCACCTGGAGATAAGCGTCGAAGCGGTACCCGTCGCGCACGAACTGTCCGTCGTCGAACAGACCGTGACCGTCCCATGTGAAGGCGAGGCTCCACGTCGCGGACGCTTCGGAGATGCGGGCATCGTCCAGCTGGTGACGAAGATCTCGCAGGAGGATGGGGAGCATCTGGTCGCACGCGCTCTCGATAGTGCACGCCGCGGTGAACGACTCCGAGGACGGCACGAAGATGGTGTGACCGGGGATGGTGGTCAGCGGACTGTCCCGCACGCGCTTCCGGAGCCTTCCGGGGAAGCGCTGCGCGAGTCGGTCGCGCACGGCGAGTCCGATCTCGACGGTGATGTCGGACACGAAGTCATCAGGGTGAACGGGCTGAGCACTCATGGATCTCTCTCCTTTAAGGGGTGGGGTGGGGCGCTATGTTCATGCGCGGTCCCTCGTCGAAAGAGCGTCACCAGCCCGAGCGCGCCCTATAGCGGTCGCGGAACCGGGACGATGATACCCAATCAGTAGGAACCGAAATATAAGGCCATTCATAAAGGGTGTGTTTTTCGAGACCTGAAGCACACGATGAAGAGGTGTGGAATGAAGAGCGGGCAGCCAGACTGGGCGTCACTCTGCGACGCCTGAGAAATGCCCGCGGACTCTCACAGGAGACGCTCGCTTATCAGGCCGGAATCACGAAGAATCAGCTTCAGCTCATCGAGTCGGGTCGTGCATCTGGTCGCAAAGAAGATGTCGGTCCGTCGAATCCTCGAATGGCTACGCTGACCGGTCTCGCCAGCGTGCTGAACGTCACCGTCGCGCAGCTTTTCGTCGAGGCGGATCTCTAAGGCTGTCCGCGTAGGGTCGAACCATGCGGCAGACCAAAGACCAGCAGATCAAGGACGTCGTGGTCGGTGTCGCCATCGGTGTCCTCGCTCAAGGTGTCACCGCAGTGACGAGTAGCAAGTTGACGCTCGAGTTCGCTTTCAACCACGCGTGGCGTTCGTGGCCGCAGGCATATCGTTTCCCGAGCATCGGCGGTCACGACCCCGGGAACATGTTCTGGATCGGCATGGGAAAGTCCGAGGGCCGCCAGGTCGCGTGTGCTGCGTGGAGCGAAGAGCGTTGGGCGGTCCCGTATATCCGATATGACGGGTGGTCGGTCGAGGATGCTTTGGAGCATCACGCTTCTCCGGAGGTGTCGGCCGAAGACTGGGAAGAGCTGGGACGCCTCTTCGTCTCGCAGCTGAGCGAACACGAGATGATTCGCGAGTAACGCCACCGCCGCCATCAGGTCCTCTCGTCGGTGACGCGGGACAGCGCCGCATAACAACTCCACAGTGCACGTCCGAGGCACATGCCGTTCGTGGAACCAAAAGGCGGCGTCCGGACATTACGCCATATGAGGGCCACTGACTTCGTCGCGTTGCGTGAGCGCTGCCTCGCTCTGATTGACAACCACTACCGGGACCCGCGCGTGGGTCCGACCTGGCTCGCGCGGGAACTGTTCATCTCGCGCCGGCAGCTCGATAGGGCGTTCATCGGGTGCCCGAGTGTCGCGGAGATCCTGGCCCGGCGGCGGCTGAGGCAGGTGGTCGCCATCGCAGCGTTCAACCCCTCCATCCCGATGTCGGAGATCGCCGCTCGCTGCGGCTATGGCACGTACGAGACGTTCCGCGCCCAATGCCACCGCTACCTGCAGTGCAGCCCCCGCGCAGCGCGAACGGCCGCGCTGGGTGCGGACCGCACGGGCGCAGACGCTGCCTGAGGCTCATCTTTCTGCGAAGCCCCTGGCGCGGTGATGAAGCCTTCTCGAGCCGCATAGACTTGACGGGAAGGTGACGCGCGAGGTGAGGCTGTGCCGGAAACTACAGAGTTCAGGACGCCTGGTGATGGCGAGCTCCTGTTCCGACTGTCCCGTGGCGACGAACCCGCATACCGGATGCTGCACGACCGGCATCAGGCCCCGGTCTACCGAATGTCCCTGGTGTTGATGCGGACCACCTGGGATGCCGAAGAGGTCGCTGCGACAGCCTTTTTCGAGCTGTGGCGCAAGCGCGACAAGGTACGTGTTGTCGACGGATCCGTTCTGCCCTGGCTGTTGGCGACAACGTCCTTCGCCGCGAAGAACAGCCTGCGTTCTCGGCGTCGCTACCAGCGGTTGCTGAACCGGATCCCGCACGACGGGGACGTCCCGGATCACGCCGACGAGGTCGCCCGCGCGATGGACGTGCTGCGAATCTCCGAGAGCGTCCGGGAGACACTGCTGGAACTGAACACCCGAGACGCCAGCGTCGTGATTCTGTGCGTCATGCGGGAGCTTTCGGCGGCAGAAGCTGCCGTGGTCCTCGGGATCCCTGAAGGGACGGTCAAGTCGCGACTGTCGCGTGTGAAGTCTCGCCTGCGTGGTGCCCTTCATGAGTATGCTCCCACTGCAGAGGAGGCGAACGCGTGACTGAACCTTCCGAAGGAATGCCGCACCGCAGCCAGGTGCAGGATCTCCTCATCGAGCAGATGCGCCGGGACCTATCGCGTCCCGTGTGGTGGAAGACCCTCTGGGGTCGGCTGTCCATCGCCGGCAGCGTGCTCGTGATTGCCGGTGCCGGTGTCGCAGGTGTCGTTCTTCTGGAAGAGCGTCCCGTCGACGACACGAGCATCGTGCACTGCCTGGAAGGTCCATATCGCAACCCCGATGGCACGCTGTCTGGCGCGGCGGTGAGTATCGCCACGCCAGACGGCGTCGTGCCCATCGAGGACGCTGAGGCGGTGTGCACTCAGATGTGGGAATCGGGTGCGTTCGAAGAGACAGACCCGCTTTCCGCGACACCGGGCACTGCGGTCGCGCCCTCGGAGTTCACGACCTGCGTGACCGACACCGGCGAAGCCGCTGTCGTGCCGGGAAGGATGGAGTGTTCAACACTCCGTCTGCACCCGTACGAGCGCTGAGGATCCCGGCCTCACCCGAAGGTCCCGACCGGCCGGTAGACGATGGACGAGGTCTTCGCGGCCAGCGCCCCCAATGACGAACAGTACGGGGCGCATGTCAGCACCGCGCCCGAGTAGCTCGTGCCGTCGTACTGCGACGACCAGCAGTTGTTGAACCCTTCGGCGGAGCGGACATTGTTGTTCCACCCAGAGCCCAGGCTGGGGAAGCCAAAGGTCACGCCGTAGCAACCGCTTCCGGAGCCCCAGTGGATCAGTACGGAACCGCTACGTGAGGTACCGGTCCAGATCTTGCCGACGGTGACCGTAGCCGCGGCGGCTCGCAGCGTCACGCCTTCTGGCTGCAACTGTTCGTAGTCACCTGGGGCGCCGTCTTCGATGAACTGCTCCGCTTCCTTGACCGAGTCGAAGCAGGAGATGACTGTGGGTACATGTTCGGGCGCGGGTTCACCGTCCGGTATCGCCACCCCGCCCACGGTGCACGCGACGGGCGTCGTCGAAGCGAGAGCGGGGGCGGGGGTTGCGAGGGCGAAGGTGACAGCGAGCACCGCGGTGAGTGAAAGGAATCGTCGGGACAAGGGAAGCTCCTCCGGGTAGGGGTGTGGATTCGCTTCGGTATGTCCAAGCCCTGTTCCCGGGTTCCGGACGGGGAGAGCGCCCGGCGGCCGAAACCGCGGGATTCCGCGAAACTCGGGCGCGGAGGTTGGCGCGATGTCTGTACTGCGGCGGCCCGTGGCACGATGCGCCGACCGTGCATGCCGGCGTCAGGTCGACGGCTCCGAGCACGGCTTCACTACAGAGTTAGAGACAACATCTCGGCCGTGGACCCGTCAGCGGCACCCACCCCACAAGACTGGGAACGCCGCATATGAACCAAAGGGGATGGCGATGGCCGATTCGGAGATCAGGAACGTTCGCAAGGATGACGACGGCGATATCACCGATGTCGGCGTGAAGGGCCAGTGGGATTGGCCTGTTGCCAACGTCATCGCGTCCATCGAAGGCAAGACGAACACGTTCTTCGTGAAGTGCCCTCAGCGCGCGGATGTGTTCGTCGAGAAGACCGCGCACGGCAAGAAGTTCCTCAAGACGACCGCCGACACAACCACGAAGAACAATCTGGATAAGCTTCCGCCTCTGTGAGTTGCTGCACTCGATGACGAAGAAATCCGACGCGGTAAGACCGCAGGCCGTCGATCCCCTTGCTCAGGACAAGCGGGAGCGGCAGCGGGCCCGAGCGCTGCGTATCGAGCTGCTGAACGACGAGCTCGACAAACTCACGGTCGACGCCGCGGAGCGTACCGCCAGCATCGCGAACAGGGCATCGTTTCTCGCCGTCTCAGCGGGCGTTCTGATTGCTGCGTCGACTGCTCAGCTGTGGTCAGCGCGCGCGATCTTCGGCGTCGTCGCCTTGGGGCTCGGGTGCATCGCGTTGCTCTGCGCGACGGCGGCTTCGCGACCGGGTAAGCGGCTCGGCCTTCGAGCGCAGCGCCTCGTCGATACCTACGCTGACGCGGACGTCAGCGGCGGTCAGCTGTTGAGCGCCATCGTCCGGCAGAAGGCCGATGCGCTGGAGTTTCGCGAGGGGGACCTCAGCAACCGGGCGACGTGGATCACCGCGGGCTTCACGGTCCTTGTGGTCTCAGCGGCAGCGCTGACGGCAGTCGTCAGCGCACAACTGATGGGGTGGTGACAGTGGGACGTGAACTCGACGACTATCTGGCCGGGGCGAGCGAGGACGAGCCAGCTGATTCGTCCCTACTCGGCTACTTGCAGCTGACCGGTGAGACGCAGACGATGCGTCTGACGGAATCGCAGCAGCCCGCGCGGAGGAAGGAGGAGTCCGATGGGGCGGAATGATCCGGACGATTATCTGGCCGGCGCCTCCGACGATGCAGACTCCTCGGACCGTCCGGTGAGTGGCTGGATGCAGCACAGCGATGACACGCAGCCCGCGAGGCAGAAAGACACTCGGGACGGTAGCGGATCATCGAAACCGCGCGGTCACGCCTCCCGATAGGCGGCGACGATGTCCGCGGCTATGCGGCCTCGGTCACTTACGGAGTAGCCGTTGTCGCGGGCCCAGACACGGATCGCGCGTCGTTCGTCTGCGGAGGGCGGAGCCGAACTCTTCACCGATGACGTTCGCCGTGACCTGATAGGGCGCACGCGCCGGCCCGCCTTGATGAAGGGGGCGAGAGCCTCCCTGAGCTTGTCCTCGTTGGCGGAACTCAGGTCGATCTCGTACACGGTCTCATTGAGAGCGAAGGTGAGGGTGCCCCCGTCTTCGATGGTCGTCTGATCCAAGTCATCGATGAACTCGACGATGCGTCGCTGTGCCATGAGAATCCAATCCAGGGGTGTTCCCTGGATCCTACAAGTGAGCAGGATCTGCGTTCATCTTGCGCTTCGTGCGATGGACAGAGGGAACGGTCGCCCGGCGGACACGGCCTCCGCGTAGGCGCGCAACTGCTCCCCGGCGAGGTCTACCAGGGGTCCGCAGAACACAAAGTCACGGATGATGACGTCCGGGTCGGTCCCTTCGCGCGGTGCTCGGGACTGGGCGTCTGCTGCCGCGATATTCTGGCGCGCTCTGTGCACGATCTCGTCGGGGCATTCCATGTGCCGAGTGTATGAATGGTCCCAGAGAGCTACAGCCGACGGCAGGGACTCTGTCCAGATCTCTGGAGTGTCGTGAGCGGACCGACGCGGAACTGGCGAAGGCGTAGCTCGGTGCCATACGGTGGCCGTGTGTTGAGCAACGAGCAGTTGGCGGCGAGTGTCGAACTCGGGGTGGAAACGCGTGCGGTGGAGTTCAAGGGGGCGGGCTCGACCGGCGCGAAAGACTTCGTCGCAACAGTCGCTCGAGCGTGCATCGCCTTGGCGAATCAGCGTGATGGTGGACACGTCGTCATCGGCGTCGTCGACAACGACCCGGGTGGCGGGAGCGGCGGACTCGATGCCGAACAGCTCGCGGAATGGCTGAACGCGGACACCGTGCTGTCGAAGATCAACACGTACGCGGACCCGCCGCTCGTGCTGCGTATCGAGAGGCGCGAGCTCCCATCAGGTGCTCCCGTCGTCGTCATCGAAGTGGCGGAGTTCGACCAGGTCCCGGTGCTCGCTGCACGTGACTACGGGAGCAAGATCACGAAAGGCCAGCTCTACACGCGGTCGATGGCGAAGCCGGAGAGCACCCCGTACCACTCGCAGAATGAACTCAGGGAGGTGCTGCAGCTGGCCACAGAGAAGCAGCTCCAGTCGTTCCTGCGCACCGCGCGCCAGGCCGGTCTGAGAGTCGAACCGGAGGTGCAGGACCAGGATCTGTACCAGGCGGAAATCACCGCGTTCCTCGCCGACACCATCACAGCCGGGCTCCCCGCCGTTCCCCGTCTCCAGTTCAGTATCCGCCCGAAGCAGTACGACGCCGAACGTGTGCCCTACGAGTCGCTCGCCGCTGTCGTCGGCGATAACGTCGTGCGCAAACGCGGCTGGCCGTTCCCATGGTTCCAGAATCCTCAGCCGGGTGCCGAGTGGGTGGCTGAGACGCAGCTGCAGCTTCATCCGGAGACGTGGTCCATGCACCGCTCCGGGCAGTTCGTGGAACTGCATGCGCTGCCCATGGACGTCGAGGCTGACCGGGACGGGTTTGGCGGTGACGGCCCCTACCTGCCGATCTGGATGCCCGTCCTGACCATCGCGGAAGCCGCGATCTTCGCCAGCCGGTTGCAGACGAGCATCGGCCTCAGCGAGGAGTTCGAGTTCGTGGTCTCCCTCCACGGTGCTCGCGGATGGGAACTTGTCGCCGCGGATCCGACGAGGAGCGGGTTCCACCAGCGATACGCGTTCACGTCTGAGTCCTGGTCTCACACCGCAACGTTCGCTGCCGGTACCGGCGAGGAAGAGGCGAAAGAGATCGCCGCGGAGGTCGCGCGTGAACTGCTGCTCCGCTTCGGATGGAATGGCGTGACCTTGGACATCGTGCGCGGCATCCACCAGCGGGGGAACATGTAACCGGCGCAGGCCGGCGAGAGCAAGCAAGTGTCGCACATCGGCGGACCCGCTGGGCTCATCAACCCCGGTCGTCATCCCGTGTCGTGCGGGGTGTGCGGCGAGGTTCTTCCGCCATCGAAGACTCATGTTCCGCCGCAGGCCGCCGGCAACACCGATGCTGTCGAGCGCGCGCATCTCATGAGGGACGCCGATGGCATCGTCCGCGGCCGATGGCAGCGCGGCGGGATGTGGGTCCGCGGTCTCTGCCGAGGGTGCAACGCCTTCGCCGGCGACCGATACGACCGCGCCTATGCTTCGTTCACCGCGGAACTGAGCAGACGCCTCATCCCGGCGGTTCCCGTGTCGCAGGCGCCTGCTATCGCCATCGCCCCCGGCCGTGTCGCTCGCGCGATGCTGTCTGGCATGCTGGGGATCAGCCCGAACATCAGGACGATGCACCACGACCTTGCTGAGCAGGTTCGCACGGGGGGACCAGTGAGGTTGCCCGGTCGACTAGCACTGAAACTGGCCGTCTATCTCGGGCGCGATGCGCAACTGACGGGACCGATGCTCACGGCGTTCCCTCTGGACCCCCGCTCGGCCATCAACACGTTGGCGTCCGTGACGTTCGCGCCCCTGTCGTGGGCACTGGCAGGCATCGAGAACAACGACGCCCTCGGCGATGCAGGCTGGTTGGATGTGACCGATTGGCTGCTATACGAGGATGACCGTGAGGCTCACGACCTAGGGTTCCTGACGCCCCGGGGTCTTCCCGTCACGACGGAGGTTCTTCACCAGCCCTCGGAGCGAGGATTGCAGATGTACTCGAGCGCCATCACCCCGATACTCATGGGTCGCATCCCGCACAAGGATGGTCAGCCGTGAGCGGCGAGATTCACCTCGGCGGCAACGCGGGTGTACGTCACCCGCTTCTTTCCCGCTGACTCGATGTCGGAGATTTCGAAGACCCCCAGGAAACGGTAATACTGCGTGAGGAAGACCGGGTCCTTGAACTTCGCGAAGACAACGCTGCGCCGGTTTGGGTCGTACACGTATTGCCCATCCACGACCTGTTCCTCGACGATGGTGAGCTCATCTCTGCTGAGCGTGTTCTTCCAGTCGCTCCGTGCGGACATCCCCTCTTGGGCGAGTGTCGGCATCCACACCTGAAGCGCAACGGAGAGAGGAAGCACTCCCCGCTGCCAGTGGGCGACGTCCTTGCCGAACAGGGCGCAGACGTCGACCATCGAGTGCATCTGGATGTCGTCGTCGGTCGTGATGGTGCCGACAGAGCGCCAGTGTTCCGGGTTGTGGCGGTTGCCGTAGACAAACGGGGTGAAAGTGCCCGCGGACAGCGCTTCGGACTTCATCTTGCGGATGTCCGCGATGAGCTCATCCACCTGCTGCTTCAGGGTCGTGAGAGATTCCGCATCTTCGACGCGGACACGTCGAATGTCCCCGCGGGATACGTTCATGATGGCCTGCTCGCGGATCTTGTCTGCTTCCATCGACCCCTCGGAGAAGTGGTGCAGTTCATCGACCTCGATGCCGACTCTGAACTGTGGCAGATAGAGGTCGAGCAGCGCCAAGGCTCCATCGTCGAGACGCACAGGTTGCTGCGTGATGATCTCGATGTCCGGGTCGTCGAGAAGATGCAGGATGCGGCTGATGGCGTACACCTCGTATCGCTTGCCCGAGATCGAACGCAGCATCCGGGAGTAGAAATCGACATCGGAGGGTGGGGTCCATCGGTTGCGGGCCATGCTCGTCATTCCTCCGTGTTGGTGCCTATGTCCGTTCGACGTTATCGCTCGTGCATGCACTGCTTTCGCGCGGGTGGGGAACGAGGCCTGAGCCAGCGAGAGAGGGCCTATGCACTCGTCTCAGATCCTGTACTTCGGCGTGCGCCATAGGGCAACGTCGATAACGATGCGAAGCGATAGTGTGGATGGGTCGAAGGAGCGCGCACGCTCAGGGCCCTGCGCCGCGATGGCTAGACTGCGTGCCGGCGGGTCCGGCACGTGGGCAGGGTACAAGCACTGCGGGTCTTCCGAGGCCGATGCACGGCGTCCCGTCATGGGGCTCCCGGTGGAGGCTGGGTTGGTAGTGCAGCCCTCGCGGGCGAGTTACTCTCCCGCGAGGGGCTCACTGATACGTGGACTCCGCGATGGGCTGGCGGATGCTTCTGTTCACCCGGAGACCGTGGGCGCGGAGTTCGCGGGCGAACACGCGGAGCGACTCCCGAGTCCGTTCGGGGGTCGAGAGGGACAGAGTGTGCCTGACTCCCTTGCGGTCCTGTAGGCGTAGCGTCGTGACCGACCGGGTCTTCACCCTCCACCCCTGGGATTCAGCGTTGTGGCACAGCGTGTCCAGCTCGAGCTCCAATGCGTGCGCATGGCCTGAGCTGGAAGCGGCACGACCGGGATGCCGATCCCGGGGCCCGAGAGCGGTGATCTCTTTGGCGATCTCGAGCATCGAGTTGTTGAGTGTCGCACGCATGTTGCCATCGGACCGCGACTTGAACCACGCGTATGTCAGACCAGTGAAATCTGATGGCAGCTGGAGGTTCTCGTCTTCCTTGTCTGCGACGAGGAACGTGCGCTCACGACCGAGGACTCCCATGAGGAGGCCGAGCTCGAAGATGACGTTGTCTCGTGGCGAGGGGGCCTGTCGCCCGCGCTTGTGAGTCATGTCGTCTGGTGTGGCGAGAAGGACAGCGAAGTCGGCTTGATGCGCAGCCTTGCTGAGCGACTCCAGCGCGTAGGTCGACAGGCGGAAGACGTCCTGGTCCCAGCAGGTCGCTTCGCAGCCTGTGAATCTCTCGATCTCGCTCTGAAGGTAACGAGCCGTCTGCAGGTGTTCGGATGACGAGCCGATGAATACGCGTACGGGTGAGTCTCCCACCCACGCAGATTACCGCTCGCAACGCGCCGACGTCCTACTGGTCGACGTCCGCGAGCCGCGTCTTCTCCCTCATCCAGTCGACGATCTTCAGCATGCCCCACCCGGTGACCAGGAGCTTCTGTTGCAGGTCCTCGATGGACATCTGGAACTGTTCCTCGGAGAGGTCCCGGAGGGCGTCAGCCTTCGTGCGTAGAGCGACGATAGCCTCGTCACTCTCATGATCCGAGCGTCCTTGTCGATACGCCAAGAAGCTCGAGCCGATGATGGTGACGACTCCGACGGAGCCGAGCACGCCCATGAACACTTTCACCGCGACGGCCCATCCGAAGGCCGGGGTAAGCGCGGAGATCTCACCGAACGCGACGGCGCTGACGGCGTAATTGGTGAACGTCAGCCAGTCCGGGCTTGTGGCGTACGTGAACTGAGTGGGATCGATGCTGAACAAGCCGTAGTTGACGAAGGCGGACACGACGACCAGCTGGATGAAGAGCACGACGAAAATGCAGGCGTTGAGGAGTAGCGCTGTAGGAGCGCGGCGGAACTGTGAGACCGCGCTCGCCCAGAGAAGGAGCGCCCGTCTCGCGAGAACCGCGTATCCGGCGGTGTCACGGAACTTGGTTGCATCCTGGGTGGTCCACGTCTTCAGAATGACCTGGTCGGGCTGCTCGGGCGTCACGAAGCGTTCGAGGTGGTGATTGCCGAGCACGAAGTTGATGGCCGCGGCTTGTGCTCGGATGAACGCGCTGGAGTTGAGGAGGTCGATTCCGGTGATGACGATCCACCATACGAGCGCCACGAGCATGCCGACGATACCCACGGCGATGAGAGTCGTGTCGCCGGACAGGATCGCCGCGCCCGACAAGCACGCAATGGCGAGTGCGACGATGAACAGCCTGGCTCGCGACGCGACACCTGTAACGAGCGCGGCGAACGTCGACGTCAGCACGGCGCTGCGGCGAACGACGAGAAACTTCGGCAGCTTCCACAGCAGCAGCACGAGGGGGAACCCGACGACGTATGCGACAGCAAAGCCCAACGTGCGTGCTCTCAGAAGAAGCAGCACGAGGGCGAGGAGTGCGAGGACGAGCAGCCACCGTAGGTCGAGCACCCACAGTGCTTGCGGCGCGATAGACGCGAGAATCATCCTGTCGAAGTCCGCGACGAACAGCTTGGTCACTACGAACGCCCACACGATGACGCCGAGGATGTCCAGCGTCATCAGCTTCCGACGCCAGCGCCGCCGCCGACGATGCTCGCCGCGCTTACGTTTCTTCGGCTCCGCCGGCGTCGGCTGTGAGGTCGTCGGCTCGGGTGCGACCAGGGTTTCGACTTTCTCCCACACCACCTCCGGTGCAGCTCGAGGTGGCGATGGCCGATACGGTCCGCTCGCGTGCGCGCGGCTCCTCACCTTCCGGTTTCGCCGTTCTTCTCTCTTGTCCTTGGACATGTTGTCTCCCCAAGACATCAGATCCGCACCGGTGCCGCCCGGCGTGGCGTCCCCAGCCGACACCCCGTTTGACTACCTTCGTCCTGAACGCGTGCATTCGAGAAGGCCCCGAGACGGATTCGCCCGGACGTCGGGCTTCTCTGTTTGTGCTGATGGTCCCACGCGAGTCCGACATGCTTGCCGCTCGACACGCCAGCGCGATGCGGTTGTTCCGCTCACCTTCCGTTACCTTGCGGCGCACTGAACCGCTAAGGGTAGAGCGGGTAGAACGCGTACAACCGTCGCGCCCGCCTCGTGACGTACGCGACGTGGTCGGAAACATGTGTGAGAGCTTCCGCTCTCACGATCTGCTCCCATTCCTCGAGTTGATGGCCGAGATGCCAGTCGCTGGTCGGGATCGCCGGGTCGAACGGTGTCGTCCACTCTGGGAAGGCTGTCAGCGCGCGATAGACCTTGCCCGTCAAGAACTGGGGGAACTGCGCGGTGAGGTCTTCGAAGTCCGGTGTGCCGGTCCACTGGACGTACGAGTAGCCCGCGGCGATGTCGGCATCGACCTGGCTCGCAGTTTCCACGAAGTGACCGAACGTCAGGTCGCTTGTAAACGTGAGCCCCACGACGTACTGCGTACCTCCTACGGTGATCTGCCCGCCGACGACGCGGATGTTCCCGTTCGGCAGGCGTGCATCGAGCCACGCGCGTGCATGGCCCGAGTCGAGTGGCTCTTCGGGGTGCAGGGGAGCGGGCACGGCGAGCTGCGCTTGGAGGGGGAACCCGGTCCACTCGCCACTCTGGTCGCGATGAACCGCGTCAGGGACGACCTCGGCGAAGAATCGCAGGATCTCGAACATGACGGTCATGACGTTGCGGTCACGAAAGTGCTTGTCGTAGTGAGGCTTCAGCTTCTGTGTGCTGGGGCGCAGTTCGGCGTGAACGTGCGGTGGAATCTCGTCCCATTCGGCGACCAGGCGAAATCCGATGTCGCTGCTGCCGAACATCGCGTTCGGCTCCGCGGGCTTCAGGATATACATGACATGCTCGACGACGTTACGGGCGTACTTCATGCCCTCGATGAGGTCGCGCTGCGGGTGCGGGTGCGGGCTGGTGCTGCCGGTCAGGGCGACGTAGGTCGCGCGGTCCGCGAGCTTGTTCGTGAGCAGGTCATTGAGACGCTGTGCGTGGCCGAGGAAGGAGCGCGACTGAACGCCCATCTCCTCCTGGGATCCGAAGTGACCCGTGGCCGCGTAGTACTGTGACGCGGCCCGCTGCAGATCGCGCATCTCCGAACGCAGCACTTCTGACTCATCAACTGTCGCCGCAACAAGACCGTCCATGATGGGTCTCCTCTCTCTCTGCACACGGTAGCGGCTGGATGGGTGTGGACGGATAGGGCGGCAGGCGTTCACGTTAGACGCGCTCGCGTCGTGTCTCATCTGCACTTTCTGACCAGCCGCGTACATCTTTCCTATGACGTGCACCCCTTCTCTCACCCACGGCGGGAGCGGCGGCTGCCGCATAGGCACAGTGGGTCATTCGGTAGAATCGGCCGTCAGGTCTCGCACCGTGGTGCCCGGACGTCGAGGGGAGCAGCGATGAACGTCGGACAGGCAGAACTTGCCTCCCTCAGCCGCATGTTCTCGGCGGCGGTGCTCCGGGAGCTAGGCCGTCACGGACAATCCCAGCTGCTCGCGCGACTCCTCCACCAGTCGAGCATTCCCGAGCGCGTCGGTGCCCGAGCAACAATCGGTGACGCCTTCGAGCGCGCTTTCGCGACACTGCGCTCGCTAGGTAATCGCGATGAGTACGTCTACCGTTCAGCCATCACACAGAAGATCCTCCTCGGGCAGCACAGCCTGCGGACCGCTTCGATGGTCGGCGAAGCACGCGTGGGCATGTGCAAGGCGGATGTCGTCGTGTTCAACGGGACGTCGACCGCGTACGAGATCAAGTCCGAACGGGACTCCCTGTCGCGGCTGCACAATCAGGTGACGAGCTACGGGCGCGTCTTCGCCGCGGTGAACGTGGTGACGAGCCCCAAGCACCTTCCTCAGGTCCTCGAGCGGGTCCCGGGCGATGTCGGTGTGCTTGTCCTCTCCGAACGCTTCACGCTGCGCACGGAGCGCGCCGCGGTTGCAGACCCGGGCAGGACCGACCCTTTGGCGGTCCTTGATTTCGTTCGCGCCAATGAGGCTGCAGCCATTCTTCACGCATGCGGAATCGATGCTCCGCGGGTGCCGAACACGCAGCTCCGCTCCAGACTTCGAGACATCTTCGCAACGCTGGATGCAGCGCAAGTGCATCAAGGAATGGTGAGCGTTCTGAGGAAAACCCGCTCCCAGAGTGCCCTCGCCGACTCCCTTCCCTCCATCCCGATGTCATTGCGTGCTGCCATGCTGACTCTGAAAATGGACAACGCGTCCAGGACAAGAGTCCACGACGCAACGCTCCTCCCTGTAGGAGCCGCACTCGCCTGGAGTTGACTGATGTACTACCCGTACTTCCGAGGAAAGCAATATGAACTGCTCGCCGTCCGGGAAAGTGCGGGGCTGATGGCCGACGCATCATTCGTGCCTGTCATTGAACCGGTTCGCCGATCCCTCGACGGTCTCGGCCGAGCGCTCGACGCCGTTAGCGACGCGGGCGGACAGGCAATCGTCATCGTCAACCCGCGGCATGGACAGCTGAGTGCAAACGGCGCTGACATCACGACCTTCTTGGATGACAACTACGGCGACAATGACGCGATTTCTGCGGGCGTACTGCTGCACAGCGGCGTCACCGCCGAGCGCGCTACTCAGCTCGTCGATGCGCATACGGCGCACGGGCCGGCACTCATCCACGCCGGCTTCACGGCGCCGCGCCAGCTTGCTGAATCGCTGGCGGAAGGATCATCTACTCTGACCCACCTCTTTATCGACGACCAGGCGAGTTCTCTCTACCGACGGCACTTCGACGGTGGTACTCGCGTGCTCCTTCGTGATGGCTTTGAGCAGATGAAGAACGCCGACTACCGGCCCGTCGACCCCTTCTCAGAGTTGCACGTCACCTTCGCCGAGTCCGGGATGGACGGGCATGGAGACTTCCTCACCGTCGGTGACCGCTTCACCGAGGGTGGGGGACCGGCGTATGCCGTCGCCATCCATCTGAGCTACATCGACCCCGACAACGACGACGCGATGTACATCTACCATTTCGTCTCCGATAGCAATGACACACCGTCGGACGCGGCCGGGAAGTTCGAGGAGGCGCTGGCGAAGGTGGTCGCGGCGTTCGACGACGATGACTCGAAGCTCCTGGAGACGTCCGCCGCCGGCGAGTTCCGTAGCCTGCATGCGCGGCGGCACTACCCTGGCCTCGGGTACGTCAAGAAGCTGTCGATGAAGCACCACATCGAGACGCTGGCGGACTACCACTCCTCCTGATTTTGGGCGCCGGGCTTCGTCACGGCGTGTACATCTGACGCCCGCTGAGTTCGTTGATGGCGCGGAACAGGTGCTCGTCGAAGACTCGGGCCGCGGCGCTGTAGAGATCGAGTCCCGCCTCGGCAACCGCCAGCACCTCGTCGATCTGAGGAGCGACGTTGGATGGTCCCACTCCGACGGAGATCGAGTAGCTAGTGGGCGAGTGGGTTACGGATGACGTCTTCGGGGTGCCGCCGTCGACGCTCTGCGGTCGGTGGCGGTGGAAACCGACGTTTCGCAGGTCGAGGAAGTCTTTCCAACGCTTGTCACCGAAGAGGTTGGATAGCGATGCGGCGATGGTGACAGTCGCCGGGGACGCCGACGCGCCTGCTGCAGCGCGAGCAACGCGCATCACTCCCGGTTCGAACGACACCCACGCCTGCTGCGTCTCACTGAACGGCGGGAACCCTGCGGCCCCGGGGAAAGCGCTGTCGACGATCTGGCGGGCATCGGTATTTAGGCGCAGTGCGCGCACCAGCGCGTTCGCCAGGCCGTGCGCGGAACCGAGCGTCCACAACGCCGTCATCTCTGCCTGAGCGCGAACACCCATGGTCGCGTACTGCGGATCCCGCTCCGACGCGTCAGCCGCCGTCCACCGACGAGCGTCTTTATTCGTCGCGAGTGCGAGAGCGAGTTGCTCCCCGGCGGAGCCGATGCGGCCCAACATCTCCGTGAAGCGGTCCACCCACTCCACGCCGAGATAAACGAGTGCGCGAACACCGGCTGAGTCGGGAGAAGCGGCAGTCATCTGCAAGCTCAACGCGGTATCCGCGATGAGCTTCTCCCGAGGGCTGAAAGGGGACGGTGCGACGGGCACCAGGCTTGGCAGCACCAATGCGGCAAGAGTGGGAGGCGGTTCGCTCATGGAAGAGAAGATAGCGGTCGCTGGCGCTGTCAGGGCTGGCTGGCCGACGCAGCGACGCTTTGCGGAGGCTGGGGCAACGTCGCTTCCCACGCATCAAGATTTTGGATTGCTCGGTCGTTGGCGTCCTTGGTTTTCTTCAGTGCCCGCAGCTGCAGCGTCCGTGCCGCACCGGTCAGCGTCCATCGAGGCATCCATGCGGCAGGAATGGACAGGAGTGCGACCGCATCCGTGATGAAGAACAACGAGGGCAGGAGGGCGGATTCGGACATGTTCAGCGCGAATGCGACCGCCGTCGCGAAGGCCATGATGATGGCGAGAAGACCCCAACCAACGCGAGAGGCCACTCGGATGCCCGCAGAATTTCCCGGAGTGGTGCCGCAGGTAAGGAAGAACATGGCGAAGGCGAGATAAGCGACACCGAGCAGCCCCGACACCCATCGACCGCTGTTCGCCGGGTCGAGTGCCTCTGCGATGACGAAAGCGACGGCGGGCAGGGCGATGAAACACAGCGTGCCTGCTCCCGCGAGAACCCATGCGATGGCCGCAAAGGAGAGTGGGCCCTGGAGGTGAAGTGTCCGAAGTGCGTCGGCGACGAGGTCGCGGGTGCTGAGAAGCCCACGCCGCTGCTTCGTCAATGAGATTACGGAGTGGGTCGCGATGTGTGACGCAAAGAACAGCACGACCGCAGCGCTTCCCACAGTCTGAATCGTTGCCGCGACGTTGCCACCGAACGTCGCCCCGAGCACCGCCAGCGCTGAGCACCCGACAGTCGCGACACCCCCGACGAAAGCGAAGGTCGCGATGTTTCGGCGCGTGCGCACGGGAACCTTGTCCGAGGCTTTCAGTCCTTCTTCGATGAACAGAGTGAGCATGAGTACGGCGAAAGCGGAGACGACATTCGCTACAGCCTTGGCTGGCGAGTGGAGCACTGTGACCCATTCAACGAAGAGCGCGTTGATGTGGTCCCCCGGGGCGGTCGGGTATTCGAGCATCGCGCGAGCAACCGGTGCGGCTACGACCAGCACCGAGACGAGAACAAGGCCCATCAGAACCATCGTCGTCAGCGCGGCACCGGGAGAATTCGGTCGACCGGGCTGTTCGTCGTCCTGATTCAGGAGGCGCATAGAGGGTGCATGAGCTTGAACAATCACCCGCGGGAGCCTATCCCAGTGCAAAAGATCGCCGTCTCTGCGGGCGCTGTGCTCGCAGCCGTCTTCGCCATCGTTCTCGGCGTCGCGATGGGCGGTGCTCCGACGGAGAATCCGTTCCTGGCCTTGATGTTCGCGCACGCGGTCATGTGGACAATCGGACTCGTCGTCGCGGCATGCGTCGGATCGTCGTAGGTGAAGGTTCTGCCGCGAGGCTCTAGTTCGTCCAACATTCTGGACCGATGATGTCGGAGGTGAACGACATACTGTGCCCATGACCGAGCTTGCGTACATGACATATACCGACTGGGCCGCCGGAGGGACCGGGATGGCGCAGCGTGGCTCACGCATTCGTGAGTGGCTCGGCGGAGAACCATTCATTTTTCTTGACCCGGCGCCGGGCAAACGACGGTCAGCTGACGCCGCCGTGTTCGCCTCCATCGTTCCGCCGGACGCTCGACAGGTCGTCACGAGCTTCGCGGAGTTCGACGCAGCTGGTCAGCAAACGCTCGACCATGGCGTCACGGTGATGTTCCCTTTCGAGGAGCGGGAATGCGAGTCGCTCCGCGAGCTCATCGTCAGCGCACGTGTGCGGCGCATCTTCGTCATGGTGTGGTCTCCAACCCATCTCGTCATCGAGATGCTGGACGGGCTCGGCGGGATGAATCTGTTGACGGAGCGCCCCGCGCCGCGCGTGGGTCCGCTCCAGCTTGAAGCGGCGAAGGCCATGGTCAGCGAGCAGTACAACGGCCTGGAATCGGGTTACGGCAAGGACGCGGTGATTCAGCTGCTTCGTGCGATGAGCAATGAGGGATACCTGCTCGATGAGCGGTGGATACATGCGGTGTTCATGGCCGGCGCGACATATCGATCCGCGGAGAGCGTCGCGAAGTTCCTTCGGGAGATGAACAGGGGCGTCAAGCACCGAGTTCAGCCGAGGTTCGTGCCGGACATCGTCCGTGTGCTGCGCGCGAACCTCGACAAGGCGGACTCAGCGTAGGACCGGAACTGCAGGATCTGAGACATAGCCAGAACGAGTTCAGTGCTTCGGTGCGGGGATGGTTGTCCGTCCGTTCTTGCCGGACATCCCGCTTCGATACGATCCACACATGCCTGAGCAGAATCCAGAGTTCGCCGACATCTACGGCGTCTTCCCGCATGTGGTGCCAGACGCCCACAATGCTCCGCGACGAAACGTCGTCGTGCAGCCGCGCGCCGACATCGTCACGCTGCTCGGCCGCACCTCCAATCGGGCTGGCTTCGATGAGGACACGTGCTTGCTCAGCGAGATCGACGACTCATGTCGGCTGGACAAGGAGGGGATGTTCGAGCTGCGTTTCAAGCACAGCATCTTCCGTGCGCACTTTTCCAACGCGAACGACTGCGAGTTCTACGGTGCGCTCGGTTCTGGTGAGGCCCGGAGCCTCCAGGAGTTCTGGGATCGCGTCAACGGGTTCTGAGCGGACCGCGCATAGATCAAACATCAGATAAGCTGACAGACTTTGCAATCAGAGGGGGACGCGACTGTGCACGCGACAGGAACACCAGACTGGGTCACCGGGATCAGCAGCGCGCCCGCTGCCCCGGCGCCTGGCGATGCCTGGACGCTGTCCTGGGACGGGATCCACGAGGGCGTCGTAGTCATCGCCCAGGTGCACGACGATTTCATCCTCGGGATCCCGGTGACAGCCGGCCGAGCGGGCGCGACCGAAGTGGGGGTGACGCTCGGACAGGCGTCGGTGGTCCTGTGGCCGCAGGCGGAGACGGGACTTGGACGGTTCCTTCTCCACGAAAAGCTGGCGAACGTCCTCGATGACGAGCAGCTTCAGGAGATCCGGCGCTGGGCGGCGGATCGTGGCGTCCTGACAACTCTCGCCGCAGGGTCCGGACCCGCGGACGCGGATGCCCTGACTCAGCTTCTTGATGACTATCGACGGCGGTGCTTCATCGAGTGGCCGTCGGAGACGGAACTCACCGTCGACGTTGAGGCGACCGGCATGAGTGCCCGTCAGTTCCGCGCAGTCACCGGGTTCGACACTCCGCGGGTGCTGGAGCTGTGGGGCGGCGACCTACTCTCCAACGACGAGATCGCGGCGCTCGGCGAGAACGCTGAAAAGTGGACTTCCGCTACGCACGACGCGGTCACCCGGGAGTTCGCATCACCCGAGGTGAAATCGCTCGTCGTCGAGCTCTGCGACGCCGCCGGGATCTCTGAACGCGAAGCCCGCAACAACGCGCGACGTGCATACGCCCTCGCCGCCCGCACTGACAGTGTGTCGGAGCGAGCATCAAGCCGTGCCGCCGACACTTTGCGCCTGCTCATCCAGGACGCTCATGCTTCCTGACGTCGCCAGCCCAGGGGAGTGGCTTCACCCCAAGGTCGTCGCCGCGGTCGCCGAGCATCTCCTGGCCAACATGCAGTTCGACCAGCCACGCTCAGCGCTGGAATCCGACATCACTCGTGCGCTCCAGGATTCCGATCTCATTGAGTTTGAGTGGAGCACCGAGGTCGATACGGTATGCGAGCTGCTGGGGACGTACACGCGCCGGCCGGCACGCATTCGGGTCGCCCGGAGGCAGAGGACGGCTCGCGCCAACTTCACCGCGGCACATGAGTTCGGTCATCACCTGCAGCAGCAGGATGAAGACTGGGCGATGGAGCTTGCTGACCTTCGTCGCGCCCACGGTTCGCTGATGCGGCACGTCGAGGAAGCTGTGAGCAATCACGTCGCGGTCCTCCTTCTCATGCCGGACCACGTGGTCGAGACTGCGTGGACGGGAACGCTGACCCCTGCGTTCGTCAGGGCGCTCACCCGAGACGGCCTGGTCTCGCGGCAGGCGGCGAGCATGCGCGCCTCGCGGTGGGCACGCGCAGACGACCCGAACGCCGTGCTTGTCGTCGCCGATCCGACCACGGGACTCGTGCTCTCGTCAGAATCGGCCGATGCGTCCACGCTCGCGCGCCCGCCGAAAGGTAGCGTGCAGTCCGACTTCCGTGCGCTGACTGCAGGCGCCCAAGGGACTCGAGCAGCGACCGACGGCTTCGTGTACTCCACGAACACGTCCAGATCAGACATCGCCTATGACTGGGGGTGGGACGCGGACGGCACCCACATCTTCGTCGTCGCCCGGCCCACCTACCGATTCGGCGACGCCCTGTGGTCCAGAGATGAGCTCGAGTGCGCGTCGGCCTCGTGCGAAAGCACGTTTGCCCGTGAGGGCGCGGTCCTCTGCCGGACCTGCATGCTGCATCGATGCCCCGACTGCGGCTCGTGTGGATGCGAGAAGCGTCGAGGCGCAACCTGCGAGAACTGCGGATTCGAGATGTCGGTGCGTGAGTCGCAGCTCGGCAGCGCTCACGAGGAATGCCCGTTCTAGCGCAGATCGAACGCCTATTGATTTCGCCGACACCACTCCGCGGAGGCTCGCAGGAGTGGCATCAGTTGACCGTCCCCTCGGCGCAACTGCAACGACCTCGAGTGCAGAATCTGAGCCAACTTGACCGCTGAGCACGAGCCCCTCGACGTCCAAGATCGCCCGACTCGGTCCATCGCCGAGGCGACTCAGCGGGTGGGGTCGAGGGTCGTGCCGAACATCGTCCGCGTGGTGCGCGCGAGTGTCGAAGAGCCGACAGGTGCTATCTCTGCGCCAGAAGACTTCGCTGATCCGAAACCCTCAACCTTCGACGTCGAGCGTTCCGCGAATGTATCGCGCGTATCCGCTCAGGCGAGACTGCAGAGATTCGGACAGCCTGATAGGGAGTGTCTTCGACCGAGGCTCGGCGTTCCCCTTGAACTGACGCCCTATTCGCGTGCGTTGTCCTCCACATGGGGGACAGCCGTGCAGCGTTGGCCGTTCTTTAAACGACGGTAGCTTTCCTGATGACGAGAGACAGGCTCTCATCATCAGGAAAGCTGACCGGAGAATCATGCGAAGAACATCAATTGCGTTGGCTGGGGTTGCAGGCTTGGCAGCCTCGATCCTCGTCTCGGCACCGACCATGGCCTCTACTGCCGCAGAACCCGACGACGCTCGAAGTGTTTTCGAGCAGTTGGCACCTGCGGACGTCGCGGAGAGCGTGGCAGACGAATCGAGCACGATCTCCGTTTCGGAGGATGTCGTTGCATCTGTCTCAGACTCTTCTGCGACCCTCGAGTCGGATCATGGTGTCATCACCATGACTGCTCCGGACGCGGCTCCTTCTGCCGACGTCGTGCCGGTGTTGATGGAGGAGGGAAGCGCGCTGTTCGCGATTGTCATCGACGACAAGCACGCCCCGAGCCAGTACCGATTCGACTTCGACGTCCCCGACGGCGCAAGCGCGACAGTTCAGGAGGACGGTTCGGTCGCGTTCCTCGCTGCCGACGGCGCCTTCGTCGCTGGGGTGGCTGCGCCGTGGGCTCTCGACAACAACGAGGGGGACGTGCCCACGTGGTTCACCGTCGAGGGTGACGCTGTCGTTCAGCATGTCGATCTCAGCGAGGTGGAGTCTGACGAGTTCCCGGTGGTGGCGGACCCGTGGCTCGGTCAGCAGCTCATCAGCTCCGCGTGGGTAAGCAATCAGGGCGGTGTGAAGTACGTCGTCAATGCAGTTCCCACGTCCTGGGGGCGGCAGTACATCGACATCATGACCCACACGTCGCACGTCGCTGAGCTCAAACAGAAGCTCGGCAGCCTCGCGTCCAAGGTCACCGCGACCATCGACAACCAGTTCATCTGCCACGTCGTCAACAACGGCTACGGCGGAGGTCCTACGTACAACATGGAGTCGTGGCGACCGAACGTTCACTGGACGATTCAGAGCAACCCGCTTACGAAGTGCAACCCGTGACGAACAGGACGGCAGCCAAGATGAAACTCACGTACGTCGCGGCGGTCGCCGCAATCCTCTCGCCGCTTCTGCTGACGGGTGCTGCGGATGCAGGCGCGACAGCGCTTGAGGAGCGGGAGACGGTCGGCGATGTCGACCAGCTGAGTCAGGAAGAGCTTGACCTGCTGGGCTCCGATGAATTCAAGCGGGTGATTGTTGACCCGGTGTCGGGCGACATCACCGCCGTGGAACCTCTCACCGAGGAGCAGCTCGAGAGCGAGCTCGTTGCAGGTGCCGGCCCGCAGGCGCGAACTGCGTACCCGTCGGCGTGCTCGCCGATCTCTCGTCCGTGCTGGAGAGGGGCGGTGCCGAACATCGACATCGGGTTCTCGACCGGAACGACTACCGGAACGTGGAGCGGTCGGGCGAACTTCTGGACCGGCAACTACTATGCGAAGCTCTGCTGGCTGGATCCGTTCTCCGCCAATCCCTTCAACCCGTCGACGGTGTGCATGCCGGAGCGGAATGGGAACAAGGCGTGGATCGAGATCGGGTACAC
Source organism: Microbacterium sp. NPDC087589 (assembly GCF_044743635.1). Classification (NCBI taxonomy): domain Bacteria; kingdom Bacillati; phylum Actinomycetota; class Actinomycetes; order Micrococcales; family Microbacteriaceae; genus Microbacterium; species Microbacterium sp. NPDC087589. The sequence goes on from NZ_JBIUWV010000003.1 coordinate 196,928, forward strand.
GGTCGTCGGAAAGTCAGTTAACGTGTCGTCGACCCGCTAACGCATAGCGGAGTGGGCGCGTGCGATCCTCAGCCGCGCCCGCTCCTGTGCATCCATTCACACAGGCGAGGGGAACTCATATGACAACTTCCACTACCGCTATCAAGCCGCGGCTGACGAACCTCACTCGGGTGCTTCTCGTCATTGTTCCGGCGACCCTCCTGGGCGTCAGTGCGTTCGCCATGGGCACCATGCAAGGTGACCTCCGTCCCGCAGCGTCAGAGGTCGAGATCGAACGGTGGAACTTCGCGACCGCGGCTCAGACGATTGCCTTCGGTGTCTTCGCGCTCGCCCTGGTCCTGTCGGTGGTCGATTCCTTCAGGTGGCCACGCGACTCGCGTATGCGGCGCGCTGCCACCACGATCTTGCTCGTCATCCTCGTCGGAGCCGCTGTTTTCATCGCAGCGTGGATGGTGGGCCTTCGGTACTTTGTGATTCCTACAACCAACTAGAGAATTCGGCCCCGGATCAACGCGCTGTTCTGGTCGAGCCGCGAAGGCGAGAGCCACGTCTGCCCCGGTCAGGCGACCGGGGCAGACAGGCGTTCAGGTGAGAAGGCCGTAGCGGGCGCGGCGGCCGGCAGGCATGCCACGGCCCTTCTTTGTGCGCTTCACCGGCACGCGTCGGTCGGTGCGCTTGTGGCGCGTGCGCGGCTCGATGGCCGGGCGCTCCTCGTCGTACTGCTGGTCCAACCACTCGTAGATGACCCGAGCGTTCTGCGCGAGCACGCCGATGATGGCGAGGAGCCCCTGTCCGGCGGTGCCACGCAGACGCCGGTTCGTGGCGTCGTGCAGGCTGTTGTCGGCGTGCTTGAGGCTGTTGTTGTACGACTCGACCGTCTGGCGACCATAGGTGTGCACGTCCTCCCATTCGGGAGACCCGTACCGGTAGTGCTGCAGGTACTTCGCGCCGACTTCGAGGCTGACATTCACCGAGCTCGCGTTCGTGCAGATGGCACCCGGGGCCTTCGGGGTGTTCAAGACCGGGAGGGGGACGGCGCCCTTCGGCAGGTCCGTGGGCTGGTTCGGCTTCAGCGGGCAGTCCAGGCTCCGCCCCTTGCCGACGGCGGGGCAAGTCATGACGACGACGCCCTTGTCGGCCTTGGTCTCTTTGACCCGCAGCTCCCACTTGGCGCGCTCGATGATGAGCGCATCGCGCTCGGCGCGGTAGACGAGTTCGCGCGCTTCGCGGTCTGCCTTTGACAGCGTCCTGTCCTCCTTGTCCGCGGCGACCTTGCGGTTGTAGTTCAGCATCACGTTGCGCTGCGGGTTCGGGGTCATCGGGCACATCAGGCGTCCTTCCAGCATGTGTGCGCCATGCGCCTCCGCCTGGATGGTGCCTTCGCCTTTCACGGCCCGGCTTTCCGGCTTCGGATAGCGCATCGTGAGCATCGCGCCGGCAGCGCGCAGCGGCTTCTGCAGCACCTCCGGGTTCGCGCCAGGCAGGTACGCCTGGTCTGCGGTGACGTGTCCGAACCCGTGGCCCCAGTCGAGGATGTCGTCGAAGATTTCCCGTGCGCACTGGTTGTAGTCGACGGAGGGGACGTGGAAGTTGAAGCCGACGACGATGTGCGGTACTGCTTCGCGGTGGTCCGGGTCGTTGGAGACGAGGACGGCGAGCTCGCACTCGTACCCGTACCCCTTCTTCCCGATGGCCTTGTCGGCGGTGCCGTCCCAGTTGTCGCGCTGGTCGTAGGTGCGGACGTACATGCCCGCGTCGAAGTCGAGCGGAATCGTCTGGGTGTCCAGGCGCTTCTCCTGCTTCTCGTTGGACATGCCTCGGCTGGGCGCGGCGAGGAAGGTGGCGTCGATGGACAAGCTGAGCTTGTGCGTCTTGGCGTTGTCGGGGAGGGTGTCGTACTGGGCGTGGAGCAGGTCGTTCGTGAAGCGGAAGAACCGCTGCCGCTTCGCTTCGAGCGCGACGGCTCGTTCCGCACGATGCTCGACGATGGCCGCCAGCTCGCCCTTGAGGAGTGCGCGCTGGCGGGTCAGACGCTCCTCCTTCGGCTTCGACCGGGCTCCCTTGCGTTCCAGCATCGGCTTGTAGTCGAACACCTCGAGGAGTCGGTTCGTTGCCCGCTCGACGCGGTTCTGCATGTCTTCGTAGGGGACGGTCATGAACGAAGCCGGGACGCCCATGATTTCGGCGGCCTCGGGGCTCAGGCGCTCGCTGAGGACCTCGGCGACGCGGGTGGCGAACAGCGGCTGCTGTTCCATGCCGACGACGAGCCAGGCAATGAACACGGCACGCGGGCCGAGGGAAGGCGGCCGGCCGCCCTGGTACGTCTGGTCCTCCTTGTCCCAGGCCTTGACCTTATCCATCACGCCGGAGGAGTCGACGATGTTGGCGGCCCACCGGACGACGCTCAGGGGAATGAGGTGCGCGGTCATCGTGCCACCTCCGTCGCCAGGCGGAGGGCGCTCGTGCGTGCGGACTCCGGAGTGCGGGCGAGGAAGGGGAGGAGTCGGCGGAGCACGTCGGGGCTCTTCAATCCTGCGGCGTCCAGGAAGTCCGGCAGGGGAGTGCCGGCATCCACGTGCGCGAGCATCCAGCTGGCTCGCATGCGCTGCGGGGAGGGCCGCAACCCCGGCAGTCCATCGATGATGCTCTTCAGCGTCATGCTGTTGCGCGTCGACCACGTGCGACCGATGAGGTACCCGTCGTCAGGTCCCTGGGACAAGACCTCCAGCTCGTCGTGCCACGAGTGCAGGACGGGGATGGTCCGGTCGGGGGTGCGCACTCCGAGCAGGTTGTCGTCGAGGACGATGATGTCGTCGCGTCGCGCCGTCATCATCTCTGCGGCGGTGAGCCCGCAGCCGAGGCCGAGGGTTGCGATAGACGATGCGTTGCGGCGGCTGCCCTCGCGGGACTGCCACTGACTCCACCGGCGAATCTCCCCCTGCTCCTCGACCGTGTAGGGGGTCTGCGGCGTCGACGAGGTCGACACCGCGCGGTCCTCAGGGCCGGCCGGGAGGCCCGCGATGACCCGCAGGCGCTTCCTCTCGCGCTCCGCGAGGAAGCCGGCGACCTCGGTGCTGCGATACGTCGTGTATGCATCGATGACATCCGCACGGAGGATGGTTTCGTCGAGGCTGCCCAGACCGAGGGTGAGTACCCAGTCGGCGAACCCGGTGAGGGTCATCAGCCCGTGGTGGATGTCGTCGCGGGTGCGTCCCTCGGTATAGTGGGAGCGCACGGTTTCCACGACGAACGGCTTCAGTTCGTTCCAGATGTTGGTCGGGATGTGCGGGGTGTAGGTCTCAAGGACTTCTTCTGCGTTGTTCACTCCCTTCTCATGCCCAGCCGCGGGTCGCGGTGTGAACGCCGCTACCGAACAGCGCTTCTGTGCGCGCGCGAACACCGGAAGGGCTCGGAGATGGACTTTCGCTACCCGCCGTCGCACTTCACGCCGGACTACGTGGAGTTCGGTGACAACCGATTCGACCCGTGGTCGGGGCCCGATGACCCGAACGCGGAGGCGCGGGCGGCGCGGGTTCAGGACCAGGTGGCCAGGTTCGTGCGCCGACACCTGAAGCTGCACGGCATCACGCAGAAGGAGTTCGCCGCGACCATCGGCATCGACCGTCCGAAAGTCAGCCGCCTTCTCACCGGCGCCATGTGGGCAAGTCTCACCGACCTCGAGTTGATGCTCGGCGAGTGCGGAGCGACCCTCACCTCCGTGGCGCTGGCCGTCGGCGACGGCTCTCATCAGTCACCGCGGGTGAAGAAGATCATCGCGTCGTACCTGCAGGAGGCGTTGGCGAAGGTGGAGGGAGAAATCGCTCGTACCGAACCAGAGCATCCATCGACTTCAGACCTGCCGCAGCCAGCAGATCCTGCATCGGTGTCCCGTTAGATAGGTGGTCCACAAGCCACGTCGCACGCATTCGCTGCGTATTCAAGCTCACGGTCAGGCTTGTGGAGCGGTCGATGAACGTCTTGACGATGTTCTTGTGCCAGGAGACTCCAGGGCGGAACAGCGATTGAGCCGGGTCCGGCGCAGTCGACGCGAGCTCCAGAAGCTCTGACCGCCACTCGTCTGCGACCGGCACGACGCGGTCTACGACAGTGACCGCCGCTGCGTCCTCGTGCACATCAGTGGCCCGCACAGCGACGAGGTCGCGCGTCGGGAGACCAGCTCCGAAACCGAGGGCGATGAGCGCGCGGGCCGACCTCCCGTTCACCCCGTCCTGCACTTCCGACCAGCGGATCGCGGCGTCAATCTCCTCATCGGTGTACGGGGTCGCAGGGGAGGCGGCTGCGAGCGGGGGAAGCGGCGGCGGGACGGCGATGACGTCGAGCGCCTCGCCGGCACGTAGCAGCAAGGAGCGTCGCCGACCCTTGCTCGCAGTGTTCGTGGTGTCCATCACCGCAACGGCCGCGGCGATGACATCTCGACGGAACAGAGCCTCGCGAGTCATCGGGAGCCCGGCGACGTTGACGCACCAGTCCACATGGCGAGCGACCGTGCTCATCGTCGAGGCGGGGGAGTACGTGATGGCCGTAGAGAGATCCGCGGTCACATCCAGCACGAAGGCCCGGATGACGTCCCAGTCATCGTCGGGTAGGTCTGGTACGTAGGCCTCGGGGTCTACACCCTGGACTGACAACTCTGAACGATCTGTTCGTGCTTCATAGCGATGAAACGTAGCACTTTAGATACGGCCTTGTATACCACGTCAGTGCTCCTTGCGTGGAGGCGCGCCGACGAGGCTGCACCGTCTTGAGGGCTGCCACATATGGCACTGAGGTTCTGGGCGCACTACAGGATCTGAGACAAGATACGAGGCTGCGGACCAGTGAACCTTGCATCTCTTATCTGTTCACCAGATTTACTCTTCCGAGATGCTCACAGCGAACGCTATGGTTCGAGCAGCTTCCGTGCCGCTCTGGTCGGAACGATCTCTCATTGATGAGTGGAGCCAACGTGCGCGCTGGGGTCAAGCGGTGGATGTCTGCGGTTTCTGTAGCGGTGTTGAGCGCCGGGTTGGTGATGGCGGTCGCGGCGCCGGCGAACGCGGCGCTGCCAATCGGGCCGACAACGGTGGGGCAGACGGGGTCTCGTCCGGGAGCGACAGAGATCCCGTTCGCTGTCTCTGACCAGGTATCGGCGTACGTGGATGTGGCCACCGGGAACTTGCGGGTGACGAACCAGAGCCTGTCGCTCGTCGGCGTCACTGGCTCCGTGGACATCGCCCAGTCGTACAACTCCCTCAGTGCAGTCCCGGGGTCGGGGAGCGTTCCGGCCGCGAATCGGTGGACGACCGGTATCCAGGGCGTCGGGTACCTGTCTGCGGCGTACGGTAGCTCGGGGATCATCTACACCGCGGGCGACGGCACGACCTGGCTGTACGCAGCAGCGACCGGTGGCGGGTACACCGCCCCGGCAGGTGCGAAGGCGGACCTCGCGCCGGTCGCGGGTGGTGGGTTCATGTTGACGGAGCGGGAGTCGCGTCAGGTAGCGACGTTCAACGCGGACGGCCAGCCCACGACCATCGCGGATCGCAACGGCAACGCCACGACCATCGGGTACGCAAGCCCAGGTAGCCCAAACAGCGTCGTGAGCAGCGCCGGCCCCGTCGCCGCGCGTACTGCGACGCTCGCGTACTCGTCATCGACGCGGACCTTGACCGCAACGCAGACGTCCGGCTCTTCGTCGCGGACGCTGAAGTGGGTGAAGGACCCGTCCTCGAACCTCACGTCTATCGTCGACGCGGAAGGCAAGACCACGGCGTTCGGATACACCGGCCAGCAGCTGACGACCATCACCGGCCCGACGGGCGCGGTAGTTACTATCGGGTACGAATCCGCGACCTCGAGCCGTGTCACCTCGGTGTCGCAGGCGAACACGACTGCCGGGTCTCCAGGCTCGAGCGTGACGCGGTTCGCGTACCCGACGACGACCACGCGGTTCCTCGCACGAGGGAATACCAACCAGTCCTCGTCCGTGGCCTCGGTCCCGCACATCACGTTCACCATCAACTCCTCCACCAACCTCGTCATTGCCGCAGCCGACGAGATGGGGCGTCAACGGGCGGCGACCTATACGCCCAATGGCGACGTGGCGACCGCGACATCGGGGACGGGCGCGACCGCCGGGACCAGTACCGCGACCTACGGGGCGAACAACGGCGACTCGATGACGTCGCTGCAGGCACCGGGCGGTGCCACAACCACCACCGCGTACGCGAACACCGCGGCGGCTACCGCCTACCTCGCGTCGTCGAGCACTGACTCCGCCGGAAACATGTCGACCTACACGTACAACGGAGTAGGCAACGCGCTGACCAGCACCAACGCGCTGGCCGCAACCGCAACGTTGACCTACAACGCCGATGGCACGATTGCGACTGCCTTGGCGCCGGGCAGCGGAACGAACAAGACGCTGTACGGGTACAACACGAACAAGCAGCTCACCTCGATGACGCCGGTCACCGGCTCGTCCCTGGGCGCTCGTGCCTTCACCTATGACGACTTCGGACGCCTGCGAACGGCGACCGATGGCCGCGGCACGACGACTACCTACAGCTACGACAAGCAGGACCGCTTGCTGAGTACCTCCTTCTCCGACTCCACGCCTACAGTCACGAACACCTATACCGACCGAGGATTGCCGGCCACGCGCGTCGACGGACACGGCACGACCACCTACGCGTACGACCAGCTCGGACGGCTCATCAGCCGCGGAAACACCTTCCACGGTGGCACCATTACCTACGGCTACGACAAGTCCTCCAACCTCATTGGAGTGACCGACGGCCGAGGCACCACCGTGAACTCCTTCGACGACGCCGGCGTTCCCACAAAGATCACCTACAACAAGTCCTCCGGCGTTCAGGTGCTCCTGTTCGCCGTCGATGACCAGGGTCGCCGAACCGACTCCTGGCTCCAGTCGAACGCCACCCACACCACCTGGCGGGCTCACACGCACATCGACTACGACACCACCGGACGCGTCTCGCGCTCCGTTGCGGAGATCCGTGATGGCACGACTGGCCCCATCACCACGGTGTTCGACACGTCATACTGCTACAACACCGCGTCCGCTGCGCCGACCTGTGGCACCGCGACAGCGAATGACCGGTCGAAGCTGCAATGGTCACGAGACAACCTCACCGGTCAGGTGACCGCGTACGGATATGACACCGCCGGACGCCTTGTCTCAGCGACGCAGACCGGCGGTACCGCCCCGTCCACCTACGCATACACCTACGACGCGCGAGGCAACCGCCTGACCGCGACGGTCACGGGTGGTTCGCCGTCGTCGCAGACGCTCACCTTCAACTCCGCCAACCAGGTCACGAACACCGGATTCGTCTATGACGGGACCGGCAACCTGACCAAAGAGCCGCAGGCGACGTACTCGTACAACGGTGCCCAACAGATGACGAAGGTCAGCAACAGCAAGGGTAACTTCGACTACAAGTACGCGGGCACGAACCAGGTTGAGGTGCTGCAGCAGGAGAGCAACGAACGCGACTACAAGCTCGTCTACGGCCGCACCAACAAGGTCGGACTTCCCATCGTCGAACAGGTTCAGGCTGGCGATCTCACCGCCTACATCGAGAACGATCCGGTTACCGGCGAGCCGCTGATGCTGCGAAGCTCGTCGGGGGTGGAGACCCTGTATGTGTATGACGGGCTGGGCTCTCCGGTGGCGATGCTCACCGACTACTCCGCTGTCGCCTACGCGTACACGTTCGATCCGTTCGGGACGGCCGTCCTTTCCGACGAAGGCACCGGAGGCAACGGTCAGAAGCAAAACCCATTCTTGTTCAAGGGCGGAATCCAAGACCGGGCCACCGGCTGGGTGCACTACGGCAACCGCTGGTACAACACCACGCTTGGCCGCTGGACGCAACAGGATACGTTGGACGCGCCCCTCGATGCTTACAACGCCAATCGGTATGCATACGCTGGGGCGGACCCTGTCAACCACGTCGACCTGACAGGGAAAGCTGTCTCGGGCGACTGCTGGAGACAGGCCGGGATGATAGTTGGATCCGGTCTCGTGTTCTTTGCTAGTCTCGCGAACCCGGTCGCAGCCGTCGGAGGAGGCATCTTGTTTGTCACTGTCGGGTCCAGTGAAGCTAATGCCGACGGCACCCTGACTTGTGACGCAGCATAAGACTGTCTTTGGAGTTGAAAACGAATGACACCTCGAACGCGACCCATCTTTAGCTGGGTGCTTCCGCTTGTCCTGGCGGCCGTCACATTGGCGCTCTTGGCTCTTCAACCGGAGCCCACTGTGCGAATCGTCATTATCGTCTGCGCAGTCTTCTTCCTGCTGATTGCGATTGTGCAGCTGTTGCGTGCCCGAAACCGCCGTTGACGCTGTTAAGGTGTCCTCTTCGGCGCCGCCGCACTCTAGAGAGGGCGAGTGGCGTGATGCCGGTCGACAGTCGTAGGGGTTTTCGGGACGGCTTCTCAACACACGGTGCATCCATCCCCGCCTCCTGACTGCGATTGGCGACAAGCTACACCGGCGTCGTCATCAGCGTGGTGGGCCGATCTCAAACGGACGGCGCGCGGGCGATCCAGCTCACCGTCAGATGTTGTCGGGAGCGAACACCGCGTACATCCCGCAGTTCATGCCGCGGGCGCAGTGACGCAACCATCCATCCTGGAAGTTCGTGTACCGACGGTGGAAGCCTTTCGCCGCTTTCGGCGACTTGTTCCACACGACGAACGAGTTGTGCTTGCAGGGCGAATCCGAACCCTTGTCGAACTGGTCGAACTTGCGAGAGTTGCCGACCTTGCGGTGGAAAACTTTCTGGCCGGCAGTGAGCGCTCGAGGGGCGTACGGGTCGGTCGCGGCCGCCTCTTCCAGGTCAGCAAAGGCGACGGCGACAGCATGGAAGATCTCGTCATACGTGAGAGTGCGAGCCTGAATCTCGGTGGACGAGATCTCTTTGCCGTCATGAGTGAGCGGGGCGATTCCTTCATACGGCTCGAACCGGATGACGTGCGCGGTGCTGTCGGAGACTGTGCCGGTGAACGTCGGCTCCCGACGGAAGCTGGGCTTCACGTCGAAGGCATGGGCGAGAAGTTCGATGTCACTGCGCCAGGTGTCGGGGGCGCTGTCCGCACCGATGGCCGTGAGATCACCGAGCACAGTCACCGATGTGGCCGCGCTTCGCGGGTTCTGCCGGGTCTCGGGGAAGTCGCGCAGCATGCGCATGTGCTCCGTCATCACCCGCCCGAGATCGATGTCGTCGGTCATGTCAAACAGGTCACATGCAACCGCGACGCAGGCAGCAGCTGCTGGCAGACGGTCGCGAGAATCGGGGATCCGTTGCCATGGGGTGAGGCGGACATCGACGGTCACCAGGATCTCGAAGTCGTTCTCCGTGGGGCGTTCGAAGAGAACGGCCTGGCGGACGAGCGTGTGTTCGCCGTCCGCCTTCTGCGAGGAGAAGCCCGGGGCAGTGAGCAGCTGCGGGAGAAGTAGGTCAGCCAGATCTTTTCCGGGCCCCGCCTCGGTTAAAGCCTCCTCTAGCGCTGCTCTGATGTCATCGACGAACCCGAAGCTCGACTTAACTTCCAGATGAGAACGGATCAGGTCGGTGGGCCTTTTGTTCGCAACCCACGCATCCACGAAATCCTCCGGGGCGTCGGGGACGCCACGGAGGTCGAGGAAGCTCAGCGCGCCGCGAACAGAGCGCGCTTCGGGTCGTGCCACCCGCTTAGCTTTCCAGCAGGTATGCGGCAGGAATGGACAGCGCCATCAATTCCGCGGGACTCATCTGGTCGATGACCTTGTGCAAACGGGCTCGGAGCGCCTCCGCTCCGGTGGCGACCGAATTGCCACCGGCCGAGGGAACCGGAGGAGCGGCGGGGGCCGTGGCCTGGGTATCGGTGACGGTCTTGCGCTTGGCCGGCTGCTCGAGGATCGAGGAGGGAGTGAGCGAATGCAACGACGCCCAGGACGTCGCATGCTCGATCACCCGGTGGCGGAGCCTGCTTCGCCATGCCGGCGCCAGGCCCAGCTCTCCGAGCGCACGCTTGAAGGCGCCCGCGAGGCTGCCCGCCAACGCCTCCAGCAAGCGGTCGCGGGCCTCATCGTTCTGTTCTCGAGCGAACTCGTCCATCCATTCCAGCTGCGTCTCCATCGGAATAGGCTCGATAGGGACGAAGCTGTCCGGCTCGGTCTCCCAGAGCGGGTTGCCAGCGGCGTCAGTGGGAACGAAAATCGCGCGGTTCCGCTTGCGGTCCCAGAAACGCGAGCCCACGTCCCAAGACACGATGGTCGTCCACAGATCGTGCTGGATTCGACTGGGGGCAGAGACGGGGATAGCGGTCGGAGCGGCTCCGGCCGGGAGGATGCGAGTGTGCCCGTCGACGAGCTCGAGCTCGAACCGGCCGGAATCTCGGCCAGCCTTCAGCAGGTCGATGAACTTCTTGTAGCCGTAGCTGCTTTCCGTGAAGTGTCCGAGTTCACGGATGAGTTCGAGCTTCGCCTGGGCGCCGAAGAACGGGCGCTCCTCGCTGGCGCGGGTTCGTGCCGTACGCGCAAGGGCGTCGAAGACGGCGTTGATGGGGACGACTGAATCTGACATGAGAACTCCAAGGCGACATGGAAATAGCCCTCACCGAGGGCGAGAGCTATTCCGAAAGTCTTGAAATCGTCTACGAATCACGTCAGTGACCTCACCCCTCTGGGGGTACTCCGTGGAGCTGGCGGTCCTGTCCGATCCTTGTACTTTGAATCTTCGAGAACCAGAAGAGCGGGCTGAGGCTGGTTTCGTCTCCAACCAGGCCGGCTAATCTGAGGTATGTCAGTCCCCTGCGGGCCGACGACCAGTGTTTTGTTTTGCGGAGACTGCTTGTGTCCGCTTGTGGTTATCGTAACCGGCACGCGTCGCGCCCGTCAAGTTGACGCGTCCCCTATGCGGCAGGTGTTTCGCTGAGGCGTGTGCCACGTATGCAACGGAGTTCTGTCCGATGTCAGCCGGGCTCGGAGCGGAGGATAACCCCGCGGACATCGTCGCTCGAGTCGCCGGGTCGTAACGCAGAGATTGCTCGACTCGATGAGCACTGGTCCGGCTGGGCGGAGACGCTGTCTAAGGCTCTGAGCGTGCCGACAGTGTGGACAGGGAGCCGACAAGATGCCCCTACTCGCGGCTGTGTGCTCGCCCTCCCCCTGTGAGCGAAACCCTCTATCCTCGTTTCTCAAATTAGAATAAAATGAATACGATTCGAGGGATGCAGACCATGGAAACCGCGCCAAGCCCGTTCACACCTGGGTACGGGAAGAAGCCTGCCATCTTCGGTGGCCACGGACAAGAGCTGTCGGAGCTGAGGGAAGTCTTCGACACGCTCGACTTCGGCGAGAATCATTCCGTGCTCGTATCCGGCCTCCGCGGTGCTGGCAAGACATCGTTCCTGACCACGCTTCAAGACGCTGCGCGGGACGCGGGGTGGCTCGTCATCAGCGATGATGCGAGCGCGGGCTTGATGAGTCGAGTGATGGACTCCACCATTCCCACTCTCATCAACGAGATGACGCCGGGTAGCAGGGCGCGGCTGACCTCGCTCGGTATCTGGCAGTTCAACGCGGACATCGAGTACGTCGACCGCCACCGCACAGTCAAGCCTCAGCTGCGTACGGACCTGGTCGCGCTGTCCGCCGCCCTCGAAGGAAGCGGCGGGATCCTCATCACCATCGACGAGGTGTCCTCCGGGAAGGTGCGTCTGCGCGAGCTGAGCAAGTTCGCGCTCCAGGTTTCTCACGCCCTTGAAGACGGCGCCCAGATCATGATTGTGTTCGCAGGCGTCAAAGTCAGCCTGGACGCTCTTCTCGCCGAAGAGCACACCACATTCCTCCGACGCTCACGCGAGGTTGAGTTCGTCCGCCTATCCGCCCAAGAAACTCAGCGCGTGTTCGTCGAGACCGCGGGGATCGGTGGCCGAACCATCGACGACGACGCCCTCGCAAAGCTCGTCTCGCTGTCCCAGGGGTACCCATACCTCGTGCAACTCGCCGGCGACTACGCCTGGCGGAACAACTCCTCCGCGGAAACCATCTCCCTCACCGATGCAACCGTCGCTCACGACAAGGCCATCAGAGCAGTAGAGAGCCGCGTCATCAGTCGCGTCTATGGGGATCTGTCTGACGTCGACCAGAAGTTCCTGAACGCAATGGCTGCGGACGAGGACCGCACCAAGGTCGCTGACATCGTCAAACGGATGGATGTCTCTGACGCGTACGTGCAGGTGTACAAGAAGCGCCTCGTGGAGTCGGGCTACGTGCACGTGGCTGGGCATGGTTATGTTCAGTTCTCGATGCCATACCTCGGCGCATACATCCGCCGGCAGATCGCGGCGGAAGGTGCCGGGGCAGGCAGCGACGGCGGGTGGGCCGCATTCCCAGCCCCCGACCTTCCGTCCTGATGAGACGACGCACCTGACCGGGGTGGACCACACGGGGGTCGCCAGGCCGCGAACACCGCCACGTAAGCGTCGAACCGGAACCCGTCGCAGACGAAACACCCGTCGTCGAACGGCCCGTGACCGTCCCAACTTTATGGGAGGCTTCAGCGTCTGAGCCCCCGGCGCCCTCCGCCTCATCGAGCTGGCTCAGCAAGTCCGTGACCAGAATAGGGATCATCTCTGCGGCCGCGTCCGCGGCAGCGGTGGTCGCCGTGCCAACGAACGCGTCCGGGGACGGCACGAAGATGGTGTGAACGGGCGAGCGGGCTGTCGCACAGGCGCTCGTGGGTCTCTCCCGGATAGAGCTGCGCGAGTTGCTCGCGGACGGCGAGTCAGATCTCCACGGAGACACGGTCATCCTTCAGTCTCGATAGCCCGGTCGGATGTCGTCGTCGACGGCTGTGGTGCCTCTCCACTGCGTGCGCCGATTCCACCGGAGCACCGCCCATCTGTCTTGAGTTTCCGCGGGTGCCGCGTACATCGAAAGGAATAGCGAAGGGAAACGGAAGGAAAGTGATGGAACGGGTGCTGGTTGGAGCCGCAGAAACTCAAGGCAAAACGAGATACGGGAATCCCCCACCAGGGGGTGTTCTCGGTTCTAGAGCTCACATGTTCTCGGATCTAAGACTCCAACACAGAAAGACCGCCGGGCTCACCGGCGGTCTTTCTGTGTTCACCCGCCTAGTGGCAGCACGCGCCGGTGACGCGACCAATACTCGCGGCCGCGCGCCGCACACTGCGGTGGGGCACCGTCTAGCCTCAGTGACATGAACGTGCGCGCCAACGACCCGAGAATCTCGAGGGTGGTCGACACGGTTGCGCCACTCGGGTGGGCGTTCCACGACGGCTGGCCACGTGAAGAGGCCTTGCGCCTGCTCGGCGTTCCGACGGAGAAGCTTGACGATGCCGTCACCGAGCTATGGAACGACCCCGACCAGACCAGACTTCGCAACGTCGGCCTCAAACTGGGCGGGTATGGGCGCCTCCGTAGCACTGACTTCCAGCGGCGTTTCCAACTGAGATCCCTGCTCGTCTTGGAAGCCGCGGCCACCCACCTCGCCGGACACTACGCCGCGGCGACCGCCCTTGCGCTTGCCCAGATTGACGGCCTTACCACTGACGTCATGGGATCCACGTTCTTCCATCACGAGCCGGACCCGACGCGACCCGGGTACACCGACGACATCACTCTGGCTGGCATTGACGGCAACCTCCCTGTCGTAAGGAAGGCATTCAGCGCACCTGTCGACACGACGGGGCGTCACGGGCTTATCTCGCGTCATGGAATCCTTCATGGCCGCGACCTCACGTACGCGACCGCGACAACGTCGACGAAGACGCTCGTGCTTCTCGAGGCACTCGTTGAACGCCTCGCTCGACCTGCCGATGACAAGGCGCGACGTGAACGCCGCCAAAGCGACCAGAAGGCGATGAAACTCACGGGATTCGATGACAGCGGACGGCTCCTAGACACTCGCTGTCTCACCGACGTTTACATGTTTCGAGCCGAGCTCAGCACCGACGTTCACATGGCGATGATGTTCGGGGACACGGACGTCGACTTGGTGTCGACTCGAGCCGACCTGAGGCTGCGGGAGCGTAACCTCCACCGAGGCAGCTTCACATTGCTGCATGCCGGCCCGCACAGGTTCGCGTGGTGGTTCCGTCTTCCCAGCGGTCACCACCTCGGGTCAGCGCACGACATGACGAAAACGACGCCGCCCGTGGAAGTGCACGAGCACACCTGGGATGCTCCCAATCCGCCGACGGCACCGCCATGGGACGACGCGGTTGGGTGGACCGTTACGCCTTTCGGAACCCCTCAGACCGTGAACTGGGAGGACCCGCACTACTACGAGTGACGCTCGCTCAAGACTCAGCACGCGACACGTGCGAGGCGTGGGTTAGAAGCATCCATCTGACCGCCGATACCATGCGGCTATGCCGAAAGCGAGTAAGAGGATCCTGTCCGCGAAGAGGACCCTTGCTCGCAGCGTTGCTGCCGACGTCCGGCGGCGCGCATGGACGCTGGTCGGCGTCGGACTTCTCGTGGCTGCGGTGCTTATCGCCGTCGGGCTGCTGCAGTACTTGCTTGCTGGAGCTCCAGAACCTTCGAGCAGCGAAGCCGAGAGGGCTATCCGCAGCTTTTCCTACGCGCTCGTGATCCCGTTCGCGAAAAGTGCGGGAGTTGTGTTGCCGACGTTTGTTGCGGCGCTACTCGCGTTAGCGGTGCTCGAGGCGACGCAGTTCGGCGCCGCCACCATCACGCAGATCGTCGTGTTCATCGGCTGGCTGGCCGCAGTATGGGGGTGGGTCGCAGGGTTCGCGTTTATCGTCGGAGAACTGGGTGCGGCCGAAACGCTGGCCGCGGCGGTACTAGCGCTCGTCTGCGTCCTGGTCGCCGCCGTCATCGTCGAGGTACTCCCTTTGGGCGCCGAAGTGCGCGCCAACGAGTCCGACTACAGGCAGCAGCGTGTACGCGCGTCGTTTAACGCGCTCCGGGCAGGGTGGGAGAAACGTACAGGCGCACCTCCCGACCTCTCCCGAAGTCGTCCCAACCGCGAAGTTCTCATCGTCGTGGGTTGGTACGCGACGACCCTCCTCATTGCAGCTGGAGTCGTGGGCGTGACCATCGCGGCAGCCGGGCCTGTGGAGGAGGACTTGTTGAGGCTGTTGCTCCTCTACCCGCTGCTGCCCCTTGTGATGCTCGTGTTCTTTCACATCAACGCTCTTCAGCTCGTGCGCCTGCGACCCGCAGAATTGGTGTGGCCTGACCCGGACGGGGCTGTCTACGTCTCGCGATGGTTGATCTTCGCCTTTTCAGCTGTCTACTTAGTTCTCTTCGCAGGAGTCGCGGTCGTAGTTTCCGTGCTGGCCATCAATGGAGAAGAGAATTTCGGAGGGGTCGGGATCGCACTCCTCGTCTTGAGTCTCATGCCGGTCGTGTTCTGGCTCGCTACCTACCTGCCAGTCTTTCGCGGGCCACGCTGGACGTGGCTTCTTGGCACAGCTGCAGTCGTCGCCCACCTTCGCTTCCAGAAGACGCGACTGCGCACTTTCAAGAAGGTTCGCAAAGCGAACACAGTTCTCGCCACGGTGTCGCGTAGCCGTCCCTGAGCTCGTCAAGTGCGCGGCGTCTGAATGCCCCTCTTCGCTACCGCGGTCCGAAGTCGGCTCGCGTTGCGGCGACGACGCCGAGCATGTGCGCGAAACAGCGCCGCGCATAGAGACGTCGTGGTCACCTTGAACCCCATCCCCTTCCCCCTCTTCCTCACGCTTGAGAAGGCTCCGAACTACGGGCACGACATCGCGTCGAGTGATTCGCTCGACATCGCCGGTCATCTCGTCGTGGGCGCCTCCACCCTCGCCCCGAGCGTCGAACCGCAACAGGTCCACCTGCACTGCGCACTCACTGACCGCATCAACGCGGACGCTGTGCGCACGACCGACGGCGAGCTGCGGTTCGAGTACACCGCTGAGCACCTGCGCATCATCCTCGACCTCGCGGCAGGGCACGGCATCCGCGCCTGGGACGCCGCTGCGTTCATCGCCCATCAGGTGCTTCCCGACCTCACCGTCCTCGACTCGGACAAGACCCCCGTGAAGACGCTCGAGGCCCTCCCGAAGCACGATGGTGTCGACCAGGAGTCGTTCCACGCGGCGTCCAACTTCCCGCTGAGCGTCGTCCCGCCCCCATGGTTCCCGAAGGCGGGCATGCCGAACGTCACGGTGAGCGGGTGGCACGGCTGAGGACCGCTGCGCAGGGCGAGCACCACAACGGCGTTCACCCTGCGCAGCTGACCGCGCTCGTCGTCTAACGTCCGGATCCGGGGAACTCAGTGACAGTGATTGCCCACAGGTCCGCGTTGCCGGCGCTACCCCGGACGACGACGCTATCGACCATCCTGACGTCGATAGAGTTCACCGTCCCAGCGTCTTCAGGGGCGGAGAGGCAGAGGTGCTGATTTGCGAGCAGGTGAGGCCTGTCTGCTCTAGTCGCGCTCCGAGGGCTCGACGGGTGCGTCGTCCTCGCTCTGCGTTGCCGTGGGTGGCTGGTCCTCGGCGTCGGAGCGGTCCTTCTCTAGACGCTCGATAATTGCGTGAACGAACTGTTCTGTGGTGCCGCCCTCTTCGCAGAGTTCGAGGTGTTTCGCGACGACGGGGAGCGCAGTGGAAGGGCGGAGAGGGAGTTTTCGACTTCGGGCGATTGCATCGGCGAGTTGAATCCCTTCGATGACATCGTCAACCGAAGGCGACTCTGCGGTGCCGAGAGCAACGAGTGTTGTCACGACAGGGACGGCTGTTTCTCCGGGCATCGCTTCACAGATGCCGATGATTGCGCGTGCTTGCCATTCCCTGACCATCGAAGGTGAGTGCGCGCGCACCTCCTCGATGATCTGCTCCCATGGCTCGATGCTGCCCGCGTCCTGCCACCAGGGGCCGCGCCGGAGAATATCCGCTGCAGGCGCGAGCACGTTCGGGTGGCGTCGGATGCTCGCGATGACTTCCTCGACGGTAACTGGTTGGTCTGCGACTCGATGCTCGACCAGGGTTGCGATGAGCTGGGCTTGCGTGGCTATCGCCTCATTGACTTGTTCGGGCGAGGACGCGTTCTCGAGTTGTGCAAGGTTGCGTGCCTCCAGGATGTTCACGGTCCCGAACGTCTCTACGCCCGCCTCCGCCGCAACCTGGCGGAGTGCGAGGTCGTCAGCCCACAATGGGCGGCCCGTTTCAATCGAGAGCGCTAGGGCGGTTGTCCAGGCGCTGTCCCCGAGGCTCTGGATCTCTTCCGGCAGGTGAGAGGGTGAGGATCGAGAGGTCTGCAGGGTGTCGACAACCTGCACCATCTCTTCGCATCGTTCGAAGATGGCTCTCGCGCGCGCAACATCCGAGCTAACGCCCCACATCTTGCCGTCCGCGTCCATGTGTATTGAGCCGCCCGGCGCCGTCTCCCGACGTGCTTGGGCGGCGGAGGCGATTGCGTCTCGCTTGATCCGTGACGGGATGGTGATGACATTGAAATCGGCGTAGATGCTGTCCCACACGCCGAGCTCGAGGGCGAGGTCGATGGCCGAGAGATCGATGATGATGTCCCCGCCGATGCTCCGCTGCGCGGCCGCAGTTTCCAGCGCGTGACGTTCGCCGTCCGCGTATGAGGCTATGCGAAGGTTTTCGTAGCGCGACGCGAGTATCAGCCCGTAGGGATCAGATTTCAGTTCGCAGAGCAATCCCTGGGGCGCGTTGCCGGTGACGACCTCTCGTGCAATGCGGTCGCGTTCGGGATCGCGGCTCTCGGCGAGAACTGACACGATTTGCTCAACTGCCTCCTCGGTCGTGCCGGAGATCGTTCGCCCGAACATCTCCCCGTACTTCTCTTGCAGCGACGTCATCAGACGTAGCGCCCTGGAATGTAGATCGCCGGAAACGAGCGGCCTGAGGTCATCTGCAGGGCTCAGAAGCTCATCCATCTCTGGATCGGATTCGTCTTCCTCGGATTGGGCACGAGGTGAGCTCGTGGCACCGAAGACGTTGCCGGCGAGTCGGAAGGCGAGCGCCGGTGTGCGCTCCTCGGCCTCAGCGAAGGTAATCGCCTGCGTAGCTGTTACCTCGTCCCACCCGGTCTGGGAATGGATCAGTGCCCAGAGCTCCATGTCGTTCTCGTTGTCGGGCACGTGTTGGTGCGTGTCGAGGAGCCTGCGCGCGAGCGTCGTCTCCCCGGTCGCGGTGTAGCACTGGGCAAGCGACCATACCGGCCGTTCAGTGGTGAATGGATTCTCGTCGACGGCCGCACGAAAGTGCTCGATAGCTTGCTTCCAGCGCGACTTTTCAGCGTGGTATTCGCCGAGAAGAAGGTGCGCGGATCGCTTGTCTTCCCCTGCGAGTCGACCTTCAATGAGGGCGCTGGTGAGGACCGCTATCGCGTCCTCACGCTCGTTGAAGTTGAGATGGATCCACGCCTTCGTCATGAGGAACGACGCCGACTTGTAGATTCCAAAGTACTGGTCAGCGGCAGCAATCGCGGCAGTGCTGGTGTCCCGCCGGCGGAGAATATCGAGAACGATTTCGGCGGCCAGCATGTGCGTACGAGCAAGGCCCCGCAGTGCCGGAAGCGACTTGTCATCACGGTCGCCAGCCTGCGCGACTACGGAGAGTAGGTTGCGCTGCTCGTCGGAGATCGTTGGGACTTCCTGGACGTCAGCGACTGCATCGACCCCGAGAACCGCGAGTTGCAGGACCGCCGCGAAGACGCGCTGGTTGTCTCCCGATTCTCGCCCCTGAGTGACCTGATGACGGTATGCAGCGATCTGGTCTTCACGCGACTCGCGGGGACGGTCTTGGTCGTCGGCGGGCACGATATCTGGGCGGCCGACTCGTAGCGCGGCTTGACGTGCGAGATATCGAATCGTTGGGTCTGTTGCCTCGGGTGGTGTCGCCGTCCCCATCGGCGGAAGCGACGCTTCCTTGATTAGGTCCGCGTACTTGCTCTGGGAGGCGAGGGCGACGAGCAGCACCTCAAGGGTGTCGGCGGTGTGGTCGCTCCACGAACGGTGCAAGCTCAGAGCTGTTCGCAGGTGACTTTCTGCGAGGGTTTGGTCGGACGTCTCTGCGTGTGGGGTGTGGGATCGTCTGAGGAGCGCTTGAGCGAGACGAACGTAGCCGTTGACAGACTCAGGTCGCTCACCGACGACGAGCTCGAGGCGGCGAATCGCTTCGGTGTCGTCACCGTTGTGTAGCGCCTTGGTCGCGAAGTAGCTATGCGACAGCACGTCGCTGCGACCTGTGAGTCGTTGCTCTGCGTGCTCGACGTCGTAACCGAGCAGAGCATTCGCCACGTGAACCGCGGTGTCATCGGGGCTGATTTCGCGGGCCTGATGACCCAGTCGGTGTGCCAGGTCCGGGTCGGAATCCATGACCTGTACGGCGGCGTTCGCGAGATACGCGCCCCGTGAATCGGGGTCGACGTCGGCGAGGCGCTGGAGCACGGTCGAGGCGGCGTCATGGTTCTCATGCTCAAGACAGAAAGTGAGGACCGCGAGCCAAGCGTTTCGTCCGTGCGCGTCGAGCCACTCGGAACGGGATCGCAGAAGCTCACGAACCGCGGCGGTCGGGTCCTCCCTGCCAGCGACGAGATCCGACGCGAGGGCGCCAGCCGCGTAATAGTGCTGCTCTCGAAGCGCCTGCAGATGCTTTCGCACCTCGGGTGACAGCCGGGCCCCGTGATACTCGAACTGCTGCTCGACAACCTTGGAGTACTCGATTGTGAATGACTCCCAGGCATGTCCAGCCTCGCGAAGGTCGTGTGCCTCAGGCACCAGTACTTTGAAGCCCTTGCCGGTGCTGGTCAGCGTCGTTTTGTTGACGATCTGCCAGTAGCACGACCCTGTTCTCACGTCCACGAGGATGAGGACGACGGGAAGGGAGCTCGCCAACCAGTACTTGGCGTGACGAGGCTTCACAGGGAAATGCCATCCACCGGAAGTCGGGGATTTGAACGCAGAGTCTCCGCCCTTGATCTGAGCGGCGACGAGTTTGCCAGTGGGCTTGTCGTCGGCATCCATCGTTTCGATGTGCGCGTCAATCCCGTGGTCGCTCACTTCCTGAGCGCGAAACAGCCACTTCAGCGACCCGATGACCTGTTGCTCGACGAAGGAGACAGCGAGCCGTCCAACTCGCTCGCGCTCAGAGTTCTTGACTGTCACGAAGACATTCCACCATGACGGGACATCGCGCGAGCTCGTGTCGCCAGAGTGGACAGCGTACAGCTCTGAGCGACTGGTGGGGAGGATCGTTGTGCGGCTGCGCGGACGAGGAGCTATGGAGCGCTGGCCGCCTCCGCATCAAACTCCGCGATGAGGTCCGCGGGGATCGATTGGATGAGGTCCTCGACGTCGTTCGGATTGAGGAAAGGTGCGGCTGTCACGTCCACCCACGCATGGAGGCTCCGGGACCACGCTTCGATGGATCGGTAGGCCACAATCCCGATGAGCCGCACGTAGGTGTCGGGAGTTGCCCACGACGTGGACACGTGAAGATGCTCTCCGTGGGCAACGCCGGACAGGCCGCTGTACAAGGTGCCCATCGACGGAATCTCTTCCGCGATTCTCTGCGAGTAATTGAACCGAGTCTTGGCGTGTGAGCGGCCCACGAACACCTGAGCCACATCATCGGTCGGCCGATTCTTCTTGTCGAGAGCCATCGTGACTCGAACGTGCGACTCCTCGAGCTGCGCAATCAGCCGGCTCCGAAACTGTCGACTGGAATCGTCAAAGGAGGCCCTGTTGGAGTCGAATGACCGGAACAGCGCCGCATAAGCACGTGCCGCGCGTTCGTCGGCGCTCAACCCGGATCGAATTAGCCAGCAGCTCGACGCAGAAAGCTCGGCGATGGACCGAGCGATGGTGATAGCAGGCAGCGTATGAAGCGTCTCGAGGTGAACGAGCCCGCGAAGGCCTTCCAGGGTGTGAGAGAAGCGCGTTGCACGACGACTCGACCTGCTTCAGACGATGCCCGTACGCGATGTCGTGGGTTCCGGAGAGGGCAGCGGCGTAGTCGGTCGCGTAGTCGGTTGCAGGCGGCGCCTTGGTTATGCGCTCGGGAACCTTCGCCCCGGCCGTGCGCACGTGAGCAGTGCACTGCGATACGAGCCGCCGCATCGCGTATCCGGCCTGTTGAAACCGTGCGTCATCGTCCTCCGACATGGCCTCATCCTGGCGCATGTCGCAGACATTGAAGCCGCCATCTGATGGACCCTGCTGGTTGCCCTCGGCGGGGGAGAACGCGAGGGCAACCAGTCGGACGCTGAAGGTGGCGCCAGCCCCAGCGACCGCCACGAGGCCCTTCCGCGTTCGCCGCGTTCAGCGTCGCATCCACCGCGTCGCCGCGCAAGGATCCGGCTTGTTTCGTAAGGCTGAACGATGAGGTCATCGCGACCGCGCATAGACGACCCATGACCGAGACACCCAAGATGCCTCAGAACTCCTCGCCGCGGGCGTTTCGTGCTTTCGGGGATCAATACACTGCTGCTGGTGTTACGGCTGCTGTGTACGGGCATAGGGGGTCGATCTACAGATCGGCCGTGTGCTCCCCGGATCCAAAGGCGATATAGCCGTCGTCGAAGTTCACTGCGTCGGAGCTTTCGGCGACGCCACTGAGCGTGGGGCCCACGGCTCGCTGGTCGGCTTCCGGTGCTGCACACCCGCTGATGGATCCGACTGCGAGGAGCCCGGCGAGTGCAAGAGCGAGGGGCCAAGTGCGTCGTGTCATTCAACCCATGATTCGCGGAGTGTAGGTCACGCGGTCATGTACCAGCGCACATACGCCGGACCGTCACTACAACAGTGCTTCCCACCGCCGTCTCACAGTCGGTCTCACGCAGAGGACTGTGATCTCTCGCTTGGTCTCCCGGTAGAGGATCCGATGGCCATTCACGTAGGCGCGATGGATCGGGCGTCCAGGTACCTTCTCGGCTGGGATCGGCTGACGGCCGGCAGCAAGGTCGTCGAGTCCACTGACGATGTCGGCGGGGGACCGTGTGAGCGCCGCGGCCGGCGTCGGGGCCAGCTTGACGGGCTTCATGCGGGCAGGCCGAGGGTCGCTCTCGCGTCCTCCCAGCTGACGAGAGTGGTCCAGAGGGCGTCCTCCGTCGCAGTGTCCGCGGCACGCATGTCGGCAAGTTCCTCGGCGTCTGCGACCTGTCGCGCGAGAACCTGTGGGCTGACCAAAGCAGCGACAGGGCGACCGCGACGGGTGAGGTAGGTCGCGCGTGCCTGGGATTGCTCCGCGATAGATGACAGCCGACCGGCGGCGTCACGCAGGCTGATCTCTGGGAGGTCAGGCCAATCGAGTGTGTTGGGGTCCACGATGCTCCTGTGTAGCGAGGGGAAGGACGACGGCTCGCGAGCTGTGCTGGCAGCGTCTGTGACGTACGACCAGGTGTACGACGCAACCGACCAGCCGTCGCCACTCATTGAGGATACGAACGCGAATCAGGCCTCGCTCGCATATCAGTGCGCAGGATGCTGCACTGTGTCAGCGTCCCTGTCCTGAGTGTAGGAACGGAGCGTCCCGGACACCGCCACTCAAACTGCTGTCGGCAGGCGAGCGATGCAGCGATAACTAGCGGAGTTAGTTCGTCGACGTGGCTTCCGCAACCGCGCCGAGCGCCGCGGTACGCCGGTTCTCAGGTGTGTCAGTCATGCGCATGTAGCTGTCTGGCAGTTCGTCGGCGTACTTGTTTGCGATGTCCTCAAGGTCGAAGAACTTGCGCGCCTTTTCGGTCTGAAATCCCTCGATGCGTGTGTGCTCCACGCCATGCTCGAATGACGCCGATAGCCGTACAAACCAGGACAAGGTCTCCAGTTCGCCGCGAAGTTTCTTCTCCTCGTCGATCCAGGCCGCGAACCCCTTCGGGTGGATCTCGTCCCATCCGTTCAGAGCCTCCCGAATGCGCCAACGCATGTTCACGACCGTCGCACCTTCTATGGCCAGCAAGTCGCGAAGCGCCTCAGTGACTGCCTGTTTCGCTCCGAGGGTGAGTTCGAGAGGTAGGGTGCCGTCGGCTCCTGATTCCGTGGCCCACCACGCGCTGGTTGCGACAACAGCGCCCCGACGTCCACCAGACATCCTGCGAAGGACGGTTTCGATGCTGTCTCGCGGGAGCTCTCGCAGTCGCCGGGCGATCTCGCGCTGAATTTGAAGGGTCCAATCCAGAGTGTGGACACGGTCGAAGTCTTGGATGACGATGTCTGCCAGCCACGCGAAGGTGTCAGGTGCCGTGATCTTCGCGTCTCCGGCCGCCATGGCGACCTTCGGTGCAGTCCGACCCGGGTTCTCCTGGAGGATCTTGAGGCAACGCTCAGCGGCATCAGACGTGGCCCCGACGCCGCTCTCAAGGTCTTGAATCGCATGACGAACAACGGAGTCGCGGAGGTCGCCGTCGGGCACTCCGGCAGTGAAGTAGCGGTCGAAGTAGTCCTCCGACGCGATGTGCGGGCCAAGGTGAGAGCTGCCGCCGCTTGGCATGCCGGTTGCGTGGGCGAAGCGGGGGAACAACGATGCGACGGCAAAGACCAAGCTCGGGGTTTCGGACGGTCTTGTACCGGCGTCTACGAATGCTTTCGCCCAGTCGTTTCGGATCGTTTCGGGGCTTCGAGTGTCTTGCGGGTCGGCGTTCCCCGGCACGCTACCGATGAGATGATCCCGCCGAGTCTGCAGCAGCGCGTACACCCCTGGCTCGAAGGTCCGAATCCACGTGACGATGAGGAAGTCGACAAGGTCGACTTCGCCTACGAAGCGGGGACTGAGGATGCGTGCCTGAGCGAAGTAGCGCCGGAGAGCTCGAGGGGTGACTAATCGCTTGGAGATGAAGCGCTCGTATGCTTCCTGGAACCGTGGGCGGGCGAGATCGTCGATGACGTGACCGGTGTCCTCCTCCAAGTCCCGCAGGGCTTCGTTCGTGAGTTCGAAGACGTCGCTCGGGCGAAGCTGAGGCACGTCGAACCGGATCTGTACGACCTTCTCCATGTAGTCCCGCGCACGAGCGATGTGGCCGTCGCCGATGAGGTTGGTGCGGGTGAGGACATCGAGGATTGTGGACTCGTCGTATGACAGGAGGTAGTGAACGTAGGGGAGCCGGCCCAACTGGCGGACGAGCTTCAGAGTGAGGAGAAGCTCATCGGCGGAGATTCGGTCGAGGTCGTCGATGACGATGAGGACGGGCGTCTTTGCTTCCTGGAGTATTTTCACGAGTTTGCGACGCGCAGCGTCGGCGCTGCGATTGCTGCCGAGGAGCTTCGCGGCACCCTCCACGACTTTGCTGGCATCAAAGATCCCCCATGCGGAGGCGACAGCAGTGAGCGGAGCGACGGCGACGCCGAGATCGCTGATGAAGTCGCGCACGTTCGTGACCTTGGAGGAACCGAAACTCGTGTTAAGCGAGGCGAAGAATCCAAGTTGCAGAGTGCTGGCATCCGGGTAGTCCCACGGGTTGAACGTCAGGACGGTCCACGGAGAGACGCCCGCCCGGGCGGGTTCTGTGTCAGCCTTGGCTCGCAACCAGTCGAGCATGGAGGTCTTGCCGGATCCCCAGGGGCCAACGAGGCCGAAGACCGAGGAGTCTTCCTCGGTCCGTGCTTCGTCGATGATCTCCCAGGCGCGGAGGAGGAAGTCGGCTCGACCGAACCGGGGCGCGACGGTGGCGTTCGACTCGTCCGTCATCCACGATGGCCGCCCAGACTGGGCCTTGGGGTCAGGTGTAGGGGTCTTGTCCGCGGCCGTCTCCTGGGTCATGTGTCTCAGCATGGTGCATCAGAGGGGCGCGAGCGGCAATGTCTCACTCGCGCCCGGGTCGGACTAGAGCAGGCCGCACTGGATCTGGGTGCCGTCGGGATCGAACGCGCGCTGTTCGGTGCTGATCTTGGGGATGGTTTCGCCGATGGGCGTTGCGTACCACCGCTTTGATTTGTATTCGAACTTGTTTCCCATGCCCCACGCGGCCCAGGTCTGACCGGCTGACAGCACAGGGGACGTGCGACTCACGGACGTCACTTCGGAATCGGCGCGGCTGATGGACAGCTGTGCCTTCACGAAACAGACGTCGACCCCGAACGTTGCCCCCACAATTCGGGTGACGGTTTTGCCGGATGAGATGGTGCACGTGCCGCCGCTTGTCCCGACCGTGCAGCTGGCGATGGGTCTGAGGGGGTCCACGTAGACTCGCTGGCGCGAAACGCGTCGCATGTTCGGGGCGGAGGCATCCGAGGTGATGGAAGTCGTGGCCTCCGATCTTGAACGGTCCACGACCGTTGTCTTCCGTAGAGCCTCTGAGTCAGAGAAACTTGGTGCCATCGCAGAGCTCACTAGGCGTCAGGCGCAGCACTCCGGTACTTCAGCAGCGACAATCGCGGCGCTCCTGATTGTGGCAGGAGTCGGCCTCGTTGGTGCGTATGCAACTGCGCTGGGGCAAGCCCAGAGCGTTGCGATGCAGCGGAGCTCCGCCGTGGAACTTGCCGATCTCGCCGATGAGCGTGGGCAGAGCGAGCTGGCGCTCGAAGCGCGCTAACTCGCGGTCGAGTCGCTTGACCTCAGCTTTGGTCTCGCCGAAGCGATGCCGTTCGCGCTCCTGACCCTTGTCTTCCTCACCATCGTTGCAATCTGGTGGGCGGCCGACCGGGCGCGACGTTCCAGCGTGGCCGAGGTGTGGCTTGCTGCCCAATCGCGCCCCGCGCCCGCCCAGCCACGGAAAGCGGTGGTCCTGGACGAATCGGAAATGAGCTCGGAGAACTTTGCCTGCTCTGCCGCGTTTCACGCGGCCCGCAGACGCCAGAGGGCAGCCGATACGCTCAAGGGATGACCGGGGACTCGTCTTACAACCTGTGGGATGAAGCGCGCCGCAAGGCGGATGCCATGACGGCTGCCGGAATAGAACCCAGGAGACACCATCTCCTGCCGGCGTTCTATCTGGATCGATGGGCAGACGGCGACCGAGTCCGGGTGACCGACCTCCTGCGCAACCGGAACGCATACGAGACGGCGCCGAGAAATGCGGCACTCGAGACCGACTTCTACCGACTTCAAGAAGCAAACGGAATCTCACCGGTGTACTGGGAAGCGTGGCTGTCAGAGGTTGAGGGCCATGCCGCGACTGCGTTCAGAGAGATCGATGCCGAGAGGAAGCTCAGCGAAGAGTCACAGGAGTGGTTGTGCCTCTTCCTTGCGACACAGATGATGCGGGGGCGGAAGGCACGTCGCGGACACCGCGCCCTGCTCGCCGCGGAGCTCGCTCAGGTGCGGGCCGCGAACGGCGATGAAAGCCTCGCGGAAGAACTGCGCAAGGGCAGCATTTTCAACTTCACAGACGCAGACGATGTCCCAACCATCATGGCTGAGGTCGACCGAGTGCTCGCCGACCCAGAGCTACTCCCCATCACCCGCGAGAACGATCTCGAAGCGTTGGCGACGTTGGCTACTCACGCAGCCGGCCTTTTGACGACTCGTCACCTCGCGCTGTACCGAACGCGTCGGGCCCTCATCACGTCGGACGAGCCTGTCGTGGAGCTGCACGAAAGCATGGCGAGGCCAGCGTTGTATGGGGGCGTGTGGGGCGCACCAATCTTTGCCTTCCCCATTGATCCTCACAACGTCTTGGCCTTGTATAGGTGGGACATCGAACCGCGCGACGTCGGCTCGACGCTGGACACGCAAGAGACAATTGACCTCAACGCCGCGATTCTTGCGAACGCGCATGCTTTCGCCGTGTCGAAGCCGGGTGACAAGCTCGCGGAAAAGCTGCTACTGCCGGAAGAGCCTCCGGGTTACGGGTCGGAGCACTTCACAGACCCAAAGTCCGGGAACGTGCTGTTCCGCTTCTGGGCGCCGAGCCGATGGGAGGGGCGAGACGATGCGCCCCGCCGTGTCGTCTCCAGATGGTGGCCGTCTCACGTTCCGCCAGCGTCGCCCCCGACCGCTCAAGAGCAGGCAATCATCGACGGTTGGATGTGAGCGTATGGCTGCGGCGGGCAGTTCCGCTCTCAGTCTGTGCTCTAGGTCTTACTGGAACTTGGTCGCCGAGCTCGACATACGTTGGTTGGCCGTCCGTGGAGGTCCACGTGTGACTCTCACGATAGAAATGCAGCATGCATAAGTCATCAGGGCAGCCATGACGCATACTCAGGAATGGTTCCGACGTCTCAACGAGCTAGAAGAGAGCCGTGAGGACGCAGTCCACGAGTTTACGTTCCGTGTTCTCGCTACCTCGGCGCTCGACATCAATGGATCCATCATTCGAGTCGATCCCACAGATCGCCTGGCGGAGTCGTTCGGTTCGATGCCCGCGCGGATGAGCGTGATGCATTTCCTCGATGGGGGAGATGCCACGAACGTACGCCGTAGCCAAGCTCTTGCAACACAGATCGGCGCCGTGATTACTCTCGCCCTCGGGCGACGCGTCCGCGTCGCCTCGGATGAGATTGTGGCCCGCCTGGATGGTGCGGACCACGTGAACTTCATCCCATCGGGCGTGAACGGCCGTGACCTCTACGGCCCGATTAGCGGCAATCCGAAACGACTCGTTGAAACAATGCTCACCCGTATCGCTGGACTCAGCGACGATGACGCTACTCCGATCCTCGCCGCCAGTGAGCTGCACTACGCAGCCACGCAGCTCTTCGATGTCGACCTGCACACTGCATTCACACTGGTTGTAGCTGGCCTGGAGACTCTCGCTGGGCATTTCGAGGCGCAACCTCCCACATGGGAAACGTATAACGATGCAGCGCACTGGGACGCGGTGTTCGACCGACTCGGCCTTGACGCTTCACAATCCCAGGCGATACGGGAAGAGCTCCTCATCGATAAGCACGTCAGACTTCGGCAACGATTCGCGACGTACACTCTCCGCATGCTCA
Source organism: Microbacterium sp. NPDC087589 (assembly GCF_044743635.1). Classification (NCBI taxonomy): domain Bacteria; kingdom Bacillati; phylum Actinomycetota; class Actinomycetes; order Micrococcales; family Microbacteriaceae; genus Microbacterium; species Microbacterium sp. NPDC087589. The sequence continues at coordinate 224,803 of NZ_JBIUWV010000003.1, forward strand.
CGCCGGGTTTCTGGCGGTATGCGGTGAGAGACTTCACGCCCTCGTACAGTTTCGCGCCCCAGTCGTCCTCTTTTCTGGGGATGGAGGAAGTGAGGACGCCCACCCCGATGGAGGTGATTGTGCCCCGAGAACCCGCTGTGCTGCGACGTCGACTCCTTGCCTGTTACGACGCGCGCAGCACATTCGTGCACGCGGGCACCAAGGCCATGGACGCGGACTCACCACTCCTCTCGCGGGCCGGCGCACCCATTAGCAACACCTCGCCTCTGGAGTTCACCGCGCTGCGCCGCATACTCGAGTGGGTACTGAGAGAGGAGATCGCGCAACGGTCCCATCCCGCAGCGCTCCCTGATTGCATCTTGCGTCGAGCATGAACGTCCGGGAACGGCTACGGAAACCGGCGCGAGCACATCGGAACGAGCGACGCGCATTCGACCTGCACGCGGACTTGCCGACCTTGCGCGTCGTCATCGACCCCCTCGTCGCCTTGGCTCCCGACGTCGATGGTTACTTTGACCTCCTCCGCCGTTCTGATGCGAGCCTCCTCATACTCCGACGCCGAGAGCAGCACCAGGTTCTCGCGTCCGGAGACTACGCCGTCGTGACACCTGCGGAGACCCCAGCAGACAACGGATGGGGTGGGGTTATCGAGAAGCTCGAGAACGGAGTGGTGCGCCGTGCGATCCCGTTCGCACAGAAGAACACCGAGTCGGTATTCAACTTGGCCGAACACCACGGCCTGGATCCCGTCGCGGCGCGCGCCCGCGAGCTCGACGCGCAAGCTGCGATTTCTCTGGAGGCCGACCTTTACGTCACCGACAACGAGTTCGCACTCCACCGCAAAACGATGCGCAGCGCGTGCACGGTGTCGGATGCCCTCGCAGTCATCGGGTTGCATCAGCGGCTGCGTAGCCGCGTGTTGGTCGGGCCGGAGGATGCTCAGTTCATCACCAGCTGGATGGCGGAGCGGGTTCAGGTGACAGCGATGCTTCCCCGCGTCGACGCCCAGTTCAACGACGTGATGGAGACCCGGGCCGGAGACGAGGCTCTCTCGATGCTGCGCGCCATGCTTATCCGGCTGGAACGCGCGCTCGCTGCGCGGGACCGTCTGCTCGTCACCTCGTTGCACCCGAACGGACTGATTGGGTTCGAAGCTCCCGACGAGCTTGTCGAACGAGCTGTCGTTGCACTTCAAGGTGTGCTCGATGCTGCGGCTCGAGCACTCAACGCGCAGCTCACCACGCCAGTTCCCGAATCGGAAGCATCCTTCTCCAGAAAGTCATTCCGAGCGCAGCTACCGCCAGCCACCAGAAAGCTGGTTGAAGACTCAGACAACCGTGGGATACGGGAGATCATCTCCGTGCTAGGCAATACCATCCACCATCAGCCTTTCGGCATCGCCGCGCACGAGAAAGACGGAGAAGTGGAGCGCCTCGCGACAGTGGAGGGAGAACCCGCCGAGAAGTTCCGTGCGCTCGCTGCTCAGCTGAAGGCAACGGACCGGTGGACGTTGTTCGAGACCAGCTCCGCGATGCCTGATCTTGGACTCGGCGTCGTGCTGCGTCCCATCCCTCTCATCGACGAGCTCATCGTCAGATGCGCGGCGCTCTCCGACTCGCTCATCGCATCCGCCCCATGGGCGACGCCACCTCTCCCTGACGCGGAGAGGACTGGTTGGGGGAGTGGCCCCGCGTTCATCCGCTCAGTCCAGCGGGGGTATGGGCTGGATGACGCGGTGGTGTTCGCTCGCTAGTAGAGTCCGCGGGCCACTGCGGAAGCCGCTCGGGGAGATGCCGGTGCCAGTGCATCGCGTGGGGCCTCACAAGCGGTGGAAAGGCCAGATCAAAAGACAATTTTCCGAGGCGCGCGATGGTCGGGAGGAATAGCGTTCTCGCGTCGGAGGATTCGCCCGCGTACATGGTGCGTATGACCCCTGTAGCCTCAAGGCCTTCCGCAGAACCGAGAACACTCCACCAGAGAAGTTCCTCGGTCACGCGAGGTCGACGCAGAACACTTCGCACACGATGAGAAACGCCCCCGCACTGCGGGGGCGTTTCTCATTTCTACGTTCGCGGGGTCCTCGCCCGCTGTCCTGTCTCAGCGAGGATCCGCCCCGTCTTACCCGACGCCGACGCTCACGACGTCAGGCTTCTGCTCGGCGGAGAGCGCGTCAGCCCCCTGCCGGGTGGCCTCGGCGTCGGAGAGCGGCGGACGACGAGGCCACCAGAAGGTGTCCTTGGTGATGAAGGCGAGCGCCGGGACGATGACGGTTCGCACGAGGAGTGTGTCGATCAGCACGCCGATGCACACGATGATGCCGATCTGCGTCAGCGTGATGAGTGGCAGGACTCCGAGCACGGCGAACACCGCGGCGAGCAGGATGCCGGCGCTGGTGATCACCGCGCCCGTCGCTGCGAGAGCGCGAATCATGCCCTGTGTGGTCCCGAGGTGCGTGGCCTCCTCCTTCGCCCGGGTGACGAGGAAGATGCTGTAGTCGACACCGAGCGCGACGAGGAACAGGAAGCTGAACAGCAGCACGTTCGTGTCGATGGCGGGGAACCCGAAGAGCGGTGACTGGAACAGCCACCAGCTCAGCCCGATGGCCGAGAAGAAGCTGGCCACGACGGCGATCAGGAGCAGCAGCGGTGCGACGAACGCTCGAAGGAGAAGGACGAGGACGACGAAGACCAGCGCAAGGATGAGGGGGATGAGGAGAGCCTGGTCTCGAGCCTGCGCATCGGCGACGTCGAGCGCCTGGGAGTCGAGGCCGCCGACGAGGCCCTCGCCGGATCCGACGACATCGAGAGCGTCGCGCATCCGTTCCACTGCCGCGAACGCCGCCTCGGTCTCGGCGCTGGCGTCGAGGGTGACATCGATCCGCGCCAGCTCATCCGTGGTCTCTCCCATGGTCGCCGAATCGACTCCGTCGAGATCTCCGAGGGCGGCAATGGCCGCGTCGGCGTCATCGAGAGGAACGACGACGATCGCGGGGGAGGTGGTTCCGGCCGAGAATGCGTCGGCGAGAACCTCCTGGCCCTGCACAGCCTCGGGCTTCTGCAGGAAACGGTCATTCTGCGACAGCCCGGTCTGCACGAACAACAGGCCGCTGGCCATGGCGCCGAGCACCACGAAGCCGACGGATGCGACCAGGACCGGCCGCTTGGACACTCCGCGACCGAGCTTGCCCCAGACGCTGCGTGAGATGGCGTCGGGCGAATTGAACCGCGGAATGTAAGGCCAGAAGAGACCGCGACCGAACAGCACGAGGGCAGCGGGGAGCACGAAGAGGGCGAAGAACATGGCGACGAGGATCCCCACGGCGCACGCCAGCCCCAGCGCACGGTTGCCGGCGATCTCTGCGAGGAGCAGCGTGAGGAGCGCGAGAGCGACGGTCGATCCGCTGGCGATGATGGCGGGGCCCGCGCCGCGAAGAGCCCGTTGCATCGCTTCCCTGCGATCTTCGTGCAACCGCAGTTCGTCACGGTATCGGGCGATCAGCAGGAGCGCATAGTTCGTTCCCGCGCCGAAGACGAGCACCGACAGGATGCCGGTGATCGACGCGTCGAGCTGTATGCCCACGGCGCTCGCCACCTGTCGCGCGACGATCCCGGCGAGGGCGTCTGCCAGGCCGATGACGACCAGGGGGACGATCCACAGCCAGGGGCTCCGGTAGGTGATCAGAAGAAGCACCGCGACGACGATGACGGTGGTGAGCAGCAGGGTGAAGTCCGCCCCGTCGAAGACGGCGGCGATGTCGACCTCGAAGCCCTCTGCACCGGTGAGATAGACGCGTACCCCATCGAGCTCTGCGGCGGAGATGTCGCGGATCTCCTGTGCACGGGCCGACTGTTCGGCGACGTCCGGCTCCGGCTCGAGCGGCACGATGACCAGTGCGACCGTTCCGTCCTCCGAGATCTGCGCCGGCGGCACGGCGCCGTTGCGCGAGAGATCCGCCAGCTCGCCGAAGGCCTTCTCATCGATGAGAGCGAGCGCGTCCGCGTCCAGTGCGCCGTCTTCGGCGGCGAAGACGACGAGCGCCGAGGTCGCCTCCGCACTCGAGAACTCCTCCAGAAGCTCGTCGACCTTGACGGACTCCGCCGATGAGGGGAGCCCCACGGACGGGGAGGTTTCGGAATCCTCGCTGCCCGCGAGCGCGAAGAGTCCGGCTGCTGCGGCGGCGGTCACGACGAGGATGATCCAGGACGTCTTGGCGGACGTCAGGAAACGAGTCAATGCACTCACGAGGATTTCCCCATCTTGGATAGTAGTTCGACAATCAAATTATATGACTATCGAAAGAGAGTGGCGATATCGTGGAGGGCATGCAAGCGAGCGAGGGGCCGGCACCGGAGGCCGAGAGAGCTGCGTTCGCGCCTGCCCGACCGGCGACGGCTCTGCTGCGGGAATTCCTCGAACTCAGCGAGCTGTTCGAGTCCTCCCTCGCCGCTGAGTTGGGGGTCAATCCCACCGACCTCCAGGTCATGGAGCACCTGATCATGAGCGGACCGTTGGCTCCGACCGAGCTCGCTCGGAGAGTGGGGCTCTCTGCGGGAGCGACCACCACTGCCGTCGACCGCCTCGTCGCGCTCGGGCATGTCTCTCGAGAGCCTCGCCCGAACGACCGTCGAGGCATCCTCGTCGCTCCGCGGCCCGAGTCGCGCGACAGGGCGATGGGGCGTCTGATCCCCATGATCATGGGTGTCGATGCGGAGCTGGACTCCTTCACGCCACAGGAGCAGGACGTGATCACGAGGTATCTCCGACAGATCACCGAGTCACTGCGCGCACACGCCGGCGCCTCGGATCCGCGCTGAGAAGCGGGTCGATCGCCACCCGCGCTGCAGCGAGCAGAGGCGGTCACGACAGAATTGCTAGACAGTGTTCAGAAATCGCTGGACACGTCGGTGCAGCGGGCGCATAATCTGATCCACAGGACATGGTCTCAGCAAAGGAGCACGCCATGAGCGATCCGAATGAACCGACAGAGCTGTTCGACTCGGCCTCGGGGCCGACCGGCGCATCGATCACCGATTGGACGGATCTCGGGCGGGAGATGTGGGCCTACCTCACCGGTCGTGGAGCCGCCGTCAACTACACCTTCGACGACATGACCGTCGAGGTGCCTCGCGATATCGGGCCGGACGCGCCGCGAGCGACCTGGAAGTTCAACGGCACCCTCCGGGTGACGACCAGCGACAGCGCGTCCGGTGGCACCGGCTCGGTCTGAGGACGAGCTTCTCCGATGATTCGCCTCGACATCGACCTGCACGTCGAGCAGGCCAACCCGGACGGCGGCCCTCCGACGCGCTTCAGCGTGAGAGCTGAGGGCCAGGAGGTCGTCGTCACGCTGGAATCCACCTCGGGACTCGGCAGTATGAGCCGTCGTGACCTGACCCAGCTCGTGCCGCTCGCCGATGGGCTCGCGCGACGCGGAATCCGCGTACGTGTGGAAGGACCGCGGGGGACTCTCGTTCAGCTCGGGGATGTGAAGTCGGGACCCGTGGGTCGGACGATCGCCGGCTCCTCGCATATCAAGCTGGGGCATCTCTCGACGCTCCTGTCCGAAGCGCAGCATCGGGAACGCGGCAGCGGTTTCCGCCTCCCCGTCCCTCCCTCGACGCCGTTCCCGCTCGTCCCCACGGTGGCCCGAAGAGTTCGGCGGCGAGTAACGACGACCCATTACCTGCCCGGCTCGGGGCGCCCTCGGCTGATCTTCGCGGTCGGCTCAGGCGACTGGAACTTCAGCAGGCCGCGAGAGTTCGACCTGCTCCCGGGGCGGACGGTCATCGGTTCCGGGCCAGACGCCGACCTGCGGTTGGAGGGGCTCGAAGCCCGCCACGCCGAAGTCCGTCACAACGACGATGACGAGTACGTCCTGTACTCATACGCGGCGACCGGCGGCGGCCGACCGAATCTCCCGCACAGCTCGGAGAACGCCAGGATCCTGCGCACCGGATCTCGCATCGAGATCGGGCCCTGGCGTCTGGCGTACTACCGGGAGGAGTTCGCCGACCATGGGCGTCCCTTCGGCGGACGCCAGGGAGGCGAGTACGAGTTCCAGAAGCAGCAACCGGTGCGACCGTACGGATCGGGCGAGCTCGGCTGACCGATTCCCCCCAACGGAGGGGAGCCCATCGTGCTCGGGGTGCTCAGCGTGCGGCGCGCGCTTCGTGAGCAGCGATGTGCGACGGTTACGATCTCAGACGAACCGTCTACGAAAGAGGCACTGTCGATGACTGACCAGACGAGGCTCGCACAGCTGGAGAAAGAGCACGTCGAACTGTTCCTGCGTCGGTTCGATCGCGCGGACGCGTGGTGGCTCGGGAGGTCCATCGCAGAGCGGGCGCTGGCGCAGGGAGCTCCGGTCGCGGTCGATGTGCGCTCCGCTTCGGGCGTCCTGTTCCACGCATCGCTGCCGGGCGCGACGGCCGACAACGACGCCTGGGTGCAGAAGAAGGCCGCGACCGCCCTGCGGTTCGAGACCAGCACCGCGCTGCTCGAAGCACGTGTCGCCAGCGGCGGGCGCGACATGTTCGAGCCTGGATGGCTCGACCCCGTCACGTATGCGGTCGCCGGAGGCGCGGTTCCTATCCGTGTCGAAGGTGTGGGCGTCGTCGCCGTCGCGACGGTGTCGGGGCTTCCGTCAGCGGATGATCACGACCTCGTGGTCGACGGGATCACCGCGCTGGGACTGCTCGTCGAGTGACACGCTGAGCGCTGCCGAACGTCGACGAGGAATGGTCTCAGTAGTCGGGGTGCAGGCGCAGCCGTGAGGCGATCTGCGCTGCCTGCTCGGCGGGCGTGAGGGCGATGTCTATCTCGATCGCCCGCTCGTCGTCTTCCAGCGGCTCCAGGGTGGCGAACTGTGAGTCGAGCAGAGTCGTCGGCATGAAGTGCCCCTCGCGGCGCAGCATCCGATCGAGGATGAGCTCGCGCGAGCCGGTGAAGTGCACGAACGTGACCGCATCTCGGCGAAGCACATCGCGGTAGCTGCGGCGCAGGGCCGAGCACGTGACGATGCCGGGCTCGCCCGCTTCGATGCGCTCGTCGATCCACTCGGCGATGCGGTCGAGCCAGGGCCAGCGGTCGTCGTCGTTGAGCGCATGGCCAGCCGCCATCTTGGCGACGTTCGCCTCGGGGTGCAGATCGTCGCCCTCTTCGAAGGCCCAGCCGAGGCGGCCGGCGAGCATGGCCGCGACTGTCGACTTTCCGGTGCTGGCGACGCCCATGAAGACGAGGACGGGTGCGTTGACGGACATCATGGCGCGCTCAGACGAAGTTGCTCAGGACGAGGACCCCGGCAAGGCCGGTGACCGAGATGAGGCATTCGAGTACTGTCCATGACTTCAGAGTCTGCGGGATGCTGAGGCCGAAGTACTCCTTGATGAGCCAGAAGCCTGCGTCGTTGACGTGCGAGAGGAACACCGAGCCCGAGCCGATCGCGAGCACGAGCAGCGCGACCATGGGGGAGTCGAGGGTCTCGGTGAGCGGCTGCAGGATGCCTGCGGCGGTGATGGTCGCGACGGTCGCCGATCCGGTGGCGATGCGGATCACCACGGCCACCAACCAGGCGAGGATCAGCACCGAGACAGAGGATCCGGAGACGAACTCGGCGATCACGTTACCGATGCCGGTGTCGACCAGCACCTGCTTGAAACCGCCGCCGGCGCCGACGATCAGCAGAATGCCTGCGATCGGGCCGAGCGACGAGCCCACGATGTCGTTGATCTTCGTGCGGTCGAATCCGGCGCCGCGTCCGAGGATGAAGAAGCCGGCGAGCACAGCGATGAGCAGGGCGATGACCGGGGTGCCGAGGAAGTCGAGAACGACCTTCCAAGGGGCGTTCGACCCTGCGGCCGAGATGTCGGCGACGGCCTTCGCGAGCATCAGGAACACCGGCAGCAGGATGCTGAAGAGCGTGGCGCCGAACGACGGGCGACGACGCTGCTCGACGCCCTCGTCCTCGTCGGTGACGAACAGCTCGGGCACCGGCACATCGACCCAGCGCTCGGCGAAGCGTGCGAAGAGCGGGCCCGAGATGATCACGGCGGGGATCGCGACGATCACGCCGAAGGCGAGAGTGAGGCCGAGGTTCGCTCCCAGCGCGTCGATCGCCGCGAGCGGGCCGGGGTGCGGCGGCACGAGGCCATGCATGGCCGAGAGGCCGGCGAGCGTCGGGATCGCGATGCGCATGAGCGGCGCACCCGAGCGGCGGGCGACGAGGATGATGACAGGCACGAGGAGCACGAGGCCGACCTCGAAGAACATCGGAAGGCCGATCACGGCGCCGATGAGTCCCATGACCCAGGGCAGCGAGCGGGCGCTGGCCCGGCTGACGAGGGTGTCGACGATGCGATCGGCGCCGCCCGAGTCGGCGAGGAGCTTGCCGTAGATCGCGCCGAGCGCGATCAGGATGCCGACGCCACCCATGGTCGTGCCGAAGCCGGTCGAGAAGCTGGTGACGGATGCGCCGATGTCCATGCCCGCGATCGCGCCGGTGGCGAGTGCGCCGATCGTGAGCGAGAGGAAGGGGTGCAGCTTCACCCAGGTGATCAGCACGATGATCACGGCGATGCCGATCACTGCGGCGGCGATGAGCTGACCGGCGGGGCGGTCGGGCAGGGCAGTGTCGGTGACTGCCGCCATGAGCGCGTCGGTGGCGGGGGTGAAGAGTGCCATGAGCTTCCTTGATCCGGGCGTGGTTTACGACCGTATGCCGTACATAATAAGCACGCATACCACGTCATGCGCAACATAATCGAAACATGAGTGTGAGATGCACCGTCTGAGGAGCCGGAGACGGGCATACTCGACATATGACCGTCTCCGGCGTCGGAAGTCCTGTGCACGACTCGCTCGTCGCCGAGCTCGGCAGGGCGATCGTCGACGGCGAGCACCCGCCGGGCTCGCGGATGCTCACGGTCGAGCTGGCTAGCGAGAGAGGCGTGTCCCGCTCGGCCGCGCGTGAGGCCGTTCGCGTTCTGGAGTCCTTCGGACTCGTCTGGGTCCGCCGCAAGTCCGGCGTCGAGGTGCGACCCCGAGCCGACTGGAACGTCTATGCCCCCGAGGTCATCGCGTGGCGTCTCGCCGGCCCGGGCCGTGACGAGCAGCTTCGCGAACTCAGTCAGCTGCGATCCGTCATCGAACCGCTCGCCGCTCGTCTCGCCGCGGTCTCGGCGACGTCGGAGCAGAAGGTGGAGCTCGTCTCGCTCGCGGTCGCGATGGGTCAGGAAGATCACGAGGCCGACCGGGAGCGCTACCTCACTGCGGACATCAGGCTGCACCGGCTTCTGCTGGATTCCTCCGGCAACCGGATGCTCGCCGCGCTCGGCGGGACGGTCGAGGCCGTGCTCAGAGGGAGGACGGCGCACGACCTCATGCCGCACGTCGCCAACCAGAACGCGGTGCAGTGGCATCGGGACGTCGTGTTCGCCGTGGCGAACAGTGATGGGGAGGCCGCCGCCGCGGCGATGCGGGAGATCGTCGCTGAGGCCGATGACGCGATGCAGCGGGCGGCCGACTGACCCGGGAGCGCGCCGACGCTTCGCCGGGTTCATAGACTGGAGCGATGCGAGCGCTCACCGAAGCAGACGTCCGTGCCTCCTTCGTCAATGCGGACGCGGACGAGCTGCGAGTCATGGAGATGCCGCACGACTTCGTCCTCATCGACTGGGACTACCTGGACTTCTTCGCGTGGAGAGACCCCAGCGCGGGGCGACGCGGCTACATCCTCACCCAGCATGAGGGGGAGATATCCGGAGTCGTCCTGCGAGTCTCCGACCCCGGCCGCGGGCGTTCGGGCATGTGCAACATCTGCCACACGATGCAGCCCGGAAACCAGGTCGCGCTGTTCGCGGCCCGACGTGCCGGCGAGGCCGGGATGCGTGGAGATTCGGTGGGAACCTACATCTGCGCTGATCTCTCGTGCCACGAGAACGTGAGGCTCGCCCACCCCCTCGCCCCCAACGAAGTGCTGGCACCCGGACAGGTGGACATGCGCCTCGACGGCACACGACGCCGTATGGAGGCTTTCACCAAGCGGGTGCGGGACGAGCGCTGATCGCGGTTAGCCTGGTGGCCAACGTCCTGCGCTCGAAGGAGAAGCCATGAACGACGCCATCCTGTTCGCCGTCGACGGGGGACTGGCCAGACTCACGCTGAACCGCCCCGCAAGACTCAACGCCTTCAACGCAGATCTCGCGCACGCCTGGCGAGATGCGACCGCAGAGGTCACGTCGAGGTCAGACGTCAAGGCGATCCTGATCGATGCGGCCGGCCCGGCGTTCTGCGCGGGCGGCGACGTGATCGACATGGCGACGACCATGGGGTCCGCCGATGACATCACCGCGCTCGCGGAAGTCATCAACTCCGGCATCCGCTCGCTGACCGAGTCCACGCTGCCCGTCGTCGCCGCAGCGCACGGCACGACTGCGGGCGGTGGGCTCGGGATTCTGCTCAGCAGCGACTACGCCGTCGTCGGCTCGCGATCGCGCCTCGGCAGTCTCTACGCGAACATCGGGCTGACCCCCGACCTCTCCGTCTCGGCTCAGCTCGCTCGGGCAGTCGGGCAGCGTCGGGCGTTGCAGCTGGTGTTGCAGGACCGCCTGCTGTCCGCCGCAGAAGCCGTCGAGTGGGGTCTCGTGGCAGAGGCCGTCGAGGGCGCGGACTCCGCGGGCGAAGCCGATCTGGTCCGAGCTCGGGCCGAGGAGGTCGCCCGCTTCTGGCTGGCCGGGGCCGCAGAGGCCTATGGAAACGCGAAGCGACTCGTTCGCTCGCAGCCCGAGCGAACGTTCGTAGAGCAGCTGAGCGAAGAGGCGAGGTCGATCGGTGCAGCCATGGCGACGCCGGACGCCCAGGCGCGGATCGCAGCCTTCGCCGCCGCCTCCGCGCGCACACGTTGATCGCTGCACCGGATCCGATTCGCCCCGATGTATCCACGGATCGCGCTGCCACCGCTGCCCTCGCGGCGTCGCGTGCAAGGATGAACGCAACGCCGCCCAACGAGAGGAACGCGATGACGCAGCCGGAGATCACCCAGCAGCCCCCTGCGCTGGTCGAGAAGAAGAACATGTCCCTTCTCATCAGAGGGGCGATCTGGATCGCCATCGGCGCGCTCATCGCCGCCGCGCTCGTCTGCGTCGTCTGGGTGCTGATCGGCGATCAGGACGGGTTGATCGGCCGAGCTTTCCTCACCATCCTTCTGCTCGCCGCTTTCGCGGGCATCGCGATCCTCGAGGCGGGGCTCGCACCTAACCGTCCCGACTGGCTCGCCCTGTCGAGCATGGTCAGCTGGATCGTCGCTCTGCTGGTCGGGGCTGTCAAGATCTGGCTGCCAGAGGACGATCAGTTCTTCACCGGCGCCGAGCGCTTCTTCCAGCTGCTCCTGGTCGTGGGGATCCTCCAGCTCGCCCTGCTGCATGTGCGACTGTTCACCCCGGCCGCGCAGCGGCACGTGACGACGTTCACCCGCATCATCTACATCGCGACGATCGTGTTCCTCGGCGGTCTCGTGGCCATGCTGATCTTCTTCCTCACGTTCCCGAACACGTTCGACTACGGCGAGCTCTACTGGCGCATCGTCGTCGCGCTCACGATTCTCGCGGCGGTGGGAACCACTCTGATCCCCCTGCTGAACGCGCTGTTCGCTCCTCGCAAGCCTGCGAGCGCCCGTGCCGACGTCGGTCACGGCGTCGCAGCCGCTCCCGCCTGGCCGACATACGCAGACGGTCGCACCCCGCTGCCGGTGTTGCCCGACGGTTCGCCGGACTGGAACGCCTATTACACGGGTCACCCGTCGGTTCAGCAGGCGCAGGCCCCGCAGCAGGCGCTGCCGGCTCCTCCGGCCCCGCAGCCGTTCCCGGTCGCGCCTTTCCCGGCCGCCCCGGAGCCGCATTCGCAGACACAGTCAGCGCCTCCGGTGCCACAGGCACCCGATGCCCCTGCTGCCTACCCGGCAGCGCCGCCCGCCCCGCCGTTCCCGCCGCAGTGAGCCTCGAACTCGAGCTCGCCGACCTCGCCTCCGACATCGCGCGCGAGGCCGGCGACCTGGCACGCACACGTCGCGCCGAAGGCGTGCACCTCGCCGCGACGAAGTCGACGCTCGCAGACATCGTGACGGACGCCGACCGCGAGGTCGAGCTGCTCATCCGTGAGCGGCTGCGGGGCGCTCGACCCGACGACGGCTTCCTCGGTGAGGAGTCGGAGGCCGAGCGGGGTGAGAGCGGAATCACCTGGGTCGTCGATCCGATCGACGGCACAGTGAACTACGCCTACGGGATCCCTTCCTACGCGGTGAGCATCGCAGCGGTGCGCGGAAGCGCCGTCGCGGGGGAGTGGGATGCGCTCGCCGCGGCCGTCTACGCCCCGGCATCCGCAGAGATGTTCACCGCTGCGACGGGGCATGGTGCCTTTCTGGGAGAGTCGAGGCTGTCGGTCACGACCGAGACGCCGGCGGGTGCGCTGCTGGCCACCGGCTTCGGGTATGACCCGGCGACGCACGACGGCGACCTCGCCACGGTGCGCAGGATCATGCCCATGGCCAGAGACCTCCGTCGTGCCGGTTCGGCCGCGCTGGACCTCGCGTTCGTAGCCGCCGGGCGACTCGACGGCTACTTCGAGCGCGGCCTGAAGCCGTGGGATCATGCGGCTGGCGCCCTGCTCGTCACCGAGGCCGGGGGAGCCGTCTCGTTGATCGATCGAGACTCGACGAGACCCATGCTCATCGCGGGTGGAATCGAGGTCCACCGACGGGTGATCGATATTCTTCGAGATGAAACGTGAACGATTCATGGCATTCACAGGTGGATCAGGCTAGGGTTTATCCGATCGTTACTTTCATCGGCCCGAATCGGTGAAGGTCGTAAGCGCCCCCGAGCTTGACGTTTTAAACCCGAGAGAATCTGACTTGCCCTTCGAGAATCCCCAGGCTGCCTCTGCGCCCACGCGCCGGTCCAGCCGTCTCCGCACTGCGGCCTTCGAGGCCTCTGCGGCAGGAGTGACGGAAGCCGTCTCCGAAGCTGCACCCGTTGCCGACTCCGCGTCCGTCGCCTTCGAGACCCCGACTTCGCGCCGCGCCGCGCGCCAGCGACTGAATACCGCAGAGGTGTTGATCGCCGCGACTGCGGTCGCCGCAGCGTCAGCAGCATCCGACTCCGCAGATGTCGTCGCGGTCGAGCCGACTGAGGCCCCCGAGGTCGTCGTCGAGCCGGTCGCGGAACCTGTCGTCGAACCTGCAGCGATGCCCGTGATGGTCGAGGACGCTCAACCAGAGCCTCTGCAGGCCGATCGGGACGACGCCGGTCACCGATCGAGCTCCGACGACGCCTTCGAGACCGCAGCCCGCGCATTCCGCCGCGCCGCGCCGAAGAGCGCGTCCGACCCGACCGTCGAGCCTGACGCCGCAGCAGCTGAAGAGACGCCTGTCGAGCACGTCGCCCGTCGTCGCCCGTCGGCCCGCAAGTTCCTCACAGTCGGCGCGACCGTCGGAGTCATGAGCCTCGCCGGACTCCTCGCCGTCGGCATGACTCTTCCTGCTGAGGCCGTCGCCGCAGTGCAGGGCTCTCCGTCGCTCGCGGCCACGTCTCTCGTCGCCGCATCGGCCTCCAAGTCGGCGGACAAAGCCGACGATGAGATCCAGGCCTTCGTCACGTCCTCCGATGTGCAGAACGAGTCGCTCGCGCGCTCCGACAGCTTCTCGACCGTCTCCCTGATCCAGGTGGCGTCCGAAGAGGGCATCAACTACTCCAACGAGGTCTTCACCAACGACGCCGAGGCGGCCATCCAGTGGCCCTTCAAGGTCGGCGTGGGCATGAGCTCGGGGTACGGCATGCGCTGGGGCCGTCTGCACGAGGGCATCGACTTCGTTCCCGGTGAGGGCGCCCCCATCCAGGCGATCGCCGACGGCGTCGTGCGCATCGCCACCGAGCAGGGTGGCGCCTACGGCGTGACCGTCTACATCGACCACGTGATCGACGGACAGATCGTCACGAGCCACTACTCGCACATGCAGTACGGCTCGCTGCAGGTCACGGCCGGGGAGACCGTGAAGGTCGGCGACATCGTCGGTCACACGGGAAACACGGGCCGTTCGTACGGCGCGCACCTGCACTTCGAGATCATCATCAACGGCGGCACCATCGACCCGCTGCCGTGGTTGCGCGAGAATGCAGGCCGCACCTCGTATTGACACCTCGATTTCATGAGGACGCCACAGTGATGGTATTCTCGTGTGGTTGCCCCGCGAGGGGCAGCACGCCCCGATAGCTCAGTGGCAGAGCACTTCCATGGTAAGGAAGGGGTCGTCAGTTCAATCCTGACTCGGGGCTCACAGCGTTCGTATCTGCGATGCGGATGCGGTGTGGCAGGGTAGCTCAGCTGGTCAGAGCGCACGACTCATAATCGTGAGGTCGCGGGTTCAAGCCCCGCTCCTGCTACAGAATGAAACCCCCGGGATTCCCGGGGGTTTTGTCGTATCGGGGGTCTATCAGAAGTGTTGGCGACGATGTCAAGGGGATGCCGTCTCCGGGATCGCGACGGTCAGACTGATCGTCCAGTCCCCCGACGATAGGAGCGATCATGGCAGACCCTCAGGCAGCACCGGAGACGGGTTCCGGGATCGAGGCGGTCGGCGTGGATGCCGATTTCGTGACGAACGACCCGGACCCAGACGTCGACCCCGCGATGCCGGGCGAGGACCAAAAGGCCGACGGTGACAACGCGGATCACCCAGACGAGCTCGAGGTCGCCGACCCTCCGGTCGCCGACCTTCCCTAGCCGGTCACAGGCCACGCACTGCGGGCCCGCTCCTCGACGTGCGGAGCGGGCCCGTGTGCTGCGCGAGGAATGTCAGCGGCTGGTCGGGGGTGCGTCGCGGTCGACAGCGACGTGGGCCTCGCCATCCGAAGCGGCGGCGGTCCGAACGATCGTGCCTCGCTGCTCGGTTTCCAAACGCTCGGCCTCCTCGCCGCTGATCGCCTCTCCTCGGGCGACGAGCCCGGCCTGATCCGACAGCGGGATCTGCTTGAGGAACAGCGACAGCACGAGGGCCAGCACGATGAACGGCACCAGGAACCAGAACACCGGTGCGAGAGCATCCGCGTACGCCGTGACGATTCCGTCGCGGACTTCGTCGGGCAAGGCGTTGAGCGTGGCAGGGTCGATGGTCGACGCAGCCTGGGATGCATCCTCAGGCGAGGCCCCGGCGTCGGCGAAGACGCCGAGCAGGTTCTCGGTCAGACGGGTGGTGAAGATCGTGCCGAACACCGCGGTGCCGAGTGACGCGCCGACCTCGCGGAAGTAGTTGTTCGTGCTGGTCGCGGTGCCGATCTCGCCGGCGGGGACGGCGTTCTGCACGACCAGGACGACCACCTGCATGATCAGGCCGAGTCCGGCGCCGAACACGAACAGGAAGGCGCAGATCAGCCAGATCGGCGTCTCAGCCGAGAGCGTGGTCATCGCCACCATCGCGATGCCGGTCAGGATCGTGCCGACGATCGGGTAGACCTTGTACTTGCCGGTCTTCGAGATCGCGATGCCCGAGAAGATCGAGGTTCCGATCAGGCCCACCATCATCGGGATCATCAGCAGACCGGATGCCGCGGCGGAGGTGCCGGACGACATCTGCAGGAACGTGGGCACGAAGCCGATCGCGGCGAACATGCCGATGCCGAGCACGAGCCCGATCGCGGTGGCGTTGACGAAGATCGGGTTGCGGAAGAGGCTCAGCGGGATGATCGGATCCTGCACCTTCGCCTCGGTGATCACGAAGGCGGTCGCCGCCACGACGAGTCCGGCGCCCCAGGCCCAGGTCGCGAGCGAATCCCAGCCGAACGCCTTGTCGCCGCCGAAGTCGGTGAAGAAGATCAGGCAGGTCGTCGCGATCGAGAGGAATATCACGCCGAAGATGTCGATCGGCTTCTGCGCCTTCTTGCTCGGCAGTTTCAGAGCGACCAGGGCGATGATGAAGGCGGCGATGCCGACCGGGATGTTGATGTAGAACGCCCACTGCCACGTCATGTGGTCGACGAAGAACCCGCCGAGCAGGGGACCGGCGACAGCCGACAGGCCGAAGACGGCGCCGAGCGGACCCATGTACTTGCCGCGCTCGTTCGCGGGCACGATGTCGGCGATGATCGCCTGCGACAGGATCATCAGCCCGCCGCCGCCGAGCCCCTGCAGCGCGCGGAAGGTGACGAACATCCAGAAGTCGGTGGCGAAGGCGCACCCGACGGAGGCGAGGGTGAAAAGGGCGATCGCGACCAGGAACAGGTTGCGTCTTCCGAGGACGTCGCCGAACTTGCCGTAGATGGGCATGACGATCGTGGTCGCCAACAGGTACGCGGTGGTGATCCACACCTGGTGATCGACGCCGCCGAGCTGTCCGACAATGGTCGGCATGGCGGTCGAGACGATCGTCTGGTCGAGGCTCGAGAGCAGCATTCCGGCGATCAAGGCGCTGAAGATGATCCAGATGCGGCGCTTCGTGAGCAGGAAGGGCGCATCCGCGGTGGCGGTGGCGGTGGCGGACATTCAGTCGGCTTTCTGTGATGGTGCGAACACGGCGCGAGCGATCTCGAGGCGTCGGCTGACGAGGTCGCTGAAGGACTCGGTGGAGTGATGGTGCAGCAGCTGGTCCATGCACAGGCGCACCAGCGCGCCGACGGTGTGGACCATGACCTCTGCGCGCAGCTCGGCATCGGCACCTTCGCCGCTTCGCCGCACGACGAGATCCATGTCGCGACGCTCGTTCTTCGCCAGCTGTTCGAACGCGGCCTTGAGTAGCCGAGGCTCCTGCTCGATCACGGCGAACATGGCGGGCGCGTCGTCCAGCGGATTGAAGAGCTCGAATCGGGCGATCGTCAGCCGGATGAAGTCGTCGAGCAGCTCGCCGGTCTGGGCGACGAACTCGGTTTCGAGGGCCTCCTGTCGGGAGTCGATCGCGGCGAACCCGAAGACCGCGCTCTCTTTGCTCTCGAAGTAGTTGAAGAACGTGCGCCGCGAAACGCCCACCTCCGCGCAGAGCTCCTCGACCGTGAACCCGGCGAAGCCGCGCTCGGTCGTCAGGCGGCGCGCCGCATCGGTGAGCGCCCGCGTCGTCTCACGCCTGCGTTGCTCTCGCAGTGAATCTGCACTCTCGCTCATAGAGTGCAATATTGCACTCTTAACCTAAGAGTGCACTGTGAAGAGATTCCCAGACGAATCTGTGACGATCTGCTTCCGGCATCCGTCTTAGTGGTGTCGCTGCACTGCGGCCATCCCCGCTGGGGATCCCACACACTGATGAAGGAGCACATGATGGCGAACGCCTCGAACGCACAGCAGCCCAAGGTCCAGGTCGCCCCGGCGGCAGGTTCGTCCGTCGCCTCGACGGGCGCGACGATCATCGAGAACGGCGTCGTCGCCAAGATCGCCGGCATCGCGGCTCGTGAGGTGCCCGGCGTCTACGCCCTCGGCGGCGGGGCGGCTCGTGCCGTCGGCGCCATCCGTGACGCCCTGAACTCCACCGACCTCACACAGGGTGTCAGCGTCGAGGTCGGCGACACCCAGGTCGCGGTCGATGTGACGATCGTCGCCGAGTACCCGGTGTCGTTGCAGAAGGTAGCCGATGATGTGCGCGCCGCGATCTCCGTCGCGATGAGCGAGTTCGTCGGCAAGCAGGCCGTCGAGGTCAACGTCACCATCAACGACGTGCACATCCCCGCAGACGACGACGACGCGAGCGACGACGCGCTCGCCACCGACGCCGGCGCGGAGACGCGTGTCCTGTAGCCCCACGAGGTGCCTACCAACTATCGGATCAGCATCTCGTGACCACGCCATCGGATCGCCGATCCGATCCGATGGCGGGTCCGCTCCGAACCTCTCACGGGGAAGGGAAGAGGGAGTCGACGCATGGGTGGGGAAAGATTTCGCTCTGCTCTCGAGCAGGCCGACGACCGAATCGTCGCCGGTCGGGCGATGGACGGAGACGTCGCGGCGTTCGCCGTGCTGGTGCGCAGGTACACGCCGATGATGCGTGCCTACACGCAGCGGATGCTGAACGCCTCTGCCGATGCCGACGACATCGTCCAGGAGACGTTCGTGACCGCATGGCAGCGGTTCTCCGAGCTCGACGACCCGGCGAAGGTCAAGAGCTGGCTGATGCGCATCGTGAGCCGCAAGGCGGTCGACCGCATACGCGCTCTGAGGCCGATGCTCGATGTCGATGACATGGAGCAGGAGGCGCCGTCGCAGGGTGCGCCGGCGCGTATCGTCGAAGCCCGCGCCGGGATCGAGGCTCTCGGTGCGGCGCTGCAGGAACTGCCCGCTGCTCAGCGTGAATGCTGGGTGCTGAGGGAGATGGGCGGTTACTCGTACGACGAGATCGCCACGGAGCTCGACATCTCGGTGTCGACGGCGCGTGGTCTTCTCGCTCGAGCCCGAAAGTTCATGATCGTGCGAATGGAGGCCTGGCGATGACTGAAGAGCAGGAGACTCCCGACGTGCGTCAGCTCGGACTCGAGCCGGGTGACCTCGACGGACACACCCTCGAAGAGCTGAGCGACTACCTCGAGGCCGACAGGCTTCCGCTCGACCCGTCGATCGAGGGCTCGCCCGGGTGCCAGCTCGCACTCGACGCCCTCGAACGGCTCCGCGGTCTGGGCGGACAGCTGATAGAAGCGGATGCCGCGGCGAGCCCGGAGGTCGACGACAGCTGGGTCGACCGCATCCTCTCGGGGATCGCGCTGGATGCCCGAGCCGGACGCCGCATCCCGTTCGACGACCCCGACCCGTCCGTCGACTTCGGCATCACCGAGGGGGCGGTTCGTGGACTCATCCGCTCGGCGGAGAACGCCGTGCCGGGCATCCTGGTCGGTCGATCGACTCTCGACGGAGACGTCGCCGTCGTGGGCGAGCCGATCCGGATCGCGGTCGAGGTCAATGTCGTCTACGGCGAGACGATCCCGACAGCGGTCGAACGCCTTCGCGCCGAGATCGCCGAGCGTCTGCGTCGGCAGACGGACCTCACCGTGACCTCGATCGACGTCACTGTGCGGGACATCCAACAGATCAGCAGTGCTGCGGAGGAGGCATCATGAGCACGACGGCCCTGCCTGGACTCGCCGAGCGGATAGAGGCGGCGGTGCTGGCGACGCCTGGCGTGCGCAGCGTCTATCGAGCGGGCTCGCTGGTGTCGAACCTCGTCGGAGCGGGAGCCGTGGCGGTCGGCATCAGCCGGATCGATGAGCCTCTCGTGGCCGTCCGAGTGGGTGACGTCGGGGTCGAGGTCGAGGCATCACTCGGGATCGAGTATTCAGCCAGTGCCCTCGAGCTGCTCCGAAACGTCCGCGAGGCCATCGGGAAGGTCCTCGCGGAAGACGGGCTCGAGCCCGTCGAGATCGTGCTCACGATCGCGTACGTCCATCCGCGAGAGGCATCGTCGGACTGAGGTCGTGAGCACGAGGAGGCGCCGATCCTGGGTGAGGATCGGCGCCTCTCGGCAGTCGTCGGACGATCAGGCGATCGTGCGGAGGCCGTCGACGAGGGGTGTGGTCGGACGACCGATGAGCCGGGCGAGGGTGCCGTCGGTGTCGGCGAGGGCGCCCGCGGAGATGCCGGCGTCGAGAGCGACGACGAATCCTGCCGTGCCCTCGTCGAGACCGGCCGCCTGGAGGCCGGCGAGCTGCTCGTCGGGGGTCAGCGGCTGATACTCGACGTCGCGGCCCGTGACCTCGGCGATCGCGCCGGCGAGATCCGCGTAGCCCCATGCGACGTCGCCGCCGAGCTCGTACACCTGGCCGATGTGACCGTCTTCGAGCAGCACGACGGCTGCGGCTTCGGCGAAGTCCTTGCGGCTCGCGGAGGCGACACGTCCGTCGCCGGCTCCGGACGCGAGCACGCCGGTCTCGGCTGCGCGGGCGACGTCGGCGGCGTAGTTCTCGGTGTACCAGTTGTTGCGCAGGATCACTGAGGGAAGACCGGACGCGGCGATGAGCTCTTCGGTCGCCTTGTGCTCGGGGGCGAGCACGAGATCGCTCGTCGTCGCCCGGGGGGCGCTGGTGTAGACGAACTTTGTGACCCCGGCAGCCTGGGCGGCGTCGATGACGGCCTGGTGCTGGGCGACGCGCTGGCCGACCTCCGAGCTCGAGATCAGCAGGACGCTGTCGACGCCCTCGAGCGCCGCAGTGACGGAGGAGGGGTCGGAGTAGTCCAGTCGTGCGACCCGCACGCCGAGATCCTCAGCCTTGGTCACGTCGCGTGCTCCGGCGATGATCGACTGCGGGTCGGCGCCGCGCTCGAGGAGGCTGGCGATGACGAGGCGTCCGAGGTTGCCGGTCGCGCCGGTGACGAGGATGGTCATGGGGTGTCCTTTCGTAGGTGACAGGAGCGACAACCTCGCCATCGGTGGTGAACATTCCAGGCTGCGGGTACCCACTTTGAAGTAAGGTACGTACATGACGGTTAGTTATGCGCAGATCCGGGAGGCGACTCCGCAGATCTTCGAGCCCGGATGCAGCACGCGAGTGATCCTCGACCACGTGATGAGCAAGTGGGGTGTGCTGGTCCTCTCGTCGCTCTCCGACGGCACCCGCCGTTGGGGCGAGCTGCGCCGAGAGGTCGGAGGCATCAGCGAGAAGATGCTCGCCTCCACGCTGCGCACCCTGGCTGACGACGGACTCGTGCGTCGGGAATCCTTCCCGACAGTGCCACCGCACGTCGAGTACAGCCTGACTCCGCTCGGTCGCGATCTCATGGAGCGGATGCTGCCGCTCGTCGAGTGGGTCGCCGACCACGCCGACGGAATGATCGATCGCGATTAGGTCGACGGATTCCGTCGTAGGGGACTACTGGTCGCCACGAAATCCGTCGGTAGGAGAAAACGATTGACGCGATATACGTGGTGGCCGTATGTTCTGAGCATGTCAGCTACGACGCCGATCCATCTCGAACGCCCCGACGGCAAGGGGCTCGCAACAGGTTCGCTGGGGTTGTGGGGGTCCACCGTCATCGGACTCGCATCCACCGCACCGGTCTACTCGCTGGTGGCCACGCTCGGCTTCGTGGTGCTCGCCGTCGGAGCACAGGCGCCGATCGCGTTCATCATCGCGTTCGTGCCGATGCTGCTGATCGCCTTCGCCTACCGTGAGCTGAACAACGCCGTTCCCGACTGCGGCACCACCTTCACGTGGGGCACCAAGGCCTTCGGGCCCTGGGTCGGCTGGATGGGCGGCTGGGGCGTCGCGGTCGCCGGAATGGTCGTGCTCGCGAATCTCGCCCAGATCGCCTCGGTCTACTTCTGGTCTCTGATCGGCTTCGACCTCGAGAACAACGACTGGCGCATCATCCTCGTGGCCGTGCTCTTCATCGCCGCCATGACATGGGTGAGCTGGCGAGGTGTCGAGATCGGCGAGCGCATCCAGAACGTCCTGCTCGCCATCCAGTACCTCGCTCTGGCGATCTTCGTGGTGGCCGCCCTCTGGCAGTTCTTCGCCGGCACCGCACCGAACCCGACTCCCTTCGACATGGAATGGCTCAACCCGTTCGGATTCACCTCCTGGTCGGGCTTCACCGAGTCGATCCTGCTCGCCCTCTTCATCTACTGGGGCTGGGACACCTGTCTCGCTCTGAACGAGGAGACCAAGGACCCGAAAAGGATCCCGGGTCGCGCGGCTCTGCTGACCACCGTCATCCTGCTGTTCACCTACGTGGGTGTCACGATCGCCGCCATGATGTACGCGGGCCTCGGCGACACCGGAACCGGACTCGGCAACGAGGCCAACGCCGACGACTTCTTCCTCGCGATCAAGGATGGCCTGCTCGGACCCTTCGGCTGGATGCTGGTCGTCGCCGTGATCATCTCGGCCGTCTCGTCTACGCAGACGACGATCCTGCCCACCGCACGCGGCACTCTCGCAATGGGCGTCTACCGTGCTCTGCCCGCGAAGTTCAAGGCCGTGCACCCGACCTACAAGACGCCGTCGTTCTCGACGATCGTCATGGGCGTCGTCGCCTCGGCGTACTACATCGGCATGACTCTGATCAGCGACAACATCCTTCAGGACTCGATCCTGTCGCTCGGCCTGGCCATCGCGTTCTACTACGCGATCACCGGCTTCGCCTGCGTCTGGTACTTCCGCAAGGACCTCACGACCTCGGCCCGGGACTTCTTCTTCAAGGGCCTCTTCCCGCTGCTCGGCGGCCTCATGCTGACGGGGGCCTTCGTGCAGTCGGCGATCGACATGTGGGATGTGGACTACGGCTACACGGTGCTCTTCGGCATCGGCGGCACGTTTGTGATCGGCATCGGCTCGCTCGCCTTCGGTCTCGTGCTCATGTTCCTCTGGTACCTCTTCCCGCGTTCGAAGCGGTTCTTCCGCGGCGAGAGCCTGAACCGCGACACCCAGGTCATGGTGCCGGACGAGCCGGGTGATGTCATCCGCTCGATCGACGGCGGCATCTGAACCCCATCACCCGGTCAGAGCCGGATCGCGCGCGGCAACGCCCTAGGCTTTATCCGTGCGCATCCGGCTCGACATCGCCTACGACGGCACCCACTTCCGCGGGTGGGCGAAGCAGCCGACCCTGCGCACAGTTCAGGGGACTCTCGAGGCCGCACTCGCTCGCATCGTCGGCTCCGACGTGCAGTTCGTCGTCGCCGGACGGACGGATGCCGGAGTGCACGCTCTGGGGCAGGTGGCGCACGTCGACCTCGACGAGGCGCAGTGGTCGCGCATCGAATCGCGTCAGGGTCGGGCCCCGCAAGACCCAGCCGCGTCGATCGCACGGCGCATGCGCGGTGTGCTCAGCGCGTACCCCGACGCGACGGTGACCCGCAGCTCGATCGCCCCCGACGGATTCGACGCCCGGTTCTCGGCAGTGTGGCGGCGCTATCGCTATCGCCTCGCCGACTCGACCACAGGGTACGACCCTCTTCGACGCCATGACACCACGGCGCACCGGGGAGAGTTGGACGCACACGCGATGGATGCCGCCGCGCGGACGCTCATCGGCCTCCACGACTTCGCGGCATACTGCAAGCCTCGTGAGGAGGCGACGACTATCCGGACTCTCCTCGACTACCGATGGTCGCGCGACACCGAGGGTGTGCTCGTCGCCGAGGTGAAGGCCGACGCGTTCTGCCACAGCATGGTGCGCGCACTGGTGGGTGCATGCGTCGCGGTGGGGGAGGGGCGGCTCGACGTCGACGACCTGGTCGTGCTGCGAGACGCGCTCACCCGCACCAGCGAGTTCAAGGTGCTGGCGGCCCGTGGCCTGACGCTCACCGAGGTGGGCTATCCGGCCGACGAGCTGCTCTCGACCCGGGCGGAGCAGACACGCGCTCGCCGCGACTCCACGACAGCATGACGGAGCGCGACGCGACGTTCGTCGAGGTCTCGTCGGCAGGCTGGGCATTCTGGCGGGCGCTCCTCGACACCTGCGTCGGCCTGATCGTCGGCTCGCTCTACACCTTTCTCGCCATCGTCGTGATCGGCATCGTGGGGGAGGAGGCGCTGTCGTCGCTGTACTGGCAGGTCGATCTCGACCCGCTGTTCCGCGCGAGCATGGGCGTGATCCTGCTCGTCGCCGCAGTGCTCGCGATCGGTGTGCCCTTCGTCTTCGTCGCCGAGCGCTACGCCGCCCTGCGTGCGGTGGAATCGAATGCGGGTGCCGATCCGAGCGCCGTGCCGCAGCGGTCACTGCGCTCGAGCTGAAGGCGGCGCCCGCCGCTCACCTGCAGACCACCGGGCTGGTGCTGCTCTGCTGTCTCGCGGGCCTCGGCGGCATCTTCGCACTGGGCGTCCTGTTCACGGAAGACCTGCGTGAGGATGCCGTGAGCTGGGTCGCTCTCTTCGTCATCGCGGTGCTCTCCTTCGGCGCCGAGATGCTCCGTCGCCACGGGCGACGGGTCGTAGAGCGCGATTCCGCACGCATGGGCACGCAGTGAGGGCGCTGGAAGAGGGGCGTGCCGCGAGCGCAGCAGGCCGATGCCGAACGTCGAGCTGCCGCGATCGCCGCGGTCGTCCCTCGCTGGCTCACAGCCCCCAGCGCTCGGCTCCTCCGTCGGATCGCCACGGTGCTGCTCACGGCGACGTTCATCTCGTTGGCCGCGTTCATGCTCTCGGTCTTCATGCGCCAGCAGTGCCGCACCTGCGACCCGGTCTACTGGGACGAGCCGATCGAGAACGGCATCGACCTGTTGAGCCTGAGCAGCGGCGCGGCGATCGCCGTGTGCGCCGCGCTCGGCATCCTCGCCTGGGTCGGCGGAGTCGCCCTGCAGTTCGCGAGGGAGATCGCGCTGAGTCGCTGGGTGTCCGACGGCGCTGCTCGCCGCATCGACGTGGGTCTCGTCGAGTCTCTGCTCTCGGGCAATCGGGCTATGGTGCGCCTGCAGCTGGGACTCTCGGCCCTGGGCGCCGGAGCCGTGGTCGTGGGTGTCGGCGCCGTCTGGGCCGAGTGGACGACGATGGACGCGCCATCGGTGCTCTGGGCCGCGGCGATCGTGATCGTGCTCGCGCTCATCATCGGCTGGTCCGACGCCCCGCGCAGCCGACGCCAACGACAACTCGCCAGAGACGCGCTCTTCCCGGGCGATGTCGGACCCTCGGGGGAGCGGTGACGAATCGCGGAGACGACCGCAGCGGAGCGTTCGCCGCTGCGCTGCGAGCAGCGATCTCTGAGCGCGGGGTCACTCTCGCGCGTCTGCAGAGCCAGCTGAAGGACGACGGCAACCCGGTCTCCATGGCGACCTTGAGCTATTGGCGCTCGGGCGATCGCCAGCCCGAAGGCGCGCAGTCGCTCAGCGTCGTCGAGGGAATCGAAGACCGCCTCGGTCTGCACAGGGGACACCTCGGCGGTCTGCTGCTTCCTTCTGCGCGTCTCGGACCCATCGCGCCGCCTCGCCTGCCCTTCGACGAGGAACGCGAGCAGCGCGAGACCGAGGAGACGCTGCAGGCGCTCCGTGCAGCGCCGCAGGACGCGCTTCGCGACCTGTCGACACACGTGACGGTGTTCGTCGGTGCGGACGGTGCGGTGGCCAAGACCATCATGCGCTCGCTCGTGCAGTCGACGAGGGGCACGATCTCGGAGGTGCCGCTCATCGACGTCGCCCCGATGGAGACCGATGTGATGTCGGTGATCTCGGATGTCGTGGGCGGACGGATCGACCGCGAGTATCTGCATCCGCGCCGCCTGCTGTCGGGTGTGGTGATCGCGCTCGATGAACCGATCGTCGCCGGCGGCACGACCCTGTTCGAGTTCACCGAGACCTTCCCACCGGGATACCCGCCGCGGCAGTCCGCCTGGCACGCCACGTCGCGGCAGGCCCGCGAGAGCCTCGTCTGGGTGCGTTTCCATCCAGCCGCCCTGCCCAGCTGGTGCGAGGAGTACGTGGAGACGGATGACGAGTACGTCTCGACGATGCGCTCGGTGCGCAGCGGCTCGGTGCATCTCGCGCGGCACGGCTTCGGCCCCGGAGTTCTGGGCATCCGATGGGGATACGACGAGTGATGCCTGAGGTGCGAGGACACCGCGACGACACGGGTTCACCGAACGGACGGGCGATTTCCACCGGAATCCAAGACTGAGCCACTACCGTGAAGTGCGATGAAGGTGATCTCGTACAATCTGCAGAAGCACCGCGCCGCAGGAGAGCTGGCGGCGCTGGTGTCGGCGCACGATCCTGACATCCTGTGCCTGCAGGAGTGCGATGTCGCAGGTCTGCCCGAGAATGTCGGTGATCTCGTACTCGCCGATGCGACCCAGGGCAATCGTCTCGGGCTCGCGATGTTCTACCGAGCCAGCGAGTTCCACCTCCAGGGGATCAAGACGATCGAACTCAAGAAGTCGCTGCACGACCGTATCGCCAAACCCGCGCACGAGCGGGTGCTGGGCGCGCGGCTGAGAGACATCGACGCCGGGCGCGAGTTCATCGCCGCGTCCTTCCATGCGGCGCCGTTGACCGCGCTGAACTCCCTGCGTCGGCATCAGATCCGGGCTGCCCTCACTGAGCTCGCAGCCCTCGGCGAGGGGCTGCCTCAGCTGATGGTCGGCGACTACAACTACCCGGTGTTCAAGGAGAACCTCGGCCAGACCATTCGCGAGCACGGCTACGCGCTGACGCTGAGCGATGACCACACCTACACCCGCTACCGCGTGTTCCGTGGTCACTACGATTTCGCCACCTCGGTCGGCTTCGAGATCCAGCGGGTCACGACACTCCCGCAGGGGATGAGCGACCATCGTCCGATCCTGGTGACGACGCAGTTCGACTGACCGCCGACCGAGTCGGTTTGGGAGAACGTCGGGAATGACGTAAGCTGTCACTTTGGTACTCGACTGCCGAGTACTAACGAACGTGAGCCCTCCACTGGCGTGTTCATCCCTGTAGGGAAGAACCACCCCGGAGTGGGATTCACGAACTTCTCCGTTCGAACAAGAAAGCAGCACTATCGTGACGCGCACTTACTCCCCGAAGGCCGGCGAGGTCCAGCGTGACTGGGTCGTCATCGACGCCACTGACGTCGTTCTCGGCCGCCTGGCCTCGCACGCCGCTACGCTCCTGCGTGGCAAGCACAAGCCCACCTTCGCCAACCACATCGACTCGGGTGACTTCGTCATCATCGTGAACGCCGACAAGGTCGCGCTCACCGGTCAGAAGCTCCAGAAGAAGCTGGCCTACCGCCACTCGGGTTACCCGGGCGGACTGAAGTCGGTCACCTACGCCGAGCTCCTCGAGAAGAACCCGATCCGCGCTGTCGAGAAGGCCATCCGTGGCATGCTCCCCAAGAACAGCCTGGGCCGTCAGCAGCTGTCGAAGCTCAAGGTGTACGTCGGTGCCGAGCACCCGCACGCCGCACAGCAGCCGCAGACGTACACCCTCGACCAGGTCGCCCAGTAAGCGCCGTAAAGACTTAAGGACATACTCGTGGCTGACATCCAGGACACCACCGAAAACCCCCAGAACTTCTCGACCTCGACTCCCGAGACCGACGCAGTCGAGGCGGCTCCCCGCCCCGTGCTCAGCGTCCCGGGTGCCGCTGTCGGCCGTCGCAAGCAGGCCATCGCCCGCGTGCGTCTCGTCCCCGGCTCGGGAACGATCACGGTCAACGGCCGCACGCTCGAGGACTACTTCCCGAACAAGCTGCACCAGCAGCTGATCAACGACCCGTTCACGATCCTCAACCTCGCCGGCGGCTACGACGTCATCGCGCGCATCTCCGGTGGTGGCCCCTCGGGCCAGGCCGGCGCGCTGCGTCTCGGCATCGCTCGTTCGCTCAACGGCATCGACGAGGAGAACAACCGTCCGACCCTGAAGAAGGCCGGCTTCCTCTCGCGCGACGCTCGCGTCAAGGAGCGCAAGAAGGCTGGACTCAAGAAGGCCCGTAAGGCGCCTCAGTACTCGAAGCGTTAAGGTCAACCGCTCCGATGCCGATCTTTGGCACGGACGGTGTGCGAGGACTCGCCAATGGCATCCTCACCGCCGACCTCGCGCTCACCCTGGCCCAGGCGACTGCTGTCGTCCTGGGCCAGGGCCGTACTGCGGAGGCTCGCAAAGCCGAAGGCAAGCGACTCACTGCAGTGGTGGCCCGCGACCCCCGCGTCTCCGGCCACTTCCTCACTGCAGCAGTCGCCGCAGGACTCGCCTCCTCCGGCGTCGACGTGCTCGAGGCCGGGGTCATTCCGACCCCAGCGCTCGCGTTCCTCGTCGCTGACCGTGACGCCGACTTCGGTGTGATGATCTCCGCGTCGCACAACGCGGCCCCCGACAACGGCATCAAGATCTTCGCCCGCGGCGGTGTGAAGCTGCCCGACGTCGTCGAGCAGCGCATCGAAGAGGCGATGGCGGGCGAGAAGCTGCGCCCCACCGGAGCGGGCGTAGGCAGGATCGACCGATTCTCCGACGCCGAAGACCGCTACGTCGTGCACCTGCTCGGCTCGCTGCCGAACCGCCTGAACGACATCAAGGTCGTGCTCGACTGCGCACACGGCGCCGCATCAGGTGTGTCTCCCGAGACCTTCCGCGATGCGGGTGCCGACGTCACCGTGATCGGTGCCGACCCCGACGGCTGGAACATCAACGACGGCGTCGGGTCGACCCACCTCGACCAGCTCGCCGAGGCTGTCGTCCGCCTCGGCGCCGACATCGGAATCGCCCACGACGGCGACGCCGATCGGTGCCTGGCTGTCGATGCGCAGGGCAACGTCATCGACGGTGACCAGATCATGGCGATCCTCGCGGTGTCGATGAAGCAGCGTGGTCACCTGACCGATGACACGCTCGTCGCGACCGTGATGAGCAACCTCGGCCTGCACGTCGCCATGCGCGAGCACGGCATCACCGTGCGCCAGACCGCGGTCGGCGACCGCTATGTCCTCGAGGACATGGACCGGGGCGGCTACGCCCTCGGCGGCGAGCAGTCGGGCCACGTCATCATGAGCGAGTTCGCCACCACCGGCGACGGACTCCTCACAGGGCTGCACCTGGTCGCCGAGATGGCGCGTCAGAACAAGACGATCGCCGAGCTCGCGAGCGTGATGACGGTGTACCCGCAGGTGCTCGTCAACGTGCGCGACGTCGACAAGGACGCGCTCGAGTCCGACGCCGTCGTGCAGGAGGCCGTGCGCGAGGTCGCCGCCGAACTCGGCGAGACCGGCCGCGTGCTGCTCCGCAAGTCGGGAACCGAGGCCCTCGTCAGGGTCATGGTCGAGGCTGCGGATGCAGAATCCGCTCAGGCGTACGCCGATCGGCTGGTCGCCGTGGTGCGCGAGCGACTCTCACTCTGAACCGTCGAACGCGCCGTGCGGCACCGACCTCGGGTCAGTCGCGCGGCGCGTTCCAGTTCAACTGCTCGATGTACCGCAGCAGCACGCCCTCGCGCAGTGCCCACGGAGACACTTCGAGTTCGTCGACATCGAGCGCGGTCATGGCGGTGTGCAGCGAGACCGCCGCGGCGACGATCTGGAACGTGCGATCCGCGGTGATGCCTGGCAGCTCCTGACGCGCGGAGGCGGGCAGGCGGGCGAGCCGAGGGATCCACGATCCCAGAGACGCGCGGGGCAAGACCATGCGCTGAATCCCCGACCACCCTGGCACCGGGTAGCCGGCGAGTCTGGCCAGGGATCGGATCGCCTTCGACGAGCCGACCACGTGATCGGGGCGCGGAAGCGCGGTGAACCGGGGGAGCACTTCGGCGAGCGTCGCGGTCGCGTGCTCCCGAAGACGTTCGACGTCGTCTTCGCCGGGAGGGTCGTGAGGCAGAAACTGCACGGTCATCCGGCCGGCTCCGAGCGGGACGGATGCCGCGGCATCCGGCAGCTCATCTCCACCCGCAGCTACCTCGAGCGAACCGCCGCCGATGTCGAGGAGCAGCAGCTGTCCCGCAGACCAGCCGAACCAGCGCCGCACGGCGAGGAAGGTGAGCTCGGCCTCGGTCTCGCCGTCGAGCACCTGCAGCGGCTGGCCGAGGGCAGCCTCGATACGGGCGATCACCTCGGCTCCGTTCCGGGCATCGCGCACCGCGCTCGTCGCGGTGGCGAGCAGCTCGTCGACCCGCTCAGCATCCGCGACCTTGCGCGCCTGAGACACAGCCTCCTCGAGCGCGCGCACGCCCTCTTCCGATATCGAGCCGTCATCCGTGAGGTACCGCATCAGCCGCAGGACGGTGCGGTCGCTGGTGGTCGCCAGCGGCCGACCGCCGGGGCGAACATCGGCGGCGAGCATATGGACGGTGTTGGAACCGATGTCGAGGACTCCGAGGCGCACGGATAGAGACTACTCGTGCGCCGTTACGATGTATCCGTGACCACCGCCGACCCCACGCTGCCTCTGTCTCCGTATCGCGAGATCGGACGCGACGAATGGGCGCGATTGGCCGCGGGCCTCGATCAGCCGCTCACCGAGACCGAGGTCGTCGAACTCCGCGGCATCGGAGACCGCCTCGACCTCGCCGAGGTGCGCGAGGTCTATCTGCCGCTGAGCCGGCTGCTCAGCCTCTACGCGACGGCCACGAAGCGCCTGGGAGCCGCGACGAGCTCGTTCCTGCAGGAAGACGACTCGACGACACCGTTCGTGGTCGGAGTCGCAGGCTCAGTCGCCGTCGGCAAATCGACCATCGCTCGTCTGTTGCGCGAGCTGATGAGCCGGTGGCCGGGCACACCTCGGGTCGAACTCGTCACGACAGACGGGTTCCTGCACTCGAACGCTGAGCTCGAGCGCCGAGGCCTGATGGAGCGCAAGGGCTTTCCCGAGTCCTACGATCGGCGCGCGCTGCTCGAGTTCCTCACCGAGGTGAAGAGCGGGGCCGCCGAGGTGCGGGCGCCGTTCTACTCGCACATGCGCTACGACATCGTCCCCGATGCTCACGTGGTCGTCCGGCGTCCGGATGTCGTGATCGTCGAAGGGCTGAACGTCCTGCAGCCGCCACCCGCACCCAACGATGTGGCCGTCAGCGACCTCTTCGACTTCTCGATCTTCGTCGACGCCGACACCTCGCACATCGAGAAGTGGTACGTCGACCGGTTCCTCGCGCTGCGCCAGGGGGCCTTCTCGAATCCTTCGTCGTACTTCAACGTCTTCGCCCATCTCACGGATGAGGAGGCGATCACGACGGCGCTCGGCTACTGGAACGAGATCAACATGCCGAACCTGGTCGAGAACGTGATGCCGACCAAGCACAGAGCGCGCCTCGTGCTCAACAAGGGCGTCGACCACAGCGTCGAGAGCGTGCTTCTTCGCAAGCTCTGAGCAGGCCCGGGGGTTTCGTTCGGAACCTTCGCAAAAACCCCGCCTTACTCTTGACGACATGTGTGGAATCGTCGGATACGTGGGCCCGCGCCCCAGCCAGGACATCCTGCTCGCAGGGCTCGCCCGTCTCGAGTACCGCGGCTATGACTCGGCAGGTGTCGCGGTCATCGACGGCGACGGCTCGCTGGGCATGCGCAAGAAGGCGGGAAAGCTCGCGATGCTGCGCGACTCGCTCGAGGACGCAGCTCTCGCCGACGGCAACACCGGCATCGGACACACCCGCTGGGCCACCCACGGTGGTCCCACCGACGAGAACGCGCACCCGCATCTCGCGGATGACGACAAGCTCGCAGTGATCCACAACGGCATCATCGAGAACTTCGCCTCGCTGCGCGACGAGCTGCTCGCCGACGGCGTGGCATTTCGCAGCGAGACCGACACCGAGGTGGCGGCAGCGCTGCTCGGTCGCGAGTACCGCAACAACGGCGGCGACCTGCAGGGTGCGTTCCGCGCCGTGGTTAACCGCCTCGAGGGCGCGTTCACCCTGCTCGCGATGCACCAGGACCACCCCGGACTCGTCGTCGGCGCACGACGCAACTCGCCTCTCGTGATCGGCCTCGGCGAGGGCGAGAACTTCCTGGGCTCCGACGTCGCCGCATTCATCGAGCACACCCGCAAGGCGCTCGCCATCGGCCAGGACCAGATCGTCTCGATCACCCCGGATGCCGTCGCGGTCACAGACTTCGCCGGCACGCCGGTCGAGGCCGAGCCGTTCGACGTGTCGTGGGACGCCGCCGCTGCGGAGAAGGGCGGATGGTCCAGCTTCATGGCCAAAGAGGTCGCCGAGCAGCCCGAGGCGGTCGCCAACACGATCCGCGGCCGCATCCAGGGCGATCAGGTCGTCATCCCCGAGCTCGATGGACTCGATGAGCTGTTCCTCGGCATCAACCGCATCATCATCACCGCGTGCGGCACGGCCGCGTATTCGGCACTGGTCGGCAAGTATGCGATCGAGCAGTGGGCGCGGATCCCCGTCGACGTCGAGCTGGCTCACGAGTTCCGCTACCGCGACCCGGTGATCGGCGATGACACGCTCGTCATCTCGATCAGCCAGTCCGGCGAGACCATGGACACGCTGATGGCGGTCAAGTACGCGCGAGAGCGCGGAGCGCGCACCCTCTCGATCTGCAACACCCAGGGCGCGACCATCCCGCGCGAGTCCGACGCCGTCGTCTACACGCACGCCGGCCCCGAGGTCGCGGTCGCGTCGACCAAGGCGTTCTCGGCGCAGATCACCGCTCTGCTGCTGCTCGGTCTGCACATGGGGCGCGTGCGCGGATCGGTGCAGGATGCATCCGTCGACGTCGCCGAGCTCACTGCCCTCCCCGAGAAGATCGCCAAGGTCCTCGAGAGCGAGCAGGAGCACGTCACTCAGCTCGCCGGCTGGATGGCCGACACCCGCTCGGTGCTCTTCCTCGGTCGCCATGTCGGCTTCCCGATCGCGCTCGAGGGCGCGCTCAAGCTCAAGGAGATCTCGTACATCCACGCCGAGGGCTTCGCCGCCGGCGAGCTCAAGCACGGTCCGATCGCCCTGATCGAACCAGGGCAGCCGGTCTTCGTCCTGGTGCCGTCGCCCCGTCACTCGGCCGTGGTCCACTCCAAGGTCGTCTCCAACATCCAGGAGATCCGTGCCCGCGGTGCCCGCGTGATCGTCGTGGCCGAAGAGGGAGACGCGGCGGTTCTGCCGTTCGCCGACGAAGTCATCCGCATCCCGCTCGCTGGAGCGATGTTCGAGCCGCTGCTCGCCGTCGTCCCGCTGCAGATCTTCGCCATGGCCCTCGCCACGGCCAAGGGCCTCGACGTCGACCAGCCGCGCAACCTCGCCAAGTCCGTCACCGTCGAGTAATCCTTCGGGTCGGGGTCGTTTCCGTCTCCCGTTCTCTGAGCCGGATGGCTGGAGAAGATCCGGTTGGCTGGCGCATGCCGGTTGCTGTGCCAGCCAACCGGGGGATCCTCAGCCATCCGGCTCAGGAACGTGAACGCGCCAGCGCGCTCGCGATGGCGCCGGCCACAACGTCCCAGTCGTGGATGATCATGGCGTAGTCGAAGCGGAGCGTCTCGTATCCAAGACGGGATGCTTCGGCATCCCGTCTCAGGTCTCGGTGACGTTCTGAGTGGCCATCGTGGTTGCCTTTGCCGTCCGCCTCGAGGATGACGCGCCCTTCGAGCACGAAGTCGACTCGGCCGACACCGTCGATGATGACCTGCGTCGAGACCTGGATGCCGAGGAGATGCAGTCTCAGCCTGACGATGGACTCGAGCCCGCTGTCTGCATCATGGCGCGCGATGTCGACGAGCCATCGCGCGCTCGCAGGGAGCATGGCGCGGATGCGACGCCGTGCCGCTGCTCCGATCAGACGCTGCGCCCACGCAGACTCGAATGCGGCGAAGAAGAACTCATCGCCATGGCATCCGTATGAATGCACCAGCGCCGCCTCGACGGGAGCCGCCCCCAGATGCATCGGCCCTGCGCGGTAGTGCTCGACGCAGAGGCAGTCCTGGTGAGGGTGCGTGCGCCCAGCCTGACCCAGCCACACGTGGGGGTCCTCGTCGTCCTCGAGCACCCAGACACCGTGCAGCCGGAGCGCGCCTGAACATGTCAGTGCGCCGCCGTGCAGGGCCGCCGTGCGCACATTCGACGCGCACGTCGGTGAGGCGAACACTCCGGCGCGGATGCGCATCAGCTCACCGCGACGCACCGCGATCGAGAGGTCCTTGCGCGTGCAGCCGAACGCGGCGAGTCGTGATCCGCGGGTGATTCCGCCGTGGAGTTCGACGAGGGCGAGTGGCGTGGGCATCGGCCGATCCTCTCGCGAGCACGCGGGGCGAGGTCGCAGTTACCGCCGGTTGGGGATCGATCTCCTCGAGATGCGCGTTGTGCAGGAAGCGTCAGCCCGGCCGGATGGCCGACGGTTCCCCGCCTGGCGGGCGGTGTGGACGTTGCTGGGCCGCCCAGCGGGCGATGGTCAGCCATCCGGGGTCGGTGGCTGCCGAGGGCGAGCAGGCGATCTGTCTGGGCGGCTGGTGTTTCCCCGGTGGGCGGGAGGTACGGGCGTTTTTGGGCAGCCAGGCGGGGACTGGGCAGCCATCCGGGACAGGGAGGCAGGGACGCACGGCACGAGCGGCACGGGCTGGCGGCAGGACAGAGCGGGCACGGCACAGGCAGGAGGGGACGGGGGCGGGCGGAGGGGGCGTCCGAGGGGCAGGAGCCGGAGGAGGCGGATGCCGCGACTAGGCTGAACGGGTGATCATCGGGACCGGCATCGACCTCGTGGACATCCCGCGGTTCGAGCGCACGATGGAGCGCACGCCGCGGCTGCTGGAGCGACTGTTCGCGCCGGGGGAGCGGGCGCTGCGCCTTCCCTCGCTGGCCGCGAGATATGCCGCGAAGGAAGCCCTGATCAAGACCCTCGGCGGGTCTGACGGGGTGCACTGGATCGAGATCGAGATCGCCTCCGAGGCTTCGGGTCGCCCGCACTTCGTGCTCTCCGGGTCGACCGCCGACGTCGTCGCCGAGCGCGGCATCACCCGACTTCATCTGACCCTCACCCACGACGCAGGACTCGCCGCCGCGTTCGTCGTCGCCGAAGGAGAGCCCCTGTGACCGTTCCGTTCCGCGAGGCCCGCATCGAGCTGGATGCCATCAGCGACAACGTACGCCACTTCCGTCGTCTCACCGGCGTGCAGATCATCGCCGTGGTCAAGGCGAACGCCTACGGACACGGCGCGGCAGCCGTAGCCGTCGCGGCCCTCGCCGGCGGCGCGACCCGCCTGGGGGTCGCCGAGATCACCGAGGCTCTCGAACTGCGGCGTCAGGGCATCACGGCTCCGATCGTCGCGTGGCTGCACGCGCCGGGCGAGCGGTTCGACCAGGCGGCAGCGCACGACATCGAGGTGGGCATCTCGTCGTTCGACCAGCTCGAGGCGGCCGGCGCGGTTGCGTCGGTCGACCGCCCGGTGGGCGTGCACCTGAAGTTCGAGACGGGGCTCTCGCGCAACGGCATCGCACCGGCTGACTGGCGGCGCGTGCTCGCCGAGGCCGCGCGCCTCGAGCGCATCGGACGACTGCGCATCATCGGTCTCTTCAGCCACCTCTCGAACACCTCGCCCCATGACGACCGCGAGGCCCTGGCCAGGTTCGAGGAGGCGGTCGCCGCGGCGGCCTCCTTCGGCATCCACCCCGAGATCCGGCATATCGCGGCGACCGCGGCCGCGATCGACCTGCCTGAGATGCGACTGGACGCGGTGCGCATCGGCATCGGCATCTACGGGCTCTCCCCGTTCGAGGACCGCTCCTCGGCCGAACTCGGACTCCGCCCGGCGATGACTCTCCGCGGTGCGATCGCCGCCGTCCGCCGGGTGCCGGCGGGAGCCGGGGTGTCGTACGGATACGACCACCGCACTTCACGCGACACGACGCTGGTGCTGGTGCCTCTGGGCTACGCCGACGGGGTGCCGCGCCACGCCTCGGGACGCCTGCCGGTGTCGATCGGCGGACGTCGGTACACCAACGTGGGCCGGATCGCCATGGACCAGTTCGTCGTCGACGTCGGCGATGCCCCGGTGTCGATCGGAGACGAGGTCGTGCTTTTCGGTGACCCGACCCTCGGGGTGCCCTCGGCGGCCGAGTGGGCCAACGCCGCCTCGACCATCGACTACGAGATCGTCACGCGCATCGGCCCGCGCGTGCCCCGGAGGTCGGCATGAGCGTCGACCCGGCCTTCCTCGGACGCCTCGAGATCGAGACGTCGGATGCCATGGAGCAACTCGGCTTCCGCATCGGCGAGCACCTCGAAGCCGGAGATCTGCTGATCCTCACCGGGCCCCTCGGCGCCGGCAAGACGACGTTCACGAGAGGGCTCGCGGAGGGTCTCGGAGTGCGCGGGCCCGTGCAGAGCCCGACGTTCGTGATCGCGCGCACCCACCCCTCTCTGGTCGGTCGCGCCCCGCTGGTGCACGTCGACGCCTACCGTCTCGGCTCGGGCGCCGAACTCGACGACCTCGACCTCGACCTCGCGCGATCGGTGGTCGTGATCGAGTGGGGACGCGGAATGGCTGAGGACCTGGCCGAGACCTGGTGGGACATCGAGCTGGAGCGCCCGGTCGGCGGCGACGACGATCTCGACCCCTCCGAGCTCGACGCGGATGCCCCCCGGCATGTGTCGATCACGCGCGGAGGACGCTCAGCGATCACCGGCTGAACGGCGACTACCCTGGAGAGGTGATCCTCGCCGTCGACACCTCCCTGGGCACCGCCGTCGCCCTCATAGACGACGACGGCACGCGTCTGTCCGATGCTTCGGCCGCCGACCCTCTCGGTCATGCGGAGGTCATCGGCGAGCTGCTCGTGCGAGCTCTCGACGAGACCGGAAACGGATCGATCGACCACGTGGTGGCGGGCATGGGACCGGGCCCCTTCACCGGACTCCGCATCGGCATCGCGACCGCCCGCACGTTCGCGATGGGCCGCGGCATCCCGGTCGTCGCGGTGCCGAGCCACTTCGCCGCGGCGCTCACCGCGATCGAGCGAGACACTGTCACCGGCCAGTTCGCCATCGTCACGGATGCCCGCCGGCGAGAGGTCGCGATCACGGTCTTCGAGGGGACGGATGCCGACGGCATCCCGAACATCGTCGCCGACACAGTGCTGGTCGCGCGGGCCGATGCGGATGAGCACCTCGACCGCATCCGCCGCTTCGATGTCGAGACGCTGTCGGCCGTCGACCTCGCCCGTGTGGGCGCCCGGGCGGTGGCCGCACGGCGCACGCTCGCGGGGGCCGAGCCGCTGTATCTGCGGCAGCCCGATGTCACCGTGCCCGGAGCGCCGAAGAAGGTGGGGCGATGACTCTGCGCGCAGCGACGCCCGACGACCTCGACGCCATCATGGCGATAGAGCATCGCTCGTTCCCGACCGACGCGTGGAGCTCCCATGCCATGGCGCTCGAACTCGCAAGTCCGCACGGCCGATATCTGGTCGACGAGCACGACGGCGTCATCGTCGGCTACGGCGGCGTCCGCGCCCTGCAGGGGTCGCGCGACGCCGACATCCAGACCATCGCCCTCGATGCGGAGCACCGGGGCGCCGGTCGCGGGCGCGCGCTGCTGCGGTCGCTCCTCGCTGCCGCAGCCGAACGCGGAGCCCGAGAGGTGTTCCTCGAGGTGCGTGCCGACAATCCCGGTGCTGAGCGGCTCTACCTCTCCGAGGGGTTCGAGGAGATCGGCCGCCGCCCTCGCTACTACCAGCCCGACGACGTCGATGCGATCGTGATGCGCCTCGTGATGCAGCATCCGCGTTCCTCGCATCCTGACGAATCCACGGCGGATGCCGCGAAGGAGGCCACCGCATGACTGAGCCTCTGGTGCTGGGCATCGAGACGAGCTGCGACGAGACGGGCATCGGGATCGTCCGCGGACGCACCCTGCTGTCGAACACGATCGCGTCGAGCATGGACGAGCACGCCCGCTACGGGGGCGTCGTGCCCGAGGTCGCCGCCCGAGCCCATCTCGAAGCCCTGCAGCCGTCGATCGACGCAGCGTTGGCCGAGGCCGGGGTACGGCTCGATGACCTCGACGCCGTCGCCGTGACCAGCGGGCCGGGTCTCGCGGGTGCGCTCATGGTCGGCGTCGGCGCCGCGAAGGGTCTTGCCGTGTCCCTCGACAAGCCGCTCTATGCGGTCAATCACCTCGTGGGCCACATCGCGGCCGACATCCTGACTCCCGACTCCGAGCCTCTCGAGTACCCGACGATCGCGCTGCTCGTGTCGGGAGGGCACACGTCGCTGCTGCACGTGCGAGACCTCACGACCGACGTCGAGATGCTGGGCGAGACCATGGACGACGCCGCGGGGGAGGCGTTCGACAAGGTCGCGCGTCTGCTGTCGCTGCCGTACCCCGGTGGCCCCGAGATCGATCGGGCGGCGCTCGACGGCGACCCGAACGCGATCCGGTTCCCACGCGGACTGTCTCGCGCCTCAGACCTCGCGAAGCACCGCTACGACTTCTCGTTCTCCGGGCTCAAGACGGCGGTCGCACGCTGGGTCGAGCGCTGCGAGGCCGAGGGCGTGCCGGTCCCTGTCGCCGACGTGGCCGCGAGCTTCCGTGAGGCTGTGGTCGACGTGCTCGTGACCAAGGCGCTGGCCGCGTGCGCAGACCTCGGCGTGCCGCGACTGCTGCTGGGCGGCGGGGTCATCGCGAACCGACGTCTCCGCGAGGTCGCTCTCGCCAGGGCCGAGAAGGCGGGCGTGACCGTGCGCATCCCGCCCCTCTCGCTCTGCACAGACAACGGGGCGATGATCGCGGCTCTCGCCGCGGAGCTGATCTCGTCCGGTCGACGCCCGTCGACGCTCGCGTTCGGAGCCGACTCCACGCTTCCGGTCACCGAGATCCAGGTCGACGAGCGCGTCGCGGTGATGTGATGAGCGACGTGCCACGCACGCCCGATCCGGCGGGTGCAGACCCACGGCCGAACGCCGCGCTGCCTCCGACGAGCATCGAGCGCCCGAGCGGCGAGGTCGAGCATCCGGCGGGTTCGGCGCGAATCCCCGGGTCGCGTCGCGAGGGATACACGAAGTTGCCGACGGGGCCGGTCGGAGTCGAACCGGTGGTCGTCACGGGTCCTGTCGCCGATGACATCGGGCGCGGCAGTGAGTGGGCGCCTTCGACCGATGCGTCTGCCGTCGACGACACCCGCCTCGCCCCCTGGGCGCTGATGGCCGCCATCGTCGCCCTGGTCTCCTCGTTCTTCGTCGGATGGGGCATACCGATAGCCATCGTCGCCGTGGTCGCGTCGATCATGTCGCTGCGCCGCCCCGTCGAGAGTCGCGCCATCGCGCGCTGGGCGCTCGTGCTCGGTCTGTGCGCGACGGTCTACAGCCTCGGCTGGCTCGTCTGGGCGGGGATGCAGTTCGAGAGACTCGGATAGCGGATGCTCGACGCGGATGAATCCGTCGAGCTGCGGGCTCTTCAGGCGCGGGCCTACGGTCGTTCCGGTGCGCTGAGTGAGGCGGAGGCCGCGCGGCTGCGCGAGTTGGAGGCGGGCAGCGTGCGCGGGGCGGAGCCACCTCTGCCAGAGGCCGCGGAGCCGCGACACGCACACACCGTCCCCGCCGCGTCCGGCGGCGTCGACGTCGGGGGAGACGAGGTCTCGGTGTCTGGGGCGGCCGGCGCCACCGTGACGCCCCATGTCGACTCCGCGTACGCTGCTCTGCGACAGCACTGGCGGCTCGCGGTCGTGATCACCGTGGTCTTCGCCGTCGCCGGCCTCGTGCTGGGGTGGCTGATCTTCGCCGATCGGGGTCCTGCCCCCATGCAGCTCACTGCGCAGCAGGAGGAGTGGCAGGGCACGATCGTCGCATCCGGCGGCTTCGACGCGGGTTCTGTGCGCGCCATGGCGCAAGAGGAGGACGTCGTGATCTGGTTCGCGACGAAGAACGAGAGCGCGGACGTGTGCCTGGTGCTCGGCTACGAAGATGTGACGGCTCCGGCGTGCACGACGCGGGAGCAGGCGATGGTCCTGGGAGTGAATGTGACGCTCACGAAGCCCGTGGGGCAGAACCAGAATTACGATGTGCAGGCGCAGATGTTCCTCACCGGGGACGGTGAGCCCGCCGTGATCACCCGCAGCTACATCACCTCGCCGCAGTCGACCTCGATGTTCGCGAGCGTCGAGGAGGCGGACGCCGCGACGATGCTGGCCGAGCAGACCGAGCTGGATCGGCGCACGATCCAGGTCGTGGGCTACGACGACCAGGTGCCGATCTGGACAGGCGTGGATTCCTCCACCCAGCGATACTGTCTCGTCTATGACGGGTCCATGCCGGACCCTCCGATGGCATGCGACGACAGCCTGATGCTCGCCGACGCGGATCGGACGCTCGTGCTCGACATCGCACACGACGGTGAGACGACCCGCTACGAGTACCAGTTCGGCTACGGTCAGCAGTACCTCACCGTCACGAGGGGCTGGGAGAGCGACGATGCTGCACGAGAGTGAGTCTGCCGAGCTGCGCGCCCTGCAGGTCAGAGCATATGGGCGCGACGGTGGCCTGACCGAGGACGATGCGGCCAGGCTGCGGGAGCTCGAGTCCATGCGCGTCGAGCCGGCCGTGACGGTCCGCGCCGCCCCTGCGGCGGGCCAGGGCGCCGATGCGGTCGACATGCCGCGTTCGGCTGAGGACTCGCTGCCCCTGCATGTCGAGTCAGTCGTCACCGGCCCACCGGTCGGGCATCTCCCCGAGAGCCCCGCCGGGAGCCCCGACTCTGAGGAAGCCGGTGGGCAGCAGCCCCTCGGGGCCAGGGGGCTTCGTACAGCGCTCCGACGACACTGGAAGGCGGCCATCGCCGCATCCGCAGCGCTTCTCGTGGTCGGCCTCGGCGCTGGATGGGCGCTGTTCGGTCAACCAGGTGATGCCGTGGCGCTGACCTCCGAGCAGCAGCAGCGACGCGCCGAACTGCAGGCGGAGGGCGAGTTCGACCCGGGAAGCCTGCGGGCGATCGGCCAGGACGAGGATGTCCTCCTCTGGTATGCCACCAAGGAAGAGGGCGCGACGATCTGCATCACGCTCGATGCCGCAGGCAAATCGGCGGATCAGTGTCAGCCGGCGTCCGAGATCGAGAACGGGAACGCCATCGGCCTCAGCGCGAACATCACCGCACCCGGGGACGGTACGGAGAGTCCGGAGGATATCTGGGCATCTGCTGCACGGACGATGAACGGCGAGGTCGTCGGGATCATCCAGCGCTGGCGCTCGGACCAGAACTCCTGGCTGTCGCAGTTTCAGGGCGACGAGCGGGAGCGGGCCGAGCAGCTGGTCGAT
Source organism: Microbacterium sp. NPDC087589 (assembly GCF_044743635.1). Lineage (NCBI taxonomy): Bacteria > Bacillati > Actinomycetota > Actinomycetes > Micrococcales > Microbacteriaceae > Microbacterium > Microbacterium sp. NPDC087589. The sequence continues at coordinate 265,399 of NZ_JBIUWV010000003.1, forward strand.
GAGGGCTTCGAGGAGTATTCGTTCTCGGTCGTCGGCTACTTCCGCGACGCCCCCGTCTGGCGCGCGCAGCGATTCGAGAACGATGACATCCAGGACTGTCTGATCATCGACGCCGTCGAGAGCGTCGACTGCCGCGCGCCGGGAGACGAGCAGTTCTCCGGCGACGGCATCGAAACCCGAGGGGTCACCGTCGACGAGACGGGGACCGGCGCTGAGGGATGGAGCGTGCGCCTCGCGTACACGCTCAACGGCACGCCCTACCTCGTCGTCTCCGGCGACAGCACAGCAGACGCCTCGGAGCAGACGATGGGCCCGGGCGAGACCCTCGAGCTCGGCGGCGAGAAGCAGGATCCGATCCAGGTCGACATCCCAGCCGACGACTCCGACGGCTAGCGGCCAGCCCCGCACGCGGCCTGACGCTACTGGGGCGCAGGCACCCGATCGGCCAGGATTGCGCGACGCTGATCGCCCACCCGGGTGAGGATGAGCGTCGCCGACCGATCGCCGCGCAGCGTCAGCTTCTTGCGGAAGGTCGCGGGATCGATGTCCATGCCGCGCTTCTTGATCTCGAGCGAGCCGACATCGTTGGCCTTGAGGACGGCGCTGATGGCCTTGGGATTGGCGGGCATCGTCTCGCGCACCCGGAACGACTGCACGAACGGACTCGTGAGCGCCGTGTCGGAGGTGAGGTAGGCGATTCGCTCATCGAGCATCCCCGCGTCGAGACTGCGCGCGACGTCGCCGATCAGGCGCGCCCGGATCACCGCGCCGTCCGGCTCGTGCAGGAAGTCGCCGAGCTCACGCACGGGCGCATCCTCGGCATCCGCTCCCGCGGTGAGCTCGTGCGAGCGCTCGCCGCGAATCACGAGGGCGGAGCGGCGGATGCCGTCGCGAGCCAGCGCTCTCGTCCACAGCACCAGCTCGACGACGCTGCCCTCTGCGCTCACCCACTGCGCCTCGGCGTCGACGGGGAGCGAGTCCCGGTCGTGCCCGGGACCGAGCTTGATGCCGGTCGAGGTGCGGGAGGCCACATCGAAGGCCCAGTCGAGCGAGGGAGAGTAGTCATCGGACGACACACGCCGCGTCTCGCCATGCCCCGCGGTGCGGCGGGCCGGGTCCATCCAGATGGCCTGGGTCTCGTCGCCGTCGACCGGCACGTGGGCCTCGGCGGTGCCGTGCGTCACGACGGCGCTGTCTCCGAAGGGCGCGAGGTTGTAGGCGGCGATCGCCGCTGTCACCTCGTCGGCATCGACGGCGATCACGTCGAGTCCGGCACCGGCGAAGGCGAGCGAGTCGCCGCCGATGCCGCAGCCGAGGTCGGACACGCGGGTGATGCCGGCCCGACGCAGCCGCTGCGCATGCCGTGCGGCGACGCCCAGTCGAGTGGCCTGCTCGAGCCCGGCGCGGGTGAACAGCATCCGCGATGCGAAGTCGCCGAACTTGCCCTTCGCCTTGGCGCGCAGACGCGCCTGGCCCACTACGGCCGAGACCAGTTCGGGGGAGTGCCCGGCGGCGCGCAGCCGAGAGACGATGCGAGCGACGTCGGCGATCTCATCGACCGGGCCGAGGCGGTCCAGCGCCTTCAAGCCTTCGGGGGTGAGCAGGGCGCGCAGCTCGGAGATCTCCACGCGTCCAGCTTAGGCGGCGGCACGTTCGCTCCATTGGCACTCGCATTGCGTGAGTGCCAGCGGAGCGCCTAGACTGAATTAGCACTCTCGGGTTGAGAGTGCGAAAAGTCTTCCTGTCAGCGTCAAGAAAGAAGAGGTAGACCGTGTCGGTTTCCATCAAGCCGCTCGAGGATCGCATCGTCATCCAGCAGGTCGAGGCAGAGCAGACCACCGCGAGTGGCCTGGTCATCCCCGACACCGCCAAGGAGAAGCCCCAGGAGGGCGAGGTCGTGGCCGTGGGCCCCGGCCGCATCGATGACAACGGCAACCGCGTTCCGCTCGACGTCGCCGTGGGCGACCGTGTGCTCTACAGCAAGTACGGCGGCACCGAGGTGAAGTTCGGCGCAGACGAGTACCTCGTCCTGTCGGCTCGCGACGTGCTCGCAGTCGTCGTCCGCTGAGACAACGTCTTCGGAAGGCCCGGATGCATCACGCATCCGGGCCTTCCTGCGTCCCGGCACCGTGTCCATGTGGCCGGGAAAGGCCGGGGATATGCGCCACCGCGGCATCGATTCCTGCCAATGTCCGGTCGACGACCGCTGCGGGAGCGATACCGCTCGACGACGGGCATAGTGTTGTGCGGTGACCCCGACGAACGCCGCATCCCGAGCCGCTCAGACTGCGGGAGTCGCGTACGCAGGGGGTGCGTACCTGCTCTGGGGCGTGCTGCCCCTCTACTTCTTGCTGCTCGTGCCGACGGGGCCGTGGGAGGTCGTCGCGTGGCGGGTGCTGCTGTCGCTCGTCTTCTGTCTGCTGCTTCTCACCGTGACGCGCGGCTGGGCCGCGTTCGGTGCGATCGTCCGACAGCCGAGGCTGCTGGCATGGACCGCTCTCGCCGGTGTCCTGATCTACGTCAACTGGCAGGTGTTCCTCATCGGCACCCTCTCGGGGCATGTCGTCGAGACCAGCCTCGGGTACTTCATCAACCCGATCACCACGGTGCTGCTCGGCGTGTTCGTGCTCAAGGAGCGCATCCGCCGGCTGCAGTGGGCCGCGATCGGCATCGCCGCGGTCGCTGTGATCGTGATCGTGCTCTTCTACGGCTCGTTCCCGTGGATCGCTCTTTCGCTGACGGCCTCGTTCGGCGTCTACGGACTCATCAAGAAGAAGATCGGCCCCGCGGTCGATGCGATCAGCGGTCTCACTCTCGAGTCGTTCTGGCTGATCCCGATCGCCGTCGTGCAGCTGATCCTCGTCGCCGCCACGCCTGAAGGAATCACGATGGGCGCCTACGGCGTCTGGCATGCGGTGCTTCTCGCCTTCGCGGGAGTGGCGACGGCGGTGCCGCTGCTGCTGTTCGCCGCCGGCACCCGACGCATCAACCTGACCATCATCGGGATGATCCAGTTCGTCACGCCCGTCATGCAGTTCATCATCGGCGCGGTGGTGCTCGGCGAGCCGATGCCGCTCGAGCGCTGGTTCGGTTTCGTGATCGTCTGGATCGCGATAGCCGTTTTCGTCGTCGACCTGCTGCTCGCGGCCAAGCGTCAGCGACGGATGCCGTTATCCATCCGAGACCGGACTGTTTCACACCGTTAACGCATCGCAACAATCGCGAAGCATCCGCACGATTACCTTTGTGAGAACGGCAGAGCGCTCTGAGCTCCGTCGTCTGAACATAAGGAGCAACATGAGCATTCTCATTGGCTCGCGTGCGCGCAAGCGATTCGGCACTGTCGCCGTCATCGGTGCCGCCGCACTCATCCTCGCCGGATGTTCCGGGGACACAGGTTCGACGGAATCCTCGGCGCCCGATCCGGCGGAACGAGAGGATCTCACACTCAGCATCGGCACCGTGCTCCCGCAGACCGGCGCGCTCAGCTACCTCGGCCCGCCCGAGGAAGCCGGCGTCGGACTCGCGACCGCGGAGGTCAACGAGGCTGCCAAGGGCATCACCGTCGAGGTCGAGTACGGCGATTCGGGTGACCCCGACAACAAGGCGTACGAGACCACGGTCCCGCGTCTCCTCGGTTCCGACGTGCAGGCGCTCATCGGTGCCGCGTCGTCGGGTGTGACCAAGCTCTTCCTCGACCAGGCTGTCGGCGCCGGTGTCATCACCTTCTCGCCGGCGAACACCTCGCCGGACTTCACGACGTGGGACGACGACGGACTCTACTGGCGCACCGCCCCGAGCGATCTTCTCCAGGGCGAGGTGCTCGGCAACCTGATCGCTGAAGACGGCGCCGCCTCTCTCGGCATCATCTACCTCAACGACGCCTACGGCACCGGCCTCGAGGCCGTCGTGAACGAGACGTTCACCGCCAGCGGTGGCGAGGTCGTCGCCAGCGAGTCGTACAACGCCGGAGACACGAACTTCAGCGCACAGGTCTCGTCGATCCTGGCGCAGAACCCTGATTCGATCGCCGTGATCGGCTTCGAGGAGACCTCCACGATCGTTCCGTCGTTCGTCAACAGCGGTTTCGACGGCTCGAACTTCTACTTCGTCGACGGCAACATCTCGCAGTGGGGAACCGACATGTCGGTGCCGATCGAGGGATCGAAGGGCACACAGCCCGGGCCGGTGCTCGCCGACGACTTCCAGGACCGGCTGAAGGCGCAGTGGCTGGAGCAGGGCGACGGTGCAGAACTCGTCGACTTCAACTACGCCGCCGAGTCGTACGACGCTGTCGTGCTGCTCTCGCTCGCCTCACTGGCCGCGAACTCGAGCGACCCGGCCGAGATCGCAGGGAAGCTGCAGGAGGTCTCGGGCGGTTCGGGTGACGGCGAGAAGTGCGACACGTTCGCCGCATGCGCCGACATCATCCTCGACGGTGGCACGGCAGACTACGACGGTTACTCCGGCGGAGTCGCATTCGATGACGCCGGCGACCCGACCGAAGCCACCATCGGTGTCTTCCAGTACGGGGCCGACAACATGCACACGCGTATCGACTGACACGCGTGCGCAGAGAGGGCCCCGGGCGATTCCGCCCGGGGCCCTCTCTGTGCCGGGAGCAGTGGCCTGCGTGACGCACGCGGGCCCCGCAGGGCGCACTAGGACAAGCGGCCGGGGGAGACCAGCGGCCGGGGTGCAGAGAGACGCCACGGCGTGACACAGAGGACGCCCCGGGATCCTCACGGGTCCCGGGGCGTCTGACTGCCTTCAGAGGTTGCTCAGTCGTCCTGGCCGAGAGTGCCGAGGTAGAGACCGATGACCTTGGGGTCGTTCAGCAGTTCGCGTCCTGTTCCCGTGTGGGCGTCGTGGCCCTGATCGAGCACGTAGCCGCGGTCACAGATCTGCAGGCAGCGTCGAGCGTTCTGTTCGACCATGATCGTCGTGACACCGGCCTTGTTGATGTCAGAGACGCGAATGAAGGCGTCGTCCTGACGCACCGGGGAGAGACCTGCAGACGGCTCATCCAGCAGCAGCACCGCCGGATCCATCATGAGCGCCCGCCCCATCGCCACCATCTGCCGCTCACCACCGGAGAGCGAGCCTGCTCGCTGCTTCAGGCGCTGGCCGAGCTCGGCGAAGATGCCGGTGACGAACTCCAGCCGCTCGGAGAACACCTTGGGGTTCTGGTACAGCCCCATCTGGAGGTTCTCCTCGATCGTGAGCGAAGGGAACACGTTGTTCGTCTGCGGCACGAACCCCACGCCTCGGGAGACCAGCTTGTCGGACTTCAGCCCGACGATGCTCTCGCCGTTCACGGTGATGTCGCCCTCGCGTACTTCCACCATTCCGAAGATGGCCTTCAGCAGCGTCGACTTCCCGGCGCCGTTCGGGCCGATGATCCCGATCAGCTCGCCCTTGTGGGCGATCAGGTTCGCCTTGTTGATGATGTTGATGCCGGGCAGATAGCCGGCGGTGAGGTTCGAGACCTCGACGACGACCCGGTCGGTGCGTGCGGCTTCCGTCGAGTCGGCGGCCCTGGATGCGGTGCTCACTTGCTCTCCTCTTCTGCCTCGAGCTCGGCCTCGGACTCGTCGGCGATCTCGGCGCGCATACGCGCCGCCTCCTCGCTGACGACCGCGATGCGTCCGGTGACCTCACCGAGGTCGACGTCCTGATGAGCGCCCAGGTAGGCGTCGATCACCGCTTTGTCCTGCATGACATTTTCCGGCGGTCCTTCCGCGACCACGCGTCCCTCTGCCATGACGATCACCCAGTCGGCGATGTGGCGGACCATGTGCATGTCGTGCTCGACGAAGAGAACCGTCATGCCCAGGCCCTTGAGGTCGAGGATGTGGTCGAGCAGGGACTGGGTCAACGCCGGGTTGACCCCCGCCATGGGCTCGTCGAGCATCACCAGAGTCGGGTCGTTCATGAGCGCTCTGGCCATCTCGAGGAGCTTGCGCTGACCGCCTGACAGCGACGCGGCGTAATCCTCCGCCTTCGCATCCAGCTTGAACCGCGCCAGGAGGCCCTTGGCCTTCTCCTCGATCTCGCCCTCCTGCTGACGCCAGAAGAAGGGGAACATGCTCTGCAGGAAACGCTCGCCCTTCTGATGGGGCGCCCCCAGCTTCATGTTCTCGAGCACCGTGAGCAGTGACAGCGACTTCGTGAGCTGGAACGTGCGCACCTGACCCATACGAGCGACCTTGAACGACGGCACGCCACTCAGATCGGTCCCATCGAACGACCAGGTGCCCGAGTTCGGTTTGTCGAAACCGCAGAGCAGGTTGAAGAGCGTGGTCTTGCCGGCGCCGTTGGGGCCGATCAGAGCCGTGATGGCCCCGCGCGGAATCTCCACGTGGTCGATATCGACGGCCGTCAGGCCGCCGAACCTCCGCGTCACGCCGTCGGCGACCAGGATCGGGTCGACCTTCGGCACCCCGGGGGCGGCAGGACCAGTGGCGAGCCCTCCCGTCTTCGGGCGACGGACGCTGCCGGTCTCGGGCGTCGCATCGGCTGGCGAGTTATTTGACAAAGGTCAGCTCCCTCTTGTTGCCCAGGATGCCCTGGGGACGGAAGATCACGAGAAGCATCAGCGCGAGTCCGACGAGGACGTAGCGCAGCGTGCCCGCCTGGATCGACGAGATCGGCAGGATCCCTTCGGCCGCGAGTGCCGGAAGCACGCCGTCGAGGAACGCCATGATGACCCAGAAGATGACCGAGCCGAGCGCCGGACCGAACACGGTCGCGGCTCCGCCGAGCAGCAGGATCGTCCAGATGAAGAAGGTGAGGCTCGTCGTGTAGGTCGCAGGGACCACGGCACTCGGCAGCGCGAACACGAGTCCGCCGAGCGATCCGAAGATGCCGCCGATCACGAGCGCCTGCATCTTGTAGCTGAAGACGTTCTTGCCGAGCGAGCGCACGGCGTCCTCGTCTTCACGGATGCCCTTCAGCACGCGGCCCCAGGGGCTGCGCATGAGCGCCCACACCATCAGCACGGCGATGGCCAGCAGCCCGAGTCCGAACACCCGCACCCACAGGGCATCGGCGGTGTACGTCCACGGACCGAAGCCATAAGTGCCCTCCGGGAACGGGTTGGCCGCTCGGAAGCCTGCGTGATATCCGCCCAGACCGTCAGCGGAGTTCGTGAACTCGTCGAAGGCCGTGGTCGTGAACAGCAGACGCACGATCTCGGCCGCCGCGATGGTCACGATGGCGAGATAGTCCGCCCGCAGACGCAGCGTGGGTATGCCGAGGATCACCGCGAAGATCGAGGCCCCGATCATGCCGACGATGATGCCCATCCACCAGGGGAGGCCGAACGACAGGATCGAGATGGCGTAGCTGTATGCGCCGATGGCCATGAAGCCGGCCATGCCGAAGTTGAGAAGACCCGAGTACCCGAAGTGCACGGCCAGGCCGGTGGCAGCGAGCGCGTAGGCGATCGTTGTCGGGCTGAACAACCAGCCCGCGGTGTTGTTGAGGATTCCGCCCCAGTCCATTCCTGCCCCTAACCGATTCTCTCGCGACGACCGAGGATGCCCTGCGGTCTGACCAGCAGGATGAGGATGAGCACGACGAGTGCTCCGACGTACTTGAGGTCAGAGGGCAACCACAGAGTGGAGACCTCGACCAGGATGCCGACGATGAGCGCTCCGATGAGTGCGCCGAACGCGGTGCCGAGTCCGCCCAGAGTCACTGCGGCGAACATCAGCAGAAGGATGTGCACGCCCATGTCCCACTTGACGCCGGGGCGGAAGTAGCCCCACAGCACGCCGGCCAGTCCAGCCAGAGATGCGGACAGGATCCACACGGTGCGGATGACTCGGTCGACGTTGATTCCCGATGCCGCAGCGAGGCCCGGGTTGTCGGAGATCGCCCTGGTGGCCTTGCCGACTCGAGTGCGGAGCAGCCAGAAGGCGACAGCGATGATGACGACGATGCTGATTCCCATCGACATCATGTCGACGGTGGACAGCTTGATCGGTCCGAGGATCTGGATCTTCGCAGAATCCGATCCTGGCAGCTGCGTCGTCGATCCTCCGAGGAAGAACTGGAACAGGTACCGGAGGAACAGCGACAGTCCGATGCTGACGATCATCAGCGGCACCATGCCGATCCCTCGGTGACGAAGGGGGCGCCACAATCCCGCGTCCAATCCCCAGCCGAGGGCGGCTCCGAGGAGCAACACGATCGGGATCGTGAGCCACATGGGTAGACCGACGAACGTGCCGAAGATGACCGCGACGATGGCGCCGAAGGTGACCATCTCGGCGTGAGCGAAGTTGGTGAGGCCCGTGGTGCCGAAGATCAGGGAGACTCCGATCGCCGCCAGCGCGAGCAGCAGCCCGAAGTTCAGGCCGTTGATGATGCGCTCCACCAGCTGATCCACGAAGGAGGTCGTCTGTCGCTCGCCCTCACCGAGGAACAGGTTGAGGATCTTCGATCCGGTGAGACCGAACTCGGCGTCGAACGAGGCAGTGGTGCCCTGGATCGGCTGCGTCCCCTCGGGGAGCAGCGAGGCATCGACGATGACTCCGTCCGGAAGGGTGCTCTCGTCCACGGTCAGCGTGTACTCGTCCTTCTCGGGCACGTACAGACGCCAGGCGCCCTCGGCGTTGGTGACGGTCTCAGCCTCGAAGCCGCCGCCTTCGACGGAGATCGTCACGTCGGGAACGGCGACGTCGTCGAACTTGATCACTCCGGCGAAGTAGAAGTCCGTCTCCTCCTGGTCCGCGCCGGGCGTATCGGGTACTGCCGCACTTGCCGCTCCGGGTGCGCCGAAGAGCACCATGGTCGCCGCGAGGAGAAAGCCGAGTAGGGCGATCACCACGGGAGCTGCTCGCCTCATTGTCGAGGTCATTGGACTCACAGAGCCTCCTGTTTCGGTGCGCAGGCCAAGGCTGTGTGGTTCATCAACCTTGATGTACGACGGTATGAGCGTAATGTGTCGGTTCTGTTTCAACCAGACCACGATCTGCTCACGGTGCAGTCGTTCCTACCACGAAGACGCGCAGCCACGTGCACGCCGCACAGAAATCGTTCGGAGATGCGGGGGCGCCGGATGGATCGAGAGAACAGTGAGCACGGGAATTTCCTCAGCCTCCCGGCGCTTAGAATTGGTACACCCTCGCCCCCAGATCGCGCCCGCAGGAGGACAATCCATGGACCAGCACGACCCCTTCGGCTTCGTCGGACTCACGTACGACGATGTGCTGCTCCTCCCGGGGCACACCGACGTCATCCCCAGCGAGGCCGACACCTCGTCGCGGATCACTCGCCGGATCTCGGTCGCGACACCGCTGCTGTCCAGCGCGATGGACACCGTCACCGAGTCTCGGATGGCCATCGCGATGGCACGAGAGGGCGGCATCGGCATCCTGCATCGCAATCTCTCGATCGCCGATCAGGCCGCGCACGTCGACCGCGTCAAGCGCAGCGAATCGGGCATGATCACCGACCCGATCACGACGTCGCCCGATGCGACCGTCGAAGAGGTCGACGCGCTCTGCGCCAAGTACCGCATCTCCGGCCTTCCGGTCGTCGACGCCGACGGACGCCTCGTGGGTATCATCACGAATCGCGACATGCGCTTCGTGTCGGGCTTCGAGCGCCAGACCACCTTCGTGAAGGACGTCATGACGTCCGAGGGACTCGTCACCGCACCGGTGGGCGTGGCCGCGGGCGAGGTCATCGCCCTCTTCGCACATCACCGTGTCGAGAAGCTGCCGCTCATCGATGAGGACGGCAAGCTCGCTGGCCTCATCACCATCAAGGACTTCGACAAGAGCGAGAAGTACCCGCTGGCCACGAAGGACGACCAGGGTCGCCTGCGCGTCGGTGCCGCCATCGGCTTCTTCGGAGACGCCTGGGAGCGCGCGGAGGCGCTGCGCGATGCCGGCGTCGATGTGCTCGTGGTCGACACGGCCAACGGCCAGTCCCAGGGTGTGATCGATCTCGTCAAGCGGCTCAAGGCCGACGAGAGCTTCGCGCACATCGACGTGATCGGCGGCAACGTCGCGACTCGCGAGGGCGCCCAGGCGCTCGTCGACGCGGGCGTCGACGCCGTCAAGGTGGGCGTGGGGCCCGGCTCGATCTGCACCACTCGCGTCGTCGCCGGTGTCGGCGTGCCGCAGGTCACCGCGGTGTACGAGGCATCGCTTGCGGCACGCCCCGCCGGTGTGCCCGTGATCGCCGACGGTGGGCTGCAGTACTCGGGCGACATCGCCAAGGCCCTCGTCGCCGGTGCCGACGCCGTGATGCTCGGCTCGCTGCTCGCCGGCACGGACGAGTCGCCGGGCGAGATCGTGTTCCAGTCGGGCAAGCAGTTCAAGCAGTATCGCGGCATGGGCTCGCTCGGAGCCATGCAGACCCGCGGCAAGCAGACCTCGTACTCGAAGGACCGCTACTTCCAGGCCGATGTACCGAGCGACGACAAGCTGATCCCCGAGGGCATCGAGGGTCAGGTGCCGTATCGCGGTCCGGTCGGTGCCGTCGCCTACCAGCTCGTCGGCGGACTGCGTCAGTCGATGTTCTATGTCGGCGCCCGCACGATCGAGGAGCTCAAGCAGCGCGGCAAGTTCGTGCGCATCACTCCGGCCGGGCTCAAGGAGTCGCACCCGCACGACGTGCAGATCGTCGTCGAGGCGCCGAACTACAAGCGCTGAGACAGTGATCGACAGAGGGCCGGATGCGACAGCATCCGGCCCTCTGTCGTGCTGCATCCTCGTTCGAGTGTGTTGGTATGCCAGTATTTAGAGAAACCCGCTCGACTTCCCCTCGAGCTCCCGGCGCGAAGGGCGCAGAGAGACACTCCGGACAGTGACCGGCAGGGGACTTCCCCAATGAGAGCCGCATATATGCCTCAGGATGCTCCCCGCGTCCTCGTCGTCGACGACGACGCCGACGTCGCCCTGCTCGTGAAGACCGTGCTCGAGAGACGCGCGGGCTGCGAGGTCGTGGTCGAACACGACGGCCGCTCCGCTGTCGAGCGACTCGAGACGTTCACCCCTGACGTGGTCGTCACCGACATCGAGATGCCCGGTCTCGACGGCCTCGAGCTGCTCGCAGAGCTGCGTCGCGACGATCCGCTGCTGCCTGTGATCGTGATGACCGCGCACGTCTCGGTCGAGTACGCGGTGTCGGCCCTGCGCGCGCAGGCCGACGAGTTCCTCACCAAGCCGCTCGACAACCTGAAGCTCGTCGAAGCTGTCCTGCGGCTCGCGACAGAAGGCCGAGCGCGACGTGAGGCCGGCCGCACCAAGGAGGTCGTGCTCGCCATCGGCGCGCACCCCGACGATGTCGAGATCGGCGTGGGTGGGATCCTCTCTGCGCACGCCCAGGCCGGTGATGCCATCACCATCCTCACCCTGTCGAGAGGTGCACGCGGCGGAGACGCCGACAGCCGACAGCATGAGTCGCTCGCGTCGGCCGAGATCCTCGGCGCGCGGCTGTTCGTCAAAGACCTCATCGACACCGAGATCTCCGGCGGCGGCACCACGGTGCGGCTGATCGAGGAGGTCGTGCAGGAGGTGCAGCCGACCATCGTGTACACGCACTCGTCGAACGATCGCCACCAAGACCACCGTGCGGTGAGCGAGGCGACGATCGCCGCGACCCGCCGGGTGGGCACAGTCGCCTGCTATCAGAGCCCCTCGGCGACGATCGACTTCCGCCCCACGCGCTTCGTGCGCATCGACCAGTACCTCGGCCAGAAGCTGAGGCTGCTCGAGTGCTTCGGCTCGCAGACGGCGACCCGCGACTATCTCGAGCCCGAATTCGTGACAGCCACCGCTCGATACTGGTCGCGCTTCGGAGGTGGAGCCGCCGTGGAGCCGCTCGAGGTCGTGCGCGAGACCGCCGAGTTCATCGGCGCCCACGAGCTCACTCGGAAGGAGAGCTGATGGCTGCGCGCGTGCTGGTGACCGGTGCAGGAGGCCCCGCCGGCGTGGCTGTGATCCGCTCGCTCCTTGGCCGATCCGACCTCGAGGTCTTCGCAGCCGACATGGACGGCTGGGCCAGCGGGATCTACCTCGTGCCGCCGACGCACCGGCGGCTCGTGCCACCGGGACGCGACGAGGACTTCGTCTCGACGATCGCCCGCATGGTCGAGGAGGATCAGCTCGATCTCGTGATCTCCACGGTCGATGTCGAGCTCGCGGCCCTCGCCGGCCGACGCGACGAGCTCGCCCCGGCAGTGCTCGCCGCGCCGTCGCAGGACACGCTGTCCGTGGCGCTCGACAAGCTGCTGCTCGCTGAGCGCTGCGAGGCGACGGGACTCACCCCGCGAACCGTGCTCGCGGGTCCCGACGCACTGGCGGTCGACTGGGAGTTCCCGGCCTTCGCCAAGCCACGCCAGGGCGCGGGCAGCCGAGGCGTGCGACTCGTCCCCGATCGGGCGTCGCTCGAAGCACTGCCCGACGACGAAGGACTCATCGTGCAGGACTTCCTCCCCGGCGAGGAGTACTCGGTCGACGTCATCGCAGACGCCTCGGGCTCGGTGGTGGCTGCTGTGCCCCGGACCCGTGCCAGGGTCGACTCGGGTGTCGCGATCGCCGGACGCACGGTGCACGACGACGAGCTCGAGAGCGCCGCGGCGTCGATCGCACGCGCCATCGGGCTCGTGGGCGTCGCCAACGTGCAGCTCCGGCGCGACCGGAGCGGCCGGGCCGTCCTCCTCGAGGTGAATCCGCGGTTCCCCGGTGCGCTTCCGCTCACCATCGCCGCAGGGGTCGACATCCCCTCGCTCGTCGCCGACCTGTTCCTCGGTCGTGAGATCCCGGCGAAGATCCCCTTCCGCGAGGTCGCCACGGTGCGTTTCCTCGAGGACGTGATCCTCGAGGTCGACGAAGTCCTCGTCTCGGCGCACGCGGGGCATCAGGAGGAACTGTGACCCACGGGCTGCTCCGAGGCGATCACCACGTGCACTCGACGTTCTCGGACGACGCGGTCTCGACCCTCGCCGAGAACGTCGCGGCGGCCACGGCGGCGGGGCTCACGACCGTGCGCCTGGTCGATCATGTGCGCCGCTCGACGTCGTGGGTGCCCGAGTATCTCGCCGCGGTGAGGGCGTTGCAGGTGCCGGACGGACTCACCGTGCTGACCGGTGTCGAGGCGAAGATCCTCGATGCATCGGGCGATCTCGACATCCCCGATCTGCCCACCGGGATCGACCGCATCCTGATCGCCGACCATCAGTTCCCCGACGTCGACGGACCGCTCGGCCCGAGCACCGTGCGAGAGCGGATCGAGGGCGGTTGGGCCCCGGAGCACGCGCTCGATCAGCTGGTCTCCGCGCTGATCGAGGCCATGCGTCGCCATCCGGGCAACCAGCTGGCGCACTGCTTCTCGATCCTGCCGAAGATCGGGCTCTCCGAGGACGACCTCGGTGCCGAGCGCGTCTCGGCCTGGGCGAAGACGGCGGCCGAGACCGACACGATCGTCGAGGTGAACGAGAAGTGGGGGTGCCCCGGCATCCCGCTCCTCGACGCGTTGCACAGCGCCGGCGCTGAGATCGTCGCATCCACCGACAGCCATCTGGCCTCCGACGTCGGGCGCTATTCGCGCGTGGCCGAGATCCTCGACGGATGGAGGGCTCGCTGATGGTCGATCTGAGCTGGCTCGAGACCGTCGTCGTCGTGCTCCTCCTCGTGTGCGTGCTCGTCGGGACCCTTCCGGTGATCAACACAGGCCTCCAGTTCCTGGTCCTTCCGATCCATGCGTTCCGGAACCACTACAGCCGGGCCGCGCCCCATCATCCGCGCGTCGCCGTGCTGATCCCGGCCTGGAACGAGGGGCTGGTTCTGGGGCAGGCGATCGAACGCCTGATGCAGCTCGAATACCCTGCTGACCGCCTGCGCATCTTCGTGATCGACGATGCCTCGACCGACGACACCCCGGAGGTGGTCGCAGCGAAGGCTGCCGCGTTCCCCGGGAGAGTGGTGCACCTGCGCCGCGACAAGGGCGGAGAGGGCAAGGCGCACACCCTCAATCACGGGCTCGACATCGTGCTCGCGGACGAATGGACCGAAGCGGTCCTGATCATGGACGCCGACGTCATCTTCGCGCGGGACTCTCTGCGCAAGATGAGTCGGCACCTGGCCGACGAGAAGGTCGGGGCCGTCACCGCCTACATCGCCGAGGGCAGTCGCGACCGCAATTACCTCACCCGGTTCATCGCGATCGAGTACGTGATCGGACAGCTCTCGGCCCGGCGCACCCAGAACGTCGGGGGAGCGATCGCATGCCTGGCCGGCGGCGCGCAGCTGCATTCGCGGGCGAACCTCGAGGCCATCGGCGGTCGGATCCCGACCGGCACGCTCGCCGAGGACACGATGACGACGTTCGAGGGCCAGCTGGCAGGACGCCGCATGGTCTTCGAGCCCCACGCGGTCGTGCTGGCCGAGGAGCCCCGGACGATCGACAGTCTCTGGAAGCAGCGGCTGCGGTGGGCCAGAGGCAACGTGCAGCTCACGTCCATCTACCGCCATCTGTGGTTCCGACCCAGCAGGGTGCACAACCTGGGCAGCTTCGCGTTCGGCCTCGCGTGGTTCACCATCCTGCTGCTGCCGGCGTTCATGATCCTCGCCGCCAGCGCTCTGCTCGTGCTGCTCATCCTGCACAGCGAGATCGCGGAGTTCGTCTTCCGCTTCATGTGGATCTCCGCGGCCTGCATCTATCTGTTCTCGATGCTCTATGCGGTTCAGCTCGACGGGCGCATCGGCCGGCAATCCTGGCGCGAGGCGCTGATGTTCCCGGGCCTCGGCGCGCTGATCCTCATGGCGATCGCCCTGTTCCCCTGGCTGTTCGAGGCGGGGCTGAACGATCTCGGTCTCGCCGTCACGGATGAGACCCGGTTCACCTGGGCGGTCGTCTTCTATCTGTGGGGCCCGATCTCGATGCTCGGCATCTGGCTCGCCCGCGCGGTCGAGCGGTTGCCAGGAGGACGCTTCTTCGCGGGCCTCCTGCTCTACATCTGCGGATATGGCTCGCTGCTCTGCGCCATCACCGTGGACTCGTACATCAAGGAGTGGCGCCACGCTGACGCCGCATGGATCAAGACCGAGAAGATCGGACGGGTCGACTCATGACCGAAGCGCCTTCGAGAGCGGCGGAGGAGGAGGAGATCACCGCCGACGCGCGTCGCGAGAAGCTCCTGATCCCGCAGGCGCTCCTCGCCCTGGGAATCGTCGTCGTCGTCGTGATCGTGCGAGAGCTGTTCCTGCGATGACCGGGCGGCCGCTGGCCCTCGTGGTCGAGGACAGCGCAGATCAGGCGGCGCTGCTGAAGCGCTATCTCGACCGCGAGGGGTTCGACGTCTTCGTGGCGGCTGATGCCGAATCCGCGATCGCAGCGTTCGCGACGATCTCTCCCGTCGTCGCCGTGCTCGATCTGCTGCTCCCCGGCATCAGCGGCGCGGAGTTGGCGCGTCTCATCAGGGTCCGTCTCCCGGACTGCTTCCTCATCGTGAGCTCAGTGCTCGACGTCGCCGACTATCCCGACGCCGACGCCGCACTCCCCAAGCCGATCATCGGTGCGGATCTGCGAGCGCTCCTGAGAGATGTGACACGATGACGCCGACGAGCTCCGTGCAGCAGTCGATGGAAACCGGATGGCGCCGCTACTTCGACAACCCGACCCCGCTGATGAAGCAGAGTCCGACCGCGATCGCGGTCGCCGTGGCAGCCGTGCTCATGTGGACCGTTCCGGGGGTTTCCGTGACCAACCCGGCCTTCGCGGTCTTCGGGCTCGTCATCATCGCCGCAGTGACGGCGCTCGCCGCAGTGCTCTCGATGCGTGGTGTGTACGAGGGCTGGGTCGTGATGCTCATCCCCATGATCGACATCCTGGGTCTCGGGGCGATCAGGACGGGCACCGGCGGAACGGCGTCGCTCTTCTCCGCCTTCGTCCTCCTTCCGGTGATCTGGGTCGCGGCTGCTCCGGGACGCAGGCAGGTCCTCATCGTCGGGGTGTTCACGTCGATCGCGCTCCTGATGCCGAACTTCATCGACCCGCCCGAGGATCCCATCGCGTGGTTGCGCGGAGTCATCAGTCCGCTGGTGTTCGCGACGGTCGGCGCCATCGTGAACGAGCTGTCGCGGCTGCAGCGACAGCGCACGTCGCAGGCGGAGGCGCTCGTCGTCGAGCGCACGGCAGCCCTCGCGGCGAACCAGGTCATCCTCGAACAGCTGAGCGCGCGCGAGCAGCAGTACCGTTCGCTGTCCGAGTCCTTCACGAGCCTGTGGAACTCGATCACCGGGCAGGCCGTGATCGCCACGGACAACGACGGCACGATCACCGCATGGAATCCGGGTGCCGTGCGTCTGCTGGGCATGTCTGTGCCGGAGGCGCTGGAGCACGTCCGTGTCGACCGGTTCTTCGAAGCCACCGTGCTCGCGCAATTCGCGCCGGAGGGCGCGCGGCACACGGCCGATCAGGTGCACCCAGGGCTCCGGACCCTGTTCGCCGATGCGGATGCCGGACTGCCGGTGGACTCGAACATCGATGTGGCGACCGCTGGTGGGTCGACAGTTCCCGCGCGCGTCACCGTCACCCCGTATCAGGACTCCGACGGTTCGCGGCACGGCTACCTGCTGGTGATCACCGATGAGACACGGGCGGTCGAGGTCGCCCGAATGAAGGACGAATTCGTCGGGATGATCTCCCACGAGCTGCGGACACCGTTGAGCGCGATCATCGGATTCCTCGACCTCCTGCAGAACGATCCGGCCCAGCCCCTCACGACGGATCAGCAGGAGTTCGTCGACATCATCGAGCGCAACGCGCAGCGACTGCTGAGCCTGGTGGGCGACCTGCTCTTCACGGCCCAGGTCGAGTCCGGCAGATTCCCGCTCGAGCGCCGTGAGGTCGACGTCGCCGAGCTCACGCGCAGCGCCGTCGCCTCGTCCGGACCGCACGCGCAGCGCGAGGGGATCGAGCTCGTCGCAGAGGTGCCGGATGGCCCTGTCCTGCTGTCGGTGGATGCCGGCCGGATCGGTCAGGCGCTCGACAACCTGCTCTCGAACGCGATCAAGTTCACCGCCGCCCGAGGTCGCGTCACGGCGAGTGTCCGCCCGGTGGACGGCGGCATCGAGATCGCCGTGCGCGACACGGGCGTCGGCATCCCCGAAGACGAGCAGGGGATGCTCTTCACACGGTTCTTCCGCGCGTCGACCGCGACCCGCAACGCGGTGCCGGGAGTCGGCCTCGGCCTGACGATCACCCGTGCCATCGTGCTCGCGCACGGCGGCACCATGGACGTGACGAGCAGGGAGGGCGTCGGTACCGAGTTCCGGATGCTTCTGCCGGCGGCCCCGCGCACCGAGGTGATCCAGGTCGTCGGCCTCTGAGTGTGATCGCCGTGCACGTCGGATCCTGATAGCCTGGTCGGCTCGCCAGGCGGGCGGAAGGACGGCCACGCACGGTGGGATACATAGATGTTGCAGGGGTCTCGTTGACCCTTCCTGACGGCAGACCGCTGCTCGACGAGACGACGTTCCGCGTCGGAGCCGGTTCGACGAGCGCTCTCATCGGACCCAACGGCGCGGGAAAGACGACACTGCTCCGCATCATCCGCGGCGATCAGGCCGCGGATGCCGGTGTCGTGACCATCGACGGTGGGCTCGGCGTGATGGACCAGTTCGTCGGCCACGGCGAGCCGGGTCAGACCGTTCACGGGCTGCTCGTCCGGGTGGCACCTCGGCGCATCCGCCAGGCGGCGCAGGCTCTCGAGGCGGCGGAGGACGCGCTGATCGAGCGAGATGAGCACGACACCCAGATGGCGTATGCGACGGCGATCGCCGAGTACGCGGATGCGGGCGGGTACGAGCACGAGACCGTCTGGGATCAGTGCACGGTCGCAGCGCTGGGCGTCCCGTACGAGCGAGCGCGGTTCCGCGAGCTCACGACACTGTCGGGCGGCGAGCAGAAGCGACTCGCTCTCGAGGCGCTCCTGCGCGGCCCCGATGAGGTGCTGTTGCTCGATGAGCCCGACAACTACCTCGACGTGCCTACGAAGCGCTGGCTCGAGGAGCAACTCAGACAGACGCCGAAGACCGTGCTGCTCGTCTCGCACGACCGTGAGTTGCTGGCGCGGGCGGTCGACCGTCTGATCACCCTCGAACCCGGCGGAGCCGGCGCTTCGGCATGGGTGCACGGCGGGGGATTCGCGACCTACCACCAGGCTCGCAGCGACCGTATGGACCGGCTCGACGAACTCCGCCGCCGGTGGGACGAGCAGCACGAGAAGCTGCGCACCCTCGTCGCGAACCTCAAGGTGAAAGCGTCGGCGAACGACGGATTCGCGTCGCGGTATCAGGCGGCACAGACCCGTCTGCGCAAGTTCGAGGAGGTGGGGCCGCCGGAGGAGCGGCCACCGGCTCAGGACTTCGACATGCGACTGCGAGGGGCGCGCACGGGCAAGCGTGCGGTGGTCGCGCACGGGCTGGAGCTCAGCGGTCTGATGCGCCCCTTCGATGCGGAGGTCTGGTACGGCGATCGCGTCGCCGTACTCGGGTCCAACGGCTCGGGCAAATCGCACTTCCTGCGCCTGCTGGCCCGCGGCGGCAGTGACCCGGACCCGACTCTGGGTCACGTGACCTCTACTGGCGAGCAGCTCTCGCCGGTCGAGCACAGCGGCCGGGCCATGCTCGGTGCGCGCGTCGTGCCGGGGCTGTTCGCTCAGACGCATGCGCATCCGGAGTTCGTCGGCCGCACTCTGCTCGAGATCCTGCACCGAGGAGACGAACGGCGGGCGGGGATGCCGAGGGACGCAGCCAGCTCGGCGCTCGACCGCTACGGGCTCGTGCGTCAGGCGCAGCAGACCTTCGAGTCGCTCTCGGGCGGACAGCAGGCGCGCTTCCAGGTGCTGCTGCTCGAGCTCTCGGGCGCGACCCTGCTGTTGCTCGACGAGCCGACGGACAACCTCGACATCGAGTCCGCCGAGGCGCTCGAAGACGCGCTGCAGCGCTTCGAGGGAACCGTGCTCGCGGTCACCCACGACCGCTGGTTCGCGCGCTCGTTCGACCGGTTCCTCGTGTTCGGGTCGGACGGCGAGGTCTATGAGTCCGACGTTCCGGTGTGGGACGAGCGTCGCGTGACGCGGGCGCGCTGACTCAGGGCAGGCGGAAAGGCGCTGCCGCGAGAGCGGACGGATCGAGCGCGAGGTCCGCGAGAGCGGATCCCACTCCCGGTGCGAACTTGAAGCCGTGCCCCGAGAAGCCCGCACCCACCACGATCCGACCCCGCCGATCGAGCACGAAGGTGCTGTCGTCCGTCGAGGTGTAGGTGCAGCTGACGGGCACCGCGGATCCCGGATCGAGACCGGGCATCCACTCGCGCACGTAGTCCGCGAGAGCCTGCGCATGCGTGACGGCGTGCGGGCGTGCGTCCGGGTCGACGACGTCGCCCACGCGGTGGAAGCCGACCTTGACGCCCTCGCCGGGCGTCGGCATGCCGTACACCGTGGCCGGATAGCGGTCGGTGTCGACGTAGTGGTTGAAGGATGGCCAGGCGGATCCGTCCACGGGCAGGAAGTGCCCGGGGAATTCCTCGGTGACCTTCAAGCGCGGCAGTCGGATGCCCGGCAGCATCCGCTCGGTCCAGGCGCCGACCGTGACGACGACGACGTCTGCCCGCATCCGTCTCTCGGACAGCACGATGTCGACGCCCTCGTCGCTCTCCTCGACGCGCGTCACGGGGGTCTCCCAGCGCACCTCGCCTCCCGCCGCGACGACGCGGCGCTCGAGCTCGCCCAGCGCGGCGGATGCACGGGCGACGCCTGCGTCGCGGGAGAACAGCACGTCATCGCCGAAGCGCATGCCCGACCAGCGCGTCGATGCCTCGCCGGCCGTCAGGATCTCGGCGTGGATGCCGCGCTCGATCAGACGCCGCCCGATCGCGGCGATATCGACATCGCCGTGGGTGACCAGGCCGTGCAGACGCAGCAGCGGCTCGCCGTCGGCCTGCCCGAGGGCATCCCACCCCTCGCGCGCGCACACGAGCAGGTCGAGGTAATGCTCTTCCTCATAGGCGTTGTTGAAGTTGCGGGTCGCTCCGTGCGATGCGCCCTGGTGGTGTCCGCGGGCGAAACGGTCGAAGACCACGGGCTTCATCCCTCGCCGGGTGAGCTCCCATGCGGTCGCGAGGCCCATCACGCCGCCGCCGATGACGGCGACCTCCAAGGAATCCGACATATTGCCTCCCGAGTTCCTTCTCAGTCTCCCAGCCGTCGGTGTCATCGCGTGCGCCCGGTAGTCTGGGGTGGTGACCATGGAGATCGAGCTCGGCCGAGGCAAGCGTGCGCGTCGCGCGTACACGTTCGATGACATCGCGGTGGTGCCCTCGAGGCGCACCCGCAACCCGGAGGACGTGTCGACCGCCTGGACCATCGACGCCTTCGGCTTCGGCATCCCGGTGCTCGGCGCGCCGATGGACTCCGTCGTGAGCCCTCAGACGGCGATCATGCTCGGACAGCTCGGCGGACTCGGCGTCCTCGATCTCGAGGGCTTGTGGACCCGCTACGAGAACCCCGAGCCGCTTCTGGCCGAGATCGCCGCCCTCGGCGAGGGCGAGGCGACCGCGCGCATGCAGCAGCTCTACTCCGAGCCGATCAAGCCGGCGCTCATCACGCAGCGCCTCGCCGAGATCCGCGAGGCCGGCGTGACCGTCGCAGGATCCCTGACTCCGCAGCGCACGCAGGAGTTCTACGACACCGTCGCCGCGGCCGGCGTCGATCTGTTCGTCATCCGCGGTACCACGGTGTCTGCCGAGCACGTCTCGAGCGTCGACGAACCGCTCAACCTCAAGAAGTTCATCTACGACCTCGACGTTCCCGTCATCGTGGGCGGCGCCGCCACCTACACCGCGGCACTGCATCTGATGCGCACGGGAGCAGCCGGCGTCCTCGTCGGATTCGGCGGGGGAGCGGCATCGACCACCCGGGCCACTCTCGGCATCCATGCTCCGATGGCCACGGCCGTCTCGGACGTCGCCGCCGCTCGTCGTGATTACCTCGACGAGTCGGGCGGACGCTACGTGCACGTGATCGCAGACGGCGGCGTCGGCACGTCCGGCGACATCGTCAAGGCTCTCGCGATGGGTGCAGACGCGGTCATGCTCGGCGTCGCGCTCGCCCGCGCCACGGACGCACCCGGTCGCGGCTTCCACTGGGGTCCCGAAGCGCACCACCCGAAGCTCCCGCGCGGCCGCCGCGTCGAGGTCGGCGGCATCGGCACGCTCGAGGAGATCCTCTACGGTCCTGCCCCCGTCGCCGACGGCACGTCGAACCTGATCGGGGCGCTCCGCAAGTCGATGGCCACCACGGGATACTCCGACCTCAAGGAGTTCCAGCGGGTCGAGGTCGTCCTCGCACCGTACGAGGCCTGAGGCGCGCACGACCGCCGTGACTTCTGCTGCTCTGTTCCCGCCTACCCTTCGCGAGGTCATGCTCCGGGGGCGCTGGATCGGGATGCTCGTGCTGTGCCTGGTGGTCGCGGGCGTGTTCGCGTGGCTCGGCCAATGGCAGCTCGAGCGGGCGATCGAGACGGATCCGCCCCCTGCCGGCGCGACCGAGCAGGTGCGTCCGCTGACCGACGTCGTCGAGCCCGGGCAGTATCTGCCCGAACCGCTCGTCGGGCAGAAGATCGAGACGGCGGGGACCTGGATCCCCGATGACTTCCTCATCGTGTCGAGCCGATTCAACGACGGCGCCGAAGGCTACTGGGTGACCGGTCAGCTGCGGGTCGCGGAGCGCGCGTCGATAGCGGTCGCCATCGGCTGGACCGCTGACCGGGCGGTCGCCGAGGAGGCCGTGGTGGAGCTGAACGAGGGTGACGCGGACGCATCGATCATCGGACGGGTCATCTCGGACGAGGGACCGTCCCTGCCGCCGAAGGATGATCCGCAGCGCATGGACCGGATGTCGACCGCTGCGCTCCTGAGTCACTGGCACGACATCGACGAGCTCGATGTCTATCGTCCCTACCTGGCCTCGGTCGCCGCGACGGCGGGTCTCACGGACATCTCCTCCCCGGCGCCCGACGAGCAGTCGCCGGTGAACTGGCTCAACATCTTCTACGCCGCAGAGTGGGCGATCTTCGCCGGGTTCGCGTTCTACCTCTGGTATCGACTCGCGAAGGACCAGTGGGAGCGAGAGGTCGAGGAGTTCGAAGACGCCCTGGCCGCTGCCGGCGATCCCGCCTGACTCGACCCGCATTCGCGCGGCGAAGTGCGCGCATCTGAGCGCGTGCTCACACGATGTTCCACCTTCGTCAGGGGCGCCTTCGGACGTTCGGTGAGGGGTTGGTTACCAATCGGAAAACTCCGTTGAGGTTGTCCGAAGGCCTCCGTATGCTCGCTCACATGTGCGTCAGCTGAGAGCTCGCACAGCCGCGGTTTCACGAGAGCCGCCGCCAGACCACACCCGAGGAGACAACACAGATGATGTCCGCTCCCGACGCCGCGAACCGCCAGGTTCCCGGGTCAGACCGCAGAAGTCGGGGGCGTCTCGGCGTTCTCGCCGCCACCTGCGTCGCCGCACTGGGCGCCAGCGCCCTGATCGCCGCGCCAGCCGCCGCAGACGTCTCGGGAACCGGGGTCGTGATCAACGAGGCGTACCTCTCCGGAGGCAGTGCCGGTGCGGCGTTCATGAACAAGTTCATCGAGCTCTACAACCCGACGGCGACGCCCGTCACTCTCGACGGACTCTCGCTGCAGTACCGATCCGCGACGGGCACGGCGGCCTCCAACGGCGTCGCACCGCTGACCGGCGTCATCCCCGCCGGCGGCCACTATCTCGTGCAGGCAGGCAGCAACGGAGCCAACGGCGCCGCATTGCCTGCGGCCGACACCGTGAGCACTCTCAACCCGAGCGGCACGAACGGCACGCTCGCACTCGTCGAGGGCACGGCAGCGATCACGCTGACTCCCGGCTCGGTCACGGGCGTCGACGGCGTCATCGACGTGCTCGGCTACGGCACCTCGAACACGTTCGAGACCGCCGCGGCGACGCCGCCTGCAGGGAACACCGACGTCAAGTCGCTCAACCGCGCCGGCGGCAAGGACACCGACGACAACAAGGCCGACTTCAGCCTGTCGCCGACCATCACGCCGCAGAACGCCGGCACGGATCCAGGCACCGATCCCGACCCTGAGCCCGACCCCGAGCCGACTGAGGTGTCCATCGCCGATGTGCAGGGCACGACCGATGTCTCGCCGCTGAACGGCCAGACCGTCACGGTCGAGGGTGTCGTCACGGCCGACTACCGCACCGGCGGCTACAAGGGCATCGTCATCCAGACCCAGGGCTCCGGCGGGGCGAACGACGCCACGCCGGGAGTATCCGACGGCGTCTTCGTCTTCCTCAATGCGCTCGCTCCCACGCTCGCGATCGGTGACCTCGTCTCGATCACCGGCTCGGTCAGCGAGTACTTCGGTCAGACGCAGCTCAACCCGGCATCGCTCGCCGGCATCTCGGTGGTGCAGGCAGCGGTGGGCGTTCCCGAGGTCACACCTCTTCCCGACGCCACTGTCGGCACCGACCGCGAGCAGTACGAGAACATGTACGTGGCGCCCGCAGGCACCTACCGGGTCGCCTCCAGCCACCAGCTCTACAACTTCGGCACGCTCTGGTTGAACGCCGGCGCTGACCTGAACGTCAAGAGCACCGAGACCGCGCGCCCCGGCGCCGAGGCCTCCGCGATCGCGGCGGCCAATCGGGCCAACCGCATCCTGCTCGACGACGGATGGTCGATCCAGGTCTCGAACAGCGGCCACCCGAATGACCAGCCGTACTTCACCAAGGACCTCGTCGTCCGCAACGGCGACACCGTCGACTTCAGCGACAACGGGTACGTGCTCCAATACGGCTTCGACGACTGGCGTCTGCAGCCGGTCGTGCCGATCGACAGCACCTCGGCCGCTGACTTGAAGGTGGGCTTCGAGGCGACGACCCCCCGCGCCGACTCGGCTCCGGTCGTGGGCGGCGATGTGCAGGTGGCATCGTTCAACGTCTTCAACTACTTCACGACGCTGAAGAGCGAGAACGCGAACGCCCGGGGAGCGGCGAACTCGGCCCAGTTCGAGATCCAGAAGTCGAAGATCGTCGCGGCGATCAACGGGCTGGACGCCGAGATCGTGTCGCTGATGGAGATCGAGAACTCGATCAAACTCGGCGGAACACTCGACGAGGCACTGGCCGACCTGGTCGATGGACTCAACGAGGCGATCGGCAGCGAGGAGTGGGACTACGTCCGCACCCCCGACGAGCTGAACGACTCGACCACGACCGACTTCATCACCAACGCGATCATCTACAAGAAGGATGCTGTCGAGACGGTCGGCGACAGCCTGACCGTGACCGACGAGAGCGTGTGGAACAACGCCCGCGAGCCGATCGCACAGGCGTTCGACATCGACGGCCGCATCGTCACCGTGGTGGCGAACCACTTCAAGTCCAAGTCGGCCCCGGAGGGCGGCGGCACTGAGCCTGCAGACGGGCAGGGCTTCTTCAACGCCGATCGTGTGGCGCAGGCCGATTCGCTCAAGGGATTCACCGAGGAGATCGAGGAGACCACGGGAAGCAGCGACATCCTGCTGATCGGCGACTTCAACGCCTACTCGATGGAAGACCCGATCGAGGTCTTCACGAGCGAGGGCTGGAGCGACGTCGCGCGCGACAAGGCGCCGGGCGAGCACACGTACACGTTCGACGGCGAGCTCGGCTCGCTCGACCACGTGCTCGCCTCGCCGTCGCTGGCGGAGTCCATCACGGGCGCAGGGATGTGGAGCATCAACTCTCCTGAGTGGAGCGATCGCGGCTATGCGTTCGGCGCCACTGAGGCGGGCACGCCGTTCCGCTCCAGCGACCACGACCCGATCATCGTCGGAGTCTCGTCGGAGATCCCGCCGGTGAGCATCGACGTCGTGACGATGAACGACTTCCACGGGCGCATCGAAGCCGACGGCGCTGCCGCAGGCGCGGCGGTCGTCGCGGGAGCGGTGCAGCAGTTCCGCGCGGAGAACCCGAACACGATCTTCGCCGGTGTCGGCGACCTGATCGGCGCCTCGACGTTCACCTCGTTCATCAACGATGACAACCCCACGATCGACGCGCTCAACGCCGCCGGTCTCGACGTCAGTGCTGCGGGCAACCACGAGTTCGACCAGGGCTGGGAAGACCTGCGGGACCGCGTCCAGGACCGCGCGGACTGGGAGTACATCTCGTCGAACGTGTTCGTCACCGAGACCGGTGAGCCTGCGCTCGCACCGGCCTGGGTGAAGGAACTCGACGGCGTGCGCGTGGGCTTCGTCGGCGCAGTCACCGAGGACCTCGACTCGCTCGTGTCCCCCGAGGGCATCGCTGATCTCGAGGTGCGCAGCATCGTCGACTCGGTGAACGCCGTGGCCGACGACCTCCGCGACGGAGACGCAGCCAACGGAGAGGCGGATGTCGTCATCCTCCTCGTCCATGAGGGCGCATCCAGCGCCGAGCTGTCGAGCATCACTCCGGACTCGCCTCTGGGCGAGATCGTCTACGGGGTCGATGAAGACGTCGACGCGATCGTGTCGGCTCACACCCACCTCGCGTACAACCACGTCATCGACGGCCGCCCGGTCATCTCGGCGGGTCAGTACGGCGAGAACCTCGGTCTCATGAACCTCCAGGTCGACCCGAAGACGAAGGACCTGATCTCGATCACCAATGAGATCAAGCCCCTCACCTCCGGTGGAACCGCGCTGTACCCGGCGGTTCCGGAGGTCGCCGACATCGTCGCGAAGGCCAAGGCCGAGGCAGACGTGCTCGGCGCGGTCAAGGTCGGAGACATCACCGCCGACTTCAACCGCGCTCGTCAGACGAACGGCTCGGAGAACCGCGGTGGCGAGTCCACCATCGGCAATTTCGTCGCCGACGTGCAGAAGTGGTCCACCGGTGCGGACATCGCGCTGATGAACCCGGGAGGCATCCGAGCGAACCTGACGTACGCCTCGTCGAACGCGAACGACCCGAACGGCAACGTCACCTACCGCGAGGCGGCGACGGTGCAGCCGTTCGCCAACACGCTGGTGACGCTGTCGCTCACAGGAGAGCAGCTGAAGGGAGTGCTCGAAGAGCAGTGGCAGCCGGCCGGTTCGGCTCGACCGTTCCTCAAGCTCGGCGTGTCGAAGGGGCTCGTCTACACCTACGACCCCGCCGCGGCCCAGGGCTCGAGGATCACCTCGATCACGCTCGACGGCGCACCCATCGATCCGGCAGCGAACTACACGGTCGCCGCGAACTCGTTCCTGGCAGCGGGTGGAGACAACTTCTTCACCTTCCGTGAGGGCGAGGGCAAGCGCGACACCGGCAAGATCGATCTGCAGTCGATGGTCGACTGGTTCGACGCGAACCAGACTGCGACTCCCGACCTCGCGCAGCGCGCGGTGGGTGTCTCGGTCAGCGCCCCGGATGCCGACGGCTACAGCGCCGGCGACCAGGTGACCGTCGCGCTCTCGTCTCTGGCGTTCAGTGCGGGGGAGCAGGCGCCGGGCGAGGTGACGCTGTCGCTCGGCGGAACGCAGCTCGCCGCGGGTGCGGTCGACCCGACGATCGTCGACACGACCGATGAGGCGGGGCGCGCGGCGCTCGGCTTCACCGTTCCGTCGGGCGTCTTCGGAGAGCAGCTGCTCACCGTCGCCGTCGCCGGGACGGGCACGACTGTGCAGGTGCCGTTCACGATCGCGGGCGAAGAACCGGTCGAGTTCGCCGGCTCGATCGACCTCGGCTCGTCGAAGGTGGCCGCGGGCAAGAAGCTCACGGTCACGGGTGAGGGTTACCTGCCGGGTGAGACCGTGACCGTCGAGCTGCGACCGAAGAGGGGATCGGCCGTCGAGGTCGGCTCCGTCCAGGTCAAGGCCGACGGCACCTTCTCGACCTCCGTGACGGTGCCCAAGAGCACGCAGCCTGGCAAGTACACGGTCGCAGTGTCGCAGGCAGACGGAGATGAGGCGACCGCGACGGTCACCGTCAACCGTGCAGGCGGTATCGGCGGCATCATCGGCGGCATCATCGACTGGCTGTGGGATCTCATCAACGGCTGGTTCTGACCTCGCCGGGCGGTGCACCCGCCTGACCCACACGAAGGCCGTCGGGAGCGATCCCGGCGGCCTTCGTCGTTCGCTGCGACGGCGCCGCGTCAGGGCGTGACGATCTCGACTTCCGCCTGGGCGAGCGCTGCGGCGAAGTCCGGCGAGGGCGGGGCGTCCGTGACCAGGTAGTCGGCCCGATCGAGGGTCGTGACCTGGGCGAACAGTCGTCGGTCGAACTTCGACGAGTCGGCGAGGATGGCGGTGCGGTCGGCACGCTGGATCATCTCGGCCATCATGTTCGCGTCGCCCATGTTCGACGTCGAGAAGCCGGCCTCGTCGATGGCACCCACGGCGATCAGCGCCAGATCGCAGCGGATGTCGACCTCCGGTCCTCCCGGCGTCATCATGAACGTGACGGGTCCGGTGGTGGCCTGGGTGATCGCCCGCACGGCGCCGCCGAACACGTAGAGGTCACGGAAGGCGGAGGGGGAGATCTCGGCGGGGATGCGCAGGTTGTTCGTGGCGATCGTGAGGTCCCGATGGTTGCGGAGCGCCCGCGCAAGGGCCAGTGTGGTCGTTCCGGCGTTGAGCATCACGACCGCTCCGTCGTCGATGAGCCCCGCGGCGAGGCGCGCGATCGTCTCCTTCTCCTCGGTCTGCATCCGCAGGCGGACGTCGAGCGCTCGGTCCTTCAGCTGCCCCTCCGCACTGACGGCTCCTCCGTGCGTGCGGATGACGACGCCTTCGCGGTCGAGCTGGTCGAGATCGCGGCGGATCGTGTCGATGGAGACGTGGAAGTGTTCGGCGAGGCCGCCGACGGTCACCTCTCCCACCTGCTCGACATAAGAGGCGAGATCCGCCTTCCGGCCCGCCGGGAGGCGACGCTTGGGCGACGGTGCTGTTGCTTCCATGCACACATCTCTAGCACATAGAAGCGAGAAAGTCGGCACAGTTCAGCAGAAAACCGCAGATCGGATGCGGTGGTGATCTCGCCTGCAGCGCCCGCCAGGACAACGATGTGGGGGAAAACCTGTGAGTACATCCATCGAATAGCGCAAAGAAGTGCTTGACGTTCCCGCAAATGACGGCATAACATTGCTCAAAACCGCATGAACAAGCATCGAAGCACGTATGCGGCACGATCTCGAAGAGGAGAAGTGATGATCACAGTGGGACGAGGGCGACGCATTCTCACATTCGCCGGCGCCGCAACAGCAGCCGTGACAGTCCTGGCCGTGGCTGGGTGCGCGGCGGGCGACAGCGGAACCGACGGCGGGGATGGCGGAGACGTCACGATCGAATTCGCGCAGTGGTGGGAGCCGGAACTCCCCGACGGCGAGTTCCGGGCGCTCATCGACGAGTTCGAAGACGCGAACCCCGGCATCACGGTCGAGCTCGTGAGCGGACCGTACGCATCGACCAAGGAGCAGCTCTTCGCCGGAGCCGCATCCGGCACCATGCCCGACGTCGTCGGCCTCGACGGCGCGTGGGTCAACGACTTCGCCTCTCAGGGAGTCATCTCCGACCTGAGCGCTCTCATGGAGGAATACGACTACGACGACAGCGAGCTGGCCAGCCAGATCCAGGTCGATGGCAGCACCTACATGATCCCGGTCGTGAACTTCGTCTACCCGATGTTCACGAACGACACCCTGCTGGCAGAGGCGGGCGTCACTGCTCCGCCCACCACCCGCACGGAGTTCGCGGATGCGGCGTCGAAGGTCTCGGCGCTCGGCGGCGACGTCTCAGGCTGGGTCCTCCCGCTCTCTCTGGAGGCGCCGAACGGCGTGCAGAACGACGTCATGTCGTGGGTCTGGGCCTCGGGCGGCTCGATGCTGAAGGACGGGCAGCCCGATCTGACGAACGACGACGTGACCTCTGCGGTCGATTTCATCGGCAGCATGTGGGACGACGGGTCGATCGCTTCGGGGTCCTTCACGATGAAGGAGCAGGACAAGGTCGAGGAGTTCACGAACGGCCGCGTCGGAATGATGATCGACTCGCTGGCGCACATCAACCTGATCCGCGAGACGAACCCCGACCTGCAGTTCTCGATCTCGGCGCTGCCGGCAGAAGACGGCTACGACGGCGAGCGGGGCATTCCCTACGCATCCTGGGGCATCGGCGTGGCCGAGAACTCGGAGCACAAGGAGGCCGCGTTCAAGCTGGTCGAATTCCTGATGAGCGAGCAGACCAACTCCGAGCTCTCGACGATGGCCAACGCCTTCCCCGGCAACTCGACATCGGTTCCCGCATTCGTCGAAGACGATGAGCTGTTCGCACAGGCCTTCGAGATCTATCAGGCCGGCTACCCCGCGAACGAGTTCACCGGGCTCCCCGTCGCCGAGGAGCTGATGCGTCAGCTCGGAGAGCAGTTGCAGTCGGCCTTCGACGGGCAGCAGTCGATCGACGACGCGCTCCAGAAGGCACAGGAGGAGTGGGTCGGCGAGTTCTGATCCTCCGTCTCCCCACCTGAACGGGGTGCCGCATCGCGACGAGTGCGGTGCGGCACCCGACCAACCAAGGAGCACCGGTTCCCATGAGCCTGAAGATGTCCGACGACACCGAGGTGATCGTCACAGGGGTCGCGCTGTCGCGGCGACGCCGACAGCTGCGCAAGACCACGGAGTCGTACGGGTTCCTCTCGCCGACGATCATCCTGCTGTTCGTGCTGATGATCATCCCGATCGTGATGGTGATCGGGTACTCGTTCCAGGACAACGTGATCCTGAACAAGTCGCCCGAGTTCGTCGGGATCCGGAACTACGTCGAGATCCTCTCGGATCCCGGGTTCTGGAAGGCGACGGGCAACACCATCCTCTTCACGGTGACGAGTGTCGCGGCCCACCTCGTGCTCGGGCTCGCGTTCGCGATGATGCTCAACAGCCCCCTGCTCGGACGGTTCTCGCGTTCGATCTTCCGAGCCCTCTACGTCCTGCCGTGGCTCTTCACGGTCGCGGTGATCGCCGTGCTCTGGCGCATGCTCCTCGCCCCGAACGGCGTCGTGAACTTCCTGCTCAACACCGACATCGAGTGGCTCGCCTCTCCGCAGCTCGCACTGGGCACCATCATCTTCATCAACATCTGGGCCGGCTACCCCTTCTTCATGGTGAGCCTGCTCGCAGGGCTCCAGGGGGTCCCCGCCGAACTGCACGAGGCCGCGACAGTCGACGGCGCGAACAGCGTGCAGCGGTTCTGGAACGTGACCATCCCGCAGCTGCGCCCCATCATCATCAGCCTCGTGCTGCTCGACCTGATCTGGACCTCGCAGCAGTTCGCCCTCATCTGGATGACCACGGGTGGCGGACCGATCGATGTCACAGAGGTCCTCAGCACCTTCACCTACAAGCTCGCCTTCGCCAAGTACGACTTCTCGCTCGCGGCGACCTCCGCGGTGCTGGTCCTGCTGATGTCGATGGTGCTCGCCGTGTTCTACGTCCGTCACCAGAAAGCGAGGGACTGATCATGGCTCTCACCGCCGTCAATCAGCGCCGTGTCGCGAAGACCGGCTTGACCATCGGTCTCATCATCGGCGCGGTCTTCGCCGCCGGCCCCGTGCTGTGGATGCTGTCGAGCTCGTTCAAGTCGAACACCCAGATCTTCGAGCTGCCCCCGCGGCTGATCACCGACACCTTCTCGTTCGACGCCTACATCGCGATCTTCACGAACCCCGAGACCATGCGGTTCTTCCTGAACAGCTACATCGTGGCCGGGTCGGTCACGATCCTCACCCTGATGGTGGCGATCCAGGCGGCATACGCGTTCAGCCGGTTCGAGTTCCGCGGCAAGCGCATCCTGAACGTGGTGATCGTGAGCGTGCAGGCTGTTCCGCCGATCACGCTGTTGATCCCGTACTTCGGACTCATGGTCGCGCTCGGGCTGTACAACTCGTATCTCGGCCTGATCCTCACCTACATGGTGTTCACGCTTCCCTACGCGATCATCATGATGACCGGCTACTTCAACACGCTGCCGAAGGAGCTCGACGAGGCCGTCCGCGTCGACGGCGCCGGGTCCATGACCGCGCTCTGGCGGATCCTGGTGCCGATCTCGGTGCCCGGCATCGTCTCGGTCGGCATCTACACGTTCATGATCGCGTGGAACGAGTATCTGTTCGCACTCACTCTGACGCGGACCATCGACATGCGCACCGTGCCGATCGGCATCCAGCTGCTCATGGGCCAGCACTCGTACGAGTGGAACCAGATCATGGCGATGAGCGTGCTCGGGTCGATCCCCGTGCTCATCCTCTTCCTCATCTTCCAGCGGTACTTCATCAGCGGTCTCACGGCGGGGTCCGTGAAGAGCTGACGTCGTCCGTCGGACACACCACCACCACGAAACAGGAGAAACACGTGCTCTACACCGGCAAATCCATCCTCGATGTCGCCAACGAGAACAACTTCGCCATTCCGGCGTTCAACATCAGCGACTGGGCGATGTTCAACGGCGTCATGGACATCAGCGAGGAGAAGGCCGCCCCGGTCATCATCGCCATCCACCCCGATGAGGTGTCTCACATCACCACCGATCTGATCGCGGCGATGCACTCCCGGGCACACCGCTCGAGCGTGCCTGTCGCCATCCACTGGGACCACGGCGGCAGCTATGAGCAGATCATCACCGCGATCAGGGCCGGCTTCACCTCGGTCATGATCGACGCCTCGCTGCTGCCGTTCGACGAGAACGTGGCGCTGACCCGCAAGGTCGTCGACGCAGCGCACGCCGTGGGCATCCAGGTCGAGGGCGAGCTCGGCACCATCGGCGCGAACGACAGCTACGGCGAGTCGGGCGCGGCCGAGATCATCTATACGAACCCGGCCGACGCGGTGCGCTTCGTCGAGGAGACCGGGGTCGACAGCCTCGCCATCGCGATCGGCACCTCGCACGGCCTGTACCCGAGCGACAAGAACCCCGAGCTGCGCCACGATCTGCTCGAAGAGATCAAGGCGGCGATCGGCATCCCTCTGGTGCTGCACGGCGGCTCGTCGAATCCGGATGCCGAACTCCGCCGCGCGGTCGAGCTGGGCGTCAACAAGATCAACATCTCCAGCGACATCAAGGTCTCCTACCACAACCGCATGCGCGAGATCCTCGGCACCGATGAGCGTCTGCGCGAGCCGAACGCGATCCAGCCGATGGCGCTCGAGGCCATGAAGGCCACGGCTGCTGAGAAGATCGACCTGTTCGGCGCAGACGGCAAGGCATCGCTGTACTGAACCTCGACTTCGGAAGGGTGATCGGCGACGTGGACAGAACGCTCGTACTCGGACTCGGCGGCACCGTCGACTACGAGCTCTCGTGGGATTCGACGGTGTTCGACAGACTGGCGCACGCGCACGGCGTGCGGCGGCACGAACTCACCACCATGGCGCCGATCACCGACGAACGCTCACTGCTGGTCGCAGTGCTGGCGTTCGTCGCCTCGGGAACCGGTGCGGAGCGATTCGTCGCATCGTCCCAGGTGATCGAGGATTTCGTGTCGCACTTCGCGTACTCGATCACGCTCGGGGGCACCGGTGTGCGGGCAGGCCTCGTGCTCGATGCGCTCGGCATCCCGAGCGTCCAGCACCTCGTCAGCATCGACGACAACGTGCGCCGGCTGCTGCCGGAGTCGATCTCGTACGTCTCGTCGGCGACCGAGGACACGCTCGATCCGCACCTCATCGTGCAGTACCCGGTCGGTGCCCACGTGCGGCTCACAGACGGTGACGTGCTCTCGCCCGCACCGAACCGACTGATCTTCGCCAACGATCCACCGAACAGGCGGATGCTGCTCTCCGCCGATCTCGCGTCCGCTCTCACCGACGCGGGCGTCTTCCTGGTCTCGGGGTTCAACACCATGCAGGATCACGACCTGCTCGAACTCCGACTGGCCGAAGTGCAGCGGGCGATGCAGAGCCTTCCGGCTGACTCGCTCGTCTACTACGAGGACGCAGGGTTCTACTCGCGCGACTTCGCCGCCACGGTCCGTGCGCGCCTGCTCCCGCAGATCGACGTCTACGGCATGAACGAAGACGAGCTGCAGGAGTATCTGGGGCGAGCGGTGAACCTCCTCGATCCGGCCGACGTCATCCGCGCCCTCCGTGAGGCGCACATGATCATCCCGGCGCGGGCGCTGGTCGTGCACACCCGGTACTGGGCGATCGCGACAGGGCCGGAAGCCGGTCGGCACCGCGCCGCCCTCGACAGCGCCGTTCGCGTCGCCGCCACCCGATACCGCGTCGGCGACGCACTGAGGGCAGCCGACGTCGAGGACACGGCTGCGATGCCCCGGCACGGGGGAGGAGAGGCACTCGTCGCCGCGGTCGAGGCCGCTCTGCCGGATGCCGTGGGTGTCGCGGCATTCTCGCTCGATGTCGCATCCCCCACCACTGTCGGTCTCGGAGACACGTTCGTCGGCGGCTTCCTCGCGGGAGCCGTGCGATCGAAGGAGCACGCATGAACCCCATCCTGCTGCCGTCGAATCGTCCGGCCGAGCGCTTCTACCGCGGCGGCGCGCGCATCAGTGCGTTCCGAGGAGAGCACGGTGACGCGCCTCGGGAGCCCGAGGACTGGATCGGCTCGACGACCACCGTCCACGGCGACCCCGAGCTCGGTCTCACCACGCTCCCCGACGGACGCGTGCTGCGTGACGCCGTCGAACAGGATCCGGCCACCTGGCTGGGTGGCGATCACGTCGCGCGGTGGGGTGCCGACACACGACTGCTCGTGAAGCTGCTGGACGCCGGACAACGGCTGCCCGTGCATGCGCATCCGCACGACGACTTCGCGGCGACGCATCTCGGCCGCGCGCATGGAAAGGCCGAGGCCTGGTACATCCTGCAGGGTGGGACGGTGCACGTCGGCCTGCGTCAGGACCTCGAGGCGGCTGATCTCGCCGCACTCGTCGAGCGACAGGACGCGACGACGCTGCTCGGCCTGCTGCACGAGGTCGAGGTGGCTGCAGGAGACGTCGTCTGGGTGCCGCCGGGCGAGCTGCATGCGATCGGGGCCGGTGTGCTGCTGCTCGAGCTGCAGCAGCCGGAGGACCTGTCGATCCTGCTCGAATGGGGCGACTTCGCGATCGACGGCGCAGCTGTCGGGCACCTCGGCCTCGGGTTCGCCCTCGCGCTCGCCGCGGTGAACAGGGCGGCGAGATCACGCGAGGAGCTCGGGATGCTCGTAGGCAGGGCCCCCGAGTCAGGATCCGTGTTTCCCGCGGCTGCCGACGAGTACTTCCGACTCGAGCGGATACCCGTCGACGGCTCGACCGTGATCGGACGCGGTTTCGCGATCGTGATCATGAGCGACGGAGAGGTCACGATCGACGGGCGCAGGCTTCGTGCAGGCTCCTCGCTCCTCGTGCCGGACGCTGCCGGAGCACTCGATGCGACCGGCGCGGGCGAGCTGCTCGTGGCACGCCCGCCGGCTCCCTGAGCCGGAATCGACGCGGATTCTCCCCGGCTAGACTGGAGTCATGCCCGAACCGAAAGTCGCCAGCTTTCCGGCGATCCGTGGTGCGCTGAAGTTCTACCAGATCGCGTCGATCATCACCGGAGTCATGCTGCTCCTGCTGGTCACCGAGATGGTGCTGAAGTACACGCCGATCCATCTCGAACTGTTCGTCGGCGGGTCGGGTGGGCCCGTGTGGTTCGCCGGCGTCCTCGCCGGGGCGGACTGCCAGTGGTGGTCGCTCTTCGCACCCTGGACGAACTCCTGCGAGATGACCTCCCTCGGCGACGGATTCAACGTGTCGCTGTTCATCCTCGTCGCCCACGGCTGGTTCTACGTCGTGTACCTGTTCGCGTGCTTCCGCGTGTGGAGCCTGATGCGCTGGCCGTTCCCGCGGTTCATCCTGCTCGCGCTCGGCGGAGTCATCCCGCTGCTGTCCTTCTTCATGGAGGCCATCGTCGCCCGTGAAGTGAAGACCTATCTCGCCACCCGTGAGGCCGCTGAGGCCTCCACCCCCGTTACGGAAGGTGCCCGTTGACCGAGCAGTCCGAGACCCAGCAGCGCCCCGCACTCGTCGTCGATTTCGGCGCGCAGTACGCTCAGCTGATCGCCCGCCGAGTGCGTGAGGCGGGTGTCTACAGCGAGATCGTGCCGCACACCGCCACGGCCGCCGAGATCGCCGAGAAGAACCCGGTCGCGATCATCCTCTCGGGTGGTCCGTCGTCGGTGTACGAGGAGGGCGCTCCCCGCCTCGACCCCGCCGTCTTCGATCTGGGTGTGCCCACGCTCGGCATCTGCTACGGCTTCCAGTACATGGCGCAGACTCTGGGTGGCGAGGTCGCGAACACCGGTCTCCGCGAGTACGGCGCGACGGATGCCGTCATCTCTGGCGACGGCGGTACGCTGCTCGCCGGGCAGCCGGCCGAGCAGAACGTCTGGATGAGCCACGGCGACCAGGTCGCCAAGGCGCCCGAGGGCTTCGACGTGCTCGCCACGACCGACGCCACCAAGGTCGCGGCGTTCGCGAACGAGGAGCGCGGCTTCTACGGCGTGCA
This sequence comes from Microbacterium sp. NPDC087589, assembly GCF_044743635.1. Lineage (NCBI taxonomy): Bacteria > Bacillati > Actinomycetota > Actinomycetes > Micrococcales > Microbacteriaceae > Microbacterium > Microbacterium sp. NPDC087589. The sequence goes on from NZ_JBIUWV010000003.1 coordinate 300,954, forward strand.
GTGGCACCCCGAGGTCAAGCACTCCGACCACGGCCAGCGCGTGATCGAGAACTTCCTGCACAAGGGTGCCGGACTCGCCTCCGACTGGAACAGCGACAACGTGATCGCCGAGCAGGTCGAGCGCATCCGCGAGCAGGTGGGTGATGCACGCGTCATTTCGGCGCTCTCGGGCGGCGTGGACTCGGCGGTCTCGACCGCCCTCGTGCACAAGGCGATCGGCGACCAGCTGACGGCGGTCTTCGTCGACCACGGCCTCCTGCGCAAGGGAGAGCGCGAGCAGGTCGAGAAGGACTACGTCGAGTCCACGGGCGTGCGTCTGATCACGGTCGACGCGGCAGACGTCTTCCTCGGTCACCTCGCGGGCGTCACCGACCCCGAGGAGAAGCGCAAGATCATCGGTCGCGAATTCATCCGCGCCTTCGAGAAGGTGCAGCTCGACCTGGTCGCCGAGGCGAAGGCCTCGGGTGGCGCACCCGTCAAGTTCCTCGTGCAGGGCACGCTCTACCCCGACGTCGTCGAGTCCGGTGGCGGCGCAGGCACGGCCAACATCAAGTCGCACCACAACGTCGGCGGGCTCCCCGACGACCTCGACTTCGAGCTCATCGAGCCGCTGCGCGCCCTGTTCAAGGACGAGGTCCGCGCGATCGGCCGCGAGCTCGGCATCCCCGAGGCGATCGTCGGCCGCCAGCCGTTCCCCGGGCCCGGCCTCGGCATCCGCATCATCGGCGAGGTCACGCAGGATCGCCTCGAGATCCTGCGCGAGGCCGATGCGATCGCGCGTGAGGAGCTCACGAAGGCGGGCCTCGACCAGGACATCTGGCAGTGCCCCGTCGTGCTGCTCGCGGATGTGCGCTCGGTGGGCGTGCAGGGCGACGGTCGCACCTACGGACACCCGATCGTGCTGCGTCCGGTGTCGAGTGAAGACGCCATGACGGCCGACTGGACTCGGCTGCCGTACGACGTGCTCTCGAAGATCTCTAACCGCATCACCAACGGCGTCCGCGACGTCAACCGCGTCGTGCTCGACGTGACGTCGAAGCCGCCGGGGACCATCGAGTGGGAGTGACGAAGGAACTCCCACTCGCGTAGGCACTGGTGGCACTCGACCGCGCCAGCGGGCGAGTGGGAGTGACGAAGGAACTCCCACGCAGGTGACGTCGAACGGGCACGGACCATCACGGTCCGTGCCCGTTCGCGGTATTTCGGGCAGGATGAGCGTATGACCAAGGCGCGGACGAAGATCACGGTTATCGGTGCGGGCAGCGTGGGGGTGAGCGTGGCCTATGCCGCGCTGATTCGGGGGAGTGCCGCCGAGGTCGCGCTCTACGACATCTCCACCGACAAGGTCGACGCCGAGGTGCTCGATCTCGCGCACGGCACGCAGTTCACGTCGGCGGCGGTGAGCGGCGGCTCCGATCTCACCGTCGTCGAGGGCAGCGACGTGATCGTGGTGACCGCGGGGGCGAAACAGCAGCCAGGGCAGACCCGCATGGAGCTCTCGGGCATCAACGCACGGCTGCTCCAGACGCTGATGCCGCAGCTCGTCGAGCGCGCTCCGGACGCGGTGTTCATCATCGTCACGAACCCCGCCGACGTGATGACCGTCGTCGCGCAGCGCGTCTCGGGGCTTCCGCCGCATCGGGTGTTCGGATCGGGCACGGTGCTCGACACCTCACGTCTGCGCTGGCGCCTCGCGCATCGCGCGAACGTGAGCACCGCGAGCGTGCACGCCGACATCGTCGGCGAGCACGGCGACACCGAGTTCCCGCTCTGGTCGAACGCGACGATCGGGTCGGTGCCGATCCTCGACTGGCCCGCCGATGAGCCGTTCACCACCGAGGAGCTCGACCGCATCGCGATCGAGGTGCGCGACGCCGCCTACGCGGTCATCCGCGGCAAGGGGGCGACGAACCTCGCGATCGGCGTCAGCTGCGCCCGCATCGCCGAGGCCGTGCTGCACGATGAGCGCGCCGTGCTTCCGGTCGCGACGGTGCTCGACGGTGAGTACGGCATCCACGGAGTGGCGCTCTCGGTGCCGTCTGTCGTCGGCGCGGCCGGCGCTGTTCCGCTGGCAGAGACGCCGATGAGCGACCACGAGGAAGCCCTCCTGCAGGCCTCGGCCGACGCGATCCGCAGGGCCGTCGAGGAACTCGGCTGATCGTCTCGAGACAGACTCAGAACTTTTTTCGGCGTGGATGTCGATCTGACGCATCCGCGTTCGACGTCTTCATTGAGAGGGTCGACAGGCGGCCCCACCACCGAGGAGAACACCATGAAGTACATGCTGATCATGCGCTCGAACGACGAGGCCGTCGAGGCGTACAAGGAGATGCCGTTCGAGCAGGTCATCGAGGCGATGGGCAAGTACAACGAGTCGATGATCAAGGCAGGCGTGCTGGCTGCCGGCGAGGGGCTCAGTGACGCTGCCGAGGGGTTCGTCGTCGACTTCAGCGCCGAGACGCCGCTCATCACCGACGGCCCCTACGGAGAGACGAAGGAGCTGTTCAACGGCTTCTGGATCCTCGAGGTGTCCAGCCGCGAAGAGGCGGCAGAATGGGCGAGCCGGGCGCCGCTCGGCAGGGGCTCGTTCCTCGAGGTGCGCCGCGTGACCGATGAGTCGGACTTCCCGGCCGACAACGAGTGGATCGAGAAGGAAGCCGGCTGGCGCGAGGAGCAGGCGCAGCGCGCCCAGCAGTGAGATGACCGACTCTCGGCACCGCGAGGCGGCTCGCTCCGCACCCGACGAGGGTGCGCGGCGAGCCGTCGCCGCCGTGTGGCGCATCGAGTCGGCGAAGATCGTCGCGACGCTCACGCGTGTGGTCGGTGACTTCGGCCTCGCAGAGGACCTCGCTCAGGAGGCTCTGCTGGATGCCCTGCAGCAGTGGCCTGTCGACGGAGTGCCGCGCAACGGGGCAGCGTGGCTCACGGCAGTCGCGAAGCGCAAGGCGATCGATGGCTGGCGCCGGCGAGAACGGCTGGACGCTCGAATGGCCGTGCTCGGCCACGACCTCGAGCGGGAGCAGGCAGAGGCGGCGGACGCACCGCCATGGGATCCGGATGCCGTCGACGATGACGTGCTCCGCCTGATCTTCATCTCGTGCCACCCGGTGCTCTCACGCGAGGCTCAGGTCGCCCTGACCCTGCGCGTCGTGGGTGGCCTGTCGACCGAGGAGATCGCCCGGGCCTTCCTCGTGCCGACGGCGACCGTGCAGCAGCGCATCGTGCGGGCCAAGAAGACCCTCGCCGCGGCGAACGTACCCTTTGAGATGCCGCCGCGCGAAGAGCACACGGCGCGGCTGGGGGCGATCCTGGGCGTGCTGTACCTGATCTTCAACGAGGGCCACGCGGCCAGCAGTGGGCCCGACTGGATGCGATCTGAGCTGAGCCTCGAGGCGATCCGGCTCGCACGCGTGCTGGCGGCTCTGATGCCGCGCGAGCGTGACGCGCACAGCCTCGTCGCCCTCATGGAGCTCACCGCCGCACGGTTCCCCGCCCGGGTGGACACGCACGGCGACCCCGTGCTGCTCGCCGATCAGGACCGACGTCGCTGGGACCGCGGCCGCATCGCTCGCGGGCGCGCGGCCTTGGGCACCGCGGATGCTCTCGGCACAGGTCGTGGGTCCTACGGTCTTCAGGCCGCCATCGCCGAATGTCACGCGGTCGCCGCATCGATCGACGAGACAGACTGGGATCGCATCGTCGTCCTGTATGAGGCGCTCGGCCGCATCGCGCCGTCGCCGGTCGTCGAGCTCAATCGTGCGGCGGCCGTCGCGATGGCGACGGGGCCGGCTTCCGCTCTGCAGATCATCGACCGGCTCGCATCCTCGGGCGCCCTGGCCGGATACCACCTGCTTCCCGCCACACGGGCCGAGCTGCTGCTGCGGCTCGGGCGTGACGACGAAGCTCGCAGCGAGTTCGCCGTGGCCGCGTCGCTCGCGGGCAACGATCGAGAGCGGGCTCTGCTGCGGGCGAAGGCCGACGAGCGCTGAGCACGATACCGGTATGCAGAGAACCGCCCTCCTCGCCAGCGACGCTGGAGAGGAGGGCGGTTCAGGTATTGCGGTGTGTCAGCTGCGGGCCTTGCTGCCGCGTCCGACGATCAGACCGTAGATCAGCAGCACGACGATCGAGCCGCCGATGGCGAGGAGCCAGGAACGGATATCGAAGAATCCGCCCATGTCGACGTTAAAGATGGCGGAACCGAGCCAGCCACCCAGCAGTGCGCCAACGACGCCGAGCAGCAGCGTGATGAGCCATCCGCCGCCCTGCTTTCCGGGCAGGATCAGCTTCGCGATTGCTCCGGCGATGAGGCCGAGAAGAAGGAATCCGAGAAAGCTCATGTTCAGCTCCTTTGTTTCGTGAGCCCCGGGGTGCCAGGGCTCGTGTGATCCATGGTGCCCTCCCAGCTGATTATCAGCCAACCCCTTGCGCTGAGACCCTCAGGTATGCGAAGAGGCCCGCCTCCCCAGGGAGACGGGCCTCTTTCAGTGATTCGCGTCAGTTGCTGCCGCGGATGATCGCGATCATCCGCAGGATCTCGACGTAGAGCCAGACGACTGTGACCATGATGCCGAAGGCGCCGAGCCAGCCGTACTTGCGGGGAGCGCCGTTGCGGACGCCCTGCTGGATCTGGTCGAAGTCCAGCACCAGCGAGTAGGCCGCCATGATGACGACGAGGACGCCGATGATCAGGCCGAGCGGGATGCCCATGATCTCCGCGCTGTACAGACCGAAGGCCTGGCCCTGGGGCAGGACGCCTGTCCACATCAGGACGAGGTTGAGGAGCGAGAAGACGAGGTAGCCGACCATGGCGATCATGAAGATCTTGGTGGCCTTCTTCGAGGCGCGGATCTTGCCGCTCGCGAAGAGCGCCAGGGTGACTCCGACGACCGAGACGGTCGCGAGGGTCGCCTGGATGACGATGCCGGGCCAGATGGCCTCGAAGAACGCCGAGATGCCACCGACGAAGAGACCCTCGAAGGCCGCGTAGGCGAAGATCAGTGCGGGGCGGACCTTCTTGCGGGAGGTGAACGTGATCACCATGGCGAGAACGAAACCGCCGAGTGCGCCGATGATCCACGGCATCATCGAGACACCCTGGTAGGGGTTGCGCTCCAGGCCGCCGAGCGTCCACACCCAGCCGACGGCCGCGGTGACGAGCAGGATGGCGAAAAGTCCGGCGGTCTTCCAGACGGTGTCCTCGACGGACATGCGGTCGGTCTCGATAGCGCCGGCCGGGGGAGCGGCGTACATGCCCTCCAGCTGCGCGTTCGCGGCGGCATCCATCGTGCCGTGCTGGAACGACGCGGCCTGCGCACCCTGAGCGCCCTGCGGGGCACCCGGGTAGGTCGCGACGTTTCGCGGGTCCTGCTGCTGGAACGCCGGGTTGTTGAAGGCGAAGTTGCTCATGGTGGGCCTTACTCCAAAGTGGTTGTAGGTCGCTTTCCTCCACGATACCCGGAATACAGGGTCATCAGGGTGTCCTACGCTGAGAGCGTGCCCAGGAAATCGCCTCTCGTGATCGGGCATCGCGGTGCGCCCGGCTACCGTCCGGAACACAGTCGCTCGTCGTACGAGCTCGCTCTCGCGATGGGGGTGGATGCGGTCGAGCCCGACGTCGTCGCCACGAAGGACGGCGTGCTCATCGTGCGGCACGAGAACGAGATCTCCGGCACCACCGACGTCGCCGATCATCCGGAGTTCGCGGATCGCAAGACGACCAAGCGCGTCGACGGCCAGGCATTAACCGGATGGTTCACCGAGGACTTCACGTGGGATGAGCTGTCGACGCTGCGCAGCCGCGAACGGCTGCCCGAAGTGCGGCTCTCGAGCGCGACCTTCAACGGCTCGCAGGCCATCCTGCGGCTCACCGACGTGCTCGACATCGTGCGCGACGGGTCGATCGAGCACGGGCGGGAGATCGGCGTCGTCCTCGAGGTCAAGCACGCGACCTACTTCGCGAGCATCGGCCTCGATCTGGCGCCACTGATCGAGCGCGATCTGCGAGCCGCCGGGTGGGCCGACGGCGAGCTTCCGCTCATCATCGAGTGCTTCGAGTCGACGATCCTCGGCGAGCTCAAGGCGCGGGGGATCGCCGCCTCCTACATCTACCTGATCGAGGCCTCGGGGCGCCCCTACGACCTTCTGGTCGCGCGGGGCACACAGGCGCTGACCTACAGGGCCACGGTCACTCCGCACGGCCTCGACGGACTGGTCGGTCAGGTCGACGGCATCAGCGTGAACAAGCGGATGCTGCTCGCCGCCGGAAACACGATCGTCGCCGACGCTCATGCCCGAGGACTCACGGTCTTCACGTGGACGTGCCGACCCGAGAACGCCTTCCTCTCGGCGGAGTTCCGCGGAGCGGGCGGCAAGAACGCCTACGGCGACTACGAGGCGGAGTGGGACGTGATCGCCCGCACCGGCGTCGATGGGGTGTTCGTCGACCACCCCGATCTCGGCGTCAGCTTCTTCCGCAGTTGAGGCCTTCGCTCAGAGGGTGCGGTCGAACGCGCCTCGACGCGACACGATCTCCTTGCCGAGCGGCATCAGCGAGACGGGCACCATCTTGAAGTCGGCGATGCCCATCGGGATGCCGATGATCGTGACGCAGAGCAGAAGGCCCGAGACGATGTGGCCGATGGCCAGCCACCAGCCCGCGAGGATCACCCAGAGCACGTTGCCGAGGAACGAGCCGACTCCGGAGGTCGGCTTGCTGACGATCTCCCGTCCGAACGGCCAGATCGCGTAGCGGGCGATGCGGAACGAGGCGATGGCCCAGGGGATCGTCACGATCGGGATGCACAGCAGGATGCCCGCCAGCATGTAGCCGAGGAAGAGACCGAGGCCGGCGAAGATCAGCCAGATGATGTTGAGGATCGTGCGCACCGCCCGATTCTCGCATCGGCGGCTGGGCGTCTGCCGGGTCGGTGCTGGCCGCGGGAGGCGATCCCGTCCGTCGGGCGGCCGCGCTTCGGGCCGACGGTGAACCGCCACCGGGCGTTCACCATCCGTGCACCCGCGGGTCGTCCGTCGGCCATGCGGCATCGCTGATGTGGAGTCGTACCCGTCTGATTCCCCCAGGAGCCCCATGTCCCGCCTGCATTCCGCGGCTGCGGTCACGACGGTCTGCGCGCTCAGCGCAGCCGCTCTGCTCGCCGTGCCCCTCGCCGCGACCGGAGCCGAACTCGGCATCCGGATCAACGAAGTCGAATCCAGCGGGGGCGTTCCCGGAGACTGGATCGAGTTCGTCAACACCTCCGACGTCGTCGTCGATCTGAGCGGCTTCGTCGTCAGAGACAACGGCGACGACGAGTCGTATGTGTTCCCCGAAGGGACGCTCGTCGAACCCGGCGCTCACCTCGTGCTCGATGAAGCGGGCTCCGGCGTCGACGGGTTCACCTTCGGTCTCGGAAAGGACGACCAGGTTCGTCTGTTCGACCCGAGCGCGACGCTCGTCGACGAGACTTCCTGGACTGCTCACGCCGCGGTCACGTGGGGTGCCCGCGAGGTCGCAGGCACGGTCGAGTGGGCGGAGACCAGCGAGTCCACGAAGGGCACGGCCAACGTGTTCGCCTCGGACACCCCTCTCGGCGGCTCGATAGTCATCAACGAGGTCGATTCGCAGCCCGCGGACTGGGTCGAGTTCTACAACTCCGGAGACGCCGCACTCGACATCTCGGGCTATGAGATCCGCGACAACTCCGACGACCACCGCTGGCAGTTCCTGCCAGGAACGCAGATCGCCGCAGGCGCGTTCCTCGTGGTCGAGGAGGGCACGATCGGCCTCGTGGACGGCGCCGAGACCGCGTTCCGCGATCCGATCGGGATCGGCAGCGCCGACCGCATCCGGTTGTTCGACGCCGGCGGCGCGCTGATCGACGACACTCTTCCCTGGGAGGGGCACGCCGCGATCGACGGCGACTCCATCGCGGCGACTCTCGCGCGCTGCCCCGACGGCGAGGGCGCCTTCGTGCTGGCCCACCCGACCATGGGCGGCTCGAACTCCTGCGTGATGCCCGATGTGGTGATCAACGAGATCGAGTCCAACGGTGATGCGACCGACTGGGTCGAGGTCATGAACTCCGGCAGCACGGCGGTCGACATCTCAGGGTGGACGCTCATGGACGGCGATCCGGTCGGTCACGCCGCGGAAACGACGCCGTTGCCGGCGGGAACCGTTCTCGAACCGGGTGCGTACTTCGTCTTCGATCAGCCGACGGACTTCGTCTTCGGCCTGGGCAACGGCGACACGGCCACGGTGCGCGACGCGAACCTCAACGTCGTCGATGAGCACGTGTACGACGCACACGCGGCAGGCGTCCTCGCCCGCTGCGCGGACGGCAGCGGAGACTTCATCGACATCGCCGAGTCGACCAAGGGACAGGCCAACGCGTGCGGCAACGCGGTGCGGATCAACGAGGTCGAGTCCGACGGCGGCTCGCCGGGCGACTGGGTCGAGCTCGTCAACCCGACGGCATCCGTCCTCGACGTCTCCGGCATCGTCGTGAAGGACGACGATGACACGCACTCCTACGCGATCCCGGCCGGCACCACGATCGGTGCGGGCGGATATCTCGTCATCGAGGGCGCCGATCTCGGCTTCGGCCTGGGAGGCGGTGACACCGTGCGCCTGTTCGACGACGGTCTGGTCGTTGATTCGACCACGTGGGAAGGGCACGCCGCGACCACCTGGGGGCGCTGCCCCGACGTGACCGGAGCGTTCGCCGTCACCGCGGAGAGCACCAAGGGCGAGGCCAACATCTGTGCCGGAGAGATCGAGGTCGCGCCGTGGCCAGGCTCTGCCGAGGTCCGGGTGCTCGACACCGCTCCGACCTTCCTCGAGGACAGCTCGGGGCTCGATGTGCAGGAGACCGCCGACGGATCGTTCCTCTGGGCCGTCGACAACGGCGATGGGCGCATCTGGAAGCTCGAGGCCCACGCCGACGGCTCCTTCTCGCAGATCCCCGGTTGGGAATCAGGCAAGCGCGTGCGGTTCCAGAAGGATGCCTCGGATCCGGGCGCTGCCGGCCCCGACACCGAGGGCATCACCGTCGACGGCGAGGGGGCGGTCTACGTCGCCTCGGAGCGCGACAACAGTGCCAAGGGCGTGAACCAGAACATCCTCCTCAAGGTCGATCCCGAGGCCTCCGCCGGTGATCTCGTCGCCGAGCAGGAGTGGGATCTGACCGCGCTGCTGCCGGACGTGGGAGCGAACCTCGGCATGGAGGCGGTGCAGTGGGTGCCCGACAGCGCACTCGAGGGCGCACTCTTCGACATCAACAGCGGCACGGCGTATGACCCTGCCGACTATGCCGGCCACGGTGGCGGTCTCTTCTTCGTGGCGGTCGAGGACAACGGTCACGTGTATGCGTTCGCGCTCGGCGGCGACGGCCAGGCGACTGTGGTCTCGGAGATCGCCCCGGGGCTGACCGGGGTCATGGCACTCGACTACGACAGCGTGCTCGACGTGCTGTGGGCGGTCTGCGATGACGGCTGCCAGGGCCAGTCGGCGCAGATCACTCTGAACGGCACTGCTCAGCCGGGGCTCGCGCACTTCGCCCGCCCCGCCGGAATGCCGGACATCAACAATGAGGGATTCGCGACGGCTCCGGCCTCGCTGTCGGTCGACGGCGAGCGGCCGGTCTGGTGGTTCGCCGACGGCTTCGCATCGAAGGCGCTGCGCGTCGGCACCCTCCCCGGCGTGACCGGAGAGATCCCGGGCGAGATCCCTGGTGAGACCCCGGGAGAGAACCCTGGTGAGAACCCGGGTGCGATCCCGGGCGCGAATCCGGGCGACGGAAACGGCGTCACTGCCCCGAGCGGGCTCGCTGCGACCGGCTCCGAGGTTCCGGTTGCGATGATCGCCCTGGCGCTGATGCTCGTCATCGCCGGCGCTCTGGTCGCCCGCCGACGTCGTCACTCGTCCTGATACGACGCATCGACACGAAGACGGGCTGGTGCACGATGACTCGTGCACCAGCCCGTCTTCGTGCGGAGTCGTCGAACGCGGTCGGCGCTTCATCGTCTCTGCGCACTCGCCGTCCCGCCGGCAGTGTCGGTGGCGCGGCCTAGACTCGTAGAGCCATGACCGAAGCCCCCCTCATCGTTCCCGGGTCCGTCGGCCCTCGCTCCACCGGAGCGCAGGGACAGGACGACCTCCTCGCCGGCCTCAACCCGCAGCAGCTCGAGGCGGTGACCTATCGCGGACCCGCGCTGCTGATCGTGGCTGGCGCCGGTTCGGGCAAGACCAGCGTGCTCACCCGCCGCATCGCCTCTCTGCTGAGGGCACGAGAGGCCTGGCCCAGCCAGATCCTCGCGATCACCTTCACCAACAAGGCGGCCGGTGAGATGCGCGAGCGTGTCGAGGCGATCGTCGGCGAGGCCGCTCGGGGCATGTGGATCTCGACGTTCCACTCCGCCTGCGTGCGGATCCTCCGGCGCGAGGCCCAGCAGTTCGGGTTCACCAAGTCGTTCACGATCTACGACTCGGGCGACTCGCGCGCGCTGATCAAGCGTCTGGTCAAGCAGCACGAGGCCGACGCCTACGGGCTCACCCCCGGTGCCGTGCAGTCCCGCATCTCGAAACTCAAGAACGAGCTGTCGGACGCCGACGCCTACGCGCGTCAGGCGAACATGAGCGACCCGGCCGAGCGGATCTTCGTCGAGCTGTTCGCCGACTACCAACGTCAGCTGCAGAAGGCGAACGCGTTCGACTTCGACGACCTGATCGGGCAGACGGTGCACCTGTTCCGTGCGTTCCCGCAGGTCGCCGACACCTACCGTCGTCGTTTCCGTCATGTCCTCGTCGACGAGTATCAGGACACGAACCACGCCCAATACGCGCTCATCCACGAGCTCACGCGGCCGGTGACCGGCGAGAGCCCAGACCCGTATGCCTCCAACGGCATGATGATCTTCGAACCCGACCCTTCGGCGGGCTCAGGGACCCAGGTGGGCGGAGCCTCGCTCACCGTGGTGGGTGACTCCGACCAGTCGATCTACGCCTTCCGCGGCGCCGACATCCGCAACATCAGCGAGTTCGAGCGCGACTTCCCCGGTGCGCGCGTCGTGCTGCTCGAGCAGAACTACCGGTCGACCCAGAACATCCTCTCCGCAGCGAACGCCGTGATCGGCAACAACTTCGACCGCAAGGACAAGAAGCTCTGGAGCGACAAGGGCGACGGTGACATGATCGTCGGCTTCACCGGGTACTCGCAGCACGATGAGGCGCAGTTCGTGGCCGACGAGGTCGAGGCGTTGCACCGTGCCGGGATGCCGTACTCCGAGATGGCGGTCTTCTATCGCACGAACTCGCAGTCCCGCGCCCTGGAAGAGATCTTCATCCGCTCGGCCGTGCCCTACAAGATCATGGGCGGCACGAAGTTCTACGAGCGTGCCGAGATCAAAGACGCCCTCGCCTATCTGGTCGCCGTCGCGAACCCCGCCGACGAGATGGCGGTGCGACGCATCCTCAACAAGCCCCGCCGCGGCATCGGCGATGTCACCGAGACGGCGATCGCCCGCTTCGCCGAGGAGCACGACATCACCTTCCGCCAGGCGCTGTCCGTGCCCGCGCAGCTGGGCTTCGGCCCGAAGATCCAGGCCGGCATCGCCCAGCTCGACGCCGTGCTGGCCGAAGCCACCGAGATCATGCTCCCCGCCTCCGGCGAGGTGCCCGCACCCACCGCCGTCGCAGACGGACTCAGCGTGCTGCTGTCGAAGAGCGGCTACCTCGACGCGCTGCGCGCGAGCCGCGACCCTCAGGATGAGGCGCGTGTCGAGAACCTCGACGAGTTCGTCGCGGTCGCCCGGGACTTCGCGAGGAACAATCCCGACGGGACGATCGTCGACTTCCTGACGGAGGTCGCTCTCGTCTCGGACGCAGACGACCTCGACGACGAGTCGGGTTCGGTGTCCCTGATGACGATGCACACCGCGAAGGGGCTCGAGTACGACGCGGTGTTCGTGACCGGCGTCGAAGAGGATCTCATCCCGCACCGCATCTCGGCCGGCGAGCCGGGCGGCCCACAGGAAGAACGTCGGCTCTTCTACGTGGGCATCACCCGCGCACGCAAGCGTCTGCACCTGTCGCTGGCGATGACCAGGGCGCAGTTCGGAGAAGTCTCGGTCGCCATGCCCAGCCGTTTCCTGCAGGAGATCCCCGCCGGGCTCATCGACTGGCGCCAGTCGCCGGGCGACGTCAACTCCCGCGGTGGCATGCAGTCCCGCGCGCTCAACGCTCGCCGGGGTGGCGGGTTCGGCGGCTCGGGCTCGAGCGACCGCTTCGGCGTGAAGCAGCTGCCAGGACGTGACTCGCTCAAGCCGTTGTCGACAGCGATGGACAAGTTCCCCAACCGGGTGACGGCGAAGATGCGCGACAACGGCGATCTCGAGCTCACCGCCGGCGATCGCATCCGCCACTCGGACTTCGGTGAGGGAAGAGTCGACGCGGTGACGGGAGAGGGGGCCAAGCGCATCGCGCACGTGCGCTTCGATTCCGCCGGCCAGAAGAAGCTGTTGATCAAGGTCGCGCCGATCGAGAAGATCTAGCCCGGTGGCGGGTTAGGCTGGCTGATATGGCCCTGTTCTCCCGCCGCAAGAAGTCCGCCGACGACGATGTCGTCGCCGACCAGACCGAGACCGAGACCGCGGAATCCACCGTCGACGCTCCGAAGGCCGCGGAGGCACCCTCCGAAGCCACCGAGGTCACGCCCACCATCGGGATCTCCGTGCAGGCGTTCCGCGGTGTCGGCGCGCAGGCCGGACCCGAGGTCGAGCTGCCCGATCCTGACGCGACTCCCGCCGCAGCCGCACCGACCACTGCGCCGACCGCTGCACCGACCACCGCGCCTGCTCCCGCTGCGCCCGTGGCCGAGCCCGAGCGCAAGCTCCCACTGGCACCTGCTCTGCCGCCCGAGCAGACCGAGACCGTCGCGGGCATGAAGGACAACGTCCTGCTGCGCGAATCGCTCAAAGAGGTCGAGCAGGGCGCGACCAACGAGCAGCTTCTCGGTGTTCTCCGCCAGGCGCTGCAGGGCCACATGTACATCCGCGTGAACGGCGATGCTCGTGCGCAGATCAGCGAGGGCAAGCCCCTCGCGGTCGCGGTGGTGCGCGATGGCGAGCGGCAGTTCATGCTGGCGTTCAGCTCGGCCGCCGCGGTGCGCGACTCCGTGCAGCTCGAGAAGGATCCTACGGCGACCTCGGCCGTCGCCCAACCCGTCACCTCGGTTCTGCAGCAGGTCGTCTCCGGAGATTTCGCAGGCCTCATCGTCGACAACGCCTCCGCCCCGCACCGCGTGGTGTTCCCGACCGAGCTGCTGCAGAAGGCCCTCGATCAGGCGGATGTCGACATGACCGTCAAGTCGCTCATCGCCGCCCCGCGCGAACAGGACACCGCCTCGAAGGTCGGCGAGGCGCTGGCGACGAAGCGCATGTGGGTCGCTGTCAATGAGGGCAACCCCGGAGGACAGGTCGGCATCGCCGAGGCGCAGACTCCTGACGGCAAGCGGTTCCTCCAGCTGTTCTCGCATCCACTCGAGGTGCTCGCGCTCGGTCGTGGCGACCGACCGCTGCCGTTCGAGCCTCTGCAGCTGGCGAAGATCCTGTCCAGCCACATCGACATGGCCGGCGTCATCATCGACCCGGCCGGGCCCAGCGTCGTGGTCGAGCGCGACGCGCTCACCTCCGTGCTGATCCTGGCGATCGACATCGACGACTGACGGCCTTCCGCGCGTCGCACCCGCCCCCTAGGGTCGGAGCATGGCCTCAGAACGCGTGCCCCTGACCGTCATCGATCCTGATGGGGAGCGCGAAGTCATGCTCTCCAGCCCGAACAGGGTGGTGTGGCCGAAGGACGGCATCACGAAGGCCGAGCTCGCGGAGTACTTCCAGCGCGTCAGCGCTCCGTTCCTCGCGGCGAACGGCAACCGTCCCGTCTCGCTCGAGCGCTTCCGCGATGGGATCGGCAGCGACGGCTTCTTCTCGAAGAACCCGCCCAAGGGCACGCCGGACTATGTCGACGCCGTCACGGTGACCTACAACAGTGGGCGACGGCATCCGCAGATCGTGCTCAACCGACCCAGCGCGATCGTCTGGGCAGCGCAGATGAACACGATCGTGTTCCACCCGTGGGCGTCGCTCGCCTCCGACCCCGACAACCCGGTGGAGCTGCGGATCGACCTCGATCCGCAACCGGGAACGGGTTTCGCCGATGCCGTCCGCGCCGCGCACGCGCTGCGAGAGGTGCTCGGCGAGGTCGGCCTCGACGCATTCGTGAAGACCAGTGGCAACCGGGGGCTGCACGTGTTCGCCCCGATCGAACCGACGCACGAGTTCCTCGAGGTGCGGCACGCCGTGATCGCCGCCGGCCGAGAGCTGGAGCGTCGGACGCCCGAGCAGGTGACGATGAGCTGGTGGAAGGAGGAACGGGGGGAGCGGGTCTTCATCGACTTCAATCAGGCGAATCGGGACCGCACGATGGCCGGTGCCTACAGTCCTCGTGCGCTCCCCGGAGCCACGGTCTCGACACCGGTGCACTGGGGCGAACTCGACGGCCTCGACCCCGCCGCGTTCACGGTGCGCAGCATCCCGCGCCGACTCGACGAGGTCGGTGATCCCTGGGCGGGCATGCACGACAACCCGGGGCGCATCGACACACTCCTCGAGTGGTGGGAGCGCGACGAGGAGGCGGGCCTGGGCGAGCTGTCGTTCCCGCCCGAGTTCCCGAAGATGCCGGGGGAGCCACCGCGTGTGCAGCCCAGCAAGAAGGTCGAGGCCAACTGGGACGCGAACGGCGACCCGATCGACGAGTGAGGTTCAGCCGATCACCTCGGCCAGGTCGTATCCGGTCACGGTGTCGAGCTGGTCGTACGTGCACGAGCGGGCGTCCCGGTCGGGCCGCCAGCGCTCGAACTGCACGGTATGCCGGAATCGCGAACCCTCGAGCTGGTCGTAGCGGACCTCGAGCACGAGCTCCGGTCGCAACCGCACGAAGGACACGTCCTTGGATCCGCTGAAGCGCGAGCGCTCGCCCTCTCCGGTGACGGCATCACCCGCTTGGTCGCGCTCCACCAGCGGGGCGAGCTCCTCGACGAGTTCCCTGCGGCGCACATCGCTCCACGCGGCCACGCCGCCGACCTGTCGCAACATGCCGTCGGAATCGTAGAGGCCCACGAGCAGCGACCCGACCCCCGATCCCGATCTGTGCACCCGGTATCCGAGCGCGACCACGTCGGCCGTGCGGGCGTGCTTGATCTTGACGAGTGTGCGCTTGCCCGGCGCGTACGGCTGATCGAGCGGCTTGGCGACCACTCCGTCGAGTCCTGCCCCCTCGAACTCGGCGAGCCATTGCACGGCCGCGTCACGATCGCGCGTGGTGCGCGTGATGTGCAGGGGATGCCCGACTCCGGCCATCAGCCGTTCCAGGCGCTCGCGCCGCTCGGCGAACGGGGTGCTCAGCAGGTCTTCGTCGTCGACTGCCAGCAGATCGAACGCGATGAACATCGCCGGCGTCTCCGCCGCCAGCCTGGTGACCCGTGAGGCTGCCGGGTGGATGCGCTGGCTCAGCGCCTCCCAGTCGAGTCGCTGAGCGCCCGCCGACCCGGTCGCGACGACGATCTCTCCGTCGAGCACGCATGGGCCAGGCAGCAGCCGAGGGATCGCTTCGACGAGCTCGGGAAAGTACCTGGTCAGCGGCTTCGCTCCGCGGGAGCCGATCTCTACGCTGTCACCGTCCCAGGCGATGAGCCCTCGGAATCCGTCCCACTTGGGCTCGAACAGCAGCCCGCCGGTGGACTTCGCCGGGTCCGGAACGGATGCTGCCGCCTTCGCCAGCATCGGGGAGGGGATCTCGTAGCGCATGGGTCCATCCTGGCGTCGGCGGCGCTGCGGCAGAAGGGGGACTTCGGGACTGTCAGCCGAACAGATCGCCGAGCGAGACGCGGGTGCCCGCATCCTTCAGCGCCGTTCGGGCAGCGTGCCATCCGGCCATGCCGTTGACCCCCGGCCCCGGTGGGGTCGATGCCGAAGCGAGATACACGCCGTGCATCGGCATGCGCCAGGGGGCCGTGCCGAGCACTGGTCTGCGCAGCGCCTGAGGGATGGTGAAGGCACCGCCCAGGATGTCGCCGCCGATCTCGGACGGATTCACCGCCTCGCGCGACGACGCGGGCACCGAGTGGTGCGCGAGGATGAGGTCGCGGAATCCGGGCGCGAACCGTTCGACCTGACTGGTGATGAGTTCGGTGGCGTCGAGGTCGGAACCCAGCGGCACATGGATGTACGCCCACAGCACCGCCTTGCCCTCGGGGGCTCGGCTCGGATCGAAGACCGACGGTTGCACGGACAGCACATAGGGTCGATCGTTGATGCGACCTCGGGCGACGTCGTTCTCGCTCTCCCAGATCTCGGCCGCCGACCCGCCGATGTGCACGGTGGGCGATTGCCCGACCTCGGAGTTGGTCCAGGGAATCGGTCCGTCGAGAGCGAAGTCGACCTTCGCGGCGGCCGGGCCGTAGCGATAGCTGCGGATCGCCCGCGCATACGACGCGGGGATGTCGGGATGGGTGAGGGTGAGCCGGGGAGACGTGTTCAGCATCAGAAGGTCGCCGCGAGCGGGGTCTCCCCAATCGAGGGATGCCAGGTCTGCGATGTGGGCGCCTGATTCGACGGCTCCGCCATGCGCCTCGATGTCGGCGACCATGCTGTCGGCGATATTCTGCGCGCCGCCTCGCGGGTACATCCATCCCCCGGCGTGCGCCTGCGCGGCCAGCAGCAGCCCGGCGGCGGCGCCCGCGAGGGAGGGGAGAGGAGTGTTCGCGTGCGCCAGGACGCCCGCCATCAGGCCGGCGGCCTCCTCGGTGCGGAACGCGCGGCGGGCCAGGGGGGTGCCCTGCTCGAGCATCCGCAGCGCGAATCGGAGAGCCGTGATCGGCTCGTGGGGAACCCGGAGCATCTGGTTGCCGGTGAAGTCGACGACACCCTCGACATGCCTGCTGAGCGGGCGCAGCAGCGACAGCCAGGCGCGCTCGTCGGTGCCGAGCGCCGCCGCGGTGCGCTCTATGTCGCGCCACGCGATGCCGGCTCTGCCGCCGTCGAGCGGGTGCGCGTAGGAGATGTCGGGAAGGATCCAGTCGACCCGCTCGGCGAGGCCGAACGCCTGGAAGAACGGCGACGAGAGTGCAGCCGGATGCACCGCGGCGCAGACATCGTGGTGGAAGCCGGAGAGGGTCGACTCGGCGGTGCGGACTCCGCCGCCGATGGTGTCCGCCGCTTCGAGGACGCGCACCTCGTAGCCCGCACGGGCGAGGGTCACGGCGGCCGCCAGGCCGTTCGGTCCGGAGCCGATGATCGTCGCGCGTGCCATTCGGCCAGTCTTCCATGCCCGGGCGTGAGATCCTTGAGGAAATGAATGAAGTTCAGGGCCCGACCCCCACAGGCAACTCCCGTCCGTACCGAACCCTCGCGGAGGCGCTCCGAGCGCACCGCATCGCCGAAGACAACCATGAGTTCATCACGGCGATCACGGATGCCGTCGGCATCTCGTCCTACATCGACCGAGGCCGCTACATCGAGGCGATCCGCCGCGGCGAGGGAGCCTCGCTGCACATCGGCAAGACCTACACCAACGGCTTCGCCGAAGACGAGGTCGTCGTCGTCGGCTCGACGCCCCTGCGTCTGCGGCCGAGCGAGGGCCGTGCCCCGTACTTCTTCGTGACGCACCCGAGCGAGTTCCGACCTATCGCTCCGGTCAAGGCGAAGCGCACCACGACTCCTCGAGTCGCGGCGGCGCCGAAGGCCGAGCGTGCGACGAAGACGAGCGAGCGCGACTACGGTGTGTGCGACGTCTGCTTCATGGTCAAGACGCCTGCCGGGGGTTGCGGCTGCGACTGACCCCCGCGGTCGCTGACCGTCAGGTCAGGCGAAGGCGCTCATCCCGGTGATGTCGCGTCCGAGCAGCAGGGCCTGCACGCTCTCGGTGCCTTCGTAGGTGTGGATCGCCTCGATGTCGGCCATGTGCTGCATCACGCCGTTCTCGAGCAGGATGCCGTTGCCGCCGAGCAGATCGCGGGCGATGGACGCCACGCGCCGTGCCGCGCGCGTGTTGTGGAACTTCGCCAGTGACGCCTGCGTGGGGCGCAGCTCGCCCGCGGTCTCGAGGTCTGCGAGGCGGCGGCAGTAGAGCTGCATCGCGGTGAGGTCCTCGAGCATGTGGGTGAGACGCTCCTGCACCATCTGGAACTTGGCCAGCGGCTTGCCGAACTGGATGCGCTGCGTCGAGTAGGCGAGCGCGGCCTCATAGCAGGCGGTGGCGTGACCGAGCGCCGACCAGGCGACGCCCGAACGGGTCGCGTAGAGCACGACCGAGGCGTCCTTGAAGCTCTTCGTCCCCGGCAGCACGGAGTCCAGCGGCACCCGCACGTCGTCGAGCACGATGTGCGCCTGGTGGATGGCGCGGAGAGATGCCTTGCCGCGGATCGGTGTCCCGGTGTATCCGGGGGTGTCCTGTTCGACGAGGAAACACCGCACGGCGCCGTGCTCGGCCGCAGTCTCGTCGTCGACGCGGGCCCACACGAACGTGATGCCGCCAGAGGCGCCGTTGCCGATCCACTTCTTCGCCCCGCGGATGACCCATTCGTCGCCATCGCGGCGTGCGACGGTCTCGAGCGAGACGGAGTCCGACCCGTGGTCGGGCTCGGTGAGTGCGAAGGAGCCGAAGACTGAGCTGTCGGCGAGCGCCGTCAGCCACTTCTCCTGCTGCTCGGGTGAACCGAAGAGCGCGAGAGTGCGCAGTGCGAGCCCTCCCTGCACGGCGAGCACGGTGCCGAGCGACCCGTCGCCGCGGGAGATCTCCATGTTGACGAGCCCCGCAGCGAGAGGGGAGAGGTGAGTGAGGGACGGATGCTCGATGCCGTCGACGACCAGATCCATCTCGCCCATGCGGCGGGCGGCGTCGAGCGGGTACTCGGCACGGTCCCAGGCATCCGCCATCTGCGGGCCGACCTCGTCGATGTACGCCTTGGCACGATCCCAGGCAGCGCGATCGGCCTCGGGGATGTCGGCGAAGACGGCGTAGTAGTCGCTGTCCTGTCGTCCGGTGATGTCGTACGACGAGACACGCTCGCCGGGCAGGGGGGAGGCTGCGGTGCTCATGGTGACTCCTTCGTGACACCAAGTATCGTACTCCTCGACACTCGGTTCCACGACTCCGTTCGAGTGGAGTCAGACGCGGTCAGTCGAGCTGCGTGCGCAGGCGTCGGGTGACCTCGGCGATCGGCATCGAACGGGGGAACACCGCGACGACGACGTCGTCCGGCGCCTCGGTGGCAGCCTCAGAGGGCACGCCGTAGCGGCGGCGCACGTCGGCGAGCGCCGTCTGCAGCGTCGAGAGCGGCACCTTCTTCTTGCCACGCAGCAGCTGCCGGAGCACGTGGTTGTGCACGGCGGTGACGAGCGCGGAGAATCCGACGGCATCCAGAGGGTCGATGCCGGGAAGCGAGCTGCGCAGGTAGTCGTCGAACAGGCGCTCGTAGCGGAAGACCGTGATGATCTCGCGCTCGCGGAGCACCGGCACCTGGCGGACGATCTGATAGCGGCGGCGCGCGAGCTCCGGGTCGTGCGCGAAGTGGGCGAAGACCGACTCGGATGCCGCGCACACCGCGCCCCAGGGATCGTCATGTCCCTCGGCGAGGAAGGTCCGCAGCTGCTCGAGCAGCACCTCGTGGTCTGCGAAGACGACGTCCTCTTTGCCGCCGAACTGGCGGAAGAACGTCGAACGCGAGACCCCTGCGGCCTTCGCGATCTGCTCGACGGAGGTCTGGTCGAAGCCCTGTGATGCGAAGAGCTCGAGTGCAGCGGCCACGACGCCGGTGCGCAGTTCTGCGGATTCGTGCATGGGACGAGCCTAGACCTCGGCTTCGGTCGACACGGCTGTGGTCGTCATGGGGAGACAGGGCCCGCTTGCGTCCGTCAGGCGTTCAGTTCGAGGTAGTAGGCTGGGCGACTGGTCGATGTCTCGACATCGAGAGAATTACCAGACAGCAGCCCAGTGAAGGAACCACAGTGGATCTGTACGAGTACCAGGCACGAGACGTTTTCGAAAAGTACGGAGTGCCGGTCCTCGCCGGCATCGTCGCCGACACCCCTGAGGAGGTGAAGGCAGCCGCTGAGAAGATCGGCGGAGTCGTCGTCGTCAAGGCCCAGGTCAAGACCGGTGGTCGCGGCAAGGCCGGCGGAGTCAAGGTCGCGAAGACCCCCGAAGAGGCATACGAGGCGGCCAAGGCCATCCTCGGACTCGACATCAAGGGCCACGTCGTCAAGCGCGTCATGGTCGCGCAGGGTGCGCGCATCGCCGAGGAGTACTACTTCTCCGTGCTGCTCGACCGTGCCAACCGCTCCTACCTGAGCCTCTGCTCGGTCGAGGGCGGCATGGAGATCGAGGAGCTCGCAGTCGAGCGTCCCGAGGCACTCGCACGCGTCGAGGTCAACCCGCTGACCGGCATCGACAAGGCGAAGGCCGTCGAGATCGCCCGCGCCGCCAACTTCCCCGAAGACCTCGTCGAGAAGGTGTCCGACGTCTTCGTCAAGCTCTTCGACGTGTACAAGGGCGAAGACGCGACTCTCGTCGAGGTCAACCCGCTGGTCCGCACCGAAGAGGGCGACATCATCGCTCTCGACGGCAAGGTCACGCTCGACGACAACGCCTCTGAGATCCGTCACCCCGAGCACGAAGCGCTCGAAGACAAGGACGCAGCCGACCCGCTCGAGGCCAAGGCCAAGAAGAGCGGTCTCAACTACGTGAAGCTCGACGGCGAGGTCGGGATCATCGGCAACGGCGCAGGACTCGTCATGTCGACGCTCGACGTCGTCGCCTACGCCGGTGAGAACCACAACAGCGTCAAGCCCGCCAACTTCCTCGACATCGGTGGTGGCGCCTCGGCCGAGGTCATGGCCGCAGGCCTCGACGTCATCCTCGGCGACCCGCAGGTCAAGAGCGTGTTCGTGAACGTCTTCGGCGGCATCACGGCGTGCGACGCCGTCGCCAACGGCATCAAGGGCGCTCTCGAGACCCTCGGCAGCGCAGCCTCCAAGCCGCTCGTCGTGCGCCTCGACGGCAACCGCGTCGACGAGGGTCGCGCGATCCTCGCCGAGTACGCGCACCCGCTCGTCACGCTCGCCAGCACCATGGACGAGGGCGCCGACAAGGCCGCCGAACTCGCCAACGCCTGATCGCAGAGAGACACAAGGACTAAAGAAATGTCGATCTACCTCAACAAGGATTCCAAGGTCATCGTCCAGGGCATCACCGGCGGCGAGGGCACCAAGCACACGGCGCTCATGCTGAAGGCCGGCACCCAGGTCGTCGGTGGCGTGAACGCCCGCAAGGCCGGCACCACGGTCTCGCACACCGACAAGGACGGCAACGCCGTCGAGCTCCCCGTCTTCGCCTCCGTGGCCGAGGCCATGAAGGAGACCGGCGCCGACGTGTCGATCGCGTTCGTGCCCGGCGCCTTCACCAAGGACGCGATGATCGAGGCCATCGATGCCGAGATCCCGCTGCTCGTCGTGATCACCGAGGGTGTTCCGGTCGGCGACTCGGCCGAGGCCTGGGCTTACGCGCAGAGCAAGGGCAACACGACCCGCATCATCGGGCCGAACTGCCCCGGCATCATCACCCCCGGTGAGGCGCTCGTCGGCATCACGCCCGCGAACATCACCGGCAAGGGCCCGATCGGCCTCGTGTCGAAGTCGGGCACCCTGACCTACCAGATGATGTTCGAGCTGCGCGACCTCGGCTTCTCGACTGCCATCGGCATCGGCGGCGACCCGGTCATCGGCACGACGCACATCGACGCGCTTGCCGCGTTCGAAGCTGACCCCGAGACCAAGGCGATCGTGATGATCGGCGAGATCGGCGGCGACGCCGAAGAGCGAGCGGCCGAGTACATCAAGGCGCACGTCACCAAGCCGGTCGTCGGCTACGTCGCGGGCTTCACGGCTCCCGAGGGAAAGACCATGGGTCACGCAGGCGCCATCGTCTCCGGCTCGGCAGGCACCGCTCAGGCGAAGAAGGAGGCCCTCGAGGCCGCCGGAGTCAAGGTCGGCAAGACGCCGTCCGAGACGGCCGATCTGATGCGCGCGATCGTCGAGTCGCTCTAAGCGGTATACTCGAAGAGAAGGCCCTGGACTCCACTCCGGGGCCTTCTTTCATGACCGAACGCAGGCGGTTTCTTCCAGACGGTGGACGATCTGCTAGCGTCGACAGCGTGGCGGGGACAATCGAGGTCGACTTCGACGGTATTCAGCTTGCGATCGATGGTCTCATCGAGGACCTCTCTGATCTGAACCTGTCGCTGCAGACATTCGACGCCGAATCGGAGTTCCTTCTCCAGCTGTGGGAGGGTGACGCTGCCGAGGCTTTCCGCACCGCTCAGCAGTCATGGGCACAGGACGGCGAGGTCCGTCGCGAAGAGCTCGAACGGATGATCGCAGCGCTGGGCGAAGTGCTCCACATCTACACGTCCACTGAGCAGAGGCTCCGAGACCTCTGCGGGGCAGAGTGAGAGCGCGATCGTCGTGATGGACCTGAACGATTCGGAGCGTCGCAACAGGCTCGCAGCGCTGCAGCGACGATATACGGAATCCGTCGCCGATTATCGCAAGACCATGGCGGACATCGAGAGCCAGGTGATCAAGGGCCTCTCGCAGGTCAGCACCGCCAAGGTCGACGTCTCTTCGGTCGACGGCAAGCGGATCTCGGCTATCCGTATCGCGTCGGGACTCACCTCGCCGGGAGTCTTCGAGCTCGCGGCGTCCGTCACGCATGCGATCCAGATGGCGATCGAGCGGACGCCGAGATCGGCGGCGGTGCAGGGCACCCCTGACATGCTGGCGCGCTACCGCGAGGGGCAGAGTCCGCTGCAGATCGCGAAGGATCTGCACGTCGCTGATCTCTTCGGCGATCTGCACACCTACCCCGCTCCGGACGTCGCGGTGAGCATGCGCTTGGGCTGCCTCGACGCGGTCCATTTCACTGCGGAATGGTATTCGACAGCCACTCTGGATGAGATGGAAGCGGCGGTGATGTCGAGGGTGAATGCGGCTTTCGATCGGGAGGATGCTGATGGGTGATGGTTTCGCGGTCGACGTCAGCGCCCTGCGCGCAGACGTGGCCAGGTGGACGGACTGGTCGTCGCGGCTCACCGCCGAAGACGCCGACCTCGGCTCGACACTCGACCCATGGGCGTTCTCGGATCAGCCGGGTTTCGCTCAGGTGAGAGCTGACTACGTCGCGAAGCTGGGGCACCTCCGTCGCGAGGTGAGCGCTGGCGCGAGGGCGATGCAGGCGGTCGCAGACCGCCTGGAGGGCGTCGCATCTGCGTACGAAGAGGCTGAAGCGCAGACCGAAGCCGTCGTGGCGAAAGCGGGCTCCTGATGCATCCTGAAGCGCTCGGGCGCGAGATCATCCGAGTCCTCGACGACACGCTCGCCGGCATCGCAGACATCGAGAGGATTCTGCCCGGCGTGCTGCGCGATGCCGCCGACAAGCTCGAATTCATGGGTGTTCCCTACCCGGACTGGGCCAAGGAAGCCGCCTACGAAGCCGCCTTCACCACGGTCACGATCCAGCTGACGATCCTCCGCGAGTCCGTGAACTTCATGCGCGACGAGGTCGCGAAGTGGGGGATGCCGACTCAGCTGCGAGAGGAGGCGACGCGTCTCGAGAACGGAGTCCGTGCGGCGTTCTCGGGGCTCGAGACCGACGCCGACATCTCAGAGATGGACGGACTGAAAGACGCCGCCTGGGATTCTCCCATCGTCGACCGCTACTCGGAGGCGTTCTACGAACAGCGCGACCAGGTCTCCGATCTCCTCGCACCGATCGACGCGCTCATCCGAGTGCTGCGAGACAGCGCCTCGTCGCAGGACTCGTGGTACTCCGAGAACCTTCTCGCGACCATCGGCTACTGCGTCTCTGTCGCAGGCGTCGCCGTGACTCTCGGAACGGGCGTGACCGGCGTGGGAGCGGTCGTCGGGCTCGTGATCGGCATCATCGGGGTCATCGTGTCGGCGATCGGCGTGCTGCTGACGGCGCCGGCATCGCAGTCACGCGCAGACACGCTGACGGGTGTGCTGAGCGGGGCGCAGATCACCGAGTGGCCCAACTCGCGGTTCGCCTGGTGAGTGCCCGGTGATCCCTGTGTCGGGCCCTCCCGCTGGCTGGTACGCGATCTCGCTCAATCCGTCGCTCCTGCGTTGGTGGAACGGAGCCGGCTGGACGGACGACGTCGTGGTGCGGGCACCATCGGGCGTGGATTCGCCCCAGACCGCCGCGGCGTTCCTGCGCCGCGGCCGGCTGTTCGCCGGCACCTCGTGGATTCTCGCCGGACTGTGGGTGGCGCTGACCGTGCTCATGAGCGTGACCGGCGGGTACGGTGTGATCTGGTTACTCGCACCGTTGCCGTTCATCGTCGTCAGCGTCGTGTTCCAGAGCCGCTTGTCGAGATACCGTCGGCTCCTGGCGGCGGACGCTCCGCCACCGTACGGGCTGCACCCCATTCGCTGAGCTCAGGGACTGCAGAGGGGCGGATGCCGCAGCATCCGCCCCCCGCTGTTCATCGGTCGCTCAGGCGACGCCGAACAGTGCCTCGATGGGTCCGCGCGCGAAGAACACCACGAAGCCGGCCGCGACGATCCACAGCAGCGGACTGATCTTGCGGGCCTTGCCCGAGAGCGCCTGGATGAGCACCCAGCTGACGAAGCCGGCGCCGATTCCGTTGGCGATCGAGTAGGTCAGCGGCATCACGGTCACGGTCAGGAACACCGGCAGCAGCACGCTGAACTCGGTGAGGTCGATGTACTTGATCTGGGCCATCATCATCGCTCCGACGATCACCAGCGCTGCGGCGGCGATCTCGGTCGGCACGATCGACGTGAGCGGTGTGAGGAACATCGCGAGCAGGAACATGCCACCGGTGATCAGGTTCGCGAATCCGGTGCGCGCACCCTCTCCGATACCCGCTCCGGACTCGATGAACACGGTGCTCGACGACGACGACGTGCCACCACCGACGATCGCACCGACACCTTCGACGACCAGCGCCGACTTGATGCGGGGGAAGTCGCCGTTCTCGTTCGCGAGATCGGCTTCCTTGGCGAGACCGGTCATGGTGCCCATGGCGTCGAAGAAGTTCGAGAAGACCAGGGTGAAGACGATCATCACGATCGCGACGAGGCTGACCTTGCTGAAGTCGAAGCTGAAGTCGACGGCGCCGATCAGGCTCAGGTCGGGCAGGCCGAACGGCGATCCGGTGAGCGTGGGAACCGTGAGTCCCCAGCCCCCTGCGTTGTCGTCGGCTGCGGCGCCGAGGTGCCAGATCGCCTCGACGATCACGGCCAGGACCGTTCCGGAGACGAGGCCGATGAGCAGCCCGCCCTTGACCTTGCGGGCGACCAGAACGCCGGTGACGATGAGCGTGACGATGAAGAGAACGGTCGGGACGGTCGCGACCGACCCGCCGACACCGAGGCCCACGGGCGGGGATGCACTGCCGGTCGCGGTCACGAAGCCGGAGTTCACGAAGCCGATGAAGGCGATGAACAGGCCGATGCCGACCGTGATCGCGATCTTGAGCTGGAAAGGCACAGCGTCGAAGATCATCTTCCGAAGGCCGGTGGCCGCGAGGAGCACGATCACGAGACCGTTGATCATGACGAGCGCCATGGCCTCGGGCCAGGTGACCTGACCGACGACCGAGAACGCGACGAACGCGTTGATGCCGAGGCCGGCCGCGAAGCCGAAGGGCAGGCGGGTGATGACACCGAACAGGATCGTCATCACGCCGGCGGTCAGAGCGGTCGCGGCGCCGACGGCGCTGAATTCGAGGGTCGCGCCTGTGACATCGGCCGAGCCGGACAGGATGATCGGGTTGAGGATCACGATGTAGGCCATGGTGACGAACGTCACCAGACCCCCTCGGATCTCGGTGCCGATCGTGGATCCGCGCTTGCTGATCTCGAAGAAGCGGTCCAGGGCGTTCGTGGGTTCGGCCGTAGAGCGGGTGGGGGACGGGGCAGTTGTCATCGGGAAACCTCCGCAGGAGACGATATCGTGTCGCGCGAGTAGCGCGCGCCCCCAGGCGACGACAGGGTTCTCGTCGTAGTCTCGATTCGATATGCAACGCCTCCTCGTCGCGCTCCTCGCCGCCTTCGACGCCGCTATCGCTGCGGCGGTCGGTCTCGTGGTTCTGCTGGCGCCGCTCACCCTGCTCTGGACGCTCTCGTTCGGAGTCACGGCCGACTGGGGAGCCCTCTGGCCGCTCACCGGCTCACTGTGGCAGTTCGGCCACGGCGTGCCGCTGAGCATCGAAGTGTCGCCCGAGGTGCTGCGCGCCACAGGCATCGCGCCCGACGCCGCCGCCTTCACCCTCTCGGTGGCTCCGCTCGCGTTCCTCATCTTCACTCTGCTGTTCGCGGCTCGCTCCGGCGCCCGTGCCGCCCGCGCCGGCGCGTGGCTGCTCGGCACGCTCTCGGGGTCCCTCGCGTTCGCGGCGATAGCAACCGGAGTCGCGCTGACCTCGCACCTCGCCGCGGTCGAGACGTCCGTCGCGGAGGGCATCCTGCTGCCGACCGCCGTCTATCTCGTGGGCGCCGTGTGCGGGTCTTTGCGCATCGCCTGGGAAGACGGCGACGGCGGCATCCTCGACCGCGTCCACGATGTCGTCGACTCGTGGGGCGACTGGGGGCCGGTGCCGAGCGCCGCGGTCCGCGGTGCGGCCTTCGCGGTCGTGGGGGTCACCGCGGTCTCAGCGGTGGCCGTCGCCGTTCTCGTCGCGGCACGGGGCGGCGAGATGGTGGCGTTGTTCCAGGCCGCTCGAGTCGACGCGCTCGGCGCCGGGGTCATCACGCTCGGGCATCTCGTCTATCTGCCCACCATCATCGTCTGGGCCGCCTCTTGGCTCGCCGGCCCCGGGTTCGCGGTGGGAGTCGGCACTGCCGTGTCTCCCGCGGGCACCCATCTCGGAGTCGTGCCGGGGATCCCCGTGCTCGGCCTTCTTCCCGAGAGCACGTCGATCTGGATGCTCATCGTGATCATCCTCCCGATCGGAGCCGGAGCGTTCGCAGGATGGGCCGTCCGCTCACGCCTCGTCTGGGAGGGAACGCCTCTCGGAATGGCTCCTCGTGCGGTGATCGCCGCAGGCATCGGCGTACTGACCGCCGCGGTCGCCGCGGTCGCCGCCCTGCTCGCGGGCGGGTCGATGGGCCCCGGGCGGCTCGCCGAAGCCGGACCTGCGGCGCTGCCGTTCGCCCTCGCTCTGGGCGGAGAGGTCCTGCTCGGCGCGGCGATCCTGCTGCTGTCGCCCCGGAACCGGGACGAGCTGGCAGAAGAGCGCACCGACCGGTGGGTCGCCGAGATGACGGCATCCGACGCCGTCTCGGGCGAGTCCGGCGATGCGATGGTCGGCTGGCCCGACGCATCGTCCGACCACGACACCGCCCCGCTCGACGCCGCGGGGGGACTCCGGCTGCCGAAGCGCGACCCGGGGGATCCCGTCGGCTGACACGCGGGTCAGGCCCGGACGCCAGCCCCGATAGACTGGGCGCGTGCTCACGGTCGCCGTTCTCATCTCGGGCACCGGCTCGAATCTTCGCGCCCTCCTCGAGGCTGCTCGCCACCCCGATTTCCCTGCGCGGGTGGTGGTCGTCGGCGCCGACCGCGAAGCCGACGGCCTCGCCCACGCCGAGGAGTTCGGCATCCCGAGCTTCACGGTTCCATGGCACGAGCACGAGTCACGCGAGGCGTGGGGCGAAGAGCTCGGCCGTCAGCTCGCCGTCTGGAACGCGGACCTCGTCGTGCTCAGCGGTCTGATGCGTCTGCTACCCGCCGCTCTCGTCGCTGACCTCGCGCCCCGGCTGATCAACACGCATCCCGCCTACCTGCCGGAGTTCCCCGGCGCACACGGGGTGCGCGACGCGCTCGCCGCGGGCGTCTCGGAGACCGGCGCGAGCGTGATCGTCGTCGACGACGGCGTGGACACCGGGCCGATCCTCGCGCAGGAGAGGGTGCCGGTCGTCGCAGGCGACACCGAGCACAGCCTGCACGAGCGCATCAAGCCCGTCGAACGCCGACTGCTCATCGACGTGGTGCGTCGCATCGCGACCGGCGAGCTCTCGCTGACCCCCGCATCCTGAACCGATCCACGCACGCCCCCCTCGCACGAAGGAGCCCATCATGGCCGGACCCCGCCACGACCATTCGCTGTATCGAGACCGCGACACCGTCCCGGTGCGCCGGGCGCTCGTCTCGGTGAGCGACAAGACCGATCTGCTCGTGCTCGCCGAGGCGCTCGCCGGCTCAGGCGTTCAGATCGTCTCGACCGGCTCGACCGCGTCCACGATCCGCGAGGCAGGATTCGAGGTGACCGATGTCGCCGCCGTCACCGGGGTCGCCGAGATGCTCGACGGTCGCGTGAAGACCCTGCACCCGAAGATCCACGGTGGCCTGCTCGCAGACCTCCGCCTCGAGGACCACGAGCGTCAGCTCGCCGACCTCGACATCGCGCCGTTCGAGCTCGTCGTCGTGAACCTCTACCCCTTCGTCGAGACGGTCGCCTCTGGCGCCGAAGGCGACGACGTCGTCGAGCAGATCGATATCGGCGGGCCCGCCATGGTTCGCGCTGCGGCGAAGAACCACGCGAACGTCGCGATCGTCGTCTCGCCGCAGTCGTACCAGGGCATCATCAGCGCCATCGAGAACGGCGGCACCACGCTGACGCAGCGTCGCGAACTCGCGGCCCGCGCCTTCGCCCACACCGCCGCGTACGACACGGCGGTGGCCTCCTGGTTCGCCGAGGGCACGCTCGGTGAGGGCGAGGACCTGCCCACCCACCTCACGATCCAGGCCGAGCTGCTCAACACGCTGCGCTACGGCGAGAACTCGCACCAGCGCGGCGCGATCTACACGCGCGTCGGCGGCCACGGCATCGCTCAGGCGACGCAGCTGCAGGGCAAGGAGATGTCGTACAACAACTACGTCGATGCGGACGCAGCACTGCGCGCCGCCTACGACATGGTGAAGCCGGCGGTCGCGATCATCAAGCACGCGAACCCGTGCGGCATCGCGACCACCGCTCCCAACGCCCTCGACCCGATCGCGAGCGCCCACATCCGTGCGCACGAGTGCGACCCCGTGTCTGCGTACGGTGGCGTGATCGCCGCGAACGGCACCGTGACGCTCAAGATGGCCGAGAACCTCAAGGACATCTTCACCGAGGTCATCGTCGCGCCGTCGTTCGAGCCTGCAGCGCTCGAGGTGTTCAAGGCGAAGAAGAACCTGCGTCTGCTGCAGCTGCCGCAGGACTGGCAGCAGGAGCGCATGGACGTGCGCCTGGTCTCGGGAGGACTTCTGCTGCAGGATGCAGACCGCTTCCCCGACGACATCGTGTCGGTCGCGAAGAACTGGGAGCTCGTCTCGGGCGAGCGTCCCAGCGACGAGGAGATGGAGAACCTGATCTTCGCATGGAAGGCGTGCCGCGCCGTCAAGTCGAACGCGATCGTCCTCGCGAAGGACAACGCCACGGTGGGCGTCGGCATGGGCCAGGTCAACCGCGTCGACTCGTGCCGGCTCGCCGTCGAGCGCGCCGGTGACCGAGCAGCGGGGTCGGTCGCGGCATCCGACGCGTTCTTCCCCTTCGCCGACGGCGCGCAGGTGCTCATCGACGCGGGCGTGAAGGCGATCGTGCAGCCCGGTGGCTCGGTGCGCGACGAAGAGGTCGTCGACGCCGCGCGCAAGGCCGGCGTCACGATGTTCTTCACCGGAGAGCGTCACTTCTTCCACTGAGACGCGCGGCCTCAGCGCCGAAGCGCCTTCGAGACCCCTCGCACCGACGTCGGTGCGAGGGGTCTCGCGCTGCCTGCAGGGGCAGGATCGGGGCTCCACAGCGATGTCCGATTTCCGCCAGCCGGTGTCGGTGGTGCGTGACAGAGTGGAGCCATGACCTTCCCCGTGACCGACTTCGACGAGCGATATCGTGCGATCAGCGCACGTGACACTCGCTTCGACGGTCAGTTCGTGACCGCGGTGCGCTCCACCGGCATCTACTGTCGACCGAGCTGCCCCGCCCGCACGCCGAAGCCGCAGAACGTCACCTTCTATCCGACCAGCGCCGCAGCCCACGAGGCGGGGTATCGCGCCTGCAAGCGCTGCCTCCCTGAGGCTGCCCCCGGTTCACCCGCCTGGGATCTGCGCAGTGACGTGGCCGCTCGGGCGATGCGTCTGATCGCATCGGGCGTGGTCGAACGAGAAGGGGTGTCCGGCCTCGCCGTGCGCCTCGGCTATTCGACACGGCACCTCACTCGGCTGCTCTCTACCGAGCTCGGTGCGGGTCCGCTCGCCCTCGCACGGGCGCATCGGGCTCACACGGCGCGGATGCTGCTCGTCGGCACGGACATGCAGATCTCCGATGTCGCGTTCTCTGCGGGCTTCGCGAGCATCCGACAGTGCAACGACACGATCCGCGAGGTGTTCAACCTGACGCCGGGCGAGCTCAGGGCACGTCGGAAGATGCCGGCATCGGCGGCTCCCGGCGCGATCGATCTCGTGCTCCCGTATCGCGGACCTCTCGATGCGTCGGGCGTCCACCAGTGGATGTCGGCCCGTGCCGTGTCGGGGGTCGAAGCAGCCACGGCCACGTCGTTCGCGCGTCATCTGCGCATGGCGGGAGGACCCGCGTGGTTCGAGGTGAGTCAGGATGCGACGGAGCGACTGCACCTGCGCGCCCGCGTCGCGCAGCTCGGCGACCTCGCTCCGCTGGTGTCGACCGTGCGACGGATCTTCGATCTCGACGCCGACCCTCTCGCGGTCGATCAGGCGCTGAGTGCACACCCGGAGGTCGCTCCGCTCGTCGCGCGCACTCCCGGCATCCGCGTGCCCGGTTCGGCGGATCCGCATGAGATGCTGATCCGCGCGATGGTCGGTCAGCAGATCACGGTCGTCGCCGCTCGCACCGCCCTCACGGCCCTGACCGAGGCGCTGGGAGAGCGTACGGAGCAGGGGCTCCTGTTCCCCACGATGTCGGCGATCGCCGAGCGAGGGGCCGAGGTGCTGCGCGGGCCGGGGGCTCGCATCAGGGCGATCGTCGGTGCAGCTGCAGCTCTCGCCGACGGCTCGCTTCCGCTCACGGTCGGAGACGACGGCGTCGAGCAGCGAGCCGCGCTGCTCGCGATGCCGGGCATCGGTCCCTGGACGGCCGATTACGTGCGGATGCGCGTTCTGGGCGACCCCGATGTGCTGCTCCCGGGTGACGTCGCACTGCGCGCAGGGGCCGCCGCGTCCGGACTCCCGGGCGATCCGCTGCCGCTTGTCGCGTGGGCGGAGCGCACTGCTCCGTGGCGCAGCTATCTCAGTGCTCACCTCTGGCGTGCAGCACCGGCCCGGCCCGTGCGACGGACGCGCACGTCCCAGACCACCACCCTTGTGAAGGAGACCTCATGAACGCCATCATCCAGACGATCGAGACCCCGGACGGACCGTTCACCATCCTCGCCGACGAGCAGCAGCGAGTGCTTTCCTCGGGGTGGACGGCTGATCAGGCGACGATCGTGGGCCGCCTCTCGACCAGGAGCCGACCCACGGAGGTGCGCGAGCGCGACACCGATGCGGCAGCCGCGGCACTCTCGTTCTATGCAGGAGACCTCTCTGCGATCGATGCGGTCGCGGTGAAGCAGACCGGCACGGTGCTGCAGCTCGCCGGATGGTCGGCGCTGCGCGAGATCGAGCCGGGGGAGCCGCTGACCTACACCTCGTTCGCGGCGCAGCTCGGCAACCCCCGCGCGGTGCGTGCCGCGGCTTCGATCTGCGCCCGCAATGCTCCTGCCCTGTTCGTGCCGTGCCACCGCGTGCTGCGCTCCGACGGCACGCTCGGCGGGTTCGCGTGGGGGCTCGACGTCAAGGCGAGTCTGCTGAAGAGGGAAGCCGCGCGGGGGTGAGTCGAAGAGTCGTCTGCCCGCGCAGATGCACTGCGGCTCGGCGCTGAGAACTGCGCTCGACGTCGCCAGAGGAGGACGACGTCGAGGAATCGGGAATCTCTCTTGCGCTCAGCTTGTTCACAGGAATAGGCTGGTGGGCTGTCGCACCGACCGGGACGACATAGCCGAGCCCCTGAGGAGGACACCATGACATCGATCGCCGCTGTGCAGATCGCCGCTCTCGGCTCGACCCCGGTGCGCCCGCTCCGCTAGAGCCACTTTCCGACACGCACGACCTCACCGGATGCCGGACTCTGAGAGTCCGTTGCTGCGTCCGCCCCCTTGAGCAACCGCTTACCCACACGAAACTCGTCTGAGAGACATGTCCTCCTCGCCTTCATCGCAGAACGCCTCCTCCTCGTCCTCCCTCTCCACACCGGCCGCGCTGTGGCGCCTGAAGCCCTTCGTGAAGCCCGTGATCTGGCGGCTCGCCGGGGGCGCGGCCAGCGCGCTCGTGGCCGCGATCATCGCCCTGATGATCCCCATCGTGCTCGAGCAGATCATCCGCGGACCGGTGCAGACCGGTGCGATCGACGCCATCGCCTGGGGTGCGCTCGCCGTGTTCGGTCTCGCGATCGGAGAAGCGTTGATGGTCTGGCTGCGCCGCCAGTTCGTGCTCTACCCTGCGACGCAGGTCGAGTACACGATGCGCACCGAGCTCTACTCGCGCCTGCAGACGCTCCCGGTCTCGTTCCACGACCGCTGGCAGTCGGGGCAGCTGCTGAGCCGCATGATGCAGGACATCGGTCTGATCCGCAGGTGGCTGGCATTCGGCCTCGTGCTGCTCGTCGTCAACGTGCTGACCATCATCATCGGCTCGGTGCTGCTGTTCCGCTGGCACTGGCTGCTGGGCGTCATCTTCATCGTCACGGCGATCCCGCTGTGGATCCGTGGCTACCTCTTCGAGAAGCGCTACGGTGCGCTCACCCGCCGCAGCCAAGACCAGGCCGGCGACCTCGCGACGAGCGTCGAGGAGAGCGTGCACGGCATCCGCGTGCTCAAGGCCTTCGGTCGGGGCAAGCACGCCCTCGGCCGCTTCAGCCGTCAGGCCGAGACACTGCGCGAGACCGAGATGAGCAAGGCAGGCGCGATCGCGTCGATCTGGTTCTGGCTCGACCTCATGCCGCAGATCGCCTTCGGCCTCAGCCTGATGTCCGGCATCTGGCTGATCTCGCAGGGCGAGATCGATCAGGCGGAACTGTTCGCGTTTTTCGCCATGGCCGTGGTGCTCCGCTGGCCCATCGAGTCGATCGGATTCCTGTTCTCGTTCATGCTCGACGCGCGCACCGCGACCGATCGCGTGTTCGACATCTACTCCGAGACGAACTCCATCACCGACCCCGAGAACCCGGTGCACATCGCGGAACCCCGCGGCGAACTGGCCTTCGAGGCGGCGCACTTCCGGTACCAGGACGCAGGAACTCACGAGCGCGACCTGCTCGACGGCATCGACCTCGTGCTGCGACCGGGCGAGACCATGGCACTCGTCGGGCTGACCGGCAGTGGCAAGACCACGTTGACCACGCTGCCGACGCGTCTGTACGACGTCACCGGCGGTCGGGTCACGCTCGACGGCGTCGACGTGCGGGATCTGCCGCTCGCCGAGCTGCGCCAGCACATCGCGATGGCCTTCGAAGACGCCACGCTGTTCTCAGCGACCGTTCGTGAGAACGTGCTGCTGGGGCGCGCCGACCTCGACGTGCACAGCGAGGAGGGCGAGCGCGTGCTGCGCGAGGCGCTCGGCGTCGCCCAGGCTGCCTTCGTGGATTCGCTGCCCGAGGGTGTCGAGACCGTCATCGGCGAGGAAGGGCTGAGTCTCTCCGGCGGACAGCGACAGCGTCTGGCGCTCGCCAGGGCCGTCGCCGCCAACCCGAAG
Organism: Microbacterium sp. NPDC087589; assembly: GCF_044743635.1. Classification (NCBI taxonomy): domain Bacteria; kingdom Bacillati; phylum Actinomycetota; class Actinomycetes; order Micrococcales; family Microbacteriaceae; genus Microbacterium; species Microbacterium sp. NPDC087589. Next base: position 334,858 of record NZ_JBIUWV010000003.1, read on the forward strand.
GTTCTCGTGCTCGACGACCCGCTGTCGGCGCTCGACGTCGACACCGAGGCACTCGTCGAGGAAGCGCTGCGACACGTGCTGGCCGACACCACGGCCATGATCGTGGCCCACCGGCCGTCGACCGTCGCCCTCGCCGACCGGGTGGCGCTGCTCGAAGCCGGCCGCGTCACTGCCGTCGGCACCCACAGCGAGCTTCTCAAGACGAGCAGGCACTACCGGCATGTCATCTCCAGCCTCGAGGCAGAGGAGGCGGCGCGCACGGGCGCGATCCCGATCATCCGCGATGAGCAGGCCGAGATCGAAGACACCGTCCGCGACGGGATCCGCGAGGCTGCCGCCGACGAAGACATCATCACCGAGAAGGAGGTGCAGCGATGAGCTCCGCGATCACCGGAACCCAAGACGAAGACCGCTCCAGCTACACCAAGGAGGAGAGCCGGGCCATCCGCCGTCGGTCGCTTCGACTTCTGGGCTCGCTCGTGCGCCCGCTGAAGGCGCAGATCGCGCTCGCTGCGACCGTGCTCGTGATCTCGACGGCGCTCCAGGTCGCCGGCCCGATCCTGATCAGCATCGGGCTCGACCGGGCCCTGCCCGCAGTGCTCGAGCGCGCGGATTGGATGCCGACCTTCATGATCGGCGGGATCTACCTCCTCGCTGGTGCTGTCGCAGCGGCGATGATCGCCTGGTACGTCATCATCGCGGCCAAGCTCACTCAGGCGGTGTTGCTGGACCTCCGCAAGCGGATCTTCCTCCACACGCAGCGCCTGAGCCTGGAGTTCCACGAGTCGTACACGTCCGGTCGCATCATCTCGCGCCAGACCAGCGATCTCGACTCGATCAAGGAGCTTCTCGACGGTGGGCTCAACGAGCTCGTCTCCGGCGTGCTGTTCGGCCTGTTCACGTTCATCGCGCTGTGCATCTGGGACTGGCAGTCCGGGCTCATTCTCGCGATCGGCGGCGTGCCGCTGTTCTTCCTGATGCGCTGGTTCTACTCGCGCTCGCAGCTCGTCTACCGAGAGTCGCGCGTGATCAGCGCCAAGGTGATCGTGCAGTTCGTCGAGACGATGACGGGTATCCGCGCGGTGAAGGCGTTCCGCAAGGAGCCCCGCAACGACATGACGTTCCAGAAGATCGCGGGGGAGTACCGCGACGTCAATCGCCGCTCGATGCTGCTGTTCGGCACGTTCGAGCCCGGTCTGATGGGCGTCGCAGCTCTGGTTCTCGGCATCGTCGTGCTCTGGGGCGGCATCCGTGTGTCCGAGGGGGCGCTCACCGTCGGCGTGCTGCTGTCGGCTGTGCTGTACGTGCGCAACTTCTTCGCTCCGATGCAGGAGATCGCGATGTTCCTCAACTCCTACCAGTCCGCCACAGCGGCGCTGGAGAAGGTGTCCGGCGTGCTCGAGGAGGTTCCGACGGTTCCGGATCCCGAGAAGCCGGTGGACCTCTGGGAGTCGCGTGGACACATCGAGTTCGACGAGGTGACGTTCGGCTACAACGGCGAGAAGACGATCCTGCCGAACTTCTCACTCGACATCCCTGCAGGGCAGACGATCGCTCTGGTGGGCACGACCGGAGCAGGGAAGTCCACGCTGGCGAAGCTGATCTCCCGGTTCTACGACCCGTCGATCGGAGAGGTGACGCTCGACGGCGTCGACCTGCGCAACCTGCACCCGAAGGATCTCCGTCGCGCCATCGTCATGGTGACGCAGGAGGCGTACCTCTTCAGCGGCACGGTCGCCGACAACATCGCGCTCGGAAAGCCCGACGCCTCGCTCGACGAGATCCGCGCGGCTGCCCGCGCGGTCGGGGCGGATGAGTTCATCTCGTCGCTGCCCGACGGCTACCGCACCGACGTCAACAAGCGCGGTGGTCGGGTGTCGGCAGGTCAGCGTCAGCTGATCTCGTTCGCCCGCGCCTTCCTCGCCGACCCTGCGGTGCTGATCCTCGACGAGGCGACAGCGTCGCTCGACATCCCCTCGGAGCGTCTGATTCAGGATGCGCTGCAGACGCTGCTCAAGGACCGCACCGCGATCATCATCGCGCACCGTCTCTCGACGGTCGCGATCGCCGACCGGGTGCTGGTGATGGAGCACGGGAAGATCATCGAGGACGACACTCCTGAAGCGCTCATCAGCGGCACGGGCAAGTTCGCGCAGCTGCACGCCGCCTGGCAGCAGACCCTGGTGTGAACCAGCGCGACGCCTGAACACCGAGGCCACGACCGATCATCGGTCGTGGCCTCGGTGTTCGGCGCGGAGACGGCGGAGCGGTGAGGCGTCGGCCTGGGTAGCATCGAGGTATGGATCCGTTGCTCCTCGCCGTCGAGTTGTGGTGGATCGCGCCCGTCGCGGCGGGAGGGGTCGCCGCCGGCGCTATCGGGTTGCGTCGTCGCAGCACCAAGAGCGGTCGACGGCTCGAGTACGACGCGGCTCGGCACGATCTCAAGGCCGCCCAGCAGACGGCGGTCGAACGGCGGATGGCCGTCAAGCTCGCCCGGGCCGATGTCGTCCGCATCTCCGCGGAACGCAGCGCTCGACGCGCGACCCAGGAACAGGTCGCGGGCGCCAAGCGGATGCTGCGCGCCAAGGAGAGTGACGCCAAGGCTGCCGCCGCAGATGTGCGCGCGAAGCAGGTGCGCCTCAGCGCCGCGCGAGCGGCCATCCCCGCAGCATCCGCACCTCGTCCCCTGGAGCGCCTTCAGGCGCAGCATGAGGCGATCGTGGTGCGTTGGATGAACTACGAGACCGATGCCGGCCTGCAGATCGCGTATCCGGCGATGACCGACGTTAGACAGCCCGCCACGGCGGCGTATCTGCGGGCCGCAGCGCACGCGGTCGAGATGCGTCGCGCCGCCACCGGCAAGGTCAGCGCCGAGGACTTCGCCGCATACCGAGACTCCGTCGCCGACCTCGAGCGCGCCTTCGAGGCTGCCGAGCACGCCGCGAGAGTGCAGGCGGGCGAGACGCCCTCAGCGTCGTCGAGCTGGCAGGATGCCGCGCACGACGTGTTCAGCCGTTCTGCGGAGGCGATCGACCGTGCCGCGGGCGCCGCCGCGTCGGCGATCGCAGCGTGGAACGAACGCAAGCGGCCAGACAAGCGCTGAGTGCCGCCTCCGCACTGCGGAGACGGCACTCGACGGCCGCGCTCCGACGCGGTCAGGACTGCACAGTCCGCGACGCGATCAGCTGCGCGTACCAGTGCCCCGAATCCTTGACGGTGCGTTCGAGCGAGTCGAAGTCCACGCGCACGATGCCGAATCTCTTGGCGTAGCCGTAACCCCACTCGAAGTTGTCGAGCAGCGACCACACGAAGTAGCCGCGCAGATCGACACCCCGCTGGATCGCACGATGGGCGGCGGTGAAGTGTCGTCGGAGATAGTCGGTGCGCTCAGGATCCGGCACCGAGCCGTCGTCAGCGACCTCGTCATCGAACGCGGCGCCGTTCTCGGTGACCATCAGCGGCTGGGCGGGGAACTGCTCAGACAGCGAGACGAGCAGCTCTTCGAGCCCCTCCGGCGCGATGTTCCACCCCATCGCGGTGTAGGGCCCCGGCTGCTCGACGAACTCGACCGCCTGATCGCTGCCCGGCCACGCAGTGCCTCCGGACGTGCCCTTGTGCCCGTCGTTCTGCTGCTTCTCCGAGACTCCGTCCCAGAGCCGCACCGTCGCGGTGGAGTAGTAGTTCACTCCGAGCACGTCGATCGGCTGGTTGACGGTAGCGAGATCGCCGTCGTGCACGAACGACCAGTCCGTGACCGACGCCGTGTCCTCGAGGAGGTCCGAGGGGTACTCACCGCGAAGCATCGGATGAGTGAACGCGCGATTCGCGAGAGCGTCGATCCGACGCATGGCCTCGTCAGCTCCATCGCCGACGCCGCGCAGCACGTGGAAGTTCAGCGTCACGGAGTAGTCGGGGTCGCCGGTGGACGTGGCTCGGAGCGCCTGGATCGCGCGCCCGTGCGCGAGGTTCAGGTGGTGCACGGCGGCCAGAGCAGATGCCGGCTCGTGGCGGCCCGGCGCGTGACCGCCCTGCCCGTATCCCAGATAGGCAGAGCACCAGGGCTCGTTGAGCGTCGTCCAGGTGTGCACCCGGTCGCCGAGCGCGGTGCCCATGATCTCGGCGTATTGCTCGAAGGCATCCGTCGTGGCGCGGGCGGTCCAGCCTCCCGCGTCTTCGAGGTACTGGGGCAGATCCCAGTGGTAGAGGGTCGCCACCGGACGGATGCCGCGCTCGAGAAGCCCGTCGACCAGTCGGGAGTAGAAGTCGATCCCCGCCTGGTTGACGCGGCCGTCTGCCGCGGGCACGATCCGCGGCCAGGCGATCGAGAAGCGGTACGCCTGCAGCCCGAGGTCCGACATCAGGTCGAGGTCCTCGTCGACGCGGTGGTAGTGGTCGCAGGCCACGTCGCCGGTGTCGCCGTTCCACACCTTCCCCGGCGTCTTGCTGAACGTGTCCCAGATCGACGGCGTGCGCCCGTCTTCGTCGGCCGCTCCCTCGATCTGGTACGAGGCGGTCGCCGATCCGAAAGTGAAGCCCTCGGGCAGGACGAGTCCGGATCCGCGGTAGTCGTCAGTGGGGGAGAGAGTCATCGCGCGATCCAGGCCTTTCCGTTGGAGGCCGCTGTAGCGGTCCCCGTTGCTATGGCGATGCTGAACGCATCGCTCGACGTCGTGGATGCCGAGTAGCCGGTTTCGTCCTTCACGACCGAGTATTCCGCACTGTCGCCGGCCGGGTTGTCGACGACAATGGCCGCGTCGTCCGGATCCCCGAAGATCCTCAGCTCGAGACCCTGCAGCCAATCGGCGTCGGGGCGGTCCGCGTGCGCAGACCACGGCAGCACGGCACCGTCTCGAACGTACAGGGGAAGACTCGTGAAGTCATGCCGCTCGCGTCGCCATCCGCCGCCTGTCATTCGCTCCCCGGTGAGCAGGTGCGTCCAGCCTCCCGCGGGGAGGTAGAACTCGACGTCCCCGTCGGCGGTGAACACCGGGGCGACCAGCAGATCCGGGCCGAGCATGTACTGCCTATCGAGATAGGCCGCAGCCGGGTCGTCGGGGAACGCCAGTGGCATCGGCCGCATCACCGGTACGCCGGAGCGTGCCGACTCCTTGCCTGCTGTATAGAGATAGGGCATCAGTCGCATCTTCAGCTGGGAGAAGACCCGGGTGACCTCGACCGCTTCTTCGTCGAAGGCCCACGGCACGCGGTAGGAACGCGACCCATGGAATCTACTGTGGCTGGAGAGGAATCCGAAGGCAGTCCATCGTTTGAAGACGGCGGGGTCGGGCGTGCCCTCGAACCCTCCGATATCGTGGCTCCAGAATCCGAAGGCGCCGAAGGCCAGAGAGAGACCTCCGCGCAAGGTCTCCGCCATCGACACGAAGGTCGAGGCACTGTCTCCGCCCCAGTGGACGGGAAACCGGTGCCCGCCCACGGTCGCGGAACGTGCGAAGACGACGGCATCGCCCTCGCCGCGCTCCTGCAGCACCTCGAACACCGCCTCGTTGTAGAGCTGCGCGAAGCGGTTGTGCATGCCCTCAGGAGCACTGCCGTCATGCCACACGACGTCGAGCGGAACGCGCTCGCCGAAGTCGGTCTTGAAGGTGTCGACGCCCTGCGCCGTCAGTCGCCGCAGCTTCTCCTGGTACCACCGGCGCGCGTCGGGGTTGGTGAAATCGACGATCGCCATGCCCGCCTGCCACCGGTCCCATTGCCACACCGTGCCGTCCGGCCGACGAAGAAGGTGGCCGGCGCTCCTGGCCTCCTCGAACAGCGGCGAGCGCTGACCGATGTACGGGTTGACCCACACTGACACCTTCAGCCCTCGGGAGTGAAGACGGTGAAGCATCCCTTCGGGGTCGGGGAAGACGCGGGGATCCCACTCGAAGTCGCACCAGTTGAACTCGCGCATCCAGAAGCAGTCGAAATGGAAGACGGACAACGGCAGGTCTCTTTCGGCGAAACCATCGATGAAGCCGGTGACGGTCTTCTCGTCGTAGTCGGTCGTGAAGCTGGTGGACAGCCAGGTGCCGAACGACCATGCGGGCGGAAGCGCCGGGCGACCGGTCAGTGCTGTGTAGCGCTCCAACACCTCCCGCTGGCCGGTTCCGGCGATGACGTAGTACTGCAGCCGCTCGCCGGCGACCGCGAACTGCACGCGCTCCACGTTCTCCGAGCCGACTTCGAAGGAGACATGGCCGGGGTGATCGACGAGGACGCCGTATCCGCGGTTGGTGACGTAGAACGGAACGTTCTTGTAGGCCTGCTCGCTCGACGTTCCACCGTCGGCGTTCCAGGTCTCGATGGACTGGCCGTTCTTGACCAGCGGGCCGAAGCGCTCGCCGAGGCCGTAAACGAGTTCACCCACCCCGAGCGAGAGCTGCTGGTGCATATAACGCTGTGCTCCGCCACCGCGGTGGCGGCGAAGCTGATCTTCGAGCTGCCCGTCGAGTGCGACCGAGGGATCGACGTCGATCATCGCGATAGAGCTCTCCTCCGAGCTGGTGAGCACATGCCCGCCACTCTCGAACGAGAGCGACCAACCGGCGCCCTGCCGCACCCGGGCGGTGAGGTCTCCACTGGTGATCGCGCCTTCGGTGGCGTCGATGACGATGGTAGGCGAGGCCGAGTCGTCTCCGATGCCGGGGAGATCGAAGCCTTCATGAGGCAGGCCTCCGGTGTGGTGTTCGATCAGAACGCCGATGATGCCCTCGAGCGGTGCGGTCAGAGTGACCGTCAGAACGGGCCGGTTGAGGGTGTCGCCCCGAGTCTCGATGACCTTCGTCGGCGCGGAGACGACGAGTGCGCCGTCGTGCGCGTCGATGTCGTGCGCTTCGCGCGCGTACAGGGCCGACACGCCTTCACGCAGCTGCCAGAACCCGTCGGTGAATCTCACGGGCTTACCTCCTCGGTGGGGAAAGAGAGAGCATCGAGCACAGTGTCGTGCGTCGTGTCGATGCGGACGGTGAGACGGCGATCGCCCCAGTGCACGGTGTGCGATCCGGCGGCTCGCTCATGGCGTGCACGCAGTCGGGCGCTGACGAGTCGGCCGTTCAGCCACTCGATGTCGACGGCGATGCCGGGACGGGCGATGAGGCCCGTCACGCTTCCGTCGGCGAGCTCTGCGGGAAGGGCGGGCAGTAGCCGGATCCCGTCGTGGGACTGCAGGAGCGCCTCGCTGACAGCGCCGACGAAGCCGAGGTTGGCGTCGATCTGGAAAGGCGGATGCGCCGCGAAGAGGTTCGGGTAGAGACCACCGGCCCACGGGCCGGTGACCTGCTCAGCATCACGCAGAGCCAGCTCCATCAGTGCGCCGACACGTTCTGGGCGACCCAAGCGCGCCCACAGTGCGAGCTTCCACACGAGCGACCAGCCGCTGGAGTCGTCCCCGCGACGTTCGAGGGTCGCCGCAGCTGCGGCCCGGCGTCGCGCATCCCATCGCTCCTCGCCCGGGAACAGTCCGAACAGCGCGCTGACGTGACGATGGTGCGGGTCCTCTTCAGGGCGAGCTGCATCCCATTCGACGATGGTGCCGTCGTCCGTGACGGACGGCTGATCGGGGAGGTCGACCAGACGTGCGGCGGAGGCACGCGCGATATCGTCGTCCTGTCGTCCGAGCACGTGGGCCGCACGGACCGTCCGTGTGAGGACGGATCGGACGAGCGCCAGATCCATAGTCGACGTCTTCGCGAGCGACGCGGAGCGACCGTCGTTAGTCAGGAACGCATTCTCAGGTGAGGTCGCCGGCGACGTGCCGTCGTCGTGATGCCAGACGAGAGCGAACTCGGCGGCTCCGCGCAGGGTGGGCCACACGCGGTCCAGATCGTCGGCGGACGCAGCGCCGAACTCCCATGACTCGGTGAGCAGAGTCGCGAGCCATGCGCCGCCGAGCGGCCAGAAGGACCACCGCGGATCCCCCGCACCCCGTCCTGGCGCCGTGGAGTAGAGCCAGAGATCGGTGTTGTGGTGAACGGTCCAGCCCGGTGCGTCGTACAGTCGCCGAGTATGGGGAGCCGCTGCCTTTGCGAGGTCGATGGTGAGATCCGTGAGCGGCGTCATACGTGAAGACAGATCGGTCACCTGCGCGCCCCAGTAGTTCATCTGGGTGTTGATGTTGAGGGTGTAGGCGCTGCCCCAGGGGGGCCGCATCTCTGCATTCCACAGGCCCTGCAGGTTCGAGGGCAGTCCGCCTGGCCGAGAGGAGCAGACGAGCAGGTATCGCCCGTAGTCGAAGAGCAGCGACACGAGGCCGGGGTCGCTGGCGAGGACACCGCGATCATCTGCGCGTGCCCGAGCGAGACGGGCTGATGTGTCGACCGTCGCCTCATCGACGGGATCGGGCGCCCCGAGACGCAGCGCCACCGACGAGAGCAGCTCCTGCATCCTCGTCGACGCGGCCTGGCGCACGGCGTCGACGTCGTGCGCGGCGACGGCGTCGAGTCGCCGGGTGGCGTCGGTCAGCGCATCAGCCGCGGTGCCGACGATGGTCGCGTGCCCGCCGAACGTGGTGGCGGTCGCGACGAGCACGACCGTGCGTTCTGCGCCGCGCAGCACCCGCGCCACGAGCGCCGCCTCGAGAGCGGGGCCGTTCCACTGTGCGGCAGGGAGGTCGGGCTCGTGCCCCGGTGCGACGTCGCTCGGCAGGCTCAGGAGCAGGACATCGTCACCGCCTCTTCGCTCAGTTCTGGCCGGCGACCCGTCGAGACCACGCAGACGGGAGCTGAGTGTCGTGTGAACCGGCTGCGTGGAAGAGATCACGTGGACCAGGACACTGTTCTCGGAGTCGACGAACGTCGTCGTCTCGAGCTCGTCGTCGCGAGACCGGTGGATGCCCGATCGAAGGTCGAGGGAGCGTCGTATCAATCCGTCGCGACGGGCTGCACCCTCGACGGTGATGAGCACGTCGCCCAGCGGCAGATACGACTGAGCGTAGGAGGTCTGCAGGGCTCGCAACGGGTCCTCTGCGGCGACGGGGTCGCCGCCCTCGATCGCCGCTCTCGCCTGCGCGAGCAGTCGTGAGCATTCGTCGGCCCGGAGCAGTCCCGAGACGGCCTCGCTCTCCGGCGAACCGGACCAGGCTGAGTGGTCGTTCACGTGCATCAGGGTCTGCGCCACGCCGCCGTTCGTCATGACCCCGATGCGCCCGTCACCGAGCGGAAGGCATTCCAGCCACCGGTCGGCCGGTCCCGAGAGGGTGATGCTGCTCATGGATCAGCCGCGCACGCTTCCTGCAGTGAGCCCCGCTCGCCAGAACCGCTGGAGCGACAGGAAGACGATCGCGATCGGGATGATCGATACGAGTGAGCCGACGACCGTGAGGATCTGGAGTCCGGGGATCGTGATCGATGCCTGGCTCCATCCGGTGAGTCCGACGGTGAGCGGCATGAGAGACGAATCGGTGAGCACCAGCAGTGGCAGGATGTAGCTGTTCCAGCTGCCGAGGAATGCGAACAGGAGAACCGTCACCATTCCGGTCGACATCAGGCGCAGACCGATTGTGCCGAAGATGCGGAACTCGCCTGCGCCGTCGAGCCGAGCGGCCTCGATGAGCTCATGAGGGACGGAGGACTGCGCGTAGATGAAGCACAGCAGCACACCGAACGGATAGACCAGCGCGGGTAGCAACAGGCCGAGATAGGTGTTGTTCAATCCCATGCCGACGAGCAGCACATACGTAGGCTGCGCGATGACGGTGCCGGGGACGAGCAGGCTGCCGAGGATCACTGCGACCAGGGTGCTTCGGCCACGGAAGCGATACACGGCGAGGGCGTAGCCGGTCACTGCGCACACGAGCGTGGTGAAGGCCGATCCGATCACCGAGTAGATGATCGAGTTCAGGCTCCACCGCCAGAAGATGCCGCCGTCGTATGAGCTGAGCGCGGCGAGGTTCTCCCAGAGGTGCCAGTCGGCGAAGGCGAAGCCCGGGGTGGAGAAGAGATCGCCGGTCGACTTCGTCGAGGCGATGACGAGCCAGAGCACGGGGATGAGGAAGTACGCGGCGACGATCACCATCACCGCGGTAACGAGGACCATCCACCCGCGGTGCACCCGGTCGCCGTTCACGAATGTCGAGCGTCGGCGTCGAGGCGAGTCGATGGTGACCGCCGTGCGGGTGTTCAGGGCGGCAGTGGACGTGAGAGTGTCAGATGCCATCGGAGGCCGCCTTCGTCGTTCGCCTGTTCGCGGCGAGCAGGATGAGGGACACGATCAGGGTCGCGAGGCCGAGGATCACAGCCATCGCGGACGAGAGGTTCGGGTCCTTGCCGAGAGTGGATGCGGCGTAGATCGCCATGTTCGGGGTGAAGTCGCTCGGGATGTTCGAGGTGATCGACTGGAGGACCTGTGGTTCGTTGAACAGCTGAAGAGTTCCGATGACGGACGACAGGGTGGTCAGCAGCACCGCGGGAGCGATCATCGGCAGTTTGATCTGCAGTGCCGTGCGGATCTCGCCGGCGCCGTCGATGCGCGCCGCCTCGTACATCTCTCGTGGCACCGATTGCAGTGCCGCGAACAGGATGATCATGTTGATCCCGATCAGCGACCACAGGTTGATGTTCCCGATGGACCACCACACCGTTCCCGGACCGAGCAGGTTCGCGTCGATTCCCAGAGATGAGAGGAACTGCAGGATCGGGCTGACCGAGGGTTGGTAGAGGAACCCCCAGAGCAGGGCGGCGATCACACTGGGGACTGCATAGGGCAGGAAGACGGCGAACTGGAAGAACCGCTTGGCCTTCACCAGTGCCGTGTCGAACAGCAGGGCGAGTGCGGCGGCGATGACCATCATGACCGGCACCTGGACAGCACCGTACAGCAGCACCTTCGGGAATCCGAGCAGGAAGTCGCGGTCGGCGAATGCGCGGAAGAAGTTGTCGAGGCCGGCGAACTCGATGCTGGACCCGCCGAACCCGAGACCGCTCGACTGTCGCGAGAAGAGGCTGTTGACCACGCCGACCACGATCGGCGCGACGAGGAACACGAGGAACAGGATCACGAAGGGGGCGACGAACGCGTACGGGATCCAGGGCCTCCCGGCGCCGGAAAACCGACGCCGGGAGGGCGAGGTGGATGTGGCGGTCACGACGGGGTCACTCCGAGACGCTGAGGCCGCGCGACTCGAGATCGGCGACTCCGGCGGCCTGCGCGATGTCGAGCGCTTCGAGGAAGGTCTGCTGGCCCGCGACCACCTTCGCGAACTCGTCGAGGAGCGCGGTCTGGATCGTGCCGTAGTTGGGACCCTCGACCCAGGTGTCCGGAGTCTGCTTGGCGGACTCGATGAAGACGTCGTTGATGACCTGGCCGCCGTAGAACTCGGATTCCTGTCGCAGCGCAGGCGATTCCAGCCCGTTCGTGGTGGAGGGGAAGAGTCCGCCGACGGTGATCAGTGCTTCCTGCGTGTCGTCCGAACCGTTCAACCAGGCCGCGAACTTCGCAGCGGCCTCGGCGTTCTCGGTGTTCTTCAGAACGACGACGGCCGCACCGCCCGAGTCGCCGGAGTTCTCGGAGCCAGCGTTCTTCGGCATAGAGGCGACACTCCACTTATCGGTGAGGTCTGCGGCGTTCTCGGCGAGGATGCTGGGGAACCACGCGGCGTAGGTGATCGTCGCGATCTTCCCGCTGTTGACGAGAGCCCAGTATTCGGGCGTCCACATCAGCTCGGTGGTGACGAGGTCCTCGTCGAGGAGGGTCTGCCAGCGTTCTGCGACGAGCTGGCTGCCCTCGTCGTTCACTCCGACAGTCCAGGCATCGCCGTCGATTCCGTACCAGCTGCTCTCCGCCTGCTGGATCTCCTGCGCCCACTGACCGATCTCCCCCGGAGAGAGGTTCGCGATGTGCAGATCGGGGTTCGCGGCCTTCAGGGTGCGAGCAGCCTCGAGGTACTCGTCCCACGTCTCCGGGAATTCAAGTCCGTACTCGGCAAAGATGTCGGTGCGGTACATGGTTCCGGCGGGGCCGATTCCCTGAGGGATGCCGAAGACGCGACCGTCGAACGAGACAGCCGACCAGGAGGCCGGGGTGTAGTCGTCGGCATATTCGGAGACATAATCGGTGATGTCGACCACGCGCTCGGTGATCACGTATTCCGGCAGCGTGTGGGTCGAGAGCTGAACCAGATCCGGGCCCTGGCCGGCGTCGACCGCGGCCTCGACCTTCTGCCCGTCGTCGCCGGTCATCCGGTGGAAGTCGACCTGGATTTCCTCATTCTCGTCGTTCCACTGGGCGACGAGGTCTTCGAGTCCAGGGACCCAACCCCAGAAGTCGATCGTCACGGGTTCGCCCGCGGCGTCATCGGCAGACCCTCCTGCGCAGGATGCGAGAGCGGAGACGGCGAGCGCGGGAGCGAGCAGCGCGGCGGCCCAACGTGCGGCGGTCCGCTTGCGGTGGCGGATCGATGTCATGGGACGGTTCCTTTCAGACGGCGGTGTCGGTGACCCAGGGGGCTTCATCGCCAGGAGGAGCCGGGTCGAAGGGTGTTGGTGCTATTTTGTGTTGTGCTGAAACATAAAGTCAAGCGAGAATCGGAAATTGATCCGATGTATGTCGAGGAGGAACGATGCCATTGACCGACCTGCCCCTGGAGCAGCTGCGCGAATACCGACCCGAGGTGGCCGAGCCGGTCGACTTCGACAGCTTCTGGCAGCGGACGGTGGACGAGGCGCGCGCGGCCGGAGACGAAGCGACTCTAGTGCCGGCGCGGACGCCGATCCGAGAACTCATCGTCGAGGATCTGACGTTCCCCGGGTTCGACGGAGAGCCGGTGCGGGCCTGGGTCACACGTCCTCGTGCCGCCGGCCCTCTTCCGGTCGTCATCGAGTACAACGGGTACAACGGCGGGCGCGGACTCGCGGGTGAGAAGCTCCAGTGGGCCGCTGCCGGATTCGTCCACGTCTTCATGGACACGCGGGGCCAGGGGAGTGGGTGGGGCACCGGCGGAGATACGCCTGACCCGCACGGTTCCGGAGCGTCCGTGCCTGGGTTCATGACTCGCGGCATCGGCGATCCGATGGACTACTACTATCGTCGACTGTTCACAGACGGTGTGCGTCTGATCGATGCGGTGCGCCTGATGCCCTTCGTCGACACGACTCGCATCGCCGTCTCCGGCGCGAGCCAGGGCGGGGGGATCGCCTTGGCAGTGGCCGCACTCGTTCCCGATCTCGTCGCAGTGATGCCTGATGTCCCGTTCCTGTGCCACTTCCGTCGATCGGTGCAGCTCACGCCCGATCAGCCGTTTCAGGAGATCACGCGATATCTCGCGGTGCATCGGGATCAGGACGAGCGCGTCTTCCACACGCTCTCGTACTTCGACGGAGTCAACTTCGCGCGTCGCATCACGGCCCCGACGCTTTTCTCGGTCGCGCTGATGGACGGGATAGTCCTGCCGTCCAGCGTCTTCGCCGCCTTCAATCACCTCGCGGCCGAGGAACGCGAGATCACCGTGTACGAATACAACGGACATGAGGGTGGCCAGACCCATCAGTGGGTCAGACAGGCCGAGTGGCTCGCTTCTCGACTCGTTCCCTGATGACGGCGACGTCGCCAGCGGGCAGGGCGAACTGTCCGTCTGCGCACTCTCCTGAGATCAGATCCGTTCCATCGGCCGGGACGACTGCATCCGCGGTGCCGTGATTGATCAGGAACAGCCACGAGCCGTCGGCGGAGACCCTTCTGACCGCTTCGATGTCGTCGGAGGAGGGGAGGCGGCGCGCGAGCCCCGCGTCGCTCGTGATGCGGTCGACCAGGTCGTCGAACCCTGCGCCGACGAGGCCTGAGATGTGCCAAGCCGCTCCGGCGCCGACGGTGCGGCGCGTGATCGCCGGCAGTCCGTCGAGATCGCCGCCTCGGTGGACCTCGACCACGTCGGCCGTCGTCGTTCTGAGACGTGCGGAGATGTCGGCCATCTGCGCACCCGACGACAGGAGCAGCTGTTCACCGTCGAGCAGGGGCACCAGCTCCTCCCCGACGACACCCAGCATGTCTCGGAACGCCCCGGGATACCCCCCGACCCGGATCCGGCTGTCGGCGTCGACGATGCCCGAAAGCGGACCGATGACCACGGTCGATCCGCCTCGGACCGCGGCCTCGATCGCAGCAGCCGCGGCGTCGGTGACGAGGTAGAGCGACGGAACGACGATGAGTGAGCGTCCTGCGAGGTCGGAAGAGGGCGGAACGACGTCAGGCCCGAACCCGCGTGCAGAGAGGACGTCGAACCAGTGTCGGGCGTCCTCGTGGATCGGATGATCGTGCAGGGGTTTCTGCCCCGCCTGCCAGGCCCAGAGCGAGATGTCGTCGACGAGGATCGCGACCTCGGATCTCTCGCCGAGGCTTCCTGTCAGTTCGTCGAGCTGCGCGAGCCGCCGGCCGAGCTCGACCACCTCCCGCCATTGCCTCGAATCGCTGCCGGCGTGCGGCACCATGGCCGAGTGGAACTGCTCGGCCCCGGAAGCCGAAGCCCGCCATTGGAAGAACAGCGCTCCATCCGAGCCATGGGCGATGTGCTGGAGGCTGTTGCGGATCATCTCGCCCGGCGACTTGGGTGCGTTGCGTCGTTGCCAGTTCACCGCGGAGGTGGAGTGCTCCATCACCAGCCACGGACGAGAGGGGTCGAGACCGCGCGTGCGACTGGCGACGAACGCCAGCTCCCGTTCCCTGCGGGGGTCCTCGGCGATCGTGTAGTGGTCGATCGCGACCACGTCCAGATCCTCGGTCCACGACGAGTAGTCCGCGACGCTCCCCGAGGGAGACACCATGAGATTCGTGGTGATGGGCGTGGTGACTCCTGCATCGCGCAGCGCATCGCGCTCGAGTCTGAACTGTCCGAGCAGCGCATCCGAGCTGAAACGATCGAAGTCGAGGAGCAGAGACGGATTCTGTGCGGACTCGCTGTCGAGGGGAGCAGTCACGTCGTCGAAACGGCGGTAGCGGTGCCCCCAGAACGCTGTTCCCCAGGCGGAGTTCACGGCGTCGATGTGTTCGTATCTGTTCTCGAGCCACACGCGGAATGCCGAAGTAGAGGCCGCGCAATAGCAACGACGGTTCCCGCCCCCCAGCTCGTTGCTGACGTGCCACATCGTCACCGATGGGTGAGCGCCGTAGCGCTCACCGAGGCGCTCGGCGATCCGTCGCGCATATCGGTGCCACACCGGATGACTGGGACACCACTGAAGGCGTCCACCCTGGTGATATCTGATTCCTCGTCGGTCGACGGGGAGGATCTCCGGATGTTCCCTGTGCAACCAGATGGGTGGGGAGGCGGTCGGCGTCGCGAGGTCGATCGAGATGCCTTCGTTCGAGAGGAGGTCGATGATGCGGTCGAACCAGTCCCAGTCCCACCGGTCGTCATCCACTTCCAACAGCCCCCACGAGAAGACCCCTAGGGTGACGATGTTGATCCCGGCCTCGCGCATGAGGATGACGTCTTCGCGCCAGACCGACTCGGGCCACTGCTCGGGGCTGTAGTCGCCGCCGAAGAGAACCGATCGGGGAGAGAAGCGGGAATGATGCGACATCGGATCCTCGGCGAGTCAGAGCACGAGTCGGACCGCACTGACAGCGGCCGCCCAAGCGTAGTCTGCGAACTGGAAAGGGTGCAGGTCTATCGGCGGGGCTTCAGCCGCCGGGTCGAGTGCCTCAGCGACAGCGGCGTTGAGAAGTTCTGGAGAGGCGGCCGCGATCGGCAAGCCCTCGCCGGTGATGATCACCTTCTCGATGTCGACGATCGAGACGAGGTTCGCGATGACCACTCCGAGCGCTCTGAGCGCAGCGCCGACGACGACGGAGCATTCCTCGTCGCCCTCGGAGGCCCGACGGAGTATCTCCTCGAACGGGAGCCCCCCGACCGCGCGCTCCACTGCCGGGATCGTCACGAACGCCGAGACGCATCCCACATGCCCGCGGTCACAGGTCGGCCCCGAGTCGGAGACGCGCAAGTGTCCGACTTTGCCCGGATGTCCGTGTGCTCCTCTGATGGGCTCGTCGCCCACGACGAGGCCTGCGCCGATGCCCGCTCCCAGCCCGATGAGAGCGAGCGAACGTGCCCCCTTGCCCGCGCCGAACCAGTGATGGGCGGCCGTGAGTGACTGCACATCGTTGCCGATCTCGGTCGCCAGCCCCGTGCGGGCTCTGACGAGGTCGGCGAGGGGGACGTTCTCCCAGCCCAGGAAGTGCGATCCGATTATTCGTCGATGTCCCTCCGCTCCGACCACGTCACCCGCCAGGCATACCCCGACGGCCGAGATCCGGGGGTGGGCGGGCTTCATCTCCTCGAGTACGCGGCCGATGAGATCGACGACATCTACGATCTCACGGGACGGCAGTGGATGCTCCATGGTGTCGATGACAGTCGCCGAAAGGTCGACGACGGCGGCGTAGAGCGCGTCGCCGGTGAGCTTGAAGCCCGCGAACTGGGCGGCGTCCGCGCGCACTCGAAGGGTCTCCGAAGGGCGTCCGCGCCCGGGGCGTGCCTGTGCCTCGCCTTCGGTCACGAAGCCCAGATCGACAAGATCCCGCGACAGTCGCGAGAGCGATGCGCGGGACATCCCGGTGCGGTGCGCCAGCTCCGCGCGTGAACGCGATCCGTGCATGAGGACCTCGAGCAGTACGCTGCGTTGCGCATCATGCAGGGTCGGCCAGGACCAACTCGGCGTGTGAAGCATGATGAGAGCTTAGCGCCGTGCGGCGCTATTTTGTTTCAGCGCGGTATGAAATAGACGACCGAGGGCGACGAGGCCTCGATGGGGGAGGGGATTCGAGACCCCGCCGCCGGTCTACGAAGTGATGCGGATCTGGGCGATGACCTCTGAGTACTCGGTCTCGCCGACCGGAGTGAACCCGACACGCAGGAAGAACGCCTCGGGGCCGTCTTCTCCGGCCTCGTAGATGACGTTGACGTGGTCGAAACCGCGGTCACTGGCCTCTTCGATCAGGCTCTCGACCGCGAAGCGTCCGACGCCCTTGCCCTGGCCCTCCGCGTCGACATTGATGCGCCACAGCACCGAGCGGAAGTGCTCCTCCGGAGCTTCGGCGTCGAAGTTCGCGCTGACGAAACCGACGACCTGGTCGTCTTCGAGAACGACCCGCTGCCAGGAGGTCTGCGGGTTGATGACGGTGGCCGCGATGCCGTAGGACACCGGAGCGAGGAACTGCTCCTGTCCGGGCTTGAGCGACAGGTTGTTCACGGCGACGATCGTCGCAGCGGAGAGTTCGACCATGCGCAGTTCGGACATAGTCACAGGCTAGCCCCTCCCAGGGGTCCCGTGCAGAAACCTCGACTTTCGTCAGGGGTGCCCTCGCGCGGAATGCCGGAAGTCGATGTCAGCGCCTCCTCGCGGCGAACGTGCGCCGGGAGCGCCTCAGGTATCTTGGTATCGAGACAAATTTGCCCTCGCGAACGGAGAACCTCCTGGTGACCGACGACGCCATCATCTACACCTACACGGACGAGGCTCCGGCTCTCGCCACCGCCTCCTTCCTGCCGATCATCAAGGCCTACACGGGGCAGGCGGGCATCGAGGTCGAGACCCGCGACATCTCGCTCGGCGGACGCATCCTCGCCGCATTCCCGCAGAAGCTCACGCCCGAGCAGCAGGTCGGCGACTCTCTCGCCGAGCTCGGCGGACTCGCCACGCTCCCCGAGGCGAACATCATCAAGCTGCCGAACATCTCGGCCTCGATCCCGCAGCTCAAGGGCGCGATCGCCGAGCTCCAGGCTCAGGGCTACGACATCCCCGACTTCCCGGACGAGCCGACCTCCCTCGAGGAGAAGGACGTCCGCGCTCGCTACGACCGCATCAAGGGATCCGCGGTCAACCCCGTGCTGCGCGAGGGCAACAGCGACCGCCGCGCGCCTCTGGCGGTCAAGAACTACGCCAAGAAGCACCCGCACCGCAACAAGCCGTTCGCGGAGGGGTCGAAGACCCGCGTCGCGACACTCGGCCACGATGACTTCAAGCACAACGAGCGCTCCTGGGTCGCGGCCCACGACGATGTCCTGAGCTTCCGTCACACCGCCGCCGACGGCACCGTGACGATCCTCAAGGAGGGGCTGAAGGTTCTCCCGCGCGAGATCATCGACGCCACGTTCCTCTCGGCCGCGCACCTCGACGCCTTCCTCGCCGAGACGATGGAGACGGCGAAGAACGACGACATCCTCTACTCGGTGCACCTCAAGGCCACGATGATGAAGGTCAGCGACCCGATCATCTTCGGCCATGTCGTGAGGGTGTTCTTCGCGGACGTGTTCGCTCAGTACGGTGACAAGCTCGCTGAAGCGGGCCTCAACCCGAACGACGGTCTCGGATCGATCCTCTCGGGTCTGGGCGGCATCGCCGGCGGCGAAGAGATCGCCGCAGCCTTCGACCGCGCGCTCGCCGAGGGCCCGCGCGTCTCGTACGTGAACTCCGACAAGGGCATCACGAACCTGCACGTGCCCAGCGACGTGATCGTCGACGCCTCCATGCCTGCGCTCGTCCGCAATGGCGGCAAGCTGTGGGGCGAAGACGGCGGCGAGGCCGACACCCTCGCGGTCATCCCGGACTCCTCGTACGCGAGCGTCTACCAGGCCGTCATCGACGACGTGATCGCGAACGGCCCGCTCGACCCCGCCACGATCGGAACCGTGCCGAACGTGGGCCTCATGGCCCAGGCTGCCGAGGAGTACGGCAGCCACGACAAGACCTTCGAGATCGCTGCTCCCGGCAAGGTCCAGGTCCTCGACAGCGAAGGCACCGTGCTGATCGAGCACGAGGTCGGCGCCGGCGACATCTGGCGCGCGACGCAGACCAAGCACATCCCGGTCATGGACTGGGTGAAGCTCGCCGTCACGCGTGCTCGCGCGTCGGGAGTGCCTGCGGTGTTCTGGCTCGATGCCAACCGCTCGCACGACGCGCAGATCATCGCCAAGGTGCACCAGGGGCTCGCGACACTCGACACCAAGGGGCTCACGATCACGATCCTCGCCCCCGAGGAGGCCACTCGCTACACGCTCGCGCGCATGCGTCACGGCCTCGACACCATCTCGGTGACGGGCAACGTGCTGCGTGACTACCTCACCGACCTGTTCCCGATCCTCGAGGTCGGCACCAGCGCCAAGATGCTGTCGATCGTGCCGCTGCTCGCGGGTGGCGGTCTGTTCGAGACCGGTGCCGGCGGCTCTGCGCCCAAGCACGTGCAGCAGCTCGTGGAGGAGAACTACCTGCGCTGGGACTCCCTGGGCGAGTTCTTCGCGCTCGCCGCATCGCTCGAGCACTTCGCAGACCGCACGGGCAACGAGAAGGCCCGCGTCCTCGCGGAGACGCTGGATGCCGCCACCGGCACCTTCCTCGAAGAAGACCGCTCTCCCGGTCGCGCTCTCGGGACGATCGACAACCGCGGAAGCCACTTCTACCTGGGGCTGTACTGGGCGCAGGAGCTCGCTGCGCAGACGAAGGACCCCGAGCTCGCGGCGTCGTTCGCGCCGATCGCCGCCACGCTCGCGGAGAACGAGGAGAAGATCGTCTCCGAGCTCAACGAGGTGCAGGGCAAGCCCGTCGAGATCGGCGGCTACTACCGTCCTGACGACGCTCTGGTCGAAGCCGTCATGCGCCCGTCCACGACGCTGAACGGCATCGTCGACGCACTGAGCTGACACGGAACGACGAAGGAGGGGCCGGATGCGCGAGCATCCGGCCCCTCCTTCATTCGCATATAGACCGCCTCCGACTATGCGGCGCGGCTGTTCACGCGGACGTGCCGCACGTGGTCAGTTCTGAACCGTGACCTCGAGGCCCAGAGGCGACCACTCGTAGACGTAGCGCGCGACATCGATCGGCATGTTCACGCAGCCGTGGCTGCGCGGGTTGCCGAAGTCGTTGTGCCAGTAGGTGCCGTGGAAGCCCTCGTCGCCGTTGAAGTACGTGACCCACGGGACATTCGGCGTCTCGGTGATCGACCCATCCGGCTCACGGCTCTTCATGTCCTGCTCGCGGAGGTGTGCGTAGACCCGGAAGTTGCCTGTGTCTGTCGGCGTGGTCGACTTTCCTGACGAGATCTTCCAGGATCTGACCGCGACATCGTTCTCGTAGAGCGTGGTGGTCTGCGAGCTGAGGTCGACGACGATGTTGCGCTTCAGATTGACGGACTCGAACGGCGTCTCGGCGACCTCGATGGGGAAGACGCCCTCACCGGACTCCAGATCCGCCGCGACATCGGATGCGAGGCTCGAGGTGTCGCCGATCGCGCGGCCGTTGGTTCCCTCGGCGACGGTACGAAGGATCTCGCCACCGGAGTCGACGATGTTCGTCGCGTTGACCGGTTCCCGGTTGACAGCTGCCGGAAGGGCGTCGACCGTCGCTTGGATCGCCGCCTCATCTGCGACGATGCTCAGCTCGCCATCCTCATCGACGACCGAGAACCAGGTCGAGGCGGTGGCGGGGTCGACGGGAACGGTGCGCTCTTCGCCGACGTAGAAGCCGATCGAACCCAGCATCGTGTTGAGTGAGGTGGCGAATGCCGTGGCATCTTCATCGGTCACGGCAGGGGCCGCTTCGGCCGGGGCGCCGGAGAACTCGAGACTCTTGCCGCCATCCGCGATCGTCGCGACGATCGCGGCGGTGAGCCCGTCGACGTCTACGGCCGTGCCGGGTGCCGAAGGTGTGATCGCATAGCCTCCGCCTGCGGCGTCGAAGACGACACCGGCGTCCACCGGGTCTTCGAAGCTCGCCGGCACTGCTTCGCGCAGCGTGGATTCCGCCTGTGCGGGGTCGAGAGCGATGTCACCGGCGACGGGGTCGCCCATCCATGCGGTGACGTTCCAGAGCGGACGCTCCGCGAAGGCCGCGTCGGCGAGTGCGCTCGCGTCGATCGTGGCGCCGAGGTCGGCTCCGGTCAGGACGATGTCGTCGCCGGCTCCGGTGAGAGTCACCTCGGTCTCGGCCACATGAGCCTGGATGGTCTCGGCGGCAGCTCCGGGAGTGAGCCAGCCGACGGGGATCCCGGCGACTGTGGTGCCCGGGGCGATCAGGATCATCGATGCGGCGCCTGCGCCGAGGGCAAGGGCACCCACGCCGAGACCGATCCACAGTCCGAGGCGCTTCTTCTTGGGTGCGGGTTCGTTCGGTGCCCAGGCGAGCTCCCGGTCGCCGTTGCTCGGCGGCTGGGAGTCTGTGGGAGCATCGCCGGAGTCGCCGGGCGCGACGTTGTGCAGCTGGTCACCGGAGGCGGTCGCCTCGGTCAGCTTCTCGGTCTTCGCATCCTGCGCTGAGATCAGATCGGTCACGAACATCACCCCCCGGTTTCTCGCGTGTCCTTACCGATATGCTACGCGATCGCATATAACGGGGAGGCAACGGTCCGTGGAGCTGTGGAGATCTCGCTCGCGTCAGTCGGCGACGACCGCGAGGCCGTCGATCTCGACGAGCATCTCCTCACGCGGGAGACCGGTGAAGACGGTGGTGCGCGACGGCAGGATGCCACTGGTCGTGTGCGCGGTCACGAAGGCGCCGTAAGCGTCGTTCATGATCGCGAAATCCTCGCGCTTGGTCAGGTACACGCGGAGCATCACGACATCGTCGAACGTCGCGCCCGAGGCCTCGACGATCGCCTTGACGTTCTCGAGGGTGCGCGTGGTCTGAGCCGCGACATCGCCCGGGAAGAGATACTCGTTCGTCTGGGGATCGACGGGGCCCTGGCCGGAGACCTGCACGATCGGTCCCTTGCGGATGCCCTGCGAGAAGGTGTGGGCGGGGGCGGGGGCGGCGTCGGTCGACACTCGGATCTTCGCGGTCATGAAGCCAGCCTAGTAGCCTTGTTAGATGCCTCTACAAATCCCGGATCCTGTTCTCGGCACCTGGGCGAAGGGTTTCCCTTCGCGATCCGCGGGGCTCCGACTCTCACAGGTCGCCGGGGCCGGCCTGCACCTGTCCGACCTCGTGACTCCGGTGCTGACAGTGCATGAGGCCGCGCTCGCGCACAACGAATCGACCGTCTTCGCGTGGGCGGATCAGCAGGGCGTGCTCCTCGCGCCGCATGGCAAGACGACGATGGCGCCGGCGCTCTGGCAGCGACTGCTCGATGCGGGAGCGTGGGGCATCTCGGTGGCCACGCCGTGGCAGGCCGAGGTCGCCGTCGAGGCAGGAGTCGCCACCGTGCTCATCGCGAACTCCGTCACGGACGGCGCGGCCGCACGCCATCTGGGCGAGCTGCTGGCTGCGGATCGCGATCTACGCATCCTGTGCTGGGCGGACTCCGTCGACACGGTCGGCATCCTCGCAGACGCGCTCAGGGACGCCGACCGCCCGCTCGATGTGCTCGTCGAGCTCGGCGGCAGCGGCGGCCGCACCGGCGCCCGCAGCGTCGAAGAGGGCGAGCGCATCGCGCAGGCGATCCTCGCGTCGCCGGGTCTGCGGCTCGCCGGCGTCACGGGCTACGAGGGTCCGTTCGGCCCCGACCGGGAAGACGCATCTGTCGCGGCGGTCGACGCCTACTTGTCGACGCTGGTCGACCTTCATCGACGTCTTGCATACCCGTCCGATGTCCGCCCCGTGCTCAGCGCAGGGGGCAGCGCTTTTCCCGACCGGGCTGCGGCGATTCTCGCCCCGCACCGCGACGACGCCGACATCGTGCTGCGATCAGGAGCGTTCCAGATCCACGACGACGGATTCTATTCGCGCATGTCGCCGTTCGGCCCGCTGACGTCGACGGCGCCTCTGCGATCTGCCATGCATGCCTGGTCGCGCGTCGTCTCTCATCCCGAGCAGGGGCTCGCACTCCTCGACGCAGGGCGTCGCGACGTGCCGTTCGACCTCGACCTGCCCGTGCCTCAGTCGGTCGACGGGCGGATCACGGCCCTCAACGACCAGCATGCGTTCCTCGACCTCGCGGACGGCGCGAGTGTCGCCGTCGGCGACGTCGTGCGCCTCGGCTTGTCGCACCCGTGCACGGCCTTCGACAAGTGGCGCGTGGTGGCGGTGATCGACGACCCGGATGCGGCGGATCCACGCGTGATCGGAGCGGTCGCGACATGCTTCTGAGCACGGAGAAGCCGGTGCGGGTCTACCGAGGGGCCACGGTGGTCGACGGCACCGGCGCCGAGAGGTTCGTCGCGGATGTCGCCGTCGAGGGATCGCGCATCGTGGCGGTGATTCGCGACGGCGACGAGAGCACCCTCGAGCTGCCGGCGGATGCGGTCGAGATCATCGCCACGGGGCTGGTGCTCGCCCCCGGCTTCATCGACATGCACGCGCACAGCGAGTTGGCCGTGCTGCAGGGTGCCGCGCACGACGCCAAGATCCTGCAGGGTGTCACGACGGAGGTGCTCGGCCAGGACGGACTCGGCTACGCGCCGCTCGACGATGCCGCAGCAACGGTGATCCCCGCTCAGATCGCCGGCTGGAACGGCATGCCCACCACTGCCCCCTGGCGCTCGATGGGTGATCTGCTCACCGCGATCGATGAGTTGTCTGTGGGAAACGCCGCAGTCCTGGTGCCTCAGGGCAACCTGCGGATGATGGTGGTGGGCCACGAGAATCGCGCGGCCACAGCCGAGGAGATCGCGACGATGTCCAACGTTCTCGGCGAGGCGCTCGACGCGGGAGCGTTCGGGATGTCGAGCGGACTGACCTATACCCCGGGCATGTACGCCGACACCGCCGAACTCGAGGCGCTCTGCCGGGTCGTCGCTGAGCGCGGTGGGTACTGGGCGCCGCACACCCGAAGCTACGGAGGGGGCGCCCTCGACGCCTATCGAGAGGCGCTCGACATCGGCCGCCGCACGGGGTGTCCGATCCATCTGACGCACGCGACAATGAACTTCGCACCGAACCGCGGGCGCGCGGCGGAACTGCTGGCGCTCGTGGACGAGGCCCTCGACGATGGCGTCGACGTCACCCTCGACACCTACCCCTACCTGCCCGGCGCGACGACACTGGCCGCCCTGCTTCCGAGCAGGCTCGCCGAGAGCGGCGACCTGCTGGCCACGCTCGCCGCCCTCGACGCGGCAGGGCGCGAGTCGGTGCGCGTCGAGCTCGAGGAGATCGGCTGCGACGGATTCCACGGCGAACGCGCCGACTGGTCGGCGATCCAGATCTCCGGAACATCTTCGCCCGGCCTCGCAGACCTCGTGGGGCGCACCGTCGACGAGATCGCCTCATCGTCTGGCAGACGCGCCGTCGACGTCGTGCTGGACACGATCCTCGAGGATGGCGGAGCGACCGGCATCCTCATGCACATCGGCGACGAGGACAACGTCCGCGAGATCATGCGGCACCCGCGGCACTGCGGTGGCAGCGACGGGATCCTGATCGGCGCCCGACCTCACCCGCGAGGGCGAGGAACCTTTCCCCGCTATCTCGGGCACTACGTGCGCGAGCTCGGGGTCCTCTCCCTCGAACAGGCCGTTCGGCATCTGTCCGGCACGCCGGCGATGCGACTGGGCCTCGACAGGGGTGACGCGCCCCGAGGCGTGATCCGAGAGGGAGCGACAGCCGATCTGGTGCTGTTCGACCCTGAGACCGTCGCGGCGGGGGCGACCTTCGACGCACCGCATCGGGCGCCGATCGGGATCGAGGAGGTGCTCGTCGGCGGTGTGCCTGTGGTGCTCGAGGGCCGCGCGTCCGGCGCGACACCGGGTCAGGCTCTGACCATGGCGCCCGCGGCGCATCGCGCGCCCGTCCCGAACATCCGATCGGTGATCGACCCGGCCGTCGCTCCCTTCGAATGGACGGCTCGCACGCAGGTCGTCGCTCCTGCGGAGCTCGCCGTGAGTGCATCGCGTCTCGGCAACCCTCGCGGGGCCACGGACGCGACCCCCGCGATCACCCTGCGTCTCGACGAGGCCCTCGCTCACGAGCCGTTCGCCCGAGAGCGTGTCGGCGAAGAGGCCTTTCGTGTCACAGTCGCCGCCCACGGGATCGAGGTCGCGGGTGCCGCTCCGGCCGGTGTGTTCAGGGGCGTCACCCTGCTGCGGCAGCTGCGCGAGCCGGGCGCTGATCGTCTGCGGATCCCCGCAGGGGTCTGGGAGTCAGCGCCCGCCTATACCTGGCGGGGTGTGATGCTCGATATCGCGCGGCACTTCCGTCCCGTCGAGGATCTGCAGCGGCTCGTCGATCTGATGGCCGACCATCACCTCACGCATCTGCACCTGCACCTCACCGACGACCAGGGCTGGCGCTTCGAGGTGCCAGGGTTCCCGCGTCTGACCGAAGTGGGCGCTCGCCGCGAGGAGACGCAGCTGGGTCATGGCCCGGCTGCCACCGTCGAGACGGGGCTGCACGAGGGGCACTACACGGATGCCGAGCTGCGCGGCCTGGTCGCGTACGCCGCCGAGAGATTCGTGACGGTCGTGCCGGAGGTCGAGCTGCCGGGGCATATCCAGGCGGGTCTCGCCGCATATCCCGAGCTCGGCAACACGGACGTCGGCGAGCCCGTGGCGGTGCCGTGGTCGCGTTTCGGCGTGAACCCACGGACTCTCGCCCCGACGAACGACGCTCTCGCCTTCGGACGAGCTGCGATCGACGCGCTGTGCGATCTCTTCGATTCTCCGTGGATCGGCATCGGCGGAGACGAGGTCCCTGTGACCGAGTGGGCGCAGAGCGCCGCTGCGCGAGAACGGATGCACGAGCTCGGTCTCGCGACTCCGCGTGACGTGCAGCCGTGGTTCACGGCTCAGTTCGTGGCGCACGTCCGCAGTCGCGGACGCACCGCCCTCGCCTGGGACGAGGTGCTCGAGGGCGATGTCCCCGACGGAGTGGAGGTACTCGCGTGGCGGGGCCCTGTCGCCATGAGGGAGGCGCTGCGGCGTGGCATCCCCGTGATCGCGTGCCCCGACCTCGAGGTGTATCTGGACTATCCCCAGTCGGAGTCGGGCGAGGAGCCGATCAGGGTCGGGCCACCGCTGCCGATAGAGCGAGCGTATGCGCTGCGCGTCGAGGACGGCGCGTCCGGCGGGCAGGCCAACGTGTGGACCGAGCACCTTCCGACGAGAGACCGGGTCGACTTCGCGATGTTCCCCCGCCTCGCCGCGATCGCCGAGCGGCTGTGGGACGGCGGCGCACCTCCCGCGTACGACGGGTTCGCCCGCAGACTTCCGACCCACCTCAGACGCCTGGACGAGTCGGGGGTGCGGTATCGTCCTCTCGACGGTCCGACGCCGGCGCAGAGGCGTCCTGGAGTGCCGGGGAAGCCTCTCACTCGTGAGGCGCGAGAGGAGATCGTGGCCGGCCTCGTGGAGCATCTGTCGGGCTCTCCGGACACCGCCGGCGGGGTACTCTCGGCATAATGTAACGTTTCCGTAACCCTCCCTGTGCTAACTGTGGCAGGGGTTGCGAAATTTTTGTTCGTAAGGTCTACTAACAAACATGTCCGTATCGGATGGATCGCGTCCTTCGACGTCGCCAGATTACGTCGCCGCGAGCGCGCACGCCTTCGGCCCAGGGCGCCACCTGCGCTCTCGATCGAAGGTGCTCCCGGAGCACGCTCGGGGCCACAATCGTGCCCTCGTTCTGCAGACTCTTTACCATTCGGGTGCGATGAGCCGAGCGGACCTCTCGCGAGAGACCGGCCTGACGCGAGTCACGATCTCGGACCTCGTCGCCGAGTTCATCGCCGACGGGATCGTCGTCGAGATGGGAGTGCGCGAGACGGTCGGACCCGGCAAGCCTCCGATCCTCATCGACATCGACCGCGTCGGTCATCAGATCATCGGGCTCGATCTCTCGGGGCCCCACGCGTTCGTGGGCGCTCTGCTCAGTCTCGACGGCGACGTGCTCGAGCGCCGCGAAGTGCCACGACCTGAGAGCGCAGACGGTGACGCCGCTTATGCCGCCACCCTCGAACTGGCGCGCGCGCTCGCGGAGACCGCCACACAACCCATCCTCGGCGTCGGAATCGGCAGCCCCGGCGTCGTGCGTCCAGACGGCGTCGTGCTCAGCTCGCCCAACCTGGGGTGGAGCAACCTGCCGCTCGAGGCGAAGCTCGGCATCGATCTCGATCTGCCGGTGCTCGTGCGCAACGACGCCAATGCCGCAGTGCTCGCCGAATACACTTTCGGCGAGGCGAAGGCCGACTTCATGCTCATCAAGATCGGTCGAGGAGTCGGCGCAGGAGTCATCACCGGCAGCCAACCGCTTCTCGGCAGCCGCTTCGCCGCGGGAGAGATCGGGCATGTCGTGGTGGGCACAGACGGCGGGCCGCGCTGCGCGTGCGGCAAGGACGGCTGCCTCGAAGCCTGGTTGAGCGAGACGAGACTGCGCCCGGCCATCGCAGCCGATCCCGACTCGCGCGAGGAGATCCTCCGTGATGCCGGCACTCGCATGGGCATCGCGATAGCCCCGATCGTCGCGGCCCTGGACCTGTCCGAAGTCGTGCTCTCGGGTCCGGAGGACCTGCTCGACGGCGTGCTGATCGACGCCGCGGTCGAGACGCTGCATGCGCGCACGCTCGAGGGCGTCTTCGAGGATGCGCTCATCCGCCGCACGCGCCAGGACGACATCGTCCTGCGCGGCGCCGCTGTGATGGTGCTCTCCAGTCAGCTGGGCGTCTCGTGAGCCACGTTCGCGGAAGCGACCGCGACCTCGAGATGACGCTGAGCAGGAACTCCATCCGATGACGGATGCGATCACCGTCGGCCTGTCCGGTCGGCCCATTCGAGTGGGCCTGGACGTCGGCGGAACCAAGATCGATGCCGTGGCCGTGTCGCCCGACGGAGACATCCTCGCGCGCCTGCGCCGTCCGACAGGATGGGGCGAGGATGCGGTCGTCGTCAGCATCCTCGATGCCGTCGACGCTCTCGCCTTCGAAGGAGGGTTCGCCCGATCCGCCGTCGAATCGGTGGGCGTCGGCATCCCCGGGCTCGTCGACGCAGATACGGGCCGAGTCCTCCACGCCGTGAACCTCGGCGTCGAGTCGCTGGATCTCGCCGGTCTCGCCGGTCGGCAGCTGGGGATCCCGGTCCGCGTCGAGAACGACGTGAAAGCGGCCGCGCTCGGTGCGGCCGTGCTGCGTGGCGTCGACGGCTCCATGGCCTACCTGAACCTCGGCACGGGTGTCGCTGCCGGCATCGTCGTCGACGGCACGATCTGGCGTGGCGCGCGAGGAACCGCCGGCGAGGTCGGTCACCTCTCGGTCGACCCGAACGGTCGGCTCTGCGGCTGCGGGCAGCGCGGATGCATCGAGACCTTCTGCGGCGGT
This sequence comes from Microbacterium sp. NPDC087589, assembly GCF_044743635.1. Taxonomy (NCBI): domain Bacteria; kingdom Bacillati; phylum Actinomycetota; class Actinomycetes; order Micrococcales; family Microbacteriaceae; genus Microbacterium; species Microbacterium sp. NPDC087589. The sequence continues at coordinate 363,019 of NZ_JBIUWV010000003.1, forward strand.
GGCGCGCTCGCCCGCGCCTGGAATCGGCCGGGGCCTCTGCCGGTGCGCGACATCCTCGACGCGGCCGACGCGGGCGACGAGCGCGCCGCCGGTCTGCGCGCAGACCTGTTCCACGGCGCAGCTGCGGCGGTGCGGGCCCTCGTGCTCTCTGCAGACGTCGAACGAGTGATCATCGGCGGCGGCCTCACCTCGCTCGGAGAGCGACTCTACGCGGGCATTCGCGGCGCGTTGCAGTCGGGCGCCGAGGCCTCGCCCTTCATGCGTTCGCTGCACCTGGACGACAGGATCGAACTGCTCCCTGCCGGCTCTCCCGCCGCGGCCTTCGGGGCTGCGGTCGTCGGCGCAACCACCCCCTCTAAGGAGATCGTTTCCCATGGCTGAAGTCGTCATCGTCGAGAACGCAGAAGCAGCGGGCGCACTGGTCGCCGCCGAGATCGTCGAGCTGATCGACCGGCGTGCGGATGCCGTGCTCGGCCTCGCCACCGGCTCGACGCCTCTTCCTGTATACAAAGCCCTGCGCGAGAAGCTCGTCGGTCGTGATGTCTCGCAGGTGCGCGGTTTCGCGCTCGATGAGTACGTCGGAATCGACCCGGCTCATCCCGAGAGCTATCGCTCGGTCATCACCCGCGAGGTCGTGGAGCCCCTCGGGCTCGACCCGCGTCGGATCCATGTGCCCAACGGCGCACAGGACACGATCCAGCATGCGGGCGACGATTACGAGACCGCCATCGAAGCCGCCGGGGGAGTGGACCTGCAGATCCTCGGCATCGGCACCGACGGGCACATCGGGTTCAACGAGCCGGGGTCGTCATTCGCCTCGCGGACACGCGTCAAGACGCTCACGGTGCAGACGCGTGAAGACAACGCCCGTTTCTTCGACTCGATCGACGATGTGCCGAAGCACTGCATCACCCAGGGTCTGGGAACGATCCTGCGTGCGCGTCATCTCGTGCTGCTCGCCTTCGGCGAGGGCAAGGCGCAGGCGGTCGCGGATGCCGTCGAAGGGCCGCTGTCGGCCATCCTCCCCGGTTCAGCCATCCAGCTGCATCCGCATGCCACCGTCGTCGTCGACGAAGCCGCCGCGTCGCGCCTCAGGCTCGCCGACTACTACCGCTACACCTACGCCAACAAGCCGAGCTGGCAGGGCATCTGACCCGATCGGCGCTCAGGGGATCGTCGCAGGCCACGCGAGCGGGAGCAGGTGCTCGAGGCTCAGCGGCGCCAGCGGCAGTGTCGCGACGTCGGCGGGAGTGATCCACCGCAGCTCGGCGAGTTCGGCCTGCGGGGATACCGCTGCGGCGGCGATGGACACCGAGAACGCATCGGCCACGACCCGGTGACCCGGCTCGTTCGCCGCTTCGGAGACGAACGTGCCGAGAGGCTCGAGGTCGGCCTCGTCCAGGCGCAGCCCGAGCTCTTCGTACAGCTCGCGGATCAGTGTCTGCGAGGGCGTCTCACCGGCTTCGGGCTTGCCGCCGGGCTGCATGAAGCGCGTCGTGCCCTGTTTGCGGACCACCAGCACTCTTCCGGCGTCGTCGACGATGACCGCCGCGCTGACGTGGATGTCAGGCATCGGGCGCGAAGACCTTGCCGGGGTTCAGGATGCCGAGCGGGTCGAACACCCGGGTGATCTGACGCTGCAGCTCCCATTGGTCGTCTCCGAGCTCGTCGGCCAGCCACCGGCTCTTCAGCGTTCCGATCCCGTGCTCGCCGGTCAATGTGCCGCCGAGCGCGATCGCGGCCCGGAACAGCTCGTCTGCGGCGGCCCAGACCGCGGCGGGAGGTGTGGCGCCCTCGAAGATGAAGTTCGGATGCAGGTTGCCGTCTCCCGCGTGCGCCACCGTAGGAATGGTCATCGAGTAGGCCTTCTCGATGCGAGCGATCTCGTCGAACATCGCCGGCATCGCGCTGCGCGGAACCGACACGTCTTCGATGAGCGTCGTGCCGAGAGCGGACATCGCAGGGTGCATCGCTCGGCGGATCGCCAGCAGGCGCTCGCCTTCGTCACGATCGTGCGAGACCTGCGTCACACCGTGATGCGCCGTCAGGATCTCGGCGATCGTCGTCGCCTCGGAGACGGCGGCCGGGCCATCGGTCTGAATCGTCAGCTGAGCGCTTCCGGCTGCGGGCGAGGGCAGCTCCAGCAGGGCGGCGACCGCGGCGAGGCTGGCGGAGTCCATCAGTTCCATGATCGCCGGCTGCGCGCCGGAGGCGGTGACGGCGGCGGATGCGGATGCCGCTGCGCGCACGTCGGGGAAGATCGCCGTCACGGTGCAGGTGGTTCCCTCGATGAGTCGGCGAAGCTTCAGGGTCGCGCCGACGACCACGCCGAGAGTGCCCTCGGAGCCGATCACGAGAGAGGTGAGGTCGAGTCCTGTCACACCTTTGACGCTGCGGTGGCCGAGGCGCATCAGACGGCCGTCTGCGAGCACCAGGTCGACCCCGAGGACTGCGTCCTTCACGACGCCGTACTTCGCGCAGAGCAGCCCGCCGGCCCCGGTGGCGATGTTGCCGCCGACGGTCGAGATCGCGCGACTGGCGGGATCGGGGGCCCACCAGAGGCCGTGCTCTGCCAGCACGTCGTTGAGGTCGGCGTTGAGGATGCCGGGTTCGACCACTGCGAGCAGGTCATCTGCTCGGATCTCATGGATCGCGGTCATCCGGCGGGTGGAGAGGACGATCTCGCCCTCGCCGCCGTTCGCCGCTCCGGCGAGGCCTGTGCCGGCCCCGCGCACCACCACCGGGGTCTCGGTGCGGGTGGCGATGCGCATCACTGTCTGGACGTGTTCGACGGTTTCGGCGTGCACGACTGCGAGCGGCTGACCTGGAGATGCGTGCCCTGAGCGGTCGGCGCGGGCCTCTTCGAGGATCGCGGCATCGGTGTCGACGATGTCGCCGAGTGCGGCGATGAGCTGGTCGAGAGCGCTCATCGGATGCGACGCCGCCCGCTCACCACACCGGCTCCGACGGCGACCACGGCGAAAGCGGTGCCGATGATCGGCTGATCCATCAGCCACCACGCGATCGTCACACCGACGTAGATCAACAGCTCGACGACGACCCGCAGGAACGGGTGCAGACGCAGCACGGGCCGCGGGGAGAGGAAGAGCGCCCAGACGAGGATCACGACGATGGGAGCCCCGATGCCGATGACGACGTTCCACGGGAACGGCCACATCGCGAATCCCCACAGCGCGAGCGTGCCCACGGCGACGATCAGGACCACCGACCGGACGATGTCGAGGGGAGTGATGCTGGGGCGGTCGACGCCGGGGACGGAGGCGGGATCCTGGGACATGGATCCAGTCTATTCGCCGCCGATGGTGGGTCAGAGCGCGGGGACAGCCTCGTCTGCGGCGGGTGCGACCTCGTCGACGCTGGGCGCAGCCTCATCGACCGGCGCGGCCTCTTCCTCGACCGTCGGCTCCATCGGAGGAGCAACTTCCGCCGGAGTGGAGGGCTCGATGGGAGCGGCAGGTTCGGGAGCCGGGGTCTCGGGCGTCACTTCTGCATTCGGAGCCTCGACCGGACTCGCGGGTGCGGTCTCGTCCGGGGCGGCGGGCGCGGCCTCGTCTGTCGGCTCTGGTGCGGGCATGACCGTGTCGTCCGGTGTCGGCACTACGGTCGTGGTCTCGACGGGATCGTCGGCCGGTGCACCGCACGCGCGCGCAAGCAGGACGGATTCGAGGGTCACCCCGAGTGCCGAGAGGCTGGTGGTGACCGGCAAGACCGGACCGGCCGCCGTCACATAGTGGATCTCGACAGTTGCTCCGAGGATGATCTGCACGAGTCCCGGGCGCAGCTCGATCGTCCCGGTTCCGGCGTCGCTCAGCGATGTGCTGCCGGCGCCGCCGTGACTGCCGCCGAGCAGGGCCTCGATGCCGGCGCCCGGGTCACCGGACACGTCCAGGGTCACGTAGGTGATCGCTCGAGCATCGAGACAGACGTCTGCGAGGCGCACCACCAGCGGGGTCGCAGGTGCCGCCGGTTCTCCGGGGGTCTCGCCGCCGGGGGTTTCTTCTCCGGGGGTCTCGCCGCCGGGGGTTTCTTCTCCGGGGGTCTCGCCGCCGGGGGTTTCTTCTCCGGGGGTCTCGCCGCCGGGGGTTTCTTCTCC
>NZ_JBIUWV010000003.1:367230-433700 GCF_044743635.1 Microbacterium sp. NPDC087589
CCGGGGGTCTCGCCGCCGGGAGTCTCTTCGCCGGGGGTTTCCTCGCCCGGAGTCTCCTCCTCGGGGGCGTCCACGTCCGGTGCAGGTTTCACCGTCTCGACCGGAAGGGGCGGCGGTGTCACGGCGGGTGCCGTGTCCTCGGCGGGCACGGGAGGAAGCGGAGCCTCGACAGGCGGTGCCTCGACGTCCTTCTTGACCTCGGTGTCCTGGTCCGGCTCGATGTCGTCGACGATCGGCGTCTTCTCATCGGACATCGATTCGTCGGGTCCGACATCGGCACTGATCGACGAGGAGTCCGTGTCGCCGGCGAAGGGGAGCGATGCGGCCGGTGTCGCCCCCGTGAGGGTCGGGATGATGGTGGCAGCGGCTACGACGCCCGCAACCACCAGGGCGGCTGAGCCGGCGCCGACCAGCGCACCGACACCGCTGAAGATGCCGCCGCTCGCCATGCCGCCTGCGCCGCCTCCTGCTGCGCCGCCTCCTGCTGCGCCACCTCCTGCTGCGCCACCGCCGGCCGTGCCCCCGCCAGCCGTGCTGGTCGACGAGCCGGCCGTCGCCGTCGTTCCCGCTCCTGCGGCGACGACAGCACCCTCAGTGATTCCTGAGGGCATGGCTGCGAGCGCGACGATCGGCGTGCCCCCGCCCTGGAGCGTGGCGAGATACCCTGCAGCACCCGTGACGCCGAGGACGAGCGGCAGCAGCACGAGGGCGAGACGTGTCGACACGTCCTTCGCCTCAGCGGCGACGATCATGCAGCGTGCGCACTCTTCGAGGTGCTGCTCGAGACGGTTGTGGTCACGTGTGCTGAGATTGCCGCGCGAGTAGGCACCCAGATGTTCGATGGTCCGTTGGCAGTCCGAACCAGCGGCCGCGCTGCGGAGATGAGCCTGGATCCAGGCCTCGCGAAGCCCCTCGCGCGCCCGGAACGCGAGCTGCGAGACGGCACCCGCCTTCATGCCGAGAAGGGTCCCGGCCTCCGGCGGCTTCATCTGCTCGATCTCGGTGTACCAGAGCACCTCCTGCCAGCGGGAGGGGAGACTGCGGAACGCCTGAGCAGTCAGGCTGCGATCGAGCGCCTCGTTGGCCGCCTGATCCGTGCTGTCGGGATCGGCGACGCTGTCGAGCTCGTCGATCGCCGACTCGCGGCGAGAGCGGCCCCAGGCGGCGGCCGTGTTGCGGATGCTCGTGAACAGGTAGGCGCGGAAGGAGCCGTTAGGCCCGCCTCCCTTGATGATCGCCTGATAGATGCGGGTGTAGGACTCCTGCACGAGATCGTCGGGGTCGATCGACGACGTGATCGACCGAGCGACGGACATGCCCGAAGGGTAGTGCCGCCTCCAGAGTTCACCGAAGGCCGCTGCGTCACCCGAGCGGGTGCGCAGGACGAGATCGGCGTCGGCGATCGTGTCGTCGTGCGAAGTGCTGTCCTGATCCACAGTCATCCATCTGTCGTGGAGCGCGTGTGCGTCTCCACATAAAGAGACGCGTGAACCCCATTTTCATCACGCGCCATCTCCATTCTCTCCCCAATCTCCCAGGCTTGCCACCCCTTCGGCGAAACTGATCGCAGAAATCTGAGATCCTATAAATCCCTGATCAAAAGCAGAATAAGCGAGATCGAGTCGACGGGTTCGGAAAATTTCTGAGAAATCGCGTAATGAATCGGCCTCGCCGTCGTCTCATCACTAGAGACAGCCATGGAGCTCCACCGGGGGGCGGAGCTCAGGCGCTGGTGCAAGGGGTAAGTGCACCGGCATGGCGGGTCGGGCACCTCGGGGGAGGAGCGCTCGGCCCGCCAGCTCTCGCACATGGGAGGGAAATGTGACGGGGCCGCCGATCTGGGGAACGGCGGCCTCTCACCCACTCGGACGGCGTGGCGGAGCAGGCATGACCGCACGTCGATGCGCGCGTGACCTCGGACCACGCGACCGCGGACCACGCGGCATCGACTGAGCGACATCGACTGAGCGACATCGGACTACGGGCGATCGCCCACCCATACGCGCACGACCCGCAGTTGCGCATCCAGCAGCACCGCGTCACCGACGTATCCGACGCCGAGGCGACCGAGTCGGTCGCCGTATCCGATGGCGCCCGCGGGCGTCTCGGTCAGCGCCCGCACCGCCTCCGCCAGCGGCGCCCCGGCAGCGGTGGCTCGGCGCAGCGCGACATCCTGTGTCAGGGTCGAACCCGCGATCGAGCCGGTGTCGTCCGCGCGTGCGATGCCGTCTTCGACCGTCACGCTCACGACGCCCAGATCGTAGTGGCCGTCGGCGCTGCCCGCGGCAGCCATGGCATCTGTGACGAGCGCCACGCGGCCGGGCGCCGAATCGAACACGAGCTTGATCACGTGCGGATCCAGGTGAACGTTGTCGGCGATCACTTCGAGCACCACACGGCGGTCGGCGGCTGCGGCGAGCACCGGTCCGGGCGCGCGGTGGTGGATGCCGGGCATGGCGTTGAACGCGTGGGTCAGCACCGTCGCACCTGCGTCGAAGGCCGCGTTCGCCGTCGCGACGTCCGCGCTCGTGTGACCCACCGCCGCCGCAGCTCCGGCCTCGACGATCAGTCGGATCGCGTCGAGTCCGCCGGGGAGCTCGGGCGCGATCGTCACCTGCCGGATCGTGCCGCGGCCGGCCTCGAGCAGCCGAGCGACATCGTCGCGCGCCGGAGCCAGCAGCAACGTCGGCTCGTGCGCTCCATGATGCGCGGGGTCGAGGAACGGCCCTTCGAGATGCGAGCCGAGGATGTCGGCATCCGTCTGCATCAGGTCGGCGATCTGCGCGACGCGCTGGCTGAGTGCATCGACCGGCGCCGTGACGAGCGAGATCACTGACCGTGTGGTGCCGTGAGAGCGGTGCAGAGCGCGAGCAGTGCGGATCGCCTCTGCGCCGTCGTCGAACGAGGCCCCGGCACCGCCGTGGCAGTGGATGTCGATGAAGCCGGGCGTCAGAACGGCATCCGGTCCGGCGACGACCGTCGCATCGACGACCTCGTCTGCAGTGCTCCAGGTCTGCCCGCGTCCGACGGCGACGACCCGGCCGTCTTCGATCCGCACCCAGGAGTCCGCGACCTCGGCCCCGTGGTCGATCAGTCGGACCGAGTGGATGACGAGCGATCCTGTCGCTGCGGAATCGGTGGTCATCGTTCGCTCCAGGGGATCTCGGCTGCGGGGTGGAAGTCGACGCCTTCAGCCTTCCACAGCGGGGCCAGCCCACCGAGCCGTTCGCGGAACGACTCCCAGTCTCGCCCGACAGCGCTCTGCGGCGACCAGGCGACCTCGGCGTGAGCGGCGGCCCGAGGGAACACCAGCTGCTCGACATCGCTCAGGGTGCGAGTGGTCTCGCTCCACAAGGGAGCCTCGATGCCGAGGATCGCGGCCTCAGGCACGTCGAGCACCGCGGTCGGCTCCCATTCGTAGGCCGTGCGGACGTCGATGATCGCGGCCCAGGTCAGCCCGAGCGGGAAGTCGGCGGTGTACTTCATGTCGAGGTAGGCGACGTCGGCGGTCGACATGATGAGGGCGCCGCCGCGCTCGACGAAGTGCGCGGCCTCTGCGGCATGCGAGCCCTCGGGAGTCTCCTTGCCCCAGTACTGACCGATCGTGCCCTCGGCGATGTCCTTCGCCGCACCGACCTCGTGCCACGCGAGGGGGATCTTGCCCTCCTCGAACACGATCGCGGTCGCGCGCTCGACGAAGTGATCGAAATCCGCCTGCGGGGTGCCGAGCGATTCGTCTCCGCCGATGTGGATGAACGGGCCGGGCGTCATCTCGGCGAGCTCTCGCACGACGTCGCGCACGAACTCGTACGTGCGCTTCTCGTGGATCCGGACGCTCGAGTGTCCGACGCCCCACCCGAGGTAGGGCTCGCCGGCGACCGGGAGCGGCTGACCGAGGCGTGCCGATTCGGCGATCAGGCTGTCGTTCATGACCGGATCCTCGACGAGCTCGGGATACGCGACGCCGATGGCGTGCGTGTGTCCCGGAAGGTCGATCTCGGGGATGACGAGCATGTGCCGCTCGGCCGCGTACGCCACGATCTCGCGATAGTCGTCTTTGGTGTAGAAGCCTCCGGGGTCGCCGAGCGATGCGGTCGACGACGCGAGCTCGGTGAGCCTGGGCCACGAATCGATCTGGATGCGCCAGCCCTGGTCGTCGCTGAGGTGCAGGTGCAGGTGGTTGAACTTCAAGGCGCTGGTGCTGTCGATGAACTTCTTGACCTCGTCGACATCGAAGAAGTGGCGCGTGACGTCGAGCATCACGCCGCGGCGCTCGAACCGCGGCGCGTCCGTGATCTCGGCGCGCAGCAGCGCCCAGCCCTCGTCGCCGTCGCGGAGCAGCTGCAGCAGAGTCTGCACCGCGTAGAAGAGCCCTGCCTCGTCTCCGCCGACGACCTCGACGGAGTCGGCGACCGTGAGCGTGTAGCCCTCGGCTGCGATGGCGGGATCGACGCGCAGCACGATCGCCGATGCGGCGTCTGCGATGTCTGTGGCGTCCGTGGAGTGGGCGAAGCGGATGCCGGTGCGCCGTTCTGCGGCGTCGATCAGCCGGTGTGCGGCGGGGGAGTCGCCGATGACTCGCGTGCTCTCGGAGACGGGCAGCCGACCATCGCCGGCGATGACGGAAGCGGGAAGAGGAACAAGGGGCATGGAATGGGGAAGGACCATGAACAAAACCTACCCTGCGCAGAGCCGGCAGCCCAGGGAAATCCGCTATGCTTTCTCACGTCGCGACTGGCGTCTGGGTGGACTACCACCGGGGAGCGACTGACCACGGAATTCGACCGCGCGCCTGGGCCGATAGGTATACCCCTTCGAATCCGTCGTCAGAGGAGCAAGTCATGACCGATCGTTACTTCAACGCCCCGCTCGCCGAGGTCGACCCCGAGATCGCACAGGTCCTCGACCGAGAGCTCGCGCGGCAGCAGACGTTCCTCGAGATGATCGCATCCGAGAACTTCGTGCCCGTCTCGGTGCTGCAGGCGCAGGGCTCAGTGCTCACCAACAAGTACGCAGAGGGCTACCCCGGGCGTCGCTACTACGGCGGCTGCGAAGAGGTCGACGTCGCTGAGTCGCTGGCCATCCAGCGTGCCAAGGACCTCTTCGGCTCGGAGTTCGCCAACGTCCAGCCGCACTCGGGAGCATCGGCCAACGCCGCCGTGCTGCACGCCATCGCCCGCCCCGGTGACACGCTGCTCGGCCTCGCGCTCGACCAGGGCGGTCACCTGACGCACGGCATGAAGATCAACTTCTCGGGCCGTCTCTACGACATCGTCGCCTACGGCGTGGACCCCGAGACCTCGACGATCGACATGGACGAGGTGCGTCGCCTCGCTATCGAGCACAAGCCCAAGGTCATCATCGCCGGCTGGTCCGCCTACCCCCGCACGCTCGACTTCGCCGCTTTCCGCGCGATCGCCGACGAGGTCGGCGCCCTGCTCTGGGTCGACATGGCGCACTTCGCTGGCCTCGTCGCCGCCGGCCTGCACCCGAACCCGGTGCCGCACGCACACGTCGTCTCCTCGACCGTGCACAAGACCATCGGCGGCCCCCGTTCAGGGTTCATCCTGACGAACGACCCCGACATCGCGAAGAAGATCAACACCGCCGTCTTCCCCGGCCAGCAGGGCGGCCCCCTCATGCACGTGATCGCCGCCAAGGCGACCGCGTTCAAGCTCGCGGGCACCCCTGAGTTCAAGGAACGACAGGAGCGCACGCTGCGCGGAGCATCGATCCTCGCCGAGCGCCTCTCGCAGCAGGATGTGAAGGATGCCGGCATCGGAGTGCGCTCCGGCGGCACCGATGTGCATCTGGTGCTGGTCGATCTTCGCGATGCCGAGATCGACGGCAAGCAGGCCGAGGACCTGCTGCACGACATCCACATCACCGTGAACCGCAACGCGGTGCCGAACGACCCTCGTCCGCCGATGGTCACCTCGGGCCTGCGCATCGGAACCCCGGCGCTCGCGACCCGCGGTTTCGGAGACGCCGAGTTCACCGAGGTCGCCGACGTGATCGCTCTCGCTCTGCTGCCCGGTGCCGATGTCGAGGCGCTCCGTGCTCGCGTCGATGCGCTCGCCGCAGTCTTCCCGCTCTACCCGGACCTGCAGCAGTGACCGCGACGATCCTCGACGGCAAAGCGGCGTCCGCCGCCATCAAGGCCGAGCTGACCGAGCGTGTCGCCGCGCTGAAGGCGAAGGGCATCGTCCCCGGCATAGCGACGGTCCTTGTCGGCGCCGATCCGGCATCCCAGCTGTACGTCGGGATGAAGCACCGTCAGTCCGAGGCGATCGGGATGAACTCGATCCAGCGCGAGCTGCCGGCCGATGCCACGCAGGGCGACGTCGAGGCGCTGATCGACGAGCTCAACGCCGATCCGGACTGCCACGGGTACATCGTGCAGCTGCCGCTGCCGAAGCACATCGACACCGATGCGATCCTCGAGCGGATCGACCCGGCGAAGGATGCCGACGGCCTGCACCCGACCAACCTCGGTCGGCTCGTGCTCAACGTCAACAGCCCGATCCACACGCCGCTGCCGTGCACGCCGCGCGGTGTGATCGAGCTGCTGCTGCGCAACGACTACGACCTCAAGGGCAAACACGTGGTGGTCGTCGGACGAGGCGTGACCATCGGTCGCTCGATCGGCCTGTTGCTGACCCGTCGTGACCTCAATGCGACGGTCACGCTGACGCACACCGGCACGGTCGACATGCCGCGATACCTGCGCGAGGCCGACGTGATCGTCGCGGCTGCGGGCGTGAAGCACCTCATCCGCGCCGAGGACGTCAAGCCGGGAGCCGCAGTGCTCGACGTGGGCGTGACTCGCGAGACCGACCCAGAGACGGGCAAGAACCTGGTCTTCGGAGATGTGCATCCCGGTGTCGCAGAGGTCGCGGGCTGGGTCTCGCCCAACCCCGGCGGCGTCGGTCCGATGACGGTCGCGCTGCTCATGACGAACGTGGTCGAGGCGGCCGAGCGGCTCGTCTGAGCCGCATCCGGTCCCGTTCTGCGCATCCGGTCCCGATCTGCTGACCTCTCCCGTCTGATTCGTCCGCGAATCGGGGCGGGGTCCGCAGATCGGGACCGTCTGCGATCAGCCCAGTTCGTCGAGCATCCGTCGCTGTTCGGGGGTCAGTCCGTCGGCGAGCTCCTTGCGCGCTTCGGCGGCGGCAGGTGAGTTCTCGGAGGGGGCTGCGGAGCTGGCCGCTGACTTCTTCCGCGAACCCGAGACCTTGCCCTGCACGACGTCGTACAGCTCGCCGGCCTTCGCTCTCAGTCGGTCGTCGACCTGGTCGTAGATCATCCAGCCGAAAAGCAGGAAGAGCGGTGGGAGCGCGTAGCTCCAGAACCCCGAGGCGCGGACGCCGCTCAGCCATACGACGGCCACCCAGATGATCAGCTCGACGAGGTAGACGAGGACGTACTGGACGACCTTCTCGCCGGCCTTCGTGCGATCGGATGCGGACTTGGCGGCCGCCTTGCGGAACGCGCCCGTGAGCATCGGCTTGACGAAGAGCGCCGCGAGAGTCAGGATGACCGCGGCCCAGAAGGCGTGGAATCCGACCGAGACACCCCCGGACAGCAGGCCGATGAGCAGCAGGATCGCGACGTTGAACACGTAGAGCGCGGCGAACCGGACGATTCCGTTCTTCATGCGACCAGACTTCCACACTCGCGGATGCCGTGGCATCAGCGGGGCACCATCTCGCGACGGATCAGGCCTGCGGGTGCAGGCTGCTCTCGATGTTCGTGATGCGCGCCTGCTCGTCGAAGCGGAACGTCGCAGTGCCTGTCGCATCGGCGACCGTGGCGCCCGAGAAGGACTCGTCGGCCCAGGTGAGGTTCCAGCCGGCGAGGCGGGCAGCATCCCATACGGCCGTGCGGGCGTCGGACAGCGCCAGACCCGAGAGGATGCGGGGGAGGACGGTCGTGGCGGACGCGACGGTGAGCGGAGGAAGAGGGGCATCGAGGAGGAACACCGCGTAGGTGCCTCCGCCGACCGGAGCGAGGTAGTAGGGCGCGCGTCCGGTGAGCTCGACGGCCACGGCACCGACGGTGTGAGCTGCCCGGGTGATCCACTCGGCATCGCCGTCGGCGTCCTCGGGGAAGGGGAGCTCGGTCTCGCTCAGCTCGGCGATGCCGTGCTGAGCGCCGTAATCGCGGAGCTGGGCTGCGACGCCGCCCGGGTCGCCCTGCGGGTGCGCCCAGGCCCAGAGGAGCGATCGCGGCCCCGGGGCGATCGTCGCGACGAGGTGGGCGCGCGTCACGAGCTGGTGCGCGTCATCGGAGTTCGAGGTGAACGTGAGGGTCCCGGCCGCCATGTCGGCATCCCAGCGGTTGTCGCCGAGGTCCTCGAGGGCGATGGCCAGGGAATCCTGACGGAGGGCGGAGAACAGTGCAGCACGGTCTGCGAGCGGCTGGAGCGCGGCGAAGGTCATGCCCACAGTCTCGCCCGGATTGCTATGAATCCGCCAACTTCTCCCGTTCGGAGAGGGCACCCGTCGGCCGACCCATGCGCCAGACGCTCGGCACGATCAGCGTCGCGACGGCGATCGACGCGTAGAGGATCGCCGAGGTGACGAGCACCGTCTCGACGTCGCTGTGGATGATCAGCCAGCCGTACACGAGAGTGCCGATCGGCATCACGACGTAGCTGCCGAGCATGTCGTAACTCGAGACGCGCGAGAGCTTGTCTCCGGGGATGTTCTCCATCATCGCGAGATTCCAGCCGGTGCTGAAGATCTCGACGCCGGCACCGGCGATGAACGCGGCGATCGCCAGGAGGACCACGGCCGGGTGCACCCCGAGAACAGTCAGGGGAATCGCGAACGCGGCCATGCCGATCATGCCGTAGCGCAGCGGTCGCTTCAGGGGAAGCCACATCAGGATGAGGGTCATCAGCAGGATGCCGACGCCTTCGGCGCTGACGACCCACCCCCACCCCGCGATGCCGAGTCGCTCGTCGTTCTTCGCGATGTACGGACCGACGACACCCCACGCCCCGATGTGGATCGCGTTCATCACCATGAACGCGATCACGATGACCCAGAGCCACGTGCGGCTCCAGAACTCCTGCCAGCCGACGCGGAGGTCGTGGAACATCGTGGTCCCGCCGCCGTGGTCGGGTGGCGGCAGCCGCACCATCGCGAGAACGGGGATCGCGATGACCCATCCGATCGCCTGCACGACCATCGCCCAGGCTGGCCCTGCGGTGGCGACCACGATGCCCGCGATGATCGGCCCGCCGATCGTCGTCGCCGAGCGCACGAACGAGAGCATCGCGTTGGCCTGCTGGAGGTGCTCTGCAGAGGTCAGCTGCGGGATGATGCCCTGCATCGCCGGCAGCACGAACGCGGTCGATGCGCCGTTCACGACAGAGAGCAGCGCCAGCAGCGGAACTGTGGCCGTGCCGGTGAAAAGCAGCGCGGCCATCGTTCCGACCGCGACGATGTCGATGACGTAGCAGGACTGGATGATCAGCGCGCGGGGGAGACGGTCGGCTATCACCCCGCCGAACAGCAGGAACACGATGTTGCTGATCGTGAAGGCTGCGAGCACGAGCGACAGCGATCGTGCATCGTTGTCGATCTCCAGCACCGCGAAGGCGAGGGCGATCGACGACATCGAGCCGGCGATCAAGGTGATCGCGCGGGCGACGAAGAACCAGCGGAATCCTTTGTCCTGCATCGCGGCGAGCGCGCGGATCATGACGGCGCCCCGCTTCTCTGCATCCGTCAATCCTGCCACCATGACGGGCGGCGCGGGCGTCAGTAGCTGGCGCGGGTCGCGTCGTCGGATGCCGAGATGAAGCGGGCGGCGAGAGCCTCGGATGCTCGTGCGAGCATCGCCACGTCGGCGCCGACGGCCACGAAATCGGCCCCGGCCGCGATGTACGAATCGGCGGTGGCGGGGTCGAAGGCGTTCACGCCCACGGGAGTGCCCGCGGCCCTCACCGCGGCGAAGACCTGTTCGACCGCGCCGACGACATCAGGGTGCGTCTGCTGGCCGAGGAGCCCCATCGATGCGGAGAGATCGGACGGGCCGACGAACACCGCATCCACGCCGTCGACCGACGCGATCTCGGCGGCGGCGGCGACTCCGGACGTCGTCTCGATCTGCACGGTCAGCGAGGTGTGCCGTGCCGAATCCTGCAGATAGCCGTCGACGCGGTTCCAGCGCGCGCTGCGGGCGAGCGCGCTGCCGACTCCGCGCACACCCTTCGGCGGGTAGCGCGTCGCAGCGACCGCGGTGCGCGCTTCGTCGGCCGACGACACCATCGGGACGATGATGTTCTGTGCGCCGAGGTCGAGGACCTGCTTGATCGCGACGGCGTCGTTGAACGGGACGCGCACGACCGGAACGATGGGGTAGGCGGCGGCGACCTGCAGCTGCAGCAGGGTGGACTCGAGCGTATTGGCCGAGTGCTCCATGTCGATGAGCAGCCAGTCGAGCCCGGACCCGGCGGCGACCTCGGTGACGAGCGGGCTGCCGGAACACGCCCACATGCCGATGAGCGATCGGTCGGAGGCAGCGAGCTGCTCGCGGAAGGAGGGGCTCAGATGAAGCGGCATGCGATCGTTCCCATCGGTCCGTAGTCGCACAGCACCTCATCGCCGCGCGACACCCACATCGGGCGTGTGAACGATCCTGCCAGGATGATCTCCCCGGCCTCGAGCCGCGCGCCGTGCTGGTGGAACTTGTTCGCGAGCCACGCGACACCTGTCGCCGGATGACCGAGCACGCCGGCCGCGACGCCGGTCTCCTCGATCTCGCCGTTTCGTGACAGCACTCCGGGCACCCAACGCAGGTCGATCTCGTCCGGACGCTTGCGCACCGTGCCGAGCACCATCGCGCCGTAGGCCGCGTTGTCGCTGATCGTGTCGACGATCGTCCGGCCCTCGAGCTCGATGTGCGAGTTCAGCACCTCGAGCGCCGGAACCGCATAGTCGATCGCCGCGAGGGCGTCATCGAGCGTGCAGTCGGGTCCTTCGAGTGGATGCTTGAGCACGAACGCGAGCTCGACCTCGATGCGCACGTTCGAGAAGTGATCGACGGGGATCTTGGCGCCGCACTCGTAGACCGTGTCGTCGAACATGACGCCGTAGTCGGGCTCGGTGATGCCCGTGGCCTGCTGCATCGCCTTGGAGGTGAGCCCGATCTTGCGGCCGACCAGGCGGCGCCCGGCGGCGATCTGCGAGTCGCGCCACATACCCTGGATCGCGTACGAGTCCTCGACGGTGGCGTCGGGGTAGCGCGCCGTGATGCGCGGGATCACGGAGTGGTTCCGGTCGGCCTCGGCGAGTTCCGCGGCGATCTGCGTGACGGTGTCTGCTGACAGCATCCGGTCCTCCTCAGAGCTGGTGGCCGAGCTTGTACTCGCCCTGCTTGTACTCGGGCATGGCCTCGTCGTCGTCTGGACGCGTGTACGAGAACCCGTCGGCGCCGATGGTCACCGCCATCTCCGAGCTGTCGGTGCGAGCGACGACCGGCTGGGGGTTGCCGTCGAGGTCGAGCACGAGCGAGGCCTCGGTGTACCAGGAGGGCACGACGGGGTTGCCCCACCAGTCGCGTCGCTGATTGTCGTGCACGTCCCAGGTGATGACGGGGTTGTCGGGGTCGCCTGTGTAGTAGTCCTGGGTGTACACCTCGACACGGTGGCCGTCGGGGTCGCGCAGGTACAGGTAGAACGCGTTCGAGACGCCGTGACGGCCGGGGCCGCGCTCGATCGCGTCGGAGCGCCGCAGGGCGCCGAGCTTGTCGCAGATCGCGAGGATGTTGTGCTTCTCGTGGGTCGCGAAGCACACGTGGTGCATGCGGGGCCCGTCGCCGCCGGTCATCGCGGTGTCGTGCACGGTGGGCTTGCGGCGCATCCAGGCCGCGTAGACGGTGCCCTCGTCGTCCTGGATGTCCTCCGTCACGCGGAAGCCCAGGTCCTGCATGAACTTGACCGCGCGGGGAACATCGGGGGTGACCTGGTTGAAGTGGTCGAGACGCACGAGCTCGCCCGGGATGTGCAGGTCGTAGCGCCACGACATCCGCTCGACGTGATCGGACTGGTGGAAGAACTCGATCGGGAAGCCGAGAGGGTCGACCACGCGCACCGAGTCGCCCACGCCCTTCACGAAGCCGTCGGGGTTGCGGCGCACGTCGCAGCCGAGCTCGGTGTAGAACTCCACGGCCCGGTCGAGGTCGGAGGCGTCGCGGACTCGGTACGAGAAAGCCGCCACCGCGGCGATCGGGCCCTTGCGCAGCACGAGGTTGTGGTGGATGAACTCCTCGGTCGAGCGGAGGTAGATCGCCTCGTCGTCCTCTTCGGTGACGTACAGCCCGAGGACGTCGACGTAGAACACCCGCGACGCGGCCAGGTCGGTGACGACCAGTTCCATATAGGCGCAGCGCAGCACGTCGGGAGGAGTGCTCTCGGGGGTCGGCACCGGGTTGTCGGTCTGGATCGGAGCCTCCTGGCTCACGTAGTAGCCCGAGGAGGTCGGCGTCTTCGCAGTCTTGTCGGTCATTGCAGCGTCCTTGCTCAGTTCTTGCCGAAGGTCGGGTTGTGGGCACCGCCGAGCGTGATGTGCACGCTCTGCTGGTCGGTGTAGAAGTCGATCGAGCGGTAGCCGCCCTCGTGACCGAGACCGGAGGCCTTGACGCCGCCGAACGGGGTGCGGAGGTCGCGCACATTGTTGCTGTTCAGCCACACCATGCCGGCTTCGACGGACTGCGCGAAGTTGTGCGCGCGCTTCAGGTCGTTGGTCCAGATGTACGCGGCGAGACCGTACTTCGTGTTGTTCGCGAGCGCGAGCGCCTCCTCGTCGGAGTCGAACGGGGTGATCGCGACGACGGGCCCGAAGATCTCCTCCTGGAAGATGCGGGCGTCGGGGGAGACGTCTGCGAACACCGTGGGTGCGACGAAGTTGCCCTCGTCGAACCCGTCCGGGCGGCCGCCACCGGCGACGAGGCGGCCCTCGGTCTTGCCGATCTCGACGTAGCTCATCACCTTGTCGTAGTGCTCGGGGTGCACGAGGGCGCCGACCTCGGTCGCGGGGTCGTGCGGGTAGCCGACCTTGACGCGTTTCGCCTGCGCGGCGTACTTCTCGACGAATTCCTCGTAGATCGAGCGCTCGACCAGGATGCGGGATCCTGCGGTGCAGCGCTCGCCGTTGAGCGAGAAGACTCCGAAGATCGTCGCGTCGACAGCGGCCTCGAGGTCGGCGTCGGCGAAGACGACGGCGGGCGACTTGCCGCCGAGCTCCATCGAGAGCCCCTTGAGGAAGGGGGCGGCGTTGCCGAAGATCAGCTGCCCGGTCGAGCTCTCGCCGGTGAACGAGATGAGCGGCACTTCGGGGTGCTTCACGAGCGCGTCTCCGGCGTCTTCGCCGAGGCCGTTCACGAGGTTGAAGACGCCCTGCGGCAGCCCGGCCTCCTCGAAGATGCCGGCCCAGAGCGAGGCGGAGAGCGGCGTGAACTCGGCGGGTTTGAGCACCACGGTGTTGCCGGTGGCCAGCGCCGGGCCGAGCTTCCAGGACTCGAGCATGAACGGGGTGTTCCACGGCGTGATGAGTCCTGCGACGCCGATCGGCTTGCGGTTGACGTAGTTCATCTGCTTGCCGGGCACCTTGAACGCGTCGTCGGACTGCGCGACGATCAGATCGGCGAAGAAGCGGAAGTTCTCGGCGGCGCGGCGGGCCTGGCCCAGCGCCTGGGTGATCGGGAGACCCGAGTCGTACGACTCGAGCTCGGCGAGGCGGGCATCCCGCGACTCGACGAGGTCGGCTATCCGGTGCAGCACCCGCGAGCGCTCTCGCGGGAGCATCCGCGGCCAGGGACCTTCGTCGAACGCGCGCTTGGCGGCGGCGACGGCGAGCTCGATGTCGGCCTTCTTGCCGGCGGCGGCCGTGGTGTAGGTCTTGTTCGTCACCGGGTCGAGCACGTCGAAGGTGTCGCCGTCGACCGAGTCGACGAACGCGCCGTCGATGTAGTGCTGGATGTGGTCGGGCAGGTCGGCGGGAATGCGGGAATCGGTCATGACTCGTCTCCTGATTGGTGGTGAGAACGGTTGTGCAGCGCGTCGAGGAAGGCATCCCTCGTGCGCAGGCGGTGGTTGCGGGCGGCGAGCTCGATCTCGAGCGGCTCGGCACCCGCTCGGATGAGCTCGAGGATCTGTGTGTGCTCCTCGACGGAGTGCTGGGCGCGGCCCGGCACGTAGGCGAACGTCGAATCGCGGATGCCGGACAGGCGCGCCCATCCGCGGTGCACGAGATCGAGCAGATGCGGGTTCGGGCAGGGTTCGAAGAGCAGGGAATGGAACTGGCGGTTGAGCTCGGTGAAGGCATGCGCGTCGAGGTGACCGAGCATCTGCGTCATCCGCTCGTTGACCGCTTCGGCCGCGTCGAGCGTCGCATCGTCGAGCAGGGGCGCGGACAGGGCTGTGGCTGCGCCCTCGACCAACCCCAGCGTCTCCATGGTGTGCGCGTACTCGCTCTCGTCGACGAGGGTGACACGGGCGCCGACGTTGCGCTCGAAGGTCACGAGACCCTCGGCCTCGAGGCGACGGATGGCCTCGCGCACCGGCACGACGCTCATGCCCAGCTCTTCCGCCAGCGATCCCAGGACGAGGCGATAGCCGGGCCCGAAGATGTGGCCGGAGATGCGGGAGCGGATCCAGGTATAGGCCTGCTCCGACTTGCTGGCGTTGGACACGGCGGTCATCGGGCGGTCCCGGCAACCGGACTCTGGGGCCCTGAGCCTGTCGAAGGGCCCGTCGCGGCCTCGTACTTGGCGCGCCATTCCGCATTGAGTGGGAACAGTCCATCGACGGGGTGCCCGGCCGCGACCTGCTCGGCGATCCAGGCGTCCTCGATCTCCTGCGCGAGAGTGTCGTCCGCGACCTGCTCGGCCAGGGCCGGTGGGATCACGACGACACCGTCGCCGTCGCCCACGATGATGTCTCCCGGCTGCACGGTGGCACCGCCGCACGAGATGGTGATGTCGGCATCCCACGGCACGTGCTTGCGTCCGAGCACCGAGGGGTGAGCGCCCTGAGAGAAGACGGGGAGCCCGATCTCGGCGACCGCGTCGAAGTCGCGCACGCCACCGTCGGTGACGACGCCGGCCGCGCCACGGGCACGAGCACGCAGTGCGAGGATGTCGCCGAGGGTGCCTGTGGTCGCGTCGCCGCGGGCCTCGATCACGATGATCTCGCCCTCGTCGACCGAGTCGAAGGCGCGCTTCTGCGCGTTGTAGCCTCCGCCGTGGGTCTTGAAGAGGTCCTCACGGAACGGGACGAATCTCAGCGTCTTGGCGGTGCCGACGATCTTGCTGCCGGGGATGTTGACGGCGACTCCGTCGATGAAGCACGAGTGGTGGCCGCGTTTGCGCAACTGCGCGGACAGGCCCGCGGTCGGCGCCTCGAGCAGCTTGGCGCGGAGCTCGGGGGAGAGGGTGGGCGCTGCGTCCTCGGCGGGGAGACCCGCTTCTTCGCGCGAACCCCAGGCCTCGGTGCGTTGCAGGTCGTCGACGGCGGGGAGCGAGCCGATCCCTTCATCGAACGGGACCTTGCCCTGCGTGACGGTGGTGATGAGCCGGCCGGAGGAGGGGGAGCCCTCGGCATCCGGTGCGTCGACCTCGACCTCGACGACGTCGCCAGGGACGATCACGGACGATCCGGCGGGAGTGCCGGTGAGGATGACATCGCCGGGTTCGAGCGTGAAGTGCTGGGAGAGATCCGTCACGAGCTGTGCCAGCGGGAAGATGAGTCCCGCCGTGGTGTCGTCCTGGCGCAGCTCGCCGTTGACCCAGGCCCTCACCCGCAAGGCGGCCGGGTCGACAGCTCGGGCGTCGATGAGCTCGGGGCCCAGGGGCGTGTAGCCGTCGCCGCCCTTGGAGCGGACGTTGGAGCCCTTGTCGTTGGCGCGCAGGTCGTAGAGCCCGAGGTCGTTCGAGGCGGTGACCCAGCCGACGTGGCTCCAGGCGTCGTCGAGCGAGACACGACGAGCGGCGGTGCCGATCACGAGGGCGATCTCGCCTTCGAAGGCCAGCAGCTCGGTGCCGGCAGGGCGTTCGACCGTGCCGCCGGAGACGCCGACCGAACTGGCCGGCTTGAAGAAGTAGGAGGGAGCTGCGGGCCGGCGGCCGCGCTGATCGGCACGGGAGGCGTAGCTCAGATGGATCGCGATGATCTTGCCGGGGCGGGTCATGGATGCCGTCACGGGGGCGCCTCCTCGCGCTGAGAATCGACGCCTTGTGCGTCGTATTCGAAATCATATATCATCGTGTCACCCCTCGGCAAGCAACTCGACACCCCTCGTACGCGAGCCGTGACAATGCGGTCACAATCAAAGGAGATACCCCTATGAGCGGGCAGTCACAGGCTGGGTTCACACCCACCGGAACCATCGCGACACCGGCCGATCGGCGCCGGGTGGTGTTCGCCACAGTCGTCGGCACCACGGTCGAGTGGTACGACTTCTTCATCTACGCCACGGCCGTCGGCCTGGTCTTCGGACAGCTGTTCTTCGAGCCGCTCGGAGCGAACAGCGCCATCGTCGCGTTCGCCACCGTCGGCGTCAGCTTCCTCTTCCGCCCGCTCGGGGCCTTCCTCGCCGGCCACTACGGTGACAAGCTCGGGCGCAAGACCGTGCTCATGTGGACGCTGATCCTGATGGGTGCGGCCACCGCGCTCATCGGCATCCTGCCGACCTACGAGGCGATCGGGATCGCTGCACCGATCATGCTGGTGCTGCTGCGCATCCTGCAGGGCATTTCGGCGGGTGGCGAGTGGGGCGGTGCGGTGCTGATGGCCGTCGAGCACGCTCCCAAGGCGAAGCGCGGGATCTTCGGCGCATCGCCGCAGATCGGCGTGCCGCTCGGGCTGCTGCTCGCGTCGGGCGTGATGGCGCTGATGACGGTGATCGCCCCGGGCGATCAGTTCCTCCAGTGGGGCTGGCGCATTCCCTTCCTGCTCAGCGTCGTGCTGATCCTCGTCGGCTACTACGTGCGCCGGAAGGTGGAGGAGAGCCCGGTCTTCATCGAGCTCGCCGAGCGCAAGGAGAAGGCGAGCATGCCGATCGTGCAGCTGTTCCGCAAGCACCTGCTGCTGGTGATCGTCGCTGCTCTCGTCTTCGCCGGCAACAACGCGGTCGGGTACATGACGACCGGTGGGTACATCCAGGGATACGCCACCAACCCGGAGGGGCCGATCGGACTCGAGCGCGGGCCCGTGCTGTGGGCGGTGACCGGCTCCGCCGTCACCTGGCTCATCACGACGCTCGTCGCAGGGTGGCTGTCGGACCGCATCGGTCGTCGCACGACCTACATCATCGGCTGGGTGATGCAGCTCGTCGGCGTCTTCACGCTGTTCCCGCTGGTCAACACGGGTGAGATCGGGCTTCTCTTCGCCGGCCTCGCGATCCTCACGATCGGTCTCGGATTCACCTACGGCCCTCAGGCGGCTCTGTACACCGAGCTCTTCCCGGCGAGCATCCGCTTCTCGGGCGTCTCGATCTCGTACGCGATCGGCGCGATCGCCGGAGGCGCGTTCGCCCCCACCATCGCGACCGCCATCGTGCAGGCGACCGGTTCGACGCAGGCCGTCACCTGGTATCTCGCCGGCATGACGCTGCTCGGCCTCGTGGCGACGCTGCTGCTGCGTGATCGCTCCGGGATCCCCCTGGGACCCGACCACGAGGAGGAGCAGTCCGTGAGTCCGATCCGCGGGCTCGCCAAGGTCTGATCTCGATCAGACGTTCATGATTCAGCATCGACGATGGTGCAGGCGATGCGTCGCTCCGGTTCTTCGGGGGCGACGCATCTGCCGTCTCCCATTCATGCTGAATCGTGAACGACGTCAGCCGTCGAGCGCGTCGCGGATTGCCGACGCGGAGCGGCGCAGACGGGCCGCGATCTCCGCGTCGTCGAGGTCGGTGGCCACATGCACGACCGCGATCGCCGCCGGGCGCTGACCACGCAGCGCGAGCGGCACCGCGACCGCCTGCACGGTGGGGATGACCTCGTCGTGGCTCGTGGCATATCCGCGTACGCGCGCCTCGTCGACCTCTGCGTGCAGTCCTGCTCGCGGGTCATCCGGCCACTGGGAGAGCGGGAGCTGCGTGAGGATCGCCTTGCCCGGTGCGCCGACCATGACAGAGTGCCTGGCGCCCGGCCGTTGCGCGACGCTCGCGATCGCATGGCGAGGCTCGATGCTCGCGAGCGTGATGCAGTCGTCTCCATCGAGGACGCCGAGGAAGCAGGTCATGCCGAGTTCGTTCGCGATCGCGGTCAGCTCTGGGATCGCCTCGGCCTGAAGGTCGTGGGCGACGCCGGCCGCCAATGCCGCCATGCGCGGGCCCAGCGTCACGGCACCCGATGCGTCTCTCCCGATGAGCCGGTGGTCCTCGAGCGTGCGGAGGAGGCGGTAGGCGACCGAGCGATGCACCTCGAGTCTCGATGCGATCTCGTCGATCGTCAGCGGGATGCGCGCGTCGGCGAGAACCTCCAGGATCCGGATGCCGCGGCTCAGCGTCTGCGAGGCCGGGGTGCTCTCGGGCATGCGTGCGCTCCCTTGCGTTCCGGGACGAGCGTCCCTAAGCTGTGTTCAATAGTAGAACGTTGTGTTCGAATATAGAACACGATGCGTTCGAAGGCAACACCCGACAGTGACGTCCGGAAGGAATCGACGACGATGCAGTTCCACCACCACGGCTATGTCTCGGGAGACCCGCGTGTCAAGGATGCCCAGGGCATCGGCACCGAGCGCCCCGCAGACCTCCCCGACGAGATCGATGTGCTGATCGTCGGGTCCGGCCCGGCCGGCATGCTGCTTGCCGCCCAGATGTCGCAGTACCCCGAGGTCTCGACGCGCATCGTCGAGAAGCGCGAGGGGCGCCTCGTGCTCGGGCAGGCCGACGGCATCCAGCCGCGCAGCGTCGAGACCTTCCAGGCCTTCGGCTTCGCTGAGCGCATCATCGCCGAGGCGTACAACATCGGCTGGATGAACTTCTGGGGACCGAATCCGGAGCGGCCGAGCGAGATCGTCCGCACCTCGCGGACCGCCGACTACGCCTACGACATCTGCGAGTTCCCGCATCTGATCGTGAACCAGGCACGTGTGCTGGATTACTTCGCCGAGGCCGCGGCGAACGGCCCAGGCCGTATCGTTCCCGACTACGGCATCGAGTTCGTGGGGCTGACCGTGCACGAGCAGGGCGAGTACCCGGTCGAGGTCTCGCTGCGTCACGTCGCGGGGGAGCGGGCCGGTGAGGAGCGCACGATCCGCGCCAAGTACGTGGCCGGATGCGACGGTGCGCGCAGCGGTGTGCGCCAGGCGATCGGACGCACGCACGTCGGCGGCAGCGCCGCGCACGCCTGGGGCGTCATGGACGTGCTCGTGAACACCGACTTCCCCGACTGGCGCACCAAGTGCGCGAT
This sequence comes from Microbacterium sp. NPDC087589, assembly GCF_044743635.1. Taxonomy (NCBI): domain Bacteria; kingdom Bacillati; phylum Actinomycetota; class Actinomycetes; order Micrococcales; family Microbacteriaceae; genus Microbacterium; species Microbacterium sp. NPDC087589. The sequence continues at coordinate 386,659 of NZ_JBIUWV010000003.1, forward strand.
CAACTCGGAGGCGGGCAACATCCTGCATATCCCTCGCGAGGGCGGCTACCTCAGCCGGATGTACATCGACCTCGGGGAGGTCGCCGAGGACGACGACCACCGTGTGCGCCAGACGCCGATCGAGGACATCATCGCGAAGGCGAATGCGATCCTCAGCCCCTACACGCTCGACGTGAAGGAGGTGGCCTGGCACAGCGTCTACGAGGTGGGGCACCGGGTCACCGACGGGTTCGACGACGTGATCGACGGGTCGGGCCGCACGCCGCGGGTGTTCCTCACGGGTGATGCCTGCCACACACACAGTGCCAAGGCGGGCCAGGGCATGAACGTGTCGATGCAGGACGGGTTCAACCTCGGCTGGAAGCTCGGGTCGGTGCTCAGCGGCTTGGCACCGGAGGCGCTCCTGGCGACGTACGGCGCCGAGCGTCGGCCCGTGGCCCAGCAGCTCATCGACTTCGACCGGGAGTGGTCGACGCTCATGGCGCGCAAGCCCTCCGAGATCACCGATCCGACGGACCTCGCGACGTACTATCTCGCGACCGCGGAGTTCCCCTCCGGGTTCATGACGCAGTACACCTCGTCGATGATCACCGGCTCGGACGCCCATCAGGCGCTCGCGGGCGGCTTCCCGCTGGGCAAGCGCTTCAAGTCCGCCGAGGTCGTGCGGGTCGGCGACGGCAACGCGATCCACCTCGGTCACCATGCCAGGGCAGACGGTCGCTGGCGCGTCTACGCCTTCGCGGGCCGCGATGCGGCGACGCTCGACGCGTGGGCCGCCGAGGCTGCACCCGTCTTCGAGCGGTTCACGCCCTCGGATGCCGACACCGACGCGGTGTTCGATGTGAAGGCGATCTACCAGCAGTCGTATGAGGAGGTCGAGGTGACCTCGGCGCCGGCTCTGTTCCAGCCGAAGACCGGTCCGCTCGGGCTCACCGACTGGGAGAAGGTCTACGCCGCGGGGCCGTCGAAGTGGACCGAGACCGACATCTTCGAGGCGCGCGAGCTGTCGCGGGACGGTGTCGTGATCGTGGTGCGCCCTGACCAATACGTCGCAGCGATCCTCCCCTTGGATGCGGCGGACGAGCTGGGGGCCTTCCTCGACGGAGCACTGCTGCCGGCATCCTGACTCTGTTGCGAGAACCGTGCGTGTCCTCCGGGAGGAGACATCCCCTCGGGAGGAGGATTTCGGGCCAGTTCTCCTCCCGAGGCGCAGTTCTCCTCCCGAGGGCGGGCGGGCTCCGCATGCCGGACCGAGGAGGCGTCTCGCACGGGTGAGACGCCTCTGGTGAGTGTCGGAGGCCACGCGTACCCTGAGGGCCGATGGGCGAAGCCGCCCCGACAGGAGGAGCGTGTGATGGATTGGAAGATCGAGCTGATCTTCGTCCCGGTCTCGGATGTCGACCGGTCGAAGGAGTTCTACGAGAAGATCGGCTTTCACCCCGATCACGACCAGGTGCCGTATGACGGCCTGCGGTTTGTGCAGATGACGCCTCCCGGCTCAGCCTGCTCGATAGCCTTCGGCACTGGGCTCGAGATTCCCCTCGAACCGGGCCAGCAGAACACGATCCAGGTGGTCGTTCCGGATGCCGATGAGGCGCTCGCCCATCTTCAGGGGCTCGGGGTCGCGGCACAGGGTGTCGATGAGCAGGCATGGGGTCGGTTCGTGACGTTCGACGACCCGGACGGCAACACCTGGACGCTGCAGGAGCTGCCCGACTACAGCGCGCAGAGCTGAGCGCCCGAGGAGAGCCCGAGGCGCTCAGCGCTGCGTGAGCGCGAACAGCGCCTCGGGTGCGCCCGAGGGGAACAGCAACCGCACTCCGGAACGGATGTCGTCGATCGGCACCCACCGCACGGGACTTCCCTCGTCGAGGATGCGGAGTTCGGCGTCGAGAGGCACGGAATCGAGCGCCGCGGAAGACACTGCGAACACGTGCGCGATCTCATGGCCGGGCGCGCCCTCGTACGTGAAGATGTTCTCGAAGACCCCGAGCGGCTCGGCATCCTCGAGTGTGACGCCCAGCTCTTCCATGAACTCGCGGCGCAGCGCGTCGACGGACGTCTCGCCGAATTCGATGCCTCCGCCGATCGCGCGCAGGAAGTCGAGCCCTCGCGAGCGGTCGTGTCCTTCCAGGGCGAGCAGATGCCCGTCCTTCACGGGAAGGCCGACAGCGATGTTGCGGATGGCAGGCATCCCGGAAGGCTAGCGCAGGAGCGCCGAGCGTCTCGGCGCGCCGTCAGGAGTTCACGCGGATGATCTCCTGCTGATACGGCGCGATGACATCGCCCGAGATCCGGAGGTCGAGCAGCAGGAAGCGACGGCGTGCGGCATCCTCCTGCGCCCAGGTACCGAGCCGATCGAGATCGGCGAGGGTCTTGACGACGACCCCCTCGGCGCCGACCGCAGCGCCGAACGCCGCGAAGTCGACCTCGGGAATGAGCATCGGCCCCTCGGCCAGACCCTTCAGGCCGTAGAGGTTGACTTCGGCGCCGTACGCGGCATCGTTCCAGATCACGGCGATGCCGCGGCCCGCTGCCGCTCGGACCGCGGACTCGAGGTCAGCGATCGCCATGAGCCCGCCACCATCACCCGAGGTGAGGACGACCGTCGAATCGCGCCGGGCGAGGGCCGCACCGACGACACTCGGCCACCCCTGTCCGATCGACTGGAACGCGGTGCCGACCATCATCATCCGATCGGGGGCCTCGACCGGCCAGTACATGTTCGCCCAGCCGATGAAGTGACCGCCGTCCGAGACGACGACCCGATCGGCCGGCAGCAGCTCGGCGATGCGGCGTGCGGCTGAGCGGGGATCGAGACGTCCGTCGGGGGCGAGTTCATCGCCCTCGTCGTAGGCTCGGGCGGCCGCGACATCGACGGTTTCGCGCCATGGTTGTCCGGTCATCACTTCGGATGCCGGCGTCGACGCGCCGTGAGTGACCGACTGCGTCTCGGCGTGGCGGGACCCTGCTCCGAAGCTGCGCCCGGCAACGGAGCGGGGAGAAGATGCGAGCGAGCGGACCCGGGCGACCAGTGCCTCTGCCGCGACCCGCGCGTCGGCACGGACGAAACCGCCGACGTGCGGGTGCGTGGCCGCAGGGGCGATGTCGATCTGGAAAACCCTGGTGCCGGGTGCGAAGAGTTCGCCGAACCGCATCGTGAACTGGTTCAGCGAGGCGCCGAAGACGACGGCGACGTCGGCCGTGCGCACGAGTTCCATGGCGCCGTCGGCTCCGAAGCCTCCCGTGACGCCGAGGTCGTACTGGGCCTCAGGAAAGACGCCGCGCCCCAGCGCGGAGGACGCGGTGAGGGCGCCGGTCAGAGCTGCCAACTCGCCCAGCGCCGCGCCGGCACCGGCCAGCCAGGCACCCCGGCCGGCGAGCAGGAACGGGCGGGATGCGCCGCTCAGGGCCTCGGCGATCTCGTCGAGCGTGCCCTCGGCGAACTCGCCGCGCGGAGTGAGCGGCGCGGGGATGCGGGGCACCGGCGCCTCGGGCACCTGGCCGGCCTCGAGCGACGCCACGTCATAGGGAATGGCGAGCACGACGGGCACGCGGTAGGTCAGGGCGTGCTCGATCGCGATCACGGTGGTCGCGGCGGCATCCGCGTGCCCGACCGTATAGGTGCGGGCGCCGACGGCGGAAGCCAGAGCGATCTGGTCGACGTCCCACGGGCGCGGGCCGGAGGTCGGCTCGTCGCCCACCACGAGCACGAGCGGCACGTGCGCCTGGACTGCCTCGGCGAGGGCGGTGAGGGTGTTGGTGAATCCTGCGCCGTAGGTGGAGGTGCCCGCGGCTATCCGCCCGGAGGCTCGGAAGTGCGCATCGGCGGCGACCACAGCGCCCTGCTCGTGTCGGACGGCCGTGAAGACGGCATCCGTCCGGGTCTCGATCGCGTCGAGGAAGTAGGCGTTGCCGTTGCCCATCACGCCGAAGACGGCGTCGATGTGCTGAGCGAGAGTGAGTGCGACGTGCGCGGAGACCGAGGGCATGCGAGAGCCTTTCGAGACAGGGACGGAGAACATTCGTATTCCGTATGTGTCTCGCCCCCGCGTCATCGTGGGGAGCTTCGTGCCTCTTTTTCAGGCACCGGCGTCAGAGAGCGCCGGACGGTCGATCTTATCGCGCCCACGCCGACGCGGCGCCGACTCGCGCGCGTAACACCGCCGAAACGGCGACCAGGAAACATGCGGCCATGGAGTCACTGTTCGACGGATACACCTCGCGCCGGTCGCCGCAGCGGGCCGGTGCCGCACCGTGGGACGAGATGTTCCCCGCAGACGCGCCACCCGGCGGAGAGGGCGTGCGCCCTCCCTATCAGGACATGTATCCGGCGCTCGCGGCCATGGACGACGCAGAGCTGAGGGCGCGCACCGATGCCCTCGCCAGTTCGTATCTCGCACAGGGCGTCACGTTCGACTTCGCCGGGGAGGAGCGCCCGTTTCCGCTCGACGTGGTCCCTCGGGTGGTCGCTGCAGATGACTGGCGCTATGTCGAGTCGGGGGTGAAGCAGCGTGTGCGGGCCCTCGAGGCATTCCTCGCCGACGTCTACGGGCCGCAGCTCGCCGTGCATGACGGTGTGATCCCCGCGTCGCTGATCAGCTCGTCCGCGCATTTCCATCGTCAGGCGGCCGGGATCGTCGGAGCGAACGGGGTGCGCATCCACGTGGCAGGCATCGACGTCATCCGCGACGAGCGCGGATCCTGGCGCGTGCTCGAAGACAACGTGCGCGTGCCGAGCGGCGTGAGCTACGTGCTGGCGAATCGACGTGTGATGGCGCAGACGCTTCCGGAGCTGTTCACGAGTCTCAGGGTTCGCCCGGTCGTCGACTACCCCGGCCGCCTCCTGCAGGCGCTGCGCGCCGCTGCTCCTGACGGTGTCGATGACCCGACGGTCGTGGTGCTGACCCCCGGCGTCCACAACTCGGCCTATTACGAGCACACCCTGCTCGCACGCATGATGGGCATCGAGCTCGTCGAGGGGCGCGACCTGTTCTGCTCGGGCGGGCGGGTGTGGATGCACACGACCGCCGGCCCCACTCGGGTGGACGTGATCTATCGGCGGGTCGACGACGAGTTCCTCGACCCGCAGCATTTCCGCCCCGATTCTGTGCTGGGCGCCCCCGGTCTGATGCTCGCCGCTCGTCTCGGCAACGTGACGCTCGCCAACGCCGCGGGCAACGGCGTGGCCGACGACAAGCTCGTCTACACGTACGTCCCCGACCTCATCCGCTACTACCTGGGTGAGGAGCCGGTGATCCCGAACGTCGACACCTGGCGGCTCGAGGATCCCGGTGCGCTGGAGGAGGTGCTCGACAGGCTCGACGAGCTGGTCGTGAAGCCGGTCGACGGATCCGGGGGAAAAGGGCTGGTCGTCGGACCCGATGCGTCGCGCAAGACGCTGGACGAGCTGCGCACGTCGCTGCGGGCCGATCCTCGAGGGTGGATCGCTCAGCCGGTCGTGCAGCTGTCGACGATCCCGACACTCGTCGAAGACGGATTCCGACCGCGGCACGTCGACCTGCGTCCCTTCGCCGTGAACGACGGGAACGACATCTGGGTGCTGCCCGGCGGTCTCACCAGGGTGGCTCTGCCTGAGGGGCAGCTCGTCGTGAACTCCAGCCAGGGCGGCGGCTCGAAGGACACCTGGGTGCTGGATCCGTCGCTGTTCACCGGGCCGACGGCGACCGTGGAGGGTGACCAGGATGCGGCGGCCGACGAGGTGTCGCTCGCCACCGGGGCGATCGCCGTCGTGGCGCCGGCGCGCGAGGATCCGCACCCGCCCTTCCTCTCGTCCCCGCAGGACGAGGACCTCGAGCTGCGGCACCACCAGCAGCAACAACAGCAGCAGTTGGGAGGAGCAGGATGCTGAGCCGCATCGCCGAGGCGCTGTTCTGGATCGGCCGATATGTCGAGCGGGCCGACGGCACCGCGCGCATCCTCGACGTGCATCTGCAGCTGCTGCTCGAAGACCCGTGGGTCGAGGAGGACACGGCCTGCCGTGCGCTGCTCTCGGTGATGGGGACGACAGCGGACGCCGACACCGTGCTGAGCCGCGACGACGTGGTGAGCCGTCTCGCTCTCGACCGCGAGCACTCCGCGTCGATCGCCCACTCGATCGCATCCGCCAGGGAGAACGCACGCCGCGCACGCGAGATCATCTCGACGGATCTGTGGGAGACCCTCAATGAGTCGAACGCCCGGATGCCCCGTCGCATCGCCTCAGACAAGACGCATCCGTTCTTCCGATGGGTGCGCGATCGTTCGGCGCTGGCCTTCGGCGTCGTCGACTCCTCGACGAGCCGCGATGAAGCATGGCACTTCTTCGTTCTCGGCCGCTCGATCGAGCGCGCCGACATGACCGCGCGTCTGCTCGCGACGCGGTCGCTGACCGAGGCGGGTGGTCCGAGCTGGACGACGCTGCTGCGCAGCTGCGGTGCCTACGAGGCCCATCTGCGCAGCCACCGAGCGGTGCCGACAGGCGCGTCTGCGGTGGAGTTCCTCCTGATCGACCGTCTGTTCCCCCGGTCGGTGCTCTCGAGCATCCTGCAGGCTGAGGAGTGCCTGCGCGGCATCGATCCGGCCGGTGCGTTCGGAGTGCCCGACCGTGCTCATCGAGTGCTCGGTCGCATGCGGTCGGAGCTGGAATATCGACCGATCGGTGACACCGTGCACCGGCTGTCGGAGAGCATGGAGGAGGTCCAGGTGGGGATGTCGGTCGCGAGTGACGCGATCAGGGAGCGGTACTTCCCGTCGATCGCGATGCCGGTGTGGATCGGAGAAGCGCTGTGAGCCGCCTCAAGATCGTGCACCGCACGGGCTTCCGCTATGAGCAGCCGGCCACGGCGTCGTACAACGAGGCGCGCATGCTGCCGCACTCACGAGAGGGGCAGTTCGTGCTGCAGGCGACGCTCGACATCTCGCCGGCGGCCACCCAGCACTCGTACTCCGACTACTGGGACACGCGGGTCTCGACGTTCGAGCTGCTGACCCCGCATCAGATGCTCTCGGTCACGGCGACGAGCGTGGTCGACGTCAGACCGTTGCCGGCGTCGAGCGCCGGGATCGACTGGGATGAGCTCGAAGCCCGGATCCCTCAGTCGCTCGCGCTGGCAGAATGCGTTGCGCAGACCCCGGCCACCGCTCCGGACGACGAGATGCGCGATCTCGCCCTGCACTTCGAAGCGGAGGGCGGCGGGGTGGACGAGACCGCCCTCGACATCTGCCGCGCTGTCGGGGAGGCGATGGAGTACCGCAGTGGCGTCACCGGCGTGAGCTCGACGGCTCGCGACGCCTGGCCCGCGCGATCCGGCGTCTGTCAGGACATCGCTCACGTGGCTCTCGGCGTGCTGCGGGCAGCGGGGATTCCGGCACGGTATGTGTCGGGGTACCTGCACCCCGACCCGACGGCCGAGATCGGACAGTCGGTGACGGGGGAGTCGCATGCCTGGGTGGAGTGGTACTCCGGCGAATGGCGCGGATACGACCCCACCAACCTCGTCGACATCGGCGAATCCCACGTCTACGTCGGCCATGGACGCGACTATGCCGATGTCGCTCCGCTCCGCGGCGTATACGCCGGGCCGAGTGCGTCGGAGCTCTTCGTCTCTGTGGAGATCACGCGCCTCGGCTGAGGCGATGGCGTGGCCTGACGACAAGCGCCAGTGGGGAAGAATGAGACGATGACGGATGCATCGATCGAGCGCGAGACGCTCACCTGGGACGGCTTCGGATCCGCGACGCGAGATCTCGCGCGCAGCATCCTCGAGAGCGGCTTCGTGCCCGAGGTAGTGGTGGCCATCGCTCGCGGCGGTCTGCTGCCCGCCGGCGCCATCGCCTATGGTCTCGGCGCCAAGAACTGCGGCGCGATCAACGTCGAGTTCTACACCGGCATCGGCACGGTGCTCGACGCCCCGGAGGTGCTGCCGCCCGAACTCGACATGGCCTATCTCGACGGTCGTCGCGTGCTGCTCGTCGACGACGTCGCCGACTCGGGCCGCACACTGGCACTCGCGGTGCAGCTGCTGAAGGACAAAGGCGCCGACGTGCGGTCGGTCACGATCTACACCAAGCCGTCGACCATCATCCAGCCCGACTATGCGTGGAAGGACACCGATCTGTGGATCAACTTCCCGTGGTCGTTCCAGGGCACGGTGCGTGAAGAGGATCTCGGGCTCGCCCCGTCGGCCTGATGTCGCCCTGGCGTCGACTCAGCCACGCTGGAGTGAGCGCAGGGTCTGGATCGTGTCGGCGTCTGCGACGGCCTTGTCGGGGCGGTAGGTCTTGACGCGCGCGAAGCGCAGAGCGATGCCACCGGGGTAGCGCGGAGAGCGCTGGACGCCGTCGATCGCGATCTCGACCACGAACTCCGGGCGCAGGAACACCGTCGACTGTGTGCGCCGTGTCTCGAACGACGGGAACTGCTCGGTCTGCCAGCGCAGCAGCTCGTCGGTCAGGCCCTTGAACGTCTTGCCCACCATCACGAGTCCACCCGGCTCGCCGAACTCGCCGCTCGGATCGAGTGCGCCCAGGTGCAGGTTCGACAGCCACCCCTGCCGTCGACCCGACCCCCACTCGGCTGCGAGCACCACCAGATCGTAGGTGAGCACGGGCTTGACCTTGACCCAGGATTTGCCGCGCCTCCCCGCGGCATAGGGCGCGTCGACCCCCTTGACGACGACGCCCTCGTGTCCGGCCGCCAGAGACTCTCGTGACAGTTGCTCGGCAGCCTCGGGGTCGTCGGTGACGACGCCCGGCATGCGCCACTCGCCGACGGCCTTCTCGAGTTCGGCCAGGCGGGTCGAGAGCGGCTCGTCGAGCAGATCGTGTCCGTCGATGTGCAGGAGGTCGAAGAACCAGGGGCGCAGCACGAGCTCGCGAGACACGTCGGCGCCGAACCGCGACATCGTCTCCTGGAACGGCCGCGGGCCGCCGTCTTCGTCGAGTGACAGGGTCTCGCCGTCGAGGATCAGGTCGTGGGCGGGAAGACCTCGCACGATCTCGACGATCTCGGGCACGCGGTGGGTGATGTCGGCCAGGCTGCGGGTGTACACGCTCACGTCGTCGCCGCTGCGGTGCACCTGGATGCGTGCTCCGTCGAGCTTGTACTCGACCGACGCCCTGCCCGTGACCTCGAGGGCCGCGGTCGGAGTCGCCGCGGTGGAGGCGAGCATCGGCAGCACGGGGCGACCGACGACGAGGCTCACGGCGTCGAGCTCGGCCTCGGTGCCGGTGAGCGCGAGCAGCGCCGTCTCGCCGAGATCACCCGAGAGCATGGCTGCACGCCGCACCATGGCTGGATCCCGCCCGGATGCCCGAGCGATCGCGTCGAGCAGCACGCCACCCAGCGCTCCGGTGCGCAGCTCGCCCAGCATCGCGCGGGAGAGGAGATCCCATTCGTGCTCGGTGGCCCGCGTCGCGAGCGATGCGAGCGTGGCGGTGCGTGCCGCAGCGGAGCCGGAACCCGATGTGCGAGCGAGCGACTCGAACCCCTCGTCGACATCGCCGATCGACAGAGTCGGGTTCTCTGCGTGTGAGACATCGAGAGCGGCGACTCCGCGCCAGCCGACGCCGAGCCGTCCTTGGCGCGGAGCGGCGAGGAGGATCCCGACCACGACGGGGATCTCGTCGCGGTCGGCGCGCGCGAGCAGCTGTGACAGCGACTCGATCTTGGCGAGGCGCGATGCGGTGGCGGTGACCTCTTCAGCGGTCGAGACGAGGTCCGAGAGCAACATGGAAGCAGTCTGGCACCGGCATCCGACATCGGCGACGCCCTTGCATCGGTCCTCGACGCGGCGCTATGACACCGGCACGCGGAACGGTGGTCGCCTCAGCGCCCGCGGAACTCCGGCTTCCGCTTCTCCTGGAATGCGGCGAACCCCTCGCGGTAGTCATCGGTGTCGCACAGCGCGGCCTGCGCAGCGTTCTCGACCTCGATCGAGTCCCACAGTGCCAGCCGCTCGTCGCGGATCCGCGCGACCAGCTGCTTGCTCGCGAGGAACGCGGCGGTGGCGCCGCGCGCGGCGAGGGCAGCGGCATCCGTCGTCGCCCGCACCACCTCGTCGTCGGGGAGCACGCGAGAGAACAGCCCCGCGGCCACGGCTTCCGTGCCGCTCATCAGGCGCCCCGTGTAGATGAGGTCGAGCGTCCTGTGCGCGCCGAGGCGCTCGACGAACAGGGCATGTCCGCCCGAGTCGAGCGTGGCGCCGAGCGCGGAGAACGGCGAACCGATCTTCGCCGACTCCGCGACGTAGACGACATCCGTGGCGATCAGCAGTCCGAGTCCGACGCCGAGGCACGCGCCGTGGGCGACCGCGAACGTCGGCGCGGGAAAACGCGCCATCCTCTGCAGCAGGGGAGTCACGAGCCCGTCGAGGTAGCCCATGACGTCGTCGTCGCGCGGGTCGACCGCCGAGATGTCGCGTCCGGCGCAGAACGCGCGTCCCTCACCCCGGAGCACGAGTGCGCGCACTCCCGCCGCATCGGCCTCGTCGTATGCACGGCCCAGATCGCGCAGCGCCTGCTCGTCGAGCGAGTTCAGCTGGGCCGGTGCATCCAGCACGACCGTGGCGACGTCGTCGGCGATGGTGAGATCGATCATGGGTGCTCCTCGTCGCTGATGCGGAATGGGCCCTTCGACAGGCTCAGGGACCCAAGGGGGGTGAAGCTGTTCAGACGTCGTAGTCGACCACGACGCGGTCGCTCGTCGGGTGCGACTGGCAGGTCAGCACGTAGCCTCGTTCGAGTTCGTCCGGCTCGAGCGCATAGTTCTCGGTCATCGTCACGCTGCCCTCGATGACTCTGGCGCGGCACGTGCCGCACACGCCTCCGGCGCACGCGAACGGGGCATCGGGCCGCACCCGCAGCGCCGCGTTCAGCACGGACTCGTGGGCATCGGCAGGACTCTCGACGGTCGACGAGACGCCGTCGAGGTTCACTTCGATGCGGATCGTCTTCGCGCCCGCCCGCACCTCGACCGGGCGGGCGGCGCGCACAGGTTCGTCGCCCGTCGTGAAGAGTTCGAACCGGATGTGCTCACGGGGCACGCCGACGTCGGCGAGCACCTCGCGGCACAGATCGACGAGCGAGAGCGGCCCGCAGAGGAACCACTCGTCGACGTCGCTCGGATCGATGAGCATCCCCAGGATCGTGCGCAGCTTCTCCTCGTCGATCCGACCCGACAGCACGGGAGCCGTGCGCTGCTCGCGAGAGAGCACATGGTGCAGCGTCAGGCGCGTCGGGTACCGGTCCTTCAGGTCGGCGAGGTCCTCGAGGAACATCACGTCGAGCGTCGAGCGGTTCGTGTAGAGAAGTGTGAAGCGCGACGATTCCGAGCGCGCCAGCACGGTGTGCGCGAGGGCCATCAGCGGCGTGATGCCCGAGCCCGCGGCGATGCCGACGACGTGGCGCTGATCGAGCCCGTCGAGGCCGGACGTGAACGTGCCCTGCGGGCTCATCACATCGATCTCGAATCCGGCGTGCAGGCCGGTCTGCGCCCAGGTGGAGAACAGCCCGCCCTCGTCGCGCTTCACGGCGACACTGAGCCGGGTGGGCACGTCCGCCGCGATCTGCTCCGCCGTGCGATGCTCCGGCGCGCGGCACAGCGAGTACGACCGGCGCACCTCGGTGCCCTCGAGGGTGGTGCGCAGGGCGACATACTGGCCCGGAAGGTGGTCGTAGTCGTCGGCGAGCTCGGCGGGAACCGTGAAGGTCACCTCGACGGAGTCGTCGGTGAGCGGCCGCACCTCTTCGACGGTGAGAGTGTGGAAGCGGGCGCGCTTCTTCGTGCTCGCTGCGGAGGACGAGCGAACGGATGCCGGTGTGACGGCACTTGGCGGGGCGAACAGCGACATCAGTGCACCTTGAAGTGGTCGAAGGGCTCGAGGCACGCGCGACATTCGAACAGCGCCTTGCACGAGGTGGAACCGAAGCGCGAGACCTCGTGAGTGTCGAGCGACCCGCATCGCGGGCATCGCACGCTGATGGCCAGGCGGATCGGGCCTGACGACAGTGCGGAGCGCCCGGTCGGAGGGGCGATGCCGTACTGCGAGAGCTTCTGCTTGCCGGCATCCGACATCCAGTCCGTCGTCCAGGCGGGGGAGAGCACGAGGCGCACGTCGACCTGCGCGTACCCGGCAGCAGTGAGCGCCAGGATGACGTCGTCGCGAATCGTGTCCATCGCGGGGCACCCGCTGTACGTGGGGGTGATGTCGACCTGCACGTTCTCGCCGTCGACCACCACCGAGCGGAGGACGCCGAGATCCTCGATCGTGAGCACCGGAACCTCGGGATCCGCGACGGCAGCGGCGATCCGCCACGCGTCTGCCTGCAGGGATTCTGTCACCATGATGCCCCCGGATGCCGTCTCGCGAGCACCTGCATCTCGGCGAGCAGGTGGCCGAGCGGAGACGCGTGCGCACCCCGTCTCCCTCCTGCGGAGGATGCAGCGACGGTGGGCGTCTCCAGGCCCGCCTCTGCGAATACGGTGTCGACGACCGCGTCGAAACCGTCACGAAGCGTGGACGGGCGCACGGCACCATCGCCGAGGCGATCGATCAGGGGCTCATCGCGGAACAGCTCGTCGACGTAGGGCCAGACGTCGCGGAGCGCGCGGATGATCCGACGCCGTGATTCGTCGGTCCCGCCGGCGAGGCGCAGCACCCACTGCACCGCATGGTCACGGTGGTAGTCGACCTCTTTGAGGGACTTCTCGGCGATCGCCGCGAACGTCTCGTCCGTGCTGGCCCGCAGCGCCGAGTACAGCTCGAACATGTACGTGGACACCACGAACTGCCGCGCGATCGTCTGCGCGAAGTCGCCGTTGGGCTGCTCGACGATCCACGCGCTGCGGAACTCGGGTTCGTCGCGGAAGTACGCGAGGTCGTCTTCGGAGCGTCCGTCGAATGATCCGGCGAAGTGCAGGAACGAGCGGGCGTGGCCGAGCAGATCGAGTGCGATGTTGCCCAGTGCGACGTCCTCTTCGAGCTCGGGGGCGCGCGCGATCCATTCGCCGAGCTGCTGCGAGAGGATCAGAGCGTCATCGCCCAGCCACAGCGCGTACTCGGCGATGTCGGCGGATGCCGCTGCGGAGCCGGTTCCCGTGAGCTCGTCGCTCAACTGCAGCTCGTCGACGGAGACCTCTCCGTGGATGTCGTTCACAGGTGCGGCACCCCCTCGGAGGCCGTGTAGTACACGGCGTGCCGGTAGTTCTTTCCCGCCGGGCTCTCGAAGTAGGCGCCCTTCGCGTCGGGGTCGCTCGTGGTGATCGCGTCGGCGGGCACGGCCCAGATCGACACCCCCTCGCCGCGACGCGTGTAGAGGTCGCGGGCGTTGCGGATCGCCATGTCAGCATCCGGGGCGTGCAGGGATCCGACGTGCACGTGGCTCAGGCCGCGATTCGCCCGGACGAAGATCTCCCAGAGCGGCCAGGGCTCGCGCTCATCGGCGCCGGGCGTCGCCATCACGCGACGGCCTTCGTCTTGAGAGCCTGTTTGCGGGCGTACTCGGCGGCGGCCTCGCGCACCCACGCGCCCTCCTCGTGCGCCGTGCGGCGACGCTCGAGCCGCTCCGCGTTGCAGGGGCCGTTGCCGCGCAGCACCTCGAAGAACTCGTCCCAGTCGATCTCGCCGATCGCATACTGGCCCGTCTCGTCATCGAAGCGCAGATCGGGGTCGGGAAGGGTGACGCCCAGGATCTCGGCCTGCGGCACGAGCATCCCGACGAAGCGCTGGCGCAGCTCGTCGTTGGTGAAGCGCTTGATCTTCCACTTCATCGACTGAGCGGAGTTGGGTGACTGGTCATCCGGCGGCCCGAACATCGCCAGACTCGGCCAGTACCAGCGGTTCACGGCATCCTGCGCCATCTGCCTCTGCTCGTCGGTTCCCTGCATCAGCGAGAGCAGGATCTCGAAGCCCTGGCGCTGATGGAACGACTCCTCTTTGCAGACGCGCACCATGGCGCGGCCGTAAGGGCCGTAGGACGCGCGGCACAGCGGCACCTGGTTGCAGATCGCGGCTCCGTCGACGAGCCAGCCGATCGCGCCCATATCGGCCCAGGTCGGTGTGGGGTAGTTGAAGATCGAAGAGTATTTGGCCTTGCCGGTGATCAGCTGGTCCATCATCTCGTCACGAGTGATGCCGAGGGTCTGGGCCGCCGAGTAGAGGTAGAGACCGTGGCCGGCCTCGTCCTGCACCTTGGCCATCAGGATCGCCTTGCGCTTGAGGCTCGGGGCGCGGGTGATCCAGTTGCCCTCCGGCTGCATGCCGATGATCTCCGAGTGCGCATGCTGCGAGATCTGACGGATCAGCGTCTTGCGGTACGCATCGGGCATCCAGTCGCGGGGCTCGATGCGCTGCTCGTTCGCGATGAGCTCGTCGAACAGGCGCTCATCGTCGGAGAGCTCGTCATCGACGAGAGAGAGATCTGCGGGGCTGGTCATCATCGACTCCTCGGTGTCCGATCGGCTTTACTGACCGGTCGTTAGGTAATTCTGACACGGAGGTGCGCTGCGCGCAAGACGTGGCGCTCAGCGGGAGCGCGAGACGAGGTCCAGAAGCGCTCGACCGTAGGCCTCGGAGGGATCCGGATGCTCGAATCTCAGCGTCTCCCCGGCGATCTCGACCTCGACGACGAAGGCGTCGGGGAGGCGAGTCAGTGCGCGGAAGGTGCCACGCAGCAGCTCGCGCAGCTGGTCTTCCCGCGGCAGCCAGACGGCATCCGCCAGTGTGACGGCGTCGAGGGCCCACTCGGTCGTGCCGTTGAAGGCCAGATCGGTGCCGCTCGGGGTCTGTCGCGCCTCGATCGTCATCTCGCTGACCGTGAAGACGTCAGCCTCGGCTTCGAGCTCGACATCGTTCGGGAGATCGAGCTGGAAGCGATCTCCCTCGGCGGGATGCCACACGAGTCCGGCGTCGCGCAGGGATACGGCCAATTCTCGGGTGATCACGATTCCACGCTAGACGACGCGGCCCGGTGCGGGCCGTTCCGCCTGTGGATGAACGGACCCCGGATGTCGGCGGCCTCAGGCAGAGTGGAAGCATGACTTCCCCCTCCTCTGTCGACACCCGCACTGCTGCGCTCTCTGCGTTGCGAGAGCTGGTCGGTCGCGCTGACGCCGATTTCCATGACGGCCAGTATGAGGCGATCGAGGCGCTCGTCGAGGGGCGCCGCCGCGCGCTCGTCGTGCAGCGCACGGGGTGGGGGAAATCGGCGGTGTACTTCGTCGCGACGCTGCTGCTGCGACGACAGGGCGCGGGGCCGACCGTGCTCGTGTCGCCGCTGTTGGCTCTCATGCGCGATCAGATCGCCGCCGCCGAGCGCGCTGGTGTCCGCGCCGTGGCGATCAACTCCACGAACGCGCACGAGTGGGCGGAGGTGATGGAGCAGCTCGACCGAGACGAGGTCGACGTGCTGCTCGTCTCACCCGAGCGGCTGAACAACCCCGCGTTCCGCGAGCAGCAGCTGCCGGCGCTCGTGCGAAGGATCGGCATGCTGGTGGTCGACGAGGCGCACTGCATCAGCGACTGGGGGCATGACTTCCGCCCCGACTACCGTCGACTGCGCGACCTCATCGAGCAGATGCCGCCAGAGGTTCCGGTGCTCGCGACCACGGCGACCGCCAACAGCAGGGTCGTGGCCGACGTCGCCGAGCAGCTCGGCACCGGGGGCTCATCGGGTGACGGACCCTCTGAGGTCCTCACGATCCGCGGGCCCCTCGCCCGCACATCGCTGCGGCTCGGAGTGCTGCGTCTGCCGAACTCGGCGAGCCGGCTCGCCTGGCTGCTCAGCCACATCGACGACCTGCCCGGCTCGGGCATCATCTATACGCTCACCGTCGCGGCAGCGGTCGACACGGCCCGGCTGCTGCGCGACCACGGCCACGACGTGCGTGCGTACACGGGGCAGACCGACACCGACGAACGCACAGAATCAGAGGGGATGCTGAAGCGCAACGAGGTCAAGGCGCTCGTGGCCACGAGCGCACTCGGCATGGGTTTCGACAAGCCCGACCTCGGATTCGTGCTCCACCTCGGCGCACCATCGTCACCTGTCGCGTATTACCAGCAGGTCGGTCGCGCCGGCCGCGCGAGCGAGAGCGCAGACGTGCTGCTGCTCCCTGGCGTCGAAGATCGCGACATCTGGCACTACTTCGCGACCGCGTCGATGCCCGATCGTGAGCGCGCTGAAAGGGTGATCGCCGCACTCGGTGATCAGCCGATCTCGACCCCGGCCCTCGAGGCGATGGTCGACATCCGTCGTACGCCGCTCGAGCTGCTGCTCAAGGTGCTCGACGTCGACGGTGCGGTGCGGCGCGTGCAGGGCGGGTGGGTCGCCACAGGTGAGCCCTGGACCTATGACGCCGAGCGCTACGAGCGCATCGCGGGCGAGCGCCGAGCCGAGCAGCAGCACATGATCGACTACGAGCAGACCGACGGATGCCGGATGGAGTTCCTTCAGCGCTCGCTCGACGACGACACTGCAGCGCCCTGCGGCAGATGCGACAACTGCGCCGGCATCTGGTTCCCGAGCGAGATCGGCGAATCGGCGACGACTCAGGCTGCGGAGTCGCTCGACCGAGTGGGCGTCCCCGTCGAACCACGCCGCGCCTGGCCGACCGGCGCCGACAAGCTCGACGTGCCCGTCAAGGGGCGCATCCCGGCGGGGGAGCAGGCAGGCGAAGGGCGCGCTCTCGCTCGACTCACCGATCTCGGGTGGGGCGGCGCTCTGCGAGAGCTCTTCGCGGCGGGGGCGCCCGATGCCGCCGTGACTCCGCAGGTCCTCGGCGGCTGCGTGCGCGTGCTCGCCGACTGGGGGTGGACCGAGCGCCCGGTCGCGGTGGTCGCGATGCCGTCGCGGTCGCATCCGCTCCTCGTCGACTCGCTCGCTCGGGGGATCGCCGAGATCGGTCGGCTCCCATACCTCGGCGCGCTCGATCCGGTGGGCGGTGGGCCGACGGGGCAGCCCGGGGGCAACAGCGTGTTCCGGCTCGCCGGATTGTGGGACCGGTTCAGTGCTCAGCACTTCGACATACCCGAGGGGCCCGTGCTCCTCGTCGACGATATGGCCGACAGTCGCTGGACGTTGACCGTCGCTGCCCGCACTCTCCGACAGGCGGGAGCCACCGACGTGCTCCCGTTCGTGCTCGCGCTCCGCGGCTGACGCCGGCGATCGGAGTGTCCGTCAGCGCCTCACCGACTCGTCACCACTCGTGCCAGCATCCTCCGAACAGCTGCGGCGAGTAGTGGTACGTCTGACCGAGCCGTCGTCATGACGATGGCATGCGTTGTATCGAAGTAGCGGTGCGCGAGGTAGTCGCGCATTCCGGCGACCTCCGCCCAGGGGATGCCGGGGTCAGTGGCAGTCACCGCCTCATCGAGATCCTTGACGGCCTCGCCGATCTCGATGAGGCGTGCACGAATCGCGTCGAAGACGATCTCGTCATCGATGTCGATGCGTTTCTCGTAACGAGCCACCGCCTCACAGGCGGCCGCGATGTCCTGTAGTCGCTCTCCTGGCTGACGGCTCACAGTGACGGCCTCGCGTTCGACAGCCCGCGCTACGGCGGGTTTGAGGCCATCGAACGGCACGAGATCCACCGGTCGACCGAGAATCTGCTCCGCCTCTCGCCGCATTCTCAGTAGAGCGAACACGCCGACACTCGGCGCGACGTCGACAGCCAGATCGATGTCACTCGATTCTGATTCCTCGCCACGTGCGACGCTGCCGAAGAGTCGGATGCGCTCGGCCCCGAGCGGCGACAGTGCGCGTCTGAGATCGGCGGACAGAGCGATCACCTGATCGCGTGCGATCGTCTCCGCCAAGGTGCGCGGAGCGACCTTGACGACGAGGCCGGCCGCTGAGATCAGTCTGTCGACAGCGTCGAATGACGGTTCGCGCCTGCCGTTCTCGTACTCGCTGACGACGCTCTGCGTCATGTCGGCCAACTTCGCCAGTGCCGATTGCGTCAGCCCGCTCTGTCGGCGGGCATAGCGGATCAACGTGGCGGCTCGACTCATGCATTCAGAGTATCGCGAAAGCGCGATATTTCGGGATGGATTCCCGACGTCTATCGAAGGTCATAGACCCGCTTGTACTTGCCCTCGCTCCGCGGCAGCGTGCCAGGCTCCTCGACCTTGACCTCGACGCTGGTGCCGATGTGCACCTTGATGCGATGCGTGAGCACTGCAGCGGCGGCGTCGCACTCCTCGACACTCAACGACGGGTGCCTTTCGATGCGCACGGTCATGGTGTCGAGTTGGGCGGCGCGGTGCAGCTCCAGCACGAAGTGCGGCGTGAGAGTCTCGATGCCCATCACCAGCTCCTCGATCTGCGTCGGGAAGAGATTCACTCCGCGGAGGATGATCATGTCGTCGTTGCGACCGGTGATCTTCTCGATCCGCCGGAGGGCGGGATAGGTCGTCCCGGGCAGCAGGCGCGTCAGATCCCTGGTGCGATAGCGGATCACGGGGAAGGCCTCTTTCGTGAGCGAGGTGAAGACCAGCTCGCCCAGTTCGCCATCCGCCAGTCGTGATCCGGTGTCGCCGTCGATGATCTCCGGAAGGAAGTGGTCCTCCCAGACGTGCGGGCCGTCTTTCGTGAGCACGCTCTCGCTCGCTACGCCCGGCCCCATCACCTCGCTGAGCCCGTAGATGTCGACGGCGTCGATGTGCAGTCGCTGCTCGATCTCCCGCCGCATCTCATTGGTCCACGGCTCGGCCCCGAGCACTGCCACCCGCAACGAGGTCTGCGTCGGGTCGATGCCTGCCGCCTCCATCGCATCGGCGATCGTGAGCAGGTAGCTCGGCGTGCAGAGGATGGCATCCGGCTCGAAATCGGCGATCAACTGCACCTGCCGCGCGGTCTGACCGCCGGAGACCGGGATCACCGTGGCTCCGAGACGCTCGATGCCTGCGTGGGCACCGAGCCCACCGGTGAAGAGTCCGTAGCCGTAGGCGTTGTGCACCTTCATTCCCGCTCGGATGCCCGCGGCGTGCAAAGACCGTGCGACCAGATCACCCCAGCGGTCGAGATCGCCCTCTGTGTACCCGACGACGGTCGGCCGCCCTGTCGTGCCCGACGACGCGTGGATCCGTCGAACCTCGGGCATGGGAACCGCGAACATCCCGAACGGATAGCTCTCACGCAGATCGGCCTTGGTGGTGAAGGGCAGCTTCTGCACGTCGTCGAGGGTGCGGATGTCGTCGGGATGCACGCCGTGATCATCGAACTTGCGTCGGTACGTCGGCACATTCTCGTACGCGTGGTGCACTGTCCACTGCAGACGCTGCAGCTGCAGACGAGCGAGCGCCTCACGAGAATGCAGCTCGGTCTCGGTGCCGATCTCGGCAGGGGTTTCATTCATCGTCGACTCCTTCGTCGCGGGCAGGGCCATGTCAGGTGCGCCGGGTCAGCCCGGGTGCGACCGGTTCGTGGTGAGTGAACGGCCGCGCACCTCGGCGACGACGTCACCCGATTCGTCGGTCACCGTCACGTCGTAGAGCCCGTTCCGACCGCTGACGACCCGGCGAACTGCATGTGCCGTCAGCCGCTGCCCCGCGGTCGTGGACTTGAGGAAGGCGATGTCGGCGCCGCCGGCGACCGTGACCCGCTCGTCCTCGTTGCAGGCGATGGCGAAGGCCGTATCGGCGAGAGTGAACACCAGGCCGCCGTGCGTGATCGCGAAGCCGTTCAGCATGTCGTCACGCACCGTCATCGAGACCACGGCCTCGCCGGGCTCGTCGATCTCGATGACCATCCCCAGCATCGCTGACGCGGCGTCGCGCTGCATCATGGCCCTCATGCGGCCGCGACCTCGGGGCTGGGCTCCTTGCTGACCAGCGTGAGCACGTCATAGGTCGCGACGAGCTCGTCGGCCTGGTTGCGGATCACGGCATCCCAGCGCACCTCGCCGTACTCGTCGGTCTCGCGCGGCGTGATCTGCTTGGCCGTGAGCTCGACACGGATCGTGTCGCCGGGGGAGACGGGGGTGATGAACCGCAGGTTCTCGAGCCCGTAGTTCGCGAGCACCGGGCCGGGCTCCGGGTCGACGAAGAGACCGGCCGCCCACGAGACGAGCAGATAGCCGTGTGCCACTCGTCCGGGGAAGAACGGGTTCGCAGCGGCGGCCGCCTCGTCCATGTGCGCATAGAACGTGTCGCCGGTGAAGTGCGCGAACGTCTCGATGTCGGCGAGTGTCACCTCGCGCGAGGCGGAGACGATCTGGTCGCCGATACGCAGCTCGGCGAGCGACTTGCGGAACGGATGCCGACCATCGGCGTGTGCCGCGGCTCCCGCGTGCCACACTCCGGTCAGCGCGGTGAGCATCTCGGGAGAGCCCTGCACCGCGGTGCGCTGCATATGGTGCAGCACCGCACGGATACCGCCCAGCTCCTCGCCACCGCCCGCGCGTCCAGGGCCGCCGTGCACGAGATTCGGCAGCGGCGAGCCATGGCCTGTCGACGAGCGTGCGTCGTCGCGGTCGAGCAACAGCATCCTGCCGTTGAAGGGCGCGATGCGTGTGGCCAACTCGACCGCCTGTGCCGGGTCATGCGTGGCGATGCTGGTGACGAGCGACCCGCCGCCTCGGGCGACGAGCGCTGCCGCCTCTGCTGTCGTGTCGTAGGTGAGCAGCGACGACACAGGGCCGAACGCCTCGATCGAGTGCGCGGCCTCAGACTGAGAGTCGTCGAAGCGCAGCAGCACAGGTGAGACGAACGCTCCGTCAGGAGAGAGCCCCGCGCTGCCGTCGACGAGCCGCACCTTGGGGGCATCCGTCGTCCCGACGACTATCTGTCCGCCGGCTTCTTGCAGCCTGCCCACCTGGCGCAGCACCTCGTCGCGCTGTGCGGTCGAGGCGAGCGGCCCCATGGTGACACCCTCGGCGCGGGGGTCGCCCAGCACGGTCTTCTCGGCTATGCGCGCCCGCACGGCCGCGATCACGCCATCCGCCGATCCGGTCGGCACGATGGCGCGGCGGATGGCCGTGCACTTCTGCCCTGCCTTGGTGGTCATCTCGGTGACGAGCTGGCGCACATAGGCATCGAACTCGGGTGTGCCCTCGACCGCGTCGGTGCCGAGCACCGAGGCATTGATCGAGTCGGTCTCGGCGGTGAAGCGCACGCCGCCGGTCTGCACGGCGGCGTGGGCCTTGAGGCTCTCGGCGGTCGACGCGCTGCCCGTGAAGCCGACGATGTCGCCGAGCTGCAGGTTCTCGAAGAGATCGGGCACGCTGCCGCTCACCAACTGCAGTGAGCCTTCGGGCAGCAGCCCCGACTCGACGAGGATGCGCACCATCGTTTCGGCCACGTAGCCGGTGGGAGTCGCGGGCTTCACGAGGGTCGGCATGCCGGCGAGGAACGCCGGAGCGAACTTCTCGAGCGATCCCCACACCGGGAAGTTGAACGCGTTGATCTGCACGGCGACGCCGGGCAGCGTCGTGTAGACGTGGCGACCGAGGAACGACCCGTCCTTCGAGAGCGGCTCGACCGGGCCGTCGACGTGCACACGGCTGTTCGGCAGCTCGCGTCGTCCCTTGCCCGAATAGGAGAACAGCACACCGATGCCGCCGTCGATGTCGACCCAGGAGTCGCTCTTCGTGGCACCGGTGCGGGAGGACAGCGCGTAGAGCTCGTCCTTGCGCTCGGTGAGGGCGAGGGCGAACTGCTTGAGCAGCACGGCGCGCTGGTGGAATGTGAGTGCACCGAGGCTCTTCTGGCCCACAGAGCGAGCATGCTCCAGCGCACCGGCGAGATCGAGGCCTTCGGTGGAGACGAGGGTGACCACGTCGCCGCTGGACGCGTCGCGGACCTCCGTGGATCGGGCGGGAGACGAGGGGGTCCACCACTCGCCCTGGACGTAGCTCGGCAGATACTCGGTCATCTCTCCTCGTTCCATGTGTAGAACCCTTCGCCGCTCTTGCGGCCGAGTTTTCCGTCGGCGACCATGCGCCGCAGCAGATCCGGCGGAGCGAATCGCTCTCCCAGTGCGCTCTCCAGCTCCTCGGCGATGCCGAGCCGCACATCGAGCCCGACCACGTCGGTGGTGCGGAGCGGGCCCATCGGATGCCGGTATCCGAGCGTCATCGCGGCGTCGATGTCGGCCGCAGAAGCGACACCCTCCTCGAGCATTCTGATCGCTTCGAGTCCGAGCATCACTCCCAGCCGCGATGAGGCGAATCCGGGGGAGTCGCTGACGACGACAGGCGTCTTGCCGAGGGCGTTCACCCATCCGCTCGCGCTCTCGGCGACTGCCGCGTCGGTTGCCGCACCCCGCACGATCTCGACGAGCGCCGATGCGGGCACGGGGTTGAAGAAGTGAAGACCGAGGAATCGCTCGGGGCGCAGACGGCCCGCCGCCAGGTCGTCGATGGAGATCGACGAGGTGTTGCTCGCCAGAACCGCATGCTCGGGCATCACGGCCTCGGCGCGGGCAAGGGCATCGTCTTTGAGAGCCCGGTCCTCGGGCACCGCCTCGATCACGAGGTCCAGGTCGGCGAAGACTTCTGTCGAGGTCCCTGTCGTGAGGCGACCGGCGATCTCCTCTCCGTCGAGGGAGGAGTCGCGTTCGACGGAGCGGCGGATGCTGTCGCCGATGCGCTCCCGTGCCGCGTCGGCGCTCGCCGCGTCGCGCTCGACGACCGTGACGCGCGAACCTGCGAGCAGGAAGGCGTGAGCGATGCCCGCGCCCATGCGCCCTCCGCCGAGCACGCCGACGGCCGCGGGGGCGTGGTCCGGACGCTTCGTCTCGCTCCGCTCGCTCGACGAACGGGCGTGGGGGTCGCTCATCGGTTCTTCCTCTCGAGGAATGCGGTCATGCGGCGATGCTTCTCGGGCGATTCGAACAGCTCGGCCTGCAGCTCGAGCTCGATCGCCGGATGCTGTGCCCGTGGGGTGCGAAGGGCCCGTTTCGTGTGCTGCGTGGCGAGCGAGTCGTTCGCCACGATCCGGTCGGCTATCGCGTGCGCCGCCGGCAGGAGTTCAGCGGCTGGGTGCACCGACGAGATCAGCCCCCACCGGAGAGCCTCGTCGGCGTCGAGTGCGCGCCCCGTGAGCAGGAGCTCGCTCGCGCGCGCGTCGCCGACGATCTCGGGGAGCCGCCAGGTCGCGCCGGCGGCGGCGATGATGCCGAGCCCGGTCTCGGGGTTTCCGATGCGCAGCGACGGCGTGGCGATGCGGATGTCGGCGGCATAGGCGAGCTCAGCTCCACCGCCGAGCGCGAAGCCGTCGATCGCCGCGATCACCGGCATCGGCAGCTCGTTGATGCGGATGAACGCGGTGGCGTTGATGCCTCGCCGGGCATCGTCCGCCGTGCGGTCGCGCAGCTGGGCGATGTCAGCACCGGCCGCGAAAACGCCGGACGAGCCGGTGAGGATCAACGTGCGCGGCGTCTCTTCGAGCATCGCGCACAGCTCGTGCAACGCGTCGACCATAGCCTGGTCGATCGCGTTGCGCTTCTCGGGTCGGTCGAGGGTCGCGACCACCCGGTCGTCCTGTTCCTCGATGCGCAGGGTCATGCGAGACGCTCCACGATCATCGCGGTTCCCTGACCGACGCCGACGCACATCGTGGCCAGACCGTAGCGTGCGTCCTCACGTTCGAGGCGACCGAGCAGGGTCACGATCAGACGGGACCCGCTCGAACCGAGCGGGTGCCCGAGGGCGATCGCTCCGCCGTCGGCGTTGACGATCGACGGGTCGAGTCCCAGCCGGCGGATGCAGGCGAGGGACTGCGAGGCGAAGGCCTCGTTGAGCTCGACCGCGCCGAGGTCGCCGAGCTGCAGGCCCGCCTTCGCGAGCGCCTTCTGCGTGGCGGGCACGGGGCCGAGGCCCATGATCTCGGGAGCGAGTGCGGCCGTCGCCGACGCGACGATCCGCGCGCGCGGACGCAGGCCGTGCCGCTCGACGGCCTCGGCGCTCGCCACGACGATCGCGGAGGCTCCGTCGTTCAGCGAGCTGGAGTTGCCCGCCGTGACGACCTCGCCGCCGGCGACCACGGCGCGCAGCTTCGCGAGTGCGTCGAGGGTGGTGTCCCGCCGGGGTCCCTCGTCGGTGTCGACGATTCCGCGGCCCGTCTCGACCTCGACGATCTCGTCGGCGAATCGCCCCGCTTCGATCGCCACGACGGCTCGCTGATGGCTGAGAAGTGCGAAGGCGTCGGCATCCGCGCGGCTGATCCCGTCGACGCGGGCGACCTCCTCCGCGGTCTCGGGCATCGAATAGGTCGCTTTGTCGCGTGCGGTCAGGCGCGGGTTCGTGAATCGCCACCCGATCGAGGTGTCGAAAGCCGCGCCGGGCTTCGCCCACGCCCGCTCGGGCTTGGCCTGCACCCAGGGTGCCCGAGTCATGGACTCGACGCCGCCGGCGACGATGAGGTCTGCATCGCCCGCGCGCACAGCATTCGCGGCGAGGGCGATGGCCGACATCCCCGAGGCGCAGAGGCGGTTGACGGTCAGTCCGGGGATCGAATCCGGGAGGCCCGCGAGCAGCACGGCCATGCGCGCCACGTTGCGGTTGTCCTCGCCCGCCTGGTTCGCGGCTCCGAGGATGACCTCGTCGATCGCCTCGGCGGGGATCCTCGATCGGGTGACGGTCTCGCCCACCACGAGGGCTGCAAGATCGTCGGGACGGACGGAGGCGAGCGCGCCTCCGTAGCGGCCGACGGGGGTGCGGACGCCATCGACGAGATAGGCCTCGGACATCGTCATCCTCTCGATCGCCAACGCTGGCGATAATTTCAGACCGATCGGTCAGGAATACGATCTCAGATCGCGGAGCGAATGGCAACTCATCGGGACTGACAGACTTGGGCCATGGTGCAGCTCGGATTCGACGCGCCGGCCCCCAAGCGCGGCCGGCCAGGTTACGACCGCGAGCAGGTGCTCGCTGTCGCCGTCAAGGTGTTCAACGAGCAGGGCTATGACGCGACCAGCGTCGCCGACCTGAGCGCGACGCTGGGGCTCACCAAGTCGGCGCTGTACCACCATTTCGAGTCCAAGTCGGCGATCCTCGAGCTCGCACTGAACGACGCCCTCGACGCCCTCGAGGCCGTCGTGGACGACGCGACCGCGCAGCATCCGCTCGCCTCCGATCGCCTGCGGTCGATCATCCGCGGAGCCGTGCGGGTGCTGACCGAGAAGCTCCCGTCGGTCACGCTGCTGCTGCGCGTGCGCGGCAACGGCGATGTCGAGACCGCTGCGCTCGTGCGTCGGCGCGCGTTCGACCAGCGGGTCACCGCGATCGTCGCCGAGGCTCAGTCCGAGGGGCTGATCCGTGACGATGTCGATGCGGCGGTCGCGACCAGGCTCATCTTCGGCATGATCAACTCGGTCGTCGAGTGGTATCGCCCAGGTGGACCCGTCGACCCCGACGAGCTGGGCGAGGACATCCTGCGAGTGAGCCTGGACGGGCTGCAGTCGCGCTGAGCCGCTAGTCGTCGGCCGGGGCCACCCGGGGTGGCCAGCTGGTCGCTCCGAGTTCGCGCGAGATGTTTCGGGCGGTCTCGCGGAGCGCGTTCAGCACGGCGTCGGAGGCGGGGGCCCGCGAGGTGGGCATCACGACTGCGACGGCGGCGACGATGTCGTTCGACGCGTCGGCGACCGGTGCGGCGACGGACGACTCTCCGAGCACGGCCTCGTCGGTCTCGGACGCGCTGCCGCGTTCGATGATCGCGGGGAACTCGAGCATCAGCCTGGCGATATCGGTGACCGTGTCGCCGGTGAGGCTGTGCAGTGCCCGTTCGAAGACCGTGCGCTGGAAACCCAGATCGTGCGCGAGCAGCACTTTCCCCATCGCCGATGCGTGCGCGGGGATCGCGACGCCGGTCTCGAGCATCTGCTGGCTGTCGTCGGGGCGCAGATCGTGGTGGATCACGAGCACCTCGTGGAAGTGCGGAGCACCGAGCCTCACGGGCAGGTTCGTCCGCCGAGCGAGTTCCTGAGTCCACCGCATCGCGCGCGCCCTGACATCGAGCGTGTCGAGGTACACGTTGCTCAGCTTCAGCAGCGTGGGGCCGAGCATGTAGCGCTGTCCGCCACGCTCTTTCGCGACCAGCCCGTGTTCCCGAAGCGACTTGACGATGCCGTGCACAGTCGACGGCGGAAGGCCCAGCGCGAGAGAGAGATCGGTGATGCCGAGGTGGCGCGCACCCTGCAGCAGCTCGAGCACTTTCGCCGCACGATCGATGGCCTGGATCACGGTGCCACCTTTCCTCCGGTTCGCCGTCGAACCGGACAGTCACGTCGGTCGTCTCAGTAGGCCTTGACAACTCGACTGCGCCCGAGCATATTCGACATTGACGAATAACTTTCCAATATTGCGAAAGATCGCCACCGCAGAGATCAAGGGAGATCGAACGATGAAGAAGCTCATCAACAACCCCGCCGATGTGCTGGTCGAGTCGCTGCGAGGCGTCGCCCTCGCGCATCCCGAGCTGTCGGTCGACCTCGAGACGCACGTGATCACGCGCGCGACGCCGAAGGCGCAGGGCAAGGTCGCCGTCGTCTCCGGTGGCGGGTCAGGACACGAGCCACTGCACGGCGGATATGTGGGGGTGGGCATGCTGGACGCCGCCGTCGCCGGTGAGGTGTTCACCTCACCGACTCCCGATCGCGTGCAGGCGGCGACCAAGGCCGTCGACCGTGGCGCGGGCGTGCTGCACATCGTCAAGAACTACACGGGTGACGTGCTGAATTTCGAGATGGCCGCAGAGCTCGCGTCGATGGAGGGCATCGAGGTCGGCACCGTGATCGTCGATGACGACGTCGCCGTGCAGGATTCTCTCTACACGGCGGGGCGTCGTGGCGTCGGGCTGACCGTGTTGCTCGAGAAGCTCGTCGGAGCGGCGGCCGAAGAGGGGCAGGATCTGGCCGCGGTTGTCGAGCTCGCGAAGCGCATCAACAGTCAGGGTCGCTCGATGGGAATGGCGCTCACGAGCTGCACGGTTCCTGCTGCCGGCAAGCCCACGTTCGATCTGCCCGACGACCAGATGGAGATCGGCATCGGCATCCACGGCGAACCCGGTCGGCACCGCGAACCGCTGGCGCCGGCATCCGAGATCGCCCGTCAGCTCGTGGAGCCGATCCTCGCCGATCTCGATGCGTCAGGACCCGCGATCGTGATGCTCAACGGCATGGGCGGATCGCCGTTGATCGAGCTGTATCTGATGTACGGCGAGGTCGTGTCGCTGCTCGAGAAGGCGGGGGTGCAGGTCGCCCGCAACCTGGTCGGCGACTACATCACGTCACTCGACATGGCCGGATGCTCGCTCACCGTGCTGAAGGCCGACGACGAGCTGCTGCGGCTGTGGGATGCCCCGGTGAACACGCCGGGACTGCGGTGGGGAGCATGATGGCGGCGATCGACACAGCGGCCCTCGCCGAGTGGATCCGGCGGTTCCGTGACGTGATCGCCGAGAAGCGCGACTGGCTGACCGAGCTCGACTCGGCGATCGGCGATGCGGACCACGGCGCGAACATGGCCCGTGGCATGGATGCGGTCGTGGCGAAGCTCGACGGCGGTGTTCCTGAGACGGTCGACGAACTGCTCAAGACGGTCGGCATGACTCTCGTGAGCTCGGTCGGGGGTGCCAGCGGGCCGCTCTACGGAACGCTGTTCCTGAGGATGGGCATGGCGGCCGGGCCTGTGATCGAACTGGACGCCACCGGGCTCGCCGGTGCGCTGCGAGCGGGGCTCGACGGGATCGTCGCTCGGGGCAAGGCCGAAGCCGGCGACAAGACCATGTTCGACGCGATGGCGCCGGCGGTGGACGCGCTCGACGCGGCGATCGCAGGCGGGGCGGATCTCGCCGCGGCGATGATGACCGCGGCGGCAGCTGCGGCGGCGGGACGTGACGCCACGGAGCCCCTCGTGGCACGCAAGGGACGCGCGAGCTACCTCGGTGAGCGCAGTGCCGGACACATCGATCCCGGCGCGGCATCGACGACGCTGCTGTTCGAGGCGCTTGCTCAGGCCACCGCGGAATCGTCCTGATGATCGGCATCGTCGCCGTCTCCCACAGCGCTCGACTCGGGGAGGCGGCCCTCGAGCTCGCCCTGCAGATGGTGCGAGGTGGGGGAGTGCGGGTCCTGGTCGCGGCGGGTGCGGGCACGGATGCCGACGGCACTGCCGTCCTGGGAACGGATGCGGTGGCCGTCGCGACGGCCATCGATGACCTGTCGGCCGACTGCGCTGGCGTGCTGGTGCTGATGGACCTCGGATCGGCGGTGCTGAGCGCTGAGCTCGCCCTCGAACTGCGGACGAGTGACGTCCCCGTCCGTCTCACGCCCGCACCCTTCGTGGAAGGGCTGCTCGCGGCGGTCGTGTCTGCGGCGGCCGGCGGATCGCTCGAGGTCGTTGCTGAGGAGGCCTTCGCCGCGCTGGGCGCGAAGACCGGCCAGCTCGGCGAGCCGGACGAACCCGTCGCCGCTCCGACACTCGCACCGTCGCTCGCAGCGAGCGACACGGTGACGCGCGTGGTCACCGTGCGCAACCCGCTCGGCATCCATGCTCGCCCGGCCGCACTGATCGCCGAGGCCTCTGCGGGGACGGATGTGCGACTCATGCGACTGCCGGACGGCCCCGAGGCCGCGGCCGCCAGCCTGTCACGACTGCTGATGCTCGGGGCCACGCAGGGTGACGAGGTGCAGCTCTCCGCGACAGGGGCGGATGCCGAGGTCGCCCTCGATCGGCTGGCCGCGCTGTTCGACGAGGGGTTCGGCGAAGGGTTCGGCGAAGGAACCGACGCCGCCTCGCCTGTGAGAGAGGCCACGCACACGCGATCGACGGATTCGCCGACGACGACAGCGCCCGTGGAGTCCGGAACGGTGCTGAGCGGGCGAGGAGTGAGCGCAGGGCGGGTCGCGGCGCAGGCCGTGCTGCTGGCTGCGCCGCTCGACGAGCCCGACCCCCGCACCACGCTCGACGTCGGTGACCGTGAGGGCGAGGTGTCGGCGATCGAGTGGGCGGCCGTGGCGGTGGCCGATCAGCTGCGCCGCCGCACGTCGAACGCCACCGGAGAGGCGCGAGCGATCCTCGATGCCTCGCGTCTGCTCGCCTCAGACCCCGAACTCGTCGCCGATGCGACGGCGCTCGTTCGGTCGAAGGGACGCACCGCCGCGCGCGCCGTGTGGGAGGCGGCTGTCGCGCACGAGAAGGGGCTCCGAGCTCTGGGCGGTCGGATGGCCGAGCGCGCCGCCGACATCCGCGACGTCAGAGACCGGATCATCGCCGAGATCCTCGACGTCGAGATGCCGGGTGTTCCGGAACGGGACGAGCCTTTCGTGCTCGTGGCCACCGACCTCGCACCCGCCGACACCGCCGCGCTGGACGGCGGCAATTGCGTCGCGCTCGTGACAGAACAGGGTGGGCCCACGTCGCACACCGCGATCATCGCCCGCTCGCTCGGCATCCCCGCGGTGGTCGGGGTGGCCGGGGCGACGGGGATCGCATCCGGTGCCGGCGTACTGGTCGACGGAGACCGGGGCACTGTCGAGATCGACCCGAGCAGCTCCCGGATCGCCGAGGCGAAGGCCGCGTCGATCGTCGTGCCTTTCGACGGAGAGGGTGCGCTCGCCGATGGGCGCCGGGTCGCACTGCTCGCCAACGTCGGCGGCGCGGCCGAAGCGGTGACCGCCGCCGCGTCGAAGGCCGAGGGAGTGGGTCTCTTCCGCACCGAGTTCTGCTTCCTCGACCGCATCGATGCGCCGTCTGTCGACGAGCAGGTCGAGGCGTACAGAGGCGTCCTCGCGGCGTTCCCGAAGCGGAGGGTCGTGGTGCGCACGCTCGATGCGGGCAGCGACAAGCCGCTGCCGTTCGCCAACGCCGACACGGAGGAGAACCCTGCCCTCGGGGTGCGCGGGGTTCGGATCGCACGGCGGTCGCCCGGGCTGCTCGACGATCAGCTGCGGGCGCTCGCGCTCGCGGCGGCGGCTGAGTCGGCGCTCGTCGAGGTGATGGCTCCCATGGTGGCCACGGTCGAGGAGGCGCGAGACTTCGCAGACCGCGCGCGGTCGGCCGGACTCGAGAAGGTGGGGGTGATGGTCGAGACGCCCTCTGCCGCACTCCTCGCCTCCGAGATGCTCGAGGTCGTCGACTTCGTCAGCATCGGGACCAACGATCTCGCCCAGTACACGCTCGCGGCGGACCGCCTGCTGGGGGAGCTGGGCGACCTGAACGATCCGTGGCAGCCGGCCGTTCTGCGATTGATCGGCCAGGCGGGTGCAGCCGGACGCCGGTGGAACCTGCCGGTCGGCGTATGCGGAGAGGCCGGGGCCGATCCGACTCTCGCTGCAGTGCTGGTGGGCCTCGGGGTCACTTCCCTGTCGATGACGCCCCGCGCGCTGGGCCGCGTCGCGGCGGCGCTGGCCGAGGTCACGGGCGAGCAGTGCGATGCCGCCGCGGAGGCGGTGCTGAGAGCCGCGACGGCAGCCGATGCCCGCGCCGCCGCGTCTGCCGCGATCGGCTGAGAATGTAGGTTGAAGTTGGAGGGTTGACATGCACTTCACCACGGATCGAGCGCGCGTGATGCTCGGAGCGATCGGCATCGGAGCTCTGGTCGCTCTGGCCGCCTGCGCCCCGACCCCTCAGACATCGTCCTCGCCGACGCCCTCGCCATCGCAGACCACTCCGGCTCCTGAGCCCTACGCCGGGCCCATCGTGTTCGTCGGCGACGAGCTCGCCGCGTTCGCGCTCACCGACGCGGAGATCATGGGGATCGTGCCCGAAGCCGCCGAGGTCGGGGACTCATCACCGGTGCTCGAGCAGATCTCTGACGGCGGTGGGGATCCCGCGGATCCCTCCATCTGCGAGGCTCTCTACGCGGAGCAGTCGCTCGGCGCGGTCGGCGCGAGAACGATCGAGTGGAAGGTGCCGGCGGATCCCCGCTACGGCTTCGGGCGGCTCCACGTGCTGCAGTTGGCCGACGAAGCGCAGACGCAGGCGCGGATGGACCAGCTCCTGCAGGCGGCGCAGGAGTGCGCTGCGTTCACCAAGGGAGGGCCCGTCACCTTCGACGCCGTCATTCCCGAACCGTCCGGCGATGTCCGAGCCTTTGCGGGAACCCTCGTCGATCCCGGCCTCGACTGGCAGACGTTCAGCGCGTTCGCCGCCACGGGCAACGTGATCGTGCAGCTCTGGCAGCCCTTCACGGGTGATCGCACCTTCGATGCCGAGGCCGCCGCGTTGCTGCTGCAGACCCGCGCCGAGGAGGCGCGGGCGGGACTGATCGAGGAGCTCACTGAGAATCCACCGGTCGCCGAGACCGACCCGTCCGGCGACCCCGGCACTGTGTGGAGCGACTGGCAGATCGGTGTGGGCGGGGTCGGTCCGCTGCGCCTCGGCGACTCGGTCGACTCCGCGCTCGCCGCAGCCGGAGAGGACGCGCAGGTCGTAGACCCTGAGTACGACGGCGGGCCGTGGAGGGTCGTCGCGCCCGGGGACGCCGGGTCGATCCTGGTGCAGCCCGTCGACGCCGGCGATGCCGTGCGGTCGATCACCGTCGGGAACGAGCGCAGTCTCGACGAGGCGTTCGATGACGGAGCCGCGCTGCCGCATCGGGGCGACATCCGCCTCGGCGCTCCCGTGGCCGATGCGATGGCCGCGTACCCCGGGGGCACAGTGGTCGACGTCACGTCGTCGGGCGACGACTACTACGCCGTCACGACGCGCGACGGTCAGGTCTTCCGTTTCCAGGCCGACCGCGACGTCGTCGAGGAGGGCTCGACGATCGTCGGCATCACTGTCGAGGACGCCACGGCTCGCAAGGACCTCGTCTTCGGGTGACCGACAGCGGGCCGGTCGGGTGACCGACCGGCCCGCTGCGTGCCTGCGTGAGTGTGTCGGTCACGCCCGCAGATCGACGCCCTTCGTCTCCTTCACCATCGACACTGCGATGAGGGAGATCACGGCCGCGACGGCGATGTAGACGCCGATCGTCCAGGCCGCCTGGAACTGGTTCATCAGCGTCTCGGCGATCATCGGCGCGAAGGCCCCGCCGAGGATGGCGCCTATTGCATACCCGATCGAGACGCCCGAGTACCGAACGTTGGCGGGGAACATCTCAGCGTAGAGAGCGGCCTGCGGACCGTATGAGAGCCCGAGTGCGAATGTCATCACGAACAGCGCCACGAAGTACCAGAGGATGTTCGCCGTGTCGATCAGGAACCACATCGGCACTGCCCAGAGCGCGAGCGCGGTGTACCCGATCTGGAAGGTGCGGACCCGCCCGAGCCGATCGGACAGGTGGCCGCCCCAGAGCGTGAAGATGAGCCACCCGAAGGACGCGAGCGTCGTCGCCAGCAGCACGGGAGGACGCTCCATGCCGAGGGCGGTGACGGCATAGGTGGCGAAGAAGGCGATGAGCAGGTAGCCGGCGGCGTTGTTTCCGATGAAGATGAGCGCGGTGAGCACGACCTGCTTGGTGTTCTTGCGGAACAGACGACCCAGCGGCGCCGAGGCCTCCTGACGGCGACGGCGGAGATCTTCGAAGATGGGGCTCTCGTCGACCGCGCGCCTGATCACGTAGCCGACGGCGATCAGCACGATCGACAGCAGGAACGGGATGCGCCATCCCCAGGCGAGGAAGGCCTCGGGCGACATCGAGCTCGTCAGCACCCAGAGCGTGGCCGTCGCGAGGATCATGCCGATCGGGACGCCGATCTGCGGGAACGCTCCGAAGAGGCCTCGCCGCTTCGTCGGGGCGTGCTCGACGGCCATCAGCGCCGCGCCGCCCCATTCGCCGCCTGCGGAGAATCCCTGCAGGATGCGGAGCACGATGAGCAGGATCGGAGCGGCGACACCGATCGCTGCGTACGTCGGGAGCACGCCGATCAGCGACGTGGAGAGGCCCATCATGACGAGCGTGAAGACCAGCATCTTCTTGCGGCCCAGCTTGTCGCCCAGGTGTCCGGCGATGATCGCCCCGAGCGGGCGGAAGAGGAAGGAGATTCCGATCGTGGCGAAGGACAGGATCTGCGCGAACCCGGGGTTCTCCTCGGCGATCGGGGCCAGGAAGAGCGGGGCGAGGACGAGACCGGCGGCCTGCGCGTAGATGAAGAAGTCGTACCACTCGATCGAGGTGCCGACGAGGGTGCCGGCGAGGACCCGGCGTTCCTCGTGGGCCATTCTCGTTCTCGGGCTGCGGGCGGAGACTGTTGACGTCATGCGAACTCCATTGTTCTGCGGTGGGGGAAGAGCGACGCCGCGTCGCCCGGGGCACTTACCGAATGATCGGTCAGTAATTGTCGAGAGTAGCGCACGCTGACACTGGGTCCAAGCGCTGCGTCGATAAAGCGGCGAAGACCGAGGTGAGTGGCCCTCACACTCTCCCGAACGCACGCAGCGGATGCTCGATGAGCTCCGTCACACGGCGCAGGAAACTGGCGGCGTACCCGCCGTCGCAGACGCGGTGATCGAAGACGAGTGACAGCTGTGCGATGCGGCGTGGCACGATCTGACCGTCGACGACCCAGGGGCGCTCGATGATGCGACCGATCCCGAGGATCGCGACGTCGGGGTGGTTGATGATCGCGGCCGAGCCGTCGACGCCGAGCCCGCCGTAGTTGTTCAGGGTGAACGTCGATCCGCGCAGGCGCTCCGGTGCCATGGACCCGGCGCGCGCCTCGGTCGTCAGCTCACGCAGCGCCGCGTCGAGCTGTTCGACCGTGAGGTCGTGTGCCCGCGGGATGACGGGGACCATGAGTCCGCGGTCGGTGTCGGCGGCGACGCCGAGATTGACTCCGTCGAACGTGATGAGCTCCGATGAGTCTTCGCTCAGTCGCGAGGCGAGCACGGGGTGATCCGCGAGAGCGAGCAGCACGAAGCGCGCGATCAGCGCGGTGATGGAGGGAGCCTTGCCTCCCTCGGGCGTCATGCCGGCGCGCAGCGCCCACAGCTCGGTCGCATCGACATCGACCCACACGGTCGCCTCGGGGATCTCGGAGCGACTGCGGCTGAGCTTCGCGCCCACGGCTCGGCGCAGAGCCGACAGGCGCTCGCGGGAGACCACGGGGAGGCCGTCGAGGTCCTGCTCGCTCGTGCTGCGATGCTGCGCCGCTGCACCGTCGACCGCGTCGTCGACGGCCGCGGCGAGGACGTCCGCGCGGGTGATCGAGCCGTCATGCCCGGTCGGGGTGATGTCGTGCACGTCGAGCCCCAGATCTCGCGCCAGTCTGCGGACGAGAGGCGAGCGCACCGCGACCGGGCGGCGCGGTGCGGCGCCCGCAGGAGAGGACTGCGCCGAGCCTCCGGCTGTCGGCTCGGGCGGTGTCGACGACGTCGTCGTCGCCCTCGGACGGCGGCGGGCTGTCGTCGCTCTCTCGGAGGTGCCGTAGCCGATCAGGACGTTTCCCGACCCCGCTCGCTCCTCTTCTCGGTAGGCCTCGTGCTCTGCGGCATCCGGAGTCTCGGGCGCGTCGGTTCCGTTCGCGCTCGCTGACTGCGCCGCATCGGCGACCTCGAGCACCGGGGCGCCGACGTCGATCGTCGCGCCGGGCTCTCCGTGCAGCGCCGTCACGACGCCCGCGAACGGCGAGGGCAGCTCGACGATGCTCTTGGCCGTCTCGACCTCGGCGATCGCCTGATCGATGACGATGGTGTCGCCCACGGAGACGAGCCACTGCACGAGCCCTGCTTCGGTCAGTCCCTCGCCGAGATCGGGAAGACGGAACACGCGGCCGGTCAGGGCGGTCATGACTCGTCCTCCCAGTGCAGCGAGTCGATCGCGTCGAGGACGCGGTCGACATCGGGCAGATACCAGTGCTCGAGCTTGGGAGGCGCATACGGGGTGTCGAATCCGGTGACCCGGCGCACGGGCGCCTCCAGGTACTCGAAACAGCGCTCGAAGACCCGCGCCTGGATCTCGGATGCCACGCTGGCGAATCCAGGGGCTTCGGCGATCACGACCGCCCGACCCGTCGAACGCACGGCGGCGGTCACCGCCTCGTCATCGAACGGAGACAGCGAACGGATGTCGATGACCTGCACACTGCGCCCCTCCGATGCCGCGACCTCAGCCGTCTCGAGGGCGAGCGGCACCGAGGCGCCGTAGGCGATCAGGGTGACGTCAGTGCCCTCTCTCGCGACCCGGGCGGTGCCGATCTCGGTGATCACCGAGGTGTCGACCTCGCCCTTCGTCCAGTACAGCTTCTTCGGTTCGAGGAAGATCACCGGGTCGGGCGAGGCGATCGCCGCGCGCAGCATCGAGTACGCGTCCTGCGGCGTCGACGGACTCACGACCGTGAGACCGGGGGTGTGGGCGTAGTACGCCTCAGACGAGTCGCAGTGGTGTTCGACCCCGCCGATTCCTCCGCCGAACGGGATGCGGATCACGAGCGGCATCCGCACCCCGCCGCGCGTGCGGTTGCCGAGTTTCGCGACGTGGCTGACGATCTGCTCGAACGCCGGGAGGGCGAAGGCATCGAACTGCAGCTCGACGACGGGCCTCATGCCGTTCATCGCCATGCCGACGGCCGTGCCGACGATGCCGGACTCGGCGAGCGGGGTGTCGAAGCAGCGATCCTCGCCGAACCGCGCAGTGAGGCCGTCGGTGATACGGAACACTCCGCCGAGCGCGCCGACGTCTTCGCCGAACACCACGACCTCCGGGTCATGCTCGATGGCATCAGCGAGGGCGAGATTCAGAGCGGCGGCCATGCTCATGGTCGACACGGTCGTCGTGTGCGCGTCGACGCGGACGTCGTCGTGGGCGATGGTCATCGTGCACCTCCGGCTGGTTCGTGCGCGAGCTCGATCTCGCCGCTCAGCATCCGCCACTGCTCTTCGCGCTGCGGCGAGCGGGACTCGGTGACGAATCGGAAGAGATCCTCGGGGTCGATGTCGGCATCCGTGTTGAGGGCCTCGCGCATCGCAGACGCCGTCTGCTCAGCCCCTCCGGCGAACTCGGCCTCGAGCTCTTCCGTGAGCGCGCCCGTGCTCGTGAGATGGGCGCGCAGGCGCGCGAGTGGATCGCGCGCGACCCACGCCTGCACCTCGGCCCGCTCGCGATAGCGGGTGTCGTCGTCGGCGTTCGTGTGCGCCTGCATCCGGTAGGTGTGCGCCTCGACGAGCGTCGGTCCGCCGCCTGCTCGCGCCCGATCGACCGCTTCGCCGAGCACCGCCAGCACCGCGGCGACGTCGTTGCCGTCGACACGCTGCCCCGGCATCCCGTATCCGATCGCCTTGTGGGCCAGGGAGGGCGCCGCGGTCTGACGACTGAGCGGCACTGAGATCGCGAACTCGTTGTTCTGCACGAAGAAGACGACGGGCACGTGGAAGACGGCGGCGAAGTTCATGGCCTCGTGGAAGTCGCCCTCGCTGGTCGCGCCGTCTCCGCACAGGGCCACGACCACGGTGCGCTCGCCGCGCCTCTTCGCGGCATACGCGAAGCCGACCGCGTGAAGCAGCTGCGTGGCGAGGGGAGTGGCCTGAGGAGCGACGTGGTGCGCTCGTACGTTGTAGCCCGAGTGCCAGTCGCCCTTGAGCAGCACCATCGCCTCGGCCGGCGCGACGCCCCGTGCGATGACCGCGACGGAGTCGCGGTATGTCGGGAAGAGCCAGTCGTCATCGGCGAGAGCGAGTGCGGCGCCGATCTGGCAGGCCTCCTGGCCGTGCGACGACGGGTAGACCGCGAGGCGGCCCTGCCGGACAAGGGCGCTGGCCTGATCGTTGATGCGGCGCCCCTCGACGAGACCGCGATAGGCGGCGAGCAGGCCATCGGAGTCCGGCAGCGCATAGCGCTCGTCGTCGACGACTGCGCCGTCGGGGCCGATGAGCTGGACCGCCGCGTCGCGCGGGAGCAGATCTGCGTGTTCCATCCGTTCGCCCTCCTTGCCGAACCTGATGGAGACAGCATGCGCCGCCGCGGGCAGTCGTCCAAGAACAATCGGCACATCGTGGACGATTGCTCTGCGGTTGGCATCCAGCGCAGCAAAATGTCAGAATTCAGGCACGGACGAAGGGGTTCCATGATCACGCTCGACGAGACCGACCACGCGATCCTCGCGGAGCTCAGGCGCGACGCCAGAGCCTCGATGACCGCCATCGCGGACGCGGTGCACATCTCGAGGGCGGGGGCGCATGCGCGCATCAGGCGCCTGACGGATTCGGGCATCATCACCGGATACACCGTGCGCACCGACCCCGTGCTGCTCGGTCATCATGCGAGCGCCTACGTCACCCTCGCGATCGAGCAGGCGACGTGGCAGGAGGTCAGCGCACGGCTGCGTGCCATCCCCGAGATCGAGCACATGGCACTCGTCGGCGGCGACTTCGACGTCATCCTGCTCGTCCGAGCGAGCGACGCGCGCGACCTCCGTCGCATCGTACTGGAAGACATCCAGGCGATCCCCTCGATCCGCTCGACGCGCACGACCCTCATCTTCGAGGACTTCGCCCTGATCTGAGCGGATGCGGGGTCATCCCTTCGCACTCGGACATCTGCGGCGCACTCCTCGACAAGTGGGCCGTGCCACGGCGTTCGACAATGAGACGACCGCCAGTTCCTTGGCACGCGTCCCGCTCGAAGGAGAGTCCCGATGTCCGAATCCGCCGCATCCGCAGCCACCGTGCTGCTCGACCGCATCCAGGCACCGGAGGGCGCTGGAAGAGACATCCCGGATGCCGCCACGCGCGACGTGATCGGTCGTGCGCCCGAACATTCGGTCGCCGACCTCGACGATGCGATCGTGCGGGCGCGCGCGGCCCAGCCCTGCTGGGAGTCTCTCGGGCACGCGAAGCGCAGCGAGCTGCTGATCGCAGCCGCTGACGCGATCGACGCGAATGCGGAGGCGCTCGCGCACCTTCTCTCGCGCGAACAGGGCAAGCCGCTCAACGGCCCGAATGCGCGCTTCGAACTGGGGGCGTGCTCGGCGTGGCTGCGCACCAACGCGGCGATCCCGATCGAGTCGCAGGTGCTGGTCGACGACGAGACCCTGCATGCCGAGCTCATCTACAAGGCGGCCGGGGTCGTGGGTGCGATCGGTCCGTGGAACTGGCCGCTCATGATCACCATCTGGCAGATCGGTCCGTCGCTGAGGATGGGGAACACCGTCGTCGCGAAGCCCAGCGAATACACGCCCCTGAGCGTGCTCGCCATGCTGGCCGTGATGAACGACGTGCTGCCGGCCGCCGTGCTGATCGGCGTCTCGGGCGACCGCGAGGTCGGCGCGCGCCTCGCTTCGCACCCCGACATCGACAAGATCATGTTCACCGGATCGACAGCCACCGGGCGCCGCATCATCGAGAGCTCGGCCGGCAACCTCGCCCGCCTCACCCTCGAACTGGGCGGCAATGATGCGGGCATCGTGCTGCCGGGCACCGAGGTCTCGGCGATCGCGCAGGACCTCTTCTGGGGCGCGTTCATCAACACCGGTCAGACGTGCGCCGCCATGAAGCGCCTCTACGTGCACGACTCCGTCTACGACGAGGTCGTCGACGCGCTCGCCGAGATCGCGGCCTCCGTGCCGATGGGCAACGGACTCGATGAAGACAACGTGCTCGGCCCGCTGCAGAATCGTGCCCAGTTCGACATCGTGTCGCGGCTGGTCGAGGACGCGAAGAGTCGCGGCGCCCGTGTCGTCACCGGCGGCGAGGCGGCGTCCGAACTCGGCGAGCTGTTCTATCGGCCCACGATCGTCGCCGACATCGACAACGACGCGGCGCTCGTGCAGGAGGAGCAGTTCGGTCCTGCGCTTCCTGTGATCAGGTACAGCGACGTCGACGAGGCGTTCGCCCTCGCCAACTCGGTCGACGTCGGTCTCGGTGCATCGGTCTGGTCGAGCGACCCCGACGCCGCCCGCGAGGCGGCGACGCGCATGGAATCGGGCACGGTGTGGATCAACTCACACGGCGGGCTGCATCCGATGGTGCCGTTCGGTGGCGTGAAGAGCTCGGGCTACGGCCTGGAATTCGGAGTCGAGGGGCTCAAGTCCGTCGCCGTGACCCAGGTCGTGTCGGGCCCAGGACGGAAGGGTCAGGCGTGAAGACCGCGATCGTCGTCGGCGCCGGGACCTCGGGGGCGATCGTCGCCCGACGGCTGGTCGATGCGGGCATCGAGGTCACGCTCGTCGAGGCCGGGGGATACGACTCGAACCCCGCGATCCACGATCCGTCGCGGGCGGGGGAGCTGTGGCACTCCGCCGACGACTGGGACTTCTTCACCGTGCCGCAGGAGCACGCCGGCGGTCGCCGACTGCATCTTCCGCGGGGCAAGGTCACCGGGGGGTCGCACGCCCTCAACGCGATGATCTGGGTGCGCGGCGCGGCCTCCGACTACGACGCATGGGAGCGGGCGGGCGCGACGGGGTGGGGGTGGAGCACCGTCGAACCCGTCTTCGCCGCGCTCGAGCACGAGGTGCTGCCCGTCACCGATGACTACGAGCTCTCGCCCATTCAGGCGTCGATCATCGACGCGGCGGTCGAGGAGGGGCTGCCCCGCAATCCGAACTACAACGGGGGCACTCTCGACGGTGTCTCGCAGCAGCAGGTGACCATCCGGGACGGACGCCGGGTGAACACGTGGATGGCCTATGCGCAGCCGGTCGCCGACAGGCTCACGGTCCTGACCGGACGCGAGGTGCACTCCGTGATCGTCGAGGAAGGTCGCGCCATAGGTGTCCGGCTCGGATCGGGCGCCGACTCCGAGGACGTCTTCGCCGACGAGGTCGTGCTCTCGGCCGGTGCGATCGGATCGCCCGTGATCCTGCTGCGCTCCGGCATCGGCCCCGCCGACGAGCTGACAGCCCTCGGCATCCCGGTCGTGGTCGATGCGCCCGGTGTGGGCAAGAACCTCCACGACCACCTGCTCTCGCCCGTCATCTTCACGACGGAGCGGCCGGTGGGTCCGCCGCAGCCCGGCGTCTCTGTCACGCAGTCGCACCTGTTCTGGCGCAGTAGCGACGATCTGGCCGAGCCCGACACGCAGCCGATCCACTTCTCGGTGCCGATGTGGGGTGAGCTCGAACCTCGCGGAGACGACGGATTCACGCTCATGGCGGGCCTCGTGACGCCATACAGCCGGGGCACGCTCAGCCTGTCGGGTCCCGATCTCGACGACCCGCCGCTGATCGACCTCGGTGCACTCGCGGACGACAGGGATGTCGCGTCGCTCGCGGCATCCGTGCGTCAGTGCCGTCGGATCGGTGGGCAGCCGGCGCTCGCCGACGAGTGGGGAGCGACCGAGGTGTATCCAGGACCAGATGTGCCGGACGACGGGATCGAGGACTGGGTGCGCCGCACGGCCATCACCTACCACCACCAGGTGGGCACCTGCCGGATGGGATCGGATGCCGACGCGGTCGTCGACCCGCTGCTGCGCGTCCGCGGCCTCGAGGGGCTGAGCGTGATCGATGCATCGGTGATCCCGACCGTTCCGACGGGCAACACCAACGCGCCCGCGGCGATGATCGGCGAGCTGGGGGCCAGGTTCCTGCTCGGACGCTGACGGCTGTGCACGCTCGAAGCCCCCTCCTGCGAGTTCGGGAGGGGGCTTCGGCATCTCGTCTCGCGTGCGGGGTCAAAACCGCATCTCATCTCGCATGCGGGGTCAAAAACGCATCCGAATCGCTCCTGAGCGGTGCGATATTGACCACGCATGCAAGAGACGCGCACTCGCGTGGGCGGCGAGCAGAGCGGCGAACAGGGTGCGCGTCGCCCGCGACCTGGTCAGCTCGCGGTGTAGACCTCGCGACCGGCGAACCAGGTCGAGCGCACGGGGGTGTGCACGATCTCGTCGACAGGGCCGGCGATCGCATCCCGCGCGAGCACGACGAAGTCTGCGGACTTGCCTGGCGTCAGGGATCCGGTCTCCGATCCGAGCCCCATCGCGGTCGCGGCGTTGATCGTGAAGACCTCGAGCGCCTCCTCGGCGGTGATCGCCTGCTCGGGCCAGAGGACGCCAGGCGCGCGCCCCAGAGGGTCGGCGCGCGTCACGAGTCCCTGCAGTCCCTCGAGAGTGTTCGGCGACTCGCTCACCGGCCAGTCCGAGCCGCCGGCGACGAGCGCTCCTGCATCGATCAGGGCACGGTTGGGCTGCGAATGCTCGGCCCGATCACCGAGCACCTCGGCGAGAGCCCGAGGGATCACGCCCGGGAACCAGATGAACGGCGAGATGTCGGCCGAGACATCGAGGGCGCGCAACCGGGGGATGTCCTCATCGGCCAGGAACTGGCCGTGCGCGATCTGGATCGGAGTGGTGAAGCCGTCGGCGCGGATGCGTGCGGCGACGTCGAGCACGAGACGCGCCGACCCGTCGCCCGTGCAGTGCACCTTGGCGCCGAGTCCCCGTTCGGCGACCGACCGCAGCCACGTGTGCAGCTCGTCGAAGTCCATCGTCGTCTCGCCGTGGAAGTGCGCGCCGTGCACGGCATCCGCCACGTAGGGCTCGAGGAACGACGCGGTCCGCGCTGGTGGCACCCCGTCGAGGAAGATCTTCACGAAGTCGGGCCGATGGTGCGGGGTCCGGAACTGCTCGCCGAGATCGATGAGCGCTGCGCCGATCGGATCGAACCCGAAGATCTCGTCGTTGATCAGCAACGACGAGACGACCCAGGCGCTGAGCTCCTGAGACCGGTCGAGTGCCGCGAGCGCGGCGAGGATGTCGGTCGACACCCCGGCATCCTGGAACGTCGTGATGCCGAAGGAGTTGAGGATCTCGACGCCGCGACGGGATGCGGCGATGTGCTGCTCGTCCGTCAGTCCACCGCTGCGGTCGTAGGCCTCCTGCACCGGGATGCCCGCAGCTTCGAGCAGCACCCCGGTCGGCGTCCCGTCGTCGGGATCGAGCAGGGTGACGCCGCCGGAGGGAATGCCGTCGGCGGTGATGCCCGCGAGCTGCAGTGCCCGGGTGCTCGCCCACCGGTTGTGCCTCGAGTCCTCGACGAGCACGACCGGTCGACCACCGGCCGCCTCGTCGAGACGCTGTCTGGTCGCGGTGTTCGCGAGTGTGGGCAGCAGCGTGGTCGACACCGGTCCGCCCACGATCCACGCGTCCGGTGGCAACGTCTGCGCCTTGTCGCGCACGAGGTCGAGGATGTCGTCGAGGGCGAGCGACGGCGGCAGTGAGAGCTCGAAGAGCTCGGTGCGACCGGCCATGGCGTGGTGGTTGTGCACGTCGACGAAACCTGGGTAGACCGCGGCGTCGCCGACGTCCAGCATCCGCGTGTCCGGCCCGCGGTGCGCCTGCATCGCGAGCCTGGTCCCGACGTCGAGGATCCGCCCGTCGCGCACGGCGAACGCCTCGACGACCGGATTCCGGTGATCCGCAGTGCGGACCACCGAGCCTGTGACGATGAGGTCCGCCGCCGCCACCATGTCAGAGAGCCCCGAACGAGGCCGGTTCGAGCCCCGAGCCGTGATGCGTGGTCGAGAGCAGCCGGCCGTGCGCGCCGAAGGTGAAGTGCGTCGGCACCTCGCCCGACTCGTCGAGGCCGAACAGCACGCCGTGCGAGCGGATGGCGTTCACGTCGCGGTGGTCGGCGATCGTGACCGATGCGCAGGGAATGACCTTCTCGCGCCACGCGAAGATGTAGATGCCGGGGCGCACCTCCCACACGCTGTTCTCGTCGGTGTCGGCGAGCCCTCGTTCGGGACCGGCGAGGCACTGCCACGAGTACCAGCGCTCCGAGAGGTAGACGTGCTCGTATGCGTGCTCCTCGCTGTAGACCCACTCGACGCGGCGGCCGATGAGCGTCGTGGTCGGTGCGGGCTCTGCGCCCGTCACGGTCGCGCCCTCGATCGTGCTCGGAGCGAAGATGTGCTGCACGCGGGTGCGTCCCTGCTCGGGCGCAGGCAGGATCACCGAGATGACGGCGAGGGCGCGCCCGTGGCGCAGGTCGACGACCAGCGACACGGCCTCGTTCGGCAGGTAGCTGTGGTGGAACTGCACGAAGTAAAGCTCGTCGTCGACTTCGAAGGCCTCGTAGTCGTCGGTGTCGGATGCCGGCGCTGTGGAGTCCTCGGCGCCCGGCCGGTAGTCCCACGTGACCGTGGTGTCGGCGAACCGGTGCGAGATGCGGGTCCCGCGGGCATCCATGACCGTGATCTCCCTGCCGCTCAGCGCGGTCGAATGCGGGGCCTTGTTCGCGTCGAATCCGGGGGCCAAGCCCTCGAGCGGAAGCCAGGTGGAGGTGTCGGCGGGGTTCAGGGTCGTCATGTCTCTCCTCGAGTTGGGTGTGGGTCTGGGGAGCGTCAGCGATCGCTGAATCGCTCGAGATCGGATGCGAGGCCCTCGTACACGGCGGGCTTGGAGCGCGTGAGATAGGCGCCGTAGACGATGCCGCCGATGAGAGCCACCACCAGCAGCAGCGGCATGAGGCGGATCGCGAGCTCTTCGGATCCGGCGACGATGTTGAAGTTCACGATCGCGAGCACCGAGATCGCTGCGATGCCGAGGAATCCGATGCCCGGAGCGATGAACGTGCTCCACCACCGCGGGTCGCCGGAACGACGGAAGTACACGACGATCGAGATCGCCGCGAGTCCCTGCAGGATCAGCACGCTCAGGGTGCCGAAGCCGAGCATGGCCGGCACCAGGGTGAGGATGGGGTCGGCGCCGGCGATCGCGAAGAGGATCGCCACGAGCGCTGCGAACGAGGCCTGCACGATCCCGGCGAGCTGCGGGGCGCCGTTGCGGCGCGTACGGGCCAGGGCATGCGGAAGGATCCGCGAGCGCCCGAGGGAGTAGAGGTAGCGCGTGGCGGAGTTGTGGAACGCGAGCATCGCCGCGAACAGGCTGACCAGCAGCAGGATCATCATCACCGTGGTCAGCGGACCGCCGAGGTACTGCTGCGACAGCATGAAGATGAGGTCGCCCGTCGGCAGGTGCTCGAGAGCCGTGGCCTGTGCCTGCGCGACGCCGGTCGCGCTCACGACGGCCCACGTCGTGACGCCCAGGATCACACCGATCGCGATGATCGAGGTGTAGGTCGCGCGCGGGATGGT
Organism: Microbacterium sp. NPDC087589; assembly: GCF_044743635.1. Classification (NCBI taxonomy): domain Bacteria; kingdom Bacillati; phylum Actinomycetota; class Actinomycetes; order Micrococcales; family Microbacteriaceae; genus Microbacterium; species Microbacterium sp. NPDC087589. The sequence goes on from NZ_JBIUWV010000003.1 coordinate 430,583, forward strand.
GCGCAGCGGCTGCTTCGCCTCCTCGCTGAACAGGGCGGTCGCCTCGAACCCGAGGAAGCCTGTCGCGGCGAGGAGCAGGCCGATCGGCAGCGAGCCCGAGAACACCGCTTCGGGGCTGAAGGCGGCCACGTCGTATCCGGTCTGCACGAGCACCGAGACGTCGAAGACCACGAGCATCAGCACCTCGAGCACGAGGCAGACGCCGAGGATCTTCGATGAGAAGTCCACGCCGACGCGTGCGAGGACGAAGCAGACGATGATCGACACCAGACCCCAGATCAGCCAGTGCACGTCGAGGCCTGTGAGGTCGCGGATGATGTTCTGCATGAAGAAGCCGCTGGTGCCGATCGTGCCGACGACGAAGAAGTTGTAGCCGAGCGTGGCGATGAGGCCGGCGACGAGACCACCCGTGCGGCCGAGTCCCCTCACGACGAACGCGTAGAAGCCGCCGGCGTTCACGAGCTGCTTCGACATCTGCGCGTAGCCCACGGCGAAGAGCAGCAGGATCGCGGCGACCAGGAAGAAGGCCATCGGCGTGCCGCCGCCGTTTCCGAGGGCGATCGCCAGTGAGGCGACGACCACGATGCCGGTCAGCGGTGCGACAGCGGCGAGGACGAGAAAGACGATGCCGGCGACGCCCAGCGCGCCAGGTCGAAGAGAAGTGTGGTCGTGCTGCGTCGTGGACGCAGATATCGGGTCTGCCACGTCGGTTCCTTTGCTCGGTGACGGCTGTGTCGAACGGCATCGACGACGAGGGGGATCGTCGATAGAGCGAGTCTGCTCGCGCCGGGCGGCTGACGGTTGACCCTGAGCGAAGGACGATGGTGCCAGCGCGCACAGCCGTCTTTGCCGTGTTCCCGGCTTGCGCACGGCAGAGCAGGATGACCGTGATGACACCGCCGTCCTCACAGAGCGCCGCCGGCGCAGCGACGGAGTCTCAGGGAGATCATGGACCTGCAGCTGAGCGGCACCACCGCGCTGATCACGGGAGCAGCGAGCGGCATCGGGCGGGCGACCGCCCTCGCGCTCGCCGCAGAAGGGGTGCGGGTGGCGCTGCTCGATCGGGATGCTGCCGCGCTCGATGAGACGGCACGCGGGTGCGTCGACGCCGTGGTGCGGGTCGTGGACGTCACCGACGAGAGGCAAGTGGCTGATGCGGTCTCCACCTCCGTCGAGGAACTCGGCGGACTGGATGCGGTGGTCTGCTGCGCCGGAATCTCTGGCGTGGTCGGGTCGTCGATCGAGGAGGTGTCCCTTCTCGACTGGAATGCCGTGTTCGCGGTCAACGTCACGGGGGCGTTCCTGGTTCTCGCCCAGGCGCTTCCGGCACTGCGCGGATCGGCCGCCGCATCCGTCGTGCTGCTCGCGAGCGATTCCGCGTTCGTGTCGTCACCGGGCATGGCGCCGTACTGTGCGTCGAAGGCGGCGCTCGTGCAGCTGGGGCGGTCGCTGTCGGTCGATCTCGCCGGCGACGGCATCAGGGTGAACATGGTGGCGCCGTCGATCGTCGACACTCCGATGAGTCGGGGCGACCTCGGAACCGAGGCGTTCGTCGATCCGTCGTTCGCGGTGCAGACGCCGGAGGATGTCGCGTCGCACGTGCTGTATCTCATCTCTCCGCGCAGCAGAGCGATCAACGGCACGACGATCCTCAGCGACTTCGGGTACTCGGCCCGGTCAGGATTCCCCGCGTGATGATCTCGGCGCGACCGGATGGCGCGTGAGCGTGTGAACTGCGCGCGAGCGCACCAGGAACAGGAGCAGACATGGGAATTGCAGTCGGATCGACGGTCTCGGGACGCGTCGTCGTCATCACCGGCGGCGGAACCGGCATCGGCGCCGCGATCGCCGAGCGGTATGCCGCAGAGGGAGCGCACGTCGTCGTGGTCGGACGGCGGCCCGAGCCGTTGCGCGTCGTGGCGGATGCGGTGGGCGCGCATCCGATCATCGCGGACGCCGCCGACACGGCATCCGCCCAAGCCGCGGTGGCCGAGGTGCTCGCGACGTTCGGGCGGCTCGACGTGCTGGTCGCGAACGCCGGTGGACACGGCTTCTCGCCTGTCGCCGACACCGACGACGACAGCTGGGATGCGGCGATCCGCGCCAACCTCACCACGGCGTTCGTGATGGCGAGAGAGGCATTGCCGTCGCTGATCGAGGCGAAGGGGCAGATCGTGATCGTGTCGTCGCTCGCCGGTCTCTTCGCGGGGCCGTCGGTGGCCGGATACACGGTGGGCAAGCATGCTCTGATCGGCCTGACGCGCACACTCGCCCGCGACTACGGGCGACGGGGCGTGCGGGTCAACGCGGTGTGCCCCGGGTGGGTGCAGACTCCGATGGCGGACGAGGAGATGGACGAGTTCGCCACGCAGGCAGGCCTCGAGTCGCGTGAGGAGGCGTATGCGACAGTGACGGCGGATGTGCCGTTGCAGCGGCCGGCTCGGCCCGCCGAGATCGCGTCGGTCGTGCGATTTCTCGGGTCGGGGGAGTCGTCGTACGTCACGGGTGCCGTGATCGTGGCCGATGGCGGATCCCACGTGGTCGACGTGCCGACGATCGCGTTCGATCGGGCGGGGATGTAGGGAGCTCCTCCCACTTTCTGCCTTCCGCTTTCTCGATTCCTGCTTTCTGCCTCCCGCTTCCTTCTCCTCCTTGCTCGCCCCCGTTTTCTGTCTCTGCCTCCGCCTGCCGCGCGTTCTTGTCTGCGTTGTATTGGGAGATTGGAATATGGCGTTGAGCTGGGGTTATTCGGGGTGGTTTTGGGTCTCGAATGTCGGTGGTTCCGGGTTGACTGGGGGGTATGAACAGCACTGCGGAGCTTCTGGATCGGGTCATCGCTGACCTTGATGCGGTGCTGTCCGATGATGCGCTGGCGGGGTTGTCGGATGCGGATCGGGTCACGGTGTTGCAGGGGGCGGGGGCGGCGTTCCGGCGGGTCGAGGCGGTGATCGTGGAGACGGTGGCGACGGGGGACATGGGTGACTTTCCGCATGCGGCGGGCTGTCGGGGAGTGAATGAGCTGCTGCAGCGGACGGTGTTGGTGGATGTGCGGGGTGCGGCCCTGGTCGACAAGGTGGTCGATCTGGTGCGGCGGCCGGTGAGTCTGGCGGGGGAGCGG
>NZ_JBIUWV010000004.1:0-334966 GCF_044743635.1 Microbacterium sp. NPDC087589
GCCTGCGACAGATATGCCGCCGCCCGGCGAAGGATCTCGTTCTCCTGCTCGAGCAACCGGATGCGTTTGCGCGCTTCGCGCAGTTCGGCCGCGTCGGCCTGGGTCACGCCGGGCTTGATGCCGTCTTCGACGTCCGCGATCTTGAGCCACCGTTGCAGGCACGACTCCGAGACACCGAAGTCCTTCGCGATCCGACTGATCGGGGCTTCACCCCGACGCGCGACCGCGACGACATCGTTCCGGAACTCCTTGGGAAATGCTTTGGGCACGTTGACCATCCTTCCGTGAGAACCGAAATCCTCACAGCGTTGGAGTCAACCAAACCGCCAGCAGTCCCAGCCGAGTCGGTGGGCTCGACGTTGGTGGTCGAGATGGGTGTCCGGTTGTATGTGCCCGCGTTGGGCCGGTTCCTGCAGGTCGACCCGATCGAGGGCGGCGGGGCGAATGACTACGCGTGGCCCACCGACCCCATCAACATGCACGATCTGGCGGGAGACAAGTGGAAGGGACCCGCCCTTAAGAAGAACAGCGCCACGAGCAGCACAACGCAGCGAAGTCAGCGGACGCAAGCCACCACGGCGGCCAGGTTCCTGGGGGCGCCAGTTGTGAAAAACAGGCTCGCCGTGCGGACGGCGTCGCGTCCACTTCTGCCTACAGATGAGATCTCGGACAATGACATCTGGAACGGACTCTCAGTAGGTTTCGGCGTTGTATCTGTCGCGCTCAACGGCCTAGGTGCGGCTGCGTCCCTCGGGTGCCTCGGCGGCCCACATGCGTGCCTCGTCGCAGCGGTAGTTTCTAAGGGGCTTGGAGTGGCCGCATTGCCGTTCTCCGTCGCGTCTGCAGCCACGGACTGTCTGGGGAACGGGTGGGATAGCAAGTGCTGGGCGGGATGGCTCTACGCGGGAGGGATCACAGCTTCGACGATCATGGCGCCCCCATTTGTATCGAACGGAGTGTCAGGGGGAGCGGGGTTACTATGGTTGTTTACTCAACGATGAACGTAACGCAACTCAGTGGTCATCGTGGGAGTCGATTGCAAACAGGCAGGTTGGAAGTATGAATGTCATCTCTGCAGTTTTCCTGTTCCTCGGTGCGATCCTCATAGCGGGCGGGGTTGCCGTAGTTGTGCTCCGACGCCGATTCGCCCATAACCTGTCGAATTCGGGGTTGGCGCGTGGCGATGGAAGGTCCCCTGTCGTGTACGCCGTGGGAGTTGGTCTGATGCAGATTGCGTTCGGCCTTGCGTTGACCGTTGCCGCAGCGGCCAGCGGAAGTATCTCTGGCGGAAGTGACTTTGACCACATTCTGTCGTCAATCTTTGCAGGGGGTGAGGTTGCCTGGAAAGTAACCTCTGTCTTGCTCGTTGTGTCTGGTGCTGGTGCTGCGGGTTTCGGTCTCGCGCTGGGAATTCGCGCGTGGGGGCGACGGGCGGAATGGCAGGGCGCGCACGAGCTTCGACTGCCAAAGCGGCACTCGATAGCTCTAACCGTGGGAACCATCTTGCTCGCCTACGGACTGCTCGCACTGGTTTCGGGATCCATTCTCTTTGCGGGAGTTTTCTGAAGCCGAAGAGTTGAGTCTCGAGGCCATGCTGACGACCGAAACGAATCGCGGTGGCTGAGAGTGGCTGTTCGCGGTTGCGACTTGATCGGAAAGCGTGAGAATCAGTTGTCACGGGGGCATATCCACGCGAGTCTGCGCGGGCAGCTCACGGATCAGATAGCAGTGGAGTAAGTGTTGAGATTCAACTGGCTGGAAAGTGAGTGCCGCACAGGTGAAAGAACCTGCTGACAAGCGGGAGACTCTGGGATGAACGAGAAGATCTTGCTCTCGCTCAGTACCAGCGAAGCGCTCGTGCTCTATGAGTGGCTGGCACGCGAGGAGCCATCTCAACATGCTTCGGGCGCGGAGCAGCGCGTTCTCTGGGACATCGAGGCTCAGCTCGAATCCGAGCTTCCCATGCTCTTCGACGCGGACTATCAGGACCAAGTCGCTCGAGCGCGGAACGACATCGAGGGCAGCTCCCCACTACTCCCGGATTGACGCGCGCCACGCGCTGGTGGGGCGCAGTGGACGAATAGTCGCGCAAGTCTCGGCGTGATCCCCCACTAGCCTGGGAGCAGATTCAAGAGGGGAACCATCGTGAACGTCGCCCTGAGCACGAGATACGGGCCGACCACCACTCTCGCCCGCAACGTGGCGGCGACGGTGTCTGCGATCGTGGGGTTGGCGGTCATGGTTCTGCCGACGGTGCAGGGGGTACAGCCGCCAAGATCGCTGTACTTCGGGGCGCTGGGGGCGATGATGATCGGGGTCTTCTTCCTCAACGCGTTCAGGTGGAAGGGGATCACGAACCGGGCCACCAGAGAGGCGAACGCGGCCGGAGCGGGGGCGCGCTTCGCGTTCATGCAGGCGGACTTCTCGTCTGGCGACGGTCAGCATACGTACCCGGGATCCGGCTGGGTGGTCGTCACAGACGAGACCCTGGTCATCGTGTTTCGGCGGTCGACGATCGGGATCGGAGGCGCTCGTCAGCGGCGTGAGATCCGACTCGACACGGTGATGGGAGTCTTCCCTCACGACACCACCAGCATGTCGTACGGCGGCGTCGTGATCGTGCTGTCGTCGGGGGAGGAACTCTTCTTCATGCTGGCACCTCGCAACGGATCAGGTCTGCGAGGGCCGAGCGACCTCGAGATCACGACAGCCGTGGCCGACCTCTCGTCGGTGATCGAGGCATGAGCCGAGGCGATGCCCACGTCTGACCACACACGGCTGAGGGCCGCGAGTCGGACGCTCACCAGGATCACATCCGCACCGGATCTACACTCAGCGAGTGGGCGCGACGCGACGGCGAGTGGGAGCGGGGACGATCATCGTCCTCGCGCTGGTCGCGGCCGCCGCGATCTGCCTCGTCACAGGGGTTCTGCCCCGCGCGGATGCCGGGGCGCTCGGCGCCCGCATCGCGCCGGTGCTCGGGTTCGTCATCGCGATCACGATCGTCGCGGAGCTTGCCCGGGATGCCGCGGTGTTCGACGTCGTCGCACAGCGCCTCGCGAGATGGGGGCACGGGCGGGTCATCCTGCTCTGGTTGTCCGTCGTGGTGCTCGCCGTCATCAGCACGGTGTTCCTGTCGCTCGACACCACGGCCGTGATCGTCACGCCGGTCGTGGTCGTGCTCGCGCAGAGCGTCGGCATCCCTCCACTGCCGTTCGCCCTCGTCACGGTGTGGCTGGCCAACACGGCATCCCTCGCCCTGCCCGTCTCGAACCTCACGAACCTGCTCGCGGCACGGTCGATCGGTGACGACCCGCTCGCGTTCCTCGCGCTGAGCTGGGCGCCGACACTCGTCGGGGTGCTCGTGCCCGTCGTGATCCTCACGCTGCGACACCGACGCACGCTCTTCGGCGGGTATCGCACTCCTGCGGGCGGTGCCCCTTCCGACCGGGTGCTCTTCTGGGCGGCCTCCGGCATCCTGCTGCTCCTGATGCCCCTGCTCGCACTGACCCACGACGTGTGGATCCCTGCGACGGTCGCCGCGCTGGTGCTCATCGTCGTGTTCGGCATCCGGCGTCGTCATGTGCTGCGACTCTCGCTCGTGCCGTGGCAGGCGATCGGCTTGGCGGCGGCCCTGTTCGTCGTGGTCGAGACCGCGCACGCGAACGGCATCCTCGACTTCCTGTCGGTCCTCGCGACCAGTGGGCACGCGCCCGCAGAGCTGCTGCGTCTCTCGGCAGCGGGCGCGCTCGCCGCGAACGGGGTCAACAACCTGCCCGCCTACCTGATTCTCGAACCCACCGCCGGCGACCCGGTCGCGCTCATGGCGCTGTTGATCGGGGTGAATCTCGGCCCGCTGATCACACCGTGGGCGTCGCTCGCCACGCTGCTCTGGCACCACAGGGTGGTATCGCTGGGGGTTGAGATCCGCTGGGGCAGCCTGATGCTCTGGGGTGCGATCGTCGCCGTGCCGACGGTGCTGATGGCAACGCTCGTGCTCGCGTTCGTCGCTGGCTGAGACTGTCCATCCCGGCGCCGGCCCCGGGGTAGGGAAAAGGGCAGCGACACAGGTCACGGGATCTGGGGGAGGTCCGCAGCACGACATGGGGAGTGTGTGCCGGGTGAGGGTCGCTGCCCTACGCCTCAACGCTACGCACATCGCGTCCGATCTGGTGAAATTTCAGTGCCTGATGTATGGTGCGTCGGCATGACACCGGCATAAAGTGTGCCCGTGGGCGACATCAGCGCATCTCTGCCGATTCGGCCGCGGCAGCTGATCCGCGACCAGGTCTTCGCCACGCTCGCCGAAGAGATCATCTCGGGCCGCATGCAGCCTCTCGAAGAGATCCGCGACCAGGATCTGCAGGCCGAATACGGCGTCTCCCGCACGCCCATCCGAGAGGCACTGAACCGCCTCGCCGACCTCGGTCTCATCGAAGTCAGCACCAATCGATTCACTCGCGTCGCCCCGGTCGATCTCGCCGCCCAGGCCGAGCGGGTCGAGATCGCCGTCGCGTTGATCGGCTACTGCGCGGTCACAGCCGTGCCGACCTACACCGACGAGCAGGTCGCGTCACTGCACGCGCGCATCGACGGGCTGCTCGCCGCCGGCCTCGACGGAGCCTCCACCCGCGAAGGGCTCAGCCTCTGGTACGCGCTGTGGGGTGAGGTCGTGCTGAGCGCCCACAACCAGACGATGATCGACATCGTCGACGGGCAGCTCACCCTGCACCTGACCAGAACCGTGCCCGCGCAGCCGGTGGCCGCCGAGCTCGTCGACGTCATGCGCACGGCGCTCGAGCAACTGCGCGTGCTGCTCGACCGGCGCGATGGCGTGGGGGTGCGCGAAGTCATCGAGCCCCTGTTCCTGAGATCGACGATCGAGCCGCTCCGAGCGGCGGCCGCGCTCGCCGCAGCATCCGCCTCCAGCGACCCGACACTCATCGGCCGATCACCCGGGGAATGACATGCCCGACCGGCGGATCGACACACTGAACTCCACGCGACTGCTGGGAGGGGTCGAGCAGCCACTGCCTCTCATCACTTCGCGAGCGGATGCCGTCGTCGACTCGCTCGCGCACTCGATCGAGTCGGGCGAACTGGCCCCCGGCGACCCCCTGTCGGTCACCGCCCTCGTGCAGCGCCTCAACGTCGCCGCCGGCACCGTGCGCTCGGCACTCGGCGCGCTCGAGGCGATGCACCTGATCGACCACCGGCTCAACAGGGCGTCGGTCGTCGTGACGCCGACCCCCGCATGGTTCGTCGCCGTCGCCGCCGAGTGCTCGGGCCTGTCGATCGCGGCGGCCGACCTCGGCATCGCGCACGCGACCGAGGCGCAGATCGCCGAGTTCGCCACGAGGGCTGCGACCGTCAGAGCGCTCTGGGAGACCGACGACAACGACCAGGTCGTCGGAGCGGAGGGGCTGTGGGAGCTGCTCGACCTGCTCGCGGTGTTCTCGCGCAACCGATACCTGAGCGCGCTGCACGCATCGAAGAGACCCGCGCTGGTGCTCGGCATCCGCTCGCTCAGCCGACCTCGCAACCCCGCGATGCTGCGATCGGTCGTCGACGCGCTCGTCGCCGCGGCGCGCGATCGCGACCGTCTCGAGGCGACCGACCTGGTGAGAGACCTCTACACCTTCGTGATCGACGGAGTCACAGACCTCTGACCCGCTCCGGTCGCACTCTGTGCCGCTCGCACGCATCGGAAGCGGCACGAACTGCGACCGGAACGTGCGGGAGCAGGTGCGAGGGGCAGGCGCGAGGGGCAGGTGCGAGAGGGCACCTGCGACGGGGCAGGAGCGAGAGGGGCTCAGACGCGCCGCATCTCGGCAGCGAGGGCCGCGTTCGTGTCGTCGAATCGCCCCGTGATGTTCTCGCGCACCTCGGGAGACTTGTTCTGGCTCAGCTTGGCGCGTGCATCGAAGCGGTCGACGCGCATTCTCAGGCCCACGGTGCCCTTCGCCGCTCGGCGCGTGCCGGCCTCATCCTCGGACAGGCTGCGGCCATGCGGCGTTCTGCTCTCGAAGTGGTCGGTCAGTCGCGCGAGCATGGCGTAGTTCTCCTCCTCGCCGAGGATCTCGGGTGTGCCGTAGAGGTGGGCGGTGACGTGGTTCCAGGTCGGCACCAGCTCGCCCGGCGCGTAGAGGCTGGGCGACACGTAGTCGTGGGGGCCCTGGATGATCACGAGGATCTCGTGCTCGCCCAGCTCGTGCAGCTGCTCGTCGGGGCGGCCGAAATGGCTCGCGATCACGATCTCGTGCTCGTCTTCGATCAGCAGCGCGGGATAGTGCGAGGCGACCAGACCGGTGCTCGCGGGTGACACGAACGTGGCCCACGGGTTGCCGCGGATCAGGCGCTTGACCTCGAGAGGGTCGGTCATCAGGTAGCGGGGTGTGTGACGCATGAGAAGTCCTCTTTCAGGGGGTGGTGGCGGGTCGGGGACGGTTCAGTCGTGTGCGCACCGCGAGCGCGGCGCACAGGATGACGGCCACGCCGCCGAGTGCGGTGGGCCATCCGATCTGCTCGTGAAGAATCAGCGCGGCCCAGGCGATGCTCATCACGGGCTGAACCAGCTGGATCTGGCTGACCTGGGCCATGGGCCCGATCGCGAGCCCTCGATACCAGGCGAAGAAGCCGAGGAACATGCTGACCACGGCGAGGTATGCGAAGGCGAGCCACTGCGTCGGCGAGGCGGTCGGCGGGTCGGTGATCGCCGATGCCAGAGTCAGCACGAGCATCAGCGGCGCCGAGAGCACGAGCGCCCACGACACGGTCTGCCACGATCCGATCTCCCGCGCGAGCAGGCCGCCCTCGGCATAGCCGATGGCCGCCGCGAGCACCGCCCCGAACAGCAGCAGATCTGCCCAGCGGAGTTTGCCGAGGCCGCCGTGCTGCATCGACGCGAAGATCACCGCCGCGGCGGCACCGAGGGCGGCGAACCACCAGAACGCCCGTCCGGGGCGCTCGCGAGTGCGCAGCACGACCATCACGGCGGTCGCTGCGGGCAGCAGGCCGACCACGACGGCGCCGTGGCTCGCGGATGCAGTGGTCATCGCGAACGACGTCAGCAGGGGGAACCCTGCGACCACGCCCCCGGCGACGATCGCGAGTCGCCACCACTGCTCCCTGGTGGGCGGATGCTGACGCGTCACCGCCAGGGCCAGTGCGGCGAGTGCTGCCGCGACGACCGCGCGACCGGATCCGATGAACAGGGGCGAGAGGCCCCCGACGGCGATGCGGGTGAACGGGAGGGTGAACGAGAAGGCGGTGACGCCGAGAAGCCCCCACCAGAGTCCGGCGCGCGAAGATAGCGGTGCGGGAGCGTGTGCGATAACGCTACTCTGTTCTTTCATGAGTCAGGATAGCAGTGACCGAATCGTGGCCGGACTCCGTCGGTGGATCGCATCGGCACCACCAGGCGCCCGCGTGCCGTCGAATCGAGCCCTCGTCGCCGAGTACGGTGCGAGCCCCGTCACCGTGCAGAAGGCAATGGGTCGACTGGCGCGACTCGGACTGGTCGAGTCGAGACCGGGGGCGGGAACGTTCGTGCGGGCGCAGCGACCGCCCCGCGCCGCAGACTACGGCTGGCAGACATCCGCCCTCGGGGCGCCTCCCGCGCGGCTCGCCGGCCTCACCTCGACGCAGCGCACCGTCGCTCCCGATGCGATCGGCATGCACTCCGGGTATCCCGCCGTCGAGATGCTTCCCGCCCGGCTCGTCCGCCAGGCGATCACCCGCGCGGCACGCACCGCCTCGGCGCTCACCCGCTCCCCGGCTGCCGGGCTGCCGGAGCTGCAGGCATGGTTCGCCGCCGAGCTCGCAGCATCCGCTCCGGCAGACGTCACACCGGCATCCGCCAGGGACGCCCTCGTGATCGCAGGCAGTCAGAGCGGGCTGAGCTCGATCTTCCGAGCCGTGGTCGGCGCGGGCCAGCCGTTGCTGATCGAGTCACCCACCTACTGGGGTGCGCTGCTCGCCGCCGAGCAGGCAGGGGTAATCCTGGTGCCGATCCCCTCGGGCCCGCACGGCCCCGATCCGGATGCCGTCGAGCGCGCCTTCGTCGAGACCGGGGCTCGCGCGTTCTATGCGCAGCCGACGTTCGCGAACCCGTCCGGTGCCAGATGGCCCGCCTCGACGGGCCTCGCCGTTCTCGAGAGCGTGCGGCGACACGGGGCCTTCCTCATCGAAGACGACTGGGCGCACGACCTGGCGATCGACGGCGATCCCTCGCCGATCGCCGCGCTCGACGACGACGGCCATGTCGTCTATCTCCGCTCGCTGACCAAGAGCGTCTCACCGGCGCTGCGGATCGCAGCGGTGATCACGCGGGGGCCGGCGCGCGAGCGCATCCTCGCCGACCGTGCAGCCGAGTCGATGTACGTGAGCGGGGTGCTGCAGGCGGCAGCCCTCGATGTCGTGACCCAGCCCGCGTGGCGGAGCCACCTGCGCGGGTTCCGCGAGCACCTGAGGGCACGGCGAGATCTGCTGCTCTCGAGCCTCGCCGAGCACGCTCCGACCGCGACCGTCGACGTGGTTCCCGCCGGCGGTCTCAACCTGTGGGCACGGCTGCCGGAGGGCACCGATGCCGTCGCCGTGGTCGGCGCCTGCGAGGCGCGCGGCCTCATCATCTCGCCCGGGGCGGAGTGGTTCCCGGCCGAGCCTTCGGGCTCTTATGTGCGCCTCAACTACGCCCACGCCGACCCGTCGAGGTTCGGTGAGGCGGCAGGGATCCTCGGCGGCGTGCTCGCGGCATCCTGACGGCTGCCCCATCGAGCAGCCACCTCGTCGAGGCCGGCATTGCCGCACGAGACCCACCGCGTGCGCATGGGTCTCGTGCAGAAAGGTGGGTCTCGTGCAGAAAGATGGATCTGGGGCGAGAAAGTGAGTCTCGTGCGCATGGGTCTCGTGCAGAAAGGTGGGTCTCGCGCAGAAAGGTGGGCAACCCCGCCTCAGTTCTCGGGCGGGCCCTCGGGGCGGTGCGCGCGGCGACCCTGCACGACCACCGGGCGCCCCGCGCGCTCCTGCCCGGGCAGCGGCCGCGAGCGCCGGCCGTAGATGAGCTCCGACGAGTCGAGCAGCCACGGCACGAGCGTGATCGACACTCCGTGCACGAGCATCAGCTGGTTGGCCAGGCGACGCGAGCGCCGATTGTGCAGGAACGTCTCCCACCAGTGCCCCACGATGTACTGCGGCAGGTAGACCGTGACGACCGAGGAGCCGTGCTTCTCGCGGTACTGCGTGATGAACTGCGTCACCGGCTGCGCGAACGACCGGAACGGCGACTCGACGATAACCAGGGGGATCGGCACGAGGTGGTCGGCCCACTCCTTCTGCAGCTGCGCGGCATCGTCGGATGCCACGGCGACGTGCACCGCCAGCGTCTTGCCGTGCTTGGCGGCGATCGCATAGTCGATGGCCTTGATGACGGGCTTCTGCAGGCGGTTGACGAGCACGATCGCCAGGTCACCCGTCGCGCCGAACTTCGTGGTGTCGTCGATCTCGATCTCGTGCTCGACGTCGCGGTAGTACCGCTTGACGCCCAGCATCAGGAACGCCAGCACGGGGATCGCGAAGAACACCAGGTACGCGCCGTGCGTGAACTTCGTGATCGTCACGATCAGCAGCACCGCGACGGTCATCGCGGCGCCCACCGAGTTGATGGCCAGCCCGATCTTGGCCGAGCGGCGACCGGACCCTTCGGCGGGCTCGCGCAGGATGCGCCTCCAGTGCCGCACCATGCCGATCTGCCCGAGCGAGAACGACACGAACACGCCGATGATGTACAGCTGGATCAGCGTGGTGAGCTTCGCCTGGAAGATCACCAGCACGGCGATCGCCGCGATGCCGAGCATGATCATGCCGTTCGAGAACACCAGACGGTCGCCGCGGGTGTTCAGCGACTTGGGGGCATAGCCGTCACGGGCGAGCACCGAGCCGAGCAGCGGGAACCCGTTGAACGCCGTGTTCGCCGCGAGCAGCAGTACGCACGCGGTCGCGGCCTGGATGATGAAGAACAGGATGCTGCCGCCGCCGAATGTCGCCGACGCGATCTGCGCCATCAGGCTCGGCTGCGGGTGAGAGCAGTCGAAGCCGATCAGGTCGCATGGGTTCTCGGCGTAGTGCACCCCGGTGATCAGCGCGAGGGCCGTGAGACCCGCGAACAGGCAGGCTGCGATCGAGCCCATCAGCACGAGCGTGGTCTGCGCGTTGCGCACCTTCGGAGTGCGGAACGCGGGTACGCCGTTCGACACCGCCTCGACGCCGGTCAGTGCGGAGCATCCGCTCGAGAACGCGCGCAGGATCAGGAGGATCACCGCGGCCTGGCCGAGATCTTCGGAATGCACGGCGAACTCGGCGCTCGACGCCACCGGGGCGTCGCCGAGGAACGTGCGGAAGAGTCCAGTCACGATCATGAAGCCGACCGAGCCGATGAACACATAGGTCGGGATCGCGAACACGAGCGACGCCTCGCGTACTCCACGCAGGTTCACGATGATGATGAGGATCACGAATCCGACCGCGAGCTCGACCCGCGCCGGGTCGAGCCCCGGAACGGCCGAGATGATGTTGTCGACGCCGGATGCCACCGACACGGCGACCGTCAGCACGTAGTCGACCAGCAGGGCGGCCGCGACGATGACGCCGGGGATCTCGCCGAGGTTCTTCGAGGCGACCTCGTAGTCACCGCCGCCCGAGGGGTAGGCCTTGATGAGCTGGCGGTAGCTGAGCACCACCACGATCAGCAGCACGACGACCGCGACCGCCACGATCGGTGTGAACGACAGGAACGTGAGCCCGCCGATGAGCAGGATCATCACGAGCTCCTGCGGCGCATAGGCGACCGAGCTCAGCGCGTCCGACGCGAAGATCGGCAGCGCCATCTTCTTCGGCAGCAGCTGATCGTCGACCTGTGCGCTCGTCAGCGGGTCGCCGATCAGAATGCGCTTCACGCGGGGAGGAGCGTCGGTGTTGCCGCGGGTTTCTTCTGACACGTCGGGCGACACTACGCTCACGAATGCTTCCCTCACGGGTTCCTCACGGAATCCCTACGGGTGCTCGGGCGTCCCTAACGGAATCCTCACGGCATCCGGCTACAGTGGCACACTGTGGAAGATCAGGTGCGGCTCGGGTTCATCGCCATCGCGATAGGAGTGGCCTTCGGAATCCTGCTCTTCGTGCCCTTCGTCGCCATCAGCTACCGCCGCCGAGGCCGTCTCAGCCTGGGACGCACGCTGCTCTGGCTGTCCGCTCTCATCTACTTCTGGGCGATCTGGACCTACACGCTCCTGCCGCTCCCCGACCCCGAAGCCATCCGCTGCGTCGGGGCGATCACCGACCCGATGTCCGTCGTGCGCGACGTGCAGAAGGCGCTCGCTGCACCGGGCAACCCGCTGCGGCATCCCGCTCTGCTTCAGCTCGCGTTCAACGTGCTGTTGTTCCTGCCACTGGGTGTGTTCGTCCGTGTTCTCGCGGGTCGAGGCATCCTGGTGGCTCTCGCCTCGGGGCTCGGTCTGTCGCTGCTGGTCGAGACGACGCAGCTCACCGGTGTCTGGGGCCTCTACCCCTGCGCGTATCGCTTCTTCGATGTCGGCGACCTCATGACCAACACCCTCGGCGCTGTCCTCGGATGCGCGCTCGCGCTCGTGGTCCCGAGATCCCGCCGCGGTTCGACGACGAGTGCTGACGCCGACCTTCCGCGACCCGTCACCCGCGGCCGCCGAGCGCTCGTCATGGTGTGCGACGCGCTCGCCTACGGGTTCCTGAGCACCGGCGTCGGCGTGACCGTGCAGGTCTGGCTCGAGTTCGTGGTCCAGGATCGAGCTGCGGTGGTCGACGGTTCGCTCGCGTCGACGGCGGGCACGATCGTCCCCGCCGCCCTGTTCCTGATGCTCATCCTGGTGAGCGGACGCTCGGTCGGCGACATCGCCGTGCAACTTCGATACACCGGTTCGCGCCTGCCGCTGGCGCTCGCGCGCATCCTTCGCTGGGCGGGCGGGATCGGCGGTCTCAGCGCGCTGGCCCTGCTGGGCGGGCTCTTCGGTGCCGCCTCGTCGCTCCTGTTCCTCGTCGCGATAGTGATGCTCTTCACCACCAGGCTCGGGCGCGGGCTTCCTGGCGTCCTGTCGGGGCAGCACCTCGTCGACGCCAGGGCGGATGCCGGGGCATCCCCGGCGCGGGTCACCGACCGCTCACGCTCGTTTTGAACGGATTCGCGGCAACGCGTCGAGCGTCCACGGAGCGTCGAGCGTCCACGGAGCGTCGAGCGGCCACGGAGCGTCGAGCGTCCTCACTCTTCGTGGGGCCGGGGCATGTACCACTCGGTGAAGGCGGTCGCTCGCCCCTCTGCATCCAGTCGGACGATCCAGAGGTTCACGTAGTCGCGTTCCGCCGGGTACTTCGTGCGCCCCTCGATCACGACGAACTCGTCGTCCTCGCGCACTATCCACCAGTCGAACGTCCACGAGCCCGGGTCGTCGAGATCCTCGAGCCAACCGGCGACGATGTCGGCTCTGCCGATGCGAGGCTCGGCGTCTGGGCTGGTGAGGTAGATCGCGTCTTCGCTGAAGAGCGCGGCGATCTGCTGCGGATCGTTCGACTTCCAGGCCTCGACGTACGCCGCGGTCCACTTCTCTCCTGCGCTGGTCATGTCCTCCGTTGTAGACCTGGGGTCAGACATCGTCAAGGTTCTCGACTCCATCGAAGATGCACAGCCACTTCCGATCACGGACGGATAACGTCGAAGGCATGACGTCTCTTCAGGTCACCGACGACGCGATCCAGCAGACTCGGGAGCTCCGCGACGAGTTCCAGCGCTTCCTGCGCGAATACGAGTTCGGCATGCGGGAAGTCGAGACGAAGATCGGGATCCTGCGCGACGAGTTCACCCACCACCACGCGTACAACCCGATCGAGCACGTCAAGAGCCGGTTGAAGACTCCCGACAGCATCGTCGAGAAGATCGCGCGCAAGGGCATCGCCGAGCCGGACTTCGCGCGCATCCGCTCGGAGATCACCGACATCGCCGGCGTGCGGGTCACCTGCAGCTTCGTCGCCGACGTGTATCGCCTGTTCGATCTGCTCACCGCACAGGACGACGTCACGGTGCGCACCGTGAAGGACTACATCGCGACCCCGAAGGACAACGGATACAAGAGTCTGCACGCGATCATCGAGGTGCCGGTGTTCCTGTCGACCGGGGCGCTCGCGGTGCCGGTCGAGGTGCAGTTCCGCACGATCGCGATGGACTTCTGGGCCAGTCTCGAGCACAAGATCTATTACAAGTTCTCGAACCAGGTGCCGTCGCACCTCGTCGAGAGCCTGACCGATGCCGCCGAAGCAGCTGCCGAACTCGACAGCCGCATGGAGCGTCTGCACCGCGAGGCGCACGGTGTTCCGCAGCGGCAGCTCGCCCCGCCGCCGCCCCCGCACGTCGTGCAGGTCTGACGCGCGGCCCGCGCGGTACGGGCGCCTCGGCCGTTCACAACTCAGGAAGAAGGTCTCAGTCGAGACCGTTCTCTGCCCTGTTCCCTCGGCTCTCGAGGCTTTCTCCTGAGTTGTGAACGAGGTCCGCTCCATGACTCCGGACATCGGGCGCGAATCGGTGTGCAGAACCACCCCGCTGGATGGGCCGACTTCCTTCTCCGGAGGTCTGCCACCGGCCCGACGGTGTTGCGCGCACCCGCGCACCCCTGGGAACATCGGCAGGTGGTGAAAACGCAGGATGCAACGGATGTCGAGACCGAACGAGGGGTCGACTCCGCGCTGAACCTCGACGAGATCGCGGGCCTCGACCGCGGACGCCAGCTCTGCGAGTGCGATCACGGAGACGACGAGGCGTACGCCGCCTGCGGACGCAAGGCCAAGTGGCGCGTGACCGTCGACTGCGTCTGCGGCGAGAACCACCCTCGTCGCGTCGAGATTCTCTGCTCGCGCTGCCTGCGGACCCTGCGCCAACTGCAGGACCGCGACACCATCACCGCACGCCGCCTCTAGCGACAGCTGCCGCGCGCCCGCAGCCGCGACCATCCGTTCGCGTCTCCGCTCCGAACAACCGCTGACCACACCGTCGGCGGTGCGAAGGAGCAGACCATGGCACAGCGCAGCAAGGACACCCAGCGCAAGGACCCCCAGCGCAGCAAGGGCAGACGATTCATCTTCTGGGCCGCACTCTCGGGTGTGATCAGCGGAGCCGTCTTCCTCGCGACCGCCGAGCTCTTCGCGCTGATCTTCGCGCGCTCGGCGAGTCCGATCCTCGCGGTCGGCGGGTTCGTGATCGACATCGTGCCGCAGCCGTTCAAGGAGTTCGCGATCGCGACCTTCGGCGAGTATGACAAGATCGCGCTGTTGGTCGGTCTCGGTCTCGCGGTGGTGATCGCGTCGGCGATCGCCGGCATCCTTCAGCTGCTCCGTCCCCCGCTCGGCGTGATCGCCCTGGTCGTCGCGGGCGCGCTCTCCACCGCGGCGATCGTGACCAGGGCGGGTTCCACGCCCCTCGCGTTCCTGCCCCCGGTTCTCGGAACCATCGCGGGCTCGATCCTCATCGTGCTCCTGATCCGTCGTCTGAAGACGTGGAAGGTGTCCGTCGTTCCCGCCGCGATGGTCGATCGCAAGGGCGAAGGCCTCGGCGTGGATCGCGCCGACATGCCAGACCCGGATGCCGAGCAGGCGCCGAAGGCGCTGGGCCGCCGTCAGTTCTTCATCCTCGCGGGCATCGCCAGCGCCTCGGCCGTCGTGGTCGGCATCGCCTCACGCGCGGTGAGCATGACCGTGGCCTCCGTGGCGACCATCCGTGAAGCGCTCAAGCTCCCCGCGCCGAACTCGACCGTGACGGTGCCGAAGGGCGCAGAGCTCGACATCCCCGGCCTCAGTGAGCTGTTCACCCCTAACAAGGACTTCTACCGCGTCGACACCGCGCTGACCGTGCCTACGATCGACCCCAGCACCTGGCGCCTCGTGATCGACGGCATGGTCGATCAGCGGGTCGAGATGAGCTTCCAGGACATCCTCGACATGGGCCTCGACGAGTACGCGATCACCCTCACCTGCGTCTCGAACGAGGTCGGCGGCGACCTCGTCGGCAACGCGAAGTGGCTCGGCGTGCCGCTGCGCGATGTGCTCAAGAAGGCCGGCGTGAAGTCCGGTGCCGACATGGTGCTCTCGAAGAGCGTCGACGGCTATACGGCGAGCACGCCGCTGTCGGCGCTGACCGACGACGACCTCGACGCGATCCTCGCGGTGGGCATGAACGGCGAGCCGCTGCCGCTCGAGCACGGGTTCCCGGTGCGCATGGTCGTGCCCGGCCTGTACGGTTACGTCTCGGCGACGAAGTGGCTCACCGAGCTCAAGGTCACGACCTTCGACAAGGACGAGGCCTACTGGACTCCGCGCGGGTACAGCGCCGAGGCGCCGATCAAGTTCGCCTCGCGCGTCGACACCCCGAAGGTAGGCCAGGCGGTCGACGCCGGGCGCATCCCGATCGCGGGTGTCGCCTGGGCGCAGACGGTGGGCATCGAGCGCGTCGAGGTGCGCATCGACGAGGGCGAGTGGATGCCGGCGACGCTATCTGCCCCGGTCAACGAGAACACCTGGGTGCAGTGGTTCATGGAGTGGGATGCGACTCCCGGCACGCACTATGTGGCCGTGCGGGCGATCAACAAGAACGGCGACATGCAGATCGAAGAGCGTGCGCCGATCGCCCCGAACGGCTCGTCGGGCTGGCAGCGGTCGCTCATCCGTGTCGCCTGACGCCGGCGCGTCACGCTGGATATCGCCCTAGGGTGGGAGCCATGACGTCGCTCCCCGCCTGCGTGATCACCGTGTCGGACCGCTCGTTCGCGGGCGAGAGAGAAGACCGGGGCGGACCGATCGCGGTCGGCCTGCTGAGGGATGCCGGGTGGCACTGCCCGGACGCCGAGGTCGTCGCCGACGGGGCGACCTCCGTCGCCGACGCGCTGCGCCGAGCGGTCGCGCGCGGCGTGCGGCTGATCGTGACGACCGGCGGAACAGGCGTGGGCCCCCGCGATGAGACGCCGGAGGGAACCCGTCGGGTCATCACCCGCGAGGTGCCGGGCATCGCCGAAGAGCTGCGCCGCAGCGGACTGGCCGACACTCCGCTGTCGGTGCTGTCTCGAGGCATAGCCGGCATCGTCGACCCGGCCGGGGCCCTCGTGGTGAATCTTCCCGGGTCTCCTCGCGCCGTGGCATCCGGCGTGCCCGTCGTGCTGACCGTCGCCAGGCACGTGGCCGACCAGGTCGAGGGTGGTGACCACTCGTGAACGAAGTGCGGATCGCCGCGATCTCCGCCGAGCGTCTCGACGTCGACGCGCACCTGGCCGGCGTCGACGACCCGGCCCTGGGTGGTGTCACGACCTTCATCGGTCGCGTGCGCGACAACGACCCCGACGCGGCGACCCCCGTGGTCGGACTCGACTACAGCTCGCACCCCGATGCCGAGCTGGCACTGCGACGCATCGCGGAGGAGGCGGCAGCGGATGCCGTCGGCGACGCCAGAGTGGTGGTGGCCGTGAGCCACCGCATCGGTCGTCTCGAGGTCGGCGATGCGGCCGTGGTCATCGCGGTCGCCGCTGAACACCGGGCGGAGGCCTTCGAGGTGTGCCGCGCGGTGATCGAGGACATCAAGACGTCGCTGCCCGTGTGGAAGCGACAGGTCGAGTCAGACGGGTCGACATCGTGGAAGGGCATCGGCGGCTGAGCCGTCCGGCGTCCGCCCTCTGTGTCGCCTTGTGCGCTCCGGCGGGCGGTGCGCTTCGGCAGGCAATGTGCGCTTCGCAAGGCCGTTCTCGGCATCCGCGGCCTTCTGGAGCGCACATCGCCTTGCGAGGCGCACAATGACTTGTGGAGCGCACATCGCCTTGCGAGGCGCACATCGCCTTGCGAGGCGCACATCGCCTTGCGAAGCGCACATCGCCTTGCGGAGCGTCCGCCCGCGTCCGCCGTGCGTCCGCGGAGGTCGCCTTCGCGGAAGCTTCAGCCCCCGGCGAAGGGCGGCAGCACGTCGATCAGCTGCGCGTCGTCGAGCGGCCGGTCGTCGTCGCTGCGCACGCCGTCGACCATGACCGCGCAGCGCGGCAGGATGTCGGTGAGAGCCGGATGCTCAGCCACGACCGCGGCGCGCAGGGCTCCGAGCGAGGTCTCATGCCGCTCTTCCGCGTCGACCCCGGCAGCCTCAGCAGCCGCGGCGAAGTAGCGCACCCGGGTCATCGCGACTCTCCCTCGCGCACCCAGTCGCCTGAGCGGCCGCCCGACTTCGCGACGATGCGCACGTCTTCAATGACCACAGACCGGTCGAGGCCCTTGATCATGTCGACGATCGCGAGCGCGCTCACCGAGACGGCCGTGAGTGCCTCCATCTCGACGCCCGTGCGGTCGGCGGTGCCGACGGTCGCCTCGACATGCACGCCGTCGTCGACGATGTCGAGCTCGACGTTCGCCCGGTGCACCCCGATCACGTGCGCGAGCGGCAGCAGGGTGGGCGTCGACTTCGCGGCCTGGATTCCGGCGATGCGGGCGACCGCGATCACGTCGCCCTTCGGGGCGGTGCCGTCACGCAGCGCGGCGATCACGTCGGCGCTGCAGCGCACGAAGCCGCGCGCGGTGGCGGTGCGGACGGTCGGCTGCTTGGCGGTCACGTCGACCATGTGGGCGTGGCCGGCCGAATCGAGATGCGTGAAGCTCATTCGACCAGCATGACATCGATCGCATCGCCCACGGCGACGGCCTCGACCTCTGCGGGCACGATCGCGAATGCGTGTGCGCGCGCGAGTCCACCGGCGAGGTGCGAGCCTGAGCCGCCGGCGGTCGCCGGGCGCACCGTCCGGTTCGCGAGGTCGACGATTGCGGGGAGGTACTGACGCCGGCCTGGCGGAGTCGTCCAGGCGGCATCGGCGGTGAAGGATACGCGAGGGCGATGGATCTCGGTGCGACCCTGCAGCGCGAGCAGTGCGGGCCGCACGAAGACCTCGAACGACACCGCGACGCTCACCGGGTTGCCAGGCAGTCCGAAGACCAGGGTGCCGGAGTCGAGCACGCCGAACGCCTGCGGCTTGCCCGGCTGCATCGCGACGCTCGCGAACTCGACCTGGCCGTGGCCGTCGAACGCGCCGCGGACGGGCTCGTAGGCGCCCGCGCTCACGCCGCCCGTGAACACGATCACGTCGGCTCCGCGCTCGACCGCCGTCGTCGTGACGGTGCGCACGGCGTCGGCATCATCGGCGACCCGGGCGGCGAGCACGACCTCGGCGTCGGCATCCGCGACGAGCAGCTCGAGCAGGGGGCCGTTCGAATCGGGGATGCGGCCGCGGGTCGCAGCCTCGCCCGGCGCGAGCAGTTCACTGCCGGTCGAGATGACGGCCACTCGCGGCGCTCGGGTCACGGTCACGTTCTCGACCCCGGCGGCGACGGCTGCAGAGAGCTGGAAGGCGCCCAGACGCTCGCCGGCGTGCACCACGGCATCCCCGGTTCGCAGGTCTGCACCGCGGCGACGGATGAAGGCCCCGGCAGTGGCCGGCGCGCGCAGCACGCGCACCTCTCCCAGGGAGTCGGCGAGGCCGCCCACGGTGTCTTCGAAGGGCACGATCGCATCCGCCGCAGTCGGCGCGGGGGAGCCGGTCATGATGCGCGCGGCCTCGCCCGCAGCGAGCGGCGGGTCGTCCGACACCCCGGCAGGCAGGTCGGCGATGACCCGCAGCGCCACAGGGGTCTCTTCGGATGCCGAGGCGACATCCGCCGCCCGCACCGCGAAGCCGTCCATCGCTGAGTTGTCGAAGAGCGGGATGTCGTGGGTTGCCGTCGCGGCGGCCGCGAGGGTCCGATGGGCCGCGTCGCGGATCGCCCGTGTCTCGGCGGGGAGGGGACGCACGGCGTCGAGCACGCGCGCGAGTTGCTCCTCGACCGATCGGCGGCTGCCGCGTGCGGCGCTCATGCCGACACCGCCGAACGGATCGCGATCTCGTGCTGTCTCGAGGTGAGGGCGTCGATCATGGCGAGGCGCCCGAGCAGCGGCTCGCCTGCGCCGGTGACGAGTTTGACGACCTCGCCGGCCAGCATCCCTCCGACCTGCACGCACAGCGCGCCGAGCACGCCGACCTGCGCGCAGCTGGGGGGCTCGCCCTCGGTGCCGAGCGGGAAGAGGTCGGTCAGCACGACCGGATCGTGCCCGGGCGGGTTCGACCAGAACACGGTGGCCTGGGCGTGCCACTCCTGCACGGCCCCCCAGACGAGGGGGATGCCGAGGGCCTCGGTCGCGGCCGCGACGTCGCGACGGGTCGCGAAGGAGTCGCTCGTGTCGACCACGATGTCGGCACCGGCGAACAGGCGCTCGGCGTTCTCGGCGTCGAGTCGCTCGGCAGCCAGCAGCACCTCGGCCCCGGGCGACAGAGCGGTGATCGCGCGCTCGGCCGAGGCGGTCTTGGGCCGGCCGATGTCCTCGACCCGGTGCGCGAGCTGGCGCTGCAGATTCGTGAGCTCGACCACATCGTCGTCGATCACCGTGATGGTGCCGACGCCGGCGGCTGCCAGCGCGAGCAGCACGGGGGAGCCGATGCCACCCGCCCCGACGACCGCGACGTGGGCCGCCGAGAGGCGGCGCTGCCCCTCCTCTCCGATGCCCGCGAGCACGGCGTGCCGTGCGGTGCGGACGAGCTCGGCGGGATCCAGGGTCGGAGTCGGTGCGACGAGAGGATGCATGGGTTCAGGGTATGCCCGGAAACCCGGCACTGGCGGAGAAGGGTGAGGGTGCGCCCGGGTGCGCGGTTCGGGCCCGGTGCGCGCGGGGTGCCCGGTTCAGGCCCGGTGCGCGCCGCGCGCACCCTTCGGGCCCGGTGCGCGCGGTTCAGGCGCGGAGGGCGTCGTCGACGATCGCGATCACCGCGGGGTCCCAGGTGAGTGCGCGCTCCCACGGCAGGTCGAACGCGTCGGCGAAGAAGATGCTGTGCACGTCGTTTTCGACGCTGTGGCGCACGACGTGCGGCAGCACTGCCGGTGGCACCTCGTCGGCGCGTGCGCTCCGCTGCGCGACAAGACCGTCATGCGGCCAGAGCAGGCCCGGTTCTGATGCCGCGCAGAAGTGTCCCGCGCCCACGGCGGTGACCGCCACCGTGTCGAGCGCTCCGGCCTGCGTGGTGTTCCACCCCTGCAGGAAGCGATGAGAGACCTGGTCGGCCGCGCCCTGTGAGTTCTCGGCCGCGTAGCTGCGCGAGCGCTCCAGGATCTGCGTGGTCGCCGGATCGCCGTGGGCGTCGGCGATCGAGATGTCTGCGGAGAGCACGTCGCCGAGCAGCGACCCGTCCCATGGTGTGCCCAGCGTGACCAGACGACCGACTGCCGGACCGGCGCCGTGCAGCTCGCGGATCGCGGATCGAGAGAACAGGCCTCCCATCGAGTGCGCCACGAGGTCGACGTGGGTGATGTCGTACTCCGCGCCGAGCCACCGCAGGAACGCTGCCAGGTGAGACCCGCCGTCGTCGATCGTGCCGACCGCGTTCACAGTCAGCTCGGCGGGCAGCACGACGGGGACGTCCCCGAACCCCTGCCATCCGGCGTCCTCCCGCACTTCGCCCCCGCCGAGGCGGGCGGGAGCGGTGAAGACCCGCGCGCCGCGGTCGAGGAGGTGCGCGCGGAGAGCCGTGAGGGTGTTCCCGGCGGCGAGGCCGGAGCCGGCAGCCCGATCGGGATCGGTGAACGGAGTCACAGCGGCACCGCCGGACACGAGGACGACGGCTTCGGCCACGGGCTCTCCTTCTCGAGGGACGTACGCGGCAAGAATAGGGCAGGAGGGCAGCCGGTCTTCGCGCAGTCCGGGGCGTGGGTCGCCGGGAGAGACTCATATATACGCGGATGCGGGGGAAATCGGGATGCAGGTTCCGCATCTGCGGTACTCTCACACTATGCATACCTATCGGATCGCCCGTGCCGCGCAGCTGCTCGGCGTGAGCGACGACACCGTGCGGCGCTGGGTCGATCAGGGGCTGCTTCCGACGACCGATGCCGTGCCTGCCGAGATCCCGGGTGATGCCCTCGCCGCGCGGGCGGTCGAGCTGGCCGATGAAGCACACGAATCGAGCGACGCCCTCTCGAGCGCCCGCAACCGGTTCGTCGGGGTCGTGACCCGCGTGCAGATCGACGGGGTGATGGCGCAGGTCGATCTGCAGTCGGGTCCGCATCGGGTCGTGTCGCTGATGTCTGCCGAGGCTGCACGAGACCTGCACCTCGAGGTGGGTTCGCTGGCCACGGCATCCGTCAAGGCGACGCAGGTCGTCGTCGACGTGCCGAAGGCCTGACATGCGCCGCACGCTGCACCGAACCATCGCGATCACGCTGGCCGCCGCCGCCCTGGCGCTCACCGGCTGCGCGGTCGAGTCGCCGACACCCGCCGGCACTGAAGGCGCGGCCGGGGGTGCAGTGAGCGGCGAGCTCACGGTCTACGCGGCCGCGTCGCTGTCCGGCGCCTTCGACGAGATCGGCGCCGCGTTCGAGCAGGAGAATCCCGACGTCCGGGTCACCGGCGTGTACGACGGCTCGTCGACGCTGGTCACGCAGCTGCTCGAGGGTGCTCCAGCCGACGTGTTCGCCTCCGCCGACGAGGCCAACATGCGCAAGCTGGAGGATGCCGCGGTCGACCCTGCGCTGTTCGCCTCGAACACCCTCGTGATCGCGGTTCCTACGGGCAACCCCGGCGGCGTCGAGACGCTCGACGACCTGGCCGACGTCACGACGGTGCTCTGCGCACCCGAGGTGCCGTGCGGTGCGGCATCCACGGCTCTGCTGTCGT
Source organism: Microbacterium sp. NPDC087589 (assembly GCF_044743635.1). Classification (NCBI taxonomy): domain Bacteria; kingdom Bacillati; phylum Actinomycetota; class Actinomycetes; order Micrococcales; family Microbacteriaceae; genus Microbacterium; species Microbacterium sp. NPDC087589. The sequence continues at coordinate 21,791 of NZ_JBIUWV010000004.1, forward strand.
CAGCCGGAGTCGATGTCGATGCAGCGAGCCTCGAGCAGAACGTCACCGCGGTGCTCACCAAGGTCGCAGCCGGCGAGGCGGACGCCGGGCTCGTCTACGCCACCGACGTGGTCGGGCGTGACGATGTCGAGGCGATCGTGCCCGACGGCGCCGACGAGGTCGTCAACCACTATCCGATCGCAGCGCTGTCTGAGGCATCGAACTCGGCCGGCGCTGAGGCGTTCATCGCGTTCGTGCTCTCCGACGAGGGCCGGCGGATCCTCGCCGACCACGGTTTCGGGGCGCCGTGAGCGCCGCTGTCTCGCACGGGTACGCGCCGCGCACGCTGGCGATCCCGGCTGTGATCGGTCTCGCCTTCCTCATCCTGCCGCTCGCGGCACTCGTCGCCCGCGTGGAGTGGTCGACCTTCATCGCCGATGTGACGTCGGAGGCCGCACGTTCGGCGCTGCTCCTCTCGCTCGGCACGGGTCTCGTCGCCACGGCGCTGTGCATCGTGATCGGCGTGCCGCTGGCGCTGACGATCGCCCGCTCGGGCCCGCGTCTCGCCGCCGTGCTGCGAGCCGCCGTGACGGTGCCGCTCGTGCTGCCGCCGATGGTCGGCGGCGTCGCGCTGCTCTACCTGTTCGGACGAGCGGGGTGGTTCGGCGGTCTCGGCCTGTCGTTCAGCACTCCGGCTGTCGTGCTCGCGCAGACCTTCGTGGCGCTGCCGTTCCTGGTGCTGGCAGTCGAGGGTGCCGTGCGCACCTCGGGGGTCGAGTACGAGCGCACCGCCGCCGCACTCGGCGCCGGCCGCTGGACGATCCTGCGCCGCATCACTCTGCCCCTCGCGGCGCCCGGCATCGTCGCCGGTGTGGTGCTCTGCTTCGCTCGCGCGATCGGCGAGTTCGGCGCCACGGCGCTCTTCGCCGGCAACCGCCCCGGGGTCACGCAGACCATGCCGCTCGCGATCTACACCGCGTTCAATGGCGCAGGCGTGACGCAGGGGGCCGCAGTCGCCCTCGCGCTGCTGCTGCTCGCCACCGCGATCCTCGTGCTGCTGCTCGTGCGCGGCTGGCGACCGGGGGCGGCGCGATGACCGGCACAGATGGCCTTCGGGCCCGCGTCGTCGTACAGAGGGAGCACTTCGTCGTCGATGTCTCTCTGGAGGTGCCCGTCGGTGCGACCGTGGCCGTGATGGGTCCGAGCGGCGCGGGAAAGTCGACGCTGCTGCAGGCGATAGCCGGACTCCAGCCGCTCGACGCCGGCGAGATCAGCGTCGAGGGGCGCGTCGTCGATCGAGTCGCCAAGCCTCGAATGCGGACTGAGCCGATGCGCCGAGGTGTCGTGCTGCTGGGGCAGAAGCCCCGGCTGTTCCCTCATCTGTCGGCGCGCGAGAACGTCGCGTTCGGGCCGCGTGCGGCGGGCGTCGACGTGCGTGCGGCGCGGGCGGGCGCCGACGATCTGCTCGACCGTGTCGGGCTCCCCGGCTCCGGAGAGCGCATGCCGCACGAGCTGTCCGGGGGCGAGCAGCAGCGCGTCGCCGTCGCTCGGGCGCTCGCCGCATCCCCCAGGGTCGTGCTGCTCGACGAGCCGCTCGTCGCCCTCGATCCCGAGACCGCCGGCGACATCAGGCGGATGCTGCGCGACCAGCTCGCCGAGACCACGACGGTCGCGGTCACGCACGACGCGGCGGATGCCGTCGCGCTGGCCGACCGGTTGATCGTCGTCGAGTCGGGCCGCGTCACCCAGTCGGGCCTGGTGCGCGACGTGCTCGCCGCCCCGGCATCCGGTTTCGTCGCCTCCATCGCGGGCGTCAACCGCCTGGTCGGCGTCGCGAGCGGGGGATCGTGGAGCCGCGGTGAGGTGCGGCTGACCAGCGCCGATCCCGCGTCGCGTGCGCTTGCTGCGACGCACGGTGCTGCGCTCGCCGCGGTCTTCCGCCCGGGCGATGTGCGGGTCGCCGAGACTGGCCAGGAGTCGTGGCCGGCTGTGGTGACGCGGATCGAGCCCACATTGGTCGGCGTGCGCGTGCACACCGACGCGGGGGCGGTCGACCTGTCGCTGGATGCTGCCGGAGGGGCGGCGGTCGGCGATCGGCTCCGGCTGCGGGTCGATCCGGCGCTGGTGGCCTTTGTGACGGTCTGAACATCTGCGCGATTCGCGGGGTGGGTCACGCGGCGCCCCCGGAATGGCTGGCCGCATCCCGGATGGCTGATCGGATGGTGCCCCGCGGGCAGTCATCCGCGGGATCTCCAGCCATGTGAGCCGCCCCGAGTCGACACCGACACCGGACCTGGCAATATGCCGGTGCTCCGGGCTGTGCGGGCCCCGGTGCCGCACGCGCGGGTAGTCTCGGAACATGTCGGGGAGAGGGAGACTGCGATGACGGCCGTGCCGGTCGTGATCGGTGTGCGCTCGCCGAATCCCGTGATCGCCGCTGACGCCGCGCCCGCGTCGCATGGTCTCGTCGACACCCACGGCCGTGTGCACCGCGATCTGCGCATCTCGCTGACCGACCGCTGCTCGCTGCGCTGCACCTACTGCATGCCCGAGCAGGGCAACGAATGGCTCGCGCGCACGAGCATCCTGTCGACCGACGAGATCGTCGAGGTGGCGCAGGTCGCCGCATCGCTCGGCATCCGCACCTTCCGCCTGACCGGCGGTGAGCCGCTGCTGCGTGCCGACATCGTCGAGGTGGTGCGACGTGTTTCGGCGATCGAGGGCGAGGACGGCCCCGTCGAGGTCGCGATGACCACGAACGGCATCACGCTCGCGAAGCACCTGCCCGACCTGATCGAGGCCGGTCTCACCCGTCTGAACATCAGCATCGACACGGTCGATCGACAGCGCTTCGCCGACCTCACCCGGCGCGATCGCATCGACGACGTGTTCGAGGGCATCGCGGCAGCCGCGGCATCCGAGCTGCGCCCGCTCAAGCTCAACACCGTCGCGATGCGCGGCGTGAACGACGATGAACTTCCCGACCTGGTGGCGTTCGCGATGGAGGTCGGTGCGCAGCTGCGCTTCATCGAGCAGATGCCGCTCGACGCCGGGCACACCTGGGACCGCGCCTCGATGGTCACGCGCGAGGAGATCCTCGAGAAGCTCGGCGCACGATGGAGCCTCGAGCCCGTTCCCGGGCGCGGCGGAGCGCCGGCCGAGAAGTGGCGCATCGACGGTGGCCCGCACGAGGTCGGCGTGATCGCCTCGGTCACCGCCCCCTTCTGTGGCGCGTGCGACCGACTGCGCCTGACCGCCGACGGGCAGCTGCGCAACTGCCTGTTCTCGAACGCCGAGTACGACCTGATCGGGGTGCTGCGAGGCGACGAGGCGTCCGAGTCCGATCGGCGTGCCGGCGGGATCGCCGACATGCTGCGCTCGTGCGTGCACGGCAAGCTGCCGGGGCACGCGATCAACGACCCGTCATTCCTGCAGCCGGCCCGCGGCATGAACGCGATCGGCGGCTGAGGCGCCCTCGCTTCGCGTTCACAACTCAGGAGAGAACACGCGTTCCGCTCTCGCGGGACACGATTCCGATCCGAGCCGGAGTGTTCTTCCTGAATTGTGAACGGCGAGGACGCGCGCGACCGCGCCTCAGTCGAGGAACTCTCGCGCCGCCGCCGACAACGCGGTGACGCCGACCTCGATCGTCGGGTGGATCTCGGGCGCGAAGAACGGCGAGTGGTTCGTCGGGATGTCCTTGTCGAGCGTCCCGGCAGCCGCTGATGCAGCGAACTTCGCGGCGTCGATCCCACCCCAGAACCAGAACACCAGGGGTGCCCCGGTGTCGCGCGCGAACCACGAGACGTCCTCGCTGCCGGTGAACATGCCGGGGTCGATGACCGCACTCTCACCGAGCGCGCGCTGCAGCGCTGATGTGACGCGCGCGGTGGCATCCGCATCGTTGATCGTCGGCGGCAGAGTGTGGTCGGTGCGGATCTCGGGCTCGCGCTCTGCCCCCGATGCCGCAGCTTCAGCGCGCACGATGCGCTCGACGCTCGCGAGCACCTTGTCGCGCATCTCGTCGTTCGGGTAGCGCAGGCTGAGCTCGAGCTTCGCCTCGGCCGGAATGATGTTGTTCTTGAGGCCCGCATGGATCGAGCCCACCGTCACGACGGCGACGTCGCGCGGGTCGACCTCTCGCGAGGTGATGGTCTGCAGCCGCATGACGGTCGCCGCCGCCATGACGACGGGGTCGATGGTCGAGTGCGGGCGCGAGCCGTGACCGCCGCGTCCGTGCAGCACGACGGTGAGGCCATCGGATGCCGCCATCTGCGTGCCGGGGCGCACACCGATCGTGCCGGCGGGCAGGGGGGTGACGTGCTGACCGAGCACGACGTCGGGGTGCGGCACGAGGTCGCGGAGGCCGGCGTCGAGCATGGCGCGGGATCCGGCGCCGTACTCCTCGGCGGGCTGGATCAGCACGACCACTGTTCCCGACCAGTCGGCCTTCTCGGCGACGAGCTTCTCGACCGCGCCGATCATGGCGGTGACGTGCATGTCGTGACCGCAGGCGTGCATCACGGGCACGGTGTTGCCGGCGGGGTCGATGCCGGTCGCGGTGCTGGCATAGGCGAGGCCGGTCTCTTCGCCCACGGGCAGCGCATCCATGTCGGCGCGCGCCCAGACGACAGGACCCTCGCCGTTGCGCAGGATGCCGACCACGCCGGTGACGCCGATGCCCTCGTGCACCTCGAGGCAGAGATCCCGCAGGTGACCGGCGGCGATGCCGGCGGTGCGCGTCTCCTGGAACGACAGTTCAGGGTGCTGGTGCAGGTCTGTGTAGAGCGCTTCGAGGTCGATCGTCATGGCCCCGAGCCTAGTCGCGGCGTCTAGCCGTGGCGGTACGACTCCAGTGTGGGCCCGGGGTGCAGCACCCCGTTGACGATCGAGCGGATCGCGAACTCGCTGGCCTCGCCCAGGTCGACGACATCGCGGTGCAGCAGCCACTGCAACTGCAGCCCGTCCATCACGGCGAGGATGCCGGCCGCGGCGGCGGCCACGGTGTCGGGCTCTGTCACACCCTCCTGCGTGCACAGCAGGTGGAAGGCGTCGGTCACCTCGCGCCGCAGGGTCGTGTAGCGCTCTTCGAAGTAGTCGCGGCCGGGGTGGTTGTCGGTCACCGACTCCGACGACAGCACGGTGTAGGCCTGCACGATGCCGGGGCGGCGCTCGTTCGCGATCGCAGTGCGCACGAGGTGCAGGAAGAGTTCCGGCCCGCCGGGGATGTGCTTCTCGGCGAGCTCTGCGACGTCTGCCTGGTCGCGATAGGCGAGCACCTCGAGCAGCAGCTTCTGCTTCGAGCCGAAGTGGTGCAGCACGCCGGCGTGAGTGATGCCCACCTGCTCGGCCACATCGGCGAGGGTGCCGTTCGTCGAACCCTTGTTGCCGAAGATCTCGACGGCGGCCTTGAGGATCTGCTCCCGCTTCTCACGGGTGGCAGGCCGGACGGACGTGTGGGCGACAGCATCCTTCGACATGGTCCATCCTCTTCTGCACCGAATCCTGCACTGGATCGTACTTGCCAACTCTACTTACTGGCGGGTAACCTCGCACCAGCTTACTTTCTCGCCAGTAAGCGAATGACGTCGGATGCCCGCGCACCGACAGCCACACAGCACAACGACCCGTGCCCAAGGAGAAGCAATGAAGCTCAGAAAGTCCATGATTGCCGTCGCGGCGATCTCCGCCCTCGGCGTCTCGGCCCTCGCCGGCTGCGCAGCCGGCGGATCGAACGACGGAGACAGCGGAGCCGGTGGTGCGGCCCTGACGATCGCCAAGCCCGACGGAGCGATCACCACCGAGTCGAACAACCCCTACGTCGGCGACTCGTCGGCGTCGAAGTACGGCTACGGCAAGGTCATCTTCGAGACCCTCGCCCTCGTGAACCAGACCGGCGACCGCGAGGTCACGCCCTGGCTCGCCGAGAGCATCGAGTGGAACGACGACTTCACAGCCCTCACCGTCGTGCCCCGCAAGGACGTGACGTGGAGCGACGGCGAGCCCTTCACCGCCGACGACATCGTCTTCACCTACGAGCTCGTCTCGACCCCGGCGCTCGACACCGCGGGCCTCAAGTTCGAGGGAGCGACCGTCGACGGCGATGCTGTGACCCTGAACTTCGGCGAGTCGAAGTACGTGAACCAGGCCCGCGTGCTGCACGTCCCGATCGTGCCGAAGCACATCTGGGAGAACCTCGACGAGCCGGCCACCGACCCCGTCAAGGGCGACGACCTGGTCGGCACCGGCCCCTACGCGCTCTCGAACTGGTCGACCGAGTCGGTCACCCTCGAGGCACGCGACGACTACTGGGCCGGCGATCTCGCTGTTCCCGAGCTGCACTACGTCTCATACGGTGACAACACCGCTCTGACCACCGCACTCGCTCAGGGTGAGGCCGACTGGGCGCAGGCGTTCATCCCGCAGATCCAGGAGCAGTTCCTCGACGCCGACCCCGAGCACAACAAGTTCTTCGTCGCCCCGACCACCGGCTCGGCGACGCTGTTCATGAACCTGCAGCAGAAGCCGTTCGACGATGTGGCGTTCCGCCAGGCCCTCGCCTGGGTCATCGATCGCGACGCGTATGTCGACATCGCCCGCGAGGGTGCGAGCGAGCCGGTCTGGTCGGTCACCGGGCTCTCGTCGATCCTCGAAGACGAGATCCAGCCCGAGTTCCAGGGCCAGGAGTACTCGGTCGACGCCGAGAAGGCGCGCGACCTGCTCGAGAGCGCCGGCTACACCTGGGAAGGCGACGCGCTGATCGACCCCGACGGCACGCCTGTCTCGTTCACGCTCTCGGTGCCCTCGGGCTGGAGCGACTGGAACACCGCGCAGGAGCTCATCGCGGAGGACATCTCCGAGTCGATCGGCGCCGAGGTCAAGATCGACATGCCCGACTGGGGCGGCTGGGCAGGACCCCGCGACGACGGCTCGTTCTCTGCCATCATCCACTGGCTCGAAGACAGCGGCACGGCCTATGGCCTCTACACGTCGACGATGGACCCGCGCTGGATCTCGCCCGAGGGCATCGCCGGATTCAACTTCGGACGCTTCGAAGACCCCGCGGCGACCGAGGCGCTGAACACCTATGCCAACGCCTCGTCGGATGAGGAGCGCACCACGGCCATCACGACGCTCGAGCAGATCTTCGTCGAGCAGGTCCCGGCGATCCCGCTCGGCGCGCACCCGCTGCTCGGCGAGTACAACACCCGCAACTACGTCGGGTGGCCTTCGGAGGAGGACCCGTACGCCTCGGGCGACCCGACGCAGCAGAACATCGTGCAGATCCTCACGAAGCTGACGCCGGCCGAGTAAGCAGTCCACAGAGAGGTCGGGCCGCGGGCTTCGACAGGCTCAGCCACCCAGCGGGTGGGTCCCAGCCATCCAGCGGGTGGGTCCCTGAGCTTGTCGAAGTGCCCCGGCCCGACCTCCCGATCGAGACCGACGAAGGACACCTCATGTCAGAACCCCTGCTCACCGTGCGCGACTTCTCCGTCGTGTACGACGTCGACCCACCGGTCGAGGCGGTGAAGAACGTGACGCTCGAACTGCAGCGAGGAGAAATCCTCGGTCTCGCGGGAGAGAGCGGATGCGGCAAGACCACCCTTGCGTACGGCGTGCAGCGCCTGCTGCGGGCGCCGGCCGTGATCGCGGGCGGCAGCGTGACATTCCACGATGCATCCGGTGTCGATGTCGACATCAACGCGCTCGACGTCGATGCCATGCAGAAGTTCCGCTGGGACAAGGTGTCGATGGTGTTCCAGGGGGCGATGAACGCACTCAATCCGGTGGCGACGATCGGCTCGCAGCTCGAGGACGTGTTCGAGATCCACCGTCCCGGCATGAATCGCAAGCAGCGCAGGGCCGAGGCCGAGGAGCTGCTCGAGATCGTCAAGGTCGGCCGTCAGCGCACGCGCTCGTTCCCGCACGAGCTCTCCGGCGGCATGCGTCAGCGCGTCATGATCGCGATGGCCCTGGCTCTTCGCCCTCAGCTGATGGTCATGGACGAGCCGACCACGGCTCTCGACGTGCTGGTGCAGCGCGAGATCCTCAAGCAGATCTCGCAGCTGCGTCACGAGTTCGGCTTCTCGGTCATCTTCATCACCCACGATCTGCCCCTGCTGCTCGAGATCAGCGACCGCATCGCGATCATGCGCGAGGGCGAGATCGTCGAGCTCGCCTCGGCCGAGCAGATCTGGACCAACCCGCAGAACGACTACACGAAGACCCTGCTGTCGTCGTTCCCCCGTCTCACCGGTGCGAGAGGAGTGCTGACCCGATGACCACTCTCGAGTTCGCCGATGTCACCAAGGTCTACAACGTCAGAGGCGCTGGTCAGATCAAGGCGCTCGACAACGTCAGCTTCACCCTGAACTCCGGCCAGACCATCGGTCTCGTCGGCCAGTCGGGCAGTGGCAAGTCGACGATCGCCAAGATCCTGACCCAGCTCGAGACGCCCACGTCAGGCGAGGTGCGGCTCGACGGGAAGCCCATTCCCCGGCGTGGCAAAGGCTTGCGGAAGTACCGGCAGCAGCTGCGCATGGTCTTCCAGGATCCGTTCGCCTCGCTCAACCCGTACCACTCGATCCGCTACCACCTCGAGCGCCCCATCCGGCTCGACGACGTGGTGCCCAAGAACGAGACCGAGGCCGAGGTGCGCCGGCTGCTCGATCGCGTGCGCCTCGATGCGGATGCCGTGATCGACCGTCGTCCGCACGAGCTCTCCGGCGGCCAGCGGCAGCGCGTCGCCATCGCCCGCGCGCTGGCATCCCGCCCGTCTCTGCTCGTCGCCGACGAACCCGTGTCGATGCTCGACGTGTCGATCCGCCTCGGGGTGCTGAACCTGCTCGCCGATCTGCAGCGAGAAAAGGGCCTCGGCGTGCTCTACATCACCCACGACCTCGCGACTGCCCGTCACTTCAGCGACAGGATCATGGTGCTCAACCAGGGTCGCGTCGTCGAGTACGGCGATGCCGACGACGTCATCCTCAACCCGCAGGACCCCTACACGCGCGAGCTGCAGGCGGCGTCTCCCGACCCCGACAAGCACTTCGCGACGACCGGCTCGCACGGAGGTGCACTGTGACCACCGCATCCCCCCAGCTCCCGCTCGCCGATGACGACGACCGTGACGCACTCGAGGTCGGCACCACCGCGACCGCCGCGCAGAAGGGGAGGAAGCTCGTGCCCTGGCGGTTCTTCGCCGGACGCGCCGGGTTCTACCTGTTCACCCTGTGGGCGGCCATCACGATCAACTTCTTCCTGCCCCGGTTCATGAAGGGCGACGCGGTCAGCTCGTATCTCGCGCGCAACCGCAACGTCAGCCCCGAGGCTGCGGACTCGCTGCGCGTCCTGCTCGGCATCGACACCGACAAGTCGATGTGGCAGCAGTACCTCGACTACTGGGCGATGCTGTTCCGCGGCGATCTGGGCATCTCGACGCTGCACGGTCTGCGACCCGTGACCGAGGTGCTGGCATCCGCTCTGCCGTGGACGCTCGGCCTGGTCGGCATCGCGACGATCATCTCGTTCGCGCTCGGCACGGTGGGCGGCGCGATCGTCGGCTGGAAGCGCGGCAGCAGGCTCGACGCGCTCATCCCGATCACGACGTTCTTCAACACCATCCCGTACTTCTGGCTCGGACTCATCGCGATCGCGATCTTCTCGTCGACGCTGAAGTGGTTCCCGTCATCGCACGCCTACGACAAGGGCCAGTCGCCCGAGTGGAGCCTCGACTTCATCGGCCAGGTGATCATGCACGGCACGCTGCCGGCGGTCACGATCATCATCGCGTCGCTCGGCGGATGGATGCTGGGCATGCGCAACATGATGCTCACGGTGCTCGACGAGGACTACATCACGGTCGCGCAGGCGAAGGGGATGCCGAACAGGCGGGTGCTGTGGGCATACGCCGCCCGCAACGCCGTGCTGCCGCAGATCCAGAGCTTCGCGCTCTCGATCGGGTTCATCGTCGGCGGCACGATCGTCATGGAGATGGTCTTCAGCTACCCGGGCGTCGGCAAGCTGCTGCTCGACGCCACCAATGCGAAGGACTTCGCCCTCATGCAGGGCGTGTTCCTGGTGATCACGCTGTCGGTGCTCGTCGCCAACATCATCGCCGACATCGTCTACGCATACCTCGACCCGCGCACGCGCCAGACGGAGGCCTGACATGAGCGTTCCCACCTCGACCGACACCACGGCCCCCGACGGCAGCACGATCCCCACCGGGATGCCGGAGACCGCGACGTTCCGCACTGCGAGCGGTCACCAGCCGACCCGCAAGACCTTCTGGTCGCAGCTCGCGCAGTCGTTCGCGATGTTCCGCAACCCCAAGTCGATCACCGGCCTGATCATTCTCGGGGTCTTCGTGCTGATCGCGATCTTCGCACCGCTGCTCGCACCCTACGGCCCCACGCAGAACGACCGCACGGCGCTGCGGCAGCCGCCGTCGCTCGACCACTGGCTCGGCACCACGCACATGGGCGAAGACGTGCTCAGCCAGCTCATCTTCGGCACCCGAGGCGTCGTCGTGGTCGGCTTCCTCTCGGCCATCATCGCCACGATCATCGCCATCACGATCGGCGTCATCGCCGGATACGTGCGCGGCTGGAAGAGCGAGTCGCTCTCGGCGCTCACCAACGTGTTCCTGGTGATCCCCGGCATCCCGCTGATCATCATCGTGGCCTCGCAGTTCGAGAACCCGCCGCTGATCGTGATCGCCGCGGTGCTGGGGCTGACGGGCTGGGCGTGGGGTGCGCGCGTGCTGCGCGCGCAGACCATGTCGCTGCGCAACCGCGACTTCATCCAGGCCGCCCGCGCCAACGGCGAGCCGCTGCACCGCATCATCACGGTCGAGATGCTGCCGAACCTCATGGCGCTGATCGCGTCGAGCTTCGTCGGCACCGTGACCGCGGCGATCCTCGGTCTCACGACCCTCGCCTTCATCGGCGTGATCCCGGTGAGCAACCTCAACTGGGGCACGATCCTGTTCTGGGCGCAGCAGAACGGCGCCTTCCCGCGGCTGTGGTGGTGGTACGTGCCCGCAGGACTCTGCATCGCGATCATCGGCGTCGCCCTGTCGCTCATCAACTTCGGCATCGACGAGTACGTCAACCCGAGGCTGCGGTCGGCCGGTGAGCGCGCCCGCGCGATGAAGAAGAAGGGGCTCAATGTGAACGACCCGGTGACGGCGGTGCGCAGCATCCAGACGACCGACTCGGGTACCGTGCAGAGCGCCGCGAACGATACGACGAACCAGACACACGACACGAAGACACAGAACACGAAGTGATGACCTCTCAGACCCTGACCGCATCCCTGCCGTACCTCGACCCCGAACTGCCGATCGCGGCGCGCGTCGCCGACCTCCTCGACCGCATGACGGTCGAGGAGAAGGTCGGACAGATGCTGCAGCTCGACGCCCGCGACGACCTCGACGACCATGTGCTCGGCAAGCACGTCGGCTCGATCCTGCACACCTCGCCCGAGCGCATCCTGCGGGCGAACGAGCTGACCTCGCAGACGCGGCTGCGCATCCCGCTGCTCGTCGCCGAGGACTGCATCCACGGTCACTCGTTCTGGCCCGGGGCGACGATCTATCCGACCCAACTCGGCATGGCTGCGACGTGGGATGCCGAGCTGGTCGAGAAGGTCGCGAGGGCGACAGCGGTCGAGGTCGCGGCGACCGGCATCCACTGGACGTTCTCGCCCGTGCTGTGCATCGCACGCGACCTGCGCTGGGGCCGCATCGACGAGACGTTCGGCGAAGACCCGTTCCTGATCGGCGAGCTCGCCTCGGCCATGGTGCGCGGCTACCAGGGCGACGGCCTCGACGACCCGACCGCCATTCTCGCGACGGCGAAGCACTTCGCCGGCTACTCCGAGACACAGGGCGGCCGCGATGCGAGCGAGGCCGACATCTCTCGGCGCAAGCTGCGGTCGTGGTTCCTGCCGCCGTTCGAGCGGGTGGCCCGCGAGGGATGCCGCACGTTCATGCTCGGCTACCAGACGACGGACGGCGTGCCGATCACGGTCAACGACTGGCTGCTCAGCGACGTGCTGCGCGGCGAGTGGGGCTACACCGGCACGCTCATCACCGACTGGGACAACGTCGGCCGCATGGTGTGGGAGCAGCATGTGCAGCCCGACTACGCGCACGCCTCGGCCGCCGCTGTGAGCGCCGGCAACGACATGGTCATGAACACTCCGGGCTTCTTCGAGGGGGCGCTCGAGGCGGTGTCGAACGGGCTTCTCGCGGAGGACGCCTTCGACGACGCGGTCGCCCGCATCCTCACCCTGAAGTTCGAGCTCGGGCTGTTCGAAGACCCGCGGCTGCCGCAGGACGACCTGGATGCCGTGGTCGGCAGCACTGCGCACGCCGAGCTCAACCTCGAGACCGCGCGTCGCTCGATCGTGCTGCTCGAGAACGACGGGACTCTGCCGCTCGACGCCGCGGCGCCGCTGAAGGTCGCCGTGGTGGGGCCCCTGGCAGACGACGCGCAGACGCAGCTCGGCGACTGGGCCGGCGGTTCGGGCCAGGCCGGATGGCTCGACGGACAGCCGCGCGAGATGATCACCACCGTGCTCGACGGCCTCGCGGGCGTCGACGGGTGGGCGGTGACGCATGCGCGCGGGGCCGACATCCTCACGCTCGAGGACGACCCTCGGGGCGCGAAGTTCCCTGACGGGCAGCCCCGGCCCGCGGTCGTGGTGCCGGCGCCGGCTGACGACGTGCTCATCTCCGAAGCCGTTGCTGCGGCCGCGGCATCCGATGTCGTGGTGGCCGTCGTGGGCGACCGCATCGAGCTCGTCGGTGAAGGGCGCTCGACCGCGACGCTCGAGCTGATCGGCGGGCAGAACGCCCTGCTCGACGCGCTGATCGCGACGGGCACGCCCGTGGTGGTGGTGCTTCTCGCCTCGAAGCCGCTCGTGCTGCCGGCATCCGTGTCGAAGGCTGCGGCCGTCATCTGGGCGGCGAACCCGGGTATGCAGGGTGGCCGTGCGCTCGCCGAGATCATCTCGGGTGCGATCGAGCCGTCGGGTCGCCTGCCGATCTCGTTCGCGCGCCACGTCGGTCAGCAGCCGACGTACTACAACCAGATCCGCGGGCAGCACGGTGATCGTTACGCCGACCTCACGCAGTCTCCGGCTTGGGCGTTCGGTGAGGGGCTGTCGTACTCGACAGTGTCGTACGGCGAGCTGTCGCTCGCATCGACGACGCTGGGTCGCGACGAGATGATCGTCGCCGAGGTGACGGTCGAGAACACCGGTGCGCGTCCGGTGCGCGAGACCGTGCAGGTCTATGTGCGCGACGCTGTGACCAGCGTGAGCTGGGCCGACCGGGAGCTGAAGGCGTTCCGTCAGGTCGATCTGGCGCCGGGGGAGTCGGCCCGCGTGCGCCTCGAGCTAGCGGTCTCTGAGTGCTCGATCGTGGATGCCGCGGGCAACCGCCTCGTGGAGCCCGGCGCGTTCGAGCTGCTCGTCGGTCCGAGCTCGCGCGACGAGGTGCTGCTGAGCGCCGCGTTCACCGTCGTCTGAGCTTCGCGCACCGCGCTCCGCGCACCGCGCTCCGCGCACCGCGAACCTCGAAACCGTGATGCTCGTGCGAGACCCGCGTTCTGCACGTGGGTGTCGTGCGGTGATGTGGGTCTCGTGCGGTGATGTGGGTCTCGCCGGTGACGTGGGTCTCGTGCGGCGATGTGGGTGTCGTGCGGCGATGTGGGTCTCGCCGGTGACGTGGGTCTCGTGCGGCGATATGGGTCTCGTGCGGTGATGTGGGTCTCGCGCGCTCGCGTCAATCCTCGTCGCGCAGGCGCTGCGGGCCCGCGCCCTGGCTGCTGAGCGTGTCATCCGGGTTGAGCAGGCCGCATGCCTTCATCGACAGGCAGCCGCAGCCGATGCATCCGGTGAGTTCGCGTTCGAGGCGCTCGATGCCCTCGCGGCGCTTCTCGAGCTCGCGCTTCCAGCGTCGCGATGCGCGCTGCCAGTCCGCGTGGCTCGGCGTCTGCGTCAGCGGCACGTCGGCGAACGCGTGCTGCACGTCGGCGAGCGGGATGCCGAGGCGCTTCGCCACCGTGATGAGCGATACCCGGCGCAGCATGTGCCGGGCGTAACGGCGCTGGTTGCCGGCCGTGCGGGTCGACGCGATCAGGCCGAGGCTCTCGTAGAAGTGCAGGGCCGAGGGGGCGACCCCGGTTCGTCTGCTCATCTCGCCGATGGTCAGCGGTTCGTCAGGGCCGTGGACGCCGCGGTCCGTGTCGGTGTCTGCGCTCAACGCGACCTCCTCGATTTGACCTCAAGTGTACTTGAGGTCATACGGTAGCAACCGTGACCCGAACGGAGACCGCCACCCCATGACCTACGTGATCGCCCTTCCCTGCGTCGATGTCAAGGACCGTGCGTGCATCGACGAGTGCCCTGTTGACTGCATCTATGAGGGCGAACGGTCGCTGTACATCCACCCCGACGAATGCGTCGACTGTGGTGCATGCGAACCCGTGTGCCCCGTCGAGGCGATCTACTACGAAGACGATCTGCCGGAAGAATGGCAGGACTACTACAAGGCGAACGTCGAGTTCTTCGACGAGATGGGTTCTCCCGGTGGTGCCGCGAAGCTCGGCATCATCGAGCGGGACCACACGATCATCGCAGCCCTTCCGCCCCAGGAGACACCCGAATGAGCAGTCAGCAGCATCCCGCAGCGCCGGTCCCCTCCGAGGTCGGCGAAGGACTCAAGGCCGCGTTCCGTGCGCATCCTGCGGGAGTCGCGATCATCACGGCGTCGACCCCCGCGGGCCCGGTCGGCCTCACGGCATCCAGCGTCGCGTCCGTCGCGGTCGACCCCGCCGCGATCGTCTTCTCGGTCACGAGGGCGACCGGCAGCGCAGGGTCGATCCTCTCGGCCGACACCTTCGTCGTGCACCTGATCGACGACGAGCACTCGGCACTGGCGCAGAGCTTCGCCGTGAGCGGCGCTGACCGGTTCACCCCCGAGCAGGGGTGGAGCTCATTGCCCACGGGCGAGCCGTATCTGCGCGAAGCCCGCGTGGCGATGCGCTGCCACCCGATGACGACCGTCGCCGTCGGCTCCTCGACCGTCGTGATCGCCGAGGTCGACGAGGTCCTGCTGGGCCGGCCGGGCCGCCCGCTCGTGTATCTCGATCGCCGATTCCACTCGCTGCCGAACGACCAGAACTCGAACGACCAGCACTGACACCCCACCGAAAGGAACAGCATGACCTCTGCGTACACCCTCCCCGAGCTGCCGTACGACTACTCGGCTCTCGCCCCGCACATCTCGGGCAAGATCATGGAGCTGCACCACTCGAAGCACCACCAGGCCTACGTCACCGGCGCCAACACCGCGCTCGAGCAGCTCGCTGCAGCCCGCGACTCGAACGACTTCGCGGCCGTGAACAAGCTCGAGAAGGACCTCGCGTTCAACCTCGGCGGCCACATCAACCACTCGGTGTTCTGGGAGAACCTCTCGCCCGATGGTGGCGGAAACCCCGAGGGTGAGCTCGAGGCGGCGCTGACCGACGCGTTCGGCTCGATCGACGCCTTCCGCGCTCACTTCACGGCGACCGCGCTCGGCGTGCAGGGCTCGGGCTGGGCCGTGCTCGCGTGGGACAGCGTCGGCGCTCGCCCCGTCATCTTCCAGCTGTTCGACCAGCAGGGCAACGCGCCGCTCGGCGTCACGCCGCTGCTGCAGCTCGACGTCTGGGAGCACGCCTACTACCTCGACTACCTCAACGTGCGCGCCGACTACGTCAAGGCCTTCTGGGAGCTCGTCAACTGGTCGGACGTGCAGCGCCGATTCCAGGCCGTGCAGCAGAAGACCGCCGGGCTCATCGTCGCCCGCTGAGTCGCATCGCCTCTGCGCGACCTGTCTTCGTCCGGTCCCTCGGGAGGAGATCACCACTCGGGAGGAGGATGCCGCGGCATCCGTCCTCCCGGGGCGCAGTGCTCCTCCCGGGGCGCAGTGCTCCTCCCGAGGCGCAGTGCTCCTCCCGAGGCGCAGTTCTCCTCCCGAGGCGCAGTTCTCCCCCGAGCGCAGCGGGTCCCGAGGCTCAGGTGAGCAGCGCGCGGTTCAGCGCAGCTGGGCGAACCTCTCGACCTCGCGCGTGGGTCCCACCACCAGCACGACGTCGCCGTCGCCCAGCACCGTGTTCGCCTCGGCATTGTGCCACTCGCCGTGCGGCGTGCGGTACGCCGCGACCGTGACGCCGTGGGTCGAGCGCACCGCGCCGTCTGTCAGGGTGATGCCCTGCAGGTGCGCGGGCGCGACCGTCTTCACCACGGCGTAGCCTCGATCGATCTCGAGGTAGTCGGCTGCCGCACCGCGCACGAGGTGTGCGACGCGACGCCCCATGTCCTTCTCGGGATAGATGACGCGGTGCACACCGAGCTGTTCGAGCACGGCGCCGTGTCGTTCATCGACGGCCTTGGCCCAGATCACGGGCACCTTCATGGTCAGCAGCAGCGAGGCGGTGAGGATCGATGCCGTGACGTCGCTGCCGATCGCGACGACGACCCGATCGAACTCGCCGATCGCCAGCTGCTCGAGCACGTCGATGCGCGTCGAATCCGCGCGAACCACCTGTGTGAGCTGGCCGTTGAGCGCCTGCACCAGATCCTCATCGGCGTCGATACCGAGCACTTCGGTGCCGGATGCCATGAGCTCGAGAGCGAGCGAGGTGCCGAATCTGCCCAGCCCGATGACGGCCACTGAGTCGGCCTCGGCGATTCGCCGAGCATCCTGTCTGAAGGAGAGAAACCTGGACACGAGGGTCCTTTCGTGCGGGGTGAGTGTGGCGATCAACCGATCGCGGGGCGCTCTTTAGGGAGATCGTAGGCGGTGGGGCGCTCGCGTAGGGCGAGAGCAGAACCGAGCGTCAGGGGTCCGAGTCTGCCGAGGAACATGAGTGCGACGAGGATCAGGTGCGCGGTCGGTGGCAGATCCGCCGTGATGCCGGTCGACAGGCCGACCGTGCCGAAGGCCGACACCACCTCGAACAGCACGCGGTCGAGATCGAAATCGGTCATCGCCAGGATCGCGATGACCCCGGCCATGACCGCGCCGAGTGCCACGATCACGACGGTGATCGCCTCACGGTGCACGGCGCGCGACAGCCTCTTGCCGAAGATGTTCACCGCCGCACCGCCGCGGAGCTCCGTCCACATGATGAAGAAGAGCACCGCGAAAGTCGTGACCTTGATGCCGCCCGCCGTACCGGCAGGACCTCCGCCGATGAACATCAGCACGTCGGTCCCGAGCCAGGTCTCGTCGTGCATCTGCCCGACGTCGACGGAGTTGAAGCCGGCTGTGCGCGACTGCACCGAGTGGAAGAACCCGGCGAGGATCCGGTCGCCGGGTGAGAGCGCGCCGAGCGTTCCCGGGTTGTCCCACTCGAACAGCAGTACGTATGTGGTGCCGATCGCGAGCAGGGCGAGAGTCGCAGAGAGCACGATGCGAGTGTTCATGGTCCAGTGCAGCGGGCGGCGGAACTCCCGTCGCAGTTGCCGCAGCACCGGAAAGCCGAGGCCGCCGAGGATGATCGCCGCGCAGATCGGCAGGCACACCCAGGGGTCGCCGACGAAGCCCATCAGGCTGTCTGTGTAGAGGGCGAAGCCCGCGTTGTTGAACGCGGAGACGGCGTGGAACACCGCATGCCACGCGGCGCGTGCGGGGTCGTAGCCGTAGCCGGTGAGGAACCGCACGAACAGCACGATCGCGACGACCACCTCGATCACGAGGGTGGTGACGAGGATGCCGGTCGCGATGCGCTTCATGCTTCCCGCGCCGGGGGTCTTCGTCTCGGTGCTTGCGAGGACTCGAGATCGGACGGACAGCCGCCGCGCGAGCACGAGGCCGACGAGCGCGGCGAACAGCATGATGCCCAGGCCGCCGAGTTGGATCAGGGTCAGGATGACGACCTTGCCGAAGGGACTCCAGTAGATCGCGGTGTCGACGACGACGAGTCCGGTCACGCAGACGGCTGAGGTCGCGGTGAACAGGGCATCGACCGGCGGCGTCCAGGTCCCGTCGCTCGACGAGATCGGCAGCATGAGCAGCACCGTGCCGATGATGATGACCGCTCCGAACCCGGAGGCGATCACCTGGGCGGGGGCGAGACTACGACGCCGAGCGGCGGCGCGACGGAGCAGGGTCACGGATGGACACTACCGGTATCCGGGGCGTGCGCGGGAGAAACGCCCCGGCCGTGTCAGGCGCGTCGCACAGCCATGTCGGATGTCGGAGCGGCGGTCTAGGATCGCGGCATGGAGAAGGTGGACGACGACATCGACGCTTTCATCCGCGCGTCGAGCAGGGCTGATGAACTCTCGGCTCTGGACGCGATGATCCGCGAAGCGCTGCCGGCAGTCGACCGCGTGCTGTGGCGGGGCAGGATGTGGGGCGGCACGGATCAGGCGATCATCGGTTACGGCGCGATCCGACAGCCTCGCCCCCGCGGTCCCGGGGTGGAGTGGTTCCTCGTGGGACTAGCCGAGCAGAAGAGACATCTGTCGGTCTACGTGAATGCGGCTGAAGACGGCGCCTACCTCGTGCAGACACGCGCTTCCAGACTCGGCCGCGTCAAAGTGGGCGCGGCGGCCGTCACGTTCGGGTCTGTGTCGGATCTGGACGCGGGGGAGTTCCGATCACTGCTCGTGCGATCGCATGAGCTGGACGCGGGCGCGCAGGCGAGCGGGACGCAGGGGCGTCCGTCATGATTCTCCGCGATGCGTGTCTTGACCCGTAGAGGCAGAACGCAGTCCGCGTTCTCCGCGACGATGAGGAGTCGACATGAGCAAGTTCTTGGTTCTGTACCGTTCGACCGTGAGTGCCGCCGACCAGATGGCGACGGCCGACCCTGATTCCGGGGCGGAGTCGATGAAGGCCTGGATGGACTGGGCTCAGCGCGCGGGCGATGCACTCATCGAGCTCGGTTCGCCCACGCAGACGGTCGACGGCGGTGAGCCCGGGTCGTTCATCGGCGGGTACTCGATCATGCAGGCGCGTGATGCGGAGGCGCTGCAGGGCGTGCTCGCCGATCACCCGCACCGCGGGTGGGGTGGGACGATCGAGATCCTGGAGATGCTCGAGATCCCGGGCATGTGAGACGAGAAGAGACCGAAGATGGCTGAAGAGCACTGGTCCGGACGAGGCACTGCAGATGACCCTTGGTCGTTGAAGACGGCGCCGCTCTCGTCCGAGTACACCATCCACCGCGATGACGAGAGTGATCCGGCCCTGCTCGTCTGCCAGGTCGGATCGACGAGGCTCACTTATCTCGCGCGCGCGATCGACGATCTGCACGCCGAATTGCTGAGGCGGGGGGACTGGGTCTCCCTCGGCGCGGCCGATGAGAAGAAAGAACCTGTACCCGGCACGGTGGAGGCGTGGGGGAGGTCCGAGGACAACCCTGTCGGCGGGTGGTATGGCCAACGCAAGGGCTACCGCGGACGCTTCGGGATGTATCTGCCGCCGCTCCTCGAGGCTCTCGGCCTCGTCGAGCTGGAGCACAACCCACGGAACAATCGGGTCCGAGCGATCCCGGCCGGCTGAGGGGCTCGGCCTCTCGGGAGGAGATCGCCCTTCAGGAGGAGAATGCCGCGGCATCCGTCCTCCCGAGGCGCAGTTCTCCTCCCGAGAGGTTGCGATCAGGTCAGCAGCTCGCCCGCGAGGGCCTCGATGCGCTGACGGATGTCGTCGCGGATCGGTCGCACGGAGTCGATGCCCTGGCCGGCCGGGTCATCGAGCTTCCAGTCCTCGTAGCGCTTTCCGGGGAAGAACGGGCACGCGTCGCCGCATCCCATCGTGATCACGACGTCGGATGCCTGCACGGCCTCGGTCGTGAGCACCTTGGGCTGCTCGGCGGTGATGTCGATGCCGAGCTCGCCCATCGCCTCGACCGCGATCGGGTTGATCTGGTCGGCGGGCATGGAACCGGCCGAGCGGACCTCGATGCGGTCTCCGGCGAACTCGCGCAGGAAGCCGGCGGCCATCTGCGAGCGACCTGCGTTGTGCACGCACACGAAGAGGACGGAGGGCTTGGTGAGGCTGTCGGTCATGGTGTCTCCTGGTTCAGCGGGTTCAGCGGGTTCAGTGTCGTTCAGTGGAGTTCGGCGTGGCGCTGTGGGATTCAGCGCGTGAGGTCTTCGACGAGGATGCGCACACGTTCCGCGATGTCGTCGCGGATCGCCTCAACGCCCTCGCGGGATGCGAGGGCCGGGTCACCGACGGCCCAGTCGTCGTAGCGCACGCCGGGGATGATCGGGCAGACGTCGCCGCAGCCCATGGTGATGACGACATCCGCCGCGCGGACCGCGTCGTCGGTGAGTGGCTTCGGGAACCGCTCTGCAGACTGCTCGCCCTCGATCTCGGCGAGGATCGAGCGGACATGAGGGTGGATGACGTCGGCAGGGCTCGACCCCGCTGAGCGTGCGACGACCTTGCCGCCGGCGAGCTGATTGACGAGTGCGGCCGCGAGTTGCGAGCGTCCGGCGTTGGCGACGCAGACGAACAGCACCTGCGGCAGCGTCGCATCGCGGTCGCGCGTGAGATCGGCGAGACGCTGTCGGGCGAAGCGCTCGGTGAGAGGGACGAGTGCAGAAGAGACTCGCGCGTTGCGCGCCAGGGACGTGTAGGACTCGCGGACGATCGTGAGCACGACCTCAGGATCGAGGTCGGGCACCTCGGCCGCGAGCTCATCGGCGAGATGCGTCACCCGCACATCGAAATCGGGGCGCGCGCCCACGTCTGCGTGGTCCTCGCTCCACGGCTCGCTCACCGTCGCCGGGGCGAAGGAATCCAGGAGCGCGGTGACAGCTCGGCGGCGATTGGGGTTGATCCGATACCAGACCCAGGTGCCGCGCCGTTCGGAGGTGAGGACGTCGACATCCTTGAGCACCTTGAGGTGGTGGGAAACGGTGGGCTGAGAGACGTCGGCGAGCTCGGCGAGGTCGCAGACGCAGGACTCGCCGCGAGGGTCGGAGGCGATGGCGGACAGCATCCGGAGCCGGAGCGGATCGGAGAGCGCCTTCAGGGTGGAGGCGACCGATGTGGCTGCCTCCGCGCCGATCGCGTGGGTGGCGACGGGGCTGCAGGTATCGCCTGCGGCCGTCAGGGTGACATTCATGACTGCGTCCTTTCAGCGGTGAACGGATGTGCTC
Source organism: Microbacterium sp. NPDC087589 (assembly GCF_044743635.1). Lineage (NCBI taxonomy): Bacteria > Bacillati > Actinomycetota > Actinomycetes > Micrococcales > Microbacteriaceae > Microbacterium > Microbacterium sp. NPDC087589. The sequence goes on from NZ_JBIUWV010000004.1 coordinate 42,947, forward strand.
ATGCGAAGACCGGCTCGTTCTCGGTCGCGACGACGGCGGCTGCCGGGGTGCGCATGGCTTCGTCGAGCGCCGCGAGGTAGTGCTGCGAGTCCTGTGCTGCGGCGCAGCCGGTGCCGGCGGCGGTGATCGCCTGGCGGTAGGTGTGGTCAACGAGGTCCCCGGCGGCGAAGACTCCCGCGAGGTTTGTGCGGGTCGAGGGGTGGTCGACGACGACGTAGCCGTCGGCATCCCTCTTGAATCGACATGTGTCTATATTGACACTCATCGATATCCTCTACAAGCCTCCGTGGAGGAGTTCACCTGCTGGTCACCTGGCGACCAGCTCGTGCCGAATCCGGCAATCGCGTCGGCCGGGCGCGGGGATCACCCGACGGTGACCGGCCGCGCTCTGCGGGACCGCTCCGATGGCGACGACGCTCAGGCGAGGGAGAGGAACAGCTTCTCGAGCTCCGACATCGAGACCTCGCCCCGCTCGCCCTCGGGCTGGTCGGGGTCGGCCAGGCAGTCCTTCATGGCTGTGGCGATGATCTGAAAGCCGGCACGGTCGAGGGCGGAGCTCACCGCGGAGAGCTGGGTCACCACCGTCCGGCAGTCGTCCTCGCGTTCCACGGCGGCGATCACGGCCGCGAGCTGCCCCTGGGCGCGCTTGAGTCGGTTGAGGATCTTTCGCTGGACGTCGGGGTCTGTGGTCATCATGGGGCGCCTTTCTCGTGATTCGACAGATCCCAGTATACCCCCTAGGGTATTTGCAGGGATACCCGCCGGGGTATACGGATAGGAGAGACCATGTGCCGTCCCGCGACGTGCAGGACCTGTGGAAAGACGACCTGGGCCGGGTGCGGTCAGCACGTGGAGTCCGTGCGGCGCACGGTCCCCGCCGCGCAGTGGTGCTCCGGGCACGAGAAGACCGAGAGCAAGAGCGGCTTCTTCTCGGGTCTGTTCCGGCGATGACCTCGTCTGCTCCGCTCAAGGTCGTGATCGTCGGAGGAGTGGCCGGCGGGATGTCGGCCGCCGCTCGGCTGCGACGACTCGATGACACCGCCCGGATCGTCATCTTCGAAAAGGGTCCTGAGGTGTCGTACGCCAACTGCGGTCTGCCGTACTTCGTCGGCGGAGTGATCGCCGACCGCGAGTCGCTGCTCCTGCAGACCCCGGAATCGCTGCACCGCCGCTTTCGCCTCGACGTGAGAGTCCGGCACGAAGTGGTGCGCATCGACACCGAGAGGATGCGGGTCGAGGTCGTGAACCTGGTCAGCGGTGCGCGCACGACGGAGAGCTACGACCGTCTGATCCTGGCGGCGGGCGCGCGTCCACGACGGGATGAGCCGGCCGGAGGAGTTCCGGTGCGCAGCCTTCGGACCGTCGACGATGCCGTCGAGATCGCGACTGCGCTCGACCGACCAGGTGTGCCGGTCGTGGTCGTCGGAGGCGGATACACGGGACTCGAGGCCGTCGAGAACCTGGTTGCGCGCGACGCGTCGGTCACCCTCGTGCAGCGCGGACCGCAGGTCTTGTCGCCCCTCGACGCGGAGATGGCTGCGCAGGTGCTCGAGGCGGTCCGGGGCCGAGGGGTCGACGTGCGCCTCGGCGTGGAGGTCGCAGATGTGCAGAAGGGCGTCGTCGAGCTCACCGACGGCACGAGCGTGTCCGCAGAGCTCATCGTCGATGCGTCGGGTGTCGTGCCTGAGACGCGTCTCGCTGCGGATGCGGGCCTCGTGCTCGGCGCGACGGGCGGAATCCAGGTCGACGAGGCCTGCCGCACCAGCGCGCCGCACGTCTTCGCCGTCGGAGATGGAGTGGAGAAGACGGAGCTGGTCGGCGGTGACGCCGCGCTGATCACCATGGCGGGCCTGGCCAACAGGCACGGACGCATGGTGGCCGATGTCATCGCCGGTCGTTCGGAGTCGGCGCGTCCGGCCCTCGGAACGGGGATCGTCGAGGTCTTCGGGCTGGCGGCCGCGAAGACCGGATGGAGCGAGCGCCAGCTCCGGGCCGCACATCGGGACTTCTATGTGGTGCACGTGCACCCCGGTTCGCACGCCGGCTACTACCCGGGTGCAGAGACGGTGTCGATCAAGCTGCTCGCAGATCCCGTATCCGATCGAATTCTCGGTGCGCAGATCGTCGGACGAGACGGCGTCGACAAGCGCATCGATGTGATCGCGACCGCCATGCACGCGGGTCTCGCCGCAGGCGAGCTCGCGCACCTCGAACTCGCCTACGCTCCGCAGTTCGGCTCCGCCAAGGATGCCGTCAACATCGCCGATTATGTCGCGGAGAACACGCGCACGGGGACCACTGCCTCCCTGCAATGGCATGAACTCGCGGCCGCCCTGCAGGGAGGAGCCACGCTCGTCGATGTGCGATCTCCCGCGGAGTTCGCTGCAGGGGCCATCCCCGATGCCGTCAACGTCCCGCTCGACGAGCTGCGGGAGCGCTTCGAGGAGCTGCCGGCGGGCCCACTCGTCGTGCACTGCCAGGTCGGTCTCCGAGGGCATATCGCCACGCGGTTGCTCCTGCAGCACGGATTCGACGCGTGCAACCTCGACGGAGGGTACCGAACCTGGCGCGACGGGACGGCGGTGTAGGAACAGACGCCCAGGGAAGCGGATGCCACGCGCGGTAGGCTCGAGGGGTGGCCCTTCTCTCGATCGCCGGCTCGACGCGTGCTCCGCATGAGCTGCGTTCGGCGACCCCGATGAGGAAGTCGATGCGTGTCGTCATGCACCCCGGCACGAACGGATGGACCAGCGTCTGGGGCACGCTCTCACACGGTGAGATCGCGGGCTGCCCGCCGCCACGCGACTAGACCGCGCCTCGATGAGGCGTGGTCTTCCACGCCGTTCACCCCTTCTCTCGCGTGAGGTCTCTTCGTGTCCACTTCTTCCACCCGCCCCCGCCTCCGTCTGGCTCCGCACGAGCTGTGGCGCGGCATCCGAAACAACGCCCGCAGTGACGTCCTCGGCGGTTCGCTGCTGCTCGCCGCCACCGTCGCTGCGCTGATCCTCGCCAACACTTCGGCGGTGTCGTGGTACGAGTCCGTGCGCGACTTCACCTTCGGCATCCCCGAACTGCACCTCGACCTCAGCGTCGGCGCCTGGGCGGCCGACGGTCTGCTGGCGATCTTCTTCTTCGTCGTCGGTCTCGAGCTGAAGGAGGAGTTCGTCACAGGGCGCCTGAGAGACCCGCGTCAGGCAGCCCTGCCGATCGCCGCGGCCGTCGGAGGAGTGATCGTGCCGGCGGTCATCTTCGCGGTGATCAACGCCGGCGACAGTGACGCCCTGCGCGGGTGGGCGATCCCGACCGCGACGGACATCGCCTTCGCGGTCGCCGTGATCGCCGTGGTCGGCAAGTTCCTGCCGCCCGCTCTGCGCGTGTTCCTGCTGACGCTCGCGATCATCGACGATCTGATCGCGATCACCATCATCGCCACGTTCTACACCGACACGATCAGCTTCCCGTGGCTCACGCTCGCGCTGCTTCCGCTCGCCGGATTCGCCTTCCTCGTGCAGAAGGGCGTTCGTGCGTGGTGGATCCTGCTGCCCCTCGCCGTAGCGGTCTGGGTCTGCATCCACGCTGCCGGCATCCACGCGACCGTCGCCGGCGTGCTGCTGGGCTTCGTCGTGCCGGTCGTGCCGACCGAGCGTGCCCGGGTGCCCCGGGGCGTGGATGCCGACGGCGAGCCGATGTACGACGGCCTGGCCCCGCACTTCGCCGATCGGTGGGGCGTCGTGGCGACGCTGTTCGCGGTGCCGGTCTTCGCCTTCTTCGCGGCCGGAGTCACGATCGGCGGTGTCGAGGGACTGCGGTCGGCGCTCACCGATCCGATCGCGATCGGGATCATCGTCGGACTCGTCCTGGGCAAGCCGATCGGCATCCTCGCCACCACCTTCCTGCTCAGTCGCGTGCCGGCGCTCCGCCTCGACGAGACGCTGCGCTGGCCCGACCTGACCGGCATGGCGTTCCTGGCAGGAATCGGGTTCACCGTCTCGCTGCTCGTCGGCGAGCTCGCCTACGGGTCGAGCTCGGTCGCCGACGAGCACGTCAAGATCGGCGTCCTGCTGGGGTCGCTCATCGCGGCGGTCATCGGCGGCGGCATCCTCGCACAGCGGAATGCCGCGGCACGACGGGCGCAGCTTCGCCCCTGATCGGGGCCGGACCTCTCAGGAGCTGCCTGTCGTGGACTGGAGCTTCGCCATCACCTGGTTGATCGTGAACGACGCCGATTCCTGTCGCTGCGGGAACTCCGTGAGCGTCTGCAGCATGCGTGCCACGTAGGCCTGCGCCGGGACGAAGAGGAAGACGTGGTCGAGCACCCAGTCCCAGTAGGTGTTCGAGGTGATGTCGGCACGCTCGTAGGGGTCGGTGCGCAGATTGAACAGCTTGGGGAACCGCAGCTCGATGTACGGCTCCTGCCACACCTGCAGGGTTCCGACCGCGCGTTGCTCGAGGAAGACCAGCTTCCAGTTCTCGAAGCGCAGCGCGGTGAGATCCCCATCGTCGGAGACATAGAAGAAGTGCCTTCTCGGACTGTGCTCGACGGCCCCAGTGATGTAGTCGAGCTGATTGTGGCCGTCGAGATGCACCGTGAAGTCGGTGCCGTGCAGTTCGGTGCCCGACTTCAGGCGGTCGGCGATGTCGGTGTCGCCGGCCGCCGCGAGCAGCGTGACGAACCAGTCGTTGTGGCTGACGATGCCGTTCAGCGTCGTGCCGGCGGGGATGTGCCCGGGCCAGCGGACCATGGCCGGCACTCGGTATGCGCCCTCCCAATTGGAGTTCTTCTCGTTGCGGAACGGCGTCATGCCGGCATCCGGCCAGCTGTTCATGTGAGGACCGTTGTCGGTCGAGTACATCACGATCGTGTTCTCGGCGAGACCGAGCTCGTCGAGCAGGTCAAGCAGGCTGCCCACGACGTCGTCGTGATCGAGCATCGTGTCGTGGTATTCCGACTGCCAGCGCCCGGCCCGCCCTTTGCTCTCCTCCTTCGTGTGCGTGCGGAAGTGCATGTGGGTCGAGTTGAACCACACGAAGAACGGTGTGTCATCGTCGGCCTGGGCGCGGATGAAGTCGGCCGCCGCATCGCGGAACTCCTCGTCGACCGTCTCCATGCGCTTCTTCGTCAGTGGGCCGGTGTCTTCGATGCGCTGGCTGCCGTCGTCGTTCGCCCACGAGTGGATCACGCCACGAGGGCGGAACTTCTCGCTGAATCCGGGATACTCCTCATCGGTCGGGTAGTCGGGGTGCTCCGGCTCCTCCTCGGCGTTGAGATGATAGAGATTTCCGAAGAACTCGTCGAAGCCATGGGCCGTCGGCAGATGCTCATCCCGGTCGCCGAGGTGGTTCTTGCCGAATTGGCCCGTGGCGTAGCCGTGGTGCTTGAGGGCGTCGGCGATCGTCGGATCCTGGGCCTGCAGGCCCAGGGGTGCTCCCGGCATGCCCACTTTCGTCAAGCCCGTGCGGTACGGATTCTGCCCGGTGATGAACGCCGCGCGGCCGGCGGTGCAGCTCTGCTCGCCGTAGTAGTCCGTGAACTTCACGCCTTCGTCGGCGATCCGATCGATGTGCGGCGTCCGATAGCCCATGAGCCCGTCGCTGTACGTGCTCAGGTTGGCTATTCCGATGTCATCTCCCCAGATGATGAGGATGTTGGGCTTGTCGGACATGATCGCTCCTCGGTCGGCGGTGCAGCCGGGCAGGCGCCCGTGCGACTCAGCCAATCAGGAGCAGTGGGCCATGCCCATCGCTGCCTCACACGGAACGGGTGAGGCGGAATCCTATGTGCGACATACCGGTGTCCTCGGCCTGCGGCGACCGTGCGGCTGGCCGGAAACGCAGGCAGTAGTCAGGGGAGCAGAGGTGCGACCCGCCCTTGAGCACGCGGCGCGGGATGCTCGGGAATCCCTCCTGAGCGCTCGCCGCGGCGAGCAGATTCGCTCGCTTCCCGGGGTCGACAGGCTTGTCGGACAGCTTCAGATGCCGCGGGGTGTAGAAGTCGCTCGTCCACTCCCACACGTTCGCGATCATGTCGTAGAGACCGTAGCCGTTGGGAGCGTATGACCCGACCGGTGCTGTGCCGCCCACGCCCTGATTGTCATAGGGGAAACGGCCCAGCCACGAATTGGCCTGCGCCTCGCCGCCGGGATAGGGCTCATCGCCCCAGGCGAATGGTGCGTTGTCGACACCGCCTCGGGAGGCGTACTCGTGCTCGGCCTCGGTGGGCAGCCGCATCCCGACCCAGTCGGCGTAGGCGACGGCATCCTCGAATGCGACGTGCACGACCGGATGCTGCATCCGGTCGTCGATCGAGGAGTCGGGACCGAACGGATGCCGCCACGACGCCCCCGCCTGCCACCGCCACCAGTTGCGCCAGTTGCGGAGGTCGGTCGGACCGGCGGTAGGTGTGAACACCATGGAACCGGGCACGAGGTCCTGGGGATCGGCGTCGGGGAAGGCCGCAGGGTCGAGCGGACGCTCGGCCACGGTGACGTAGCCCGTGGCATCGACGAACTCCGCGTACTGGGCGTTCGTCACCTCGTAGCGGTCGATCTCGAACGAGGCGACTTCGCGTTCGTGCACCGGGCGCTCGTCGGGATAGAAGTCCTCCGAGCCCATGCGGAAGGTCCCGCCGGGGATGAGCACCATGTCGCGAAAGTTCGTCACCCGCGCCAGCGTAGCGGTCACGGCGCGTGAGTGCTTCTAGTGGTCGGCGCCGAGATTGCCGCTGAGGCGCCGGTGGAATGCCGCTGCGGTGTCGTTGAGGCCGAGGATCGACACGGCCTTGCCGAGGCGTTCATACTTCGTGACGACGGCATCCAGCGCAGCGACGGTCGACGCATCCCAGATGTGCGAGCGCGTCATGTCGATCACGACGACCGACGGGTCGTCGGTGTACTCGAACTGCGTCGTCAGGTCATTGCTCGATGCGAAGAAGAGTTCGCCGACGACCTCGTAGTGGGCGGTCGCTCCATCGCCCTCGCCCGTCAGGCTGCGGGTCACTGTGGCGAAGTGGGCCACGCGGCGCGCGAACATCACCATCGCGGCGAGCACACCGAGCGCGACGCCGATAGCGAGGTTGTGGGTCCAGACGGTCGCGACGACGGTGATGAGCATGACAGCGGTCTCGCTCTTCGGCATCCGCTTCAGGGTCGACAGGCGAATGCTGTGCCAGTCGAAGGTCGCGATCGAGACGAGGATCATCACGGCGACGAGCGCCGCCATCGGGATGATCGCGACCACGTCGCCGAGCGCGAGCACGAGGATGAGCAGGAAGACGCCCGCGAGGAAGGTCGAGATGCGGGTGCGGGCGCCGGACGCCTTCACGTTGATCATCGTCTGGCCGATCATGGCGCATCCGCCCATGCCGCCGAAGGCGCCGGAGAGGATGTTCGCGGCGCCCTGGCCCCACGCCTCACGAGTCTTGCGCGAGTGGGTGTCGGTGATGTCGTCGACGAGCTTGGCCGTCATGAGCGACTCGAGCAGCCCCACGGCGGCCATGGCGAGAGCGTACGGCGCGATGATGCCGAGGGTTTCGAGCGTCAGCGGCACGTTCGGGATGAACAGTTCCGGCAGGCTCTGCGGCAGCTCGCCCTGATCACCGACGTTCGGAACGGACCAGCCGAACACGACCACCGCAGCGGTGAGCAGCACGATCGTGACGAGCGGTGCAGGGATCACCTTCGTGATCCGCGGCATCAGGAAGAGGATGGCGAGGCCCACCGCGACGAGCGGGTAGACGAGCCACGGCACCTCGTAGAGCTGCGGCAGCTGAGCGGTGAAGATGAGGATCGCCAGCGCGTTCACGAAGCCGACCATCACGGAGCGGGGGATGAACCGCATGAGCTTGGCCACGCCGAGCAGCGCGAGGATGATCTGGATGACGCCGCCGAGCAGCACGGTCGCGATGAAGTAGTCCATCCCGTACTCGCGGGCGACGGGGGCGATCACGAGCGCGATCGCCCCCGTCGCGGCCGTGATCATCGCCGGGCGGCCACCGAGGAAGGCGATGGCGACCGCCATCACGAATGACGAGAAGAGGCCGACGCGCGGGTCGACCCCGGCGATGATCGAGAACGCGATCGCCTCGGGAATCAGCGCCAGGGCGACGACGAGGCCTGCCAGCACCTCGCGGGTGAGCAGGCGCGGATTGCGCAGCGCCTGCATGACGGTGGGTTCGATGCGGTAGCGCGAGGCATTGTCGCGCGTGGGGGAGACGGCGGTCATGAGGCTCCTGAGGGACGGCGTGCCGAGAGCGGCGCGGTGGGCCGCGATAGGCGCGGCGAGAGAGAATGGGGGAGCGAGCGCAGCGGCTGCTCGTGACAGACTCTAACGTAACGTGAGGTTTGTGTGCGAATCGAGAGGGCGTGACCGTGGCGGATGCGAAGATGATGCGCATCGGAGAGGTGGCCGAGCTGACGTCGCTGTCGCTCCGCACGCTGCGTCACTACGAAGACGTCGGCGTGGTCGAGCCCTCGGGGCGCACCGACGGCGGATTTCGGCTCTACACCCAGCGCGACGTGTCTCGCCTCATGATCGTGCGCCGGATGAAGCCCCTGGGCTACTCGCTCGAAGAGATGAGCGCGCTTCTCGGCGTCGTCGACGCACTCGCAGAGGCACCCGACGACGATGACCTGCAGGGACGCCTTTCGCAGATCCGCGACGAGGCCGTCGGGAGGCGCGAGAAGCTCGCGACCCAGGTCGAGATGGCCGACGAGTTCCTCGCGCAGCTGGGGCGGCTCTGACCCGGATCGCTCTGATGCGATCCGGGTCGAGACGGTTCAGCCCCGTCGGCTGCGCTGCTCGCCCTGCACGGGGATCGGGCCGGTGACGCTCAGCTCGTCTTCCCAGCACTGGATGCCGGTGACCTCGGGAAGGCGCGCCCTCGTGAACACCGGGTCGAGTCCCGCGCGACGCTGCTCGGAGTAGTCACGGAGCAGCTTGAAGGCGATGCCGGAGAGAAGGCCGATCGCGATCAGGTTCACGAGCGCCATGACGCCCATGATGCCGTCTGCCGTGCTCCAGATGAGGTCCGCCGAGGCGATCGATCCGAGGAAGACGACCGCGACGACCACCGTGCGGAAGATCGTCAGCACGATCGGCTTGGGGTTGATGAACTCGATGTTCGACTGTCCGTAGTAGTAGTTGCCGATGATCGAGCTGAACGCCAACAGGAAGATGATGACGCTCAACAGGATGTTCGACCACGAACCGAGCGAACTGACCAGCGCGTTCTGCGTGAGGACGATGCCGCGCTCGGCGTCGGCGAGATCCGGAGTCGCGACCAGGACGATGAAGGCGGTGATGGAGCAGATGAGGAACGTGTCGAAGTACACCCCGAGGGTCTGCACGAGTCCCTGCTTGACGGGGTGGGTGACAGCGGCGCTGGCGCCGGCGTTCGGTGCCGATCCGAGGCCGGCCTCGTTCGAGAACATGCCGCGCTGAGCACCGACCATGATGATCGCGCCGATCGTTCCGCCCACGACCTCCTGGGTGCCCCACGCCTGCGTGTAGATCGAGGCGAAGACATCGGGGAGGCGATCGAAGTGCATTCCGACGATCACGAGACCGAGGAGCAGGTAGATGAGCGCCATCGCGGGGACGACCGACTGGGTCACGCTTGCGATGCGTCGCAGGCCTCCGAAGATGACCAGCGCCGTGAGAACGGCCAGGACGCCGCCGACGGCCCAGGGGATCCAGCCGACCTCGCCGCCGAAGCTGCCCGAGATGGTCGCGCTGATGGTGTTGGCCTGCAGCGAGTTGAACGACAGAGGGAAGCAGAGGATCAGCACGCAGGCGAACACGATGCCCATCCAGCGCGCCTTCAGCCCGTGCTGCATGTAATACGCGGGGCCGCCACGGAAGCCCTCCTTGTCGCGCACCTTGAAGGCCTGGCCGAGTGTCGACTCGATGAAGCTCGAGGCTCCTCCGATGAACGCCATCGTCCACATCCAGAACACGGCTCCCGGCCCGCCGATCGCGATGGCGGTGCCCACACCCGCGATGTTCCCCACGCCGACTCGTGACGCCGCCGAGATGGTGAACGCCTGGAACGCCGAGACGGACTGCGGTTCGCCGCTCTCATCCCGCGGTGTCTTGTTCGTGAGCGTGCGGAACATGTCGGGGATCATGCGGAACTGCACCACCCCCGAGCGGAAGGTGAAGTAGAGGCCCAGCACCAGCAGAAGGGGCAACACGGCCCACGTCCAGAGCTTGTCGCCGGCAAACACCACGAAGTCGTTGAGCGCGTCCATCGGATCAGTATGGCGGCATGGCGGTCTTGGGCGCGATATTTCAGTCGGAGAGCTGCCGAGCGGTCGTTCCCCGGACGTTGAGCTCGTAGGGGAGCGCCGCAGGAATTCCGGCGGCCTCGCCGTCTGAGAGCCTGGCGAGCACGGCATCGGCCGCGCGCTCGCCCTGACCCAGCGGGAACTGGTCGACGGTCGTCAGGCGGAAGAACTCACCGAGCTCATGGCCGTCGATACCGACGATCGAGAGGTCGTCCGGCACGGCGAAGCCCAGGTCGCGGGCGGCGAGAATGGCTCCGATGGCCATCTCATCGGATGCCGCGAATACGGCGGTGGGCCGGGGCCCCGGGCGCCCGAGCAGCTGCTTCGCCGCACGGTATCCGCCCTCCACGGTGAAGTCGGCGGGTTCGAGGAAGGCGGGGTTCAGAGGGATGCCGGCCCTGGCCAGTGCCTTCTCGAAGCCCAGGCGACGGTTCGTCGGGATGTGGAAGTCGATGTCGAACTCGGGGTTCGCGCCGATGTGGGCGATGTCGTGGTGCCCGAGACCGATCAGGTGCTCGGTGGCGAGCTGCGCGACGGCGACGTCGTCGACGGTGAGCGTGTCGAGCTTCGGGTTCGGACCGCCGATCGCGATCACCGGCAGGCCGAGGTCGAGCAGGTGCTGCGTCTCATCGGCATCGAGCTCGATCGACACCGCGATCACGGCGTCCACCCGCTGGCGCCGCAGGAACGTGTCGAACACGTGGCGGCGCACATCCTTGTCGGCGGTGATGTTGTAGAGGGTGATGTCGTAGCCCTCGCGCATCAGCGCGGACGACACCCCCGACAGCACGGTGCTGAAGAACCAGCGGTCGAGAAAGGGAACCACCACACCGATGTTGCGGGTGCGACCCGATGCCAGGCTCGAGGCGCGAGACGACACCACGTAGCCGAGTGCCGACGCCGCCTCCTGCACGCGCTGGCGTGCCGACTCCGACACATGACCCCGGCCGCTCAGAGCACGCGAGACCGTCGCCGTCGAGACGCCGGCGAGCCGGGCGACCTCATCGATGCTCGCCATGGGATTCCTCTCTGAACCGCTCCGGTCGCAGTTCGTGCCGTCGGGCGGTGCCGTGGGCGGCGCGAACTGCGACCGGAGCGTGATGCGACGTCACGCCGCGGTCGTGGTGTACCAGACGGCCGTATCGACCGGCACAGCGCCGCCGTCGAACAGCTGGCTCTGCAGGATCACGAACGCGCCGGCCGGCAGCGGGAGAGGCTCGGTGCCCAGGTTGGCGAGCACGTGCACGTCGCCGCGGCGGAAGGCCACCGCATCCGCTCCTGCGTCCTCCCACACCAGCGAGCCGCTGCCGAAGCCGTACTCGCGGCGTCCGGCGAGCAGGCGCTTGTAGAGCGCGAGCGTCGAGGAGGGGTCGACCTCTTCGACATCGCGTGAGTACGAGGCCCAGTCGGCCGGTTGGGGCAGCCACGACGCGCCGGTCTCGTTGAAGCCGAAGGCCGGAGCATCCGCCTCCCACGGCAGCGGCACACGGCATCCGTCTCGTCCGTAACGCTCTCCGTTCGTGCGGAACCACGTCGGATCCTGTCGGAATGCGTCGGGGATCTCCATCGCCTCCGGCAGGCCGAGCTCCTCGCCCTGGTACAGGTAGGCGGAGCCGGGCAGTGCGAGCATCACTGTGGTCGCCGCGCGGGCGCGGGCGAGACCGATGGCGGTGTCGGGCTTGTGCGGGGTGTTCGGGCCGATGCCCTCGCCCTGCGGGTTGTCGTCGGTGAGCGCGAGGCGCGAAGCATGGCGCACGACGTCGTGGTTCGACAGCACCCAGGTGCTCGGAGCGCCGACGGCGCCGAACGCGTCGAGCGACTCGCGGATGACGTCGCCCAGGGCCTTCGCATCCCACTCGGTCATCAGATACGGGAAGTTGAACGTCTGGTGCATCTCGTCGGGACGCACCCAGAGAGCGGTCTGCTTCAGCGTCGGCATCCAGGCCTCGCCGCACAGTGCGCGGTCGCCGTCGTACTCGGCGAGTACCCGGTGCCAATCGCGGTAGATGTCGTGCACGCCGTCCTGGCCCCAGTACGGCACGTCAGCCTCGCCGCCGCCCATCGAGTCGGCGTCGGCCGGCGGGGTGTAGTCGGGCAGTCCCTCGGCCTTGATCATGCCGTGGGCCACATCGACGCGGAAGCCGTCGACGCCGCGGTCGAGCCAGAACCGCAGGATCGAGCGGAACTCCTCACGCACCTCTTCGTTGTTCCAGTCGAAGTCGGGCTGCGTCGGGTCGAAGATGTGCAGGTACCACTGCCCGGGCGTGCCGTCGGCCTCGGTCACGCGCTCCCACATGCCGCCGCCGAAGACGGACTCCCAGTTGTTCGGGGGGAGTTCGCCGTTCTTCCCCTTGCCGTCGCGGAAGATGTACCGCGCGCGCTCGGGGCTGCCGGGGGCGGCCTTCAGCGCCGCCTGGAACCAGGCATGCTGAGCGGACGAGTGGTTGGGCACCAGGTCGACGACGACGCGGATGCCGCGCGTGTGCGCTGCGTTGAGCATCGTGTCGAAGTCGTCGAGGGTGCCGAAGAGCGGGTCGACGTCGCGGTAATCGGCGACGTCGTAGCCCGCGTCGCGCTGCGGGCTCGTCATGAACGGGCTCAGCCAGATCGCGTCGACGCCGAGCTCCTTCAGGGAGTCGAGCCGGCCGGTGATGCCGGGCAGGTCGCCGATGCCGTCGCCAGAGGCGTCGGCGAACGAACGGGGGTAGATCTGGTAGATGACGGCGGTGCGCCACCACTCGGAACCGGGGGCTGCGATCTGCTCAAGCTGTGCCATGGCCCCAGATTAGTGCAAACGCTTGCAGGTCTGCCACCATTGCGATCGAATCGTTTCGGGAACGCGATATTCCAGGTCGCTCCACGGCGACTTGCAGGCCGGGAGTAGGCTTCGGGCATCCGACGACTGGAGGCTGTCATGGTTCCCGAGATCAACTACTGGGCCGTTCTGCTCGCGACCGCCTCGAGCATGATCGTCGGCACGATCTGGTACTCCCCGAAGGTGTTCGGCACGCGCTGGTCGAAGCTCGCGAACGTCGACATGGACCGGCCGGGATCGAGCGCGACGATGGCGATCATCACCACCGTGTTCGTGAGCTTCGCGACGGCCTGGGTGCTGGCCGGAGCCTCCGCCATCGCCTGGCACTTCTACGAGGGGTCGTTCTTCTGGGCCGCCGTCGTCACCGGTGTGCTGCTGTGGGCCGGATTCACCGCCGCCCGGTTCATCACCCACGATGCGTTCGAGGGGCGCCCGACCGCGCTGACCACCATGAACATCGCCCACGAGCTCGTCACGATCGTGGTCATGGCGCTGATCATCGGCGTCTGGCCGCCGGCGCTCGGCTAGCCCTCGCTGCCGGCGAAACCGGACATCGCAGAAGCGGCGAGATCTAGACCTTTGCCACTTCCGTCGAGACTTCCTGGTATGCCAGCATTTTGCTCGTGACCTCCTGGTCGCCTGCGGGGCCCGCACTCGGACCGCTGTTCAGACCGAGGGGGTCATCATGTCGGGTTCAACGCGCCGTTCGGCTCCGTGGATGATCGCTGCCGCGCTCGTCGCCGCGGCGCTGGTCGCGGGCGCTGCATCCGCCGCATCCGGCGATGCGACGCCGGACGACCCGACCGCGGCAGGTGCCGCCCCCGATCCCACGCTGTCGGTCTCGCTGGCCTACGAGTTCCTCGACGCACGTGTCGACGAGTTCTGCGACGGCGCGGGCCACTGCCTGCCTCGCAGCTACCAGGGCGGGTTCTTCACCGACCTGCCGACCTGGGACTTCACGCCCTCGTTCGTCTATGACGACGCTCTCGTCGTCATCGCGTACACGGCGCGGGGCCTTCCCGACGACATCCGCCGCGCGCAGGCGGTCGGCGACACCCTGTTGTTCGTGCAGGACGAGGATCCGATCGGCGACGGGCGCGTGCGCACCTCGTACGAGCCGCACGGCATCCGGCAGGGACGTGTCGAGATCACCGGCCCCGGCACCTTCACCGGCAACCAGGCCTGGGTGGGCATGGCACTCACGCGGCTCTTTCACGCGACGGGCGAGCAGAAGTACCTCGACGGCGCGGTGCGGATCGCGCAGTGGATCCAGACGAACACCGCCGACATGACCCGTGCCCCCTACGGCTACACGGGCGGGCAGCTCGAAGACGGCACCTCGCTCGTGTGGAAGTCGACCGAGCACAACAGCGACATCGCCGGGTTCTTCACCCAGCTCGCGCAGCTCACCGGCGACCCCGTCTGGGCCGTTCGTGCTGCGGTCGCCACTGACTTCGTCGCCGCGATGCAGAGCGCGGACGGCCACGTCGACACGGGGACGCTCCTGGACGGCTCCACCGTGAACACCCACCCGGTGCCCCTGGACTCGCAGACCTGGACCTCGCTCGCGACCGGCGACGCCCGATACGACACGGCACTCGACTGGACCCTCGCGAACCTCATCGCCACCGACGGGCAGTACCAGGGGCCGTCGATCAGCGACACCGACGTGTCGAAGGTGTGGTTCGAGGGCAGTGGCCACCTGGCGCTGGCCCTCAAGCTGCGGAATGGCGCGGGCGACGTGGATCGCGCCGAGGCGTTGCTCGACAGCATCCGCTTCGGGCAGCGCGATGCGGCCAACGGCGACGGCAAGGGCATCGTCGCGACCTCGACCGACGGCCTCGACTCGGGCTTCGGCGACCTCTACTACGCGAGCCTGCACACCGGCGCGACGGCCTGGTACCTGCTCGCCGCCGCCGGCGACAACCCGTTCAGCCTCCCGGTCGACTGACCGGCGCTTCGCGCCAGCGACGTCTCGGGAGGAGAACCCGCCTTCGGGAGGAGAGATCTCGAGGATCCCTCCTCCCGAAGGTCGGCGTTCCTCCCGTGGGCGAGAGCTCCGCCCGAACAGGTGCGGTGGTCGGCTCAGCCGATGTTCGCGGTGATCCGGGCCAGATGCGCGGCCGCCTCCTCGGCCGACCGGGTTCGTCCGCTCACTCCCGGGCGCTCCTGCCAGGGCAGCGGGCCGTCTGCACGCCGGTACTCGACACCGGCGGCCTCCAGGCGGGCCAGGTGCTCGGTCAACCGTGGAGCGAACTCGGCGTAGTCGCGGTCGCCTGTGGTCCACAGCGCCTCGGCCACGGCTGACAGACGCGGGAACGCGCGGTAATCGAGCCCCCGCATCGAGTCGATGTGCTCGGTCCAGAGGTTCGCCTGGCCGCCGAGCACGTGTCGCGCCTCGTCGGCGTCGAGCTCCGCGGGCACGGGATCGAAGGAGTACGCCTTCTCGACCGTCGTCACGGTGCCGGTCGGGATGGGCTCCGAGTCGAGGTCGGACTCGCGATAGTCGAGGTACACCGTGTCTTCCGGGCAGGCGACCACGTCGTGCCCCGAGCGGGCAGCGGTGACAGCGCCGACATTGCCGCGCCAGGAGAGCACGGTCGCACCGTCGGCGAGCCCTCCCTCGAGGATCTCGTCCCAGCCGAGCAGCTTGCGCCCGCGCGACGCCAGGTGCTGCCCGATGCGGCTGACGAACCAGCTCTGCAGCTCCTCCTCGTCGTGCAGGCCGAGCTCCCGCATCCGATCCTGGGTCCGCTCGTCCTCGACCCACTGGATCTTGGGGCACTCGTCTCCGCCGATGCAGATGTACTCCGAGGGGAACAGGTCGACGATCTCGTCGAGCACGTCCGACAGGAACCGGATGGTCGACTCCTCGACGTTGAAGATCACCGGATTGATGCCCCAGCGGGTCCACGGGGTGGTCGGTGCGCCGTCGGCGTCGCCGACACCCAGCTCGGGATACGCGGCCACGGCCGCCTGCGCATGGCCCGGGAGCTCGATCTCGGGCACCACGGTGATCCCGCGTGCGGTCGCGTACGCCACGATCTCGCGGATGTCGTCCTGCGTGTAGAAGCCGCCGTGCGGTCGCCCGTCGGTGTCGGATCCGTGCTCCGCTCCGAGCTGGGTCTCGGGGCGCCAGCCTCCCACCTCGGTGAGGCGGGGGTACTTGGTGATCTCGACCCGCCAGCCCTGGTCGTCGGTGAGGTGCAGATGCAGGGTGTTGAGGCGGTGCATCCCCAGCAGGTCGATGAACCGCAGCACGTCACGGGTCGGTGCGAAGTGGCGGACGACGTCGAGCATGGCTCCGCGCCACGGGAACTTCGGGGCGTCCTGCACACGCGTGGCGGGGGTGGTCCAGTGTGCCGTCGCGAAGGGCGAGCGGCGGTACACCGCTGCCGGGAACAGCTGCAGCAGGGCCTGGACGGCCCAGTGTCCGCCTCGCTCGGTCGACGCCGCGAGGTGGATCGACGCCGGCGTGGTCTCGAGATCGAAGGCCTCGTCGGCGAGCGACCGATCGACATCCAGACGGATGCTCGCGGCGTCGCGCGACGCGGTGTCGGACACGCTCAGCGGAAGCACGAACCCGGTCGTCGCCCGCAGTCGCTCCTGCAGTCTCAGGGCCGGCTGAGCGAGGTCGGGGTGGGTCGAGATCGCGGCATCCGCGGTGAGCTCGAACTCGCCGGGGGACGTGATCTGGGTCGTGGGTCGAGGAAGAAGGGTCGACATTCGGGCGAACTCCCTGAGTGTTTCGGGTGGGCACGAATTAGTTGGTTACATGCCCTAATAGTTAGTAAATAAAGTGACCTAATTCAACGGCCAAGATCGTCGCCGGAAGCGAAACAATGCCGTCATAACGCTGAAACCTAACAGATCTATAAATGCCAACATAATGATTGACAACGGATATGCAACAGATGTGTACTAACTTTCACGAACGACACATCGACGTATCCGTTCGCGGTATCCCACCTACCAAGGAGAATTCAGTGGCAATCAAGAAGTTGGCGACGTTCGGTGCCATCGGCATCGTCTCCGCTCTCGCCCTCAGCGCGTGTTCCGGTTCGGCCGGTGCCGGCAACGCCGGTGCCCCCAGCGACGGAAAGGTCCCCGAGGTCGACGGATCGGGCGAGACGCTCACGGTCTGGGTCATGGACGGCGACTACACGCCCGACACGCTCGACGAGATCAACAAGCGCTTCACCGAGGAGACGGGCGCGGAGGTGAACCTCCAGAAGCAGACCTGGGACGGCATCACCACGAAGGTCACGACGGCCCTCGCCACCGACACCCCGCCCGATGTGATCGACATGGGCAACACGCAGATCGCGAGCTACGCCGCGAACGGCGGACTGCTCGACCTCACGGCGTACAAGGACGACCTGGCCCAGGGCCAGACCTGGCTCGACGGACTCGTCGACCCCGCGACGATCGATGGCAGCCTCTACGGGGTACCCGGATTCGCCGGTGCTCGCGCCGTGATCTACAACAAGAAGATGTGGGCGGAAGCGGGCGTCACCGAGGTCCCGACCACGTATGACGAGCTGACAGCGGCTCTCGACAAGGTCGCGGCAGCCAACGCGCAGACGCCCGACTTCTCGCCGTTCTACCTGCCTGGTCAGTACTTCTACGCGGGAATGCAGTTCGTCTGGGACGCCGGTGGAGACATCGCGACCGACAAGGACGGCGAATGGACCTCGGGCTTCGGCTCGGACGAGGCGCTCGAAGGCCTCGAGGCGTTCAAGGAGTTCCAGAACACGTACTCCACCGCGGCATCCGCGACTCTCGACACCTTCGAGCCGAACCAGGGTCAGATCTTCGCTGACGGGAAGACCTCGGCGATCCTCAACACGAACACCGGCGCGATCCTGAAGATCAACCCGGATCTCGAGCCGGACCTCGGATCCTTCCCGTTCCCCGGCCTCTCGGGCGAGGCTCAGCCGGTCATGCTCGGAGGCTCGGACTGGGCGATCCCGGTGAAGTCGCAGAACTCGGATCTCGCCCTGAACTGGGTCAAGATCGCCGCCAGCCCCGAGGTTCAGAACGACTTCGTGTTCGGCGTCGACGGGTGGATCCCGAACAGCACGGAGGGGATCGAGTTCGCGCAGGAGACGCTGGACGACGTCAAGGTGAGCTTCTTCACTGCCGCACTCCGGTCGAAGGCCACGCCGGCCAACGCCAACTGGACCACGATCGAGAGCAATAAGGACATCAACAACCTGTTCTCCTCGATCGCCTCGGGTTCGAAGTCCGTCGACGAGGCGGCGACCGCCTTCGACTATGCGGCCGACAAGACGCTCAACACCAAGTAGCACTTCGGATGCCGCGCGCCCGCGCATCGCGGACGTGCGGCATCCTCCCACCCAGCACTTCCTCGGCCCCGTGAACCGGCGGTGCCCCGACCACCGAAAGGCGAACCCGTGGTCACCACACCCGTCGTGTCACCGCCGTCAGTGAAGACGCGAACACCTCGTCCCCCGTCCCCCCGCGCTCGGCGTACGGCGAGCAGCCGCCGGAGCACGGCCCCGTTCTGGCTCTTGACGCCGGCGGGCCTGATGATCCTGTTCGTCACCCTGCTGCCGATCGGCTTCCTCGTCTTCACGTCCTTCACGAACTACAACCAGCGGACGCTGTTCACGGGAGCCTTCGACTTCGTCGGTCTGGATCAGTACGCCGCGGTGCTGGCCGACCGGGAGTTCTGGCTGTCCCTCACGCGCACGATCGTCTTCACGGCGGCGCTCGTCGTGGGCAGTGTGGCGATCGGCGCGGGGATGTCGCATCTCATGACGCGCCTGCCCTCCGGCATCCGTTATCTCACCACCGTCGTGCTGATCCTGGCCTGGGCGATGCCGAACGTCGCCTCGTCGATCGTCTGGTCGTGGCTCTTCCAGCCGCAGTACGGCGTGATCAACTGGATGCTCACGCAGCTCGGCATCTTCGGCGACATGACCAGCAAGGACTGGTCGTCCGATCCGGTGCTCGCGTGGGTCTGCATCTGGCTGCTGGTCGTCTGGCAGGCCGTCCCCTTCATCGCGCTGACCCTGTACGCCGCCGAGACGCAGGTCGCGGTCGAGCTGAAGGAGGCCGCCCGACTCGACGGGGCATCCGAATGGCGCATCTATCGCGTCGTCGTGCTGCCCTCGATCGCACCGACGATCCTGCTCGTGACGATGCTCTCGATCATCTGGGACTTCAACGTCTTCAACCAGATCTGGCTCATCTCCGAGGGCGGGCCCGACGGCGCGACCTCGACACTCGGCGTCTTCACCTACACGACGGCGTTCTCCGGCAACCTGCAGATCGGTGCGGGGTCGGCGATCGCCGTGGCCTCGACCGTCATCCTCGCGGCGCTCAGCGCCGTGTACATCCGACACCTCGTGCGGTCGGGAGAGGACCTCTGATGACCACGACGACCACCGCCCCGGCTCCCGCGGCGACCACGACCACGACGACCGCCACGGGACGCCGGCGACGCCGACGCCGCACCCCCTGGGTCAGCAGCAGCATCGCGATCCTCTTCTGCATCGTGTGGGCGTTCCCGGTGTACTGGATGATCAACACCGCGTTCAAGCCGCGGTCGGAGATGCTCAGCAGCACGCCGCACTTCCTGCCCGAGTCGCCCACGCTCGACAACTTCTTCACGGCGATCGGCAAGGGCCAGTTCCACATCTATCTGCAGAACTCCGTGATCGTCGTCACCGGTGCGGTGGTGTTCGCGATCGTGCTCGGCCTGTTCGCGGCGGCCGCGCTGTCGCGGTTCCGGTTCCGCGGACGTCGGCCCATCCTGGTGCTCATCCTCATCGTCCAGATGCTGCCGGGCACAGCGCTGCTCATCCCGCAGTTCCTGATCTTCAACTCGATGGGACTCCTGGGAACCTATTGGGGCCTGATCCTCTCGTACGTCGCGAGCGTGCTCCCGTTCTCGATCTGGGTCATGCGCGGGTTCTTCCTCGCCATCCCGATCGAGCTCGACGAGGCCGCCCGCATCGACGGCGCCACGACGTGGCAGGTGCTCACCCGGGTGCTGTTCCCGCTCGTGATGCCCGGCATCATCTCGAGCAGCGTGTTCGCGTTCATCGCCGCCTGGAACGACTACATCGTCGCGTTCACGTTCATGAAGGATCAGGCGAACTACACGCTGCCGGTGTGGTTGAACTCCTTCACCGTCTCGGTCGGCGGCGAGATGGGCACGGACTACGGCGGGCAGATGGCCGCAGCGACGCTGTTCGCTCTCCCTGTCGTCGTCTTCTTCATGATCATCCAACGCAACCTGGTGACCGGCATGTCCGCCGGCGCCGTGAAGGGCTGACCGATGTCTGCGACGAACGGCCGCGATCGGCCGAAGACGAAGGCGGTCGTCATGACCACCGCAGCGACCCTGATGATCCTGGCGACGATCGGCGCCGGTGTGCAGCCGGCACTCGCCGCACCCTCCTCGGCGGGACCCGCGGCGGCCGCGGCTGCGGGGACCGTGGACTGGTACGTCGCGCCCGACGGAACGGTCGACTACGAGCACTCGGCGGCGCTGGCCTACGAGTTCCTCGACGACCGGGTCGACGAGTACTGCAGCGCAGACGGCATGTGTCTGCCGCGGAGCTACCAGGGCGGCTTCTTCACGACCCCTGACTGGGACTTCACGTCGTCGTTCCTGTACGACGACGCGCTGATCGTCATGGCCTATGCGGCGAGGGGGCTTCCCGACGACATCCGGCGGGCGCAGTCGATCGGCGACGCGCTGCTGTTCGTGCAGCAGAACGACCCGGACTTCTCCGACGGGCGCACCAGGGCGTCGTATCAGCCTGCGAGCCTCCGTGCCGGCGCTGTCGAGATCGGATCCTCGGCGTCGAACACCGGCAATCAGGCGTGGGTGGGGATGGCGCTCGTCCGTCTCTTCGACGTCACCGGCGAACGGAAGTACCTCGACGGAGCCCTGCGGCTGGCCGACTGGATCCAGCAGAACACGGCCGACACCGAGCGGGCGCCCTTCGGCTACACCGGCGGACAGGATGCCGACGGCAACCCGTTCACCTTCAAGTCGACCGAGCACAACATCGATGTCGCCGCTTTCTTCACGCAGATGTCTGCGCTCACCGGCGATGCGGTGTGGGCGGATCGGGCGGCCGTCGCCGCGGGCTTCGTCGCCGCGATGCAGACCGAGGACGGCCACCTGTGGACGGGGACCCATCCGGATGGCGTCTCGACGAACTACTACCCGATCCCCGAGGACCCTCAGACCTGGAGCTACCTCGCGACGCTCGACGACCGATATGCGTCCGCGCTGGCATGGACGGTCGAGAACCTGCACGCGACCGACGGTCCGTACGCGGGGCCGGCGTTCAGCAGCGCCGATGTGTCGAAGGTCTGGTTCGAGGGGTCGGGGCAGCTGGCTCTCGCTCTGCGCACCCGCGACTCCGCCGGCGACGCGGACTACACGCAGTCGATCCTCGCTTCGGCGGAACTCGCGCAGCGGCAGGCCGCGAACGGCGACGGCCGAGGGATCGTCGCGTCGTCGAGCGACGGACTCGACACCGGGTTCGGTGACCTCTACTACTCGAGCCTCCACACCGGAGCGACCGCGTGGTACCTCCTCGCGGTCACGGGGTACAACCCGTTCCGCCTCGAGGTGGACTCCGAGACGCCGACGGTCCCGAGCCCCGAGGGCGAGGGCGAAGGTGAAGGCGTCGCGCCGATCGCCGACGCATCCGACGATGTCCTGGCCGAGAGCGGTTCCGAGGCCCCGGTCGTCGCGATCGGCGTCGCCGGGTTCGCGCTCCTCGTCGGGGTGACCCTGCTGCGACGTCGTCATGCCGCGAGGTGATGCCGATCCCGGGGCGGGCGGGAGACAATGGGCTGTGGCCGATCTCCGCATCACGACCAAGGCGCTCCCCGAGCACAATCGCGTGCGCAATCGCGCGATGCTGCTGCAGACGCTGTTCCACGAGGGGCCGCGCAGTCGGGCGGACATCGCCCGCGGATCGGGGCTCAACAAGGTCACCGTCTCGACCATCGTCGGCGAGCTGATCGATCAGGGCATCCTCGTCGAGGCGGGGCATGCGGCGGAGGGCCGCGTTGGAAAGCCGGCCACGCTGGTCGCGCTCGACGACGACTCCCGCTCGATCATCAGCCTCGACCTCTCCGACGCGCAGTCGTTCCGGGGTGCGGTCATGAACCTGCGCGGGGAGGTGTCGCACGAACGCCGGGTCGATGCGCTCACCGAGCGCGGCGACGACGCGATCGCGCGCGTCATCGCGATGATCGAGGAGCTGCTCGCCGAGGCATCCGCTCCCGTCCTCGGGATCGGCGTCGGCAGCCCCGGCGTGGTCGACCGTGACGGCGTCGTGCGCTTCGCGCCCCATCTCGGCTGGTTCGGCGCTGACCTGCGTGGGGCTCTGAGTGAGCGCTTCGGCCTGCCGGTGCACATCGTCAACGACGCCAACGGCATGGCTCTCGCGGTGCATACCTTCCGCGAGAACGACGACGGCCGCAGCATCCTGATCCTGACCATCCAGCGTGGAGCGGGGGCGGGGCTGATCATCGGCGAGACGCTGATCGACGGCGTCGACTTCATGGCAGGCGAGATCGGCCACGTGGTGGTGGATCCGAAGCGCGACACCACGTGTCTGTGTGGGCGCCCCGGATGCCTCGACGCGATCGTCGCAGTACCGGCGCTGCGCGCGCGCCTCGACGCCGGTGAGAACCGCGACGACGTCATGGACGACGCGGCGGACGCGCTCGCCGCTGCCGTGGCTCCGATCATCTCGATGCTGGGTGCGACCCGCATCGTGCTCGTCGGCCCGGAGGACATCCTCGACGAGGCGTTCGCGCGGCGGGCCCAGCGGTGTTTGACCGACCGCACGCTTCCGTCGACGACCAGCACGATCGGCGTCGAGATCGGCTCGGACGGCGGACTGCTCGCGCTGCAGGGCCCCCTGGTCGCGGTGCTCTCGGCGGAACTGGGCATCTCGTGACGAACCGCGGCACCGAGAAGGCCCTGCCGGAGCACACCCGGCAGGTCAACCGCTCCCTGATCCTGCGCACGCTCTTCCGCAGTGATGCGATGAGTCGAGCGGACCTCGCCAGAGCGACCGGACTCACCAGGGTGAGCGTGTCGCGCATCGTCGATCACCTCGCGGCCGAGGGGGTCGTGCGCGAGAGCGGGCCGAGCCCCGAGGGGAGGGTCGGAAAACCGAGCACCCTCATCGCGTTGAACCCCGATTCCTATCACGTGGTCACACTCGACCTCTCGGCCTACGCGGAGCTGAGCGGGGCGATCATGAACCTCGACGGCGAGGTGGTG
This sequence comes from Microbacterium sp. NPDC087589, assembly GCF_044743635.1. Taxonomy (NCBI): domain Bacteria; kingdom Bacillati; phylum Actinomycetota; class Actinomycetes; order Micrococcales; family Microbacteriaceae; genus Microbacterium; species Microbacterium sp. NPDC087589. The sequence continues at coordinate 66,339 of NZ_JBIUWV010000004.1, forward strand.
CATTCGACGAGCGTGCCCACCGACGGCGCTCGGGGCGCCGCGCTGGTCGACAAGGTCTGTGCGCTGGCCTCGGCGCTGGTCAAGCGGTCGACCGTGCGGGTCCTCGGGGTGGGCATCGGCTCTCCCGGTGTCGTCAATGGCGAGGGTGTCGTCCTCGAGGCCGTGGCCTTCGACTGGCATGGGCTCGATCTCGGTGCGGCGCTGTCGGCCGCGGTCTCCGTGCCCGTCCACATCGCGAACGACGCCAACGCCGCTGCTCTCGCCGCGCGCACCTACGGTCAGCCGGGCGTCGACAACCTGGCGCTCGTGCGGATCGGTCAGGGCATCGGCAGCGGCGTGATCGTGGGCGGTGCGCTCGTCACCGGCGACCGTTTCACTGCGGGCGAGATCGGCCACGTGCTCGTCGACGAGGGCGGCGAGGTGTGCCGATGCGGCCGACGCGGCTGCCTCGAGGTCGTGGCCGCGGTGCCCTACGTGCGTCGCCTGCTCGCGGAGCCCGACGCATCCGCCGACGAGATCCTGACTCGCGCAGGGCGGGCTCTCGGGCGTGTGCTCACCCCGGTCGTCGCCGCTCTCGGGCTCGAGCAGGTCGTGCTGTCCGGACCCCTCGACATCGTCGGCGGGGTCTTCCTCGACGAGACGCGCGCGGCGATCGAGCACGAGGCGCTGGCGATCGTGACCGACGACTTCGAGATCCGTGTGGCGGTGCGCGGCGACGACATCGTCCTGCTCGGCGGTACCGCGCTGGTGGTCGCCGAGGAGCTCGGCATCCGCTGATCGCGGCCCGTTGCGGATGCTCTCCGCAGACCGCCAGTGCTCTCGCTGTGCCGCAGCCTACGCGGCGATGCGGGCGACCGCGGCGACCGCGCTCGTGAAGAAGTCGAGCCCGTCGAGACCCGAGCGCATGGCGGCCGAGGTGTCGGGGCCGAAGCCGGCCTCGGTGGCATGCTCGGGGTGCGGCATGAGCCCCACGACGTTGCCCGCCTCGTTGGTGAGCCCGGCGATGTCGCGCAGCGACCCGTTGGGGTTGACCCCCGCATAGCGGAACGCCACGAGTCCCTCACCCTCGAGACGGTCGAGCGTCTCGTCGTCGGCGATGTAGCCGCCGTCGGCGTTCTTCAGCGGGATCGTGATCTCCTGGCCGGTGCGGAAGCGGTTCGTCCACGCCGTGTCGGAGTTCTCGACGATGAGCTTCTGATCGCGACGCACGAAGTGCTGGTGGTCGTTGCGGATCAACCCGCCCGGCAGCAGGTGCGCCTCGACCAGCATCTGGAAGCCGTTGCAGATGCCGAGGATCGGCATGCCCTTGGCGGCTGCGTCCTTGACCTCGCTCATGATCGGAGACAGGGCCGCGATCGCCCCGGCGCGCAGGTAGTCTCCGTAGCTGAAGCCACCCGGCAGCACGAGAGCATCGACGCCTTCGAGGTCGTGCGAGCCGTGCCAGAGGGCGACGGGCTCGGCACCGGCGATGCGGACGGCGCGCTGCGCGTCGCGGTCGTCGAGCGAGCCGGGGAAGGTGATGACGCCGATGCGTGTGGTCACTCGGCGACCTCGATGCCCACGACGTCTTCGATCACGGAGTTGGAGAGCACCTCGTCGGCGATGCGACGGGCCTCGGCGAGGATCTCGTCGGTGACCTCGCCCTCGACGGTGAGCTCGAAGCGCTTGCCGATGCGGACATCGGTGAAGCCCTCGACGCCCAGCCGGGAGAATGCGCCGGAGACGGCCTTCCCCTGCGGGTCGAGCAGTTCGGGCTTGGGCATGACGTCGACGACGATGGTGGGCATGAACGGCTCCGGAAGTCGCGGGCGGACGGGCGTGATCAGTCTACCGGCTCGCGGAAGGAGCCTCACGCGAGTGCGTGCAGCTCAGGCGTGGAAGACGGTGTGCAGGTCGCCGATGGCCTCGCGCCCGCCCAGCCCGTCGATCTCGAACAGCACGGAGATGCCGATGACGTGGCTGCCGAGGCGCTCGACGAGCTCGCGTCCGGCGGCGAGCGTGCCACCTGTGGCGAGCACATCGTCGATCAGCAGCACGCGCGACCCGGCGGGCAGGTCGTCGTGCATCTCGATGGTCGCGGTGCCGTACTCGAGGGAGTAGTCGACGGATGCCGCGGGGCGAGGCAGCTTGCCTGCTTTGCGGATCGGGATGAGGCCCACACCGGCGGCGATCGCGGCCGCTCCGGCGAGGATGAACCCGCGCGCCTCGATGCCGGCGACCACGTCGAACTGCCCCGCGAACGGCGCGATGATCGCGTCGGTGGTGGCCTTCAGTGCCTCGGCGTCGGCCAGCAGCGGCGTGATGTCGCGGAAGATGATTCCGGCCTCGGGGTAGTCCGGGACGCTGCGGATCAGCGATTCGGCGCGGACGAGGGCGGGGGAGAGTTCGGTGTCTGGCACCGGTCAAGGGTACGTCAACGTGGGGGCTTGACTCTATGGGAGCGCTCCCATAGAGTCTCTCATCAATGCATGGGAGCGCTCCCACAGAATGACCGCGGGAGCCCCCGCGCATCGCCCCGAAGCACCACCAGCACCACCACGCACGACCCACCACAAAGGAGTGAACTGTGAACACACGTGCCCGCAAGCGGATCCTGACGACAGCAGCCGTCGCATCCGTCTCCGCCCTGGCCCTCGCCGGCTGCGCCTCTTCCGACTCCGGAGACAGCGCAACCGGTGACGAGAAGGTCACGCTGACCGTCACCACGTTCGGCACCTTCGGCTACGACGACCTCTACGACGAATACGAGGAAGCGAACCCGAACGTCACGATCGAGGCGACCAACATCGACACCGGCGGCAACGCCCGCACCGACGCCTTCACGAAGATCGCCGCAGGCTCGGGCCTGAGCGATGTCGTCGCGATCGAGGAGGGCTGGCTCGGCGCCATCATGGACGTCTCCGACACCTTCGTCGACCTGCGCGACCACGGCATCGAAGACCGCAAGGCCGATTGGGTCGACTGGAAGTACGGACAGGCGACGGATGCCGAGGGCCGCGTGATCGGCTACGGCACCGACATCGGCCCGAGCGGTATCTGCTACAACGGCGCCGCGTTCGAAGCGGCCGGTCTGCCCAGCGACCGCGAGTCGGTCGCAGAGCTGCTCGACGGCGACTGGGAGAACTACTTCGCGGTCGGCGCCGACTACACGGCGAAGACCGGTAAGGCCTGGTACGACCACTCCGGATTCGTCTGGAACGCCATGGTCAACCAGCTCGATGAGGGCTACTACACCACCGACGGCGAACTGAACGTCGAGGACAACGCCGAACTCAAAGAGCGCTTCGAACTGCTCGGCACCGCGACCGAAGGCGGTCAATCCGCCGCTCAGACGGCGTGGGACTGGAACGGCGGCAAGTCGTTCGTCGACGGCACCTTCGCGACGTTCGTCTGCCCCGGCTGGATGCTCGGCGTCGTGCAGGGTCAGGTCGAGGCCGGAGGCGGCGACGCTGCGACCGGCTGGGACTTCGCCGACGTGTTCCCCGGCGGAGCAGCCAACTGGGGTGGTGCGTTCCTGTCGATCCCCGAGAGCTCCGCGCACAAGGAAGCGGCGGCCGACCTGGCCGACTGGCTGACGCAGCCCGAGCAGCAGGTCAAGCAGTCCGCAGCCGCGGGCAACTTCCCCTCCACCGTCGAGGCGCAGGAGACGCTCGCCTCGGACGCGACGCCGAACGCGTTCTTCAACGACGCACCCACCGGCGCCATCCTCGCCGAGCGTGCGAAGGGCGTCGTCGCGCAGTTCAAGGGCGCCGACGACTCGGTGATCCAGGAGAACGTCTTCGGTCCGGCCCTCAGCGGCCTCGACCGCGGCGAGACCGACACCCAGGGCGCTTGGGATGCCGCGGTCAAGCTCCTGAACGAGCTGGTCGACTGACCCAGACCGCATCCGTTCCGGTCGCAGTTCGTGCCGCGTCGCCTTCACTGGGGCGGCACGAACTGCGACCGGAGCATCACGGAAGCCCGGACCAGGACCAAGGAAGAGCCATGACCCTCACGCATGAGCGCTCAGAGACGACGACCGCGTCGTCGAAGAACGCGAAGACCCCGAAGACGGATGCCGCCGGCAGGCGTCCCTGGCGGCACCGCCTCTCACGGTTCGACCAGAACGCCTCCCCGTACTTCTACATCTCGCCGTTCTTCCTGCTGTTCGGGTTGGTCGGACTCTTCCCGCTGCTCTACACGGTGTGGGTGGCCGTGCACGAGTGGGACCTGCTCAAGGGACAGGGCGAGTTCATCGGCGCCGGGAACTTCGTCGAGATCCTCGGCGACGCGATGTTCTGGAACTCGATCTTCAACACCCTGAGCATCTTCCTGCTGTCCGCCATCCCGCAGCTCGCGGTCGCCCTGGTGATCGCCTATCTGCTCGACCGCGGCCTTCGGGCCCCCACCTTCTGGCGCATGAGCATCCTCATCCCGTTCGTGGTCACGCCCGTCGCGGTCGCCATCATCTTCTCGAGCATCTTCAACGAGGCCGACGGTCTCGCCAACAACCTGCTGAACCTGATCGGCATCGCCGATCAGGAGTGGAAGCACGACACCGCGCTCTCGCACCTGGCGATCGCCGTGATGGTCAACTTCCGCTGGACCGGCTACAACGCCCTCATCCTGCTCGCCGCGATGCAGGCCGTGCCGCGAGACCTCTACGAGTCCGCCGCGATCGACGGTGCGGGAGCGGCCCGTCGCTTCTTCTCGATCACGATCCCCACGATCCGCCCGACGCTGATCTTCGTGATCATCACCGCGACGATCGGCGGTCTGCAGATCTTCGCCGAGCCCCGCCTGTTCGACGTCTCGACCGCGGGCGGCATCGGCGGAAGCGATCGCCAGTTCCAGACGACCGTGCTGTTCCTGTGGGAGCTCGCCTTCTTCCGTCGAGACCTCGGCGAAGCATCCGCCGTCGCGATCCTGCTGTTCCTGCTCATCGTCGGCATAGGAGTCATCAACTTCCTCATCTCGAGGAGGATCTCGACCGGAGATGCCCCGAAGAACCGCGCCGCGCGTCGGCGCGCACGCACCGCCTCGACCGCGGCCGCGTCGGCCGTCGCCGCCGGCACGACGATCGCCACCACGACCGAGGAGAACGCGCGATGACCGCCACCCAGGCGCTGAGCGTCCCCGAGAAGATCCGCCGCCGTCGCGGCGCCGTCGGCGGCAACGCCGGAATCGGCAGCCGCCCTGGCTTCCTCACCTACGGCCTGCTCGCCGCCTTCATCATCGGCAGCGTCTACCCGCTGTGGTGGTCGGTCGTCGTGGCGAGCGGCACCAACGCCACCCGTGGCGAGACCCTGCCGCTCATCCCCGGTGGCAACTTCTTCACGAACGCCGCCAAGGTGTTCGATGCGATCCCGTTCTGGCTGGCGCTGGGGAACTCGTTCCTTATCTCGGGCATCATCACGATCTCGGTCGTGACGTTCTCGACCCTCGCGGGGTACGCGTTCGCCAAGCTGCGCTTCAAGGGCCGCGACGGACTGATGATCTTCGTGATCGCGACCATGGCGATCCCGACGCAGCTGGGCATCATCCCGTTGTTCATGCTCATGCGCGAGCTCGGCTGGACGGGATCGATCGGCGCGGTCATCGTGCCGACCCTGGTCACCGCATTCGGGGTCTTCTTCATGCGGCAGTATCTCGTCGACGTGATCCCCGACGAGCTGATCGAGGCGGCGCGCATGGACGGCGCGAATCAGTTCCGCACGTTCCTCACCGTCGGCCTCCCGGCGGCTCGGCCAGCGATGGCGATCCTCGGGCTCTTCACCTTCATGACCGCGTGGACCGACTACCTGTGGCCGTTGATCGTGCTCTCCCCGCAGAACCCGACTCTGCAGACGGCGCTCAGCCAGCTGCAGTCCGGCTACTACATCGACTACTCGATCGTGCTCGCCGGCGCGGTGCTCGCCACCCTTCCCCTGCTCATCCTGTTCGTCGTGGCAGGGCGTCAGCTGGTCAGTGGCATCATGGCCGGCGCGGTGAAAGGATGACCCCTATGACCCGTGCCTTCCCCGAGAACTTCCTGTTCGGCGCCGCGACAGCGGCGTACCAGATCGAGGGGGCCGCTTTCGAAGACGGGCGCACCGCGTCGATCTGGGACGCCTTCAGCCGCGAGCCCGGTGCGGTGATCGGCGGCGACAACGGCGACGTGGCGTGCGACCACTATCACCGATACCCGCAGGACGTCGCGCTCATGAAAGAGCTCGGTCTGCAGACCTACCGTTTCTCGACCTCGTGGTCGCGGGTGCGTCCTGACGGCGGAGCGGTCAACGCGAAGGGCGTCGACTTCTACGAGCGCCTCGTCGACGAGCTGCTCGCCAACGACATCCTGCCGTGGCTGACCCTGTATCACTGGGACATGCCACAGGCGCTGCAGGCGACCGGCGGCTGGACCAACCGCGACACGGTCGGTCGCTTCCTCGAGTACGCGGGCACGATGCACGACGCGCTGGGCGACCGCGTGAACGTGTGGACGACTCTGAACGAGCCGTGGTGCTCGTCGTTCCTCTCGTACACCGGGGGCGAGCACGCTCCCGGGCACACGAGCGTCGCCGAGGGGCTGCTCTCGGCGCACCACCTGCTGCTCGCTCACGGCGAGACGGTGCGCGAGCTGCGCGGTCGGGATGCGCGCCTCAATCTCGGCATCACTTTGAACCACACCGTCGCAGACCCGGCGGATCCGGCGAACCCCGCCGACGTCGACGCAGCTCGCCGCGTCGACGGACAGTTCAACCGCTGGTTCCTCGACCCGATCTACCGCGGCGTGTACCCGGACGACATCATCAGGGACATCAGGGCGGTGGATGCCGACGCGGTGGCGCGGTTCGTCGATGCCGTGCACGACGGCGACCTCGAGACGATCTCGCAGCGCATCGACACCCAGGGCGTGAACTACTACCACGGCGACTTCGTATCGGGCACGGCGCCGGCTGAGCTGCCCGTCAGCGGCGGGCCGTCGACCGGGCGGGCCGCCCGCAGTCCCTACCCGTCGAGCGACGGCATCTACGCGGTCGAGCGCGGACTGCCCCGCACAGCGCAGAACTGGGAGGTGCAGCCCGAGGGTCTCACCCGCCTGCTGCAGCGCGTGTGGACCGAGTACGCCGAGCCCGCGGGCACCGTGCTCTACATGACCGAGAACGGCGCCGCCTACGACGACGTCGCGGTCGTCGAAGACGGAGAGACCCGCGTGCACGACGCCGACCGCACCGAGTTCCTGCGGCTGCACCTCGCGGCCGTGCTCGACGCAGTGGATGACGGAGTCGATGTGCGCGGCTTCTTCTACTGGTCGATGCTCGACAACTTCGAATGGGCGTGGGGCTACGACAAGCGCTTCGGCATCGTGCGCGTCGACTACGACACCCAGGAGCGGAGTCTGAAGGACTCCGGTCGGGAGTACGCTCGCATCATCGCCGCCCGCGCTCTCTGACGCCGGGCGGCGGCAGTCGAGAGCATCCGGCGTCGCAGCCGGACAGAGGGGAGAGCCGTGTCGTCACGAGCGACCATCGAAGAGGTGGCATCGGCCGCAGGGGTGTCGAGATCGACGGTGTCGCGCGTCGTCAACGGCTCGACGGCGGTGAGCCCTGAGGCTCTCGAGTCGGTGAAGCGCGCCATCGAGCAGCTGAGCTACGTGCCCAACCGCGCGGCTCGCTCACTCGCCTCGAGGCAGACGCACGCGATCGCACTGATCGTGCCCGAAGACACCACGCGCTTCTTCGGCGACCCGTTCTTCGCGTCGATCGTCGCGGGCATCACGGGGGCGCTCCGAGGCTCGGACTACCTGCTCAACCTGCTCATCGCGAGCGACGACCCCGGCGACAAGATGACGAGCTTCGTGCGCAACGGCGGTGTCGACGGTGCGCTCATCGTGTCGCATCACACCAGCGATGCGTTCATCGACCGGGTCGCCGACGCCGTGCCCGTGGTCTGGGGCGGACGACCCGTGCGGATCCGCGAGGGCGACTACGTGGTCGACGTCGACAACGTCGCCGGAGCCCGCACGGCCACACAGCATCTGATCGAAACGGGCCGCACACGCATCGCGACGATCTCGGGCCCCATCACGATGGTCTCGTCGGTCGACCGCGTGCAGGGGTTCCGCGGCGCGCTGGCCGATGCCGGGCTCTCGCCGTTCGCCGAAGAGGCGGGTGACTACAGCGAGGCCAGCGGAGCGGATGCCGCCCGCCGCATCCTCGCCGAGGGGCGCCCAGACGCGATCTTCGTCGCCAGCGATCTCATGGCCCGCGGTGCTCTCACCGCGCTCCGCTCCGCCGGCATCCGTGTCCCCGAAGACGTCGCTCTCGTCGGGTTCGACGATTCGTCGGTCGCGCTGAGCACCGAACCACAGCTGACGACTATGCGCCAGCCCATGTACGCGCAGGGAGAGGCGATGGCAGGAGTGCTGCTCTCGCGTCTCGCCGGGCGCGACCCCGCGCACACGACGATCCTGCCCACCGAGCTGGTGGTGCGCGCCTCGTCGTAGCGGCCAGGCGGCGGCTCAGGCCAGCGCGACGGCCGAACACGGATGCGGACCATACGCCCCTCCAGGTCGATCCGCATCCGTGGGTCTTCGGGCGCTCAGCCGATCCGATACTGGTGCCGACGGGGGGATCGCTGATCGACGGCGATGGATGATTGCCACGGCAGTGTCGCCCACGGGCCGTGACGCTTGGCGCTCGTTGCTGCCGCGAAGTCGGCGCAGACGTCGCCGTACTTCTCGAACGAGTCCTCGTCGAGGGTGCCGTCGCTCCAGTGCATGACGCGTCCCGCGATGTAGCTCAGGCCGAAGTCGGCCCACGACACGAATGACGGCCGCGCGTCGACGCTGATCCGGTGGATGATGCGGCGCGCCTCGGCGACGTCGGCGTGCCCGAGCGCCACACCCCAGGTCGACATGGCCGCGGCCTGGCCGAGTGCGTACGCGTCGAGGGTGCGGACGTACAGGTCGGGCGTCACGACCTCTTTGCCGACTCGCTTGCGCACCTCCCGCTCGATGTGCTCGATGCCGCGGGCGAACGGTCGCGCGTCGTGCTCATCTCCGCCCTCGGCAGCGATCGCGGCGAGCCACTCGTTCGCCGTCGGCACGCGCCCGAGTGCTGTGTGCAGGTCGTTGCGGACGGAGAGGTGGAGCATCCAGGCACGCCGTCGTCGTCGCACCGTGGTCAGGTGTTCGATCATGCCGAGCCAGTCCGCGCGGTCGTGGATGCCCCACTGCTCGGCGAGCAGCGCCTTCTCGTCGACTCCGACGCCGGGGGCCGTCGGGTCGTTCCATGCACCGGACGGCAGGCTGCTGATCTGCAGCAGGCCCAGCGCGATCTCGTTCGCCTCGGTGTCGGTGGTGGAGAAGAGCTCGGAGGCCGCCAGCCTCTGGGGCCGCGCGAACCATCCTGTGGTGCTCATCACACTCCTGAGGGTGAGGGCTGGGGTCATTCATAGCTTGAACGGCTATTCAATGGCTAATATATAGCGTCCGTGGGAGAAATCGAAGTCGTCCGATGCTGGGGAGCGGGACACGAATGGCACGTTCAGACGAACACAACCGGGCCGCGCGGGAACGTGCGAGGGAAGTGATCCTCGAGTCCGCCATCACGTTGTTCGCCCAGCGCGGTGTGTCAGGCGCGAGCGTCGCTGAGATCACCCGGCGTGCCGGGGTCGCTCAGGGGCTGGTCAGCTATCATTTCGGCGGCAAGGAGCAGCTCGTCGCGGCGGTGATCGAGCGTTGGTACGAGGCGCTCTTCGCGTTCCCTCAGGTCGAGGGTTCTGCTGATGCCCGTCTCGCGGGGATCATCGACGGTGCGCTCGCGTCCGCCGGCTTCGCGCTGCCGTTGCAGCGGGCGGTCTTCGCGATGCAGCAGCAACCCGGCACGCACCGCATGTTCGCCGAGGCGGAGACACGGTTCGCAGAGCAGGCGATCGCGTCGGAGAACGCTGTGCGCGCGATCTTCCGCGAGAGAGGGGCCGCGGATCCTCCGCTCGAGGAGATCATGCTGCGCACCACCCTCGAGGGCGTCTTCATGAAGTACGCCGTCTATGGCGACACCTACCCGCTCGAAGACGCGCGACGCTGGGTGCGCCGCCTCTACGGTCTGCCCGAGCCCGAGGCGCCGCTTCCGCTCACGCTCGCCCCGCGCGATCCGGACGCGAGGACGAGGGCCACCGGGGCTCTGCGCGACGAGGAATGATCGCGCCGCGGTAGCCCTCGTCTACCGCTGGCCGTGTCAGCCCAGCTGCATCCGGGCGAATGCACCGAGCACGACGCGCTCCGACTGCACGAGGTAGCGCTCGAGCTCGGCCGCACCTTCCTGTGCACCTCGCGTGAGGAAGGTGTCGAGCACGGCGCGGTTCTTGCGCACGAACGGCTCGTGGAGCGAGCGGGGGTCATCGATCTTCAGGAACGCCAGCCTCAGCTCTGCCGCCAGGTCGCGATAGGTGCGGGCCAGGCGGGGGCTGTCGGCGAGATCGACCAGGGCGACGTGGAACGCCATGTTCGCGCTGCCCACCGCGCGCCAGGTCTCACTGTCGTCGAGGAGTGCGTTCTCGGCGGCTGCCTCGGCGGCGCGCACCGCCTGCTGCATGCGCTGCACCGAGGGGTGCTCGGGCTCGGAGTGCAGGAGCGCCGTGCATTCGATGACCCGGCGTGCGCGGTAGATGTCGATGACGTCGGCGATCGACGGCGAGGCGACAGAGACGCCTCGGTGCGGCACATGCTCGAGCAGTCCCTGCTCGGAGAGAGCCCGGAACGCCTCGCGCAGCGTGTTCCGTGCGACGCCGAAGCGCTCGGCGATGGCCGACTCCGACAGTCGTGAACCGGGGGCGAAGGCTCCGTCGATGATCTGCTGACGGAGCGCATCGGCGAGCATGCCCTGCTGGTTCATGCCTTCATCGTAGGCGGCAGAGCTGGCGGATCGTTCGAGGACGGAACCGCCGCAACATGCGAATGCAACTCTTTCGTAGCACAGGCGAAACAAAGTTGTTGAACAATAACGTTCGTTCCGTTCTACACTGGGTGTCACTCGACACCCACCAACGACGATGGGAAATCCCCCGCAATGTCAGAGAACACCGCACCCCCGCTGTCCGCAGAAGACGAGGTCCGCCTCGCCGGAGCCAAGAGACGCGCAGGCCGCAGCGCCGTGATCGGCGCGATCTTCCTGATGGCCACCAGCGCCATCGGCCCCGGATTCATCACGCAGACGGCCACGTTCACCGCGACGATGGGAGCCGCCTTCGCGTTCGCGATCCTCGTCTCGATCCTCGTCGACATCGCGGTGCAGCTGAACGTGTGGCGCATGATCACCTCCTCGGGCAAACGCGCCGGAGAGCTCGCCAACAGCGCCATCCCCTACTCCGGCCACCTGATCGCCGTGCTCGTCGTCATCGGCGGTCTGGCCTTCAACATCGGCAACATCGCGGGTGGCGGACTGGGCATGAACGCCCTGCTCGGCATCGATCCCAAGCTCGGCGGCGCACTCACCGCGGCCCTCGCGATCATCATCTTCCTCATCAAGAAGGCCGGCCCGGTGATGGACATCGTGCTGGTCGTGCTCGGCCTGGGCATGATCGTGATGACCGTGATCGTCGCCGTGATCGCCCAACCGCCGATCGGCGAGGCCCTGCGACAGACGTTCGTGCCTGATGAGCTCAACTTCGCCACCATCACCACGATCGTCGGGGGAACGGTCGGCGGATACATCACGTACTCGGGTGCCCACCGCTACCTCGACTCCGGTCACACCGGCCCGGAGAGGGCCGGCCCGGTGATGCGCGCCGCGGCGAACGGCATCCTCGTCACCGGCGTCATGCGCTACGTGCTGTTCCTCGCGATCCTCGGAGTGGTCGCCTCGGGCGTCTCGCTCGACCTGTCGAGCCAGGCCGCGAACCCCGCAGGACAGGCCTTCGGTGCCGTGCTCGGCGATGCGGGGCTGCGCCTCTTCGGCGCGATCTTCTGGGCCGCGGCCATCAGCTCGGTGATCGGAGCGGCATACACGTCGGCCACCTTCCTCTCGACCTTCACGAAGAAGCTCAGGGGCGGCTGGCCGCTGCAGCTGGCCACCGTCGCGTTCATCGTGGTGTCGCTGATCGTCTACCTGTCGATCGGCACGGCGCCGGCGGCGATCCTCGTCTTCGTCGGCGGGTTCAACGGGCTCATCCTGCCCATCGGCCTCACGGTCTTCATGTACATCGGCTGGTTCCGTCGTGACCTGCTCGGCACGAAGAAGTACCCGATGTGGTTGCTCATCGCCGGCACGGTCGTCACGCTGCTCACCTGGTACATGGGCATCGTCTCGGTCGGCCCCATCTTCGCCTTCCTCGGAACCGGAGCGTGACCCCATGGCATCCATCGACCTGAACTCCGACCTCGGCGAGAACGTCCCCGACCGCATCGTCAGCGACGACGAGAGCATGCTCCGACTCGTGACGAGCGCGAACGTGTCGTGCGGCTTCCACGCCGGCAGCCCGGAGGGCATCCGCGAGACCCTCGTGAGTGCCGTGGCGGGAGGCGTCGTGATCGGCGCGCACCCCGGCTACCGCGACTACGAGAACTTCGGTCGCACGAAGGTCGAGATCGACTCGGCCACGCTGCAGGCCCACGTCGAGTACCAGCTCGGGGCGCTGATCGGTCTCGCCGCCGCAGTCGGCGGCAGGGTCGCCTACGTCAAGCCGCACGGAGCGCTGTACAACACGATCGCGCGCGACGAACGGCAGTCGAAGGACGTGGTGGCGGCCATCCGCGCGATCGATCCGAGCCTCGTGCTGCTGGGCCTGGCCGGAGGAGTCGTGCTCGACGTCGCCGAACGGGCGGGGCTCCGGACAGCGGCAGAGGCGTTCGCCGATCGGGCGTATCAGCCCGACGGCCAGCTCGTCTCGCGCACTGAGCCGGGGTCAGTGCTGCACGATCCCGCCGTCGTCGCCGAGCGCATGGTGCGCCTGGCCGGCGAGGGAGTGATCCGCGCGGTCGACGGCACCGACGTGCCCGTCAGCGCGCAGTCGATCTGCGTGCACGGAGACAGTCCTGGTTCGGTGGCCATGGCGGCCGAGACCAAGCGGATGCTGCAGGACGCCGGCATCACGATCGCGCCGTTCGCGGGCGTCTGACATGACAGTTCTCTCGACCGCCCTCCAGCTCGCCGATGCACGGATCACCGGTGCCGCCAGCTGATGCGCATCCTCACCGCATCCGATCACGCGCTTCTCGTCGAGGCGGCCGACCTCGACGAGGCCATGCGCCTGAACCTCGCCTGGAGCGAAGTCGACGGCGTCGTCGAGCGCATCCCCGGCGCGCGCACCGTGCTCGTGCGCTTCGACCCGCTCGTCATCTCGGCCGCCGACCTGGCCGACGTGCTCGCAGCGACCGAGATCGACACCGCCCACCTGCCCGCCACCGGCGAGGTCACGGTGCCGGTGCGATACGACGGCGAGGACCTCGGCGAGGCGGCATCCCTGCTGGGCGTGTCGGCGGCAGAACTCGTGAATCGCCACCTCGCTGCCGACTGGAACGTCGCGTTCTCGGGCTTCGCTCCCGGTTTCGGCTACGTGGTGAGCAGCGATCCGCTGTTCGACGTGCCGCGCCGCTCGTCGCCCCGCACCCGGGTACCCGCGGGGTCTGTGGCGCTCGCCGGACAGTTCACCGGGGTCTACCCGCGTGAGAGTCCGGGCGGATGGCAGCTCATCGGACGCACGGATGCCCTGATGTGGGACATCGACCGCGACCCGCCAGCGCTGCTGTCGCCGGGCACCACCGTGCGGTTCGAGAGCGTGCGTGAGCAGGTCGTGATGTCGGAGGACGCAGACGATCGCGCCGACGCTCGGCGTGTCACCGATCGACACGCCGCCGCAGGCGCGCCGGATCCGGGTTCTCCCGCACAGGTCGCGATCGCGACCCAGATCGAGATCGGGACCCAGGTCGAGATCGTGCGTCCGTCGCTGCAGCTCCTGGTGCAGGATGCCGGTCGCCCCGGTTTCGCGGCGCTCGGCGTCTCGGCGTCAGGAGTCGCCGATCGTCGCGCGATGCACGAGGCGAACCGTGCGGTGGGCAATGCGCCCGGCGCCGCTGTGCTCGAGAGCGTCGGGGGTGTGGTGCTGCGCTTCCGCGGTGCGGGGGTCGCCGCTGTCGCGGGTGCGGTCGGCTCTCTCGAACTGATAGATGCCGGCGGCGTGGCTCGTCGGCCCGCGCACGGCGTGCCCTTCGCGACCGTCGACGGCGACGAGCTCACCCTCGGACACCCCGCCAGCGGGCTGCGCTATGTCATCGCCGTCCGCGGCGGTGTCGCCGCAGAACCAGCGCTGCACAGCCACGCGAGCGACACCCTCGCCGGTCTCGGACCGGCTCCGCTGGCCGCGGGCGACGTGCTGCGTGTGGGCGACTCGGCACCGCATCCCGTCGAACCCGAAACCGTGCCGAGGACGCTCCCTGCTCCCGGTGACCTCGTCGAGCTCGAGGTCACCCTCGGTCCGCGTGACGACTGGTTCACGCCCGCAGCCCTCGCGGGCCTCACCGGCCAGGAGTGGACCGTGACGCCGCGCTCGGATCGGGTCGGCATCAGACTCGATGGCGCCGTGCCGCTGAAGCGGTCGATCGGCGGAGAATTGCCCAGCGAAGGGGCGGTGACCGGCGCGATCCAGGTGCCTCCGGACGGCCAGCCCGTGCTGTTCCTGCCCGATCACCCGCTCACCGGCGGATATCCGATCATCGGTGCCCTCACCGATCGCAGCCTCGACCTCGCCGGCCAGCTGCCGCCCGGAGTGCGAGTTCGTTTCATCGTCAAGGAGACCTCATGACCAAGGTGCTGATCGCGAACCGTGGAGAGATCGCGGTGCGCGTCATCCGTGCCTGCGCCGAAGCCGGGTACACGTCGATCGCGGTCTACGCCGACCAGGATGCCGATGCCCTGCACGTGCGACTCGCCGACGAGGCGCTGGGCCTCGGGGGAGACACGGCTGCCACGACCTACCTCTCCATCGATGCGCTGCTCGACGCGGCGCGGAGGAGCGGGGCGGATGCCGTGCACCCCGGATACGGATTCCTCTCGGAGAGCGCGGAGTTCGCTCGAGTCGTCGAGGGTGCCGGCCTCATCTGGATCGGACCCTCGCCCGACAGCATCGACGCTCTCGGCGACAAGATGACCGCTCGCCGGATCGCACAGCGCGTCGGAGCACCGTTGGCGGCAGGCACCGATCAGCCGCTGGCCGGCCCCGCAGAGGCCGTGGCCTTCGCTGAGCAGCACGGACTGCCGATCGCCATCAAGGCGGCATTCGGCGGTGGCGGACGAGGCCTGAAGGTGGTGCGGGAGCTCTCCGAGGTCGCCGAGGCCTTCGATGCCGCGACCCGTGAGGCCGTCGCCGCGTTCGGCCGCGGAGAGTGCTTCGTCGAGCGGTTCCTCGAGAGCCCGCGTCACATCGAGGTGCAGGTGCTCGGCGACGGGCTCGGCGGCATCGTGGTGGTCGGCGACCGCGACTGCTCGATGCAGCGACGCAACCAGAAGCTCATCGAGGAGGCGCCGGCGCCGGGGTTGTCGAACGATCAGCGCGCGCGGTTCCACGATGCGGCCAGGGCGATCTGCGCCGAGGTGCAGTACCGCGGTGCGGGAACCGTGGAGTTCCTCCTCGCCGCAGACGGCACGATCTCGTTCCTCGAAGTGAACACGCGTCTGCAGGTGGAGCACCCCGTCACCGAGGCGGTCACCGGCACCGATCTGGTGCGGGAGCAGTTCCGCATCGCCTTCGGAGAGGGCATCTCGTTCACCGAGACCCCGACGCCGACAGGGCACGCCATCGAGTTCCGCATCAACGCGGAAGACCCGGGACGTGGCTTCCTGCCGAGCCCCGGCCATGTCACATCGCTGCGTATCCCGGGCGGCCCAGGAGTGCGATGGGACAGCGGGATCGAAGCGGGCGACGTCGTACAGCCTGCTTTCGACTCGATGATCGCGAAGCTCATCGTGCACGCCGACAGCCGTGATGCGGCGCTCGCGCGGGCTCGACGGGCGCTGCGCGAACTCGAGGTGGAGGGCCCGGCGACCGTCATCCCGTTCGATCTGCTCGCGCTCGATGACGAGGCCTTCGCCACCGAGACCTTCGCGGTGCACACGCAGTGGATAGAGCGCACGTTGCTGCCGCGCCTGGAGCCGCAGCTGCGGCCCGCCCCCGCTCCGGATGCCGATCTCGAGCGCTTCCCCGTCGAGATCGACGGACGCCGCGTCGTGCTCGGGCTGCCGGTCGGTCTGCTCGCCGGTCTCGGTGGTCTCGGTGGTCTCAGCGGTCTGGGCGGTCTGGGCGGTATGGCCGGTCCGGCGGCTGCTGCGGGCGCGCCGGCGGCATCCGATCCGACCGAGCTGCGCTCGCCGGCGCCGGGCACGCTCGTGCGCTGGCTCGCCGACGACGGTGCGAGCGTCGCGGAGGGCGATCCGGTGGCCGTGCTCGACGCGATGAAGATGGAGACCACGGTCGCAGCTCATCGTGCCGGCATCCTGTCGCACCGGGTCGAGCTCTCTCAGTCGATCGCGCCCGACGCGGTTCTCGCCGTCATCGCCTGAGCCCCGCCCGCCACCGAACGCGAAGATCCCGGATGCCGCAGCGGCAGCATCCGGGATCTTCGCGTTCGTGAGTGGTGCGTGACTAGGCGGGGTCGCCGCCCAGCGGACCAACGGCCTCGAGAGGCCTCGGGTCGTCGGCTCCGGTCTTGCGCGCGCGGGCGATCGCGTTGCCCACGTGATAGATCAGCAGTGCCGCGACCGTGCCGAGCACGATGCCGCCGAACGCGAAGTCACCGAGCTGCATCGAGAAGCCGGCGATGCCGATCACGAGCGACACAGCTGCGGTGTACTGGTTGACCGGGCGCGAGAAGTCGACCCTGCTGTCGACCCAGATCTTGATGCCGATGATGCCGATCAGACCGTAGAGCGCGGTCGTCGCACCGCCGAGCACGCCGGCGGGGATCGAGTTGAAGACCTCGCCGACCTTCGGCGAGAAAGCGAGCAGGATCGCGAAGAGACCGGCGACCCAGTAGACCGCGGTCGAGTAGACGCGGGTCGCGGCCATGACGCCGATGTTCTCGCCATAGGTCGTGGTGCCGGATCCGCCGAAGCCGCCGGCGATGGTCGTGGCGACGCCGTCGGCGATCAGGGCGCGACCTGTGTGCTTGTTGATGGCGGGGTCTTCGGTCATCGTCGCGACGCCGCGCACGTGGCCGACGTTCTCGGCGACGAGCACCAGCACCACGGGGAGGAACATCGCGATGGTCGACCAGGTGCCGGGGGCGATGAAGTCGGGGAGCTGGAACTCGGGCAGGCCGACCCAGGGCGCGTCGGCGATGAGCTCTGCAGGGGTCTTGCCGCCGCGCAGCGCGTTCGGCACGTCGAAAGAGCCGGTGAAGGCCGCGTAGATGAAGCCCACCGCGACGCCGAGGAAGATCGAGATGCGTCCGAGGAACCCGCGGAACAGCACCGCGAACAGGATGATCGCGACGAGCGTGATGGTCGCCGTGACCGGGTCGAGCTGGAAGTTGTTCCATGCGGTCGGGGCGAGGTTGAAGCCGATCAGGGCGACGATCGCTCCGGCGACCACCGGAGGCATGAGGGCGTCGACCCAGCGGAGGCCGGCGAACTGCACGACCAGGCCGACGACGGTCAACAGGATGCCGACGGCGACCACGCCCGCGAGTGCCGAGCCTGTGCCGCCGGCGGCGACCGCGGCGGTGATCGGCGCGATGAAGGCGAACGATGAGCCGAGGTAGCTGGGCAGCTGGTTCTTGGTGATCAGCAGGAAGATCAGGGTGCCGAGACCGCTGAAGAGCAGCGTCGTCGAGACGGGGAAGCCTGTCAGCGTCGGCACGAGGAACGTGGCACCGAACATCGCGACGACGTGCTGGGCGCCGATCGCGATCGTGGCCGGCCAGTTCAGGCGCTCTTCGGGCTTGACGACGGCGCCGGGCTCGACTGTGCGGCCGTTTCCGTGGGTCTTCCACAGGGGCATGCGGGCTCCTCAGGATCGGGGGAGGGAGGGAGGGAGGGAGGGGAGTGGGAGTGGGAGTGCTGGAGCAACACTACCGATTCCTGAGTGTTCCCTGGGTGCCGTGGGGTGCTTCCTCGGGCGGACTTCTGCGCCTCGGGAGGAGAATTCTCGAGGATCTCTCCTCCCCAGGCGCAGTTCTCCTCCCCAGGCGTCTGGGGGCGTGGGAGCCCGGGAGCGGGGGAGCCGGGAGCGGGGGAGCCGGGAGCGGGACTCAGGCCCCGAGGCGCTCGATCAGCTCGCGATAGCGGGCGGCGGTGCGCTCGACGATGTCCTCGGGAAGCGTCGGCGGTTCGCCCTGCTTGTCCCAGTTCGAGGCCAGCCAGTCGCGCACGATCTGCTTGTCGAAGCTCGCCATGCGTTCGCTCGGGGTCGAACCGGTGCGCCAGGCCTCGGCATCCCAGTACCGCGACGAGTCGCTCGTGAGCACCTCGTCGGCCAGGTGCAGGGAGCCGTCGCCATCCGTGCCGAACTCGAACTTGGTGTCGGCGAGGATCAGGCCCTTCTCCTCGGCGATCGCCGCCGCACGGGTGTAGAGCGAGAGCGAGACGTCGCGCAACTCGGCCGCTCGCTCGGCGCCGACGAGCTCGACGGTCTGCTCGAAGGTGATGTTCTCGTCGTGCTCGCCCATCGGCGCCTTGTAGGCCGGGGTGAACAGCGGCTCGGGAAGCCGGTCGCCGTTCTGCAGGCCGGCAGGCAGCGGGATGCCGCACACGGTGCCGCTCTCGGTGTACTCGGCCCAGCCGGATCCGGTGATGTAGCCGCGCACGACGCACTCGACGGGCAGCATCTCGAGCGACTGCGCGAGCATGGCGCGGTCTGCGACGCTTGCGGGGATATCGCCCTCGGCGAGGTGGTTCGGAACGTCGCCGAGCTGGCTGAACCACCAGCGGCTGAGACGCGTGAGCAGTGCGCCCTTCTGGGGGATGCCCGGCGACAGCACGAAGTCGAAGGCGCTCACGCGGTCGGAGGCGACCACGAGGATGCGGGTGTCGGCGGCGTCATCCGAGGCGTACAGGTCGCGGACCTTGCCCGAGTAGATGTGGCGCCAGCCGGGGATGGTCTGCGCGTTGCTGTCCGAAGGTGTGCTCACCCGCCCATTATCCCGGTTCGCCCCAGCAGCGCGAACGCGCTCGATACGTTGCCGATTCTTGCTGGAGGAGCCTATAGTCCACCTGGACTATTTGAGGTGGAGCACATGTCGGAGCACCTGATGGAGCGACTGACCCCGATGGGGGTGATGATCCTCGCGCTGTTGCGCGAGGGCGACATGCACCCTTACGAGATGGTGCGCCTGATGCGCGCTCGCCGCGATGAGCGACTGCTCACCATCACGAATGGCACGCTCTATCACACGGTCGCCCGGCTCCAGCGAGCCGGGCTCATCGATGAGGTGGGCATCGACCGGGAGGGCAATCGACCCGAGCGCACCACCTACACGCTCGCGGATGCCGGAACAGACGCCTTGGTCGACTGGCTGCTGCGGGAGCTCTCGGTCATCGACCGGCCGGCCGAGTTCCGCATCGCCCTGGCCGAGGCGCACAACCTCGAGCGCGGTGACGTCATCGAGTGTCTCCGCTCCCGCCGCTCCGCGCTCGCCGAAGCCCACGCGCTGCACCGTGACGGACTGATCGGCGCTCGCCGAACGGGCGCGCCCGAGCAGGTGCTCGTCGAGTTCGAGCGCCAGGAGGTGCTGCTCGACGCCGAGCTGCGCTGGCTCGACTCGCTCCTCGAACGTCTCGAAGCCGAGGCATTCCCCTGGGGACCGACGAGCTTCGAGAACACCGACCGCTACCTCGCTCAGCGAAAGGCTGCACAGCAATGACCGACTCTCCCTCGACCGGAGGCCAGCCCACGGCATCCGCGTCATCCGGTCCCTCGACCGGCACCTTCGCCGCAGGGCACCGACCCGCGAGCCCCTGGCCCGCGCTCTGGGCGCTCGTGATCGGCTTCTTCATGATCCTGGTCGACACCACGATCGTCTCGGTCGCGAACCCGGCGATCAAGGCCGCCCTCGATCCGACCACCAACAACCTCGACAATGTGGTGTGGGTGACGAGCGCCTACCTGCTCGCGTACGCCGTGCCGCTGCTGATCACCGGACGCCTCGGCGACCGCTTCGGCCCGAAGAACATCTACCTCATCGGCCTCGCCATCTTCACTCTCGCGTCGCTCTGGTGCGGGCTGTCGAACTCGCTCGAGATGCTGATCGCCGCTCGCGCGGTGCAGGGGTTGGGCGCCGCCTTCATGACACCGCAGACCATGGCGGTCATCACACGCACGTTCCCGCCCGAGCGCCGAGGCGCGGCCATGGGCCTGTGGGGTGCCACCGCCGGTGTCGCGACTCTCGTCGGACCGCTCGTGGGCGGCCTGCTCGTCGACGGCTTCGGCTGGGAGTGGATCTTCTTCGTGAACATCCCCGTCGGCATCGTCGCGTTCGTGCTCGCCTGGCGCCTCGTGCCCAAGCTGCAGACGAGTCCGCATCGCTTCGACATCCTCGGCGTCATCCTGAGCGCGGTCGCGCTGTTCCTCATCGTCTTCGGTCTTCAGGAAGGCGAGAAGTTCGACTGGGGTGTGATCTGGGGGCCGATCTCGGTCTGGAGCCTGATCATCACCGGCCTCGTCGTGCTCGCCCTGTTCATCGTGCAGCAGGCGCGCACGCGCAGCGAGGCCCTGGTGCCGCTCGCGCTGTTCCGCGACCGCAACTTCTCGGGTGCCAACGTCGCGATCGCCGCCGTCGGGTTCACGGTGACGAGCATGTCGCTGCCGATGATGTTCTTCCTGCAGACCGCGCGGGGGCTCACCCCGACCGAGGCCGCGCTGCTGCTGATCCCGATGGCCGTGCTGTCGGGTGTGCTGGCCCCGTTCGCCGGCAAGCTGCTCGACCGCATCGACCCGCGGATCATCCTCATCCCGGGTCTGCTCTGCGTGGTCGTCGCGCTCGTCTGGTATTCGGCCCTGATCAACATGGACACCGAGATCTGGATGTTCCTGCTGCCCTCGGCGCTCATGGGCGTCGGCAACGCGGGCATGTGGGGGCCGCTCGCGACCACCGCGACCCGCAAGCTTCCGCCGCGTCAGGCCGGTGCGGGCGCGGGCATCTACAACACGACCCGCACCATCGGATCGGTCATCGGGTCGGCATCCATCGCCGCGTTCATGCAGTCGCGTCTCGAGGCGAACCTGCCGGGTCTCGCCGACGCTCCCGCGGGGATCGAAGGCGGAGGATCACTCCCGCCGCAGGTCGCCGAGGGCTTCGCCGCGGGCATGTCGCAGGCGATCCTGCTGCCGGCGTGCGTGATGGTCATAGCCCTCGTGGCGTCGCTCTTCCTCGGTCGCTACGACAAGGCGGATGCTGCGGCATCCGCGCCCGCGGAGGCACCCGCTCCCGCCGCCTGACCGACCCCTGACATCGAGCCGGGTCTTCTGCACCATCGTGCGGATGGCCCGGCTCTCCGGTTTGCGGTCAGGAACCTCGATGTGATCTCATCGGGCGATGACGATCGAGCTCACGAGGCCCACCACCGACCTGTTCGACTCCTGGGCGGCTGCCGTCGCCGAATTCGGTGACGGGCACGTCGACGGATCGGGTCTGCACGCGCCGGTCACCCCGGATGGTGCGACGCTCGACGCCCTCATCGAGAAGTCGAGGCTGCTCGCCGACACCGCGGCCGATCTGCCCGAGGATGCCGTGCACAACGACCTCTACTGGATCGTCGACGACGGCGAGGTCGTCGGGTTCCTGTCGTTCCGTCACGATCTCAACGAGTGGCTCCGCGAGGCGGGTGGACACATCGGTTATTCGGTGCGCGAGTCGCGTCGTCGTCAGGGATACGCGTCAGCGGCGTTGCGTCTCGGGCTCGAGCGGGCACGCGAGATCGGACTCGAGCGCGTGCTCGTCACGTGCGACGACGACAACGTCGGCTCGTACCGCACGATCGAGGGCGCCGGAGGTGTGCTGCAGGACGTCAGCGACCAGTCGGCGCGTGGTCACGCCATGCTCCGCCGGTACTGGATCACCCTCTAGCAGCGAGAGCCGGGGACTCGGGGCTTACTCCGCGACGCGGGCGGCGATGTCGGTGCGGAAGTGCGAGCCCTCGAGAGTGATGCGGCCGATGGCCTCGTACGCCCGGTCGCGAGCGGTGCGGAAGTCGGATGCCACGGCGACGACGTTCAGCACACGACCACCGGTCGCGATCAGCGAGCCTCCGGGCGCATCGGGGCTGGCGGTCGCAGCGTGCACGAGGCGCACGCCCTCGACGGCCGCCGCATCGGCGAGGCCCTCGATCGGGCGGCCGGTCTGCGGAGCCTCGGGGTAGCCCTCGCTGGCGAGGACGACCGTGATGGCGACATCGTCGCTGAAGACCGGCTCCGGCTGGTCTTCGAGAGTGCCGGATGCCGCGGCGAACAGCAGCTCAGACAGCGGCGTCACGAGGCGAGGAAGCACGATCTGCGTCTCGGGGTCGCCGAAACGGGCGTTGAACTCGATCACGCGCACACCGAAGGGAGTCAGGATGAGGCCCGCGTAGAGCAGACCGATGAACGGGGTGCCCTCTTCGTCGAGCTGACGGATCACGGGCAGCGCGACGTCACGCGTGACCTCTTCGACGAAGGCCTGTTCGCTGCCGAACTGATCGGCCAGCCACGGCAGCGGAGAGTATGCGCCCATGCCGCCGGTGTTGGGGCCCTCGTCGCCGTCGAGCGCGCGCTTGAAGTCCTGGGCAGGGCTGAGCGCGCGCACGGTGTCGCCGTCGCTCAGGAAGAACAGCGAGACCTCGGGGCCGGAGAGGAACTCCTCGATGAGCACGGGGCCGGAGGGCAGATAGTGCTCGGCGTGCGCGAGGGCTTCCGCACGGTCGGAGGTCACGATGACGCCCTTTCCCGCGGCGAGCCCGTCGGCTTTCACCACGTGGGGGGCGCCGAGGTCGTCGAACGCGGCCTCGACCTCGGCGGGGGTGGTGGCGCGCACCGCTCGTCCGGTCGGCACGCCGGCGGCATCCATGATCCGCTTCGCGAACGACTTGGAGCCCTCGAGTTGAGCCGCCGCCTTGCCGGGGCCGAACACGGGGATGCCGTGCGCGCGCAGCACGTCGGCGACACCCGCGACCAGCGGTGCTTCGGGGCCGACGACAACGAGGTCGACGGCGTGCTCGTTGGCGAATGAGGTCACCGCGGCGCCGTCGAGCATGTCGAGGGTGACCGGCGTCGCGTCCTGCGCGATTCCGGCGTTGCCGGGGGCGACGACGATCTCGTGCTCCGCGGTCTCTGCTCGCAGAGCGAGGATGATCGCGTGCTCACGGGCACCGGAACCGAGGACGAGAATCTTCACCTGTCCAGACTACCGAGGCGGGCGCGCGGGTTTCGGCTGGTTGCGCCTCAGAGTTCGACCGGGCGCTCCGCCGAGGCATCCCAGGGCACGGTCCAGCCGGCGGCGTCGAACAGCGCATCGAGCACCATCGCCGTGAAGCCCCACACGATCGTGCCGTCGACATCGAACGCGGGCCCCTTCCAGGTGCGACCCATGCGGTGGATCGTCGAGGTGAATCGGGTCGCGGGATCGAGCAGCTGCGCCACGGGCACACGGAACACGTCGACCGTCTCGGCGTGATCCACGGCCGCCACACGCGACGGCGAACGCCACCAGCCGAGCACGGGGGTGACCATGTGGTTGCTCGCGGCGAGCGGGATCTCGGCGAGAGTGGCGAGGACCTCGACGCCCGCAGGGTCGAGACCGGTCTCCTCCTCGGCCTCGCGCAGGGCTGTGGCGACGGCATCCGCATCGGCATCCTCGGCCCGGCCGCCCGGGAACGACACCTGCCCGGGGTGCGACGACAGCGTGGCCGCTCGGCGCTGCAGCAGCACGTCGAGATCCGCGGCCATGGTCGCGGCGTCGTTCTGCGCCGGGATGCTGTCGAGCTTTCCGAACAGCACGAGCACGGATGCCGCATGCGCGGTGCCGTCGACCGGAGGCAGGGGCCTCGTCCAGCCCTCACTGCGCTGCGTCGCGGCGAGCAACTGGGCTCTCGCGCCGTGCAGGGTGTCGGGATTCCGGCTCATCGCCTCGAGCTTATGCCTGCGCGGGGCATCGGGGGGGGCGGAAGCCGGTGTGCACCAGCGAAGCAGCGAGCCGGCTCGGCGTACCCTGTTCCCATGCCCTCCAGGAAGATCGACATCATCGACGGCCGCGCGGCGCTCGATGAGGTGCGCGGGGCGGATGCGGCTGGAGAGAAGCCGCAGCGCACCGATCTCGCGACAGCCGTGCGCTACCTGCTGCAGCTGCTCGACGAGAAGGCTCTGGGCAACAGCGTCGAGGTGCGGGTGCCGCCGTTCGGCGCCGTGCAGGTGATCCAGGGCCCACGGCACACGCGCGGCACTCCGCCGAACGTCGTCGAGATGGACCCGGCCACCTGGATCGCCGTCGCCACGGGTGCGGAGCACTGGTCGGATGCCGCCGGCTCGGGCCGAGTCAGCGCCTCGGGCACACGTGCCGATCTGTCGGACGTCCTGCCGCTGCGTCCCTGACCCGTAGAAGGCGCCGGCCCGGGGCCGCACCACGGCGACGCCGAGATGCTCGGCAGACCGGCACCCCTCCCACAGGCAACAGTGGGAGAATGGGTGCATGTCCTCCCACGATTCCCCCCAGACGGTCGAGGCGACCGTCCGCCGCGTGCCGCGCTTCGGCGTGTTCATGGGCATCGGCGTCGTGCTCGGCATCATCGCCGCGGGCATCCTGACGATGATGGGCAGCTTCGAACCCTCCGAAGCGGCGAACGTCGTCTACCCGCCCGGACAGGTGTTCGGCTTCCTGCTGCTGTGGACCGTGCCGATCGGCTTCGCCCTCGCGAGCATCGTCGCGCTGATCCTCGAGCGGCTCGCCCGCCGCCACGATCACGTCGTCAGGGTCGAGCACGAGACCATCATCGAGAACGACTGACCCGCTCGCGCGCAGCAGGCCCCGTCAGGCCAGCTCTGCGATGATCGGTCGGATCGCCGCGTCGAACGACACCACGTCGCGGCGCAGCCCGTCGGTCACCGCGACCGTGAGGGCCCCGATCCACCAGATCCCCCGCTGCGAGAACGGCAGCACCTGCACGTTGAGCTCGAACGAATGCGCACGCCGCCCGATCTCGCGCTCGAACTCGGCGATCGCGCTCGCATAGGCCCGGTACGCCTCGCCGCCGATGTTCCCGTTGCCCGACCGGCTCGCCATCGAGCTGCGGATCGACGCGACGTAGCGATCGTGCGCGACCCGGGCGAAGTGCATCGCCGATTCCGCATGCGGGGGGATCGCCGAGGCGAGTTGCTCGGCACCTGTAGCAGGCAGGGCCACGAGAGTGTCGAAGCCCTCGATGAGCTCGAGCGGCACGCCGGAGGGGTGCGCGCGGGGTTCGACCGTCATGTCCCAGTAGTCGCGCCACTGCTTCTCGAGCTCGGGTGTCACCTCGACGGCATCCGGCGCTCTGACGGGCAGATCGCGCAGGCTCGGGAGGTCCTCCGGGGCCCGGATGCCGAGGGATTGGCGCAATGCGAGCGCGACGAGCACCGGAACGCTCGCGTCTTCGCGGATCAACCACTGCGGCTTGTCGGCCATGGCCCCATCGTAGGAGATCGAGGGCGGGGAGAGGTGGTCCCTCCGGGCGGTAGGCTGGAGGTGTGGCTGCCTCCCCCACCAATCCCTATTCCGAAGCCGGCGTCGATACCGCTGCAGGCGATCTCGCCGTCGAGCTGATGAAGTCTTCCGTGCGCGCGACGCACGGCCCTGAAGTGCTGGGCGGTGTCGGCGGGTTCGCCGGCCTGTTCGACGCGAGTGCGCTGCGCGACTTCCGTCGCCCGTTGCTCGCCACCAGCACAGACGGCGTCGGCACGAAGGTCGCCATCGCGCAGGCCATCGACAAGCACGACACGATCGGCCAAGACCTGGTCGGCATGGTCGTCGACGACATCGTCGTGGTGGGCGCCAAGCCGCTCTTCATGACCGACTACATCGCCTGCGGCAAGGTCTTCCCGCAGCGCATCGCCGACATCGTGCGCGGCATCGCCGAGGCGTGCACCGCCACCGGCACCGCACTCATCGGCGGCGAGACCGCCGAGCACCCCGGGCTCCTCGGACCACGCGACTACGACGTGGCAGGGGCGGCGACGGGCGTCGTCGAGGCCGACGGCATCCTCGGGGCCGACCGTGTGCAAGACGGAGACGTCGTCCTCGCCGTCGAGTCCAGCGGGCTGCACTCCAACGGCTACTCGCTCGTGCGTCATATCGTCACGAACGCGGGAATCGGCTACGGCGACAACGCCGCCGACTTCGGCAAGACCTGGGGCGAGGCTCTGCTCGAGCCGACGCGCCTCTACACGCTTCCGCTGCTGCGTCTGATCGAGCAGCTCGGCGGCGCAACAGGGGAGGGCGGAGTGCACTCGCTCAGCCACGTCACCGGCGGCGGCATCGCGGCGAACCTCGCCCGTGTGCTCCCGCAGGGCAGCTGGGCAGAGGTCGACCGCAGCACGTGGTCGCCGAGCCCGGTCTTCCGCGTGCTCAGCGACATCGCAGGGTCGACGCTGGAATCCGCCGAGGGCACCTGGAACCTCGGCGTCGGATTCCTCGCGATCGTCGCAGCCGACAAGAAGGATGCCGCCATCGCGGCGCTCGCGGCAGACGGCATGCCCGCGTGGCAGGTCGGAACCGTGGGCTTCGGCGCGCGTCCGGCAGGAGAGTTCGAACAGGGCGCCAAGGGCGTCGACGGTGGAGCAGTGCGCCTGGTCGGCGCCTATGCGGACGGAGCGAAGTAAGAGTCCATGTGCGGCATCGTCGGAATGGTGGGCTCTGCCCCGGTCAATCAGGACATCTACGACGCACTCCTGCTGCTGCAGCACCGCGGTCAGGATGCGACGGGCATCGCGACAGCCGAGGCGAACGGCGTCATGCACAATGCCAAGGCGCAGGGGATGGTCCGCGAGGCCTTCCGCACTCGTGACATGCGCGGACTCCTCGGCAACGTCGGACTCGGGCACGTGCGCTATGCCACGAAGGGCACGGCGTCGAACGAAGAGGAGATGCAGCCGTTCTACGTGAACGCGCCGTACGGCATCATCCTCATCCACAACGGCAACCTGACGAACACGCGTGAGCTCACGGCCGACATGGCCAAGCGCGACCGCCGTCACCTCAACTCCTCGAGCGACACCGAGCTGCTGCTCAACGTTCTCGCGGGCGAGCTGCAGAACACGACCTCGACGGTCGACCTCGACGCCGAGCGCGTCTTCGAGGCCGTCGAGCGCACTCATGGGCGCATCGAGGGCGCCTATGCCGTCATCGCGGTCATCGCCGGTTACGGTCTGCTCGCATTCCGCGACCCGTTCGGCATCCGCCCCCTCATCCTCGGCCGTCGACCGTCGACCGTCCCGGGCGCAGAGGGCCGGGACGAATGGGTCGTCACGAGCGAGTCGCTCGTGCTCGAGAACGCCGACTACGAGGTGGTCCGCGAGGTCGAACCCGGCGAGGCGATCTTCATCACGAACGAGGGCGAACTGCACAGCAGGCAGTGTGCGAAGGATGCGACGCTCGCGCCGTGCGCGTTCGAGTACGTCTACCTCGCTCGCCCCGACTCGGTCATGAACGGCGTCTCGGTCTACGAGTCCCGTCTGCGCATGGGCGACAAGCTGGCCGACACGATCGCCAAGCACGTTCCGATGGACAAGATCGACGTCGTCATGCCGATCCCCGACTCGTCGCGCCCCGCGGCCATGGAGGTCGCTCGCAAGCTGGGCATCGAGTACCGCGAGGGCTTCTACAAGAACCGCTACGTCGGCCGCACCTTCATCATGCCCGGGCAGGCCGTGCGCAAGAAAAGCGTGCGTCAGAAGCTGAACGCGATGTCGACCGAGTTCCAGGGCAAGAACGTGCTGCTGATCGACGACTCGATCGTGCGGGGCACGACGTCGAAGGAGATCATCCAGATGGCCCGCGACGCCGGCGCCACCTCGGTGACGTTCGCATCCGCAGCGCCGCCCGTGCGATACCCGCATGTCTACGGCATCAACATGCCGTCGCGTCACGAGCTCATCGCCCATGGGCGGACGATCCCCGAGATCGCCGCCGTGCTGGGCTGCGATCACCTGGTCTACCAGGAGGTCGAAGACCTCAAGTCCGCGATCACCGAGGGCTCCGTGCTGAGCGATCTCGACATGAGCTGCTTCGACGGCCGATACGTCACCGGCACGGTCTCCGACGAGTACCTCGCGTGGGTGGAGGGGTCGCAGACCTCGTGACCACGGGTGCGCAACCGCTCTGGCGCGGACGTGCGCTCGCCCTGATCGGCATCGTGCTGGTCGCCTTCTCGCTGCGGTCCGCCGTGGCATCCCTGTCACCGGTGCTCGATCACGTCGCAGAGGACTTCGCGGTGTCGTCGGTCGTCGTCGGTCTGATCGGCGCGGCGCCGCCGGTGTGCTTCGCCGTCTTCGGTCTGCTGACCCCGCTGTTCGAGCGCCGCTTCGGGCTCGAGCGTGTGGCGGTGGTCGCGATCGGTCTGATCGCAGCAGGTCTGCTGCTGCGCGGTCTCGCGGTCGATTCGACGTCGCTGCTCGCTGCGACCGCCGTGGTCTTCGCCGGTGTCGGGTCGGGCAACGTGCTGCTGCCACCCCTGGTGAAGAAGTACTTCCCGGATCGACTCGGTCTGATGATGACCGTGTACTCGACCACCATGGCGGTGTCGACGTTCGTGCCGCCGCTGGTCGCGGTGCCGGTCGCCGACTCGGCGGGGTGGCGGGTCTCGCTGGGCCTGTGGGGCGTGTTCGCCGCGATCGCGCTGGTGCCGTGGGTGGTGATGCTGGTCACGAGTCGAGCGGATGCCGTCGCGGCAGCTCCGCGGAGCGCCGCCTCGACTGCCGACGCGGCGGGCGACGAAGTGGATGCCGCCTCGATGGCGACCGGCCCGATCGCGACGACGCCCGCGAGCCCTCGCGTCTTCGGTCGGCTCTGGCGGCTGCCCATGGCCTGGTCGATCGCGTTCGTGTTCGGGGCCTCGTCGACGATCGCCTACGTGTCGTTCGCCTGGCTGCCCACGATCATGATCGATGTGGGCGGCGTGTCGCCTGCGAACGCCGGGCTGCTGCTCTCGTTGTTCGGCCTGATGGGACTGCCGTGCTCGCTGCTCGTGCCGATCCTCATCGTGCGCTTCCAGGCGACCAGGCCCGTGTTCTTCATCGCGATCGCCTTCGGGCTCATCGGTCTCACGGGAATGCTGTTCCTCCCCACCGTCGGTCTGCCGCTGTGGGTCGCGTTCTTCGGACTCGCGGCCGCGCTGTTCCCGCTCGCGCTCGTGCTGCTCAGCATCCGCTCCCGCACACCCGAGAGCGCCGTCGCGCTCAGCGGGTTCGTGCAGAGCATCGGCTACGCCGTCGCGGCGGTGTTCCCGTTGCTGATCGGACTGCTGCACGACGCGACCGGCAGCTGGCTGATCCCGCTATGGCTGCTCGTCGGAGTGCTGGTCGCTGTGATCCCCGCCGGGTGGGTCGCCGGACGCCGTCGCACGATCGAAGAGGACTGGGAGCGCCGGCACGGCCGGTGGTGAGTCGCGGGGAGGCAGGCGCCCCGGTGTGGCCTCAGTGCGCCCGCACTTCGTCCCCGACGCTGATGATGCCGCCGGCCCACTCTGCTGTTCCTTCCGCTGCAGCCTGCCCCGGAAGCAGCAGTCGGCCGAGAGTCGGCTCATCCTGCCCGAGGTCGCTCGTGAGAGTCTTCAGCACCTTGGCATCGCGCTCGCCTGTGTCGGGGTTGGCGTGGGTCGCCAGACAGCGCACGATCGGGCCCGCCGTGCGGAACGTCACCTGACCTATGCTCAGCTCCCCTGTCCAGTCGAGCTCTGACCAGGGGGCGCTGCCGTCGATCACGACGTTCGAGCGGAATCGACGGTCGTCGATGCCGAAGCCCAGGGCGTCGCTCAGCGCGTCTACGCTGCCGCGACTGTGCACGGAGACATATCCGCGAGCGCGGTCCTGGAACCTCGACGTCACTCCATCGCCCACCAGCACGAGCGGCAGCCGCCCCGGGCGTCGGATCCGCCGGCCTTCCGCACTCGCGAGCACGAACTCGGTCACGGCATCCGCGAGCTCCACACGGCCGGCGTCATCGAGTCCCGCCTCGACGAGCACTGCTCCGGCGTGCGCGATCCGCACGCGCTGCCGATCGTCGTCGAAGTCGGTGCGCAGCGCCGCGAGCCCGGGAAAGTCCTGCAGCGAGAGCCCCTTCGCCTTCGGCCAGTGGTCGAGTCCGTCGCGATGCTCCGGAGCGCTCGCATCGGCGAAGCGGAACGCCAGCACGCGATCGCCGGCGATCCGGCCGTCGGGTTGCACGGTCAGGGAGTCGACGGATTCGGGAGTGAAGCCCTTGATCGGGTGACGGAAGAGCGAGACGACGCGAGCCATGAGGAGATCCTCTCAGGCCGGGCGCGGTCGGTCTGCCA
Source organism: Microbacterium sp. NPDC087589 (assembly GCF_044743635.1). Lineage (NCBI taxonomy): Bacteria > Bacillati > Actinomycetota > Actinomycetes > Micrococcales > Microbacteriaceae > Microbacterium > Microbacterium sp. NPDC087589. The sequence continues at coordinate 96,785 of NZ_JBIUWV010000004.1, forward strand.
CCGACAGTGCTCGGTCGGCGACGGGCTCCGGCATTCCGGGCACGACGAAACCCCCGTGCATCGCACGGGGGAGTCGACGACGAACGAATCGGCGGTCAGGCCTTTTCGAGTTCGTCCTCGTCTTCGTCCGCATACTCGTCGGCCCACTTGTCGACGTATGCGTCTTCAGCATCGCTCGGGTGCGCGAGCTCGCGCTCGAGCGCCGAGTAGTTCACCGACGGACTGAACGACTTCAGTTCGCGGGCGATCTTGGTGTGTTTCGCCTTTTGACGGCCACGGCCCATGCCTGAGACCCCCTCACGAGTTAAGCTGCGGACAAACATCTGCCCGAGTCATTCACGACACCGGCTGAGGGCCGGTAAGAGTAGCATTCAGAATAGCACGCGGGTAGACCGCACTGGCTCGTTGCCAGGTTGGCGAAGGGAGCGATCCTCATGACCGAGAACAACGCCACTGCCTCTGATGAGGCGGCACAGAACGCGACGCTGCAGAAAGCGGTCATCGTAGGGATGCAGCCGGGGCAGCCCTCGCGGGTGATCGAGGAGGCCGCACGCTACGCGCGTCTGCTGCGTGTGCCTCTCGTGGTGGTGCACGTCGACGTCACGCGCTTCGTCACCTATGAGGACCCCGACGGATACGTGCACTCCGCGCCGATCGACATCAATCTCACTGCGGGCGTCGCCGAGTTCGAGGTGGTGCAGTCCGAGGCGGCCGCCGCACTCGATGGCACGGGCCTCACCTGGACGGCCCGCCAGCTCGTGGGCGACCCGGCCCTCGCGATGAAGCAGCTCGCGAACAAGCTCGATGCTCAGCTGATCGTGGTCGGAACCCGCAAGCGCGGCATCGGCGAGTCGATCCGGGAGTTCTTCACCGGATCCGTCGCCGCCCGACTCGCGCATCGTCAGCAGCGGCCCGTGATGGTCGTGCCCCTGCAGGACCCGGTGCCCGACACCCAGCCCGAGATCTGGACCGAGTAGGGCTCGTCCGTCCTTTCCGGTTCGGATGGCTGGTCGAATCCCGCCGGGCGGGTCAGATCGACCGGACGGCCCAGCCGACCGGGAGAACGTCAGCCATCCGCACGACCGAAGCCCCTCTCGTCGTTCGACGAGAGGGGCTTCGGGTATCAGGTGAACGCGGGGTCAGCGCCCGAGCGACGCCAGTGCGGTCGTGATGCCGCGGGCGGCGGCATCCAGCCCGTCCTCGAGCTGCGTGACGACGGATGCCGGCAGCGTGCCGCCCTTCGCCACGTGGGTGCGGAGGTCGGTGCGCACGCGGGCGCGGAAGGCGTTGATGACGGCATCCGCTCGATGCATCTCCTCGCGGCTGATGATGCGCTCGTCGTCGCCTGCGGTGCGCGGGCGAGACTTGGATGCTGCGCGGTCGTCCTTCTCGGCGGTGGCGAGGTCCGCGCGGAGGCTCTTCATGGCCTCTTTGACGCTCTGCCGAACCTCGTTGGCGATGAGTCGCACCGAATCGGTGAGCCCTGCCTCGATGCCCGCGAGGTCGCCCTCGCGGGAGGTGAGCTCGGCGCGTCCGGCATCCGTGATCGCATAGATGGTGGTGCGACCGTCGGCGGTTTTGCTCACCAGGCCTTCTTCCTCGAGCTTCGCGAGCCTCGGGTAGATGGTGCCGGCGCTCGGCGTGTACGTGCCGCCCGTGCGATCGGTCAGGGCCTGGATGATGCCGTAGCCGTGCTGGGGTGCCTCGGCGAGCAGCGAGAGCAGGTAGAGCCTGAGATCGCCGTGGGAGAAGACTGCGGGACTCATGCTTCCTCCCATTCGGGGTCGTTCTCGATCGAGGTGGGCGTGCGGCGGAGCACAGTCACGCCACCCGAGACGGAGTTCGCGCGCAGGTCGACGAAGCGTCCTGCGAGCTCTCCGGTCGAGCCCGTGTAGTTGTTGATCCCGGAGGAGCCGCGCTCGATGCCGTCGATCAGCAGTCGGCCGCTCAACGAGCGCACGACGTAGTTCGCGGCGAGCGACTCGTCGAGGCGAACGGTGGTGCCGCCGGAGACCGAGTTGATGTTGATGGCGTTCACGTCGCCGGCGGCGTCGACGAGGGTCGACCCCGAGACGATGTCGACCGTGGCGCGACGGATGGTGCCGGTGACGGCCACGTCGCCCGAGACGCTGTTCGCGCTGATCGAGCCGGTGAGGCCGCGCACCTGAACGTCGCCCGACACCGAGTTGACCGTGAGGTCTCCGATGAGGGTGTCGACGATGATGTCACCCGAGACCGTGTTGAGACGGGCGTCGTTGCGGATGCCCGAGACGAGTGCGCCGGCGCTCACGACGCCGAGGTTGAGCGCGATCGAGCGAGGCACCGCGACGCTGACCTCGGCCCTGGGGCCGCCCGAGCCGAAGTTGCGGAACACCTCGAGGAAGTTGTCCCAGCCGAGCTGCGGGTGGTCGATCTCGACCTCGCCGTCGTTCGCCTCGATGCGGAGGTCTTTGGTCGTGACACCGTGCACCTCGATGCGGATGCCGGGTTCGTCGTGCGCGATGACATCGACCTGGCCGCCGACCAGACCGATCTTCAGTCGGGTGACGTTCTCGATGTCGATGACACGTTCTTCGCCGGGGGCGATGAGCCACTTCTCGGTCATGTCTGCTTCTCCTGGTTCGAGGGAACACGATATATCGTGTGTGGCGAGCATAACACGATATATCTCGATTGTGTCAAGAGGGAGGTGCGTGGGTGTGCCGTTTGCAGGACCCCGGCACGTCTGCAGGACGATTCGGCCGGGATTCTCCTGCAGACGTGCTTCGGTCCTGCACACGGGCCGGGCTGGCCGGAAGGGCGGATGCCGCTTGCGGGATCCCGGCACGTCTGCAGGACGATTCGGCCGGGATTCTCCTGCAGACGTGCTTCGGTCCTGCACACGGGCCGGGGGTACTCAGACGAGGGGCGGGGTGTGCCAGATGCGGTCGATGTAGTCGCGGATCGAGCGGTCGGATGAGAAGAAGCCGGTGCGGGCGACGTTCAGTATGGCGGAGCGGGTCCACGCATCCTGGTCGGCATACGCGGCATCCACTCTGCTCTGGGCCGTGATGTACGACCCGTAGTCGGCGAGCACCATGAACCGGTCCTCGTAGAGCAGATTCGAGACGACGGGCTCGAACACCGAGCGGTCGCCGCGTGAGAAGGCGCCCGAGGCGATGAGGTCGATCGCCCGACGCAGCCCCTCGTCGGCCTGATAGAAGTCCTGAGGCCGGTAGCCGCGAGCCGACAGGTCGGAGACCTCGGGCTCGCTCATGCCGAACAGGTAGAAGTTGTCGTCGCCCACGAGCTCGCGGATCTCGACGTTCGCCCCGTCGTCGGTGCCGATCGTGAGCGCCCCGTTCAGCGCGAACTTCATGTTGCCGGTGCCAGACGCCTCCTTGCCTGCGAGCGAGATCTGCTCCGACAGATCGGCCGCGGGAATCACCCGCTCGGCGAGGGTGACGTTGTAGTTCGGCGGGAAGACGACCTTCAGCCGGCCCTCGAGACGCGGGTCGGTGTTCACGACTTCGCCCACGGCGTTGATCAGGTGGATGATGCGCTTCGCCATCGCGTAACCGGGGGCAGCCTTAGCCCCGAAGATCGCGGTGCGCGGCACGACGTCCGACACCGCGGTGCGCCCCGAGATCACGCCCTCGTAGGTCGTGACGATGTGCAGGACCTTCAGCAGCTGCCGCTTGTACTCGTGCAGGCGCTTGACCATGACATCCAGCATGTGCCCGTCGCTGATCTCGACGCCGTCTCGCTCGCGCAGCACTGCGCTGAGACGCCGCTTGTTCGCGGCCTTCACCTGGGCGAAGGCGGTGCGGAACTCGGCATCCGCAGCGAACGGCTCGAGTTCGCGCAGCCGTTCGAGATCCGTGGTCCAGCCGTCGCCGATGGCCGCAGTGATGAGCGTCGAGAGTTCGGGGTTGGCGAGGCGCAGGAAGCGCCGAGGGGTCACGCCGTTCGTGACATTCGTGAACTTGCCCGGGAAGAACGCATCGAAGTCATGGAGCACCTTGTCGCGCAGCAGCTGCGAGTGCAGCTCGGCGACGCCGTTGACCTTGGCTCCTGCGACCGTCGCGAGGTACGCCATGCGCACCGAGCGCACCGGATGCTCGGCGATGATCGACATGTTGCGCACGAGCATCTCGTCGTCGCCGAAGCGTTCGCGCACGGCCATGAGGAACTCGTCGTTGATGCGGTAGATGATCTCGAGGTGTCGGGGCAGCAGGCGGCCCAACAGCTCGACCGGCCAGACTTCGAGCGCCTCGGGAAGCAGTGTGTGGCACGTGTACGCGAAGCACTGCTGCGTGATCGCCCACGCGGCATCCCACTCGAGGTGCTTCTCGTCGATCAGCACGCGCATGAACTCGGGCACCGCGATCACCGGGTGGGTGTCGTTGAGCTGGAAGATCACGCGCTCGGGCAGGTTCGCGAGGTCGAAGCCCTCGGCGAGCATGTTGTCGAGGAAGTCGTGGATGGATGCCGCGACGAAGAAGTACTGCTGCTGCAGGCGCAGCTCCTTGCCCTGCGGAGTGGAGTCTTCGGGGTACAGCACCTTCGAGATGTTCTCGGCGTAGGTCTGCGCCCGCACGGCCTCTTCGTAGTCGCCGGAGTTGAAGATGCGCAGGTCGAAGGCGCTCGTGGCGACAGCGCTCCATAGGCGGAGGGTGTTGACGCGACCGTTCTGGAATCCGGGGACCATGTAGTTGTACGGCACGGCCTGCACATTCCAGGCGGGGATCCAACGGCTGCGGGTGACGCCATCGTCGTCGTACTTCTCGGTGTGGCCGCCGAACGCGATGGTCTGCGCGTCTTCGGGACGGGCGAACTCCCACGGCGAGCCGAGGGTGAGCCAGGAATCGGGCTGTTCGACCTGCTGGCCGTCGATGAAGGTCTGGCGGAAGATCCCGTACTCGTAGCGGATGCCGTAGCCGATGCTCGGCACGGCCATCGTGGCGAGCGAGTCGATGAAGCAGGCGGCGAGGCGGCCGAGCCCTCCATTGCCGAGTCCGGGCTCGACCTCGTGGGCGCGGAGTTCATCGAGATCGAGGCCACACGATGCCAGGGCCTCGGTCGCGACGTCGGTGAGGTCGGCGGCGAGCAGGTTGTTGTCGAGCTGGCGGCCGAGCAGATACTCGGCCGAGAGGTAGAGGTAACAGACGCCCTTCGCCTGCACCTCTTTCTGGTGCCGCACATCTTCGAGCCACCGGGCCATCAGATAGTCGCGCACGGTGTGAGCGAGGGCGAGGTAACGATCGTTGGCGCTGGATGCCGACAGCGCGACACCCCGGTCGAGGTTGAGGTTCTGCAGGAAGCGCTTCGTGAACTCATCCGCTGTGCTCGGCGGAGCGATCACGGGGGCGAGAGCGAGCGGATGCGTGGCGGAGCGTGATTCGGGCACGTGTCGACCGTAGCGAGCGGCGGGCCGATCCGGGTGACGGACGGATGAAGAATATCGGTTGGTCTCACCGCTTGACCTTGACGCAGCGTCAACTTCTACCGTGGAGTCATCGAAGAACGGATTCACGGAAGGAGGAAGCGATGACCGGTCGTGATTGGTCGATCCAGGAGATCGCCCGACTCGCGGGCACCACCAGCAGAACGCTGCGTCACTATGACGACGTCGGCCTGCTGCCGCCGTCGCGCATCGCGCACAACGGCTATCGCCACTACGACGAGGCTGCGCTCGTGCGCCTGCAGCGCATCCTGCTGCTGCGCGAGCTCGGACTCGGACTGCCGCAGATCGCCGAGGTGCTCGGCCCTTCGACAGGCTCAGGGACCCAGGCGACAGGCTCAGGGGCCCAGGCGACAGGCTCAGGGACCCAGGCGGCAGGCCGGCAGAGCGAGGAGTCCGCTCTCGAGACACACCTCGCTCTGCTGCGCGAGGAGCAGAACCGGCTGGCGCGACAGATCGCGTCGGTCGAGAACACCATCAACGCATTGAAAGGAGGTGAAGAACTCATGGCAGAGAACATGTTCGACGGTTTCGACCACACCCAGTACAGGGAGGAGGTCGAAGAGCGCTGGGGTCGCAAGGCCTACGCCGACAGCGTCCACTGGTGGCGCGGGATGACCGACGCCGAACGAGCCGACTGGCAGCAGCGTGTGTCCGACCTCGGTCGCGACTGGATCGCGGCCGCCGAGAGCGGCATCGACCCGGCATCCGCCGTGGCTCAGGACGTCGCCCGCCGACACGTCGAGTGGCTCACCGGCATCCCGGGAACCCCCGCGGCCGCCCTTCGACAGGCTCAGGGACCGGATGAATCGGCCAAGGCGTACGTCATCGGGCTCGGTGAGATGTACGTCGCAGATCCGCGCTTCGGTGCGAACTACGCGACGTCGGCCGGGGGCACGCAGGGAGCGGAGTTCGTCCGCGACGCACTCCGCGTCTACGCGGAGGCCAACCTGTAGCCGCGGGACTGCATCCGCCGGTGATTGCGGGGTCAAGAACGCATCCGCCGCTTCGTGCGGGGTCAATAACGCATCCCAATCGCACGATTCGGGTGCGTTTTTGACCCCGCACGGGCGGGAGGGTGCGTTTTTGACCCCGCACGGGCGTCAGCACGGCGCGGCACGGGGCGCCGCACGGCACGCGAGCGTTCTCGACCACACCCCACCCCCGCTTTGCACAGATCGAGACACCACGGCAAGGCCGAGATCGGATGCCGATGCGGGGCGTAGTGTCGTGCCATGGCCCCCCGCCGCAGACGCACCGATGCCGCGCCGCTGTTCGCGGCGGCCGCCGTCGCCTACGCCGCGAACGTCGCCCTCGGTTCGGCCGTCGCCGCCAAGGTGATCGATACCAGCAACTTCCGCTGGCTGCACCACGCGATCTACATCGCCACCTGCGTGATGTCTGCTGCCGCGTTCTCCGCCGTGCTCTGGGGCAGGCCGAAGTTCGCGAGCCGCCGCGCCGCGCTCGCGCTCGCGCCCGCCGCGGCCCCGCTCGCCGCCATCCCGTACCTCGGCACGCACAGCCGACGGCATCCGCTGGTCGCGCTCGCCGCGGCCCCCTTCATCGTCGCGGGCCTCATCTGCTCGCGCCTCGCCACCGACCGGAAGTGAACGCATGGAACTGCTCGACGCCATCCGCCGCCGCAAGACCACGAACGGGCCGTTCCTGCCCGACCCGGTGTCGGAGGAGCATCAGCGCATCCTGCTCGAGGCGGCCGGTCGCGCGCCCTCGCAGCTGAACAGCCAGCCGTGGCGGTTCGTGGTCATCGAGAACCGCGACACGATCGATCAGATCGCTCGTATCTCGGGCGAGAGCATGACCGAGGCCATGTCGAACGGCACGTTCTTCGAACGCTACAAGCCGTATTTCCGCTTCAGCCAGGCCGAGATGGAGGAGAAGCGCAGCGGGATGCTGTTCGACAAGCTCCCCGCTGCTCTCCGCCCGTTCACGAGCCAGGTGTTCACGAAGCGCGGCCAGAAGCTGATGAACACGTTCGGGGTGCCGAAGACGTTGGGCGAGGAGAACCACAAGCTCGTCGGGGGCTCGCCGCTGCTGCTCGGCGTGATGCTCGATCGCAGCGAGTACCGGCCAGGCCAGCTCTCGTCGTTCTACTCGGTTTTCAGCATGGGCGCCGCGATGGAGAACGTCTGGCTCACCACGGTCGAGCTCGGAATGGGCATCCAGTTCATCTCCTTCCCGATGGAGGTACCCGGTCGCTGGGACGAGATCGTGAAGCTGCTGCGCGTGCCCGACGACCTCGAGCTCATGGCCGTGTACCGCCTCGGCTACCTGCCGCCCGATCAGCGCCGCCCCGCGATCGACTGGTCCAGCCACCAGCGCAAGCTCGCCTCGCAGTACGTGTTCCGCGAGAACTGCGACGAGCCCCAGCAGGGGTGGGACGCACCGCCGGTTGCTTCTCGCGAGTAGTGGTGCCGCATCTCCGCTGCAGGTGCCGCGTCCTTGCGACACCTGTAGCATCCTCGCTACCATAGCGATATGGATGTTCCTTCGCTCCTCGATGCACTCGGCAGCACCCCGAGTGCGTCGGCGCGAGCGACCGGGCTCGCACGCTCGACCATTCAGCGCGTGCGCGATGGGAAATCTTCACCGACGATGGAGACCCTGCGCGAGCTCGCGCTGGCGGCCGGGTACGACATCGACCTGAGCCTGGTGCCCGCGAGCGATCCGGCAGCCGCGGTGGCAGCTCGGGTGATAGCCGATCCCGCGACGCCGACGCTCGAGGATCTGGCGGGCTGGGAGATGGTTGACCAGAGCGAGGTCGAGGCCGTCGCACAGTGGGTGTCTCGGCTCGAGCGCCAAGCGCCGAATGACCGGAGGAGGTTGCTGGAACTCGCGGGCCGCTATTCGGCGCCGCAGCATCGAAAGGGTGCGCGCTTCTTCGTTCCGAGGTCGGGGCTCAGCCAGGAGCAGACCGTGGACGTCGCCAACAGCGCGATCGGCCACCTGAGTGGAGCGCTTTCGGGTGTGGCCGCTGCGGGGGTCTATCTCGGCCACGCACCGGATCCGGGCCCGATCGTGATCTGGTCGATCGATCCGCGCGCTGTCGCAGATCGGCTGGCCGCAACACTGCGTGAGGCCGGTGAGTATCAACCGGCGGGTGTGCTCCTGGCGCCGACGATGCGTGCGTACTTGGTCGACACGATCATGCCCCCCGTCTGGCCCCACCGGGTCGTCTCGCCGATCCAGACGGCGATCGACCTCTATGGTCTGGGTTACACCGAACTGGCTGACGAGATCACGGAAGGGTGGTGACCCGGGATGAGCGAGCGAGGTGAGGATCAGGCGCCCGACGAGAAGTGGGGCATGACGGCTGCGGAGTTCGCCGTGCGCGCGGCCGCGAACCGGGCGCGTCACCAGGCAGGACCGAGCACTCGTGATCCCATTGCCAGCGACGCGACGCGTCAGCTGCGCACGGGAAGGATCACGTGGCGGCCGGGAGCAGTCGACTTCGACCTCATCAGGCCGTCCACGGTGGAGCGCGCTCTGTTCCGACTCGAGAAGTCGCTGCCGGAGCTGGTGTGGAACGCGGCCGCTCTCGAGGGCAACACCTTCACGCTGCCGCAGGTGCAGACGCTGCTCGATGGCGTGACCGTCGGAGGGAAGAGAATCGAGGAAGCGGAGCAGATCCTCGCTCTGAGCGACGGTATGGGGCTGATGATCCGAGCGGTGCGCGACCGGTCGTTCTCGCTGAACAAGGAGATGAGTGACCGTATCCACGGTGTCGTGGCGGAGCACGAGGCGATCGAGTCCGGGAGCTTCCGCGGCGAAGGAACCGTCAACGGCGGTGGCGCTGTGCGCCTCGCCGCCGGGGGGACCGTGGATGGCGATCCGACCGGAACGGGTGGCGAACAACTGCAGGCGGACTACAGGAACCTGCTCGCGGCGCTCGGTGCGCTCAGAGATCCGAGGGCGCGAGCGCTCGTATACTTCGCCTCGGCGACCCGTTCGCAGTTCTACTTCGACGGAAACAAGCGCACCGCGCGCATCATGATGACGGGCGCACTGATCCAGTCAGGCTTCGAGCCGGTGAACATCCCGTTCGCGAGACAGGAGGAGTTCAACGTCGCCCTCGACGAGCTCTTCCGCACGGACGATGCCACGCGGCTCGTGGGGTTCCTCACGACCTGCACGATGCTCGACGCAGCGTGACCTCGTCGGCGAGCTGACGATCAGCCGCCGCTCTTGCGGGGCAGCGGCTTCAGATCCTGCAGGGCAGGGCCCTCGATGCGCGTGCCGTCCGCCTCGAACCGAGAGGCGTGCAGGGGGCAGTCCCAGGTGCACTCCTCGTCGTTCCAGGCGAGCACTCCGCCGAGGTGCGGGCAGACTGCCGAGACCGAGCGTGTGACCCCGTCGACGGTCGAGATGCCCACGGGGCGGCCGCCGCGGTTGGCGACCACGCCTTCGCCTTCCGATGGCTTGGTGACCGGCACGGGGTTGCGCTCGGCCTCGACCCAGCCGCTGGTCGCGGCCGCAGCGACCTTGGCTCCTTCGGCGGCTCCTCGGGCGAGATCGGCGGGCACCGTCAGTCGCGTGCCGATCTTGACCATCCATGACGGCCGATCATGCCAGCTCGCCCCGAGGATCTCGGTGGTCAGACGGAGCGCCGCGGCCGGCGCGTTCGACAGGCCCCACTTGGCGTATCCGGTCGCGAAGCGGATGCTGCCGAGTCCCCGCGGCATCGCACCCACGAACGGGATCTGATTGTGCGACTCGTAGTCCTGAGCCGACCAGCGGTGCGTCTCTTCAGCATCCGGAAAGTACTGCCTCGTCCAGTCGATCAGATCGTCGACAGCGGCGGCCTCGCTGTCGGAGCGCCCGACCGGATGCCCGTTGCCGCCGACGATGAGCTGTGCCGTGCCGCCGGGACCGTCGGCGGAGGAGACCGGACGGATCGACCGGCTGGGAGAGTCGAGCGAGATGAAGGTCGACTCCGGCACCTCACCTGCGATGCGGAACGACACGCAGTACGACCGGAACGCCCGCATCTTCGCGAAGTACAGCCCGCGGTCAAGGATCGGGTAGCCCGTCGCGATCACGATGTTCTCGGCGAACATAGGCCCGACCGGCGTCTCGACGCGCGGCTCGGGAAGGACATGGGTGGCGGTGACCCTGACTCCTGTGTGCAGCGTGCCGCCGGTCGCGAGCAGCTCCTCCGCGAGCGCCTGCGTCACGAGCGCAGGGTCGATGGTCACCTGGTCGTCGAGGGCTGTGGCGCCGACGACGGGGAAAGCCGCTTCGGAGAGCTCCGCGCGTGTGAGCACTCTGGTCTGAAGGCCCGCCTCGCGCGCGGCTTCGTGCACTTCGCGCACTGAGTCGAGACCGCTCGGATCCTGCGCGTACGAGTGGTCGGTGCGCCGCTCGTACGAGACGCCCGCGTGATCGGCGAAGCCGACCAGCCAGTCCATGCCCGCACGGTTGGCCTCGACATACGCCTGAACCAGGGAGGCGGAGTGGTGCCTGCGGATCTCGGCGAGCCGCTTGCCCTGCAGCAGGGTGAGCTTGCCGGTGTTGCCTCCGGTCGCCAGCTCGGCGACCTCGCCTGCCTCGATCACCGCGACGTCGAGCCCTGCGCGCGTCAGCATGACCGCCGTGGTCAGGCCGGTGAGGCCCGCGCCGACGATGATCACGTCGTGCCGTGCGCCGGGGTCGAACGGTGTGCCGATGGGCGGAGTCCGGTCGAGCTTCCACAGTGGCTTCATGGAGTCAGTCTTCGCCCCGGCGCCGCTCCGTCACACCCGGTTGACAATCAGCGGATGCGTTGCAATGGCGCGGCTAGAGTTGTCGCGTGACTCTCCGCAGCCTCCTCCTCGTCTTCGCGGGAGGCAGCATCGGCACGACGGCTCGGCTCGGGGTCGCACTCTGGATTCCGGACGCCGGGGGCTTCCCGGTCTCCACTCTCCTGGTCAACGTGATCGGGGCGCTGCTGATCGGCATCCTCGCCGCGCGGCTGCCGCAGACCACTGGTCTGCGGGTGTTTCTCGGCACCGGCGTGCTCGGCGGCTTCACGACCTACAGCGCGTTCATGACGGGCACGGATGCTCTCTGGGCGGATGCTCCGCTGCTCGCCTTCGCGTACGCCGCGGGCAGTCTCGTGCTCGGTCTCGCGGCCGCGGCGCTCGGGGTGCGCCTGGGCTGCCCCCGTTCGACCACCCGCGTCGCCGGAGCCGACTCGTGAGTCCGCTGCTGTTCATCGGAGCCGCGCTCGCCGGAGGCGTGGGGGCAGCGTTGCGCTATCTCGTCGACATCGGTGTTGCGAAGGTCGCCGGGCGGCGCTTCCCGTGGGGGATCCTCGTCGTGAACCTCACCGGCTCGTTCGCGCTGGGCGTCGTGACTGCGGCGCTGCCTGATCAGGCGTTCCTCCTCGGCGCCGGTCTGCTCGGCGGCTACACGACCTTCAGCACCGCGATGCTCGACACGGTCGCGCTGTGGCGCGACGGCGAGCACAGGGCATCCGCGTTCAATGCCGTCGGCATGCTGCTGCTCGGCCTGCTCGCAGCGGGCTTCGGGCTGGCGCTCGGTTCGCTGTTCTGACACCGCTGTTCTGACTCCGCTGTTCTGACTCCGCTGCCGCGGGTGCAGATCGATGCTTGCGCCGCTCGCCCGGACAGGCTATTCTCCTTGCTAATCGTTTAACTGCTAATCGTTTAACACACGAGATCCCGACGCAGCGACGATTCCCTGCACCCGTCAAAGGAGACATCGATGCCCCGCACCTCGCACCGCACCGTCGGCGCCCTCGCCGCGTCCGCGGCAGCCGTCCTCGCGCTCAGCGCCTGTTCGCCCGCCGCCGGAGGCGAGAGCTCGTCGGGCGGCGACGTGACCCTCAGCTACGCCATCTGGGATGAGAACCAGAAGCCCGCGATGGAAGACATCGCCGCAGCGTTCGAGGAGGAGAACCCGAACGTCACGATCGACATCCAAGTCACTCCCTACAAGGAGTACTTCACCAAGCTGCAGACCGCCGCCACGGGCGGTTCCGCCGCCGACGTGTTCTGGATGAACGGTCCGAACTTCCAGCTCTACGCCTCGAACGGCCAACTCGCGCCGCTCGACGATGCGGGCGTGGATGCCGCCGACTACCCCCAGGGCCTGATCGACCTCTACACGTTCGACGGCGCACTCTACGGGGCCCCGAAGGACTTCGACACTGTGGCGCTCTGGTACAACAAAGCGCTCTTCGACGCCGCCGGCGTCGAGTACCCGACCGCCGGCTGGACCTGGGACGACTTCACCGCGGCCGCCGCCGCGCTGACCGACCCGGCGAAGGGCCAGTTCGGCGTCGCCGCGAGCCAGTACGGCCAGGAGAACTTCTACAACTCGATCGCTCAGGCGGGCGGCGAGGTCATCTCCGCCGACGGCACCGAGAGCGGCTACGGCTCGCCCGAGGCTCTCGCCGGCATAGAGCTGTGGACCGACCTGATCGAGGCGGGGTCGTCGCCGACCGCACAGCAGATGACCGACACGAACCCCGAGGACTTCTTCCTGTCGGGCAAGATCGCGATGTTCCAGAACGGTTCGTGGGCGGCGATCGCCTACGGCGACAACGCCGACATCGCCGACACGGTCGACGTCGCGCCGCTCCCCGAAGGGCCGAAGGGCAACCAGAGCGTGATCCACGGCGTGGGCAACGTCGCCAACGCGAAGAGCCCCCATGTGGCCGAGGCCAAGGCATTCGCGGCCTTCGCCAGCGGCGAGCAGGCGGCCGAGATCCAGGCGGCGACCGGCACCGTGATCCCCGCGTTCAACGGCACCCAGCAGGGCTGGGTCGACGCGCTGCCGCAGTACGACCTGCAGGTCTACATCGACGCCCTCGACACCGCGGTGCCCTACCCGGTCTCGAAGAACACCTCGGCGTGGACGAGCATCGAGAGCGAGGTGCTGTCGCAGGTCTGGTCGGGTGCCGTCGCGCCCGACGCAGGCCTGAAGGACCTCGCCGCGCAGATGCAGGCGGCGCTGGACGCCGAGCAGGAGTAGTCGCTCATGACCGTCACCGCGTCGCCCCCGCGCGCGCAGGCACAGCGGATGCCGGAGGCCACGAGCCCCGGCCTCCGCCGCCGTAGCCGCAACCCGGGTGCCTCCCCGTGGTGGGCACTGGTGTTCATCGGACCCACCGCCCTCGGCATCGCCGTGTTCTATCTCTGGCCGACGGTGCGCACGCTCATCATCTCGTTCACCAAGTCAGGACCGTTCGGCGGCGCCGAGTGGGTCGGGATCGAGAACTACGCCCGCCTGTTCCAGGACCCTGAGCTGATCGGCGCGTTGCGCAACACCGCGCTCTACACGGTCATCGCCCTCATCGGCATCCCGCTGGCCGTCGGCATCGCCGCGCTGCTGAACACCGCAGGGCTCAAGGGGCGCAGCGCCTACCGGACGCTGTACTTCATCCCGGTCGTCACGATGCCCGCAGCGATCGCGCTGGTGTGGCGCATGATCTATAACGGCGATTACGGCGTGCTCAACGCCGCGCTCGGCACGGTCGGCGTCGAGGGGCGCAGCTGGCTCACCGACCCGAACACCGCCCTCGTGGCCATCGCCGTCGTGGGCATCTGGGCCGGGCTCGGCACCAACATCGTCATCTTCCTCGCCGGGCTCCAGGGCATCCCCGACACGATCATGGAGGCCGCCGACCTCGACGGGGCCGGCCCCGTGCGCAAGTTCTTCTCCATCACGATCCCCCTGCTGTCGCCCTCGATCTTCTTCGTCAGCGTCATCAGCGTGATCGGGGCCCTGCAGGTGTTCGACCTCATCTACATGATGCTCGGGCGCAGCAACCCGGCCATGCCCAACACCCGCACGGTCGTCTACCTGTTCTACGAAGCGGGGTTCCTCGACAACGACCGAGGGTATGCCGCCGCCGTAGCCTTCCTGCTGCTCGTGATCATCCTGCTGCTCACGGTCGTGCAGTTCCGTCTGCAGAAGAAGTGGGTGCACTATGAGTGACGTCTCGCTGGACACGCGCGCCGTCGTCGGGGCGTCGCCCGGGCGCGCGGCAGGGCGAGCGGGAAAGCCCCGCAACCGCGCCATCTGGATCGTGCACGTGGTGCTTCTCGTCGGCGCGATCCTGATGGTCTTCCCGTTCATCTGGCAACTGCTGACCTCGTTCAAGACGCTGTCCGACTCGGTGCAGGTGCCGCCGAGCCTGCTGCCGCGTGAGTGGGTGTTCACGAACTTCGGCGAGGTCTTCGACTCGATGCCCTTCGCGCAGATGTTCGCCAACTCGGTGCTGCTCACGGTCGGACGCACCGTCGGCCAGGTCGTGCTGTGCACCATGGCGGGCTACGCGTTCGCCCGCATCCCGTTCCCCGGTCGCAACGCGCTGTTCGTCGTCTTCCTGTCGGTGCTGATGGTGCCGTCGCAGTTGTACCTGCTGCCGCAGTACGAGATCATCCAGGCGCTGGGGTGGCTGAACACGCTGCAGGCGCTGATCCTGCCCGGCATCTTCAGTGCTTTCGGCACGTTCCTGATGCGGCAGTTCTTCATGTCGATGCCCGCCGAACTCGAAGAGGCCGCGCGCATCGACGGGGCGAATCCGTGGCAGACCTTCTGGCGGATCATGGTTCCGCTCGCGAAGCCTGGCATCATCGCTCTCGTGGTGTTCACTGTGCTGTGGTCCTGGAACGATCTGCTCTGGCCGTTGATCGTGACGACCGACCCCGCCAAGATGCCGCTGTCGGTCGGGCTCTCGCAGCTGGTCGGCATCCACGGCACCGACTACCCGGTGCTGATGGCAGGAGCGCTGCTCGCGACCCTGCCGATGCTGGTGACCTTCATGATCCTGCAGCGGCAGTTCATCCAGGGCATCGCCTTCAGCGGATCGAAGGGCTGACCCATGGCAGAGCGCAGGCAGCAGTCGACGACCTCGCGGCGTCCGACCCTCCGGATGGTCGCCGAACGAGCGGGGGTCTCGACGGCCACAGTGTCGTACGTGTTCTCCGGGCGCTCGGGCGCCGCCTCGGGGGCCGGGGTCGCCGAGGCCACCGCGGCCCGAGTGCTCGCAGCGGCCGACGAACTCAACTACCGACCGAACATCGCGGCGCGGACGATCCGCACCGGACGCAGCGGCATGGTGCAGCTGTCACTGCACATGCTCAGCGACCCCTGGTCGCTCGCGGTGGCGGATGCGGTGAACACCGAGGCGAACAAGCACGGCCTCACCACGCTGATCCTCGCCGACGGCGATTGGCACGCAGCCCTCGACAGGGTCGAGAGCGACGTCGCCTACCTCGACGGGGTGGGGGTCGACGAGGATGCCGAGCGTAAGCTCGCCGACCTCGTGCAACGCGGCCAGCGGCTCGTGGTGTTCTCGGAGCACCTCGAGCCCGCTGGCTTCGACGTGGTGCGCTCGGACGCGATCCCCGGTTGCGAGCTCGCGATGGACCACCTGCTCGAGCGACGCACGGCGATCGGATGTCTCGCCGCCGAGGGCGTCGTGCGTCTCGCGCCGACCCAGGTCACCCGATACACGCCGTACCTCGAGAAGATGGCGGCCGCGGGACTCGACGCCGATCCCGACTGGACCGTGACATACACCGAGGGGCAGGCGAGCGCCTTCGCCGCGGCCGTGCGGCTGCTGTCGCGTGCAGACCGGCCGGACGCGATCTACGCGACCACGGACTTCGCGGCGATCGCGGCGATCAATGCGGCGCACATGCTCGGGCTCCGGGTGCCGCACGATGTCGCCGTGATCGGAGTGGGCAACACCCCGGACGCGCAGCTCATCGCCCCCACACTGACCACGGTCGGACCGACCGACTTCTACGACAGGCAGGCGCGCATCATCATCGACCGTGCGCTCGCCGCAGACGACTCCGCCGGGCAGCTGCACGAGTTCGCCTGGTCGCTGTTCCCCGGAGCCTCGACCGACGTCGACACCCTCATCTCTCACTCGCGCTGACGCCGCCGTCGGCGCGCACATCTCTACTCTCAGAAGGACCACCGTGGATCTCACCATCGGACTCATCGGCTTCGGCGCGCGCGCCACACTGCGCGAGGAGGTGCACCGCCCTGGCCAGGGGTCGCGCATCACCGCGGTCTGCGATCCGTCTGAGCGGGCTCGCGACGACGCGCGACGTCTGCTTCCGGATGCCCTCGTCACCGACTCGCTCGATGAACTGCTCGCCTCCGGCCTCGACGCCGTCATGGTGCTGACGCCCGACGACACGCACGCGGCGCTCAGCATCCGCGCCCTCGAGGCCGGCGTCGCGGTGTTCTGCGAGAAGCCGCTCGCGATCGACCTCGCCGACGCCGACGCCATGCTCGAGACGGCGCGCCGCACCGGCAGCCGCCTCTACATCGGCCACAACATGCGACACATGCCGGTGATCACGCTGATGCGCGGGCTCATCCAGGACGGGCGGATCGGTGACGTCAAGGCCGTGTGGGTGCGTCACTTCGTCGGGCACGGCGGTGACTACTACTTCAAGGACTGGCACGCCGACCGCCGCCGCACGACCGGGCTCCTCCTGCAGAAGGGCGCGCACGACATCGACATCATCCACTGGCTGGCGGGCGCCTACACCGAGCAGGTCGCGGCCATGGGCGCGCTGAGCGTCTACGGCGACATCACCGACCGCCGCGATCGCACCGGAGAGCGGATGCCAGACTGGTTCAGCGTCGACAACTGGCCGCCGACGTCACTCACTGGGCTCAACCCCGTGATCGATGTCGAGGACATCTCGATGGTCAACATGCGCCTCTCCGGTGGCATCCTCGCCTCATACCAGCAGTGCCACTTCACGCCCGACTACTGGCGCAACTACACGGTGATCGGCACCGAAGGGCGCATCGAGAACGCCGGCGACACGGCGGGCAGCGAGGTCAGGCTCTGGAACCGCCGCCACCGCGGAGCCGCCGACGCCGATGAGACGTTCATCGTCCCCGAGGCGGCGGATGCCGGGCACGACGGCGCCGATGCGCTGCTCGTCGCCGAGTTCCTGCGGTTCGTGCGCGACGGGGGAGTCACCGAGACCTCGCCGGTAGCGGCTCGCGAGGCGGTGGCCGCCGGCATCCTCGCCACCGAGTCGCTGCGCGGCGACGGCTCGGCCATCGAGATCCCCGCCCTGGACGCCGATCTCGTCGCCTACTTCGAACGCGGTCAGGTCGAGTAGCCGGAGACTCCTGCTCATGGGTGCACCGGGCGAACCTCCAGGTTCGACGTGCAAAATGTACAGGCGTACATGTACGCGAGTACAGGCATGATCGCAGGGGGTTGCGGATGAGCGAGGGCACACGCCGCCGTCGTGACCCTGAAGCGCGCCGTCTCGAGATCGTCACCGCCGCCGCAGAGCTGATCATCGAGATCGGCGTCGACGCGCTCACCCACCGCAAGGTCGCCGCACGTGCCGGTGTGCCGCTCGGCGCCACGACGCAGTACTTCGCCACACTCGACGACCTGCGCGATGCGGCCATCGGCGCGCTCGCCGCAGAGATCGAGGCGCGCATCGACGAGACCAGGCGCGCTGTCGTGATCGAGGGCGTGACGCCTGCCGGCCTCGCGAAGCTGGTGCATCAGGGGCTCACGGATGCCCGTGCGATCCAGGCCGACCGCGCAGTGGTGACCGCGGCCGTGCACGACCCGCGTGTGCGGCAGTTCGCCAGGCAGTGGTCCGACGAGGTCGTCGGGTTCATCGCCCCCGTTCATGGGATCGACCGGGCCAGGGCAGCCGCCGTCTTCATCGACGGCGTACTCTGGCACTCCCAGATCCACGACGAGCCGCTCGACGAAGAGCTCATCCGCGACGCCCTCGCCGGGATCCTCACTCCTGTGCAGGCGTCCGATTCAGCACCCACCGCCGCAGCATCCGCCTGATCCGACAGAGAGAGAACCCGCCTTGTCGAAACTCGCCGTCCTGAGTCTCAAGAACCGCGCACTGATCGCGCTGATCACGATCGTCGCCGCCGTGTTCGGCGGGCTCGCTCTGACGAACCTCAAGCAGGAGCTCATCCCGTCGCTCGAGCTGCCCAACCTGATGGTCATGACGACGTACCCCGGTGCCTCGCCCGAGGTGGTCGAGAACGACGTCTCGACGCCGATCGAGTCGGCGATCCAGGGTGTTCCCGGCCTCGAGGGCACGACGGCGACGAGCACCACGAACGCCTCGATCGTGCAGGCGACCTTCGCCTACGGCACGAACCTCGCGACTGCGGAGCAGAAGATCCAGCAGGCGATCAATCGCATCTCCGGTGAGCTTCCCGAGGACATCAGCCCCCAGGTGCTGGCGGTGTCGATCGACGACTTCCCGGTGATCCAGGTCGCCGTCACGGGGTTCGATGACGCCGAGAACGCGCAGGCGGAGCTCACGAGTGTCGCGATCCCCGAGCTCGAAGACGTCGACGGCGTCAACGCCGCGCAGCTCATCGGTGGCGTCGGCCAGCGCATCACCATCACTCCCGACGTCGCGAGGCTCGCGGCCGCCGGGCAGAGCACGCAGGCGATCAGCGATGCGCTGCAGCAGAACGGCACGCTGTTCCCCGGTGGGGACATCACCGAAGACGGTCAGACGCTGACGGTGCAGACCGGCGCGAAGATCACCTCGGTCGAGGAACTCGCCGCACTGCCGCTCGTCGGCACGAACGAGACGATCGGCGACGTCGCGACCGTCGTGCAGGAGACCGATCCGATCTCATCGATCTCGCGTGTCGACGGCAAGGACGCCCTGTCGATCTCGATCACGAAGCTCCCCGCCGCGAACACCGTCGAGGTCTCGCAGGGGGTCATCGCCGCGCTCGACGAGATCGGCGAAGCGTTCCCCGACGCCGAGTTCACCATCATCTTCGACCAGGCGCCGTTCATCCAGCAGTCGATCGAGACGCTGGCGACCGAGGGGCTGCTCGGACTCGTCTTCGCGGTGATCGTCATCCTGGTCTTCCTGCTGTCGATCCGCTCGACGCTGGTGACGGCGATCTCGATCCCGACCAGCGTGCTCATCACCTTCATCGGTCTGCAGGCGTTCGGCTACTCCCTCAACATCCTCACTCTCGGTGCGCTGACGATCGCGATCGGTCGTGTGGTCGACGACTCGATCGTCGTGATCGAGAACATCAAGAGGCACTACGTCGGCGATGCCGACAAGGGCGATGCGATCCGCCTCGCCGTGCGCGAGGTGGCGATGGCGGTGACGTCGTCGACCATCACCACGGTCGCGGTGTTCCTGCCGATCGTGTTCGTCGGCGACATGGTCGGCGAGCTGTTCCGTCCGTTCGCCGTGACCGTGTCGATCGCCATGGTCGCCTCGCTGCTCGTGTCGCTGACCATCGTGCCGGTGCTCGCGTACTGGTTCCTGCGCCCCGGCAAGCCGCTGCTCGACGAGAACGGTGTGCAGATCGACCCGGAGCACCCGGATGCACCGCTGACGCCGCTGCAGCGTGCCTACCGCCCGATCCTCGGGTGGACGCTGAAGCACTCGGGCGTGACCGTGATCCTCGCGGTCATCGTGCTGGGCGCCACAGTGGCGGCGGCACCGCTGATGAAGATCAACTTCCTCAGCGATTCCGGCCAGAACACGATGACGGTCACTCAGGATCTCGGTCCGACCGCGAGCCTGGAGACGAAGTCGGAGGCGGCGATCGCAGTCGAGGACGCCCTGCTCGACATCGACGGCGTCACCCACGTGCAGGCCTCGATCGGGTCGAGCGGCTCGGCACTGCGCGACGCGTTCTCGGGCGGTGCCGGCGTGACGTACTCGGTGCTCACCGACGGAGACGCCGACCAGGAGAAGCTTCGCGCTGAGGTGCAGGACGCGATCGAAGACCTCACCGACGTCGGAGAGGTGACCGTCGCATCTTCGGCCGGATTCGGCTCCAGCGACATCGAGATCACGGTCTCGGCGTCGAACTCCGACGACCTGCAGGCAGCGACCACCTCCGTGGTCGACGAGCTCGACGGGCGAGAGGGCATCGGTCAGGTCACCGACAACCTCGCGGCCGCTCTGCCGTACCTCGCCGTGGTCGTCGACCGTGACGCCGCCGCGCAGCGAGGGCTGTCGGAGGTGGCCGTCGGATCGATCGTCTCGAACACGATGCGCCCGCAGCAGGTCGGAACCGTCGAGATCGACGACACCGCGCTGACCATCTACCTCGCGTCGTCCGAGCCGCCCACGACCGCGCAGGCGCTGCGCGAGCTCGCGATCCCGAGCGCGCTCGGTGTCGTGCAGCTGCAGGACATCGCCACGGTCGAGGAGCGCAACGGCCCGACCTCGATCACGACCGAGCAGGGACGCCGCACCGCGACGATCACGGTGCCGCCGGCGTCCGACAACCTCGCTGTGGCGACCCAGTCGGTGACCGATGCGCTCGCCGCGGTCGACCTGCCCGATGGCGCATCGGCCGAAGTGGGCGGTGTCGCGTCGCAGCAGGCCGACTCGTTCTCGCAGCTCGGTCTCGCCATGCTCGCGGCGATCCTCATCGTCTACGTCGTGATGGTCGCGACCTTCAAGTCGCTGCGCCAGCCGCTGCTGCTGCTCGTCTCGGTGCCGTTCGCGGCGACCGGTGCGATCCTGCTGCAGATCGTCACGGGGGTGCCGCTCGGCGTCGCATCGCTCATCGGTGTGCTGATGCTCATCGGCATCGTGGTGACCAACGCGATCGTGCTGATCGACCTCGTCAATCAGTATCGAGAGAAGGGGCTGTCGACGATCGATGCCGTGCGGGCCGGTGGCGAGAAGCGTCTGCGGCCGATCCTCATGACAGCTCTCGCGACGATCCTCGCGCTGACGCCGATGGCGCTCGGCATCACCGGACACGGCGGGTTCATCTCGCAGCCGCTCGCGATCGTCGTGATCGGTGGTCTGCTGTCGTCGACCGTGCTGACGCTGATCGTGCTGCCGACGCTCTACAACCTCGTCGAGGGTGCGAAGGAGCGGCGCCGTGCCCGCAAGGCGGGGTCGGGCGACGGCGGGTCTGCGGCGGCGGGCGAGACCGAGCCTTCGGACGGTCCTGCGCCGTCGGGTGGGCTCGCGCTGGCTGGAGCCGGATCGGACTCGAGCCTGCCCCACGCCTCTCAGCTGACTCGCCGGGAGCTCCGCGAGCGCGGCGAGTAGCGTCTGCTTTCCGTTCTCAGCACGACTGAGCCTGACGCCCGCCCGGAACCGTTTTCCGGGCGGGCGTCAGCCGTTTCGTGCTGAGTCGTGCACGCGGCGTGCGCCATACTCCGGAGAACCGGGGGGCTGGTCGGCCCTAGCGGGGCCGGAAAGTCCTGCCCGCCAGCTCTTCCGGAGTTATGGAGCCGGCACGGCCGAACTCAGTCGAGCGTGATGCCCCATTGCAGCGTCCAGGTCTCGCCGGGAGCCAAGCGCCGCAGGCCGACGCCGCTGTTCAGAGCATCGGCGGGCGCTGTCATGGGCTCGATCGCGACGGCAAGTGGCTGCCCCGGGTACTTGTCGGTCGTGTAGACCTGCACGAAGTCGAATCCCGCACCCTGCCAGAGGGTGAGCCGGCGCCCGTCCGGTGCGGTGAGCGAGTGCCGGACGAGTCCGTCGGCATCGCGCTCGAGGTCGGTGAACCCGGTGTCGAGACTCACCTCGCCGAGGCGCACGCCGTCGCGCAGCGCGACATCCGCCGGGTGCGTGCCCGTGGGCAGCATCCGCTCGTCGGTGGTGAAGGCCGTCTGCGCCGGGACGCGCAGCACCAGGTCGTGCGGGTCGACATCGCCGATCGTGACGAACGGGTGCGTGCCGAGTGCAACCGGTGCCGCCGTCGCGGAACGGTTGGTCAGCGCGTGCGTCACGTCGATTCCGTCGGCTCGCAACACGTACGTGACGCTCGTCTCGACGAGATAGGGGTAGCCGGTCTGCGGGAAGATCGTCGCGCTCAGCGTCGTCCCCGAGGCGGTCTCGGAGAAGCCGTAGGCCGTGAACCGCAGCAGTCCGTGGCTCGCATTCGTGAACTTCGGCTCGGTGATCGCGAGCTGCCGCTCGGTGCCGTCGTCGTTCCAGAGCCCGTCCCTGACCCGGTTCGGCCAGGGCGCGAGCACCACTCCGGAGCACGAGGGCGTCGGCGAGTCGAGCGGATACGGAGCGATCAGGTCGACGGAGCCGATGCGGAGGGAGCGGAGAGAGGCGCCGACCTGGGCGATCTGAGCGCTGATGTCGCCGAGCTGGAGGTGCACCTGTGTGCCGGTGGGGGATGCGGAGTTCACTCCGCAATCGTATGGCGACTCGTGGCGACCAGGGGGTTGGGGACTCTTTCAGGTGCGACCGCTACACTTGATGGGTCGGCTTCGGACACCCGCGCAGTGCGCGGACGTTTTTGTGTAAGAAGTGTGAGTCCAGGGGCCGATGGTGAGCGTCGCTCGACGCTAATCAACCATCACATGAATGGCCCCGGCCGCTGACAGTCCGGACACCCCGCGTGGTCGCATCCGACCGCGCGCAGGGTACCGCGCGTGTGCGCGGCGCCGTTCTCGTGGCGAGAACCCAGAAGGACACCCCCATGCCCAAGAACAAGAAGCCCCGCGGCGGACGCCCCTCGGCCAACTTCGAGCCGCGCTACGGCGCGAACAAGACGTCGTTCCACGACCGCCACAACGGCGGCCGTGACAGCGCGCGCGACACGCGCGATTCCCGTGATGCACGCGGCGGACGCGCGGATGCCGGTGAGCGGCGCACCCCGGCGGCAGGCTTCGACCGCCGCCCCGGCAGCCGCAGTGCCAGCCACCGCGGCTACCGTCCGGCCGAAGAGGGCGGCGCGCCCAAGCAGCGCTGGTCGTCGCAGGAGCGTGCGGGTCGCGACGAGTCCCGTGGCATCCGCAACCGCGCCGAGTCGGGTCGCCGCGAGGCGCCGCACAACCGCGACGACCGTCCGCGCTACAACGACCGCTCCTCCACCGGCTTCGACCGTCCGCGCCGCGATGACCGCGGCGGCCAGCGTCCGACCGGTCCCGGCACGTACCGCGATGAGCGCGGCGGCCAGCGTGACGAGCGTCCGCGCCGCGACGACCGCGGTGCCGGCTCGCAGCGCCAGGGCTTCCGCGACAACGACCACCGCGATGGTGGACGTCCGGGTCGTGACGACCGCCGTGACCAGCGTTCCGGTGGCTTCCGCGACGATCGCGGTGGCCAGCGCTTCAACCGCGACGACCGCCCGCAGCGCGAAGACCGCGGCGCGTCCGAGCGGCCGCGCTTCAACCGCGACGACCGTTCTGCCCGGGCGGGCGACCGCACCGAGCGTCCCCGGTTCAACGACCGTGGTGCCGAGCGCCCCCGCTTCGACCGCGACGACCGTCCTCGTCGTGATGACCGTGGCGCGAGCCCGCGTCGTGATGACCGTGGTGGCGCCGAGCGCCCTGAGCGCTCCTACGACGCCGACCGTGCGCGTCGTGCCTTCGGCCGTGACCGCACTCAGCGTTCGATCGAGGGCGGCCGCGACGAGCGTTCGCGTCCCTCGACCGGTGGCGCGTACCGCACCGATCGTCCCCGCCCGTTGACGTCGGACACCCGCGGGCGGCCGTCGCACAACGAGCGACCCAGCCGCAACGACTGGAACGCCACATCGAGCGCGGCACCCGCCAAGAAGTTCGAGCCGACGGATGACGTCGTGCACGAGCGCCTCGAGGCGAAGTCCGTGGCAGCGGTCGAGGTCGATGGTGTGACCTTCGGCGACCTCGGTCTCGGATCCAACATCGTCGACACCCTCGTCGGCCTGGGCGCGGCGACGCCGTTCCCGATCCAGGCAGCCAGCATCCCCGCCGTGCTCGCCGGTCGTGACGTGCTCGCCCGTGGCCGCACCGGCTCGGGCAAGACCATCGCCTTCGGCGCCCCGCTCGTCGAGCGCGTGCTGCAGTCGCAGGCGGGCAAGCGTCGTGAGTTCGGCCGCTCGCCCCGTGCGATCATCCTTGCTCCGACGCGCGAGCTCGCGCTGCAGATCGACCGCACGATCCAGCCGATCGCCCGCAGCGTCGGCCTCTTCACCACCCAGATCTACGGTGGTGTGCCCCAGGGCCGCCAGGTGGGTGCGCTGAAGAAGGGGGTCGATATCGTCATCGGCACGCCCGGTCGCGTCGAGGACCTGATCAACCAGGGCAAGCTCGACCTCTCGGACTGCCGCATCGCGGTGCTCGACGAGGCTGACCACATGTGCGAGCTCGGGTTCGTCGAGCCCGTGCAGCGCATTCTGCGCCACACGGCCGACGGCAGCCAGAAGCTCCTCTTCTCGGCGACGCTCGACCGTGAGGTCGCTGCTCTCGTCGACGAGTTCCTCGTCGACCCGGCCGTCTACGAGGTCGCCGGTGAAGACCAGGACTCGAGCACCATCGAGCACCGGGTGCTCGTGATCGAGCACCGCGACAAGGCCGACATCCTCACGTCGCTCGTCGACCGCGAGGGCAAGACCCTCGTCTTCGCCCGCACCCGCGCCTACGCCGACATGCTCGCCGAGCAGTTCGACGACGCCGGCATCCCCGCGGTCTCGCTGCACGGTGACCTCAACCAGGCCAAGCGCACGCGCAACCTCGAGCGCCTGACGTCGGGTCGTGTCAGCGTGCTCGTCGCCACCGACGTCGCCGCCCGCGGCATCCACGTCGACGACATCGACCTGGTCGTCCAGGCCGATGCGCCCGACGAGTACAAGACGTACCTGCACCGCTCGGGCCGCACCGGCCGCGCCGGTCGCACGGGCCGCGTCGTGACGCTGATCACGCGTCAGCGTCAGCGGCGCATGACCGAGCTGCTGGAGCGTGCTGAGATCGACGCTCCGTTCGAGAACGCTCGTCTGAACGACGACCTGATCGAGGAGATCGCCGGTCGCGTGCCGACCGCGTCAGACCTCACGGCCTGATCCGTCACTGTCGAAGGCCCTGTCCCTGTATCCGCGGGGGCGGGGCCTTCGTCGTGTTCGGTGCGGGGCGCGGGGTCCGGGCCGCGGAGTGCGGGCCCGGGGTGCGGGGGTGCGGGGCTGCGGCGCCTGGGGAGGAGAACTGCGCCTGGGGAGGAGAATTCCACGGAATCTGTCCTCCCCAGGCGCAGTCCTCCTCCTGAGGGGTGCTCGAGCGCGGGCAGAGGTGCTCGAGCGCGGGCAGAGGTGCTCGAGCGCGGGCGAGGGTGGCAGGCGGATGCCGCGCGGCGGCGCTCAGCTCACGCCAGCTCGTGCTCGTGGATCGCCGTCGTCAGCGTCGTGCCGTTGAGATCGAGGTAGAGTACCTGCTCGGTGATGGTGAGGGTCATGGTGTTGCGGCGCTCGATGAGCGGGGCTGCCGAATCGATGAAGCCTGCGTCGAAGCTGAAGACCCGGATGTCCTCTGAGCGGTGGATGCGCTTGTCTGCCCAGGGCGCCATGACCTTTGCCGGGTCCCGGTGTGTGTAGACGACCGTGCGCTCCGCCAGTCGGCTGCCGTAGTGCAGGCGCTCGGCGTCGGGTGCTCCGATCTCGATCCAGCCGGTGATCTGGCCCGTGAGGTCGCGCACGAGGACGGCCGGCTCCTCGGTCTGCGAGATGCCGCCTCCGAAGGTGATGCCCTCGGTGAACTCGAGTCCGTACGCGAGCACGCGGGTGAGCATGTATGCATCGGTCTCCGAGGGATGCCGCGCCGCACGCAGCGAGAAGTCGTCGTACACACCGCGATCCATGTCGGCGAGTTGGACTTCGAACGTGTGCATGGTGGAGCCGATAGCCATAACGACCGAGCCTACGCGCCTGCGGCAGGCGTGCTCGACCGCTGCGCGCGCAGACGCCCCGACCTCAGAACAGCATCGGCTGCGCGGGGGCGGGCGTCGGCGTGAACGCGGGTGCCGGGCGCCCGTGCGGCGCGGACGCCCGAATGCCGCGCACCGGGTAGTCGTCTTCGTGCTGGCCGTCGAGGCCGTGCAGCCTGATCAGCGGTCGTGCCCGCTTGGCCAGCCATTGCCGGTACCCCTTGGGCGCCTCGGCGGAGACGCCCGGATACAGACCCCGATATGACGAGACCAGGTCGGGACGGAAGTCGCCGAGCCACTGCATGAACCAGGGCTTCACTCCGGCGCGCAGGTGGAGCGCGCCGTAGATGACACGGTTCGCACCCGCCTCCTTGATGCGACGCAGAGCCGTGTCGATCGCCTCTACCGAGTCGGTCATGTGCGGCATGATCGGCATCAGGAACACGGTCACCCGGAATCCCGCATCCCGCAGTGCGCGCACCGTGTCGAGTCGTGCCTGGGTCGTCGGAGTGCCCGGTTCGATCGCCTTCTGCAGCTCGTCGTCGTACATCGCGATCGACATCTGGATGTCGACGGGCACACGCTGCGCCGCCTTCACCAGCAGAGGGATGTCGCGTCTGATCAGCGTGCCCTTGGTGAGGATCGACATCGGGGTGCCCGACGCCGCGAGGGCCCCGATGATCCCCGGCATCAGCCTGTAGCGGCCCTCAGCGCGCTGATACGGATCGGTGTTCGTCCCCAGAGCGACGGTCTCGTGCTCCCAGCTGCCTTTGCGCAGCTCTCTCTCCAGCACTTCGACGACGTTGACCTTCACGACGATCTGCGAGTCGAAGTCCGAGCCCCCGTCGAGATCGAGGTACTCGTGAGTTCCTCGAGCGAAGCAGTACACGCAGGCATGACTGCATCCGCGGTACGGGTTGATGGTCCATGCGAACGGCATGCGCGATGCGCCGGGAACATGGTTGAGCGCGGACTTCGACAGCACCTCATGAAAGGTCATGCCCGCGAAGTCCGGTGTGGTCACCGTGCGCAGCACGCCAGTGCGTTGTTCGAGGCCGGGCAGCGCTGCGGCATCGACGTCGCCGAGTTTCTGTCCTTGCCACCGCATGTCGTCCAGTCGAACATAATTACTACAGACCGTCAACCCGATGGGGGAATTCTGTTCGATCCGACTTAAGGGAGAATGGGACCATGTTCTTCCCGCCGCAGCCTCAGCATGCGGCACAGCGCTCCCCGATCCGCGGACCCGCATTGCCCATCGGTCTCGCGGTCACTGCGATCGGCATCCTGCTGTCGATCGCGGGTGCGCCTGTCGCCGCGTCGGCGCCCGCCGAGATGGCGATGCCGGAGCCGGTGTCGGTGCAGGAGGTGCCGGCGGTCGAGGTCGGTGCGACCACGGCGGCCGACCCGTGCTCGGAACCGAGCGTGCTCGAGGCGATCGCGGGCGCCGACGATCCGGCGATCATCGCCGGCTTCGGTGGCGGCGAGAGCTTCCGTGCCGCCGTCGTCGCGGGCAATGCGCCCTGCATCGCGCTCGACGACCCCGCCCATGTCTGGGTGGTGGTGAACAAGGCGCGTCCGCTCGCGCCGGTCTCTTTCGCGCCGTCTTCGCTCGCCGACCTTCCGCTGCAGATGACGACACGCTCCGGGCAGGCCCGGACGGACGTCGCGACAGCAGTCGGAGAGATGGCCGACGCCGCAGCCGCCGAGGGGGCGGGGCGCATCGGCGCGAACAACGGCTATCGCTCGTACGACCTCCAGGTCGCCACCCACGCCGCGCATGTGCGCAACAGCGGCCAGGCGGGGGCGGATGCCTCCTCGGCGCGCGCCGGACACAGCGAGCACCAGACCGGGCTCGCCGTCGATCTCGTGGCCTGCGACTCGTCGTGCGGAGCCATCGAGTCGTTCGGGGCGACAGTGCAGGGCGAATGGATCGCTGCGAACGCCTGGGAGTACGGCTTCATCGTCCGCTACGAGCAGGTCGGTTCGGGCATCACCGGGTACAAGCCCGAGCCGTGGCATCTGCGCTATCTCGGACGCGAGCTCGCGGCCGCCTACCACCAGGGCGGATATCACACGCTGGAGGAGTTCTTCGGGCTTCCCGCCGCTCCCGATTACGCGCACTGACGGCGTCTCGTGCACGTCCGGATCGGCCGGATTGCGGCATCCGACAATGGCGGTACCCAGTCCCACGGTTTGTGGGATGCATTCTCACAACGGGCTGTCGTCGTGTCGGTGGCCCGACATAGAATCGCCGGAGCAATGACGCACGAACGTTCGGGAGGACGCCATGGAACGCGACATCTACGAAGAGGATCACGAGGCATTCCGCGACCTCGTCAAGGACTTCGTCAAGCGCCACGTGAACAACGAGGCCATCGAACGGTGGGACGCCGCGGGTGAGATCGACCGGGCGACCATGCTGGCGGCCGGCGAGGCGGGCCTGATCGGTCTGTCCGTCCCCGAGGAGTTCGGCGGCGCCGGCATGCTGCAGGACTACCGATTCCGCACCGTCGTGATGGAGGAGGTCATCGCGTCCGGCGCAGGTTCGCTGGCGGGTGCCTTCGGTATCCAAGACGATCTGGCGGTGCCGTATCTCGTGCACATGGGCACGCAGGAGCAGAAGGAGAAGTGGCTGCCCCGCATGGCCACCGGTGAGGTTCTGGGCGCGCTCGCCATGACCGACCCCGGTGCGGGCTCGGACCTGCGAGGCATCAAGACGAACGCAAAGAAGGTCGACGGCGGCTACATCCTCAACGGCGCCAAGACGTTCATCTCCTCCGGCTCGACGGCCGACGTCGTCGTGACCTTCGTCAAGACCGGTGAGGGCAACCGGCCTGACGCGTTCAGCCTGCTGCTGGTCGAGAAGGGCATGGAGGGCTTCGACCAGGGCAAGAAGCTCAGCAAGATGGGCTTCCATGGCTGGGACACGGCCGAGCTCAGCTTCACCGACGTGTTCGTGCCCGACGAGAACCTCATCAGCGGCAAGGAGGGTCAGGGCTTCATCCAGCTGATGCTCAACCTGCCGCTCGAGCGTCTGTCGATCGGCGTCGCCGCGGCCGCCGCAGCCCAGGCCGCCCTCGACTGGACCGTCGCCTACACGAAGGACCGCGAGGCGTTCGGCGAGCGCATCGCCGACTTCCAGAACACCCGCTTCCGGCTCGCCGACATGGCGGCGACCACCGACGCGATGTGGGCCTACATCGACCGCGCGCTGCTCGCCTACAAGAACAGCACGCTCACCGCCGAGGATGCCGCGAAGGTCAAGTTCTGGGCG
Organism: Microbacterium sp. NPDC087589; assembly: GCF_044743635.1. Taxonomy (NCBI): domain Bacteria; kingdom Bacillati; phylum Actinomycetota; class Actinomycetes; order Micrococcales; family Microbacteriaceae; genus Microbacterium; species Microbacterium sp. NPDC087589. The sequence continues at coordinate 126,150 of NZ_JBIUWV010000004.1, forward strand.
ACCGAGCGCGAGTGGGAGGTGCTCGACACCGGTGTGCAGCTGCACGGCGGCTACGGCTACATCATGGAGTACCCGATCGCCCGGGCCTTCACCGATGCCCGCGTGCATCGCATCTACGGCGGCACGAACGAGATCATGCGCGACCTCGTCGGTCGTCAGATCGTCGGCAAGCGCTGACACCTCGCAGATTCGAAGGGCCCCGGATGCCGGCATCCGGGGCCCTTTCGCGTGCTTGCGGAAGTCCGGTTCGGTGTCGAACCGATCCACGCCACCGAGCACAGATTCGGACGGCAGGCGCGACGCGCCGGAGTCGGATGCCGGAGCACGCCGCGCTGCATGCCGGCATCCGAAGCTGTGCCCGGACGAGAGACGCCAGACGGAGCTGAGCCGGGCGACGTCAGCGTGGCAGGCGTGATCCCACACCCGCGCGGCGCAGCCGATCAGCGATCAGGATGCCGAGGGCGGTGCCGCCGAGGCAGCTGGCGAGGGTCACGGCGAAGAACGTGATCTGCAGGGGCAGCTCGAAGCTGCCGAGGTTGAACGATGCCCACGCGAGCACCGGGTAGACGATGCCGACGACCGCGGCGCCGAGGTAGTGCAACCAGGTTCCCCAGTAGCGCCAGAGCACGAAGAGGAACGGCAGCTCGGTGAATGCGGCCCACCAGAGATTGGTCGCGACGCTGCTGAAGCCGTATCCCGAGAACGGCACGATGACGAGTCCGGCCAGGAGGCCGACCAGCAGGCCGACGAGGGGACGCCGCAGCAGACGCAGGGCGATGACCGAGGGGAGCAGCCACAGACCGGCCAGCCCGACGCTGACGAACGGGAGACCGGGGAAGAGGATCGTCGAGATCCAGTTCGCCGGGGCCAGCAGCGCCCCGCCGGCGACGCCCAGTGCGGCGCACGTCAGCAGGATCGCCGTCGGGAACCGGAACCGCGTTCGTCCGTCGGCGGTGCGGGGTCGATTCTGCACCTCAGGCGACGATATCCGGTGCGTTTCTGGCCCCGCATCGGGCGTCCGGTGCGTCTCTGGCCCCGCTTCGGCGGCGGGGCGAGTGTCGAACCCCGCATCGGCCCTCTGACTCGCGTTCGGCTTCGGGTCCACAGCATCCGCCCCGCTCATGAGAGGGGCTCCGCTGCCGCGTCGCGGGCTGCCTTCGACGTGGGCGATGCAGCGCCGATCTTCCAGTATCCGCAGAAGCTGACGTCGTTCTTGTCGACTCCGCGCTCGCCGACGAGATACTTGCGGGCGCCGGAGGCGAGCGATTGCTCGCCCGCCGCATATGCGTGGAACGGCGCCTCGGGCAGCGTCAACTCGCGCAGCTGGGCCAGGGCGAACGACCCGGGTTCGAACTCATGCGGACGCACGAGCCAGACCAGGTCGACATCGGACGGATGCGGGAACTCGAGCGCGTCCTCGTCGGACGGCACCTCGATGATCACGGTGCCCGTGGCGTGCGCGGGGAGAGAGGCGCAGATCGAGGCGATCGCGGGCAGCGCCGTCTCATCACCGACCAGGACGACACGATCCGTGCCGCGCTGCGGGTTGAACGTCAGCCCTTCGTCGATGATCAGCACGTGCTCGCCGGGCGCGCAGGTCTCCGCCCATCGCGACGCAGGGCCGGCAGTGCCGTCGGCTGCCGACCCGTGGAGCACGAAGTCGACGTCGATCTCGGCCCCGGACTCGTCGGTCGCCGGGCGATACTCGCGCACGCTGTAGTTGCGCATGACGGGGCGCTCGCCGTCGGGGATGCGCAGGAACTTGAGATAACCGAACATCTTGTTCGCCTTCGCGGGGACGCGGTCGAGGCCGGCGTCGCCGCCGATCGGCAGGAACAGGCGGAACCATTGGTCGAAACCCATGGGACGGAACTTCTCGATCTCGCCGCCGCCGAGCGTGACCCTCATCCAGTGCGCGGAGAGGCGCTCGGTGCGCAGCACGCTGAGATGGATGAGTTCGGCCGACTCGGGCTTGACCAGTTTGCTGTATGCCATGCGGGAGCCTTTCAGGGCAGCTGCCAGGGAAAGAAGAGCACGAAGATCGCGGCGGAAGCGGCGATCGAGGCGATGACGAAGACGGTGTCGCGGGTGCGGAACGGCACGAGGTGGCGTTCGGTACGCGTCGGGTGGGCTCCGAAGGCGCGGGAGTCCATGGCGAGAGCGACGCGTTCGGCGTGGCGGATCGCGCCGGCGAGCAACGGCACGATGTAGCCCCACCCCCGCGCGATGCGCGCGAACGGGCCGCTGCCGCCGTGATGGCCGCGCACCCGATGCGCGGCGCGGATCACCGAGAGCTCGTGGCCGAAGCGCGGCACGAAGCGGAAGGCGGCGAGCGCCGTATAGCCGATCCGGTAGGGCACGCGCAGCTGCTGCACGCTGGCGCGCACGAGGTCGGGGCCGGTGGTCGTCAGGCCGCCGATGAGTGCCAGGGCGACGATCGAGCCGAGGCGCAGAGCCGTGGCGAAGCCGATCTCGAGAGCGCCCTGATACAGCGTCCACTCGCCGATCTGCAGCGCGGCACGGCTGCCGTCGACGAGCGATGCGTCGACCCACAGCGAGAACCCGACTCCGATCGCGAGCATGCCGGCCGGCAGCGCGACGAACAGCAGCGCGGCAGTGCGCCAGGTCACGCGGGAGCCCGCGATGATCAGCGCGAGAGACAGCACCAGAAAAGCGGCGGGGGTGGCGAGGTCGCGCACGAAGATCAGCAGCACCATGGCCGGGGCGACTCCGGCGACCTTCGCAAGCGGGTTGAGCGCGTACAGGAACTGGCGCGGAGAGGATGTCGAGACGGCGGCGTAAGGGTCGAAAGCGTGCGCGCTCATGCGATCGCCCGCCCTGCGTCGGCCAGCACACGCTGCAGCGCCGGGAGCCGGAGCCCCGCCTCGACGAACGGGTCCTCGTGGCGGAAGAGCACGTCGGTGCGATCGGCGGCGTGCACTCGACCGTCCCTGAGGATCACGGTGTGCGATGTGTGCTCGGCGACGAGCTGGAGGTCATGGGTCACGATGACGATCGTCGTTCCCTCTGCGCGCAGATCACGCAGCAGGGCGAGGAGCTCGGAGGCCCGCGCGCGATCCTGGCCGAAGGTCGGCTCGTCGAGGGCGAGCACCCGTGGGCGGGTGATCAGGGCCGTGCCGACCGAGAGGCGGCGCTTCTCTCCACCCGAGAGCAGGAACGGATGCACGCCCGCTTTGGCCTCGAGTCCGAAGCGGGAGAGCATGGCATCGACGCGCTCGCGCATCTCGGCATCCGGGGTGTGCCGCAGACGAAGCCCGTGCGCGAGCTCGTCGAACACCGTGTGCGCGATGAACTGATGCTCGGGGTTCTGGAACACGAATCCGATGCGGCTCGCGAGCTCGCGCGGCGACGCCGAGCCGGGATCCAACCCATCGACCGTCACCTGCCGTCGCGGCGGCGGGACGACTCCGGCGAGCGCCTGCAGCAGGGTGGTCTTGCCCGCGCCGTTGGTTCCGATGATCGCGGTGAGGGTTCCCGGTTCGATGTCGAGATCGATGCCGTGCAGGATCTCGCTGCGATGGCGGCGCACGGTGAGGCCGCGGGCGCTGATGATCGGCGCAGTCGTCGGTCGCGAAGGGGCGTCCGTCTGCAGGACCGAAGCACGGATGTCTGGCGAGACAGCGGTTTCTGGTCCTGCATCCGTGTTCCGGTCCTGCAGACGGGACGTGGAGGGAATCGTGGATGCCGGAGACACGGATGCCGGAGACGTGGATGCCGGAGACGTGGAGGGAATCGTGGATGCCGGAGACGTGGACGCCGGGGTCGTGGCAGGGGCGGTGGCCGCGAGCGTGGCGGCGAGGTCGGCGGGCGTGAGTGGCAGCTCGTCGAAGTGCATGCCGGCATCCTGCATCCGCAGCGCCGCCAGAGTCGCCCCGGGGAGCCAGACTCCCATGGCCATGAGTTCGCCGGCGTGTGCGCGGATGATCTCGGACGCCGGCCCGTCGAACGCCACGCGCCCCGCGCGGTCGAGCACGATCGTGCGGGTGACGAAGCCCATCGCGGCGTCGAGGTTGTGCTCGACGAGCAGGATGGCCCGATCGCCGGCAGCGACCACATCGGTCAGCGCCGCGTAGACATCGTCGATGCCCTGCGGGTCGAGGTTCGCGGTCGGTTCGTCGAGCACGATCAGGGGCGATCCCATGGCCAGTGCGCAGGCGATCGCGAGGCGCTGCCGCCCGCCGCCCGACAGGCGATCCGGGTTCTCGTCGCGTCGCTCCCAGAGGCCGACGCGGCCGAGCGCGTCCGCCGTCCTGGCGCGCACCTCGTCGAGCGGGAGCAGCAGGTTCTCGGGGCCGAACGCGACCTCGTCGTAGACGGTGCCGGTGACGATCTGCGCATCCGGGTCTTGGAAGACCATCGCGACGTGGGTGCTCAGGGAAGCGGTGTCGGCGTGAGCCGTGCTGACGCCGCCGGCGTCGACCGACCCGGTCAGAGTGGCCGGCACGGCATGCGGGATGAGCCCGTTGAGCGCGAGCGTGAGCGTCGACTTGCCCGACCCCGAGGGGCCGAGGAGCAGCACGACCTCACCGGGGCCGATGTCGAACGTGGCGTCCTGGGGCGAGGGGTGCGCCGCATCGGCGTGGGTGATCGAGAGGTCACGCACGCTGAGAAGGGGCGCGGATGAGCGCACGGCATAACCCCGGTTTCGGCGGATCGGTACCGTTCTAACTTAGCTGAGCCTTACCTGAATCGCCATGCGCCGGAGGCGCCGGACAACGCGGGTGCGGCGGATCAGCGTCGTGCGACGCCCGCACGACTCAGGGACGCACCGATCGCGAGTCCGGCTGCCGTCCACGCGATCGGACCGAGCACCGCGATCATCAGATAGGCGATCTGCAGCCACGGCGCGAAGGCCGCGAGGTCGACGGCGAAGAACACCACGACCGCGACGATCACGCCGATCACGCCGGCCGAGATGAAGAAGCGCCAGGGCCCCCACGAGCGGTAGCGGGTGAGCGCGGCGATGCCCTCTTGGATCGCGCCGAAGAGCAGCGCGGTGCCGATGAAGCGCAGCGTCCAGGCCGGGTTGAACGCGCTCGAGATGAGCGCCGCGATGACGTGCGTGACGAGGGCCACGAACGGTCGGCGCAGCACCTCCTGGGCGATGATGCCCGGCAGGACGTGCGAGCCGAGGACGAGGCCGTAGAGGTACGGAGTGACCACGATGACGACCGGCGTGATGAGGCCGGCGATCCCCCCGAGAATGCCCGTGGCGACGCCGATCGCCGCGCAGACCAGCAGCACGCGGGTCGTCAGGACGGGGGAGGGGGCCACTCCTCCAGCCTACTGTCGACCATCGGCGACACGGCTGGCCGTTCGTCCAGGAATAATCCCCGACTCTGGTGTGTGGACGGAAGCCGGGCGTAGCTTGAACGGCGGTGCGGCAACGCAGTCGCACCGTGATCATCGGGAGAAACGCATGGGTCGAACACCCCTCCGGATGGCAGCGGCCACAACCCTGGCAACGCTGTTCATCGCATCGACGGCAACCGCAGGCTACGCAGGCACGGAGGAGGTGAACCACCCCACTCCGGTCGAAGGCACGCCCGGTCACTACATCGTCGTGCTGAAGTCCGATCCCCTCGCGAGCTACACCGGCGACGTCAACGGTCTCAAGGCGACGAAGCCGGCCGAGGGCGAACAGCTCGAGCGGCAGTCGCAGGACTCGCAGCGCTATGTCGAGCATCTCGAGTCCGAGCAGCAGACGATCGCACAAGAGGTCGGCGTCACCCCCGAGAACACCTACCAGGTGGTGCTCAACGGCTTCAGTGCCGACCTGTCGGGAGAGCAGGTCGACAAGCTGCGGGCTTCGAAGGAGGTCTACGGCGTCTACCCGGACTTCATCCGGCACCCCGATGCGCAGACCGCGACGGACTTCCTCGGTCTCGGCGACGACAAGAAGGGCCGCGGCGGCGTCTGGCAGCAGACCGGCGGCGTCGACAGGGCGGGCGAGGGCGTGGTCGTGGGTGTCATCGACACCGGCATCGCCCCCGAGCACCCGTCGTTCGAGGGCAAGAAGCTCAAGAAGCAGCCCAAGAAGGACAAGCGCCACAAGGGAAACCAGCCGTACACCGATGGCACCTTCGTCTACTTCGACAAGTCGGACGGCGGTCAGTTCCAAGGCGCGATGGTCGAGGCCCAGGAGTGGGACAAGGGCGACTACTCGTCGAAGCTCATCGGAGCCCAGTACTTCTACACCGGCGCCGAGGCTGCCGGCTTCGACTTCCAGTACGACTACCTGTCGCCGCGTGACGGCGACGGCCACGGCTCGCACACCGCGAGCACGGCGGCGGGCAACTTCGGTGTGAAGGCATCGATCGAGGGCGTCGACTTCGGCAAGGTCTCGGGTGTCGCACCCGGCGCGAAGGTCGCGGCCTACAAGGCCTGCTACGTCGGACCCGACGAGACGGTCACGACCGACGACATCTGCGCCGGCAGCGACCTGATCGCAGCGATCGATCAGGCCGTCGCCGACGGGGTCGACGTGATCAACTACTCGATCGGCGGCGGCGCCGCCTCGACCGTGCTCGCGCCGGAGGACATCGCGTTCTTCAACGCGGCAGCAGCGGGCGTCTTCGTGGCGACGAGCGCGGGCAACGACGGCCCCGACTCGGTCACGGCCGATCACGCGTCGCCGTGGTACACCACGGTCGCCGCCTCGACGATCCCCACGTGGGAGGGCACCGTGCAGTTCGACGGCTTCGCCCAGGCGGGTGCGTCGGTGAGCGTGCCGTTCGGCACGACGGTCACCGGGCCGTCGATCTACGCGGGCGACGCGCCGGCCGCGGGCCAAGCTGCCGCCGATGCGGCCCTGTGCCTTCCCGGCACGCTCGATGCGGCGAAGGTCACGGGGCACATCGTGGTCTGCGACCGAGGCGTCAACGCTCGCGCCGAGAAGTCGCAGGTCGTGAAGGATGCCGGTGGCATGGGCGTCGTGCTCGTGAACGTGCCCGGTGGGGCCGACTCGCTCGACAACGACTTCCACGCCGTGCCGACCGTTCACCTCGCCTCGGTGCACCGCGCCGCCGTGCTGGCCTACGTGCAGGGCGGCGTCGACCGTCCGGTCACGCTCGTCGGTGAGAACACGACCGGTGTGGTGACACCCGTGCCGCAGATCGCCGGATTCTCGAGCCGCGGTCCGATGCTGGCAGACGGCAGCGACATCATGAAGCCCGACATCGCCGCCCCCGGCGTCGCGATCCTCGCGGCCACGCAGAACGCTCCCGGAGAGAAGCCGACCTTCGGCATCCTGTCGGGCACGTCGATGGCCTCTCCGCAGATCGCGGGTCTCGCAGCCCTGTATCTCAGCGAGCGGCCTCAGGCGAAGCCCGCCGAGATCAAGTCCGCGATGATGACCACCGCGTACGACACGGTGAACCCCGACGGGTCTGCCAACACGGACCCGTTCCAGCAGGGCGCGGGTCAGGTCGACCCGAAGCGCATGCTCGACCCGGGCCTGCTCTATCTGAACGACGTGCCTGACTGGGTGGCGTTCCTCGAGGGCAAGGGCCTGGCCGACTTCCCCGGCGAGCCGATCGACGGCAGCGACCTCAACGTCGCGTCGTTCTCGATCGGGTCGCTCGCCAGCGCGCAGACGGTCACTCGCACGGTCACCGCGACGGAGAAGGGCACGTTCACGGCATCCGTCGATCTGCCCGGCGTGAACGCGACGGTGGAGCCGTCGACGCTGAAGTTCGACAGGCCGGGCCAGACCGCGACCTACACCGTCACGTTCGACAACCAGAGCGCGCCGGTCGAGCAGTGGGCGACCGGATCGCTCACCTGGACGAGCAAGAAGAACACGGTGCGGTCGCCGATCGCGGTGTTCCCGGTGACGGCGGATGCTCCGGCCGAGGTCGAGGGCACGGGAGTCGACGGTTCGACCACGGTCGACATCACTCCCGGCGTCGACGGCGCTCTCGCGCTCGGCGTGTCGGGTCTGACTCCGTTCACGCTGCTGGAGGATCCGGACGGCCGTGTCGTCGGGCACTCGGGTGACGAGGCATCGGGGGACGCGAACAAGGACGTGTCGTGGATCGTGGACGTGCCGGAGGGCACGACGCTCTCGCGCTTCGACCTCGACTCGTCGGATGACACGGGCAGTGACCTCGACCTCACGGTCTACCGGGTCGTGGGCCCCGACGACCTGCGGTACTACGAGCGCTGGCAGTCCGCGACGGGCTCGGCCGACGAGCAGGTGACGCTGCCGGCTCCGACTGCGGGCACCTACCTGGTGGTCGCGAACGTCTATTCGACCTCGGCACCGATGACGTGGGACATGACCTACGCCCACGTGCAGCCCGAGGGTGAGGGCGCGTTCACAGCGACTCCGAACCCGATCGAGGCCGTGCGCGGCCAGGCGACGAGCTACGAGCTCAGCTGGACCGGCCTCGCCGCCGACACCCGCTATCTCGGACTCGTGCAGTACGGCGAGTCGGCGGTGCGTACGATCGTCACGGTCGACGCCGAGTAACGCTCACACTTCGACAGGCTCAGTGGCCCTACCGGTCGCTGAGCCTGTCGAAGTGCCGGCGCTTGTCAGATCCTGCGACCGCGGGGCATGAGCCGTACGTCGGGCAGGGGAGGTGCGGGGATGCGCACGTCGTGCCCCTCGACGACACCGAAGCGATCGGATGCCGCCTCCCACTCGGCCCGCGCCTCGACGATCTCTTCGTGATCACGACCGGCGAAGTTCCACCACATGACGATCTCGTCGGCGAAGGGTTCGCCACCGATCAGGAACAGCAGTGCGCCCTGCGCGCTCGACACCTCGACGGCATCCCTCGAGTCGCCGAGGTAGAGCATGTCGTTCTGCGCCAGGCCATGCGTCGCGACCGCCGAATCGCCCTCGACGAGCAACAGGGCGTGTTCCCACTCGGCGCGCAGCGGAAGCCGGATGCGGGTGCCGGCGGGCACCGCGATCTCGGCGCCGACGATGGGAGTGTGCACCGTGGCGGGAGAGGTGATGCCGGCGAACTCGCCGAGCACCACGGTGGCCATGGCATCCGCGCCCTCGTCGGCCTGCAGCGCGACCCGGGGCAGATCGGTGTGGCGCTCGAAGCCTCCCGCTCCCTGGCGTGCGCCGTCTGGCAGGACGACCCAGAGCTGCAGGGCATCGAGCGGGATCGGGTCGTCGCCGATCGAGTACTCGGAGTGGGAGATGCCGTTGCCGGCGGTCATCAGGTTGAGCTGCCCGCGTCGCAGGTCGACGTCGCTGCCGAGTGAGTCGCGGTGACGGATCTCGCCGACGAGCGGCCACGTCACGGTCTGCAATCCGATGTGCGGGTGCGGCTCGACGCGCATGCGGGTGTCGGCGGGGCCGAACCGGTCGAGGAAGCACCAGGCGCCGATCGTCGGCAGATTGCGGTGCGGCAGCACGCGCAGCACGTTCATGCCACGCACCCCGCCGAGGGGCACCTCGCGCGGTTCGAGGACGATGCGGCGCTCCCCGATTCGAGGTGCGACACCGTCAACCTGGCCGGACGCGGTCTCCGTCATCGGATTCTCCTTCGCATGGGTGCGTCTGCACTCGAGAGCGCGAGAGACTCATAGGCTCGGCGGATGATCGCTCGACGCACTCCCATTATCCTGCTCGCCCTCGGCGCATCGGTCGCGATGCTGTCCGGCTGTGCCTCGGGCGGGGATGCCGGCTTCTGCGGCCCGCTGCTCGAGGACTCGCAGACGTCGGCAGCCGCCTTCGCACCGGTGATCCCGGGGATGAACACCGAGGGGGATGTCGCAATGAGGCTCGCGCTCATGGACGAGGTCGAACCGACCCCCGAGCTGGCCGACGACCTCGAGGCGTGGAAGGGCTATCTCACGGTGGCGGCGGAATCGATCACCGACGACCCGACCGCGCTCATCGACGCATATGACGACGACGTCAAGGCGTCAGGAGAAGCTCTCTCCGACTACTACTCGGGCACCTGCCTGCAGTAGTGCAGCCTCGGCGGGGTCCGGCTCACGCTTCGGTGGGAGCCGTCCCCGGCCGCTTCGGCCAGCGGATCTCCGCGCCGGCGATCTCGTGCGTCGTCAGGTACTTCGCGATGTAGGGGCACAGCGGCACGATCGCGTCGCCGGATGCGGCAGCATCCGTCAGCGCCTTCTCGGCGAGGATGCCGGCGAGACCCTGCCCTTGGAACGCGGGGTCGATCTCGGTGTGGATGAAGCGGATCGCGCCGGGGCGCAGCTCGAACTCGGCGAAGCCCGCGAGCGTGTCATCCGAGCGGATCTCGTAGCGGGATTCTGCGTCGTCGCGGGTGACGGTGATGTCGGTCATCGGAATCTCCTTCGGGCGTCTGCATCAAACCTACGCCCGCTGAGTCGTGGAGGGGCGGGCCGAGGTCGGTGGGGGTCGTTACGCTGGAGGGATGCCGCAGACTCCCCGTGACCCGTATGAAGGATGGGTCCCTGAGCCTGTCGAAGGGTCAGACGAGCCCTGGGGCGGCGAGTGGGAACCCTCCGAACCGCCCGAGCCCATGGACTGGGAGCCTCAGGGGGCCGGGTTCGAGCCTCCGCTGGACTGGGGGCAGGGTCCCGTCACCCCGGTGACGACGAAGGCCGGGCGGCCGGCGCCGCGCCACACCGCATCGTCCACGGCATCCGCCCCCGAGGCGCGGCGCGCCACCCCCAGCCGATATCCGTCGGCAGCCGAGGCACTGCACACGGTGTTCGGCTACGACGAGTTCCGCGGCGACCAGGCCGCGATCGTCGATCAGGTCATCTCGGGCGGTGACGCCGTCGTGCTCATGCCGACGGGTGGCGGAAAGAGTGTGACCTATCAGGTGCCCGCTCTCGTGCGCGAGGGCACGGGGCTCGTGATCAGCCCGCTCATCGCTCTCATGCACGATCAGGTCGACGCCCTTCGGGCCAACGGCGTCAACGCCGCCTATCTCAACTCCACGCAGGCGATCGACGAACGGCGAGAGGTCGAGCGGGCGTATGTCGCCGGCGAGCTCGACCTCATCTACGTCGCCCCGGAGCGGCTGTCGTCGCCGCAGACCACGGCCCTGCTGCAGCGCGGCACTCTCAGCGTCATCGCGATCGATGAGGCGCACTGCGTGTCGCAATGGGGCCACGACTTCCGCCCCGACTATCTCGCGCTCGGCGATCTGGGCGAGCGGTTCCCCGGTGTTCCGCGCATGGCGCTGACGGCCACCGCCACTCGCGCGACGCACAAGGAGCTCACCGAGCGACTGCGGCTCGCCTCGGCCAAGCACTACGTCGCCAGCTTCGACCGACCCAACATCCAGTATCGGATCGTGCCCAAGGTCGATCCGCGCAAGCAGCTGGTCTCCTTCATCCGTGCGCAGCCCGAGGGATCGGTGGGGATCGTCTACGCGCTGAGCCGCAAGTCGGTCGAGCAGACGGCGACCTATCTCGCCGCGCAGGGTTTCGATGCCCTGCCGTACCACGCGGGCCTCCCCGCCGAGGTGCGAGCGAAGAACCAGTCGCGGTTCCTGCGCGAAGACGGTGTGGTGATGGTCGCGACGATCGCGTTCGGCATGGGCATCGACAAGCCCGACGTGCGTTTCGTGGCCCACATCGACCTGCCGAAGTCCGTCGAGGGTTACTACCAGGAGACCGGTCGCGCGGGCCGCGACGGCGAGCCGTCGATCGCCTGGATGGCCTACGGTCTGGGCGACGTGGTGCAGCAGCGCCGCATGATCGATCAGAGCCCCGGTGATCGTACGTTCAAGATGCGCCTGGGGCAGCACCTCGACGCGATGCTCGCGCTGTGCGAGACGGTCGAATGCCGTCGCCAGAACCTGCTCGGCTACTTCGGCCAGGACTCGCAGCCCTGCGGCAACTGCGACACCTGTCTCGAGAACCCCGAGACGTTCGACGGGCTGGTGCCCGCGCAGAAACTCCTCTCGACGATCGTGCGCCTCAAGCGCGAGCGCAATCAGTCGTTCGGCGCCGGGCATCTGATCGACATCCTGCGCGGGGCCTCGACCGAGCGCATCCGCCAGCAGGGGCATGAGAAGCTCGCGACGTACGGAATCGGCGCGGATCTGTCGGATCAGGACTGGCGCAGCGTCGTCCGTCAGCTGCTCGCGCGAGGGATCATCGTGGCGCAGGGCGACTACGGCACGCTCGCCCCCGGAGAGCAGTCGGCCGGTGTGCTGAAGGGTGAGACGCCTGTTCCGCTGCGCAAGGACACGATCGGACGGCCGGTGTCCAGTCCACGGGCGCGCAAGGCGAGTGCGGCGGACGCTCTCGACGCCGGCGACCGTCCGCTGTTCGAGGCGCTGCGAGCGTGGCGCGCCGAGACCGCACGCGAGCAGGGGGTTCCCGCCTACATCGTGTTCGGCGATGCCACCCTGCGCGCGCTCGCCGAACACCGGCCGGCCTCACTGGCAGACCTCGATGGCATCACCGGCATCGGCGCCAAAAAGCGTGACGCCTACGGCGAGGGCGTGCTCGCGGTGATCGCCGCGGCCTGACTCGCACCGCATCGCTCGACCCATCGCTCAGCGCAGGGGAAGCACGTCATCGAGGTGTGCCGTCAGGTGCGCGGCGATGTCGACCGCGTCGCGGTCGTACAGCCATTGGTACTGCAAGCCGTCCCACAGTGCGACCAGCCAGATCGCCTCGTGCTCGGGGTCGCGGTGCTCAGGCAGGTCGCCATCGATGCTGGCGAGTCGGAACAGCTCCGTGAAGTAGTCGATCGCCTGAGAGAAGCGGGTGGTGAAGTAGTCATGTGCAGGGTGCGCGGCGGGCACCGCCTCGCACGACAGCACGGCGTACACCTCGATCAGCCCCGGTTCGTCGAGAGCGCTCACGCGGGCACCGCTGGGGATGCTCCGCAGCGCGTCGGCCGCACGATCGACGCGCACCGCGTCGCTGCGCATCCGGATGGCGCTGTCGCGCTCGGCGAGCACTGCGCTCAGCAGCAGCTCCTTCGACGGGTAGTGGTGCAGCAGCGTGGACTTCGAGACGCCGACCGCCTGAGCGATGTCGCGCAGGCTCGTGTCGCCGTAGCCGCCGCCGGCGAAGAGTCGGGTGGCGTCGGCGAGGATCTGCGCCCGGCGGCGGCGGCCGACTTCGTATCCCTCGGTGTCGTCGTCCGTCGCATCGGCGCCGAAGACCGGAGGCAGGGGGCCGGCGGGCCTCGGTGATGCGAGGGGCTGGTCGGGATCCCGCCACCGGTGCGGCAGGGCCCACAGCGACTCGCGCTCCTCGAGCATCTGCACGACGTCGACGCGGTCGGGAAGATACTGGGAGATCAGCTGCAGTCCGTCCCAGCCGGCCATGTGGCGCGTGGTCTCGTCGGCCACGCATCGTTCCGAGCCGATCGTGCCGTGCAGAGCCGCATCGGCCAGCACCTCGGAGCTCAGCTCGCGCAGTCGCGCGTAGCGCTCACGCATCCGCTCATGTGCAGGGTGAGCAGGGGCGGATGCTTCGCCCGTGAGTGCCGCGAAGAGCTCGAGGTAGCCGGGGGTGTGAGCGTTTCGCCGGGCGACGTCGGCGAAGATCAGCTCGCCTGAGTCCGACGCGGTCGCGATGAGATCGAAGGCTTTCTCGTTCTCCTCCTCGAATCCGGCGACGACCTCGGCGAGCAGGTCGTCCTTCGAGGCGAAGTGGCCGAGGAGTCCGGGGTGGCTCACGGATGCCGCGGCAGCGATGTCGCGCAGTGACGTGGAACGGTAGCCGTTCGAGACGAACAGCTCACGGGCGGCATCCACGATCCGCTGACGCGTGGCTGCGGCGCGCGCCTGACGCGAGCCCGTCGTCATCGCTGTCGCCATCGCTCCCCCTTCCCCCTCATTCTCTCTCATTACCGATCGGTAGATATTCACTTACCAATCGGTCGATATTCCGGTATTGTCTTCTTCACGTCAGGTCGCAGATGACCGACGAACCTTGCCCGAAAGGACTCCCCCATGACAGAGCTGTCATCGGCCGCCACCGCGGCTGCCGTCGGTACCACCGGCTTCAAAGCACCAGGCATCACTCCGGTGAAGACACCCCGTGGCTACACCCCCGGGCTTGCCGCCGTGAACTTCGGCGTCTACCTGGCGCTTCTCACCCCCGTGATGGTGTCGATGGCGTTCAAGATCCAGCGTCTCGACCCGGTGAACACCGAGGGCAGCCTCGGTCTCGTCATGGGCGTCGGTGCCGCGTTCGCCCTCATCGCGAACCCGCTGGTCGGGCGTCTCTCCGACCGCACGACGTCGAAGTGGGGCATGCGTCGCCCCTGGATCCTGGGTGGTGCGATCGTCGGCCTCGGCGGATTCGCGATCATCGGAGCCGCGACCTCGGTACTGGTCGTCCTGCTGGCCTGGTGCCTCGTGCAGGCGTCGATGAACGCGGTGCTCGCCGCAGCCAATGCCACGCTGCCCGATCAGGTGCCGGTCTCGAGCCGCGGCAAGGTCTCAGGCATCGTCGGAATCACGACGCCCATCGGCATCCTCGCCGGCAGCTTCATCGTGAACTTCCTGCCGGGTGACTTCGAGCGGTTCTTCGTGCCCGGCGCGATCGCCCTGGTGCTGGTCGTCATCTTCGTGCTCACGTTGAAGGACCGTCGTCTCACCGAGAAGCCGGCCACCCGATTCACGGTCGGCACGTTCTTCGGCTCGTTCGTCTTCAACCCCCGCACGCACCCGGACTTCGGATGGACCTGGCTGACCAAGTTCTTCGTGATGTTCGGATACGCGGGCATCGCCACGTTCCTTCCCCTGTATCTCGTCACCAGGTTCGAGCTCGACGAGCAGGGAGCGGTCGGCACCATCCTCATCGCGAACCTCGCGTCGATGGCTGCCATGGCGATCTCCGCTCCGCTGGGAGGATTCCTGTCGGACAAGATCGGCAAGCGCCGTCCCTTCGTCGCGATCGCCGGAGTGATCATGGTCGTCGGCCTGGTGATCCTGGCCCTCGCGCCCTCGATCCCGGTCGTCATCGTCGCACAGGCCATCATCGGGCTGGGGGCCGGCTCGTTCCTGTCGGTCGACCTCGCTCTCGCCACCGAGGTGCTGCCCAACCCCGACGACGTGGCCAAGGACCTCGGCGTGCTGAACATCGCGAACGCGCTCCCGCAGTCGATCGCTCCCGCCATCGCACCGAGCATCATCGCGCTCGGCGCAGCGACCCCGCTCGGCGGCTACACCACCTGGTACCTGTTCGGGGCGCTCGTCGCCCTCGCGGGTGCCGTGCTCGTCTACCGCATCAAGGGAGTCAAGTGACCATGGCCGACACAGATGTGATCACCGCACGACCGTGGCTCGACTCGAGCCTGACGATCGATGAGAGAGTGCAGCTGCTGCTCGACGAGATGACCATCGTCGAGAAGGCCGGGCTCTTCTTCCACACCATGATCGCCATCGGCGATCTCGACGACGCCAATCCGATCTTCGGCACTCCGAGCGCGCGCGAGTTCGTCGAGGGCAAGAACATGACGCACTTCAATCTGCTGGGCGCCGCGCCCACCGGGCGCGAGATCGCCGCGTGGCAGAACGAGCTGCAGCGGCTCGCCGCCTCGACCCGGCTCGGCATCCCGGTCACCCTGTCGACCGACCCGCGGCACTCGTTCAGCGAGAACCCCGGTGCGTCGATCCTCGCGGGGCCGTTCTCGCAGTGGCCCGAGACTCTCGGCCTCGCAGCGACTCGTGACCCCGAGCTGGTCGAACGGTTCGCTGATATCGCTCGGCAGGAATATACGGCGGTCGGTCTGCGTGTTGCGCTCCACCCGCAGGTCGATCTCGCCACCGAACCGCGGTGGGCGCGGCAGACCGCGACCTTCGGTGAGGATCCCGAGTTGACGGGCATTCTCGGATCGGCATATATCCGAGGGTTCCAGGGAGAGTCCTTCGGGCCCGGATCCGTGTCGACCATGACGAAGCACTTCCCCGGAGGCGGACCGCAGCTCGACGGAGAGGATCCGCACTTCCCCTACGGCCGCGAGCAGGTCTACCCGGGCGGCGAGTTCGAGCTGCACTTGCGGCCGTTCGAAGACGCCCTCGCCGCCGGCACCCGCCAGATGATGCCCTACTACGGCATGCCCGTCGGCACCGAGTACGAGGAGGTCGGCTTCGGCTTCAACAGGTCGGTGGTCACGGGGCTGCTGCGTGAGCGGTTCGGATTCGACGGCCTCGTCTGCACCGACTGGGGGCTGATCAACGACGCCGAGATCTTCGGGCAGCCGTTCCCCGCTCGCGCGTGGGGTGTCGAAGACCTGTCGCCGCGCGAGCGCATGCGCAGAGTGCTGGATGCCGGCGTCGACCAGTTCGGCGGTGAGGATTGCCCCGAGCTGCTGCTGGAGCTCATCGCCGACGGGTCTGTCTCGGAAGACAGGCTCGACGTCTCGGCTCGACGGATCCTGCGCGAGAAGTTCGAACTCGGGCTCTTCGAGAACCCGTTCGTCGACGAGGATGCGGCTGACGAGATCGTCGGTCGCGCAGAGTTCCGTGCCGCCGGAGAAGCGGCCCAGCGAGCCTCCGTCACGGTGTTGACGAACGACGGCGTGCTGCCGTTCGCCACCGGGCTCACGCTCTACGTCGAGGGGATCGACGCCGAGATCGCGTCGGCCTACGGCGACGTCGTCGCGACGCCGGCCGAGGCCGATCTCGCGGTCATCCGCCTGCAGGCGCCGTTCGAGCAGCGCGACACCACCTTCGAGAACTTCTTCCACGCGGGCTCGCTCGAGTTCTCCGAAGAGGTGCTCGATCACGTGCGCGCGATCGCGCGGACCGTTCCGACCGTGGTCGACGTGCTCGCGGATCGGCCGCCGATCCTCGAGCCCATCACGGATGCGGCGGCTGCGGTCACCGTCAACTGGGGCGCCTCGGGAGCCGCACTGCTCGACGTGCTGTGCGGCGTCGCGAGCGCGCAGGGCCGGCTGCCGTTCGACCTGCCCAGGTCGATGGCGGCGGTCGTCGCCTCCCGCCCGGATGTGCCCTTCGACACGGCGGATCCGCTGTTCCGATTCGGTCACGGGCTCACGCTGTAGGCCTCGCCCCACCCTTTGAGACCGCCCCGCAGGCATCGACCTGCGGGGCGGTCTTCGTCGTTGTGGAGAGCGCTGCGGCTGCGTACCGCCGAGGTGGATTTTCGTCTGCAAGAACGCGATCCTCGGATCAACCTGCCGAACGGCTGCGTTCAACAGCGAAGAAACGTCTCTCCCCATGACGTTCTGCGAACGAAGTCTGGACGTTGGCTGGACTTAACCGGTGAAATATCGCAATACTGTCTGGACATGCGCTCGGTCGACACCTGTCGGCGCCTGGGGAGGGCCTTGTGACGCGGAACATCTGCATCACGGGAGAGGCGAATGAGAATCATCGAGGGGAAGAGTCTGCGGCGACGCAGAGCAATCGGGGGAGGCATCGCCGGCGTCACCGTCGGAGCGGTGGTCCTCGCGGGGGCGTTGGTGCCGACAGCGGCGAACGCGCTCGACGACGCGAATCCGAACGATCCGTCGGTAGCACAGGGGCAGATCATCCAGTTGCCCGCCGATCTGCTCGGCGGACTGGACGTGGCCGCGCTCGGCCACACGATCACCAGCAACCCCGCCGCGGCGGGTCCGGAGCTCGGCGGTCTCGATCTGGCTCTGCTGGAGGCGCTCAGCATCGACGTCGGCGCGCTCAACGTGCCGCTGCTGACCGACGGCACGACGCCCGGGCTGCTGCAGCTCGGCGATCTGGGAGGCGCGCAGAGCTTCAGCTCGTCGCCGACTCAGACCCAGTCGATCGCATCGGCGGGCGCGATCACCTCCGGTGGCGCCATCGACGCCGGCGCGATCGACGGAAGTGTCGCCCCTGGTTCGCTCGAGCTGACCGACCTCTTCGACCAGCTCGCCGTCGCCGGTCTCACCGATGCGGTGCTCGACGAGGCTTCCATCAGCATCGGCGCGCTCGCATCCCGGGCCGAGTCGAACACCGCGACGGAGACCTCCGAGTACCGCATCGCGGGCTTGGACGTCGACCTGCACAGCCAGTTGCTCGACGACCTCGCCGACACGCTCGGTACGACTGTCCAGGGAGCGCTGACCCCGGTGAGCGACCTCGTCGGCCCCGGGGGCGCGCTGACCGGCCTGCTCGGCACGGTCACGTCGACACTCGAGGCCCTCAGCCTCTCGGCGCTGGGCATCCCCGTGATCTCGGTGGACGCCACCGACTCCGATGTCTCGATCGCGGGCCTCGACACGGTCGGTGCGACCGTCGTGGACGAGGTGCTGAACGAGCCGCTCGAGAACACGACGGGCTCCGTGCTCGTCGACCTCGAGACCGGGACGATCTCGGCCAACCTCGCGCAGATCCTCGTCGAGACCGGTGTGGGAGCCGATCTGAACAGCCTCCCGGCGAACACGCCCGTGCTGTCGGCCGCGATGATCTCGGCGATCCAGCAGGGCGTCACCTCGGCGCTCACGGGAACTCACGCGAACAGCCTCAACGGAAAGCTGTCGTCGATTCTCACCACGACACTGAACGAGCTGCAGGTGACGCTGCAGGTCGACGTCAATCTCACCGCGGCGATCGTGGGGACCGTCGCGAGCGGCGGAGTGACCGTCCAGGGAACGCTGGCGCAGTTCGCCGGCACTGACCCCACCGACCCCACGGTCACGAGCGACCTGGCGCTGGCCGGTCTGGACCTCGGTGACATCCTCACTCCGGTTCTCGGGGCGGTGACGGGCGCGATCGCGACCACGACCGGGCCACTCGTCGACACCGCACTGACGAGCGTCGTCCCCGGCCTGCAGACCACGCTGGCCGGGCTGACCGGACCGCTTCTCACGACCCTCGATCCTGTTCTGCAGGGCGTGCTCTCGCAGGTGGCGACGATCACGATCAACGAGCAGTCCGAGCCGGGAGACATCCCGGGCGACAGCTTCACCGTGCGTGCGCTGGCGATCGATCTGCTTCCGGCCGTGGGCGGAGGGGTCGAACTCGACCTCGCATCGTCGACGGTCAAGTCGGCGGTCGCGGCAGTCGCAGCGATCGACGCGGCTGACACGGTTCAGGCAGGCACGAGCCTTCCGGTCACCGGCTCCGGCTGGCCGGCCGACACCGACGTGTCGGTGCAGGTCACGACAGCCGGCGGCACGCCGGTAGGCGACCCCGTGACCGTGACGACCGATGCATCGGGCAACTTCACCGGGGGCGTCTTGATCCCCGCGTCGACGGCCCCCGGCACCGGATACATCGTGACGGCCACCGACGGCACCAACACCGCGACGGACACCACCGAGATCACGGCCGCTGCCGCGATCGACGCCGCACCTGCAGTGCAGGACGGCACGGACCTCGGCATCTCCGGAACGAACTGGCCCGCGAGCACCGAGATCTCGGTGCAGCTCACAGCACCCGGCGGCGGCGCGAACATCGGCGGCCCCGAGCTCGTGACCACCGATCCGTCGGGGGCGTTCACGCTCGACTACCCGGTACCTGCCGGCACCCCTGCCGGAACCGGGTACACGGTCACGGCGACGGTGGGAACGCAGACCGCGACGGACACGACCGAGGTGACGAACGCTCCGGTCGCCTCGATCGACGCGGCCCCGGTCGTCCAGGCCGGAACCGACCTCGCGGTCACGGGAGCGAACTGGCCCGCGAACACCGAGATCTCGGTGCAGCTGACGGCTCCTGGTGGAGGCGCGGATGTCGGCGGCCCTGAGACGGTCACGACCAACGGCGACGGCGAGTTCACGCTCGCATACCCGGTGCCCGCTTCCGCTGTCCCGGGAACGGGTTACACGGTCACCGCCACCGACGGAACCGACACGGCGATCGACACCACCGAGGTGACTGCCGCCGCAGCAGTGGACGCGGCCGACACCGTGCAGGCAGGCACGAGCCTTCCCGTATCGGGTGCGAACTGGCCGGCGAACACCGTCGTCGAGGTGCAGCTCACCGACCCCGACGGCCTCGACGTCGGCGGTCCTGAGACGGTCACGACCGATGGAGACGGCGGGTTCACCCTGAACTACCCGGTTCCCGCATCGGCCACACCGGGCACGGGCTACACGGTCACCGCGACCGTGGGCGAGCAGACGGCGACCGACACCACCGAGGTGACCGCTGCTGCAGCTGTCGATGCCGCGGACACGGTGCAGGCCGGCGCCAGCCTTCCCATCACCGGCACCGGCTGGCCTGCGAACACCGAGGTCTCGGTGGTGCTGACGGCACCGGGTGGCGGCACGACCGTCGGCGCTCCTGTGTCGGTCACGACCGATGCCTCGGGAGGGTTCACGCTCGATTATCCGGTTCCCGCTTCGACGGCTCCGGGTGCGGGCTACACGGCCACCGCCAGCGTCGGCCCCCAGTCGGCTACCGACACGACCGCAGTGACCGCGGCGGCTACCGTCGACGCGGCTGCGACCGTCGAGGCGGGCACTGACCTTGCCGTCACCGGTGCGAACTGGCCGGCGGACACCGAGGTCACTGTGCAGCTGACGGCCCCGGGCGGCGCGCTCATCGGCACACCCCAGACGGTGACGACCGGCGCTCTCGGCGGCTTCGCGATCGACTATCCGGTGCCCGCGGGAACCCCCGCAGGCACGGGATACACGGTCACCGCGAGCGCGGGCGACCAGACGGCGACCGACACGACCGAGGTGACGGCGGCTCCTGTCGTCGTCGACGCGGCCGCATCGGTTCCGGCCGGCACCAACCTCGCTGTCACCGGCTCCGGCTGGCCCGTGAACTCCACGGTGTCGCTGCAGCTCACCGCCCCC
Organism: Microbacterium sp. NPDC087589; assembly: GCF_044743635.1. Taxonomy (NCBI): domain Bacteria; kingdom Bacillati; phylum Actinomycetota; class Actinomycetes; order Micrococcales; family Microbacteriaceae; genus Microbacterium; species Microbacterium sp. NPDC087589. The sequence continues at coordinate 146,842 of NZ_JBIUWV010000004.1, forward strand.
GGTGGGGGAGCAGACGTCGGAGGCCCCGTGACTGCGACCACCGACGAGTTCGGTGCGTTCACGGAGAACTATCCGGTCCCCGGTGACGCGGAGCCCGCTGCGGGCTACCTGCTCACCGCCACATCGGGTGCGTTCAGCGCCACGGACACCACCGAGGTGACCGCTGGCGACCCGGGTGACGTCAACACCAACGCGGCGGCTTCGGCATCGGCTTCGGCTGACGCCACGGCAGACGGCGACCCGTCGGCTCAGGCAGCGGCTGAAGCCGCAGCCCTCGCCGACGCGACGTCGGCGGCATCGGCGGCCGCGACATCTGACGCCACCTCGGCGGCTGACGCGGCGGCGACGCCGGACGCGTCGTCGACGGCGACCACTGATGTCACGTCGACGGCCAACGCCGCTGCGGCTGTGGCCGCGCAGGCGGCGGCTCAGGCCGACGCATCGGATGACGTGAACGCGGATGCATCGACGGCGGCGGAGTCGAACTCCGCGGCCTCGTCCGAGTCGGCGGCGACGACGGACTCGTCGACCGACGCCTCTTCCGAGGCAGCGGCGAACACGAACGCGGCGGCTTCGGCATCCGCTTCGGCGAACGCCGATGCCTCGTCCGACGCGATCGCTGAAGCGTCTGCACAGGCTGCGGCCTTCGCGGATGCCACGGCAGAGGGCTCGGCTGCGGCCGACCCGGCTGCCGAGGCTGCGGCGGAATCGGCGGCGACGGCGACCTCGTCGACGGCCGCAACGGCTGACGCGACCTCGGAGGCGAACGCCGGAGCGGCGATCGCTGCTCAGGCCGCAGCGCTGGCCGACGCGACGACCGACACCGCGGCTGAGGCCTCGGCGACGTCCGACGCCTCGACGAGCGCGGCATCGAACGCGGGTGCGGCGGCGATCGCCAACGCATCGACCGATGCCTCCTCCGACGCGGTCGCCACGGCTGATGCGTCGGCGGCGGCGGATCCGACGGCTGAGGCCGACACCAACGCCTCGGCATCGGCTGCGGCATCTGCTCAGGCGGATGACGACAGCAACGCTGCGGCGCAGGCGGCGGCGGTTGCTGCGGCACTGGCTGATGCGACGAGTTCCGCATCGGCGGCGGCTGACGTGACGGCTGATGCGGCGGCTTCGGCGGCGGCTACGGATGATGCATCCTCGGATGCCTCGACCACGGCCACCACGGATGCGAACGCGTCTGCGGCTGCAGCGGCTCAAGCGGCGGCGCAGAACGACGCGACCTCGACGAGCGCGGCTGACGCCTCGGCTTCGGCCGATGCCGACCCGAATGCGTCGGCGGCTGCGGCGGCCAACGCCACCTCGTCGGCCACGGCGTCTGCGACGGCGGCGGCTGATGCCTCCGCTGAGGCTGCTGCTGAGGCGTCCGCCTCGGCGACGGCTGACGCGTCGGCTTCGGCGGATGCTGATGCAGACCCGACCGGCAAGATCGCCATCACGATCAAGAACCCGGTTCTGGAGCGCGGCGAGACGCAGACGGCGGTCGGCACCGGGTTCAAGCCCGGCGAGTCCGTCACCGGAGTGATGACCTCCGAGCCGATCGCACTGGGGACCAAGGTCGCCGATGCACAGGGCACGGTCACCTTCACCTGGACCATCCCGACGAGCACCGACCTCGGAACCCACGCGGTGACCCTGACCGGAGCGACCTCCGGCAGTGTCTCGGCCTCGTTCCAGGTCGTGGCCACTGGCCTCGCCACCACGGGTGGTGAGATCCAGGGCGGGTGGATCGCGCTGGCGGCTCTGCTGCTGATGCTCGGGCTCGGGATGACGAGGATCGCTCGTTCCAGACGGCCCCTCGTCCAGACGGAGTAACGCAGTGCAGGAACGCTGAGAGGTCGGGGCCGTCGCTGCGGCGGCCCCGACCTTCAGCGGTGAGAAGGATGTGGATGAGCACGATGACTGAGACCTCACCGGAAGTGCAGGATGCGGCGACTGCCGCGACCGCCCCTCGACCGCGCCCGACCTGGTGGGTGAAGCTCATCGCTTTCGCCGCCTGCCTGCTGACTCTGTGGCATGTGGGTGCGTCGTTCCTCTGGATAGCCCCGTACTCGGCGCTCCGGGAGATCCCCACGCAGGAGGTGCTCGCCGGATACATGCTGCCGATGTTCGGTCAGTCGTGGAGCGTCTTCGCGCCGGAACCGATCAACGGCGACTACCACTTCAACGTCCGCGCCGTCATAGAGAAGGACGGCCAGGAGATCGAGACCGGGTGGGTGAGCGCCACCGACGTCGAGCTCTCGATGATCCGCTACAACCTGTTCCCGCCTCGCGCCGGCATCCAGTCGAGTGAGGTCGCGAGCGGTCAGATGAACGCGTTCAACAAGCTGAACGACGATCAGAAGGCCGTCGTCGGACTCGACTTCGCAGAGGAGGGCTGGGAGGAGTGGATGGTGCGCTCGTTCGACGAGCTCGAGGGCGAGAAGCCGTCGACCGAGGCGTACATGGCCGAGGAGCATCTCTCCACCGCCTACGCCACTCAGGTGGCCTATGCGATCTGGGGCGCCGATGCGGTCGTCCAGGTCCAGTACCGCGTGAGCCGTCAGAACGTCGTGCCCTACGCCGACCGCAACGATCCGAGCGCGCAGCGCCCCGAACCCACGTTCTCGACGACCGGATGGCGACTGCCTGTAGAAGAGGAAGGGCAGAGTCGCGAGAACTTCGCCGACACCTTCCGTGCCCAGTTCGAGAGGATCCAGCCGTGAGCGCGCCGACCAGGACCGCGCCCAAGGGGGACGCGAAGAAGATGAAGGATGCCGGGGCTCAGACCGCCCGATCGACGGTGACCGCGCCCGCACCGGCATCCGCACCTCCGGCTCCTGACCCGTCGGTCGCGCCGGCCTCTTCTCCGTCGCCGGCGTCGCAGCCGCCCCGATCCGTCGTGACGCGTCTGCTGGGCTTCGCCTCGTCGATGATCGGCGGCCTGTGGTCGATGGTCCTCTCGGCGATCGACCGGATCTCGGCGTTCGTGGGGGACTGGCTCTTCAACGGCAAGAAGGCCCTCTACGGCCTGGCCGTCACCCGCATCCTCTTCGGCATCACGGCGATCGGTCTGCTCGCATCGAACTTCAGCACTCGTCTCTATACGTTCGGCTCGGGGTCGGCGTGGAACGGCGAGCTCGCCGAACCCGTCAGCGAGTTCCCGAAGATCTGGATCTTCAGCGCGTTCCATGCGGCGATGGGCAACGACGTCCTCTATACCGCTCTCTATCTGCTGCTCGCTGTGCTGGCCGTGCTGTTCGTGCTGGGGTGGCGCTTCCGGATAGTCCTTCCCGTGTTCTTCTGCCTCTGGGTCGGGTTCATCGAAGCGAACGACATGGTGGGCGACCAGGGCGACAACATGTTCCGCATCGCCCTGCTGCTGCTGTTCTTCGCCGACCCCGCGGCCCGCTGGTCGCTCGATGCCAAGCGTCGTGCGAAGAACGGAGAGTGGTTCGCTCCGGAGAGCCAGCCGGCTCTTCTGGGCACTGTCTTCCACAATCTGGCTCTCGTGGCGCTCACCGCCCAGGTGTGCTTCGTCTACGCTTCCGGCGCTCTGTACAAGGCCGGCGGTGCGCCCTGGGAAGAGGGTTACGCGGTCTACAACCCGCTCCAGACCGCCCGATTCGGCACGTGGCCGGTGCTGAGCGACCTCGTCACGACGTGGGGGCCGATGGTCGTCGCCGCGACCTGGGGGTCGATCATCCTGCAGGTGGCGTTCCCACTCATGCTGCTCACGCGGCCGACGCGTCTCATCGGTCTCGTCGGCATCCTCTCCTTCCACATCGGCATCGGCGTGCTGATGGGGCTGCCCTGGTTCTCGCTCACGATGATCGCGATCGACTCGATCTTCATCCGGGATCGCACCTGGGCGCGCCTGAGCTCCGGCACGAAGCGGCGTTGGGAGCAGGCACAGACGGCCCCACCCCGGCCCGCAGGCGTGGAGGTCTGAGGTCCCGCTCTCGCGCGGACTGTGGTCTGACGACAATCCGTCGGGGAGTTGCCCCCGCCGGTGCTTGGAGGATGCATACACAACAGTTCGCCCCTGGTTGTGGCAGACCTACCATGGACGTATCCCCACTTCCCTCAGAGAGGAACGCTCATGGTCGACGCCGCCGTCCGTCCGAAGACGACTCGCCCCCACGCCGATAACGCAGACGCGAACCTGCGGTTCGATGTCGCCCGGGTCACCGACCTGCTGATGGGCACCTGGGCCGACACCCGCCGCGAGGCGCGCGAGCTGATCAAGGACTCGGCATTCTGGCGCGACGACGAGCTCGGCAAAGACGAGCACCGCGAGCGCGTGCTCAGCCAGCTGCACCTGCTCGTCGAGAACAAGGCCGTGCATCGAGCGTTCCCTAAGTCGCTGGGCGGCGAAGACAACAACGGCGGGAACATCGCCGGCTTCGAAGAGCTCGTCGTCGCCGACCCGAGCCTGCAGATCAAGTCGGGTGTGCAGTGGGGCCTGTTCGGCTCCGCGATCCTGCAGCTGGGAACGACCGAGCATCATGAGAAGTGGCTGCCCGGTGTCATGGACCTCTCGATCCCCGGCGCCTTCGCGATGACCGAGATCGGGCACGGTTCCGATGTCGCCGCGGTCGGGACGACCGCCACGTACGACCCGAGCACCGAGGAGTTCGTGATCAACACGCCGTTCCGCGGCGCCACGAAGGAGTACCTCGGCAACGCGGCGCTGCACGGAGTGGCCGCGACGGTGTTCGCGCAACTGATCACGAACGGCGTCAACCACGGCGTGCACTGCTTCTACGTACCGCTGCGCGGAGAAGACGGCGTCGACCTGCCCGGCATCGGACGAGAGGACGACGGACTCAAGGGTGGCCTGAACGGCATCGACAACGGCCGTCTGAGCTTCGACCACATCCGCATCCCGCGCACGAACCTGCTCAACAAGTACGGAGACGTCGCTGCCGACGGCACGTACTCGAGCGCGATCGACAGCCCCGGCCGTCGCTTCTTCACGATGCTCGGCACGCTGGTGCAGGGGCGCGTATCGCTCGACGGCGCGGCTTCGTGGGCCTCGGCTCTCGGTCTGAAGATCGCGATCACCTATGCCACGCAGCGCCGTCAGTTCGACGGGGCCGACGGGCAGGAAGTCGTGCTGATGGACTACGGCAAGCACCAGCGCCGTCTGCTGCCTCGCCTGGCCACGACCTATGCGCAGATCTTCGCGCACGACGAGTTCCTGCAGAAGTTCGACGGCGTGTTCTCGGGGCGCACCGACACTCCTGATGACCGCGAGGATCTGGAGACTCTCGCCGCGGCTCTCAAGCCGCTGTCGACCTGGCACGCGCTCGACACGCTGCAGGAGGCTCGTGAGGCCTGCGGCGGTGCCGGCTTCATGTTCGAGAACCGTCTCGTGGGCCTCCGAGCCGACCTCGACATCTACGTCACGTTCGAGGGCGACAACAACGTGCTGCTCCAGCTCGTCGGCAAGCGGCTGCTGACCGACTACGCCAAGCAGTTCACCGGCAAGGATGCCGCGGCGCTCGCCAAGTTCGCAGTCGGGATGACCGCCGGAAAGCTGTTCCACGGTGCCGGCCTGCGTCAGTTCGGCCAGTCGGTCGTCGACCTCGGTCAGGTCTCGCGTGCGGTCGAGAACGGCCTGCGCGAGGAGCAGCAGCACATGCTGCTCGCCGAGCGCGTGCAGCAGATGGTCGCCGACATCGCGGGTCGTCTGCGTCCCGCGGGCACAGACAAGGTGCTCGGCGCGAAGCTGTTCAACGAGAACCAGGCCGAACTGATCGAGGCCGCACGCGCGCACGCTGAGCTGCTGCAGTGGGAGGCGTTCACGGACGCCGTCCATCGCGTCGAGGACGCCGACACGAAGAAGGTGCTCACCTGGCTGCGTGACCTCTTCGGACTACAGCTCATCGAGAAGCACCTTGCGTGGCACCTCATCAACGGGCGTCTGTCCACGCAGCGCGCTGCCGCGGTCTCTCGGTACATCGACCGCCTGTGCGCTCGTCTTCGTCCGTATGCCCTCGACCTGGTCGACGCCTTCGGGTACGAGCCCGAGCACGTCCGTGCGCCGATCGCCTCCGGTGCTGAGCGAGAGCGTCAGGACGAGGCGCGCGAGTACTACGCGGCGCTCGCGGCATCCGGTGATGCGCCCGTGCTGGAGAAGACGCTGAAGAAGAACGCGAAGCGCTGACGCGGCGTCGCCGCGGTCAGGTGCCACAGGGGAAGGCGCGGGTAGTGTCGATCTGTCCCGCCCGAACCGACCGAGGAGCCCCAGATGACCCGTGTCAACGCCTACGCCGCACCCAGCGAAGCCGCACCGCTCGAGAAGACCGTCATCGAGCGTCGCGAACTCGGCCCGAACGACATCCTGATCGACATCGCATTCGCGGGCATCTGCCACTCCGACATCCACACCGTGCGCGGTGAGTGGGGTCCGCAGAGCTACCCGCTCGCGCCGGGACACGAGATCGCCGGCACCGTCGCCGGCATCGGGGCTGATGTCACGAAGCACTCCGTCGGCGACCGCGTCGGGGTCGGATGCCTTGTGAACTCGTGCGGAGAGTGCCGCAACTGCCAGCGCGGCGACGAGCAGTTCTGCTCCAACGGCGCGATCTTCACCTACGGCAGCGAGGATCGCGACGGCACCATCACTCAGGGTGGATACTCCGAGCAGGTCGTCGTGACCGAGTCCTTCGCCGTGCGAATCCCCGACGCCCTCGGACTCGACGTCGCGGCACCTCTCCTCTGCGCGGGGATCACCACGTACTCCCCGCTGCGGCACTGGAACGTCGGCCCTGGCACGCGAGTGGCGGTCGTCGGGCTCGGTGGGCTCGGACACATGGGCGTGCAGATCGCCCACGCGCTCGGCGCCGAGGTGACCGTGCTGTCGCAGACTCTCAGAAAGAAGGATGACGGCCTGCGACTCGGAGCAGACCACTACTACGCGACGAGTGATCCCGAGACGTTCCGCTCGCTGCGCGGATCATTCGACGTCATCCTCAACACGGTCAGCGCCGTCGTCGACCTTCGCGCCTACCTCGGTCTGCTCGACGTGGGCGGGTCGATGGTGTGCGTCGGCGCGCCCGCAGAACCACTCGCGGTCAACGTCTCGTCGTTGATCGGCGGGCGGCGATCGCTCGCCGGGTCGAACATCGGCGGCATTCAGGAGACGCAGGAGATGCTCGACTTCTGCGCCGAGCACGGCATCGCCTCCGAGATCGAGGTCATCTCGGCAGCGCAGATCAACGAGGCGTACGAGCGCGTGCTCGCGTCGGACGTGCGCTATCGCTTCGTGATCGACGCCGCCACCATCGCGGACTGACGATCGAGAGGGGAGTCCCCGGGGTGTTCGCACACTCCGGGGACTCCTCTCTTTCTTCGGCTCGTCCCCGCGGTGCTCCGTTCTCGCGGATCGGCGTCGCTGGGGAACGTCCGTCTCCTCTCTTCGCCCGCGCTCTTTCTTCGCCCGCGCTCTTTCTTCGTCCGCGCTCTTCCTTCCTCCGCGTCGTCTCTCTTCGCTGGCACACTCTCGCCTGTTCTCCCTTCTGTCCTCCTTCTCGCCATCTCCGCTCTCTTCTCCTTCTCCTCTCTCTTCTCCTTCTCCTCTCTCTTCTCCTTCTCCTCTCTCTTCTCCTTCTCCTCTCTCTTCTCCTTCTCCTCTCTCTTCTCCTTCTCCTCTCTCTTCTCCTTCTCCTTCTCCTTCTCTCGTCTTCTTCTCTCGTCTTCTTCTCTCTTCTCCTTCTCTCTTCTCCTTCTCTCTTCTCCTTCTCTCTTCTCCTTCTCTCTTCGTCTGTTTCGCTTCTGCTTCGGGCTCGCCACGTCACTTCTGATGCTGTGTGCTCTCGCGGGCCGCCCGACCAATCTGCGTTGTATCGGGAGATTGGAATATGGCGTTGAGCTGGGGTTATTCGGCGCGGTTTCGGGTCTTGAATGTCGGTGGTTCGGGGTTGACTGGGGGGTATGAACAGCACTGCGGAGCTTCTGGATCGGGTCATCGCTGACCTTGATGCGGTGCTGTCCGATGATGCTCTGGCGGGGTTGTCGGATGCGGATCGGGTCATGGTGTTGCAGGGTGCGGGGGCGGCGTTCCGGCGGGTCGAGGCGGTGATCGTGGAGACGGTGGCAACGGCGGACACCGGTGACTTCGCCCATTCGGCGGGCTGTCGGGGCCTGAACGAGCTGTTGCAGCGGACGGTGTTGGTGGATGTGCGGGGAGCGGCCAGGGTCGACAAGGTCGTCGATCTGGTGCGGCGGCCGGTGAGTCTGGCGGGGGAGCGGATGCCGGCGCGGTGGTCGGAGATGCGGTTGGCCCTGTTGGATGGGGTGGTCGGTATCGCGGGGTTTCTGGCGGCGACGGGTCCGATCGAGAAGGTGTGGGATCGGCTCACGGTCGATCAGCGGTTGGCGGCGGATGTCGCGTTGGCGGGGTGCGCCCGCGGGCACGGACTCGACACGGGACTCGACGAGGACCCGGATGCCGATGAGGTTCCGGATGCGGATGAGATTCCGGATGGTGACGAGGTGGGGGCGGGTCCGTCGCCGACCACGCAGGATGTGAAGGGTTTGGCGGAGGATCTCGCGTCGATGTTCGATCCGGATGGTGAGGAGCCGAAGGACGAGGATGCTCGGCGTCGTCGGGGGATCACGATCGGTCGGTTGACGGACGGGCTGCATGCGATCCGCGGCTACCTGACCCCGGAGGCGGCGGCGCAACTGCAGCTGATCATGGACGCATTCCTCAACCCCAAAGGTGACGGGCCACCCATGCCGGGAGTGTTCTTCGCACCGAGCGAGGGCTCCGATGACGACGCGGATACTCCTGACGCTGACGCTGACGTGGAGAGCGATGCGGAGGAGACCGATCCGTTCAACTCCGACCCGCGGTGTGTGCTCGATGACCGCACTGCGGCGCAGAAGCGCCATGATGCTCTGACTGCCGCTCTCGGGATCGCCGCCCGGCACAAGGACATGCCCACCCTCGGTGGCGCGTCACCGGTCGTTGTGGTGACCGTTGACGCGAAAGACCTCGCCCATCACGCCGCCGGCGCCAGCGGTGCCGCCTTCGGACAGGCTGCGTCCGGCGCGTCCGGAGCGTCCGGAGCGGGCGGTAATGGTGGGTGGGCGACGATTCCCGGTTCCGGCGCTCACGTCCCGGTCTCGGTGGCGGCGCAGGTCGCGTGCGCGGGAGCGATCCAGCGGGTCCTCATGGACGAGGGCCGCATCATCGGGATCACGACCACCGACCGGATCTTCACCGTGCATCAACGGCGGGCGATCATCGCCCGCGACAAAGAATGCCTGATCCCCGGATGCCACGTCCCCGCCTCCTGGTGCGAGATCCACCACGTCACCGAACACTCCCGCGGCGGGCCGACGCATACGGACAACGGTGTGCCGTTGTGCTGGTGGCACCACCGCTCCCTCGGCACCTCCGGGTGGGAGATCCGCATGAACGACGGCCTCCCGCAAGTCCGCGGACCGGCATGGTGGGACCCCGACCAGCAATGGCGCACCCCACGACTCAGCCTCCCCAGACCGGTGGCTGTTCGGCGCGCGCGGATCCGAATCTGACCACGCTCCGACACGTCTCGCGGTGGTGACACGGACTCGCGGTGGTGGCAACGGACAAGCGGCCGACGTGCACCCGCATGAGCAGCGGAGGTTCAGTCCGTAGGATCCGGCTCGCGGTAGAAGTCGAGGAAGTTGCTGCGCGTAGCCGCATGCAGCTCATGGATGAGGTCTCCGGCGCGCTCGCCATCGCGTGCCTCAGCCGCTGCGGTTATCCCACGGATGAATTCGAGCGTGCTCTGCGGTGTGACGCGGTTCTCGCGAGGCGTGAGGAATCGCACGAGCTGCAGCGACAGGGTCTCTGCCTTCGCGCGCAGCACCGAGTTCTCGGCGGCGCGCGCGACCACGAGGAAGTAGCTGCGGATCGCCTGCCCCAGGGCTGCGGCATCATCTTCGCCCACCGCGTCTTCGACGTGAGCCAGTTCCCGACGAAGGTCGGCGACATGCTCGTCGGTGAGATCGGCGGTGGTGGTGCGGGCCAGATGCTCGTGAATCACGCCGATCACGAAAAGGCTCTCGTTGATCGCCGCCACATCGATCGGAGCCACTCGCGTGTGGCGGTGCGGCACAAGCTCGACCACATCCTCTTCGGCGAGCCGATTGAGCGCTTCTCGGATCGGTGTTCTCGACGACCCGAGCCAGGTCATGAGCTCCTCATCATGAAGCACCTCGCCCGGCTCCAGTGTGCCGTCGAGGATCGCCCCGAGAATCGTGTCGTACACCTCGTCGCGCAGCAGCCTTCGCGGCTGAGGGGAGTTCTTCGTCGGCATCACGCGACTCCGCCCTCGAGCCCGGCAGTGCCCTCGAGTCCGGCAGTGCCCTCGAGCCTGGCTGCTGCTGCGGCCGGGTTCGATTCCGCTCCATCACGTGCCGACACGCTTGCGACTCCCGCAGTGAAGTACGCCCGTGCGGCTTTCGCGGCGGCATCCGCGTCTCCGGATGCGGCGGCGGCCGCGAGAGAGTCGAGTGCCGCCGAGGTCTCGGTCGCATCGAGTGCGCCCGGTCGAGCGGTGATCATGCGCGTGACGTGGGGCACGGACTTCTCACGGATGCGTTGGATGAGGGTGTTGCGGTAACGATCGACGAACACACTCATCAGCGCATCCACGATGCGTGCCCGCTCCAGCGCGTTCGTCGTGCGGCTCACCGTCGCGTGGAGTTCGCTGATCCGCGTTCGATCCGTGTCCGTGAGAAGCGGAACGGCCTCGCGCACCGTCGCGGAGTACACGACTCCGAGCATTTCCATCTCCTCGGCGAACCTCGTCGAATCGAGAGGTGCGATGCGGGTGCCGCGCTGGGGCAGCACCTCGATCAGGCCCATGCCGGCCAAGCGGTTCACCGCCTCCCGGATCGGCGTGCGCGAGGCGCCCAACCAGGCTTCGAGCTGCTTGTCGGAGATCGGCTCTCCTGCTGCCAAGTCGCCCGTGACGATCGCGTCCAGAAGCGCGTCGAAGATCTGATCGCGCAGCAGCTTCCGAGGCATCCGCGCCGGCGTCGTGGGCACAGGCATGGATCAATGCTAACCGGAATCTTGGACACCTGATATTTCGCTTGTTCACTCCTAAATATCAGATGATTTGTGTTCACAGCCGGCCTGTGTCATCCTCTAATCATCCAATATGTTAGTTGATGAGAGCGATGTGACCATGCCCACCGGCTCCCTCGAGGAGCAGCTGAGACCGCAGCTGCTCAGTGGCCTCGCGTATGAGCGACTGCTCGCCGAGATCGTGAGTGGCCGTCTTCCCCCGGGGCAGCGACTACGCCTCGATCTGCTCGCTCACGCATGGTCTGTCTCCCGCACCCCGGTGCGCGAGGCGCTGCAGCGACTCGTCGACATGGGATTCGTGCAGGTGTCGCCGAGTGCGGGGACTCGCGTCGCAGCATGGTCTGCGGACGACATGATCGAGCGTGCTCATGTCGTCGGTCGCCTGATCGTCGAGAAGACCTGCACTGGTCCGTCCCTGCCGCTACGCCTGCGAGATTCGCTGCTCGCCGACGGCGCCTGCGAACTGCTCGGCTACCTCGAGCTCTCCGAAGACCTCATCTCCCGCGAGCTCGGACGTCTCGGCACGCGCATCGTCCGCGATCACATCGACCCCCTCCGGCTGTTCGTCGAGCCGCAGACCGCCCTCCGTCACGGCGTCGACGTCGCAGCGGATCGCACCTCACGCCGCACCCTCCTCTCGGCGGCTCTCGACGCCATCGAGCGACAGGAGCCTGTCGCAGCCCGCGAATCGCTCGACGCGTTCTCGGCGTCCTTCATCGACGCGCTCGGATCCGGAACCGCACAGACCGCCGCCACGGCGCCCACGGCCACCGCCACAGCCATCGCCACCGCCGCCACCACCGGCACCGATGTCCGTGGTGACGGCTAGCGTGGGCACATGACGTCACTGATAGTCGGCCCCGACCAGCACGAGCGATGCGGCTGGGTCGGCGACGACGCGGAGTACCGCCGGTATCACGACGACGAGTGGGGCACGCCCCTGCACGGCGACCGTGCACTGTTCGAGAAGATGGCGCTCGAGGGGTTCCAAGCGGGGCTCTCGTGGATCACCGTCCTCCGCAAGCGCCCCCGCTTCCGCGAGGTCTTCCAAGGATTCGCGCCCGAGCGGGTCGCCGAGTTCGATGAATCCGACGTGGAGCGGCTCATGGCGGATGCGGGGATCATCCGCAACCGGGCGAAGATCGAGGCCACGATCGGCAACGCCCGCATCGTGCGCTCGATGGCCGAGGGTGAGCTCGACGAGCTGATGTGGTCGTTCGCGCCGACGCCAGGCATCCGACCCGCGTCTTTCGCCGACGTCCCGGCGGTGACGTCGGATTCGGCGGCGATGAGCAAGGAGCTGCGTCGTCGAGGCTTCAGATTCGTCGGACCGACCACCATGTACGCCCTGATGCAGTCGACGGGCATGGTCGACGATCACATGGTGGGATGCTGGCGCGCCTGATCCGCGACGTCGAAGAAGCGCACCTTCGGGATCATCCAACCCCTCGATATACTCGTTGATCGGGGGGATCGCCCAGCGCCGCGCGCGGGGCGAGTGCAGAGCGCGGTCTCCCATCCGACCGTGAGGAGCATGGGTGGCCACGCGCATGGCATCGACACCGCCGACTCTGGCGGGGTACAGCTATGTGCGCCCGCTGGGCTCCGGTGGGTTCGCCGATGTCTTCCTGTATGAACAGGACATGCCGCGGCGCGTCGCCGCTGTGAAGGTGCTGCTGGCGGATGCGGTGAACCGCGAGGTGCTGCGCACCTTCAACGTCGAAGCCGACATCTCCGCACGGCTCAGCGCTCACCCCTCGATCGTGACGATCTATCAGGCGTCCATCTCTGCCGACGGTCGCCCGTACTTCGCCATGGAGTACTGTCCCGACACCATGAGCGCTCGCTACAAGAAGGCGCCCTTGGCCCTCGCTGAGGTGCTCGATACCGGCGTGCGCATCGCCGGTGCCCTCGAGACTGTGCACAGAGCGGGGCTGCTGCACCGCGATATCAAGCCCTCGAACGTGCTCATCAACTCCCTCGGGGCTCCCGTGCTCGCCGACTTCGGCATCGCAGCCGCCGTGATCGACGAGGGCGACGGCGAGACGATCGCGATGTCGGTGCCGTGGAGCTCACCTGAAGTTCTGCAGGAGCGCGTCTCCGGCTCGATCCCGAGCGAGGTCTGGAGTCTCGGCGCCACCCTGTACACGCTGCTCGCCGGACGAAGCCCGTTCGAGAGGGCAGACCGCGGCTCCAACTCCCGCGACCAGCTCACCGATCGGATCATCAAGGCGCGCTACACGGCGGTGCCCGTCGACGGCATCCCTCCGATCATCGACGACATCTTCGCGACCGCGATGCACCGCGATCCCGCCAAGCGGTTCGCGAGCATGGCCGACTTCGCCGAACGACTCCGCTGGGCGCAGTACGAGTTGGGTCTGCATCCGACCGCGTTCGAGGCGGCATCCGCCGAGTGGGCCGCAGCGGCTCCCGTCAGCTTCTCGGACTCCACCGCGCGCGGCCCCGTGATCACGACGGTCGCACCGGACTCGCGACGTGCAGAGCGTGCCGCGCGACAGCAGGCGATGCCGCGCGACCGCGACGACCTGCCCGCGGCGCGTGCGAAGACCCGCTCGCCGCTCGTCGCCGGCGTGATCGGCGCGCTGATCGGAGCCGCAGCGCTGGCCGCAGTCGGCATCGTCGCCCTCCACCTCACCGGAGTTCTGTGATGGCGATCGGCGATCGCGCCCGTGCGGAGGCGAACCCCCGATCGCGGGGGCGCCTGATCACGGCGATCTCCGGCATCGCCGCTCTGGCAGTGGTGCTCACGCTCGCCATCACCGCGCAGGGCTACCAGTCGCAGGAGGTGCCCCGGCTCGAATCGTCGGTCTGGGTCATGCGCGACAGCGGTCAGTACGCACGAGTCAACACCGAGCTCGCCGAGATCGACACGGTGCGCAACGTCGACGACCCGGAGGCCGTCTGGCAGAACGGCTCCGCCGCGGTGATCTACGCGCAGGGCAACAGGCAGCGCTGGGACGTCGACCCTGCAAGCCCGGCCGATCTGCTCTCCGACTCGTCGGAGGAGGGCACACCGATCGCGTCGGAGCCGACACCGGCCGGCACGCGCGAGATCCTCTCCGCCGGGGCCTACGTGGCCTATCGCACGGACACCGGTCAGGTGTCGGTGACCACGCTCGACGCCGGCGCGGCCACCGCTCTCGTCGACCCGTTCGCGGGCGTCGAGGTCGAGGAGGGCGAGGATCCTCCGACGTACACGGCGGATGCGATCGGACTCTCGCCCGACGGCCTGCTGGTGCTCTACTCCTCGGACGAGGGCGCGATCCGGCGGTTCGACGTCGACGAGCACCGGTTCCTCGGCGATCCCGAGTCCGTCTCGGCAGCTCCGGATGCCGCAGAGGGCCTGGCCGTCACCGTCGTGGGAGACCGGTGGGCCATGCTCCAGAACGGCACCGGCGAGCTGTGGCTGCAGGGGCGCGACGAACCGATCGAGCTCGATGTCGTCGAAGACGCGCGCCTGCAGGAGGGCGCCGACTCCGGCGAAGCCGTGTCGATCGCCGACTCCGACGGCCTCGTGTCGGTCGACCTCGCCTCTGGCGAGTCCGAGCGTGTCGCGGAGGCGTCGGGCGTACCCGCCACACCGGTCGTCGTCGCGGGCGAGATCTATGCGGCCTGGCTCGACACCGGTGCGGGAACCCTGTGGGCGGATGGCGAGACGGTTCCGCTGCGCGTTCCGGACGAGGCCCTCGACTCCTCGACGATCGACCCGGTCTTCCAGGAGAACGGCGACCGGGCGGTGCTGAGCGAGATCGGCACCGGGCTCATCTGGACGGCCCCCGACGGCGTGCTCATCCCTCTCGAGCAGTGGGCGATCGAAGACGACACCGAGCAGCAGGAGGGCACGATCATCGTCGAGGACGTGGCCGAGCAGATGCCGCCCGTCGCCGTCGACGACGGATTCGGCGTTCGCGCGGGCGAACAGGTGATTCTGCCGGTGCTGCTCAACGACCACGATCCGAACAAGAAGGACGTGCTGTCGATCGACCCCGACTCGGTCTCGGGCGGACTCGGCGACCCCGCGTTCGGCGATCTGACTCTCGTCGCCAACGGGCAGTCGCTCGTCGTCAACGTCAAGGCGGGTTCGGGCCAGGCCAGCTTCACCTATGCGGTCACCGACGGCGCCGCAGTGTCTTCCCCGGCGACCGTGACGCTGACCGTCGTCGACGAGCAGGCGAACTCCGCGCCCGTGTGGTGCGGGGTCGACGCCTGCCAGCAGGAGTGGCCGACACCGCAGCTTCTTCCCGGTGGCAGCACCGTCGTCTCGGCGTTGTCGGGCTGGGTCGACCCCGAGGGCGACCCGTTCGTGCTGAGCGATGCCTACGAGACCGACTCCTCGTCGCCCGTCATGGTCGTGCCGATGGCAGACGGACGGGTGGCCATCCGTCACACCGACCCCAACGCCGCCGATGCGGTGATCTCGGTCACCGTCGTCATCGAGGACGTGCACGGCGCGACCGCCGAGAAGACACTCGATGTCCAGGTCACCGGCAGCCCGGCCCTGGTCGCCTCGCCCGTGGCGCTGACAGCCCGTGTCGGAGAGCTGCAATCCGTCCGCGTCTCCGACCACCTGTCCGGAGGATCCGGCTCGTACCGTCTGGTCGACGCCGTGCAGACCGCCGCGACCGCGCAGGGGCTCGAAGTCAACCCGAACGCGGCCGCGGGCACCGTCGAGATGACGGTGACCGAACCGGGTCAGTATGTCGTGACCTACACGGCCCAGGACGTCTCGACCCAGGCCGAGCAGTCGGCGGTCATCCGCATCACGGCGGTCGACGGATCCGCAGGACTCGCGATGGCGCCTCTCACCGCGTTCGTGCGCGAGGGCGAGGACACGACGGTCGACGTGCTCCGTGCCGTGCAGAACACCAGCGGGCGCGTGCTGATGCTGGCGGATGCCGTGAGCTCCACGCCGCAGCTCGGCGTGCGCGTGGTCGGCAACGAGAGCATCCGCGTGAACGGCACGACGGAGGATGGCGAGCCCGGGGTCATCGGCAAGGCCACCGTGACCGTCGCCGATGGGACCGGAGCCGCGGTGCAGGGCACGGTCACGGTCTTCCTCACTCCGCCGTCGACCGTCACCCGCCCGATCGTGTTCCCCGATGCGATCACTGTCCGTGCCGGTTCGCTCACGCGCATCAACGTCGCGGCGAACGACGTGGCCCCGCGTGGCGAACCGCTGGTCGTGCTCCCCGAGGTGACCGGCTCAGGTGAGTCGGGCGAACTCGTCTTCGCCGATCGCAACGCGCTGCGGTACCTCGCCCCCACGACACCGGGCACCTACCGCCTCACCTACTCCGTGTCGCTCGAGCGCAATCCGGCCCTCTCCGACAACGGCGTCGTGACGGTCACGGTCGTTCCCCCGGGGACGAACCGCGCGCCGACGCCGTCGACGCTGACGGGCCGGGTCCTCAGCGGTCAGACGGTGTCGCTGCCCGTGCCGGTGACCGGCATGGACAGCGACGGCGACCGCGTGGTGCTCGCCGGCATCGATCAGCCTCAGAAGGGCGCCGGCACGGCGACGATCTCGGCCGACGGCGATGCGATCGTCTACCGGGCGCCCGCCGCCGGCGTCGACGGCGGTCAGGTGACCTTCCGCTACACGGTGCGCGACCCTCAGGGCGAGCAGGGGACAGGCGTGGTCCGCGTCGGCGTGCTCGACGCCGACATCGACGACGCGGCTCCCGTGACCTTCAGCGACTACGTGCGGGTCGAGGCAGGTTCGACCACCCCGATCGTCCTGGATCCGCGTCTGAACGACCTCGACCCGGCGCAGAGCGATCTCGAGATCACCGAACTCGTGCCCAATGCGCCTCCGGTCAAGGGCAACCCGCTGTACGACCGCCTGAACGCGCTGATCGACTCGGACACCTCTCTCGAAGACGGCCGCGTCGTGCTCCGGGCGGGAGACACCGCCGGCACGAACTCGTACTTCTACACGGTCAAGTCCACACGCACGTCGAGCACGTCGCAGGGGCTCATCGTCGTCACCGTGACCGACGGCGCCGTCGCCGACCAGCCGAGCGTCGCCGACACCGTGCTCACCGCGCGCGACCGGGAGGACCTCCCGGAGCGCGGCATCGACGTCGTGACCGACCGTGTGAGTTGGCCGTCGGGCGATGTCTCCTCGCTCACGCTGAGTCTGTGGGGCGACCAGCCCGGATTCACGGTGCAGGGAGACCGCATCGTCGGCGCTGCACCGGAAGACGGTGCACTGGTGCCGTTCCAGCTCGAGGGCGAGGGGTCCGGTGGCAGAGACGTGGTCGCCTACGGGTTCCTGCGCATCCCCGCCTTCGACGACATGCAGGTGCAGTTGAAGCCCGGCACCACCCCCATCGTGGTCGACGAAGACGCGTCGGTCTCGTTCGACGCGGCCGACTACGTCGACCTGATCGCCTCGGATGCCGTCGAGGTGGGGTCCGGGCAATTCAGCGCGCAGCGCGCGGCCGCGACGTGCTCCGCCGAGGGCTCGGGCAGCGTGACCTACCGCGCCGGCCGCGAAGCGCCATGGTCGGACACCTGCCTCGTCCAGGTGCGGCTGCAGGGCCAGGAACGGTGGTCGTTCATCGACGTGCCGATCAGCATCCGTCCTGCGGAGCCTCAGCTGCTGCTGTCGTCGATCTCGCACACGATCGCTCCCGGAACCAGCGAGACGGTCGACATGTACTCGAACATGGCCGCCTGGGAGGGGGCCCGCGAGGGTGACATCGGATCGCTCGAGTACCGGATCGTGTATTCGGGGTCGGCCTTCATCGTCACGCGCAGCGGCTCTCAGCTCACCATCGAAGCGCGAGCGGATGCCAGACCCGGCAACACCGAGAACGTGAGCGTCACGGTGCCGCAGTACGGTGAGCCTTCGGCATCCGTCCGCCTGGTCGTCGGCGCGGCGCCGCCCGATGCGCCGCGGGGCGCGACCTTCACCACGCAGTGCATCGTCACGAACCCCAGCTGCACGATCGATGTGGTCGACGTCGCGGGGGAGTACGACCCGTTCGCGGGCAAGCCCGGATCCGGCCTCCGACTGATGTCGCTCGGCGGGGGTTCGCGGTGCGACGTCGCCTCGGTCTCGACCTCTGGGAGCACGTCGATCTCCGCGACGTGGCCCGGTGGAGGCCAGGCCCCCGGCGGTCAGTGCATCATCCCGTTCATCGTGTCGGATGCGCAGGGGCGCACCGGCACAGGGACTCTCACTCTCGACCTGCAGGGCTTCCCGCAGGCGCCCGCCAGCGTCACGACCGCGGGATTCGCCCGCTCGACCGTGGTGCTCGACGTGCCGCTCGGCGAGGCGGGGCGCGCGCATCCCGGCGTCACCGGCGTGACGATCCTGCAGGACGGATCTCCGGCGAACGCGTCGTGCAGTCCGGCGGGAGGCGTCTACCGCTGCACGGTGAACGGGCTCGTCAACGGGGCGCCGCACGTCTTCACCGCAGCGGCCGTCAACGCGGTCGGAACCTCGGCGGCCACGTCACCGCACACCAGCTGGGCGTACGCCGCCCCCGAGGTGTCGAACGCGACTGCCACGCCCGTCTATCGCCCGGATGGCACCGAACGCGGACGCGGCATCGTCGAACTCGCGATCGCCGCGTCGGACGACTCGCTCGCCTTCCGCGTCGAGGAGACGGGCCAGGTCATCAACCGCACCGGTGCGACGACGTCGGCCGAGATCTCGCTGTCCCCGGGCCCGCAGAACGTCACGATCGTCCCGATCAGCCAGTTCCAGCCGCCGACGGGTGACGGCGGCAATGAGGGCGGGGCCTTCCGCACGTCGGTCACGGCCGCGGGAACCGTGTACTTCGACCCCGCAGGCACTCAGGCGAAAGCGACGTCGAACACCTCGATCGACGTCTCGGGTGTCGCCGCGCAGCCCAACGGCAGCGCCCTCGGAGTCGACGTCGTCTATCTCGCGTGGCAGTCGGGCGATGCGAGCTGCACCGCCGACGGCAACGGGCGGCTGCGAGTCTCGGGCGCGGAGGCGCAGTCTTCTTCCCCCACCCTCACCAGGCTCGCCGAGTACTCGACGTACAACGTGAAGGCGTGTGCCTCGAACGGCTTCGGCGTGGCGGAGTCGGCCACGACGCAGGTGTTCACGTTCACCTCCGTCGAAGGCCCGAAGGGCGACGCGAGCTACACGGTGGCGAGGCGGCCGTCGGTCGAGGGCAATCGCTATGTGTACGGCCTGGAATCGGCTCCCCAGATCAGCGCGAGAGACGGCTTCGCCCCGCAGTACTACATGTACGGATCGTGGCAGGCGGGCTTCGAGCTGAGCGCCGATGCGTCGCCGCTGCCGGTCAGCGCGCGCTCCTGTCACGCGGTGCTGCAGAAGTTCTGCTCTGACACGGTCGAGATCAGGCCCCGGACGGCGCCCACGACGGTCTCCGTGTACTTCCGCGATTGTGTGCCGACGAACACGAACGACCTGTTCTCGGTCAGCGCCGCCGCTGCCGGCTCGTACTCGAGCACGCTCACCCCCAGGGTCGTCGGCGGTGTCGCCGTCATCGACGCCAGGATCACGTGGACCGGCGCCTTCGAGTCACTCGATCAGATCTCGCATCGCGCACCCCTGTGCACGCAGCCCGAGCCGGATCCTGTCGACCCGCCGGATACTGTCGACCCGCCCGACCTCGAACCGACCGAACCCGAGGGGTGAGCGTGCTCAGATGACGACTCCCTACGCCCCACCGCCATGCACCGCGCAGGTGCCCGAGACGAATACGGTTTCCCCATGCCTGCTCCCTCCGCTGCTCCCGTGACCATCGCTCCCGAACAGGCCTCCTGGTTCGCGGAGACGTTCTCGATCCTCGCCGCCAACGTCGAGCAGGCCATCCTCGGCAAGCGGCACGTGATCGAGCTGGCGCTCGCCGCGGCCGTCAGCGGGGGTCATGTGCTGCTCGAGGACTTCCCCGGCACCGGCAAGACGGCCCTCGCCCGAGCCATCGCCCAGACCGTCACGGGCACGAGCACGCGCATCCAGTTCACCCCCGACCTGCTTCCGGGTGATGTGACGGGCATCACGGTCTACGACCAGAAGGAGGGGGCTTTCGAGTTCCACGCCGGCCCCGTCTTCGCGAACATCGTGCTCGCAGACGAGATCAACCGTGCGAGCCCGAAGACCCAGTCGGCGCTGCTGGAGGTCATGGAAGAGGGCACGGTCACGGTCGACGGCGTCACGCGTCCGGTTCCCTCGCCCTTCCTCGTCATGGCGACGCAGAACCCGATCGAGCAGGGCGGCACCTACCGGCTGCCCGAGGCTCAGCTCGACCGCTTCATGATCAAGACGTCGATCGGCTACCCCGACGAGGCGGCGACCATGCGCATCCTTCAGGGCGCTGCGCAACCGAAGCACGTGCTCGACGGCATCGTCGGCACCGACACCATCCTCACGATGGCCGAGATGACTCGCGGCGTGTACGTGAACCCGCTGGTCTCCGACTACATCATGCGCATCGTCGATGCGACGCGTCGCGCCTCCGAGGTGCGTCTCGGTGCCAGTGTGCGTGGCGCGATCGCGCTCTCCCGCCTCGTGATGACGTGGGCTGCGAAGAACGGCCGCACGTTCGCCACCCCCGACGACGTCCGAGAGCTCGCGGTCGTGGCACTCGCGCATCGCCTGGTGCTCGAACCGGAGGCCGAGTTCGACGGTGTCACTGCGGTCGCCGTGGTGGGGCAGATCCTGCTCGACGTCGAGCCGCCGCGCGAGAACGGCACTGCGTGAGCTTCAGCACCGAGTCCCGTCTGACGCGCACGACGGCGGGCACCAGCACGTCGACGCGCACGTCGACGGTCACGCGCTACGACCGCACGCGCCGAGGGCCCGTCCGCGGCGCAGTCTTCGGCGTCCGCCGCGCGGCGCGCACCACGCGTCGCGCGGCCCGCACGGCAGTCGCGTGGGTGCGGGAGACGGTCACCTCGGCCGGGATGCTGGTCGTCGTCGCGCTCGTGCTCTGCATCGCCGCAGGACTGCTCTTCGGATGGGTCGAGGCCTGGGCGGTGGCGGCGATCGCGCTGGTGCTGCTGATCGCGTGCATCCCTTTCATCCTCGGCGCCCATGACTACCGCATCGAACTGACGCTCGACCGCGACCGCGTGGTCGCCGGTGCGGAGATCGGCGCGACACTCGACGTGCGCAACAACGGCGAGCGTCTGTCGCTGCCTGGCATCGTCGACGTTCCTGTGGGGGAGGGACTCGTCGAAGCACACGTTCCGCTGCTGCGCCCCGCCGCCCACCACCGCGAGCAGCTCACGATCGCCGCGCACCGCCGCGGTGTCATCGACGTCGGCCCCATGACCATCAGCCGCGGCGACCCGATCGGCATCCTCCGGCGGGAACTGCGGTGGCCCGACGTCCAGCGCATCCATGTGCACCCGGTCACGGTGCGCCTGCCCAGCACGAGCGCGGGCCTGATCCGCGACCTCGAGGGCACGCCGAGTTCTACGCTGGTCGATGCCGATCTGTCGTTCCATGCGGTGCGCGAGTACGTCGTGGGTGACTCGCAGCGGCACGTGCACTGGAAGTCGACCGCGAAGACCGGAAAGCTCATGGTGCGCCAGTACGAGGAGTCGCGTCATGCCCGCATCGCGATCATCCTCGACCTCGACGCCGAGTCCTACGAGAGCGACGACGAGTTCGAGAACACGGTCAGCGCCGCCGCATCCCTCGCCCTGCAGGGGGTGCGTGACGGCCGCGAGGTGCTCTTCTCGGTGAGCAACGAGATCCCCGAGCACAGCCGTGCCGAGGTGCTGTCGATCCGCACACTTCCCACCGTGACGCCCAAGGCGCTGCTCGACGCGACATCGACCATCGATCCGGCCGACCGAGTGATGCGCCTCGAGGCCGTCGCGGCGCTCACCGCGCAGTCCTACCCCGACCTGTCGATCGGATTCCTGCTGACCGGCTCTCGGATGCCGCTCGAGCGGCTGCGCCATGCCGCGGTCAAGCTGCCGGCGGCGGTCGAAGCGGTCGCCGTGCGCAGCGAGCTGGGCGAGCAGCCCACGATGCGCACGGCACGCGAGCTCGCCGTGATGACGCTGGGCGCATTGGGCGATCTTCCGCAGATGCTCGCCCGTGGAGCGCTGCGATGAGCGCCCCGGGTCCCAGGCGCGGAGTCGCGCGGTCGCGACGCTCGTTCGCGCTCTCGGCGCTGACGCTCTGGGCGCTCGGATACGTGCTGGTCGGCGTCGGCCTCGCTACGGCGGCCGCGTGGCCGGTCTACGAATCCCCGCGCGCTCTGGCGGTCGGTCTGATCGGCGGACTGCTCGGCATGACCGTCGCCGTGCTGACGCGGGTGCTCCGTTGGGGCATGCTGATCGGATCTCTCGCGGCGGCCGGCACCTATCTTGTCGTCTCGGTTCCGCTCGCGATCCCTTCGGCGCTCTCGTCGCTCCCTGCGTTCCTCGGCGGACTCCGCGACGCGGTGCTGGGGGTCGTGCTCGGGTGGAAGCAGATGCTGACGCTGAACCCGCCGCTCGGCGAGTACCAGGCGGTGCTGATCCCGTTCCTCGTCGTGATGCTGTTCGGCACGTTCACAGCGACCCTCCTCGTGCTCGAGGGTGGCCGTCGAGCCACGATCGCGGTTCCCGTCGTGACCGCGATGAGCGTCTTCGGCATCGCTTTCGGAGTGAGCGGCACGACGACTCCTGTGTCGGTGCTGGGTGTGGCGCTTCCGGCGCCTCGGGAATGGCTGATCGGTGTCGCGCTCTTCGTGACCGCACTCGTCTGGCTGGTCGGTCGCTCGCGGCTGCAGCGTGCGCAGGCGCTGCGTACCGTCGCCGCCGCGAACATCTCGCGTCGGGCGACACCGGTGTGGCTGACCATCCGTCGTCATCTGCTGTCGGCAGGGCTCGCCGTGCTCGCCCTGGTCGCCGGATTCGCGGTCGCACCCGCGGCGGCCGGGTGGAGCGACCGCTCGGTGCTGCGCGACGAGGTCGAGCCCATGGTCGTCGTGCAGCAGCAGGCGAGCCCGCTCAGCTCCTACCGCTCGTGGTTCGCCGGCGGCACTCTCGATGACACCGTGGTGCAGATGGAGGGCGACCCCGGTGCGCTCGAGCGCCTGCGACTCGTCACCCTCGACTCGTACGACGGCGAAGACTTCCACATCGCGCCCGATGACAGGTTCAGCAGGCTGCCCCGCACCGCGATGCCGGGTGCCGGTCGTCTATCGCTCGGGATCACGATCGGCGATGCGTACCGCGGCATCTGGGTGCCGTCTCCTGAGGGCCTCGCCGAGGCGCCCGACTTCTCCGGCTCGCGCGCCGAGGCGCTCGCCGACGGGTTCCATGTCAACTCCGGCGGCGACACCGCGATCACCGTGGCAGAGGCGCCCGGCGGCGGGGAGGGGCTCGTCCCCGGCGACCGCTACACGCTCCTCGTCGACGCCCCCGGTGCCCCCGGCGAGGTCGCCGCGCTCCAGGGCGGCGCCTCGAATCTCGACACCGATCTGTACCCGGCGCTCACCGAGTGGGCCGAGATGCAGGAGCAGCCCCGCACGGGGGCCGGATACCTCGAGATCATCGATCGCCTGCGTTCGCGCGGCTACCTCAGCCACGCGCTGATCGACGACGACGCGGCAGCGGGGTGGATCGCGTCGCTCACGGAGTCCGAAGGGTACGCGTTCGCGCCGAGCTACGCGGGGCACTCCGCCGCTCGCATCGAGGAGCTGTTCACCGACATGGTCGAGCAGGAGCGACGGGCCGGGTCTGATGCCGCACCCGAGCTGCTCGTCTCCGCGGTCGGAGACGACGAGCAGTTCTCCGTCGCTGCTGCGCTGCTCGCCGAGCACTGGGGACTCGAGTCCCGAATCGTGATCGGCGCACGGCTCGCGGCGGCAGAGGAGGTTCCGGGCATTCCGGCCTGCAGCGAGACCTGCACCGGCGCGAACATGAGCGCGTGGGTCGAGGTCAGGGGTTCCGGCGGCGAGTGGATGCCGGTCGACACCACGCCGCAGTATGCGATGCTGCCGAGCTCCATCACCGAGGGCGAGCAGCTGCCCGAGCATCCGACGGTGCCCGAGCAGCCGCGGTCAGAGGCGCTCGACCCGCCCCAGGCGCAGAGCGACTCGAACAACGACGCGCCCCCGCTCGAGGCGCCGCAGTCAGAGGTCCTCGCTTTCCTGCTGCCGATCCTCAGAGCGGTGGGGCTCGGCCTGCTCGGCCTTGCGCTGCTCGCTCTGCCGTTCGTGGTGCTGCTGTTCGCCAAGAGACAGCGCGCCAGAACCCGCCGCACGGCCGAAGACCCTGAGGTGCGTCTGGCCGGGGCCTGGGAGGAGCTGGTCGACGTGTACGCCGATCACGACGTGTCGATGGATGCCGAGGGCACCCGAAGCCAGCGAGCCCTGTCGACCGACCGAGAGGCCGCAGACCGCCTGGCGGTGCTGGTCGATCGCGCGGTCTTCGCCGAGCACCCTCCGACGGACGACGATGCGAGCGCCGCCTGGGAGATCGTCGATGCGGAACGGGCAGATCTCTCGGGCGCCGGGAAGTGGTGGCATCGCCTCGCCATACGGGTGCGCCCGACGTCGTTCGTCGGCCGTGTGAGGTCGGCGGGCGGAAGGCGTTCCTTCGGGCTGCGGCCCGCTCTCGGTACGCTCGGAATGACCGGTTCGCTCGACGACCGGAAGAAGGGGAACTCATGATCGCGCCCGTGGACACCGGCTATGCGACGATGCTCGCCATCGTGGGCGGCCTCGGTGCGCTCATCGGCATCGCCATCTACGTCTGGTACGCCTACGCACTGTCGCGTCTGTTCCCGCGCATCGACGGAGAGGGCTGGAAGGGCTGGGTGCCCATCCTCAACGAGGCTGAGATCCTGGCACGAGGAGGAGTGCCTGCATGGTCGGTGGTCTTCTACTTCATCCCGATCGTGCAGCTGTACGGCATCTACCTCAAGGTCGTCGCGACCCACCGCATCAATCGCAGGTTCGGTCGCGGCGCCGGCATGACGGTCCTCGCCATCCTGCTGCCCCCGGTCTGGGCGACCGTCCTCGCCTGGGGTGCCCCGCCGTACCCCGAGGGTGAACGACTGGCCGCGTTGCAGCCGGGTCCTCGCCGCAACGCGCAGCCCGCCGCAGCGCCGGCCAGGGACGCGTCGGGGTACACGATTCCGTCGCTCGCGCCGCACGCCCCGAGTCAGCCGGATGCCCCCGCGCTCGTGTTCCCCGACTACGCCGCGCCGACCCGTGCGAACGCGCAGGCGCAGGCGGATGCGGGTGCCAGCGCGCCCCGCGCTCCCTCCGGTGCCGACGGCCATGCCCCCTCTGCATGGGGAGCGCCGCCGCAGAAGCCGCAGCCCCCGGTCGGGCCCCCGCGAGTTCCCGACGCGACGCCTGCCGCGGGAGCGCCTCCCGTTCCGGGAGCCCCGCCGATTCCCCTCGCCGGGCAGCCGCCGGCTCCCGGTGCCCCCGCTGCATCGTTCGCGCCGCCACAGCCGCCAGCTCCTGCTTACGCGCAGCAGCCGCCTGCTCCGCCGCAGCCCCCCGCCCCGGGGCACGAGCAGCCACCTGCACCGCGGCCGCCTGCTCCCGCTCCTGTGGCTGCACCTGCGCCGCAGCCGCCTGCCCCTGCTCCTGCTCCTGCGTCAGCGCCTCCTGTCGATGCGCACCCGACGACCGGGATCATGGCGGCGATGGGGGGAGACCCCGTGGCCACGGTCGCACCGCAGTCGCCGGCGCCTCCGGAACCCGTCTCTGACGACTTCGCGGTGCAGCCGCCGGCGCCTCCCGCGCCGGCATCCATGCCAGTCTCTCCGTCCGAGATCCCGGCAGAGCACTCGCCCTCCACGGCGCCCGCCGGAGAGCCGCAGCGCGCGGTCCGGCCCGCGCCGCCGTCGTTCCGCGACGGAGGGCTCTCGGCTGAGCATTCGCAGACGCCGACGATCCGTCCGGCCCCGTCGGCGTCCGGAGGCGTGCCGACGGCCGCCGAGGTTCCGATCGCCGAAGACGTGAGCGTGGCCGCGACACCGCCCGCACCTGCGGCTGACGCGCCAGCTGCTGCGCCCGCTGCAGAGCCTTTCGCGATGCCCTTGGGCGGCCTGGCGGCCGACGTCGACAAGACGGTCGTCACCCCGCGTCCGACGGACGACGTCGTCGACGACCTCGATGCCACGGTCGTCGTCGCGCGCAGGCGCGGCATCCGCCGCTCGCTCGTGCTCGACGACGGACGTACGTTCTCGCTGTCGGGCGCGAGCGTCGTGATCGGACGCAACCCGATCGGCGAGCCGGGCGAACAGCGGCTCGCGATCTCCGATACCACCCGCACGCTGTCCAAGACGCACGCCCGCCTCGTCGTGCATGATGACGAGTGGCGTCTCACCGATCTGCACGCCACGAACGGCGTCGTCGTGGTCGAGGAGAACGGCACCGAGACGCTGCTCGATCCGGGCGAGAGCGTCACCGGCAACGGCCGGTTCATCCTCGGCGAAGTGGGGATGCACGTGATCGCGGAGCGCGACTCGTGACCGTCTCGTCGGTCGTACTGAGCGTCGCGTCCTTGACCGACACCGGGCTCACGCGCACCGCCAACGAAGACTCCGTGCTCGTGGCGTCCCCGGTCTTCCTCGTCGCAGACGGCATGGGAGGGCATGAGGCCGGCGACCGAGCGAGTGCCGCGGTGGTCGACGCGTTCGAGCCGCTTCGCGGGCTGCCAGTCGACGTCGCCGACATCGGTGAGGCCTTGAGTCGAGCCTCGGCTGTCGTCGACGACATCTCCGCAGATCACAAACGCGGGGCGGGCAGCACGGTGACCGGTGTCGCACTCGTCGATCACGAAGGCGCACCGCACTGGCTCGTCTTCAACGTCGGCGACTCCCGGGTCTACCGGCACCACGGCAATGAGCTGACCCAGCTGACGATCGATCATTCGCTGGGGCAGGAGCTGGTGGATGCCGGTGAGCTCCGCGCCGAGGATCTCTCGTCGTTCTCGCAGCGCAACGTCATCACCAGGGCGATCGGCGCGCCCGACAGCACTGCCGACAGCTGGCTTCTGCCCGTGGTCGACGGCGAGCGACTGCTGCTCTGCTCTGACGGACTCAGCGGCGAGGTGAGCGATGAAGCGATCCGAGCCACGCTGACCATGAACGGGCGCCCTGAGACGGCCGCTGCGGCTCTGGTGAGCCGTGCGCTCAAGGCGGGTGGTCGCGACAACGTGTCGGTCGTCGTGATCGACGTGATCTCGGGGGGCGCGCGCACGCGCCCGGATGACAGCACGGCCGGTCGCGAGGCCGCATCCACTTCTCTCACCGACTCGAGCCTCGAGGGCACGACGATCCCGGTTCGCGTGAGATGACCGACGACGAGTCCGAGGTCGAAGAGACCGTCATGCTGACCCGTCGCGATCGGCGCCGGAACGGGGCGGCCGCTGCTTCGCCGCCAGCGCCGGCCGAAGCGGAGACGGCGGCCGTCGCGGACGATTCCGCCGATGCCGATGCCGATGCCGATGCCGGTGCCGGTGCCGATGCCGATGCCGATGCTTTCGCGGGCCTCGGCGATGTCGATGAGTCGACCGTCGTCGTCGACCGGAAGACGTCGAGATCCGGTGCGCCGCCAGATGCGCTCGAAGGAGAGCAGGAGCAGCAGCTCACCGATGAGTCGACCGTGCTCGTCTCCCGCACGCCGCGGCGTGTGCGACGGAAACGATCGGAACGGCCCGACGAACGGGGCGGAGCCTCCGGCGATCCTGCCCCTGTCACCGAACCCGGCGCTGCACCCCTCTCGTTCGAGGCGCCGAGCGACGCTCCGGCTCCGGAGATCTACCGACCGCGACCAGCGCCCCTCGGTCCTTCCGCGCCTCCCGTGGTGATCGGCGCCGCCGCTCCCACGCGCGCGGTGGATCCGGAGCTCCCCTCCGTCGCGAAGCAGGGGCTGCGCTGGAGTAGGGCGACCCTCCTCGCGTTCGCAGCCGCGTGTGTCGTCTCAGTCGCCGGGTTGGTGGCGGTGGGCTTCGTCGTCTTCGCCTGACACCCGCGCCCGCCCTGACACCCGCAGGCGCCTGACACCCGCAGGCGCCCGACACCCGCACGCGCCTGGGCGTCGCGCTCAGAGCCGGCGCTCTCCCACCGGGCGCTGAGCTGCCAGCGGGCCCTGGAGCGAGCGAGCCTTCCAGTTGAGGATCAACAGGGTCTCGAGCGCGGCGGAGAGAGCCACGGCGTAGACGACGAGTGCGAGCCATCCGTCCGAGCCTGCGGCTGTGAACGCAGAGAAGACCATCGCGAACACGACGACCAGCCCGACCAGCGCGATCAGACGATCCGCCGCCGCGCTGCTCTCGGTGTGCCCGCCTCTCCTGGCGATGCCGAAAGCGCGCGCCGAAGCGACGACGAAACCGGCGCTGAGCAGCAGGTTGCTGGGGAGCGAGACCATGCCCGGTGCCGCGGTCTGCTTCCAGAGGTCGAGGGTCACCAGCACGCCGACGAGGCTGACTATCACCAGGATCGTCGCGATGACGCCACGCAGACGCGCGGAACGACGGACTCGGTCAGGCGGAGAACTCGTGGAAGACGTCATGAGTCTCCTCTCGATGCGATGCGATGCGATGCGATGCGATGCGATGCGATGCGTCAGCTGGTTGCGAAGCCGGGCCACCCGGTCGCCTTGGCGGCAACACCGGCGATCTGGCTCTTCGCGGAGTCGATGGCGTTGTCGAGCTGCACATTGGCGCTGACGATCTGGAGCAGGGCCGCGGCCAGCGCGCCGACCATCGCGACGATCCCGGCGGGTGCCGCGATCAGCGTGGCGAGAGCGGCGATACCGGAGATGAGTCCGGCGACCAGCGTCCCCAGCGTGGTCCACATCAGCGTGGTGAAGGTGTCGAGACCGCCTGCGAGCTTCTCCAGTCCGCCTGTGACAGGGTTCACGATGGCCGACTCGAAGTCCGAGAGCGTGGTCCGCTGCGCCGCCGTGGTCTGCTCGTAGCGCTCAGCACCCTTGCCGCCCCATTCCTCGTCTGTCCGGAGGGCCGAAGGATCGATCTGATCCTTCGCGGTCGACAGCGGGGTCGCGAGGTCGGAGCGCCAGGTGCCCGCCAGCGCCCGGATCTCCTCGCGGTACCCGGGGCGCGCGTACGGATCTGAGATCACTTCCCAGAACTCGCCGAGTCGCTCCATCAACCAGTTCCAGGCCTCCAGCAGACGGTCAGCCGCCCATTGCAGCCAATCCCAGACGTTCGACAGCAGGTTGTTGACGTTGTTCCGAGCCTCTTCGATGCGCTGTTCGATCTCCTCGACCAGCTGGCCCCAGTCGGGGGCTCCTGATCCGCTCACGGGAATGCTCATCGACGCCTCCAGTCATTGCGGGTCAACCGCGGGTTCGTTCGTGTACTGCTCATAGCTGCACTTCCCAAGCGCCGTTGATCGTGCTGACCGTCTCGTCTTCTCGGGCGATGAACAGGTCACGCACGTCGCGGAGTGCCTGCGCTCCGTCGGAGGCGGCAGATGCGCCGTCGGAGAGATATGTCGACACCGCCTCGACGATCTCGGTGTACTGGGCGAAGAGCTCATCGCCCTTCCAGCAGAAGGCCGCGTCTGAGGAGCGCATCGAGCCGGTGGCTGACGACGCAGTCGACAGCGTCGACGACACACCGTCCCAGACCACCGCATCGCTTCCGAGCGCTTCGGACGCGACTCTGATCTCTTCCGGTGACAGCATCGCTCAGCCTCCCCTTGTCAGCATTCTGATCATCTCGACCGGATCGGCCATTCCCTCGGCATACTGTGCGAGCGGAGTTCCCTCGAACGGAAGCGCGGGCGTCGCCGCGGCGACCGATGCCTGCGCCTTCGAGAGCGCGGAGCGGATCGCGTCGGTGACGTCCCCGCCGTCGGCGGTGCGCAACCAGGTCTCGTCGAGCCGAAGCCCCACGATCATGCCCCTGCTGTCGAGGTCGACCTGAGCGTTGCCGCCGCTGTCTTCGCCGCCGTGCACCTGGTTGGCGCGTTCGCTGAGCTGAGACAGGGTCGAGTTCAACTGCGTGGAGAACGTCTCGATGAATCGATTGACGTTGCGATGGAAGACGTCTCCGTCTGCAGAACCCACGAGCTCGGCGATCTCGTTCGCGGGGATCGCGGCCGAGGGTGCGGGTGGCGCTGCGACATCGGGAGCTTCGTCGCTGAAGCTCGCTCCCCATGCCTCAAGACGAGAAAGAAGCACCGTGTTCACGGTCTCCAGGATGACGCCGGACAGCTCTTCGGGGCGGATGGACGCGCGCCAGAAGCTGCCGATGGTGATCTCGACCGACGGATCGTCGATTCGGACGGAGACCTGCCCCGTCGGGTCTTCGGCGGTCTCCGAGCCGGTCCGCTCGAGCGCCTCGCGCATCTGAGCAGTCTTCTTCGTGAGCTCATCGTGGAGCGCGTAGATCGCTTCGTTGTCGTAGGCCATACGAATTTCCCCCCCGGGTGAGCATCTTCGACGATCCCACGGTACATGATCCGAGTGCGCGCGGCCCAGCGGCATCGAGCGCGTCAGCCGAACCGGTCATTGCCGGTGCCGGGTCCGGGCACGTCGAGCAGTCCGCCCTCGCGCTCGACCTCGACTGGATCCGCGGCCGGATGCTCTCTGCGGCGACGCAGCACGATGAGGATGCCGAGCACGCCGAGGAGGGTCGCTCCGCCGATGGTCGTGAAGAGCGCGGCCTCCCGCGTGAGCAGGAAGGGTGATGCGCCGTGGTCGGGGTCGACGGCGGCGGCGGGAGGGCGGGCCGCGCTCTCGGTGGTGTCGAAGTAGGGGCTCACCGGCCCTCGGGTCGTCTGGTCCGGGAGTAGTTCGATGGCGGCGAACGGCTGGATGAACCCCCACCCGTTGATGTCGTCGCGCATGTCGGCGTCGTCGCGCAGGGCGGTGG
Source organism: Microbacterium sp. NPDC087589 (assembly GCF_044743635.1). NCBI lineage: Bacteria > Bacillati > Actinomycetota > Actinomycetes > Micrococcales > Microbacteriaceae > Microbacterium > Microbacterium sp. NPDC087589. The sequence continues at coordinate 177,770 of NZ_JBIUWV010000004.1, forward strand.
CGGTGAGTCGGTACGCCCATCCGGCCGGCGGGTCCTCGGGGTGCGCCTCAGCCACCAGCGCCGCGGCGGCGCTCGCATATCCGGTCGCGAAGCTCGATGCGGGGGCGTCGGCCGCGAAGACGCAGTCTCCACCGCCGAGCGCCGCGGTCAGCACGTTGGCTCCTGGTGCCGTGACGCCGACCTGGGGGCCATGGATCGAAGCGTCGGTCGCGCGACCGCTGGAATCGGCGGCACTGACCCCGAGCACCTGCTCGTACGCCGCGGGGTAGCGAGCGCCGTCTTTCGCGTCAGGGTCAGACGCCCTGTTGCCCCCACTGGCCACGACCAGGGCGCCGACTGCTGCCGCATGTTCCACCGCTGCGCGGAGATCGGGGGAGTCGTTCGTCTGTGAGATCGAGACGTTGATGATGTCTGCGCCGTTGTCGGCCGCCCAGTGGATGCCGTCCGCGATGCGCTGCGACGTCGGCCCGAAGCCCTTGTCCTTGTCCTGCTGCTGATCGCTGCGGAAGACCCGCACTGAGAGCAGTCGTGCGTCGGGCGCGAGCCCGACGACCCCGGATCCGGCGACCGGCTGCGCGGCGATCTGGCCGGCGATCGCTGTGCCGTGGCCGGTGGTGTCGCTCAGGCCGTCGGCGCGCTCGCCGTCGCCGACGAGATCCACACCGCCGATCACGACTCCGGCGAGATGCGGATTTCCCGCATCGATGCCCGAGTCGACGACGGCGACGACGACACCTCTGCCCGTGGCGACGCGGTTGGCCTCTTCGGCACCGAGCAGAGTGAGGGCTGAGGGGGCTTCGGGCGTGAAGACCACAGTGCCCGGAGCGCAGGCGTCACCGGCGGTGGCGGCAGGCACTGCCGGGCCGTGCGCCGCGGCTGAGGCGGGCGCGCCCGTGAAGACGGCGCCGAGCGCGATCGCTCCGACCAGAAGGGACGGAAGGGCGGTGCGTCGACGCATCACTTCGTCCCTGAGCCGGGAGACTCTCTGGCGGCTTCGGAGGTCAGCGCAGGGCCGGCCGCGAAGAACTCGATCCACGCGTCCGACACACGCCCGACGTCATCGGAGGAGTAGCCGAGCTGAGCGATGGGGCCGCTGGCCGCATCCTCTGCGCTCTGCTCGGTGGCGGCGCCGGGGATCGCGAACGCGGTGCCGGATTCGTCGATGAGCACGGCCAGGCCGGCCGCATCGTCTGATGCTCCGCTCACCTCGACGAGGGCACCGCCGCCGACCGAGACGTCGACGCCGGAGCGCGCTTCCGGCAACTCGGTCGTCGTCGCCCCGAGCACGGTGCCAGCATCGTCTGTGACCATCGCGCACGGCGTCTCACCGGCCGCGAGCGTGGTCAGCGGCAGGGTCGGCCAGTCCTCACCGCCGACATACGGAAGCGTCTCCACGTCTGCGATCTCCACGGGGGACACCTCCTGCTCGGCGCCGGCCTCCTGCCCGCTGCCGAGCAGGTAGAGCTGGTAGGCCAGCGGGCTGAGGCGAGCGATCTCGCCGGTCGCGAGCGCCACATAGCGCTCGTCCGCCGGGCTGCCCTGCGTGTGCACGATCGTCCCCGCCGTCAGATCGGTGCCGGGAACCGACGCTCCCATCGCGTTGAGACGGATCGGCTCGAGATCGTCGCCCGACTCGAAGAGATTGAGCCAGCGCCCGTCGACCTCGATGATGTCGCTGGTGCCGAGTCCGACGGCGCGGAGCACGGCGTTGGCGTCGTCCGCCGGAACGGCGTAGCGCAGACCGTCGGCGATCACGAACAGCTCGCCGCCGCGCTGGACGACGGCGCCGGTCCCGGTCGAGATCTCGGCGATCGGCGTGCTCGACAGCGACACCGATGCGCCCGCGGCGTCGTCGATGCAGGCCGTCCACGAGGAGTTGATCAGGGCGCCCGGGGCCGGCAGGTCGTCCGGTGCGCCGAGGATGCCGATCGAGGGGCCGACCGGGATGCCGTCGAGCGCGGCCTGATCCGTGCGCACGACCTTGAACTCACCCGCGGGGATCAGAAGCCGCGCGCTGGCCGTGTTGATGACCGGGTACAGCGTTCCGTCGACCGAGACGTAGCGGGCTCCGGTGTCCGTGGCGACGATCAGGCGGTTGTTCTGCCAGTCTCCGGGCAGTCCCGGTTGCATGATTCCCCAGAACACCCCGACGAGGATGACGCCGATCGTGAGCGCGACTCCCGCGACGACCGCGCGCAGCGGCTTCGCGGGGTCGAGCTCCTTGCCGCCGGGGGCTCCACCGGTGAACGCCGAGAGGAGTCGTCGCCTGCTGAAGCCCTGGGCCTCGATCAGATCCTTCTTGGTCGCCATGGATCAGACGAGCCCGGCCGTGGTGACGCCGAGCGGCAGCAGCAGCGCGAGGGCGATGACCTCGACCGTGTCGCCGAGCCGCGTGAGTCGCAGACGTGCCTTCGGCGTCAGCAGCGTGAGACCGACCAGCACCACGGTGGCGACGACGAGAATGAGGAGCATCCAGGTGCGGACGTCGGGCAGGGCGAGCGCTACGGTGACACCGGTGACGGCGAGGCCGATCGCGCCGATCGCCATGAGCACGAGCACGCCGAGGCGGGCGTGGATCTGCCGCGACTGGAACATCATCCCGACGAATGCGAGCACGCACAGCAGGGCGCCCCAGACGCCGCTCGCGGCGACCAGCGGCGTCGCGATCAGGGCAGCGAGGCCGAGCGCGGCGCGGAGTGCGATCAGGGTGCGCGTGCCTGCCGCGGCGCGACGCTTGACCTCGTCGGCGTCGATGGGCTCCGGCGCCGCGAACATGTCGGCGTCGCTCTGCGGCGAGATGACCCGGATGCGTGTGGAGCTGAGCGCGAGCCAGGGGATGCCGTTCGCGAGCAGCGCGGTGGTCGCGAGCATGATCGCATACGGAGCGAGTGCGTCGCCGAAGATCGCGGCGGTGGTCGCGGTGATGCCGACCGAAGCGCCGAGCGCGATGGGCACGAGGTGGATCTCGGGCTTCTCCTGCGTCACGGCGAGGCCGAGGCCGCCGACGATGACGAGGCCCAGACCCATAGCGGCGAGCGGCCACCCCCAGATGCTCTGCACCGGAACGGCGAGGTAGCCTGCGAGTCCGCCGTAGGCCGCGGCGGTGAGTCCGAGTGCGTGCCCGGCCTCCGGCTGATGGAGGCGCATGAGCACGGCAGCCGCGACGCTGAGCACAATGGCCCCCGATGCCGCGATGATCGCCGGCACGAGGGAGGTGGGGGGTGTCGCGACCAGCAGCAGCGCGCAGAGGGCGAGGAAGGTGAGACTGACGAAGAGGGCGGTGCGCGAGCTGTCGGCCGGCGTCCAGGAGCCGTGCTGCTCGGCCGTGGCGTCGATCACCGCTTCGACGACGTCGTCGTAGACACGCGGCTCCTGCATCAGGCCGCCGCGGACGAGCGTCAGCAGCTCACCGTCGTGCACGCCCTGCGCCGCTGCGCCACGCGCGGGGTCGAGGGGTGTGCCGTCGGCTCGCTGCAGCGAGTAGCCGCCATGGGTGAGCGTCGGGTCGAGCACACCGAGACTCCGGGCGAAGCCGGGGATGATCTCGACCAGCGGGATCTGCGACGGCACGCCGACATCGAGGCGGCGGTCGTCGCTGACGACGGAAAGCCGCAGCACGGTGCCTGCCGTTGCGCTGCTCTGAGTCATGGAACGATGCCCCCTCCATGGTGTGCAGCCGAACGGGAGGAGACCCGTGACTGCGCATTCCGCCTTTCACCCTAGTTGAGGCGTGCGGCAACGCGCAGTCGCGGAGCGGGACGTTTTCTCCATCGATCGGACGATCTTTGCAAGACTGTTGTCAGAGGCTGACGAGAGGGCGGGATGAGCGACACCGATTTCTGGCTCAATCCCGCCGGGTTGCGGGAGCAGGCGGGAGCATTCACGCAGTACGCCGACCAGGCGGCGAGCGCGCGCGCATGGTTGGAGGGCCGCACGATCACCGACGACGGCAGCTACGACGCCTACACGCGAGTCGCCGGTGCCGCGATCGAGATCAGGTCGTCGTTGATCGACTGGTTCGATCACCTCGAGCAGGTGCTCGACGGCACGGCCACCGAACTCATCGCGGTCGCCGACGAGGGTGAAGGCATCGACATGGAGCAGGCCGCGCTCATCGACGCGACCGATCCCGACGTGTACAACGACAACGCGCAGACGCCGTCGGGCGACCCGGAGCTCGCTCCCAGCTATGACTGCACCGACGACTCGCTTCCGGTGTGGGGGCCGCCGACCGGGGGAGCTGCGTTCTTCTGCGATCTCGGCAGCCACGACGAGCTCAACCAGCTGAGCACGAACCTCGTCCCGGGCGACCTGCTGAGTCCGAGCGAGTGGATCGACACCGTGCTCGGGTGGTTGGGCGCCCAGACGCTGCCGCAACGCGTCCTCGAGACCTACGGCGGTCGCTGGGGAGACATCCAGCAGTTCGCCGACACGGTCAATGGCCTGGCATCGCTCGTGGACGACATGCACGGTCACCTGGCCAGCGCCGCAGCCTACGCGGGTGTCCAATGGCAGGGGTACGCGTCCAACAGCGCGCAGGCCTACCTCGAAGACCTGTTGAACGCCCTCTCGGATGCGCAGAGCGCGCTCGCCGACGCCGGAACCGTCTTCTCCGACTACTGCACCGGCGTCATCCAGTCCGCGGAGCAGATCGCCGGTGCGATATACGGGCTCTACGACGCCGTGCTCGTCGCAGCTGCGGGCGCGGCGTTCGGCACGGGGACTGTCTGGACCGGCGGTGGCGGACTCATCGGCTACGGCACGGCCGGCGTCTCGTTGCTGTGGGCGTTCAAGAAGCTCGCTGATGTGAACGACATCCTGCAGGACCTCTCGAGCCTGTACTCGATTCTCGAAGCGCTGGGCAATCTGTCCGGCGACCTGTCGAACTTCGCCGCGACCATGCCCGTACCGACGATGGAGCAGACGTCATGAGGCCGGATGCGGGAGCGAACCGGAGTTCCGAGCAGCTCGATCCCGACCTGGCGTTCGCCGGTCGGGTGAGCTCCGAGCGTGCGCCGTTCGCGCTCTCGACCGTCGCTGCGAGCGCGCCGGTGCTCGTGCAGTTGACGAAGCAGATGCGGGAGGCGCGCGACAGCACCCACGACCCGGATCTGCGTGAGGTGCTGGACCGCATCCTTCAGGGACGTGCGCCGCTGTCGACGCTGCTCGCGGAGGGAGTCCTTCCCACCCCGCCCGCAGCCATGCCGGATACACTGCGGGAGCTGTTGGAGACGAACGGGGAGACCCAGCGATGATCGGGCTGAGAGTATCGACCGCCAGGGGTGCGCTGTCGGGCATCGACGGGGGCATCGAAGAGATCGCCCGCGTTCTCGATGCGCTACGCGATGAGACGGCCGTGCTCGAATCCCGATGGGACGGCGAGGCCCGCGAAGCCATGTCCGTCGCCGTGCGTGACTGGAACGCGTCCATCGAGCGGTTGCGTCTCATCGGACGCGAGGCGAGTCGCGTCGCGGGTCAGACGGTAGACCGGGTCGACGAGTTCGATCGCCGCCGATCCGGTGCGTGGCACCGGTGAGGCGGCGGGCCACGACAGCCGTCCTCGCCACGGCGGCGATGGTGTTCGCGCTCGCGGGCTGTGTGCCCGGCGCGTCGACGGGACTCACCGTGACGTACGAGGTGGACGGCGCTGAACGGACGCTGACTCTCGATCCCGACCAGATCACCTGCGACCCGGAGAGTGTGCACGGGCTCGCGATCTCGAACGATCCGCAGGGACGATTCTCGATCGGCCTCGTCGGCGACCGCCGCGGGTCGGTCGGCGCCGGAAACGACGACGGCCTGGTGCTGTTCGAAGGAACCGCGCTCGATCTCTCGGCATCCGGCACCGTGCTCACCATCGGCGCGTCCGAGGGCGAAGTCTCCCTCGTCGAGGGGTGGTCGCCGGGTGATGACGTGAATGTCGGAGCCGATGACGCCGAGCAGTACTCGGCGGAGCTGTCGGGCTCGATCGTCTGCGACGATCCGATCACCGTGCCGGCCCCGGAGCCCGAGGCGTCGGAGTCGACGTCGCCCGTCGGCGTGAGTGTGAGGTTCACGGCCGGAGACACCGTGCATATCGCTGCATTCACGCCGAGCACGGTGTCGTGTGACGCGCGTGTCACGGCTGCAGGTGTCGAGCCCCATCCCGGCACACTCTCCTTCGATTCGTCGGGGCGGGTGCAGGCGACCGTGTCCGATGACACGGGAACGACCGAGTTCCGCGCAGACGGGGCGGAGGTCGTCGCGGAGAGCGATGGCTCGTACTGGCTGAGGGGAATCGACGGCGACGTGCGGTTCTGGGAGGGACAGACGGCGGGAACTCTCTCGCCCGAGGACGCGGAGACGGGTACCGGGACGTTGAGTGCGCTGATCGTGTGCCCGTAGCGATACCTCGTGCTCGCGGCGGGGCCGCTCCGCGATTTGTCCATCGAACGCACGAACGCGGTACGGATGCCGCTCGTGTTCTGGCGCATCCCGTCGATCTGATCTAGCCTGGCTCCTGAAACGAATCGTGGGGGGTTGTTTCGAAGTCGTCCCAACACAGGGATGCGCTCCCCCGCACGTGTGTCCGTGAGGACCGGAGGGAGTGAGTTATGGCTGATGTCATCTCCGCAGAAGAAGGGGCTCTGCGCCGCGGAGCCCAGGCGGTGCGGGAGACCAAGTCCGGGATCGACCAGCAGACCAAGAAGGTCCGCAGCGAGATCGAGCAGCTGCGTGGCTTCTGGACGGGTGCGGCTGCCGTATCGTTCACGACGCTGATGTCCCGCTGGGACGAGCAGGCGCGTCAGCTCAACGAGGTCCTCGTGACGCTCGAGGATGCCCTCGCCGGCACCGAGCGCGACCAGGCTGCAACCGAAGAAGCTCACCAGCAGACCATCTCGGGCCTCGGCTCGATGATGGGTTCCTGAGCGAAGACCACAGAGATTTCAAGGAGAACATGATGCAGTCGATGTCAGTTCGCCCGGAGCAGGTCAATGCTCTGGCAGCGCAGATCCGCAGCGGGTCGCAGGGTATCCGTTCAGAGCTCGACCGTCTCGAGTCCGAGGTCGGAAAGCTGCGTGCGGCGTGGGATGGCTCCGCGCAGCAGGCCTACGACCAGGCTCAGGCCAAGTGGAACCGCTCGCTGAGCGAGATGCAGCAGCTTCTCACCCAGATCGCGGGCAAGACCGAGGAGATCTCGGGCCAGTACGTCCAGACCGACAAGTCGGCCGCCGGGCGCTTCGGAGCCTGATCCCGTGGCGCGGGCCCGGGGCGGAGATGCCCGGGTCCGCGCCGTCTGCTGTGCTGTTCGTCCGAGTCGCCGGACGGTTCAGCAGATGTCGTGGGATTCGTCGTTGTGAAAGAGGAGGGTGTCGATGGTAATCGCAATCGACTTCGAGCAGATCTTCGCTGAGCTCAAGCGCATCTCACGCGAACTCGAGCACTTCCCGGCGGCCGAGGAGGTCACCGTCGTCGAGGGCGGCGTGTCGGAGACGACGAGCGCGTTCCGCGAAGAGCTGCGCCGCGCGGCGCAGCGAATGGGCGTGGCCACCTCGAAGACCGTCGAAGCGTTGACGCAGGCGCAGGAGACGATCCGCGCGGCGGTCATGCAGATGGCGGAGCAGGATGCGGCGCTCGCCGATGAGAGCAAGATGATCATCCAGCTGCTGGATTCCGCGGTCGCCCAGGCGAACGAGACTCCGGTCGCGGCGGGCGCGTCTCGCACCGGTGGCACCGGCGGCGGTGGCGGAACCGGATCCGGTGTCGACGCCGGATCAGGTTCCGGCGACACGACCGTCGAGGCCGACTACTGATGAGGCGTCGGCACCGCCTCGTCGCGGTGCTCAGCGCGATAGCGCTGGGCGCGGCGATCGCCGTGCCGTCGAGCGCCTCGGCGGACGACCTCGCCTCGGGCCTGTGGTGGTTCGACCGCGGAAAGGTCCAAGAGGCACACGATTCCGGTTTCGACGGCTCCGGCGTCACGGTCGCGGTGATCGACTCGCAGATCAATCCCGGCGCCATCGGGCTCCGCGGTGCTGATCTGCAGGTGCGAGAGAACACCTACTGTCATGATCCCGCCGGTGCTCCCATCCCGGCGGCCTCCTCGGACTACGTGGCCGCCGCACACGGCACGAACGTCGTGTCGATGATCCTCGGCACGGGGGAGGCTCCTGCCGGGGGTGTGCCGATCGAGGGGGCAGCGCCCGGCGCGACGGTGAAGTACTACTCGGCCGGCCTCGAGGACCCGCAGACGGGCGAGGTGTCGTGTGCGCTCGAGGACGGCGAACAGACGACCACCGACTACACCGGGGCATCCGCCGAGGCGATGTCCTTCGCCATCTCGGATGCCATAGATGAGGGTGCGGACATCATCTCGGTGTCGAGCGAGGGCTATGCCTCCATCCTCGGCGGGGTCGCGAAGGCCATCGCAGCCGGAGTCCCGATCATCGCGGCCCTGCCGAATGAAGGCGGTGTCGGTGGCCAGCCCGCCGGTCTGAACGGTGTGGTCGGCGTGCAGGCGTTCGGCTCGGACGGAGCGATCGCGACCTTCCCGAGCGGAGACCCCAACCTGAGCGACGACGTGGGGACCGCCGCTCCCGGAATCGGAGTGCTCGTGCAGGGCACCGAGACCTCCTGGGACGAACAGCGACTGGTCAGAGGAACGTCGTTCGCGACACCGATCGTCTCCGGGTTCCTTGCGGTGGTCAAGCAGAAGTACCCCGACGCCACGGGAAATCAGCTGCTTCAGAGCCTGATCCACAATTCGGGGACCAAGGGCGAGCACGAGCCCGAGTGGAACAACAGCACCGGCTACGGTGCCGCGTCACTGACCGGGATGCTCGCGGTGGACCCCACGAAGTATCCCGACGAGAATCCATTCTTCGATGCGGACGATCCCAACGCCTTCCCGAATGCCGATGACGTGGCGAAGGCGGAAGCGGAGTTCGGCCTCGGATCCGCGCCTGAGCCGACGGAGACGACCGCCGCATCCGAGCAGCCTCCCGCCGACGGCATGAGCATGATGCCCTGGGCGATCGGCGGCGGCGTCATCCTGCTCCTCGTGCTCGCGGGGGGCATCGTGCTCGCCGTCGCACTCACCAGATCTTCGAAACGACGCACCGACCACACAGGGGGGCAATCATGACCGGTAGGTATGAAGCCGAGTTGAATCGCATCCGGGCCATCGAAGACTGGCGGATCCCCAAGGCCGCGGCTCTCAGATCCGCCCTCGATTCCCTGCACGACGCGATCACCACGGTGACCGCGTCAGAGGCATGGGACAGCAAGACGCGGGATGCCGCGAACGCCGCCCTAGCCGACATCCAGACCCAGATCCGCACCATCGGCGACGCTGTGACCTCGATCGACTCCGCCGTCACTCAGGCCAACAACGCCAGGCTCGCGGCGAGTGATGCCGAGCTGCCGTCGGCGACGGTCGATCCGTTCTGGGCGAACGCGGCCAAGGGCGCCTCGTTCGTGGTGCACCCCTTCCTCGGCCCGATCGCGGCGGACAAGGCGATCGACGTGATCGGCGACTTCCTGGGCAACCAGCGCGAGGCAGAGGCCGAGCGCACGGTGAAGAGCATCGAGAAGTCACTCGTGCCGCCCACGGAGTCGGTCCGGGCATCGGCGCAGACACTCGATGCGGTGCGTTACGTCGAGTACGAAGACGGTCCCGGGGGCGGCGACAGCGGGGGTGACGGCCCCTCCATCGACAGCCCGTCGATCACCTACCCCGGCGGTGGCAACGGCCCCGGTGGTGCGGGAAACCAGCCCGGTGGCAGCAGCAGCGGCGGAGGAGGCGGAGTCGGCGAGTACCTGCCGCCGGTGCCGACGAACCCGACCTACCCGACCTACCCCGACGACCCGACCTTCCCGACCTATCCGGAAGACCCGACCTTCCCGACCGACCCGGATGACCCGGGCAACTCGGAGTACGACCCGGACGGCCCGGGCGTGGGTGACGGCAGCGATGATCCCACGGTCGATTTCCCGGGCGGCGGAGTGCTGCCAGGCGGCTCCGGTGGAGGAAGCGGTGGCGGCTCGTCGCTGAACCCCGGCGGAACGTTCCCCGGAGGGGGGACCCCCGGTGGGCTGCTCCCCGGTGGTGCGGGCGGCGGCGGCATCGGCGGGATCGTCGGCGGTGGCGCCGGCGCAGCGGCGATCGCCGCAGGTTCGAAGATCGCCGGAGTCGGCAGCATGGGCGCACTGGGCGGCTCGGGTCTCGGCGGAGCATCCGGTGCAGGGCTCAAGGCCGGTGGTGGCCTGCTCGGCAACTCCGCACTCGGCGGCGCCGGCGGTTCAGGCGGCGCGGCAGGTTCTGCTCGCCCCGGGGGCATCGGCGGCGTCGGCGGTGTCGGCGGTGCCGGGGGCTCTGGGGGCTCCGGCGGTGCCGGCGGCTCATCGGGTGCAGCGGGATCGGGCATGCGTCCCGGCATGGGCTTGATGGGCGGTGCCGGCGGCGACGACGAGGAGAAGGCCAAGCGCTCCGGTCTCGGGGGACCGATCGCTCCCAAGCTCGAGGACGAGGATGAACGAGGGCCCCGCGCCAAGGGCGCGCAGGCGGGCTCTCGCGACGACCACGCAGGCTGATCCGCGTGGGCGGAAGAGGGGGCGTACGGCCGAGGCCGCATGCGGTCGATAGGGTGCAGGTGTGTCAGTCCATATCGTAGAGCGGCGCCGCATCGTGCTCCAGAGCGAGGATCGGCGTATCGACCTCTCGCTTCCGTTCGATGAGACCCTCGACGATGCACTGGTGCTGAGCGGCCTGTCGACGACGGACCGATTCGTGACCGTCGGCCCGGGAGGCTTCGAGGTCCCCGGCGACACAGAGTGCGAAGACCTCATCGACGGCGGTCTGTATGCGCTGATCGATCGCGCCGCTCTCGCCCCCCGCGCGCCGCGCGCGGTGGTGGATGCCCCCACCAGAGCCGATCACGGCGCGCGGTGGTGGATGCTCGCCGTCAGCGGAATGCTCCTCGTCGCCGTGTTCGCCCAGGGGGCTGGAGACCCGCTGCTGCGTCTGCTCGTCGCGCTGGTCCTCGTCGTCGGAACCCTCGGCGGAGCGATCGCCTGGGCGCGCCGCGATTCGACGGCCGGCATCCGCGGCATCCTCGGTGTGCTCGCACCCGTGGTGATGTCCTTCGCGGCGGGTGCGCTGCTGATTCCGGGATCGCTCGAGTCGAGCGCCCACCTGTCTACCGCCTCCGGCTTCCTGGCAGCAGGCATCACGACCGCGATCGTGGCCGTCTCGGCCCGAGCGCGTCCGATGCGGGCGGCCGCAGGAACCGCGACCGTGCTCCTCGTCGGCCTCGCGGCGGTCTGGGGCCTTGCGCTGCTGCTGCGCTGGGGCCCGGCCGAGGCCGCGGCCATCTCGCTCGGACTCGTCCCGCTCGGACTCCGCGCGCTGCCGAGCAGTCTGGTGAACCTCCCCGAGGGGTACTTCATCGACTACAAGCACTTCATGACCAGTCGCTGGACGGTCCGAGGGGCTATTCCCGAATCCGTCGGGCTGCTGCGTCCCGAGCGCATCGTCGCCGTCGTCGACGATTCCTCGGCGCGACTCATCGCCGGAACGGCGGTGCTCAGCATCGTCGCCGCGCTGATGACCCCCATCGCGTTCCTCCGTCCGTGGCCGGACGACCCCTTCGTGATCTCCGGCGGCATCGCACTTCTCGTCTGCGTAGGCCTCGCGCTGCTGTTGACGCCCCGACACACGACGTCGCGCATCCTCCGCTGGCTTCCCCGGGCGGCCGCCGCCGTCGTGCTCTTGGTCGCCGGTCTGCAGGCATCCGCTGCGCTCGGCACGGGATTCCAGGCGTTCGGTGCGCTAGCGCTGTTCGCTGTCGGTCTCACCGCGGTCGCCGTCATCATCCCCGTCTCGCGCGGGGCGAGCTCGCTCATCTGGTCGCGCTTCGGCGACGTCTTCGAATGGCTCGCCGTCGCGCTCGCCCTTCCTGCGGCGCTCCTTTACGCGAATGCGCTGTCTCTCGTTCGTGGAATGATGGCGGGATGAGCGGGAACGGCGAACCACAGCCCCGGCCGGGCGGTGGCACCATCCCACCCGTGCATCCGGGACCCAGCCAGCCCGGGGAGATCCCTGCGCTGCCGCCGGCGTTGATCGCGGCTCCGCCCGGCGTGGACGGCGCCCCGCTCCGAACCGGACCCACGCCGCCGGCACCGACCCCGATCGCTCAGACGCGTTCCAGGGCAAGACGCCCCTCCGACGGGCTCGGCCCCGCTTTCGTCGGCGCGCCCGCAGGTACCGCAGCGAGGATCGCCGCCTTCACGCTCGATGCCGCTGCCGTGATCCTCGCCGCCGCGATCGTCCTCATCACCACTCGCAGCATGCTGCTCGCAGGGCTCACAGTCGCCGAGCTCGCGATCTTCCTGTGCGTACTCGAAGCGCGCACCGGCCTCACCATCGGCAACGCCGTGCTGCGCCTGCGAGCCTCTCGCGGCGACCGGCCCTTCTCGCCGGGTGTCGGTCGCCAGTTCGTCCGCGCGCTCATCACGGGCGCCGGTTTCCTGGTCGCGGTCGGCAGCTGGGTCGTCGTCGCGTCGAGCGCGTGGGATCGCGGCGGTCGCCGTCAGACCTGGGCCGATCGCATCGCCGGCACCGTCGTGATCTCGGTCCCGCCCCGTGAGGCAGCCGAAGCACAGCAGACCGTCTCCGTCGGCGAGGCCGCCGCTCCGTTGGCACCGCCGCAGGTCGTGCCGCTCGGTGCACATCCGTCCGTCGTCGACGAGGACTCCGAGCCGACCGACGCCCGCGCGGCCTCGCACCGCACCGAGACGCCCGCAGCCGTGGCGCAGGGCGACGACAGACCGCTCTTCACCATTGCGCCGCCAGCGACACAGCAGTCGGATGCCGCCGCCCCGGCATCCGAGTCCGGGGCGCTGCTGCTGATCTTCGACACCGGGCAGCGCGTGCAGCTCGGGCTGCCGCTCGCGGCGAACCTCGGACGCGCGCCGGTGGCCAGTGTGCACGATGATCGACTCGTCGTCGTGACCGACCCCGACTCCTCCGTGTCGAAGACGCACCTGCGGCTCGAGCATTCGCGCGGCCGCACCTGGGTCACCGACTTCGGATCCACCAACGGCTCCGACATCCGATCCGACGACGGGCAGACGACAGAGCTCGTCGCCGGCGAGCGCGTCCTGCTCGATGATGCCGATCGCGTCAGGGTCGGCAACCGCAGCTTCACCATCAGCCTCCTGCTGGGCACCGACAGCAGCGCCGGAGAGAGAGCATGACAGGACCCCGTCTCGCGCCGCCCCGCGTCCCTTCCGGAAAGCTCCCCGTTCAGGCGCCGCCCGAGCTGCAGCCCAACGACGGCGGCATGGGAATCCTCGGATCGCTGTTGCCGATGCTGGGCAGCGTGGGTGCGATCGTCATGGTCACGATGTCGAACCAGTCGGTGACGGGTCTGCTCACCGGAGGCATGTTCCTGCTGTCGTCGCTCGGATTCGTGGCGGTGAACGGCTGGCGTCAGCGATCGCAGCGACAGGCCGCGACCCTCGGTGCACGCCGCGAGTATCTCGCGTACCTGACCGAGCTGCGTCAGACCGTGCGTGTCGCGGCCCGGCAGCAGCGCCGTGCCGCGAACTGGCACCTTCCTGCGCCTTCGGCGCTGCCCTACATCGCCGAAGAGCGCACCAGGGTGTGGGAGCGCGGCGTGAATGACCCTGACTTCCTCTCGGTGCGCATCGGCACGAGCGACCAGCCGCTGTGTGTCTCGCTCGAGGCACCGGAGCTGCCTCCGCTCGCGCAGCTCGACCCGGTCGCCGCCTCTGCCGCGCATCGTTTCATGCTGACGCATGAGCTCCAGAAGAACCTCTCCCTCGGCATCACGATGCGCGACTACGCCCGCGTCGAGATCACGGGTGACGAGACCGAGTCCCGCGGTCTCGCGCGCGCCATGCTGCTGCACGTCGCGACCATGCACGACCCCGACACGGTGCAGATCGTGATCGCCGCTGACGCGGCCGTCCTGCCGCAGTGGGAATGGGCCAAGTGGATGCCGCACACGCATTCGCGCATGGTCAGCGACGGCCTCGGTGCCGCGCGCATGATCGGCTCGCAGCTGTCCGAGCTCGAGGACATGCTCCCCGCCGAGGTCCGTGAGCGGTCGCGCTTCGCCCGCGACGGCTCCAGCGCCAAGGTGCCCCACATCGTGATCCTGACCGATGGTGTCGCCACCTCGTTCAACGACGTTCTCGTGAGCGGTGACGGTGTGCAGGGGGTGACCGTGATCGACCTCCCCTCCCGGTGGGGCGATCTCGACGACCCGAATGCGCTGCGCATCGCGTTCGAGCCCGGTGGCAAGGGCGGCAGAGCCGAGCTCGTCAGTCTGCAGGTGCCCGCGCGTCCGTTCGAGGCCGACGCGATCAGCATCGTCGAGGCTGAGGCGACAGCCCGCCGACTCATCGCCCTCTACTCGGGCGGCACGACGATCACGAAGAAGAAGAGCACGACCGATCAGGCCGAGCTCGTCGAGCTGCTCGGCCTCCCCGACGTCCGTGATCTCGATCTCGACGCGGCCTGGTCGCCTCGACTCGAGCGGGATCGACTGCGGGTGCCCATCGGGCAGACGGAAGACGGCAGCCCGCTGATCCTCGACATCAAGGAGTCCGCTCAGCAGGGTATGGGCCCGCACGGTCTCATCATCGGTGCGACCGGTTCGGGAAAGTCAGAGGTCCTCCGCACGCTCGTGCTCGCGCTCGCGATGACGCATTCGCCAGAGCAGCTCAACTTCGTGCTCGTCGACTTCAAGGGTGGAGCCACCTTCGCCGGCATGGCCGACATGCCGCACGTATCGGCGATCATCACGAACCTCGGCGAGGAGATCTCGCTCGTCGACCGCATGCAGGATGCGCTGCAGGGCGAGATGGTGCGCCGTCAGGAGCTGCTCCGGGCGACCGGACCGTTCGCCAACGTCGCCGACTACGAGAAGGCACGCCGTGGCGGTCGCACCGACCTCGCCCCGCTTCCCGCTCTCCTCATCGTCGCCGACGAGTTCTCCGAGCTGCTGTCCGCCAAGCCCGAGTTCGTCGACACCTTCGTGAACATCGGCCGGCTCGGCCGTTCGCTGCAGGTGCACCTGCTGCTCTCGTCGCAGCGCCTCGAAGAGGGAAAGCTTCGAGGACTCGACACCCACCTGTCGTATCGGATCGGCTTGCGCACCTTCTCGGCCGCCGAATCGCGCACCGTTCTCGGAGTCCCCGACGCCTACCACCTGCCCACGCAGCCGGGCGCCGGAATCCTGAAGTCCGACACCGAGACCATGACGCAGTTCCGCGCCGCCTACGTGTCAGGCCCCCCGCCCCGCCGTCGGCGCCGTGCGGCATCGGGCTCTGTGCAGAGCACAGGCTCGACAGCGGTCGAGCTCTTCACCGCCGCGCCGGTGTGGAGGGCCGAGACGACGGTAGAGGAGCCAGAGGTCGTCGTCGACGCCGAACCCGAAGAGAAGCGCAACACGTTCGAGATCGCCGTCGAGATGATGAGCGGACGAGCGCAGGCGGCCCATCAGGTGTGGCTGCCGCCGCTCGAGACGCCTGCCACTCTCGATCAGCTGTTCGGCGATCTCGTCGAAGACCCGGCACTCGGGCTCATCTCCCCGCGGTGGAGGAGTGCCGGCGCGCTCACCGTGCCGCTCGGAATCGTCGATGTGCCGCTCGAGCAGCGGCGCGAGAACCTCGCCATCTCGCTCGGAGGCGCGGCCGGTCACATGGCGATCGTCGGCGCGCCGCTCAGCGGCAAGAGCACCCTCGCCCGCACCGCGCTGGCCGCCCTCGCCCTCACGCACACGCCGCAGGAGGTGCAGTTCTTCGTCATCGACTTCGGCGGCGGCAGCTTCACCGGCCTGCAGCGGTTCACGCACATCAGCGGCGTGGCCACGCGCTCGGAGCCCGACATCGTGCGCCGCACGGTCGCCGAGGTCACGAGTCTGCTCAACGCGCGCGAGGTGTACTTCCGCCAGAACGGCATCGACTCGATCGACACCTACAGGCAGCGCCGCTCCCAGGGGCTCGCCGATGACGGATACGGCGATATCTTCCTCATGGTCGACGGCTGGGGAACCCTGCGTGCAGAGTTCGAGATGCTCGAACCGCAGATCCAGGCCATCGCCGCGCGCGGACTCACCTACGGCGTGCACATCATCATCACGGCCTCGCGCTGGATGGAGGTCCGCGCCAACATCAAAGACCTCATCGGCACCCGCATCGAGCTGCGTCTCGGCGACCCGACGGACTCCGAGGTCAATCGCAAGGCTGCCGAGAACGTCACGGCGATCCCGGGCCGAGGCCTCAACGAGAACGGCCTGCAGATGCTGACGGCGCTGCCGCGCATCGACGGCGTCGACGACGCCTCCTCGCTGGCCGGAGGCATCGACGATCTCGTCACCCGTGTGGCATCCGCATGGCACGGCCCCGCCGGGCCCAAGCTGCGTCTGCTTCCCTCGCGCATCAGCCACGCCGACCTCCGGGCAGTGGCCGCCGCCGCGTCGGCGGACGGCTCGGAGCCGCGTGAGATCCTGCTCGGAATCGATGAGGCGAACCTCGCGCCGTTCTCGATCGACCCGCTCGAAGAGCCGCTGCTCTATCTCTACGGCGACGCAGACTCCGGCAAGTCGTCGATGCTTCGAGGCGTCGTGCATGAGATCACGCGTCTGTACGGTCCGACCGAGGCGAAGATCTTCGTGGTCGACTACCGCCGTGCGCTGCTCGGCGAGATCCCGCAGGAGTATCTCGGCGCCTACCTCACCTCGCACGAGATGACCGAGGGCGGGATGAGCGAGCTCGCCCAGTTCTTCCAGAGCCGCATCCCCGGCTCCGACGTCACACCCGACCAGCTGCGATCTCGGTCGTGGTGGAAGGGTGCGGAGGGCTTCGTGCTGATCGACGACTACGACCTCGTGTCGACGTCGCAGGGAAACCCCGTCGCGGTACTCGCCCCGCTGCTCGCGCAGGCCGCAGACCTCGGTCTTCACGTGATCCTCACGCGCCGCACCGGTGGAGCGAGTCGTGCCGCCTACGATCCGATCATCCAGAGGATGACCGACCTGGGCGCCACCGGCATCCTGCTCTCGGGAAACCCCGAGGAGGGGCAGCTGATCGGCAAGGTCAAAGCGGCCCCGGCCATCCCCGGGCGTGCGCAGATCGTCAGCCGCGACCGCGGACTGGTCGCCGCCCAGCTGCTGTGGGTGCCGCCGAGCTACCAGTGATCGCGGATGCGAAGGCTACAGCCGAGCCCGAGCGCACGCCCGAGTCGGATGTCAGCGGGTCGCGTCGGCGAGGTGGCGTGCGTCGTGGCTCAGCACCTTGACGATGATGCCGTGGCGACGCAGCTCCTTGGCGGTGCGTGCGCCCTCTTCAGCATCGCGCCCCAGAGCGTTGATGTTCGCGACGACGAGGACGTCTCCGGTCTTCAGCGTGCCGATGAGGCGCGACAGTCGATCGCTCCAACTCTCGAGGATGTCGGGAGCGGGGTGACGAAACCCCTCGATCGGCACCCCGAACCGGGTGAGGTCGTCGCGCTGCTCGACCACCGAGGGCATGCCCTCGCGAGAGACCACGAGTCCGACCAGGCGTGACCCGTCGGGGCGCGCGAGCCAGAAGTCGCGGTTCTGCTGCAGCTCGGTGAAGCACTTGGGGCATTCCGCGGCCGCGTGCGGGAGGTGCAGCGGACTCGTCAGGGCCTCGTCGACGGATGCCGTCGCCTTCATGGGATCGATCGTCTCGCTCATCGCGCACCTCCGGCATCCATTCTGCCCTGATCTGAGCGTGCGCGGTGATCTTTCAGAGCAGCCCGAGCGCCCGAACCGTCTCCCGCTCCTCGATGAGCTCGGCCACGGAGGCATCGATGCGAGCCCGCGCCCAGTCGCTGACCTCGAGCCCCTCGACGATCTGCCACTCTCCGTCGACCGACCGCACCGGGAACGACGAGATCAGACCGGCCGGAACGCCGTACTCGCCGTGCGAGACCACTCCGGCCGAGGTCCAGTCGTCGGTGCCGTGCACCCAGTCGCGCACATGCTCGATCGTCGCGTTCGCGGCGGATGCCACGGAGGACGAGCCGCGCACCTGGATGATCTCCGCTCCCCGCTTCGCGACCCGAGGGATGAACGTCTCGTCGAGCCACGCGGGCACATCGCCGACGATGGCCTCGAGCGCATCTGCGACCGGCCTGCCGCCCACGGTCGCATACGACACATCGGGGAACTGCGTCGCCGAGTGGTTGCCCCAGATGGGCACACGTCGAATCGTGTCGACCGGCATCGCGAGCGTCTGCGCCAGCTGCGCCCTGGCGCGATTCTCGTCGAGTCGGGTGAGCGCGGTGAATCGCTCGGCGGGGATGCCGTCGGCCGACGCCGCGGCGATCAGGGCGTTCGTGTTCGCCGGGTTGCCCACCACGGTCACGCGCACGTCGGACGACGCGTGAGCGGCGATCGCTGCACCCTGAGGGCCGAAGATGCCGGCGTTGGCCGCGAGCAGGTCTCCGCGTTCCATTCCGGGGCCCCGCGGACGTGCGCCGACGAGCAGCGCGAGGTCGCACCCGTCGAAGCCCACGGCGGGGTCGTCGGTCACTTCGACGTGCTCGAGCAGGCCGAACGCGCCGTCCTGCAACTCGAGGGCTGCTCCCTCGGCGGCACCCAGCCCCTGGGGGATCTCCAGCAGCCGCAGTCGCACCTTCTCGTCGGGGCCGAGCAGGTCTCCGGCGGCGATGCGGAAGAGCAGCGCGTATCCGATCTGTCCGCCTGCACCCGTGAGCGTGATCGTGGTCGTCATGACTCGAGCCTACGACCGTGAAGAGGGCGTTGTGCAGAGTACCCTCGTGGCATGACCTTCAACCCTGACGCGGATGTCTCCGGCAACACCGCCCGCAGACGCGGCCGCGGCGCCGTCGTCGCCGGGGCGGGCGGTGTGGGCCTGCTCGGCATCATCGCCCTGATCGCCGGACCGCTGCTGGGCATCGACCTGACCGGTCTGCTGGGTGGCGGTGCGACGGGTGGCGGGACCGAACCCGAGGGCGGCAGCGTGATCGAGAACTGCCTCACCGGAGAGGACGCAAACGAGAACGTGGACTGCCGGGTGGCGAGCGCGCAGCTGGCGTTGGACGGCTATTGGGAGGACTATCTCGACCCGTACCGGGCTCCCAAGCTCATCATCGTCGACGGCGCGACCTCGACCGCCTGCGGCACGGCGTCGAACGCGGTGGGGCCCTTCTACTGCCCACCGGACGAGACGGTCTACATCGACCCGACGTTCTTCGACCTCATGCAGCAGCAGTTCGGCGCATCCGCAGGAAACCTCGCGCAGCTGTACATCGTGGGCCATGAGTGGGGACACCACATCCAGTACCTCACCGGAGTGATGGACCGGTATCCGAACAACGGCACCGGCCCAGACAGCAACGGCGTGCGGATCGAGCTGCAGGCAGACTGCTACGCGGGGGCGTGGATCGGTCGGATGGCTCAGGAGAAGGACCCGGACGGGGTCCCGTACCTGCAGGCGCCGACCGAGGCGGAGCGTGTCGACGCGTTGAATGCGGCGAACACGGTCGGAGACGACAACATCCAGGAGCAGTCGTCCGGCTCGGTCAATCCCGAGAGCTTCACGCACGGTTCGAGCGAGCAGCGCGAGTTCTGGTTCGCGAACGGATACGCCAACGGACTGGACGTGTGCGAGCA
Organism: Microbacterium sp. NPDC087589; assembly: GCF_044743635.1. Taxonomy (NCBI): domain Bacteria; kingdom Bacillati; phylum Actinomycetota; class Actinomycetes; order Micrococcales; family Microbacteriaceae; genus Microbacterium; species Microbacterium sp. NPDC087589. The sequence goes on from NZ_JBIUWV010000004.1 coordinate 197,443, forward strand.
ACCTCTGACGCTGGCGGGGGACCGACTCTGATCACTTCGAGGTGATCATGACCGACTTCTGAGGGGAGAGAAGACGATGAATCTGGATGCTCTGTATCCGCCGATCGAGCCGTACGAGACCGGTGAGCTGCTCGTCGGCGACGGGCACCGCATGTACTGGGAGGTCAGCGGCAACCCCGACGGCAAGCCCGTGGTGTTCCTGCACGGCGGGCCGGGAAGCGGCACTTCGCCGTGGCAGCGACGATTCTTCGACCCCGACGCGTATCGGATCGTGCTGCTCGACCAGCGCGGCTGCGGACGCAGCATCCCGCACGCGAGCGCTCCTGATGCCGATCTCCGCTTCGTCACCACCGCACATCTGATCGCCGACATCGAACTGCTTCGACGCAACCTCGGCATCGAGCAGTGGCAGGTGTTCGGCGGATCGTGGGGGAGTGCGCTCGCGCTCGCCTACGCCCAGGCGCATCCGGATGCCGTCAGCGAGCTGGTCCTGCGTGGCATCTTCACCCTCCGGCGCGCAGAGCTGGAGTGGTTCTACGAGGGTGGCGCCGCCGCTCTGTTCCCCGACCTCTGGGAGGATTTCATCGCCCCCATCCCGGTGCTCGAGCGCTCACACATGATCGAGGCCTATCACCGACGTCTCTTCGACCCCGACCCGGCCGTGCATGAACCGGCGGCGGTCGCCTGGTCGCGATGGGAGGCCTCGACGGTCACGCTGCGCCCGGATGCCGCGCAGATCGAGTCGATGTCCGACCCGCGCACGGCCACCGCCTTCGCCCGCATCGAGAACCACTTCTTCGTGAACCGCGGATGGTGGACCGAGGGGCAGCTGATCACCGGCGTCGACGGCATCCGTCACATCCCGACCGTCATCGTGCAGGGGCGCCACGACGTGTGCACGCCGATGATGACCGCGTGGGACCTGCATACCGCCTGGCCGGAGGCCGAGTTCGTCGTCGTCGACGATGCCGGACACTCGGCGACCGAGCTCGGCATCCAGCGAGCACTGCGCACCGCGACCGACCGTTTCGCCGGCTGATCCCGCCCGACGGGCGAGCGCGAGTCAGGCGCGCAGCGCAGCGGTCAGGGTCTTCAACAGCCCGAGCGTGCCGCCGTTCGCACGGAATCGCGTGAGGCCCTCGCTCACCGCCGCACCCGTCCGCGAGGAGACGAACCACGGCGGCTTGGGCAGGATGCTGAAACGTCCTCCGCCGTTGATCACCGGAAGCGAGCGCGGGAACGGACGGAAGGGGCCACGGATCACCGATCGCTCGACGTGATCGAGCAGCAGCGCGTTGTGGACGATGCCGATGCCGCTGCCCACGTCGGCGATCGTGCTGCCGGGGAATCCTCCCCAGGTCATGGTCGGGGTGATGAACCCGAAGGCCGTCCAGCCGTTGATCGCGATCGAGCCGTAGCGAAGGGCCGCGATGGAGCGGTCGAATCCCGCGCCGAGTGCCTTCTCGGTCGCCGGGTCGATCAGCAGGTTCGCGCCGAGTGTGCCCTCCAGCCGCTCGTTCGCGTAGGCCACGGCCGCGTCGAGGAACTCCTGACCGGTGCCGGACACCGAGACGACGCCCAGCACCGGAGCGAAGTACTCGGTGCTCTGCAGCGCGGTCGCGTCCTCGTGCTCAGAGATCTCGACCAGCAGCCGATCGCCGAGCACGAGGGCGTCGGGGTAGGCGTCGGTCGCGAGCTGCATCCGCGAGGGTGCGCCGGGGTACCAGATCGGCCGCTCCGGAGCGTTCGCGTAGGCACGGCGCAGAGCGGCTCGGAAGTCGTCGGCCTGCGCCCAGTCCGACGACACGATCACGACCTGTCCCGCGATGCAGTTGTGCCCGCTGTTCTGCAGGCGCATGGTCGCGACGTGCTCGGCCTGATACGTGAGATCGGCTGCGGTCCACTCGCCGGGAACGACGATGATGGGCGACACGCCGCCGAGCTCGGCGGTGATGGGCTTCTTCAGCAGCGGGCGGTTCTCACGGCGTCGACGCGTGGCCGCAGCTCCCGTGCCCCACACGATGGCGTTGAAGGTCGTGTCCGATCCGGTGATGTGCACGTGTGAGAGGTCGGGGTGGCCGGTCAGATAGGCGCCGACGTCGGGTCCGCCCCGTGTGATTCGCAGCAACCCGGGGCCGATCAGGGGCGCGAGCGCCCGCTTGTAGATCGGCACCAGCGCATCCTGCGTCGGATTGACCTTGAGCAGTGCCGTGCGGTTGTGCGCGATCAGCTCATAGAAGACGTCGAGCACGGGAATCGAGGTGATGTTGCCGGCGCCGAGCACGAGCCCCACGCCCCCCGAGTCCGACGGGGTGCGCTGCGCGAGGCCGGCCGCGGCGCGTGCGCCGTTCGGAGTGACGCCGGGTTCGAGCCAGATCTCACCCGTGTAGCCCGAGAGCAGCAACCGGTCGATGCCGGTGAGGGGGAAGGCATGCACCCGAGTACGTCCGCCGGGAGCCCGGTCGATCGCGATCCCTTCGAGCGGGTTGGTGCCGTTCGCGAGGCGCGTGAGCGTCTCGATGTAGGCGTCGAGGGCGCCGAGCACGCTGTAGGGCCCGCTGAGCCATTCCTCTCCGCGCAGCGGGTGCCGTCCGTCGAGGCCCTTCGACGCGGCTGCCGTGTTCGCCCAGTCCTCGGCGGCGGCGGCGACGCTCGATCGCACGGCTTGCAGGAGGGTGACTCGCTGGGCGAGCGTCAGGGCAGACCAGGTGCTCGCGCCGGCCTGAAGATCGTGGATCGCGGTGTCGAGCCGATCGCGCTCGGCCTCTCCGAGCTGCGGGGCCTTCGTCGAAGCGGCGGGCGTCGTCGCAGAAGCGGGCGTCGTCGCAGAAGCGGGTGTTGTCGCAGAAGTCATCGGCGTCTCCTTCGGGCGGGGTCCCAGCTTATGCGGCGGACTCCGGTCAGGCGTCGATGTCTGCGCGGCGCAGGCGGTAGCGGCGCAGCGTGAGCAGACTCGCCGCCATCAGCAGGGCGGGGAGGATGCTGAACGCGAGCACGATCCCCGTGATCGCGGCATCCGGCTGCTGCGTGGTCGTGCCGGCGACGCTCGAGACGTATCCCGTCGCGGCGAGCGTGAGGGAGACCGCGCTCGCTCCGAGCGCGAACCCGACGGTCTCGCCCGCCGTCCAGACGCCCGTGAAGGTGCCGGCCTGGCCCCTTCCGCTGAGGCGCTCGTCGTGTGAGATCACATCGGGCAGCATCGCCATGGGCAGCGACTGCAGTCCGGCGTAAGCGACGCCGGCCACCGCGATCGAGCCGTACATCCAGGTGCCGGGTGTCCCGACCGCGAGCACGAGCGATGCGGCGGCGATCAGGAAGATGACGCTTGCGAGGGAGAACGCCCGCTCCTTGCCCAGACGTCGCGCGACGACCGTCCAGCCAGGCGTCGCGAGCAGGGCGGGCCCGACGAGAGCCAGGAACACGAGAGTCACGGCGTCTTCCGAACGCAGCACCCAGGTGGCGACGTACTGCGCGCCGGCGAGCATCGTCCCGGTGGCGAGCGCCTGCAGCAGGAACGTGCCGAGGAGCGCACGGAACGGCTGACTGCGTCGAAGAGCGCGCACGCCGGCGGCGTACTGCTCCCGGAGCCCGGTCGGCGCGACCGCTGTCGGGCGTGCGTCCGCGTCCATGTGGCGGGCGGCGGCATCCGCTGTCGCCGATGCGATGAGCATGCCGATGCCGATGACCACGCCAGCGACCGCGCCCATCAGCAGGTATCCCGTGACGGGGTCGGCGGCGGCGCCCCTCAGCTCAGGGCCGCCGGCGCCGAACAGCAGGATGGATGCGGTGAGCACCACGACGCGCCACCCGAGCAGCCGGGTGCGCTCGTCGTATCCTGACGTCAGTTCGGCCGGCAGCGCGACGTACGGCACCTGGAACAGGCTGAAGGACGTCGCTGTGGCGAGGAACGCGAGGAGCACGCAGACGGCGGCGGCGGTGGGCCCCCATGACGGTGGCACAGCGAAAGTGAGCGCGAAGAACACCGGAAGGGTGAGGGCGCCGACCAGCATGAAACCTCGACGCGAGCCCGTCCGCGCGTACTGACGGTCCGACGCCGCGCCGATCAGAGGGTCGATGACGACGTCCCAGATCTTCGCGCCGGTGACGATGAAACCGGCGGTGAGAGCGGCGACACCGAGGTGGTCGGTGAGGAAGTACGTCAGCACCAGCCCGGGGAGGGTCGCATACCCGCCTGTGCCGAGCGAGCCGATCGCGTAGAGGGCGACCGTGCGGGCGGACAGGCGGACGGATGCTCGTTCGGGCCGAGCCGCGGTGCTCATCGCGCCAGTGTATCGGTGCGCGAAGACCCCGCTTCGGGTCAGATGAGCGTCAGATGAGCGAGAGTTCGCGGAGCTTCGACTCGACGTCTGCGTTCGACGGCTCGACGTGGTGCGAGGAGTCGGGGTAGACCACGACGGGGATGTTCATGCGGCCCGAGATGTCCTTCGCGATGTCGGCCGCAGACGGGTCGGCGACGAGGTCGACGTAGGTGTACTCCACGCCGAGCGAGTCGAGCTGCTTCTTGGTGCGGATGCAGTCGCGGCACCAGTCGGCGCCGAACATCGTGATCGCGGAGTCTGCAGGAGAAGTCATGTGTCCAGCGTAGAGCCGCGTGGCTGGACGGGCGCCGAGATGAGGAGGTCGACGATCCGACCGTTGCTTACTAAGGGTAGCCTTACCTATAGTTGGAGCATGAACAGCGCGTGCGAGCATCTCGAAGACCCCGACTGGGAGAACATCGAGGGGGTCGTGCTCATCGCCGGCGACTCGACCGACGCAGGGGCCATCGCCGCGATCGCCGCGCGGCTGCCCTGGGATGCCGAGGGGGTCATCCTCCTCGAGGCTGCTGCGCGCATCCAGTTCCGCCACATCGACGTGCCCGAGGGGGTGTCGGTGCGCTGGCTGCTGCGCGGCGACGGCATCCGTCAGCACGCGAAGGGCGAGCGCCTCGCGAATGCCGTGCACTCCTGGTGCGTCGAGTGGACGTGTGCGGAGCCGGCGCTGCAGTGGACGGTCTGGCTGGGCGCGCACACGCCGCCGCACGTGGCGCGGATGGCGCGCAGTCTTCTCGGCGTCACCAACTGAGTCTGCGAGCCCGGTGCTCGCCGATACGGTGTCCGCGGGTGGGACTCAGCGGGTCGCGAGCGCCGGAACGCCGACGGTGGCGCCGGCGCTGATCGCGTCGAGCGCGCGGCGCAGCGACGAGCTCGACGTGTGCGCCGTGTACGGGAAGTACACGACCTCGACGCCCACCTCCGCGAACTCCCGCTCGAGCCGCAGACCCTTGTCTGTGCCGCGCCAGTCGTCGCCCTTGAAGAAGTGCGTGAACTGCACGTCTCGCCACGAGTCCATCTTCGACGGACTGGTCTCGACGTAGACATCGTCGACGAACGAGATGTGACGGACGATCTCCGCCCGCTCGGCGGTCGGGATGACGGGCTCGATGCCCTTCACCTGCCGCAGCATCTCATCGCTGACGACACCGGCGACGAGAACGTCGCAGTGCTGCTTGGCGTGACGAAGAAGGTTGAGATGCCCGACGTGAAACAGGTCGAAAGCACCCACGGCATAGCCGATGCGCGTCCCCATGATCTCCCCAGATCAGTAATTCCCCAGAAGGCGGATCCCCATCCGCCCAGCGACTCCCACAGCCGCATCCCGTCACTCTAGCAGGTCGTCGTTTCCCGCTGCATAGGAACACATGGAACTATGGAGTCCGCAGTGCTCAGCACAGGGGAGGGGGCACAATGGGGACACCGGTCACCGTGATCGTGCCGACCTTCAACGAGCGCGAGAACGTCGCTGAGCTCGTGGCCCGCACCGCGGTCGCGCTCGCCGCATACGACGCGGAGATCCTCTTCGTCGACGACAGCACCGACGACACGGCCGCCGAGGTCGAGCGCGTGGCCGCCGACGCCCCGCTGCCGGTCAGGGTCATCCACCGCACCGACAACACCGGTGGGCTCGGGGGAGCGGTCGTCGTGGGGCTCGAGGCCGCGGAATCCGATCTCTGCATCGTCATGGACGGCGACCTGCAGCATCCGCCCGAACTGCTTCCTGCTCTGCTGATCCGCCACGACGACGGCGATGCCGACGTCGTGGCGGCCTCGCGCTACGTCGGCGGCGGCGACACGAGCGGTCTCGGCACCGCGGTGCGGTTCGGAGTGTCGCGGTCGGCGACGTGGCTGACGCGCGCGATGTTCCCGATCCGTCTCGCCCGCAGCACCGATCCGATGACCGGATTCTTCCTGGTCGATCGCACGCGCCTCGATCTGCCCGCACTCAAGCCGCAGGGCTTCAAGATCCTCCTCGAGATCCTCGCCCGCACGGATCTGCGCATCGCCGAGGTGCCGATGGAGTTCGGCGAGCGCCGCCACGGAACCTCCAAGGCGAGCCTGCGTCAGGGGGTGACCTTCGTCGCGCACCTGACCAGACTGAGATTCGGCAAGATGTCGCTCTTCGCGACGATCGGTGTGATCGGCGCTGTCGCGAACCTCGGCATCATGTGGCTGCTGACGCTGGCCGGTGTGCCCTACATCTGGGCGGCGATCATCGGCGCCGAGGTCACCATCATCGGCAACTTCATCCTGCAGGAGCGATTCGTCTTCGCGGATATGCGAACGGATGCCCGTGGGTTGGGCGGTCGCTTCGCCGCGTCGTTCACGTTCAACAACGTCGAGGCCGCACTGCGAATCCCGGTGATGGCGCTGATGGTCGAGACATGGCATATATCGAGTGTTCTCGCGACGGGGCTGTCGCTCATCGTCGCCTTCTTCGCGCGCTTCCTCTTCCACTCGCTGTTCGTATATGCGCCGAAACGGACCGTGAAGGTGGATACGACGACGGGCGAGCCGAAACCCGACACTGCGACCCTGCGCATCATCCGGGCGATCGACGCCGAGGCGATGAAGCCCGGCGAGCTCTGAGCCTCGCGTCCTGCCGCCCCGCCACTCGGCGCAGCGGGTCCGCGAGGTCGCGTCGAACTCGCGGTCCGGTGGTGCATGCGAGGATGTCTGGCGGGGAGGCGAGATGAAACGCAAGGCTCTGGGGGCCGTGATCGCGCAAGCGGCGCAGGCGGGGATAGGTCTGCTTCTGCAGATCCTCGTCGCGCGGCTGCTCGGGATCGACGAGTACGGGCGCTTCGCGATCCTGTACGGGGTCGTGATCGTCGCGACGGCCGTCGTGACGGGGCTCATCGGCGATTCGCTCGTCGTGCTGGACCGATCGCAGCGCGCGATCCGTGCCGGTCTGCAGGCGATGCTGCTCGTCACGTCGGCCGTGCTCGGGGCGGGTGCGTTCCTGATCGCCTGGCTCACTGGTTTCTCGGATGTCCTCGAGGCGGCGTTGTTCGCGGTCGCTCTCGCCGCATTCGCCGTCGAGGAGATCGTGCGGCGGCTTCTGATCGCTCACATGTCGTTCGTGCGCACCGCCGTCACCGATCTCGCCGGATTCCTCGTCGCGCTCGCGATCATCCTCGCGGTGAATGCGACAGGTACGCTCTCACTGGCAGCGTTCCTCGCAGGCATCGCTGCGGGGCAGATCGTTGCGACATTCGTCGGCTGGTCGCTCGTGCCCCGCTCCGATCGGCATCTCGTCGGGCTCCGCGGCGCCGCGATCGCCCCGGTCTGGCGCTATGGCATGTGGCGCGGACTGCAGCAGGTGCTGCGCCCCAGTCTGTTCACGGTGCTGCGCCTCCTGGTGCTCGCGGGGGCAGGCCTCACCGCGGTCGGCCTGCTCGAAGCTGCTCGCACGTACACATCGCCGTTGATCCTGGTGATCGGCGGACTGTCGTCGTTCCTCTTCGTGCGCTTCGCCGACCAGCGCAGGGCCGGCCAAGGAGGTTCCGTCCGTGAAGCGGACCGCGTCGTGGGCTTCCTCCTGATCGGCACTGTCCTGATGAGCGTCGTCGCCGTGGCGCTGATTCCCTGGGTGAGTCCGCTCCTCTTCGACGTCACGGTCGATCCGCTCGCGGTCATCGCCTGGCTGGCCTACGGGATGTCGGTCGCGATCGTCACCCCGTACGGAGCCCTGGGAGCCGTCGGCGGGCGGCAGATCGCCGTGTTCGTCATCCGCCTGTCCGACACCGTCCTCGCGATCGTCGCGGTGATCGTGATGATGGCGTGGGGTGCGGAGCCCTCGACTCTCCCGTTCGCTCTCGCGGTGGCCTCGATGCTCGGCGGTCTGGGGTTGCGGTGGCTGGTCGTCGCCGATGGCCGTGCCGAGAGGCCGCCGCGGTAACAGGTGGCCGCGGGGCCAATGGTAGGTTTAGGCCCTGTCTTCGACTGAGGGGGTTGGCGATGGAAGATGTCCCTTATGGACGTATTCTGCGCGAGGGATGGGTGGTCATCCTCGTGCTCGCGGTGTTCGGTGCCGGCATGGGGTGGCTCGTCACCAAGATGCTTCCAGAGACCTATGCGGCGACCTCGACTCTTCTGCTGCGCGTCGATTCGACCGAGGCATCGCTGTTCGAGCGCAACCAGTTCAGCCTGGCGCGCATCAAGTCGTATCCGCCTCTGGTCGACAGCCCCGAGGTCGTCGATGCCGTGCGCGACGACCTCGACCTCGACGAAGACGAGTACCCCGACCGAGACATCCGGCGGATGGTGTCGGCCGAGAACACCGCCGACACCGTGCTGCTCGTGGTCCGCGCCGACGCGCCGACCGCCCAGCTCGCCGCGGACATCGCCAACTCGGCCGCGACCCACCTGTCGGAGGTGATCGGCGAAACCGAGAACGACGAGGATGACGCTCGCTACACCGTCGCGCTCGATCAGGTGCTGCCGGCAGTCGCACCGCTTGCGCCGATCTCGCCGCAGGTGACGGCGATCACAGGCCTCGGCGGAATCGCCGGCCTCGCACTCGGAGCGATCGTCGCCGTGTATCGCACCACGACCAACCGGCGTCTGCGCACGATCTCGGACGTTCGGCGCTCGTCCGGCCTCCCCGTCATCGGGCAGATACCGAGGCGCAGTCGTCTGCGTCCGGATTCGAACTCCGGAGCGGTCGTCGCCTACGAGGAAGCCGCCGGAAACCTCGTCGCGCTCGCCGGAGGCGGTGTGCGCACGCACGTGGTGGTCCCCGCCTCGAACGACGCGATGGACGACGATGCGGTGGCGGGGATGCTCGAGGCCCAGCGGCTGATCGGTGCGACCGCGTGCGTCGTGGACACGAGAGAGTCGCACGTGAAAGGCCGGGGTCACACGCTCAATGAGGTGCTCGAGGGCGAGTCGATCTCGACCGATGAGGAGACCGACGGGGTCTTCGTCGCCGACGACCCCATCCCGCTCGAGAAGCTGGTCTCGGAGCTTCCCGACATCATCACTGCCATGCACGAGGACTTCGATGTGGTGGTCGTCCTGTGCGATCCGGGGGCGTCAGCGCTCATCGAGAAGCTGGTGGAGGTCCCGGGGGCCGGCGTCATCATCAACGTGACGCACAACTCCACGTCCGCGACCGATCTGGTGGCCGTCACGACGCGTCTGCGGGTCATGGGCGTGCGCCCCGTGGGTGTGGTGATGCTGCACACGGGCTCGAGATCCCTCGGCTCCATCGCTGAGTCATGGCGGATCTCCGACCGTGATCCGGTTCACGCGGGCACCGGAGGCTCGCATGCCCGCTCTGACTGACACCCGTCGCCAACCCCGGCAGCAGTCCGCCCATCACCCGAGTACCGCTCGGGTGACGGTGGTGGGTGCCCTCTATGTGCTGATCATCGTCAGCGTGATCCCGTGGCGAAGCGCGACCATCTACTCCGGTGGGGCCGACGGGGTGGTGGTCGCCAAGGCTGCGATCGCTGTTCTCGCGTTCGGCGCGACCCTCGCCCTGGCCGCGCGAACGCGCGAGCGGGTCGCCGTCGGAATCGCGCCTGCAGGGGTGATCGCCGTCGCTCTGCTGGTGAGCGTGCTCGGGTCGGTTCTCGCTGGCAACGACTCTGCGACGATCATCCTCGTCGGCAGGATGTTCCTGGTGATGGCCACGATCCTCTTCCTCCTCACCACCGTTCCCTGGGTGACGAGCATCGCGTGCCTCCTCACGGCGATGGCCTCGGTGGCGGTCGTCGCCGCGGTGACAGGCCTGCCCACCCTCGCGGCGAGTGGTCGCCTCGGCGGAGGCATCCCCGAGATCCACCCCAACGAGCTCGCGGGACTCGTGGCCGCGCCGCTCATCGGGCTGGTGATCCTGATGCTGCGCAACGGCGTGCGGGTGTGGCGTCTCCTCGCCGCGGTCGTTCTGGTGGGGATCGCCGTGGCCAGCGGGTCACGGACCGGGCTGCTCGCGATCGTCGTCGGAATCGGCGTCGCCGTTCTCGTCAACGGGATCCGTGATCGCAGCGTGCTCTATCTGCTCCTCGGAGCCCTGCCGCTCGGGTACGCCATCGGCTCGTTCACCGACGTGTTCGGCGACCTGGCGACAAGAGCCGGCTCCAATGACACCTCGACCGCGCTCGACTCGCGCTTCGACGTGTGGCGGGTGGTGATCGGCTGGGACTGGGACGAATGGCAGAAGTGGATCGGCATCGGACTCTCGGCCAAGAAGATCCCCGTGGACATCAAGTGGCGCGACGAGCAGGTGCTCGACAGCAGCTGGGCCTCGCTGCTCGCGCAGACCGGGCTGATCGGCACGGCGTTGATCGCGGCGCTCATCGTGTGGTGCGTGGCGAGCGCGCTGATCTCGTCGCGGCGCCGGTGGCTCCTCACACCCTTGCTGACTCTCGTCATCATCCGTTCCGTCACGGAGAGCGGTCTGATCGACAGCGCGACGGCCTTCATCCTGTTCTTCGTGGTGGCCTCGCTGCTCACGCACCGGTCTCGACATGCGGACGACCCCGTCGGCCCCGAGTACGACCGGGTCGACGGGCGCAGGTCGCGACACCTGACTCTCACCTAGAATGTCGGTATATCCGTGTCATCGACACGGAGATCCGGTGCGGAGGAGGGGACCAGTGTCTGAGTCGCTCAATGAGCCGCATCGGCGGATGGGGTGGCGAGGATGGACTGTCGTCGGCGTGATCGCGGCGCTCCTGATCGGCGGGATAGCCTGGGGAGTGCTGGCGAACAACACCTCCGGCGACGAGGAACCAGGCGCCACGTCGAGTCCCGGCGCGACTGCCAGCCCAGGGCCGACGCCGACAACCCAGCCCACTGAGTTCGAGACGCCGTCGCCCGGTTCCACCGATCCGGTCGTCAAACCCGACACGGGAGACGAGGTACCGCTCGACGAGCCCGCACCGGCCGTGCAGGGCGTCGTCTCAGAGGTCACCGCGCTGGAGGCCATCACCGCCGGCAACGACATCCCGGGCGAACCGAGCGGCCCGGCGATCCAGGTGACGGTGCGGCTGACGAACGATTCTGACGAGGCTGTCGACACCGCAGGGGCGAATGTCACTCTGACGTACGGCGGCGATGACCGACTTCCGGCGGCCGGTCTCACGGGAGACGGATCCTCGGTCTGGCCGGCCTCGATCGCAGCGGGCGCCAGCGCCGAAGCAATATTCCAGTTTGCAGTTCCCTCTTCTCCTGAAGGGGACCTGCGTGTTACCGTCGATATATTGGCTTCTGCGCCAAACGTCATCTTCGTAGGCCCGCGACCCTAGGTCGTCAGCACCGAGCGGCGTAATACTGGGGAATCATCGTTCGGTGCCGATGTAGGGGTCGCGCACGAACGGTCCATCATCTGGGGAGATGAACGATGGGCACTACAGCAATGTCTTGGGGACGCCGCACTCGCGGGGCGTTCGTCGCGATGGCGATGACGCTCGCCGTGGCCTTCGGATCACTGGTGGCGATGTCACCCGCACAGGCGGACGTGAGCCCGCCTACGGGCGAAGCCCCGACGGTCACTGCGGATTCGCTGCCGACCGTGCAGATCAACGGGATCGTGTGGGACCAAGCCGTCGTCGGCAACGTCGTGTACGCGGCCGGCAAGTTCACCAGCGCACGCCCCGCAGGGGCGGCCGCCGGCACGAATGAGACGCCGCGGTCGAACCTGCTGGCCTACGACATCCGCACCGGGGTGCTGATCGCGTCGTTCGCGCCGTCGATCAATGGCCAGGTGCGCCAGGTCGAGGCCTCGCCGGACGGCACCCGCCTCTACATCGTGGGTGACTTCACGACGGTGAACAGCCAGACCCGGAATCGCGTGGCGGCGTTCGACCTGCCCTCCGGCACCCTCTCGTCTTTCAATCCGAACTCGAACGGCGTCACCTCCGGCGTGGCGGCGACCAACGACACGGTGTACATCACCGGCACGTTCGGTCGGGTCTCGGGCAACGACCGCTCAGGTGCAGCGTCGTTCACCCGCAGCGGCACGCTGCTGCCCTGGGCCCCCGTGCTCGAGCAGCGCCAGGGCCGTGTCGTGACCGTCTCTCCCGCGGGCGACAAGGTGGTCCTCGGCGGCAACTTCCAGACTCTCAACGGCAGCTCCAACCCGGGCTACGGCCTGGCCATGGTGTCGGCATCCGACGCCTCTCTGCTGCCGTTCGCCGCGAACAACGTCATCCGGAACGCCGGCCTCGATGCGGCGATCCTGTCGCTGAAGTCCGACGGCGACGACATCTACGGCACCGGCTATGTGTTCGGCAACGGCGGCAACCTCGAAGGATCCTTCCGCGCCTCGTGGGCGAGCGGCGACCTGGTCTGGGTCAATGACTGCCACGGTGATCAGTACGACGTCGAGCCCATGGGCGACGTCGTGTACGCGGCCGGTCACTCGCACTACTGCGGCAGCCTCGAAGGCGGATTCCCGCAGAGCGACCCGTGGTCGTTCTATCGCGGCATCGCGGTCTCGAAGGACTCCTCGCGGATCATGCCCTACGGGCTGAACCTCGGGTATTTCGATTTCGGCGGCAACCCGGCCCCCAAGCTGCTGCACTGGTTCCCCAGCTTCAACGCGGGCAACGTCAGCGGTGCATCGCAGGGACCGTGGTCGGTGACCTCGAGCAGTGAGTACCTCGTGTACGGCGGCGAGTTCACCCGCGTGAACAACACCGGGCAGCAGGGTCTCGCGCGCTTCGCCGTGACCGAGAAGGCCCCGAACGCGCAAGGCCCGATCCTGTGGAACACGGCGTGGCCGGCATCGTCTCTCGCACTCACGGGAGGCTCCGTGCGCGTGAGCTGGCCGCTCAACTACGACCGCGACAGCGAGTTCCTCAAGTATGAGGTGCTGCGCGACAACGTGGTCGTCAAGACCTTCGAGAACGTCCGTTCGAAGTCCGCCGACTGGGGGCTCCCTCCCATGGCATTCGTCGACACGACCGTCACGAACGGCACGACGTACACCTACCGGGTGCGCGCTACAGACAACGAGGGACACACGATCCTCGGCGGGACGACCACCGTGACGGCATCCGGCTCGGCTTCTCCGAGCGCGTACCGCACGGCGGTGCTCGACGATGCGCCCCTGAGCTACTGGCCGCTCGACGATTCCTCCGCGACGCTCTCGTACGACTGGGCCGGCGCCTCCGATCTCGCCGTCCGCAGCGGCGTGACCCGCGGAGCCTCGGGAGCCATGCTCTCCGACTCGCGCGATGCCTCGGACTTCAACGGTTCGGGCACCGGCTTCGCGTCGACCACCACCGCGATCGCCGGGCCCTCCACCTTCGGAGTCGAGGCCTGGTTCAAGACCACGTCGACCAACGGCGGAAAGATCGTCGGATTCGGCAGCAGCGCGACGGGAACGTCGGGCAGCTACGACCGCCACGTCTACATGGAGCCGAGCGGGCGGGTCACCTTCGGCGTCTACCCCGGATCCATCCAGACGATCAGCTCGTCCACGGCCTTCAACGACGGCGAGTGGCACTACATGTCCGCCGGTCTCAGTGACGGTGGCATGGTGCTCTACATCGACGGCGTCCGCGTGGCGCAGCGCACGGACATCACCTCGGCCCAGCCCTACAACGGCTACTGGCGTGTCGGAGGTGACACCTCCTGGTCGGGTGCAGCCTTCTTCGACGGTCAGATCGACGAGGTCGCCATCTACGACGCCCCGTTGACGCGTGAGCAGGCAGCCTCGCACTACGTCGCGTCCGGGAGGGAGCTCGAGGGTGCGACGGCACCCGGCGATGCCTACGGCGCCGCCGTCTATGCCGCCGACCCCGCGTTGTACTGGCGTCTCGGCGAGTCGACCGGCAGCGTCGCGGCCGATGCCTCCGGGTACAACCAGAAGGGGAACTACTTCGGGAGCGTCGGCAAGGGTGCAACGGGAGCGCTCGAAGGCGTGAGCAACACCGCGGCGTCGTTCGCAGGAGGCCAGGTCATCAGCCAGAACTCCTTCACCAACCCGCGGTCGTACTCGCTCGAGGCCTGGTTCAAGACCGACACGACCACCGGTGGCAAGATCATCGGCTTCGGCAACAGCTCGAACGGCAACTCCTCGAACTACGATCGCCACGTCTACATGACGCCGGACGGCAAGCTCATCTACGGCGTGTACGTCGGCTTCACCGAGACTCTGCAGACCTCCGCGTCGTACAACGACGGCCAGTGGCACCAGGTCGTCGCGACACAGGGCCCGACCGGCATGAGATTGTACGTCGACGGCGTGCTGCAGGGTTCCAACGGCCAGACCAACGCGCAGGACTATTCCGGGTACTGGCATGTGGGCGGCGACGTCACGTGGGGTCCGGGTGACTGGGAGTTCGACGGCACGATCGATGAGGTCGCGGTGTATCTCGCACCACTCTCCGAGACCGCTGTCTCACAGCACTACTCGCTGGGTGCCACTGGCGCTCCGGCCAACATCGCCCCGAACGCGAGCTTCACGACGTCCGTCAGCAAGCTCGGCCTCGCGGTCGACGCCGGCGCCTCGACGGATGCCGACGGCACGATCGCCGGGTACAGCTGGAACTGGGGTGACGGATCGCCCGACGGCACCGGCGCCACAGCGACGCACACCTACGCAGTCGCCGGCTCGTACACGGTGACCCTCACCGTCACCGACGATGAGGGCGCCACGGACACCGAGACCACGATCGTCGACGCAGTCGCCAACCAGGCGCCTGTCTCCTCCTTCACCTCTTCGGCCGCCGACCTGAGGGTCGACGTCGACGCGAGTGCCTCGCAGGACACCGACGGCACGATCGCCGGGTACTCCTGGAACTGGGGGGATGCGACCGCCGCAGGCACGGGCGCGACCGCAACGCACACATACGCGGAGGCCGGCACCTACACGATCACCCTCACGGTGACCGACGACGAGGGCGCGACATCCGAGGAGACCGCGTCGATCACGGTGACGGCGCCCGTCGGCGCGGTGACGTACGCATCGGATTCGTTCAACCGCACGGTCGCCAGCGGCCTCGGTACGGCGAACACCGGGGGAGCGTGGACACTGTCGAACACAGCATCCAACTACCTCGTCAGCGGTGCCTACGCCGCGTTCCAGCAGCCGGCCGGAGGTGCGCAGAGGTACGCATACCTCACGGGAGTCTCGTCGACCGACACCGCGGTGGATGTCGATGTGGTTCTGCCGCAGCGCCCGACCGGCGGCAGCGCCTACTACACGGTCTCCGCACGACGTGTCGGCACGGAAGACTACAAGTCGCGCATCATCGTGTCGCCGACCGGAGGAGTCCAGCTGCAGCTGCAGCAGACCACCACGGTCCTGACGAGCGTGTCGGCTGGGATCACCGTCAACGCCGGCGACGCGCTCCACGTGCGCACCGAGGCGACGGGCACGTCGCCGACGACGATCAGGGCCAAGGTGTGGAAGGTCGGGACGACCGAGCCCACAGCCTGGACGTCGACGACCACCAGCTCCACAGCCGCACTGCAATCGGCGGGTCACGTCGGACTCGGCGTCTACCTCGGTGGTTCTGTCACCAACGTCCCGTTCCAGACCCGGTTCGACAACTTCTGGGCAGGGTCGACGACCGGAGGCCCGACGCCACCGGCGAACCAGTCGCCCGTCGCGGCGTTCACCAGTGCGGTGAACGGCCTCGCGGCGACCGTGGACGGATCGACGTCGACAGATCCCGACGGCACGATCGCCGCGTACGCCTGGGACTTCGGAGACGGTGGTACCGGAACCGGGGCAACCCCGACAGCGCACTCGTATGCCGTTGCAGGCACCTACCAGGTGACGCTGACGGTGACGGACGACAAGGGAGCGACTGGGACGGTGACGGAGCCGGTGACGGTGACGGACACGCCAGGCAACCAGAACCCGGTGGCGTCGTTCACAGCCACGCCGACCGATCTCACCGTGGCCGTCGACGCCTCGGCGTCCTCGGACCCGGATGGCACGATCGCCTCGTATGCGTGGGACTTCGGCGACGGCGCGACCGGCACCGGAGCCACGGCTTCGCACCCGTATGCCGCGGGCGGCACCTACACGGTGACACTCACAGTGACCGACGACCTCGGCGCGGTGAACACCGTCACCCAGCCCGTGACCGTCGTCGCACCGGCCGGCGCCGCCTTCGCCGCAGACGACTTCGGTCGGGCGAACGGCACGCTGGGCACGGCGCAGACCGGCGGAGTGTGGGCACAGACGAGCGGCGCGGCGAACGTCGCGATCGACAACGGTGCAGCGAAGTTCACGACTCAGGCGGCAGGGCAGACTCGCACCGCGACTCTCAACGCGGCGACCTCGACGAGCACCGATCTGACCTTCACGGTCACGGCGCCGGCACTGCCGACGGGAGCACGCTTCTATGTCGCGGCCCTCGCCAGGGTGGTGGGGTCCGATGACTACCGGGCTCGGTGGCTGATCGGGGCCGACGGCACGGTGACCTCACAGCTGGCTCGCGGCGGAACCGCGCTGGTGTCGCAGAACATGACGGGCTTCACCTTCGCTGCCGGAACGATATATAACGTGCGGGTCCAAGCGTTCGGGACAGGAACGACGACACTCCAGAGTAAGATCTGGGCGGCGGGAACCACCGAGCCGGCTGCCTGGCAGCTGTCCACGACGGATTCCACTGCGGTGTTGCAGACCGCCGGTCACATCGGAATCTCCACGTATGCGGGATCCGGTTTCACCAGCGTTCCCTACACCCTGACATTCGATGACTTCACAGCACGAGGAGTGACCCCCTGAGTTTCGCAGAAGCGTACCGGAGCCTTTCAGCAGCGCAGAAGGGGCGGGCCCGTGGGGCCCCCGCGTACTCTGTGTTCGTCAATCGCCCGGTGGGGCGGGTCATAGCCGCGGGCGCATACACCGCAGGTCTGACGCCCAATCAGGTCTCTCTGATCAGCGCGGCGTTCACCTTCACCGGGATCGTGCTGCTGGCGACAGTTCCTCCATCGATCGTGTTGGGCATCGTCGTGTGGCTGCTCCTCGCGATCGGATACGCCTGGGACAGCGCCGATGGGCAGGTTGCACGTCTGCGAGGGGGAGGTTCCCTGGCAGGTGAGTGGCTCGACCACGTCCTCGACTCGACCAAGCTGGTCTCTCTTCCGATCGCAGTGACGATCGGCGCCTACCGGTTCTTCCCGCTGCCGTCGGAGCTCTGGCTCCTGGTTCCACTCGGGTTCGCGGTGGTCTCGACCGTCACGTTCTTCGGGATGATCCTCAACGATCTCCTCAAGGGGAAGCGAGGCGTGCCTCAGGCTTCCGAATCGGGCGGATTCTCGCTCGTCCGATCCCTTCTCGGTCTGCCGACCGACTACGGCGTCCTCTGCTTCGCTTTCGTGCTGTGGGGCTGGCCGCCCGCTTTCATGCTGGTATACAGCCTCCTCGCCCTCGCCGCGCTGCTGTACTTGGCCGCCGCTCTGGCCATATGGTTCCGGAAGATGTCCGCGCTCGGCTGAGCCCACACGCACTCCGTGCGCTGACAGTCATCGGACAGTATCAGCGAATCCTCAGCCACTGTGCAGGGAATTCAGGCTATTGTCTACGACAATCCGCCACCGAAGCCGGATGTCGAAGCTGCTACACCCGACCCTGCAGTGACGAGAAGCCATCGGAGACCCTCCCCCCATGCGTAAAAGCTCCCTCCCCCTGATCGCAGCCTTATCCGCACTACTCCTTCCCTTCGCCTCCGTGGCCCCCGCCGCGGCCGCGGAGAGTTCCGGGGTGGTCCTCATCCAGGACTCGATGACGCGCACCGTCGCCAAAGGCCTCGGTGCCTCGCCGGACGGTCGGACATACGACGCCTCACCGCTGACCTCCGTCTCGGTCGCCAACGGCAAAGCGAAGCTGTCCGCCGCCGCTCCCGGGTCCACGGTGACGGCGCGACCGGTCGGCCTCTCCGTCCGCGATTCCACGCAGTCGACGGTCTTCACGCTTCCCGGACTGCCGAAGTCCGGCTCCGGCGTGTACGTGAGCCTGCAGTCCCGCCTCACAGCCGACGGCTTCTATCAGACCCAGGTCCGTGTGGATCCGAAGGGCGTGGTGCTTCTCGAGACGCTCCGGGTGAACGCGGGCGTGCAGACGAGCCTGGGCCACACGTCGGTCCCCGAGCTCCGCGTGAAGGCCGGTGTCCCCTTCGTTCTCGAGACTCGCCTCGCAGGGACGAGCGCAGTCACGGTCGATGCACGGGTGAACGCGACAGGAACGAAGCCGACCACGTGGAAGCTCTCTGTCACGGATCGCTCGGCGAAACGCCTCTCGTCCCAGGGGCGCGTGGGAGTGCGGCTCTACGTTTCGCGGAGCACACCCGCGCTGGCAGCGCTCTTCGATGATCTCAAGGTCACAGCGAACGCGACGACGCCGCCGACGGCTCCGACGGCCCCGACAGCCCCGACGGCCCCGACAGCTCCGACGACGCCCGCGACCCCGACGGTTCCGACAGCGCCCACGGCTCCGACCGCGCCCGCCGGTGCGGCCGGTGCAGCACCGGTCTGGAACGTCGCCGGTGCGAGAACGGCTGCAGGGTCGGCACTCGTCGGAACCACCAAGTATGCGGTTCCCGCTGGAGCACTCTTCGTCAGCGTGAGCGGAACCTCGGCCGGCTCGGGCACCTCCGCGGCGCCCTTCGCCACGGTCCAGGCTGCGGTCGACCGGGCGCCTTCAGGCTCGACGCTTGTGCTTCGCGCGGGCTCGTATCACGAAACCGTCGTCATTCCGTCGGGCAAGAAGATCACGATCCAGTCCTACCCTGGCGAGGCGGTCTGGTTCGACGGCGCCTCGACGTTGAAGAACTGGCAGGCTTCCAGCGGCCGCTGGTTCAGCCCGGACTGGAAGCACAACTTCGATTCGACGCCGTCCTTCACCAAGGGCGAGGCCGACGGCACGGAACCCGGATGGCGATGGCTGAACGCGGCGTATCCCATGGCCGCGCACCCCGAGCAGGTCTGGATCGACGGCGCCGCTCAGATCGAGGTCTCTTCACTGGCGGCCCTGAAGCCGGGTACCTTCTTCACCGACGTGACGAACGACCGGCTCTATCTCGGGAGCGATCCTGCGGGCCGCACGGTGCGCGCGTCGACTCTGACCAAGGCGCTGTCGCTGCGCGGAGAGGGCGCGGTCGTCCGAGGCATCGGCGTCCGCAACTACGCGACGTCCGTCTGGATGATGGGCGCCGTCACCGTCGAAGCGTCGAAGGCGACGATCGAGAACGTCGTGATCTACGACACGGCGTCGACCGGGCTCTTCGTCGGTGCCTCGAACGCGACCGTCCGAGATGTGACGCTGGCACGCAACGGTCTGATGGGGCTCGGCGCCAACTACGCTGACGCGCTGGTGATCGATGACCTCCTCGCCGTCGAGAACAACGCCGAGCATTTCAACACATCGCCGGTGTCCGGCGGTGTGAAGATCGCGAAGTCGCGGGGAGTCACCGTCAGTGACTCCGCTCTGCTGAGAAACGACGGCCCAGGGGTGTGGCTCGATCAGTCGGTCTACGACGTTCGCATCACAGGGTCGGACATCGTCGAGAACAGGGGCGCCGGCGCGTTCCTCGAGCTGTCGCAGAAGATCGATTTCGTCAACAACCTCGTGCTTCGAAACGTGGGCAACGGTGTCAAGATCAACAACACCGGCGGTGTGAACCTGTGGAACAACACGATCATCGGCGGCGACCGTGCAGTCAACATCGTGCAGGACAGTCGGAACGCATCCGACAAGTCCGTACCGGGTCACAACGCCCGACGTCCGTTCCCGGATTCGACGATGCCGTGGCTCATCCGCGATATCTCGATGGGCAACAACGTGATCGGTGAAAGCTCGGGAAACTGCACGGTGTGCGTCGAGGACTACACGCACAGGTACACGCCGGCCGAACTCAACATCCGGTCGGACGGCAACGTGGTGCAGCGCAACAGCACTGCAGCGCCCACCTGGTTCGTCATCTGGTCGCGTGGTACGGCCAACGTGAACCCGTACGTCTTCACGAACTGGCAGACCTACCGCACCACCACGGGCCAGGACGCGAACTCGACCGCGGTCGAAGGGCGAGCCGCCACCGATCCCTCAGGTCGGCTCCTTGCCGGCGTGACCGCATCGGCGAAGAGCCTCCCGGGTATCGTCGCGACGATCCTCGGTTCAGCGACGCCCACGATCGGGGCGCGGTTCCCCTGACCGGACCTCTGAGAAGCAGAAAAGGCCGGGATGCATCTGCATCCCGGCCTTTCCTCATCGGTGCTGGCTACTGCGCAGGACCCGCCCAGAAGTCGTCGTACGTGTAGACGACCGGCACGGCCGTCGCGCTTCCCGACAGGTAACTGTTCACACCGACGTAGCCGGGAACCTGCAGGGCGGCCGTGGCATCCGTCGTCGTGATCGTCCACCCGGTCGGCTCGGTGGCGGCAGTTCGCCACACCTTCGCCCTGAGAGTGGTCGGGTTGGTGCCGGTCACCTGGAACCGGACGCTCAACTGGTCGGCGCCCGTGACCGAGAGTCCGGGGATGGTCATCGACGACAGGACCGTCTCTGCTCCGCCGGTCGTCTTGGTCAGCCAGACTGCCACGGCACCGTTCGACGCCACACGGAACTTCGCGCGGTAGTCGTTCGCGTTGTCGATCTGTCGTCCCAGTGCCGAGAAGTAGAACCCGCCGCCCGTCGACGCCTGGTTGAAGGCGAGCGTGAACCGCTCCTCGGTGTCGGTCGACGGCGTCGAGCCCGCGAGCGAGGCGGTGTAATTGTTGCCCGCCGACAGGGTGACGGTGCCACCGGTGCCATTGACCCCGAACTTGCTCAGAGCCGTCGCACTGCTCGGGAACATCGTCCAGGGGCCGCCTGTGGTGGTCGCAGTGCCCCAGCCGTTGGTGGCCGTGCGTGTGAAGGCATCCTGAGCCCAGACCTGTGGAGCCGAGACCGTGACCGACTCGGTCGTGGTGGCGGTAGCCCCTCGATCGTCCGTCACCGTGAGCGTCACCGTGTAGGAGCCGCCCGCGGCGTAGGTGTGGGTCGCGGTCGCGTCCGTGCCCGTGGCGCCGTCTCCGAAGTCCCAGGCGTAGGTGGCGATCGAGCCGTCAGCGTCTGCGGAGCCCGAGCCGTCCACTGCCACCGCCAGGCCCGTCACCGAGGTGGTGAACGCAGCGGTCGGCACCGCGTTCGCCGAGACGGCGACATCGTGGCTCACCGTCGAGGTTCCGCCGCGGTTGTCCGTGACCGTGAGGGTCACTGTGTAGGTGCCGACACTCGCGTAGGTGTGGGTGGCGGTGGCTCCCGTCCCGGTCTCCCCGTCGCCGAAGTCCCACGCGTACGAATCGATCGTGCCGTCGGGGTCCGTCGAGCTCGTGCCATCGGCCGTGAGCTCGAGCAGATCCGTCGAGGTGGTGAACGCGGACGTCGGGTCCTGGTTCGGGGCCGGCGTCGTCGTGACGTCACGCGTCGTGCTCGACGTCGTGCCGCTGTCGTCGGTCACGACGAGAGTGACGGTGAATGTGTCGGCCGTCGCGTACGTATGGTTCACGGTCGCCCCGGTGCCGGTGGTCCCATCGCCGAAGTCCCACGCGTAGGTCGCGATCGTGCCATCCGGGTCGGAGGAGTCCGATCCGTCGAGCGCGACGTCGAGGTGATCGGTCGTCGCGCCGATGACGGCTGTCGGAGCCTGATTCGGTGCCACGGTCACCGACCGCGTCACGGCGTCGATCAGCGAGGTGCTGTCCGTCACCGTGAGCGTGATCGTATAGGTGCCGCCCGATGCGTAGGCGTGCGACGCTGTGGCGCCGTTCGCCGTCGTGCCATCGCCGAAGTCCCACGCGTACGCCAGAGGGTCGCCGTCGGCGTCGCTCGAGGTGCTCGCGTCGACGTCGATGTTCAGCTTGTTCGTCTCCGAGGTGAACGCCGCCTCCGGGGCGCGCCCCGGAACGGTGCGACCGCTCGCCGCGTAGTGCTCTCGGACGCGCTGCTCCGAGAGCACCGAGGAGTACACGGCGACCTCATCGAGCGTTCCGGCGATGTAGTTGCTGGAGGTGCTGCCCCAGGTGCGGTCAGCGCCGATGCGCCAGTAGCCTCGGTAGTTCTCGGCGCCTGCCATCGAGTTGCTGCCGACCAGCTGCGTATCGACCCACAGCTTCATGCCGTCGGCTCCCTGCGCGGCCACCAGGTGGTGCCACTGCCCGTCGTTGTAGGCCGTTGGCGTCACCAGGCTCGTCTGCGGCTGACCGCTTCCGAACTGGAGCTTGCCGTCGTTCTGCATGACGACGTGGCGATCGTAGGTGGAGCTGAGCCCGCTGGTGGCGTTGCCGAATCCGATCAGCGTGCCACCTCTGGTGCTCGTCGTCTTGAACCACAGCTCTGCGCTGTACGTGGTCGGCGCTGTCCACGCTTCCTGCGCGACCACGAGCGCACTGGAGCCGTTGAAGGTCGTCGCGGTCCCGGTGCCGATGGCCGGCGCCTGCCCGCGAGACACGGTCCCCGACGGGTTGCCTGTCGTGCCGCCGACGGCGGAATCGGCGATCGTTCCCGCAGCGGTCTCGTCGAGGCGCCAATACAGGTCGGGCTTGTCGGTCGCGACTGCCGCGCCGTAGACATCGGCGGGTGCCGCGGTCCAGGCAGCCGAGCGTCCGCTCGCCAGGTAGTGCGACTGGATGTCGCTCTGCGTCAGCGCGGCGGGGTACACGGCCACATCATCGATGGAACCCGCGAGTCCGGCGTTGGTCGGCTTGTTGGTGAAGCCGTTCGTCTGGTCGGCGCCGATGCGCCAGTAGCCGTCGTAGATCTTCGGCGCAGTGCGAGCCTGGTCGCGGCCGACGCGCGTGCCGTCGACGAAGAGCTGCATGCCCTCAGCGCCGACAGTGCCGACGATGTGGTGCCAGTTGCCGTCGTTCACTGCGGTGCGACTGAAGATCGTACGGTACGAGCCGTCGTTGATCGCGAAGTTCGCGCGGCCCGAGTTGTCGAGATAGAGAACTCGATCGGTGGTGCCCGACGTCGAGGTCCCGGTGGCGGAGTCGCCGAACCCGACGATGCGCCCGCCCCTGGTGTTGGTGGTCTTCACCCACGCCTCGACGGTGACTGATGCGTCCGCCGTGCTGACATCCTGTGTCGTCATCCTGGGCGAGCTTCCGCCCGAGGACGTGACCGCGGCGTTCGGGTTGTTGAGCATCGCCCCGCTCGATCCGAGCGTGAGGCCGGATGCCGTGCCGGGTGCATCACCGACGTCGTCGAACAGACGTGTGCCGGTCGTCTCGTCGAGTCGCCAGTAGTGGCTCGCCCCGCTGTCGCGCACGGCTGCCCGGTACGCCGCTGTCGGTGTGCTCGACACCGTCACGTAGGGCGACCAGGCGCTCCACTGCACGTTGCCGTCGGCATCCGTCGCCTTGACCTGATAGCGCACCTGCGCGCCGGGCGTCGCACCGCTGTCCGTGACGCTCAGACTGGGCAGATTCCAGAACCGGCCGTCGGTGCGGGTGACGGTTCCGACCTTCGTCCACGGGCTGCGGTACACGTCGTAGGTGATCGTCGCGTTGTCTCGGTCCCACGCGCTGATGAAGGGCACGCGCACCACACCCGACTCGTTCGAGTACGGGGCCGGAGTGAGCCCGGCGTTGTACACGGGGCCGACCGCGTGAGGTGAGACGTTGGTCTTGCCGAACCGCACGAGTCCCTGCTGGGCGACGTTGTTCACCTTCGGGAACTCGCCGCCGAGGACGACGTAGTCCGCGTTGCCGGTCACCGACCAGGCTGCTTGTCGCGAGCTGGTGTAGGTGCCGAACTCGAGGTCGGGATACCAGTTGAGCTGCTCGGTGTACGGGAGTCCGGTGAAGTCCCACCCGTAGGCGTCCTTCTTGGAGATGATCCCGGTAGGCGTGGTGCTCTCGGCGGTCGCCTTGATCCACCGTGACCGCGGATTGGTGTCACCGAACGCTCCGACCACGCTGCAGTCGTGCCGGTGCGAGACAGAGTAGAGGACGCCGTCCTGTGGGAAGCTTCCGTAGCTGTCGCCGAGGCAGTCGTTGACCCAGTTGATCGCGCCTGTGTACGGATCGGCGGCGAACGTGCCCTCGAACGTTGCACCGGCACCGAACGCGTAGCCGGTGCCGTAGACCTGCGTGCCGTCCGTGCTGAGGCTCGAGATGGCTCCGTTCAGACCCGCGGTCCTGATCCGATCGGTGGCGGCCCAGGGCGCGGCGGTGCCGGTGGCCGCGTCGATCGATGCCATGCCGTAGGCGCTCGCGCCGTTCACTGTGGTGAACGAGCCGCCGACGATGATGCGAGAGGCGTCGGGACTGGCGAGCATGTCCCAGACGAACCCGTCTCCGGCCGCAGAGGGATCCCACGCCGTGATGGCCTTCGTGGTGGTGTTCCATGCTGCCAGTTCGCTGCGCGCCAGACCGCCGCTGGAGCGGAAGTTGCCACCGACGTAGACGGTGTCGCCCGAGAACGCGAAGCCCCTGACCTGTCCGTCCGTGCGGGGGGCCCAGTTGAGCATCGCGCCGGTGGCGACGTCGAAGGCGGCGACGTGTGCACGCGCCTGGCCGTCGACCGCGGTGAAGTCCCCGCCGAAGTACACGGTCTGACCGTCGGGTGTGACGCGGACCACGAGGCCCTGGCCGTCGAACGAGTGGCTGAAGTTCGGCACGGGGTTGCCCGTGGTGATGTCGAAGGCGAAGACGTTGTTCGCGTCGATCTCCCCAGGGCCACCCGCAGCGACTCCCGGCGGGCGGGCCTTGGTGAAGCTGCCGGTGACGTAGACCGTGTTGCCTGCGACGGCCTGGCTCCACACGACGCCGTTGATCTGCCACGTGGGCAGGACATCTGCGGTGACGGTGTCGGGCTGACCTGCGGTGTCGGCCTGCGCCGACTCGAGCGGAAGGGCGATGAAGGCGATCGTGGCGAGTGCCGTCGCTGCGGTGGCGAGCGCGGCGATGAGGCGGCGGAGACGATGTGCTCCGCGGGCGTTGCGTGTCATGGAGGTTCCTCGTGGCGAGAAGCGGTCGGGTCGAGTGGCTGCGGATGGGCTCGCGACGGGCATGTCAGTCGAGCTCTCCGCGGAAGACGGCGGATGTGTGGTCGCCGTCGAAATCGACGACCAGGGTGACCTCGTCGCGCGCACCGGCGGGGATGGCGAAGGCGTATGCGGCGGATGCGGTCTCGCCTGCTTCGAGAGTGCCGGCGAAGTCGACCGCCTCGGCCTCGGCGGCGTACACGCGCACAGCGGTGGCTCCACCTGCGTCCAGCAGAGTGAGCACGGATGTGCCGAGATCGATGGCCTCCGACGAGCCGTTGTCGATGGTGATCGTCAGGCGGGCGTACTCGCGGTCGGGGAAGCTTCCCGGGCCCTGCGAAGTCTCCTTGGCGAACGCGATCTCGTCGATGCTCACGCTCACGCCGTCGTCGTACGAGACGGAGCCTGTGGTGTCGGCGGGATCCGCGTGCACCGTCGGGGCATCCGTCTGTCCCGCGCGCTCGACCTTCGCGATCGGCTGATCGGGGTCCGTGGCCCCTTCGTTCTCCGAAGGACCGGCGCCCGAGGTCGGATCAGGAGCAGGAGTCGCCGACGACGTCGTCGTCGGTTCCGCTCCGCTCGGCGGCTCGGAACCACCGCTGCAAGCGACCAGGCTCACGCAGAGCGCGAGCGTCGCGATGGATATGAATGCACGCGCAATCACCATGATCGTCGATCCCCAGATTCCCCAATCAGGGTTGCCGACAAGACCCGTCAACGACGGATCAGATCAGCGAGTGTCATCCCCAAATGACACAATCCCCAGTACGCGTGATCCTATCAGGTCCACCGGATAGGGAACAAGATACGTGTGGACAGACTTCTAGTGACCTTCAGCCAAGAAGTGCGGCGAGGATTCCGTCGGAGTAGCGCCTGGTCGAGAACGCCTCGGCCACCGCGGAGGAATCCGCGACACCGAGCTGCGCCTGGGTCGGCCAGTCGTCGATCTTCGCGGCGATCGCCGACGCCAGTTCGCCTGCGTCTCCCGGCGGCACCAGCGTCGCGCTCTGCGATGCGCTCACCGCCTCCGGCAGACCGCCGACCTCGCTCACGACGGCGGGTCTCGCGGCCAGTGCCGCCTCGACGGCCGTGTTCCCGAACGTCTCGTCGACGAGCGAGGTGATCACGGCGATGTCGCTCTGCGCGAGGTCGCTCCACACCGACGCCTTGAATCCGAGGAACGAGACGCGCCCGCCGAGGCCGAGGCGGTCGACCTGCGCATGCAGTTCGTCGAGGTAGGCCTCGTTGCCGGGGAAGACCGCTCCGACCACGTCGAGCCGGACGTCGCGCTCATCACGGACGAGCGCGTGCAGCGCGTCGATCGCGACGTGAACGCCCTTGCGGTGCGAGAGGCGGCCGACATAGAGGAGCCGCGTCGGCGCGGTGAGCGGGGTGCGCGGAGGCACGACCTCTGCCGGACCGGGGACGGCGTTGTGAACCACCACCGTCCGCTGCCGCACCCGTGGCGCTGCCTCTGCGAGAACTCGACGTGTGAAGTCGCTGTTCGCGATCACCCGATGGCTGAACACAAGCGGCAGATAGAGCGCACGACGCACGACGCCGGCGACGGATCCCTCGCCTTCGTGCACATGACAGATCGTCAGTCGCCGACTCCACCGACCGAGCAGGATCCACAGCGGGGGAGTGATCGTGTTGACGATCACGGCACCGGGGTCGACCCGCTTGATGAGCCGCAGTCCGGGCACGATCGCCCTGACCGAGGTGGCGAACAGCGTGAGCAGACCGCGTGGGCTCAGCAGGCCCTTGCGTGCGATCGGCGTCACGCATTCCACGACCTCTGCTCCGGCTTCCTCGAGAAGAGGCACGAGAGGGCCGGTGGCCGGCACGGTCACGACGACCCGCCGGCCGGCGCCCACGAGCGCGCGGACGGTCTCGAGCACCATCCTGTCGGAGCCGTACAGGTCGGCCCCGGGGTTGGCGATCAGAACGACGTTCGCGTCACCCTTCGGCATGTCAGCGCTGGGGCCAGTACTCGTCGACGAGGCTCACCGTCGACGCGATGTTCGCGCGGCTCGATGCGCCGAACACGATCGACTCGAGGTTCGGCAGGCCAGTCACCCACTCGATGGCTTCGCGAGGCGGGATCGCGCCACTCGCGTACACCGACATCGCGACCGCACGGAAGGGGCGCTTGTCCATCGCCTCGCGGTAGGCGTCGACGCCTCCGGACATGCGGAACCCGAGCTTGTTGATGTTCGAGCACACGATCGGGTTCTCGACGCCGGCCTTGTCGAGGTCGTCGAGCAGACGAGGAAGGTTCATCGTGATGAAGCCCGGCTCCGCGTTGTAGCGCTTGCGCACGTGGTCGGCGAAGATGCGGAATGCGTCGGTGAATCCGAGGCCCGAGAGCAGGTCGACGACGACGTTCTGCAGCCAGATGACCGGCGTGTTCAAGCCCTCGAACATCTTCATCTCGGCGTCGATGAGCAGCGTCGTCACGCCCTCGATGTCCTTGCGTGCGAACGACGATGTCCCGCGGGCGATGCTGTCGAGCAGCCCCTCCTCGGGGAGGAACTTTCGGATGGCTCCGAGGAATCCGTCTTCCGTCACAGCATTGGCGTACTTGTGCGCGTACGGCATGCACGGGAAGAACGTCATATCGGCGTAGCGGTCGGGGTGGGCGCGCACGTGGTCGGTGACCTCGGCGATCCGATCGTGGGTCGTGCACATGAACGTGTGCACGCCCTCGTCATAGGCCGCGTCGAGGACTCCCATGATCGCGTCGGTGTCCTGGAACCGCATCTGCTGTGCGCGGGCCTTCTCCTCCGACATGTGATTGACGCCGAAGAACTGGTTGTCGCCGAACAGCAGTCGGTCCATGGTGCGAGTGGGTGTCGTCATGGTCATTTCCCTCCACGCAGGGCGCTGAACGCTGCCGCGATGCGCCCCTTCGGTGCCGTCTGCACGGCGAGATCGGATGCTGCTTCTGCGGTCAGACGCGAGTCCTCGCGCACCGCGTCCTCGCTGATCATCGAGATCACCCTGTCGGTGACCGCTGCCGATGCGAAGTCGTTCGTGCCTGCCGATGCGCCGGCCTGGGCACGCTGGACGAACGAGTCCAGCTGCGCGCTGTACTCCTCGCCGCGCAAGTAGAACCACGGCGCCTCGGTGAGGTCGGTGGTGTACCTGACGTTCCACCCCACGCGGTATCCCTCGGGGATGGTGGCGGTGTCGCGCAGGTAGACATGGATCTCCTGGCGATCGGCGTAGATCCGGCCGTCGGTGCCCCACAGAGTGATCTTGGTCGTCATCTTGCGCTGTGACTCATCCGACCAGTTCGAGATGATCTGCGCGGTTCCCTGCGGGTAGTGCAGCGTGCTCGCGACGGCGTCGTCGATCTGTGCCGAGAAGATGCTCGTCAGCTGGCTGCCGCTCACGGACTCGGGAGTGCCGAGGTACCAGGTGAGGAGATTGAGCGGATGGGCCGCGTAGTCGTACAGGCAGCCGCCTCCGGTCGCCCGCTCGCTGCGCCAGGTCCGCCCGGCGGGCTTGAGCACGACAGGGCCGTAGGCCTCAGCGAGAGCGGTGTTCACGGTGCCGATGGCCTCGAGGTCGAGCAGTCGCTTGACCTCGAGGAAGGCTCCGACGAAGCGGTTGTGATACCCGACCTGCGTGACGAGGCCCTTCTGCTCGGCCAGCGCGGTCAGTTCCACGCTGTCGGCCGGATCGATCACGAGCGGCTTCTCACAGAAGACGTGGATGCCGCGCTCGAGGGCGTTCCGGATCATCCCTGCGTGCAGGTGGGTCGGTGTCGCGATGATGATGGCCTGGGGCCGGGACTCATCGAGCATCCTGTCGAGGTCCTTGTATGTCTTGACCCCGGTGTACTTCGCGAGGATGTCGAGGAGATATCCGGTCGCGTCGCACACGCCGACGAGATTCACGTCAGGGTGCGCCTTGATCATCGACAGATGAGACAGCCCCATCTTGCCGAGTCCGACCACTGCCACATCGATCATGCGTTTACCCCTGTCTGCTGCTGTGCGTGCCCTCGTCGTGCGAGGGCCGTGAGAAGTGCGTGCTCGTACTCGGAGCCGATCTTGGTCCACGTGAACTCGGCGTGGAAACGAGCGCGGCTGGCGGCGCCCATGCGCAGCCTTCTGCTGTCGTCGGAAAGCACATCGTCGAGCAGGTCGGCGAGATCGTCGGCTCCGGCGAAGTAGGCGTTGTCGGGTCCTGCGACCCAGGTGTTGTACGCGTTGTCGTGAGCGATCACCGCATTGCCGGCCGCCATCGCCTCGACGAGGGACGGATTGGTGCCGCCGACGGTGTGCCCATGCAGGTACAGAGCGGAGTGGAAGCGCAGCGACTGCAAGCGCTCGGGGTCGAAGATCGCCCCGGGGAACAGCACCTCGTCGGATGCCGCGGCGCGCACAGCCACGTGATACGGGTCATCATCGCCGTACGGGCCGACCACGACGAGGGGCATGCCTCGCTCGGCGGAAGACCACGCCTGGACGATCTCGAGCACCGAGTTCTCGGGAATCGGTCGGCACACGATCATCGCGTAGCGGTCGGGAACGAGTCCGAGCTCTTCGACAGGGCCTGTCGGAGCATCGGTCACCTCATGGGCGCCGTAGGTGATCGTCTGCACCCGGCGCGTGCCGAAGTGCCGACGGAGGTACGTGGCGATCACCGGGTGGTCGGCGATCAGCACGTCGCCGACCAGGCCCGCGAGGCGCTCGTTGGCCAGCAGGATGCCCTGCTTGACGATGCCCCAGCGCT
Source organism: Microbacterium sp. NPDC087589 (assembly GCF_044743635.1). Classification (NCBI taxonomy): domain Bacteria; kingdom Bacillati; phylum Actinomycetota; class Actinomycetes; order Micrococcales; family Microbacteriaceae; genus Microbacterium; species Microbacterium sp. NPDC087589. The sequence goes on from NZ_JBIUWV010000004.1 coordinate 227,465, forward strand.
TGCGGGTCCACTCCATGCCGTCCATGTTGATGACGTTGGGGATCCGTCGCAGCCGCGGGATGACGTCGAACACTCCGGTGTTGTAGCCGAAGGTGAGCCAGACGTCGCCGTCGACGTGCTCGCGCATCGCATGACGGATCGTGGTCAGGTCGAATGCCGACGTGCCCTTCCATCCTTCACGAGGCTCGTGGACGAGGACTCGCTGGAGCCCGTTCCACTCATCGACCGTCGTCGGTCCCTCCCCGGGAAGCTGGCAGTAGACGATGACGTTCCAGCCCTGATCCCGCAGATACAGACCGACATTCTCAGCGGCGGTCTCGAATCCGCCGTACGCGGCGGGAACGCCGTGGGTGCCAAGTATCCGGACGGTTGATGGCACGGTGATTTTCCCCTCATTTCGGATGCTCCCGCATCCACTTCGCTGCATTACGGTCCTGCATCCGCCTCCCCGGCGGACCGAACCACAGCGTTCTGTGACTAGTATGCCCCGCTGGGCTGCACCATGACCTTGGCAGTACGCCACATGATCTGCAGATCGTTCATCACGGACCAGTTCTCGACGTAACGCAGGTCGAGGCGGACGCTCTCATCCCACGAGAGGTCGCTGCGGCCCGAGACCTGCCAGAGCCCCGTGATTCCGGGCTTGATGTACAGGCGACGGAACACCGTGCCGTCGTACGCGGTCACCTCGGAAGGCAGCGGCGGACGCGGGCCCACGACGCTCATGTCGCCGATCAGGACGTTCCAGAACTGCGGGAGCTCATCGAGCGACAGCTTGCGCAGGATCCGGCCCACGCGGGTGACACGCGGGTCGTCCTTCATCTTGAACAGCAGGCCGGCTCCCTGGTTCTGCTCCTTCAGAGCGGCGAGCTGCTGCTCGGCGTCGGTCTTCATCGAGCGGAACTTCATGATCTTGAAGGTGCGCCCGTCGCGACCGACCCGCTCCTGCGAGAAGAACAGCGGCCCCGGAGAATCGAGCTTGACGAGCAGCGCGAGGATCGGCGTGATCAGCGCGATCGGGATGAGTGCGACGGAGGCGACGGCGATGTCGAGTGCGCGCTTGAGAACGTGCTGACCACCCTCGTAGGAGGGGATCTGCACCTGGATCAGCGGAAGGCCCTCGACCGGGGCGAAGGAGATGCGCGGGCCGGCGACGTCGGTGAGGCGGCTCGAGAGCACGAGCTCGGCGGCGGTGCCTTCGAGCTGCCAGCTGAGGTGCTTCACGAAGTCGGGCTCGCCGTCTGGCCGGCTCGCCACGATGATCGTGTCAGCGCCCAGCTCGGCGGCCACCGTCGAGACGGAGTTGACGTTGCCGAGCACTGGGAACTGCTCGCCGCGGGCTTCGACGTCGCGTGCGTTGCCGTCGAGCAGCGTCGCACCGACGACCTGGTACCCGGAGGCGCCGATCGGGTGCAGGGTGCGGATGACGTACTCGACGTCGTCGCGGTTGCCGACGACGAGCGTACGCGAGGCGAAACGCCCTCGCGCACGCTGCGTCGTCAGCCAGTGCCGCCACGCCCAGCGGGTGACGAGCAGGGTGAGGACCCCGAGCGGCAGGCCGACGAGCAGCACGAGCTGCATCGTCTGCCAGCCGAGCACGACGCTGAGCATGGCGATGATCCCGAACGCCAGCCCGCTGGCGTGTGCCACGCCGCGGTACTCGGTGGCGCTGGCGCGGAACAGCGCTGCATCACGGGTGTGCAGCGCGCCGAGCATCAGATACCAGAGCGAGGCAAGCAGAATGCCGTTGCGCAGGGCCTCTTCCCCTGCGACACCGGTCATCACCTGCATCGCTGCTGTGATTCCGACCGCGAACAGGATGACCCCAGCATCCGTGATCCGCAGCCGCATCCGATAACGCCGCTCCCACTGACGGCGTCGCTCCAGCGTCGCGGACACGCGAGGTGTGACCACCGTGCGCGTGACCGACTTGGCGGCTCGCGGAGCAGAGACCGGCGTGAAGACCGACCCCGTGCGAGTGATGCTCAGGGCATCCTCGACGGAAGTCATGCCGAAGCCCCTTGAGCCCTGAATGTACGCAGAATTCCCCAGTGCGCCATAGTTATCCCCAGATATTCCCCAGACCACGGACCCCACGTCCATGGCATCGTCTGCGTCCCGACCCCTCGGGTCCTGCTGCATCCGTGATCCCAAATCACGAGTAGCGGTCACCGTCCCACACGGTGTTGCTGGCAGCAGGCACTGCAGACTTCGTTCACTCTAGCGGAACACAACGTTCAGCGAAAGGTAATTCATGCGAGTGGATCAACCTTTATTCCGGTACGCGAGCTCGGGCGGCGAGCGGCGCCGATATTCTGACCGCGTGACCACCAGCTCAGTACCCCGCTTCCACCTCAGTCGCATGCTGCCCAGGGATCCTGCGCAATCCCATCGCAGCGCCAGCATGCTCGAGCTCTTCTTCGATCTCGTCTTCGTCGTCGCGGTGAGCATCGCTTCGGCACAGCTGCACCACGCACTGAGTCACGGTGACTTCGTCCACGGCATCACCTCCTATGCACTCGTGTTCTTCGCGGTGTGGTGGGCGTGGATGAACTTCACGTGGTTCGCCACCTCGTTCGACACCGACGACTGGCTCTACCGAGTCACCACAGTCGTGCAGATGGGTGGAGTGCTAGTACTGGCGGCCGGGATCCCCGCGGCGTTCGAGCACGGAGACTTCACCGTCCCGGTGATCGGTTACATCGTGATGCGCGTCGCGATGATCGCGCAGTGGCTGCGAGCGTCACGTGGAGCGGGGGAGCTGAAGGATGCGACTCGTCGGTACGCCTTCGGCATCGCCGGCGTGCAGGTGCTGTGGGTGCTGTTCCTGCTCATCCCCTCAGGGCCGCTCCAGCTCCTGGCCTTCGTGGTCTTCGCACTCCTCGAGATCAGCGTGCCGGTGTTCGCCGAGCATCGCCGGCAGACTCCGTGGCACCCGCATCACATCACTGAGCGCTATGGGCTCTTCACGCTGATCGTCCTGGGCGAGAGTCTCCTCGCCTCCGCCAATGCGATCATCGACGCGAAGAACGAGCTCGACTCCTTCGTCCCGCTCATCTCGATCTCGGCACTGACGCTGGTCGTGACCGCCTCGCTCTGGTGGATCTACTTCTGGGCTCCGCACCACAGGGCGATCACGACGTTCGGACGTTCGCTCCGCTACGGGTACACGCACTATCTCGTCTTCGGCGCGGCCGCTGCCTTCTCGGCGGGAATCGAGGTCGAGCTCGACGTCCTGACCGGCGAGAGCCATCTCTCCCAGGCCGTCGCCTCGCTCACGGTGACGATTCCGATCGCGATCTTCCTGCTGGGCATCTGGTGGATCGCGATCCGCGAGAACGCCGACAGGGTGGTGAACACGGTCGTCCCCCTCGGCGCGGTGGTGGTGCTGCTCGACCCGATCCTGCCGATCCCGGTGGTGATCACGGCCGCCGTCCTCGTAGCGATCGTGGTCGTGCTCGTCCTGCACCCGCCGGTGCGGCGGGAGCCATAGACATCGCATAGACGAGGCATAGCTCGCTGATCGCTTCTTCCGTGACCATGGGTACATCGACATCCGTCCACGCCGAGAGGAGCACGATCATGAGCCGCATCCCCGAACCCGTCCAGACCCCTGAGGGCCCGACATACGAAGGGCGGCTGCTCGACCGCGCCGATGAGGAGGTCGTCGATCAGGGCGCCTCTTTCGACATCCGCACACTGATGACCCGCCGGGGCCTTCTCGGACTCGCCGGACTCGGTGTGGGCGCGGTGGTCCTCGCCGCGTGCGCGCCGTCGGAGAGCAGCACGTCGGACACGAGCGGCTCGACGTCGACGACAGGCACCGGAGGCTCGTCGGGATCGACGGCCGCGTCTGCGGCGGGAGAGATCCCTGATGAGACCGCAGGGCCCTACCCCGGCGACGGCTCGAACGGGCCTGATGTCCTCGAGGATTCGGGCATCGTGCGTCAGGACATCACGACCTCGATCGACGGGTCGGCCACCGCCGACGGCATACCGCTCACCTTCGAACTTCAGGTCATCGACCTCGCGAACGGCGGCGTCCCGTTCGAGGGAGTCGCGGTCTACGCGTGGCACTGCACGGCTGAGGGCGAGTACTCGATGTACTCCTCCGGCCTCGAGGATGTCACCTACCTCCGCGGGGTGCAGGTCGCGGATGCCGACGGCAGGGTCTCGTTCACCTCGATCTTCCCCGGTTGCTATTCGGGCCGCTGGCCGCACATCCACTTCGAGGTCTATCCGGACGTCGACTCGATCACCGACTCGACCAACGCCATCGCCACGTCCCAGCTCGCGCTGCCGGAGGATGTCTGCGCCACCGTATACGCCGACTCCCGGTACCCGGGGTCCGCCCAGAACCTCTCACGGACGAGCCTCGCCGGAGACAACGTATTCGGCGACGACTCCGCCGCGCTTCAGCTGGCCACAGTCACCGGTGACGTGAGCGCGGGCTACTCCGCAGCGCTCGTGGTCGGCGTCGACACGGCCACGACGCCGAGCGCCGGTGACGCCGAGCGCCGGTGATGCCGACCTGCTAGACTGATGAAGCACCGTGTGTTCTGGCCCTATCTAGGCCGTCCACGGAGCCACTGATCAGGGCCATTCCGGACCGCGTGCATCGATGCGCGCGGCATCCGCCCTCGATCTCACATCTTGCGGGTCGCGATATCGCGCGCCCGTCACACAGCAATGAGTATGACCATGAGCATGACCACCCTTCCTCCTTCCGATCCGTTGACCTGGAAACAGGCCGACGCAGACGTGCATGTCGCGACCCGATCCGGCGAGTTCGCCGGATTCGTCGAATTCGACGGCGCCACGCACCTTGCCCGCGATCAGCGCGGGACCGAGCTCGGGGCGTTCGATTCCCTCGATGACGCGCGCGAGGCTCTCGAGGCCGCAAGCGCACCGAAGCACCGCGCGCGCACGTTCTCTTTCACCCTTCCGCGCGCATTGAGACGGCGCCCGCGTCGAGCCCGCGCCTGACCGTTTCATTCACAGCACCTGTGAATCGTCAAGGGGTGCCGACGTATTCCCCACGGCGCATGTGCGGGGGGTTAGGTTGAGTTAAGCGTTGGGCGATCTGCCTTGGGCTTACCACAGCTCAAGGGCTCCAATCGACGGGAGAGCAACATCTCCATTTCACAGGTCGAAAAGACCGCAGCCACGCTCGGACCGGTACGCCAGACGTACGCCGGGAACGCAGACATCCCCCCGATGACGCACGCCTACAAGCAGGTGTCGCAGGTGGTCAGGGAGACCGGCCTTCTGCAGCGCGCCGGATGGTTCTACATCTTCGTCGCCGCTGGCCTCGCAGTCGCCCTCGGGGGACTCATCACCGGCTTCATCCTGCTCGGCGACAGCTGGTTCCAGCTGCTGATCGCTGCCGGTCTCGGCCTCGTCCTCACGCAGGTGGCGTTCCTCGCCCATGAGGCGGCGCACCGCCAGATCCTCACTTCGGGCCCAGCGAACTTCCGCCTCGCTCGTATCCTGGCCGCCGGCGTCGTCGGCATCAGCTACTCGTGGTGGGACTCCAAGCACACCAAGCACCACGGAAACCCGAACCAGGTCGGCAAGGACCCCGACATCGAGGTCGACACGATCTCGTTCCTCGAGACGGATGCGGCGCAGTCGCGCGGCATCGTCCGCCTGATCACACGCAAGCAGGGATGGCTGTTCTTCCCGCTCCTGACGCTCGAGGGGCTCAACCTCCACTACCTCGGCGTCAAGCACCTGGTGACGAGCAAGAAGGCCAAGGGCCGCTGGATCGAGCTGGGCCTGATCGCCCTCCGTTTCGCGATCGTTCTGGTCCCGGTCTTCCTGATGCTCCCGCTCGGCATGGCGTTCGCCTTCATGGGCGTGCAGCTCGCCGTCTTCGGTGTCTACATGGGGGCGTCTTTCGCTCCGAACCACAAGGGCATGCCGATCATCGACCCGAACGCTCGCCTCGACTTCTTCTCGAAGCAGGTGCGCACCTCGCGCAACATCCGCGGCGGATGGTGGGCCACCTGGCTCATGGGCGGTCTCAACTACCAGGTCGAGCACCACCTGTTCCCGAACATGCCGCGCCCGAATCTCGCCAAGGCCCGTGAGATCGTCCGCGACTACTGCATCTCGAACGACGTGCCGTACACCGAGACGAGCCTCCTGCGCTCGTACGCGATCGTCATCGAGTACCTCAACCGTGTCGGCCTCGCCGCCGGTGCCGATCCGTTCGACTGCCCCGCAGCCGCGCAGTTCGTCCGCGCGTAGACCGCCCACCACGTCGATTCGAACGGCCCCCATCCCTCGGGATGGGGGCCGTTCGCGTCGTGCGCCGTCGTCTAGATCAGACCGAGTTCGAGCGCCAGCGTCACGGCGCGCGTGCGGTCGGAGACCTCGAGCTTCTCGAACACATGGATCAGGTGGGTCTTCACCGTCGCCTCGCCGATGAACAGCTCTCGAGCGATCTCCGGATTGCTGCGACCAGCCGCGACGAGTCGGAGCACCTCGCGTTCCCGCGGGCTCAGCTGAGGTTTGCCCGGTCGCTCGACGCGCATCCGCGTGACGAGCGTCGCGGCGATCGTCGGGGCGAGGACTGTATGGCCTTCGGAGACGGCACGGATTCCTGCGACGATCTCCTCGTGCGGTGCGGCCTTGAGGAGGTATCCGCTCGCTCCTGCCTCGATCGCACCGAGGATGTCGTCGTCTGTCTCGTACGTCGTCAGCACGAGCACTCGCACCTCGGGCAGCTCCGCAGCGATGCGCGACGTCGCCTCGATGCCCGAGGTGCCAGGCATCCGGAGATCCATCAGCACGACATCGGGGCGCAGACGGGCGGCCAGGTCGACCGCCTCGGCGCCGTTCGCCGCCTGCCCGACGACTTCGAGACCCGGATCGAGGGCGATGAGGCCCACGATGCCGGACCGCACGATCGGGTGGTCATCGGCGACGATGACTCGGATCATGGCGTCGTCTCCTTGTCAGCGCTGACGTTGACGTCGGTGTGCAGCGGGATGCACACGGTCAGGTCCGTGCCTGCCCTGGCTCCGTCTGCGACGGTCAGAGTGCCGCCGACGAGGGCGACCCGGTCCCGCATCCCGGCAAGGCCGAATCCGCGGTCATCGTCGATCGAGACGCCGCCGAGTCCGCGACCGTCATCCAGGATGCGGAGCTCTGCCGAATCGGCGATCGCGAGTGTGACCCGAGCGGATGCGGCCCCGGAGTGCTTGCGCACGTTCGCGAGGCCCTCCTGCGCGCAGCGCAGTAGGACGACCTGCACGCCCCGCGCCAGCACGGCATCCGGTGCCGACACGTCGACGCGCATGCCCGTCTCTCTCGCGAATCGGTCTCCGAGGCGGCGGAGCGCGTCTCCGAGGGACTCGGCAGACGGCGTAGGCGAGGTCACGGCCACGAGAGCCCTGGCTTCGACGAGCGCCTCTCTCGCCGCGTTCTCGATCAGTTCGATCGCCGCGGGGGAGCCGTCGAGACGTGCGCGCTCTGCGAGCATCACGATGCTCGCCAGACTCTGGGCGATCGTGTCGTGGACGTCGCGAGCGAGACGAGCGCGCTCTTCTATCGCACCGGCTTCGCGGCTCGCTGTCTCGAGACCCGCCTGCGCGGCGGTCAGATCCGCGAGCAGATGCTGGCGCTCGACGCCCCATTCGGCGATGCGCGTGATCCAGAGGCCGAGAGCGAGGCTGAACGCGGTCGACAGCCCGGATGAGATGAAACCGGCGCTGAGGGCATCGGCAGTGAAGTCGCCCCAGTAGCCGTAGGCGAGGCCGAGCACGACGCCGTTGCCCAGCGTGACCAGAACGGCCTGCAGGGTCGATCGTGACGTCATCCAGATGAGCGGTAGCACCAGGGTCTGCAGCAGCAGCATGTTCGGCTCGATCGCGACACCCACCGCGAGAAGCGAGATCATCCCGATCTGCAGCAACGCCGAGACCGCCGGTGCAGGATCTTCGACGCCCTCGTGGATCCCCACGTAGGCGCGGGCACCGAACGCGTAGATGAGGAAGACCCCGACCGTGATGGCGACGAGCACCCAGCGTGATCCGGCGAAGCTCGGTGGGAGGGTGAGGGAGAGGCCGGCCACAGCGAGCAGGAGCGCGGTCGCGGCGACGTCCCACCCCAGGCGCTCCCGACGGATCACGCGACTCATGCGCACCACTCTTCCACTGTTCCGCACGCCCCGAGGCGCGGTTCGGCGCCGTGCAGACGTCGAACCGGCCGCCGGGGCGTCAGGGATGCCGGTGTCATCCGCTCTGTCGGATCCAGCGGAAGGTCGCGCGGCTGAGGATGAAGCCTGCGAGGAGCCAGACCGCCAGCATGATCGCGACGAGACCGAGGGCCCACTCGCCGCCCGGTTCTGCGGCCTTGAACGAGTCGGGCAGGATCGCCGCTCGCATCCCCTGGGCGATCCACTTGAGCGGGAAGATGCCGGCGACGTTCTGCAACCACTCGGGCAGCGCCGAGAAGGCGATGTAGACGCCGGAGACGAACTGCAGCAGCAGGACCACGGGGATCACCACCGCCGAGGCGGTCTTGCCCGAACGGGGGAGCGCTGAGAGGGCGATGCCGAGCAGGGTGCACGAGAGCAGGCCGAGCACGAACACCCAGGCGAAGAGGCCCCACGATTCGGCATCCGAGGGCAGCTGCACTTTGTACAGCACGACCGCGACGGTGAGGAGCAGCGCCATCTGCAGGATCGCTGTGACGAAGACCTCGCCGATCTTGCCGATGAAGTAGGTGGCGGGCGCGATCGGGGTGCTGCCGAGACGTTTCAGTGTGCCGTCGCTCTTCTCCACGGCGATCTCGATCGACAGGCCCTGCACCCCCGAGAGGAAGATGCCACCCGCGATGAGCCCGGGGAGGTAGTAGGTCGCCATGCTGACCTTGTCGGCGCCCTCGCCGACGTCGCCGGTGAAGATGGTCGCGAAGATCAGGTACATCACGGTGGGGAACAGGAACGTGAAGAAGACCTGATCGCCCGCACGGAAGTACTGTCGCAGCTCGAAGCCGATGCGACGCACGCCGAGCCGGACGGTGCGGGGGAGGCCGAAGCGCGTCGGTGCGGTCGTGGTGCTCATGCCGGCTCCTTCAGGTCGGTGCGGCTGGCGTCTGTCGTGGGGTCGGTGGCGGATGCGGCGTCGTGCTCCCGGATCAGGTCGAGGTAGATGTCCTCGAGGGTCGGGCGCACGACCTCCAGGGCGTTAGGTTCGCCGACCGTCCTCTGCAGCTCCGAGACGAACGCTCCGGGGGTCGACGTTCGTTGCTCATGACGTGCGCCCTTCGCATCCCGCCAGCGCACGACCGGCGTGCGTGCGTCCGCGCCGCCGATCTCGTCGATCGGCCCGATCGCGGCGATCCGCCCGGCGGCGATGACCGCGGCGCGGTCGCCGAGCTGAGCAGCCTCATCGAGGTAGTGCGTGGTCAGCAGGATGCTGGTGCCCTCCGCTTTGAGTGAGCGGATGAGCTCCCAGAACTGACGTCGGGCTTCGGGGTCGAACCCGGTGGTCGGTTCGTCGAGGAACAGCATCTCCGGTCGACCGATGATCCCCAGCGCGACGTCGAGGCGACGCTGCTGGCCACCGGACAGCTTTCCCGCGCGGGAGCGCTGCTTCTGCTCGAGGCCCACCGCTGCGATCACCTCATCGATGTCGCGAGGTCGCGGGTAGTACCCGGCGAATTCGGTGAGCAGCTCACGCACCGTGAAGTTGCCCGCTTCTCCGGTCGACTGCAGCACGATGCCCAGGCGTGCCTTCCAGTCGAGGCCGCCGCGCTGCGGGTCGACCCCGAGCACACGCACCTCTCCGGACGTACGGTGTCGATATCCCTCGAGGATCTCGATGGTCGTCGACTTTCCCGCACCGTTCGGCCCGAGCAGAGCGAACGTCTCGCCCCGGCGGATGTCGAAGGTGATGCCGTCCACGGCGGGGGACCCGCCGTAGTCCTTGCGGAGGTCCCGTACCTCGATCACGCTGTCTGTCATGTTCCCAGGGTGCCCGTAGTCGAGCTCGCGCGGTAGCCGTGAAACGACGGACTCGGGCATCCACCGATCGGTGGATGCCCGAGTGGAGAGAACAGGGGCGTGGGCGGAATCCGCCCACGCCCCTGTTCGTCAGGTGGCGGAGGTCAGCGCGAGGCCTTCTCGTCGGTCTCGACGACCTCGATCGTGATCTTGCCGTCGATGGTCTCGGCGTCGTCGTCGAGGATCTCGTCGTCGAGGGCTTCGTCGCCGCGGAACTCCTCGACGGGCTCTGCGGTCTCATCCTGGTCGTCTTCGACGATCTCGGCATCGAATGCGGCGTCGTCGAGTGCGTCAGCGTCGGAGTCCGCCACCGTGGCGGCGGTGTCACCCGTCTGCTGATCGCTGAAGATGCCGTCCGGGCGGATCAGCTCACGCACCTCGGCCATGAAGCTGGCGAGCTGCTGCTGCTGCCAGCGCAGCTGCCGTGCCTGGTCCTCGGCGTCCCGCAGCACCGCAGAAGTGTGACCCGTCACCGAGTCGACGATCTTCTGCGACTTCACACGTGCACGGTCGAGCGTGTCGCGGGCACGCACCTGAGCATCCGCTTCGATGGTCTGCGCCTGCGAGCGCATCAGCCGCTCGTAGTCGTCGGCCTTCGCGGAGATGCGCTGTGCGTGGTCGAGCGATGCGGCGACCTGCTCGTTGGCATCGGTGGTGATGCGCTCGGCGTGGGCGACGGCCTGGTTGTGCAGCACGAGGAACTCCTGCTGGGCGTCGTCCTGGCGTCGGGTGAGCGTCTCCTCGAACTCGAGGACGCGGGCATTCATCTCGCGCACCTCGCGCTCAGCCTCGGCGCGCAACTGAGTCGTCTCGCGAGTGACGAGGGAGCGGAGCGCCGCGGCGCCCTTCTCGGCCTCTGTGCGGATCGCGGTGGCCTCCTGCGTTGCCTGGTGCACCCGCTCGGCGGCGTGCGCGGCCTCGCGCTCGAGCGTCGCCTGGTGCGCGGTGTACTCGGTGTCGATCTTCAGCCGCACCTGGTCGGCATCGTGCTGAGCGTGAGCGATGATGCGGGTGACATCGGCATCCGCCTCGGCACGCTGCGTGGTGACCTCTTCGCGAGCTGCGGCCATCAGGCGGTCGGCCTGCACCGCCGCGTTCTGGATGAGCACGTTCGCCTGCTCTTCCGCGACGCGGAGGATCGCCTCGAACTGCTCGCGCGACGGTGCTTCCTGGCCGTCGGCACGCGGGGTGTCGACGAGCTCGTTGGTCAGGGTGGCGACCTGCTGCTCGGTTTCCGCGGCCTTCGCCTTGGTGGCGAGAAGCTCGGCCTCGAGTTCTTCGCGGGCGATGCGCTCTTCTTCGCGGAGCGCCTCGACGGCGTCTTCGTGGCGAGCCTCGGTGGCGGCGAGGTCGGCCTTCGCCTGCTGCAGCTGGTTGCGCAGCGCGCTCAGAGCCGAGTCGACCTCGGCCTTGTCGTAGCCGCGGAAGGAGGCGGCGAAGCCGGACTGCTCGCGCGGCGTCTCTTCGATCAGCTTGTCGAAGAAGTCGGGAGTCCGGTCGTTCTCGGGCGATTCACTCATTGGTCGGCCTTTCCGGCGCAGGTCACAGAGGGACTGAGGGCTGTGATGAGAAATGATGCCGTCGCAAGGCCGGCTGTAGTGGAGCCGGTGCGTCATCAGCAATACCACAGCCTAGTTGCGGCGGCTGTGAGATGCACCCGGTGTTCCGGTACGCGACGCGCTGCCGCTCTAGTCGGGTGTCCATGTTCCGGTCGCGGCGTCACGCCGGTGGTGGGTAGGCCGTCCGGGGGAGACCGCGATACCCCTGTCGCGCGCGGCCGTGGAGACGCCGGAGCGCAGGTCCGCCCAGAACTCCGAGGTGTTCGGCACACCCAGGTGTTCGCGGATCCTCTCGACCTCCAGCCGGGTTCCGTCCTCGTCGTCGACGAGTCGGACAAGCGCGTCGTCAGGCTCGACGAAACGGATGCCGTAGCCGCCGCCATCGAACCGGGCGAACTTGCGTGGCTGCTGCAGCACGACGCCGTCGACGATCTCGCGCGCTGTGCCCTCGGACGTGTGCAGCACCAGCGTCGTTCCCAGTTCGTCGAGGATCCCGGCGAGGCGGTCGGTCGCGTAGCGTCGCCCTGCTCTTCCTCCGGCTGCGTCCGTCGAGCGGCGAACCCAGCGCGGGAGGAATATCGCCAGCACGATGATCGCGCCGATCGCGGCGACGTAGATGAGCGGATTATCCACGGATACAACCTACGGGAGGCGTGAAGGCTGACTCTCTTGGAGTAATTTAGCTACAGTGCTAGATTCGCAACATGACGTTCATCTCTCATGTGCGGGCGCAGCTGCGTCGGCGACTGCTGATCAGCTACCGGGTCGACCCTGAGGTCGCCGCCTCGCTGCTGCCCGCAGGGTTCCGCCCGCGAATCGTCGACGGCTCCGCAGTCGCCGGCGTGTGCGTGCTGGGTCTGGAATCGATCCGGCCGAGCTGGTCGAACCCTCCATGGGGTCTCCGCTCCGAGAACGCCGCTCATCGGATCGCCGTCGAGTGGGACGGCCCCGACGGCGTCGAGCAGGGCGTCTTCATCTTCGAACGCCACAGTTCGGCATGGCATCCGGTGCTGTTCGGTGGGCGCCTGTTTCCCGGTGTGCATCGCAGGGCGCGGTTCCGGATCGAAGAGTCGGGTGATCGTTACGCGCTGACGATGGAGGCGGCCGGCGACAGCCTTGCCGCGGATGTCGAAGTGGGCGGGGAGTGGTCGAGCGCGCTGTTCGCGTCGATCGACGAAGCCTCCGACTTCTACCGCTCCGGCCGCGTCGGGTGGTCACTGACCCGAGACCGGCGCGCCGTCGAACCGGTCGCCCTCGCGGCCGACTCGTGGAAGGTCGAAGGGGCTCGACTGCACCACCTTCGGTCGTCGTTCTTCGAGGCCCTTCCGGCGGGGGCTGCGGTCTTCGACAGCGTCGTGGTGATGCGCGATCTCCCGCTGACCCTCTCAGACATCGGAGGTCGGCGGGAGAAAAACACGTTCGTGTCGGCCTAGCAGTTCGAGCGTCTCCTCGTCAATGGTCGGGCACCGATCAGCGTCAGGACGCGTCTCGCCCATACGCTGGCAACACGACGAGCCGCATTCTGCTGCTCGACCGTCGGTCGAACCAGACGGTGCCCTCGAGTCTCTCGGTCTTGAGCGCCCACATGGGGGTGGGTGCGCATGCGGACCTTCTCATCGGCTGATCCGGTCCCCCCGTTCGGGCGCGGGGGACCGGACCCGACTCCTCGGAGTCGATCCGCTACTTCAGGCGGAGCATCCTCTGCACGGCCTTCACCCCGGCGTTCGCGCTGCGGGCGCGCATCGCGGACTCGAGCTCTTCGAGGGGCTCTCTCGTGTTCACTCGCGGCTCGCCGAGGTACAGGTCGCGGAACACGAGGTACCAGAAGTCGCTCAACATCAGTCGATAGAGATCGTTAAGCGCACGGTCGGTCAGGAATTCGAAGAGCTCGACATGGGCCTCGATCCATCCCTCGCCGGATTCGACCGACTCGATGGCGTCGCCGATCAGCTCGCACGCGATGGCGAGGTCCGTCTCGGACAGCGCGAGTGCCGCCTCGCGGATGATTTCGCCGCCCTGAGACGCGGCGAACTCGCGGGTTATGCGCGAGCGTTCGTCTGTGATGTCGGTGACCATCGAATAGCGATTCGCATGGACTTCCATCAGCCCCGCGCGCGCGAGCCGCTGCACGGCCTCTCGGACCGGAGTGCGGGTGACGCCGAGGTCGTCGGCGATCGCCTTGTCGCTCAGCTTCGCGCCGGGCGCATAGGTGCCGTCCGCGATCGACGTCGCGAGTCGACGGAAGAGCTCTTCGGCTCCCAGGTTCCGCTGGGCCCCGGGCACAACGGGCAGATCAGGTCCCATATCGATATACTACTTCGCATACGTCGGATGGATTCTCCGCAGCGAGAGATGAGATGCGTGTCTACTGTGCGGCAGCCGCATTTGCGGGGCGCATCGTCTGGGCCCGTCAGCCTCGTGTCGAGGAGGACTCGCGGCTGACGCGCCGGTTGTGGGCGATCAGCACGACTAGCGCCGCGACGGGACCGGCCAGAACCACCATGATCGCCCAGTGCCACCCCGAGGTGCTCACGAGCGCCGCACCGAGCACGATGAGCCCCGCGCCGACGGCTCGCAGCGCGATCGACCGATCCGGGGTCTTCTGGGGCTTGCGGCCGACGGCAACTCGCGTCGTCGCGTTCGCTCGCAGAGTCATGCCGAGGGCGGTGTGGAAGAGCACGATCCCGACGACGGCGGCAGCGATTCCGAAGACGAACATGTCATCGACCGTATCAAGGGCCTGGGCGGCGGGCTGGCCCGTGCCTTGCGCGTGCGCACTTCGACGCATCGAGTCGTGGGGGCTCCGCGCGGCTTGTGCGTGCCGGCCGCGAGAGCGAGCCGTGTCGCAGGGACGCCCGGGAAAGCGGAAACCCCCGCCATGTAGAAGCTAGGCGAGGGTTCCTAAGGTGACTGTAATGATCACCCTGTGGCTCCGACGGGCGTCGATCCCGTGACCTCACGATTTTCAGTCGTGCGCTCTACCAACTGAGCTACAGAGCCATGCGACTGGCAAGACCTGCCGCATCTAGACGAAAGGCCCTTCTCGAAGAGAAAGGCCCGTCGCTTAGAGCGACCCTGACGGGACTTGAACCCGCGACCTCCGCCGTGACAGGGCGGCACGCTAACCAACTGCGCTACAGGGCCATACTTGTTTTCAATTGTACCGGAAGGAGTGACCCCAACGGGATTCGAACCCGTGCTACCGCCGTGAAAGGGCGGCGTCCTAGGCCGCTAAACGATGGGGCCGAAGTCTGTCCCGGAGGACTTCCTTGCCGACGCTCAAGCATAAGGGAAGATCTGAGCAAAACGCGAATCGAGGGCGAGCCTGCTGTACCCCGGGCGTGTTCAGGAGGACGATGGGGTGGTATCACTGTGTCGTCTCGCGCTGTCCGCTGCCTGGTGCGGATGTGAAAGAAGTTGTTAGTGTGGCATTTGTGAATCCGGCGGAAGGGGCCGCGTGAACGACAAGGACTCGATGTCGGCTGCTGCTGCGGCCGCATCCGACGACTGCGGCTGCGCGCCGACGCCCGCGGAGAGCCGCGCGTTCTGGAAGGACCGTTCGGTCACCCGTCGTGGCGCCCTCACTCTCGGCGCGCTCAGCGTCGTCGCCCTCAGCGCCTTCGGCGTCTCCAATGGCGTGAACGCCGCCTATGCGGCGACGTATCCCAGCTGGGACGACGTGCAGAACGCCATGAACAACGAGTCCTCCAAGGCCGCGGAGGTCAGCCGCATCGAGGGGCTCATCCAGTCGCTCAAGCAGCGGGTGGCTGATGCGCAGGCCAAGGCCGTCCTCGCCGGCGAGGAGTACAACGCCGCTCAGCTGGCGTACTTCGACGCCATCGCCGTCGCCGACGAGCTCCAGTCGAAGGCCGACGAGCAGGCCCTCGTCGCCGACGATGCGACGAAGAAGGCGGCCCAGCTCGCATCGCAGCTGTATCGCAACGGCGGCGATGACACCGCCCTCGAGCTCTTCTTCGCCGGCTCCGCCGACAACGCCGACCAGCTGCTGTCTCGTCTCGGGACGATGGACAAGGTCTACCAGTACAACCAGACGGTGCATGACAACGCTGTCGCCGCGCGCAACTCGGCCCAGGCGCTCACGGATCAGGCGGTCGTCGCCCGCACCGAGCGCGACCGCCTGCAGCAGATCGCCGAGCAGAAGATGATCGAGGCCCAGGCCGCAGCCGATGCGGCCCAGGCCGCACTCGACGAGCAGTCGGCCAACCTCGCGACGATGCAGGCACAGCTCGCAGCCCTGAAGGACGCCACGGCGACGACTGTGGCGGGCTACCAGGAGGGCGTGCGCGTCGCGGAGGAGGAGCGCAAGCGCCGCGAAGCGGCCGAGGCTGCTGCTGCCGCCGCAGGCAATGGCGGCGGCGGTGGAGGCGGCGGCGGTGGAGGTGTCGGCGGATCACCCGGATCGGGTGGCTGGGTGCGTCCGCACGGCGGCTACCGGAGCGCCGGATTCGGCTCTCGACCCAAGCCCTGCGCGGCCTGCTCGGGCTACCACTACGGCGTCGACCTCGCGAACGGCTGCGGTGCGGCGATCTACGCGGCGCAGTCGGGCACCGTCGACTACGCCGGCCCCCGGGGCAACTACGGCAACTACATCCGCATCCAGCACGGCGGCGGAGTCGCTTCCGGCTATGCGCACATCAGGGACGGCGGCTTCGCGGTCCGAAGCGGCTCATGGGTCAACTCCGGTCAGGTCATCGCGTACGCGGGCAACACCGGAGCATCCGTCGGCTGCCACCTGCACTTCGAGGTGTACATCAACGGCGCGTACACCAACCCGATCACCTTCCTCGCAGATCGCGGTGTCTCGGTCTGAGATCCACGGCGACAACGAAGAAGACCCCCGGCCGCTGTGCGAATCCGGGGGTCTTCTTCGTTGCGGCGCGGGGTCAGTGACCCTGCTCGCCGAAGCGGACGATCGCCTCGTCGAGGATGCGCTGCGCCTCTGCGGCGTCGCCCCACGCGTCGACCTTGACCCACTTGTTGGGCTCGAGGTCCTTGTAGTGCTCGAAGAAGTGCTCGATCTCCTTCTTGGTGAACTCGGCGACATCGCCGATGTCCTGGATGTGCGCCCAACGGGGGTCCTTCGACAGCACGGCGACGAGCTTGTCGTCTCCGCCGGCCTCGTCGCTCATCTTGAGCACGGCGACCGGGCGCACCTCGACGACGACGCCGGGGTAGATGGCGTGGTCGAGAAGCACGAGCACGTCGAGCGGGTCGCCGTCCTCGCCGAGGGTGTTGTCGAAGTAGCCGTAGTCGGCGGGGTACCCGAAGGTCGTGTAGAGCACGCGGTCGAGGTGCACTCGTCCGGTCTCGTGGTCGACCTCGTACTTCACGCGGCTGCCGCGCGGGATCTCGATGACGGCGTCGTGTGCGCCCATGCGTGTGCTCCTCAGGAAAAGTTCGGTTGGATGCCGCCGACCAGCCTACCTTTCAGTGATCTGAGCCGTCGCGCGCATCATTTCTGCCATGCCCTCGCCGGCCTCGGGCGGTGGCGCGGTTCAGCAGACGTTCGAGAGGGCTGGACAGGATGACAAGCAGCAGGGCCGCATAGCCGATCGGGTGCACCCACGCCGCAATCGGGAGAGCGATCAGGAACAGTACGATCGCCGCGACGTCTCCGAGGACACCACGCCGCAGCACATCGGAGGGGAGATCGGTGAGAGCAGGATGCCGTCGGAGGTAGACCTTTGCGGCGAGTGTCGTCACCTGGGTGAGGATCAACGTCCCGATGTAGACCGCCGTCTGCAGCGGATCCTCATCCATCTGGCCGAGCATGGCGGTGGGCACAGGGAGCCAGACGATCGTGACCATCCAGGCGATGTTGATCCACAACAGCCCACCCGTCATGCCCTTCACCCCGGCGTACAGCCGATGATGCTCGAGCCAGAAAGTCGCGATCAGGACGAAGCTCAGGGCGAAGCTCAGGAGCTGTCCGTGGTGCTCCTCGAGGAACTCAGCCGTGCTCAGGTCGGCGGCGCCTGCGTCCGACACCGATTCGAGCAACGGCAGGATGAGAAGAGTCATCGCGATCGCGACGACCGCGTCGACGAAGGTCGTGAACCGTTCGGTGCTGTACTGCTGCCCGCCCAATCGATCTGCCACGGCGCCAGGTTAGGGCCATCACCCGTTCACGCGCGACCCTTGCGCGACGATCCGCCCTCGTGATCTACCGTTGGTCTGTGCCGTCGCTCTCACCCGTCATCGCCGAGATCCGCCTCGCCGTGCGCACCGCGCTCGCCGATCTGCCCGAGGGATCGACGGTCGTCGTCGCTCTCTCCGGGGGAGCGGACTCGCTCGCGCTCGCCGCGGCGACCGCGTTCGAAGCCCCCAAGCTCGGAGTGCGGGTGGGCACGCTCACGGTCGACCACGGCCTCCAGAGCGGATCGGATGCTGTCGCCGCCCGCGCTGCGCGAACGGCCACGACGCTCGGACTCGACGCTCTCGTCGTCAGGGTCGAAGTGGGCGACGAAGGCGGCCCGGAGGCCGCGGCCCGCGAAGCGCGGTACCGGGTCCTGAAGGATGCCGCAGCAGACGCCGGCGCCTCAGCCGTGCTGCTCGGACACACCCTCGACGACCAGGCCGAGACGGTGCTGCTCGGCCTCGCCCGCGGATCCGGGGCGGCGAGCATGCAGGGGATGGCGCCGGTCCGCGAAGACGACGACGGGCTGCGCTGGGTGAGGCCGCTTCTTGCGGTGCGGCGGGAGACCACACGAGCGTTCTGCGTGGCATCCGACCTCGACGTGTGGGACGACCCCCACAATGCGGAGCAGCGGTTCGCACGGGTGCGGGCGCGAGACCGGGTGCTTCCCGTGCTCGAAGCGGAACTCGGCCCGGGCATCGCCGAGGCGCTGGCGCGCACGGCCGAGCAGCTGCGGGAGGACGCCGAGGCGTTCGACGAGATGATCCACGAGACGATCGAGGACATCGTCGAGCACGCCGAGGCAGGGATATCGGTGAGCGTCGCCGCGCTCGCCGCCAATCCGGCGGCTCTGCGCAACCGGATCATCCGACTCGTGGTCGACAGCGAGTTCGGCGTGAGCCTGACGCGGCTGCAGACCCTCGAGGTCGCGCGGCTCGCCACCGACTGGTCGGGTCAGGGGCCCATCGACCTGCCCGCGTGCTCGGCGGCCCGGGTGGGCGGACGCATCGTGTTCACCGCGCGCTGAGCGAGGCGACACGCGCGTCCTACTTCTTGCCTCCTACTTCTTGCCTCCGAACAGGCCTCCGAGCAGGTCGCCGATGCCGCCGCCGCCCGAGGACTTTCCGCCTCCGAGCAGGCCTCCGATGACGTCGCCGATGCCGCCGCCGCCCGAGGAGCCGCCGCCCCCGAGGAGGCCGCCGATCACGTCGCCGATACCCCCGCCGCCCGACTGAGTCTCTGCAGTGCCGGGCTTCGCGGACTTGTCTTTCGTGGCGTTGGCGATCAGCCCCATCACGATCGGAGCGAGGATCGGAAGGAGCTTGCCGAAGTCGATGCCGGCGGTCTCCTTCGACTCGGTGAGCGTCTGGGTGACCTTCTGTTCGTCGTCGCCGAGGATGTGCGAGACGATCTTGCCGCCATCGGCCTGATCGATGTCGTCGACCTTCGCGGCGCCGGTCTTGCCCTTGTGACGCGTGAGCGCGTTCTCGATCGCCGCAGAGCCCTCGCTGGTGGACGCGTTCTTCGCGAGGCCGCCGAGCAGCACGGCGCCGCCCTGCTCGACTGCCTCCTTGGCGACGTCGGGGGAGACTCCGAGCTTCGCGGCGATGTCGTCGATCGGGACCTGCGTGAGGATGTCGTCGAGTGCCATGGGTGAATCCTTCCGTCTGCGGGCGCACGCCCGTTCCAGCGCCAGAGTAGTGCCGATGCCGGACGCGCATCCAGAATTCTGGTTGCCGATCTGCGGATCCTGGGCGGGAGCATCGGTGTGCGTCGCCTAAAATCGATCCATGCGCGCCGCGGAGATCCAGGACGACCTTGCTCAGATCCTCGTCACAGAGGAGGAGATCATCGCCAAGCTCGATGAGCTCGCGACCCGGGTCGCGGCCGACTACGAGGGCAAGGAGATCATCCTCGTCGGCGTGCTCAAGGGCGCGGTCATGGTGATGGCCGACTTCGCACGTGCTCTTCCCTTCCATGCTCCGATGGACTGGATGGCGGTCTCGAGCTACGGCGCGAGCACCAAGTCGAGCGGTGTCGTGCAGATCCGCAAAGACCTCGACACCGATCTGAACGGCAAGCACGTGCTGATCGTCGAGGACATCATCGATTCGGGACTCACCCTCAGCTGGCTGCTCGAGAACTTCGAGTCGCGCGGTGCGGAGTCGATCGAAGTGCTCGCACTGCTGCGTAAGCCGGAGGCCGCGAAGGTCGTCATCGACTGCAAGTACGTCGGCTTCGACATCCCGACAGACTTCGTCGTCGGCTACGGCCTCGACTACGACGAGCGCTACCGCAACCTGCGCGATGTCGCGGTGCTCGCTCCCCACGTCTACAGCTGACGCTTCGACAGGCTCAGCGACCCAGCGGGACACCGGTCGGGGTCCTGTCGAAGGGTACGCCGTGGGTGAACGCACAGCGGCCACCTAGGGCACGCGCGATACGCTGATCCGACCATGGATGTCAAGAAGCTCACTCGGAATCCGCTGATCTACGTCGCTCTGATCGGTCTGCTGCTGTTCGGCGGCTTCCTGCTGATCTCGAACCTCGGCGCGCCCAAGCAGATCACGACCCAGGAGGGTCTGGAGCTGCTCTCGGGCAAGACGGTCACCGAGGTCGTGAACACCGACGGAGACCAGCGCGTCGACATGACCCTGTCGAAGGCGTTCGAGGGCTCCGAGAACGTGCAGTTCTACTACGTCGACGCGCGCGCCGAAGAGGTCGTCACGGCTATCAACGCCGCCGAGCCCAAGGACGGCTTCAACGACGCCGTGCCTCGCGCGACCTGGTTCGACGGCATCCTCTCCCTTCTTCTTCCCCTCGTGCTGCTCGGTCTGCTGTTCTGGTGGCTGCTCTCGTCGATGCAGGGCGGCGGCAGCAAGGTCATGCAGTTCGGCAAGTCCAAGGCGAAGCTGGTCAACAAGGAGACCCCGACGGTCACCTTCGCCGACGTCGCCGGCGCCGACGAGGCGATCGAGGAGCTCCACGAGATCAAGGAGTTCCTGCAGGATCCGGCGAAGTTCCAGGCCATCGGCGCCCGCATCCCGAAGGGCGTGCTGCTGTACGGCCCCCCGGGAACCGGAAAGACCCTGCTCGCCCGCGCCGTCGCCGGCGAGGCGGGAGCCCCGTTCTACTCGATCTCGGGCTCCGACTTCGTCGAGATGTTCGTGGGCGTCGGCGCATCGCGCGTCCGTGACCTGTTCAACCAGGCCAAGGAGAACGCGCCCGCGATCATCTTCATCGACGAGATCGACGCCGTCGGTCGTCACCGCGGCGCCGGTATGGGCGGCGGAAACGACGAGCGCGAGCAGACGCTCAACCAGATGCTCGTCGAGATGGACGGCTTCGACCCGAACGCGAACGTCATCGTGATCGCGGCGACCAACCGTCCAGACATCCTCGACCCGGCACTCCTGCGCCCCGGCCGCTTCGACCGCCAGATCGGCGTCGACGCCCCCGACCTGCGCGGTCGGCAGAAGATCCTCGAGGTGCACAGCAAGGGCAAGCCGCTGGCCAAGAGCGTCGACCTCGAGGTCGTCGCCCGCAAGACCCCCGGCTTCACCGGTGCAGATCTGGCGAACGTCCTCAACGAGGCCGCCCTGCTGACCGCTCGGTCGAACGCGCAGCTGGTCGACAACCGTGCGCTCGACGAGGCCATCGACCGTGTCATCGCCGGCCCCCAGCGTCGCACCCGGGTCATGAAGGACAAGGAGAAGCTCATCACCGCGTACCACGAGGGCGGTCACGCTCTCGCTGCGGCGGCGATGAACTACACCGACCCCGTCACGAAGATCACGATCCTGCCCCGAGGCAAGGCTCTCGGCTACACGATGGTGCTGCCGCTCGACGACAAGTACTCCGTCACCCGCAACGAGCTGCAGGATCAGCTCACCTACGCCATGGGCGGTCGTGTCGCAGAAGAGATCGTGTTCCACGATCCGACCACCGGCGCCTCCAACGACATCGAGAAGGCGACCTCGATCGCCCGCAAGATGGTGCTCGAGTACGGCATGACCACACGGGTCGGTCCGGTCAAGCTCGGCAGCGAGGGCGGCGAGCCCTTCGCCGGGCGTGACATGGGCCGTGGCCGCGAGTACTCCGAGAAGGTCGCCGAGCGGGTGGATGCAGAGGTGCGGGCGCTCATCGAGCAGGCCCACAACGAGGCGTACGAGGTCATCAGCACCAACCGTGACATCCTCGACCGCCTCGCCCTGTCGCTGCTCGAGGAGGAGACCCTCGACCACAACCAGATCGCCGAGATCTTCACCGAGGTGAAGAAGCTCCCCGAGCGCCCGCTGTGGCTGTCGAGCGAGGACCGCCCCGTGTCGGAGCGGCCCCCGATCGAGGTCCCGAAGAAGGACGTGTCGCTGGTGGCATCGGTCGAGGCACCGGCGTCTGCTCCGCGTACACAGCCCGGATCGGCGGGAGCCGGCCAGGCTCGACCTGCGACGGCCTGACCGGTGTCTGTCGACCGCGCGCGTGTCGAGCGGCTCACCAGGGAACTGCTCGAGGCGATCGGGGAAGACCCCGATCGCCCGGGTCTGAAGCAGACGCCGACGCGCATGGGCGATCTCTACGCGGAGTTCTTCGCGGGTGTCGGCGAGGATGCTGCTGCTCCTCTCGCGCACACGATCAGCGTCTCTCGAGGCCCTGCTCCCGACACGCTTCCGTCGGGTGCCGTGCTGCTGAGGGACATCCGCTTCCGGTCGGTGTGCGAGCACCATCTGCTGCCGTTCGCGGGGCGCGCGCACATCGCCTACCTGCCGGGGGAGCAGGTCGTCGGGCTCGGAGCGCTCGTGCGCGTGGTCGAGATCCTCGCCGGCCGCCCCCAGGTGCAGGAGCGCCTCGGCGAGCAGATCGCCGACACGATCGCCGAGCACCTCGACACCCGTGGAGTGCTCGTGGTGCTGGATGCGAGCCACGGCTGCGTGACCATGCGCGGTGGACGGCAGTCAGAAGCCTCGACGCTCACGATCGCCGCCCGTGGCGAATACACCGAGCCGATCTCCCGGGCCGAGCTCATCGCGCTGATCGGGTCTTCGGGCTCGGGGATGGCGCACGGATGACGGGCATCTGGGGCATCGTCAACGTCACGCCCGACTCGTTCAGCGACGGCGGTCGTTATCTCGACGTGGATCGAGCCGTCGCGCACGGGCTGCGGTTGCGCGCCGAGGGAGCCACCGTGCTCGACATCGGGGGCGAGTCGACCAGACCAGGGGCCGAGCGTGTGGGGGCCGAGGAGGAGCAGCGGCGCGTGCTCCCGGTGATCGAGCGGCTGGTCGCCGAGAGCGCACCGGTGAGTATCGACACACTCAATGCGTCGACTGCCGCGGCCGCCGTGCGCGCGGGCGCACGGATCGTCAACGACGTGTCCGGCGGTCTGGCCGACCCCGACATGCTCGCAGCGGTCGCCGAATCCGGCGCCGACTACGCGATCGGTCACTGGCGTGGCTTCTCATCCGACATGTACGCGCACGCCGAATACCGTCGTGCCGCCCGCGAGGTCGCCGGGGAGCTGCACGAGCGCATGGGTGAGGCTGCGGCATCCGGCATCGCGCCGTCGCGATTGATCGTCGATCCGGGCATCGGGTTCTCGAAGAGGGGCGACCAGAACTGGGGCGTGCTGCGCGGACTCGACGAGATCGTCGCCCTGGGGCCCCGCGTGCTCGTCGGCACCTCCCGCAAGAGGTTCCTCGCGGAGACCATCGGCGCTGACTCCGCGACCGTCTCCGAAGCACGACGCGACCTGGCCACGGCCGTCACGAGCGCGCTCGCCGCTCGCGCCGGAGTCTGGGCCGTCCGGGTGCACGATGTCGGCGCCACCCGCGATGCTCTGGCCATCGTGCACGCCTGGGAGGGATGAGACCATGGATGTCCTCGACGAGATCGTGCTGACGGGGCTGACCGTGTTCGGTCGGCACGGCGTCTACGACCACGAGCGCGAGAACGGGCAGGAGTTCACCATCGACCTCCGCCTCAGGATGCCGCTGAGCGACGCGGCGATGTCGGACGACGTCGCAGACACCGTGCACTACGGAGAGCTCGCCGAGCAGGTCGCCACGGTCGTCGCGGGCGAGCCGGTGAATCTCATCGAGACGCTCGCAGAGCGCATCGCCGACGTCGCGCTCGCAGACTCTCGGGTGCACGCCGTCACCGTCACGGTGCACAAGCCGCACGCCCCGATCTCGCTCACGTTCTCTGACGTCGCCGTCACCGTGCACCGGGCGCGGCAGCGATCCGCTGAGGAGGCATCGAGATGAGTCGCAACCTGGCCAACCCGCCGAGCCTTCCCGGCCCCCGACCCGGGCGGAAGGAAGCCGTGGCCGTCGTCGCCTTCGGCGCGAACCTCGGCGACCGCGAAGACACGATCCGCGCGGCAGCCGAGCGCATCGCGCGACTGCCGCTGGTCAGCGACGTGCGTCTGTCTTCGCTGTTCGAGACGGTGGCGCTGCGGCTCGACGGGCCGGATCCGGAGGCCCCCGGATATGTGAATGCGGTCGCGCTGGTCACCACGCGCCTCGCCCCATCGATCCTGCTCGGCATGCTGCATGCGATCGAGGACGAACACGGACGCGAGCGTCATGAGCGCTGGGGCGATCGGACCCTCGACCTCGACCTGATCGCCTACGGCGAAGAATCAGCCGACGGCGGCGGCGATGGCCTGCAGCTGCCGCATCCCCGCGCCTTCGAGCGGCTGTTCGTGCTCGAACCGTGGCTCGAACTCGACGGTGACGCGGTGCTGCCGGGCAGGGGCCGTGTCGCCGAGCTCGTCGCCGACCTGCGCCGCAGGGAGCACTCATGAAGCGCACCTCGCTCGGACTCCTCGCGGTCCTCGCCGCGCTCGCCGCAGCCGCGGGCTTCATCCTCGATCACGTGCTGACCACTATGGGCCGCACGACGTTCACACCGTCGCTGCTTCTGCCCGTGCTGCTGCTGCTCATCGCCGCGGCCTCGCTGGGGGTCGCCTGGCCCGTGCGTGCGAGCGTTCGCAACGGCATCCGCATCGATCCGTTCCGCGCGACCCGCGCCGTGACCCTCGCCCGCGCGTCGAGCCTGGTCGGGGCGATCATGGCCGGGTTCGGCGCCGGCCTTCTGGCGTTCCTTCTCTCCAGGCCCATCGATCCCCCGGTAGGGTCGACTGTGGCGATGGTGGCTCTGATCGGAAGCGCGATCGTGCTCGCGGTCGTCGCGCTCATCGCCGAACAGTTCTGCACCCTGCCGAAGGATCCTGATGACTCAGAACCCAGAGATCGAGCCGGGGACCCCGGCACCGCTTAGTTCGGCGGAGGTCAGCGACCTCGCGGCCCTCGACCAGGGCACGTATTCGCAGCTGCGCACCGCGCGCAACGAGGCGAGGCTGGAGCTCGACGGCAGCTGGCACCAGATCTCGCCGCGCTACGTGGTGTCGCAGATCCTCCAGAATCTGATCTTCATCGCGGTCGTGCTGGCTGCGGCCCTCGTGCTGGCGCTGGTGCTCGACCAGACCTGGGTGTGGATTCCGGCAGGCGTCATCGTGCTCATCACACTGATCACGCTGGTGATCCTTCCCCGACAGGCCAAGGCCATCGGATACATGCTCCGCGACGACGACATCGTCTTCCGCAAGGGCATCCTCTGGCAGCGCATGATCGCCGTGCCGTACGGTCGCATGCAGCTCGTCGACATCACGCAGGGGCCCCTCGACCGCGCCTTCGGCGTCTCACAGCTCAAGATGGTCACCGCTGCCGCGACCACGGGTGTGCAGATCCCCGGACTCGCGCAGGCCGCCGCCGAGGCGCTGCGCGACACCCTCATCGCCGTCGCCGAGACCCGCCGGACGGGCCTGTGAGCGAGCAGCCTTTCCCATCGCCCCCGGCGACGGCCGAATCCCCGGCGCGGGCCGCGACTCTCGCCGACGGCGAGTGGCACCGGATGCACCCGCTCACCCCGCTCTTCAAGGGCGGGCTGGCGCTCATCATCATCGCGGGCATCGCGATCGCCAACCTGCGCGATCGGCTCATCGCTTGGTTCGTCGAGTTCTTCACCCCCGAGGAGGTGGGCTACGACGACTACTCGGGCGGCGATCCCGTCGACTGGGTCTTCGAGAACAACCTGCTCATCGTCGTGCTGCTCGGCGTGCTGGCCCTCGTCGCCGTGCTCGTGCTCATCTTCTGGTTCGTGTGGCGTTTCCAACAGTTCCGGATCACCGGCGATCACGTCGAGGTGCGCAAGGGCATCATCTTCCGCTCGCATCGGCGCGCGCCTCTCGATCGGGTGCAGGGCGTCAATCTCACTCGTCCTTTCCCCGCGCGCATCATCGGCCTCGCGAAGCTCGAGGTCGTCGGTGCGGGAACCGACTCCAACGTCGAGCTCGAGTACCTCGCGACACCGCGCGCAGAGGCGGTGCGGACCGACATCCTGCGCCTCGCCTCCGGTGCGCGCGCGGCAAGATTGACCGCGGCGGAGTCAGCGGCCGGAGTGCGGCCGTCGGACGCCGCAGGTTCTGTCGACGGCGGGCCGGGTTCGGCGCGGGCGCAGCTCGTCGGGTCGGTGAACGCCGGGGTCAACGATCTGATCAGCGGCGTCGACCTGGCAGATGTCGAGCCGGAGAGCGTGGTCAAGATCCCGACGGGTCGCCTGGTCGGCTCGCAGCTGATCTCGAGCGTGCTCTGGTTCGTCTTCTTCGGCATCATCTTCGGTGTGGCGGTCGGCGGCATCGCGATCGGCGCGCTGATCGACGGCGATCCGATCGGCGGTTTCCTCGGTCTCGGCATCACGCTGGGCATCGGGATCCCGATGATCATCGCGGTCGTCGGTATCACCTGGGCGCAGATCTCGAAGTCGCTGCGCTACTCGATCGCGCCGACACCCGACGGCGTGCGCATCACCTACGGTCTGCTGACGACTGTGACCGAGACGCTGCCCCCTGGGCGCATCTTCGCCGTCGAGGTCACGCAGTCGCTGCTGTGGCGTCCTTTCGGGTGGTGGACCATCAGGATCAACCGCATGAGCGGCAAGAGCGCCGCACAGCAATCGTCGGGTTCTGCGCAGCAGTTCAACGTCGTGCTGCCGGTGGGCAAGCGCGCCGATGTCGAACGGGTGCTCGCGCTGATCCTGCCGGATGCTCCGGTCGCCGACATCCCGCTCGTCTGGGAGCACGGCATCCTCGGTCCGGTCGAGGGCGATCCGTATCGGACGATGCCGCGGCGTGCATGGTGGCGCAGACCGCTGTCGTGGAAGCGCCAGGGCTTCGCGCTGACCGATTTCGGACTGCTGCTCAGACGAGGAGTCGTCTGGCGCAAGCTGGCCATCTTCCCGCTCGCACGACTGCAGGGTGTGTCGCTCTCGCAGGGACCCATCGACCGCGCGCAGCGTGTGTCGGGCGCGCAGGTGCACTCCGTGCAGGGCCTCATCACCGGGTATCTGGCAGGTCTCGAGCGCGATGATGCTCTGCATCTGCTCGACGGCGTGAGCTCGGCGGCGGTCGCCGCCGCAGCGCGCGATCACACCCACCGATGGGGCGAGTACGTGACGGATGCCGAGGGCGCGCAGGTTCCCGGGTACCCGGGTGCCGGAGAGGACACCGGTGCGACCGAGGTCGGGGCGGCTCCTCTCCCGACTGCGCCTCCCGCGCCTCCTGCGCCTCTTGCGCCTCCTGCTCCGCTCGGTTCTCCGACTGCGCCGCCTGCGCCGCCGGTCACGCCGCCTCCTCCCGCGCCGCCGGTCACGCCGCCGCCTGCGCCCCCGGTGACACCGCCTCCCGCACCGCCCGTGTCTCCGGCGCCCCCTGCGCCGCCGGCGCCGAACGGTGAGTGATCCGTTGCGCCGTGATGGGCGCCTCGGGGTCGGCATCATCGGTGCCGGACGCGTGGGGCCGGTCATCGGTGCGGCTCTCGCGGGAGCGGGACACGCGATCACGGGGATCACGAGCGGCTCGGACGACGACCGGGCGTCAGCAGTGCTGCCGGACGTGCCGACCCTCGACGCGCTCGAGATCGTGCGTCGCAGCGAGCTGGTCGTGGTGGCTGTGCCGCACGACCAGTTGCCCGCTCTGATCACCGGCATCGCCGAGGTCGGAGGCTGGCAGCTCGGCCAGCTCGTGCTGCACACCGACCCCGGTCACGGCATCGAGGTGCTGCGTCCAGCGGCCGAGAGCGGAGCCATCCCGCTCGCCGTGCACCCGGCGATCACCTTCACGGGCACCTCTGTCGATCTGCGTCAGCTCCAGGCGAGCTATGCGGCGGTCACGGCTCCCGCGGCAGTGCTGCCCATCGCGCAGGCACTGGCGGTCGAGATGGGGTGCGAGCCGGTGGTGATCTCCGAGGCGGATCGTGAGGCCTATGCGGACGCGATCCACACCGTCACCGAATTCTCGCGTTCGATCATCGCGCAGTCCACCTCTCGCCTCGGCGAACTCGGCATCGAGAATCCGGGTGGATATCTCTCTGCCCTGGTGCAATCGACCGTCGAACGCGCGCTCCGAGACGCCTCCGGCCCGCCGCCGCTCCTCTGAGGTCAGCGGCCGCCCGAGAATCCCCCGCCCCCGCCACCACCCGAGAAGCCGCCGCCGAACGATCCGCCGGCGCTCGACGAGGTGCTCGCGCTCGGTGCCGAGTACGTCGCGGAAGCCTGCGAAGCAGCGGCGAACGCCACGAGCTGACCCCGGAAGAACGGCGTGCTGGGGTCGCCGATCCACGTCGCACCGCGCTGTTCGAAGGAGTACACCTGCTCGAGCACGGCGCCCCACTCGTTCTCCATGCCGAACAGCATCGCGTAGGGGAGCAGGCGCTCGTAGACGACGATCACGTCGGCGCTGCCGTCCTGCCGCCGCTCGGCGCCGGAGTAAGACTGCAGCATCCGCAGCCGATCGGCTTCGGCGACGCGGATGAACTCCCGCGCACCCATGAGGTACTCGTACTGCCGGGCGCCCTCGGCTGTGAGGACCGTGTGCTTCGAGAAGCCGTAGAAGGAAGACAGCAGAACGAGCAGCGCACCGAAGGCGATGGCCACGAACGCGGGAATCGCCGTGACCCTTCCCGCGATGATCCCCCACAGACCCAGGGCGAAGCCGGCCATCACGATGCCGATCGCGCACCATTGCAGGACCATCGCGCCTCTGCTGCGCGCCTTCGTGGTGAGCCCTCGCGAGACTGCGGCCTCGGTGCCGTGCTGCGACAGGGTCTTCATGCGGGCAGCGAAGTCCTCGCTCGAGCTGGGGAGCTCGGCGACCCCGTCGGAGCCCGCGCCTGCGAACAGAGCGTCCAGCGCCTCGACGTCGAGCTGGTCGGGGATCCGGCCGCCAGGGAGTCGTCGCAGTCGTGGCTGTTCGGCGTCGGTGCCCTCTTCGATGCGGAGCATGCCGCGCACAGCCAGGTGGATGATCTCAGCGGGGATGGGGTCTTTGGCTCCTGGCACGATCGCGGCGGCCAGCAGCGGAGGCAGGGAATCCGGCACGTCGTACTGGGCGACGATGATGCCGCTTGCCGTGCGCCGGTTCTTCTTGAAGGCCGAGACGGCGAACCAGCTGGCGATCGAGAGACCGATCCCGCCGAGCGCGGCGATCGCGGGCACGGTGTCGGTCACCGGGTCGGGCTGCCGAGCCGCGGGCTGCGCCGCAGTGCCCGACTCGAAGCCGACCGCGATCGTGATGCCCTCACCCGGCGACAGCTCGTTCGCCTCGACGCTGAACTGCGAGCCGCCGGCAGACGCGACCAGATCGCATTCGTCTGTCGAGCCCTCGAAGCCGACGTAGCAGCGCGCGTCGCCGGTCATCCGATCGGTCATCGCCTCATCGAACGCCACCTCTGCGGTGAAGTCGTCGATGCGCTGCGTGCTGTCGAGCGGGAGCAGATCCCAATAGAACTCGTCGACGCCGGAGTCGGCCGCGAGGATCACGTCGCGCATCTCGTACTCGATGACGTAGGTCGTGAGTCCGCGTACGTAGTCGTCGTCGCCGGTGAGGACCAGCAGCAGCCCATCCTCGTCGTCGGTCTCATAGGGCACAGCGGCCCCGGTCTCGTCGGTCACGGACAGCACCCGCACCTCGAGCCACGCATTCTCATAGCTGGTCGGCAGCCCGCGGACGATCCCCTTGTTCTGGTCGAAATCGGGGAATCGCGCCGAGAGCGTCTCGGTGACGTGCATGCGGGCGCGCCCGTCGTCGTCGAGCCCCACCTCATAGCGCGCGTCCCACGACGCGTAGCGGAAGTCGTCGACATCCGACCGGACCGCCGTCGCGCCGGCCGCAGAGGCTGCGGCCGGCGCTGCTGCGGCGGCGGGAGCCGCTGATGCGAGCAGCGCAGCGGCGGCGAGACCGATCGTGACGAGAGCGCGGGCGAGTCTGGTGGCTGCCATGCTTCGAGGCTACCCAGACTCGGCCGCGGGGTGAGGGACGCGACCTCGGTAAACTGGACACGACTTTTCAAGGAGCCCCGAATGACTGACGCGTCTGCCGCGCCCGACACGACCACCGCCGCCACCGAAGAAGACGTGCACGAGCAGAAGGCCGTGCGCCTGGCCAAGCGCGAGCGTCTGGTCGCGAACCGAGCGGACGCCGGCGGGGGAGCCTTCCCGGTCAGCGTGCCCGTGACACACCAGATCCCGGCGCTGCGCGCCGAGTACGGCGAGCTCGAAGCCGGCGCCGAGACGGGCGTGCTCGTCGGCGTCGCGGGTCGCGTGGTCTTCAGTCGCAACACCGGCAAGCTGTGCTTCGCCACGCTGCAGGCCGGCGACGGCTCGCGCATCCAGGCGATGATCTCGCTCGCCAACGTGGGCGAGGAGTCGCTCGCCGACTGGAAGGAATACGTCGACCTCGGTGATCACGTGTTCGTGCACGGAGAGGTGATCTCCAGCCGCCGAGGCGAGCTGTCGATCATGGCCGACGCGTGGGCGATCGCGTCGAAGGCGATCCTGCCGCTGCCGAACGCCTACTCCGAGCTCAGCGAGGAGGGGCGTGTGCGCAGCCGCTACCTCGATCTGATCGTCCGTGAGCAGGCGCGCACCACCGTGCGCGCCCGTGCCGCGGTCAACGCGAGCCTCCGGGCGACGTTCGGCAGCCACGACTATCTCGAAGTCGAGACGCCCATGCTGCAGGTGCAGCACGGTGGAGCATCCGCCCGCCCGTTCGTCACGCACTCCAACGCCTTCGACACCGAGCTCTACCTGCGCATCGCGCCCGAGCTGTATCTCAAGCGCGCGGTCGTCGGGGGCATCGAGCGGGTGTACGAGATCAACCGCAACTTCCGCAATGAGGGTGCCGACTCGACGCACAGCCCGGAGTTCGCGATGCTCGAGGCCTACCAGGCCTACGGCGACTACAACCAGATGGCCGCTCTGACCCAGGAGCTCGTGCAGCAGGCGGCGATCGCTGTGGCGGGTTCGACCACCGTGACCTGGGCCGACGGCACCGAGTATGACCTCGGCGGCGAATGGGATCGCATCTCGATGTACGAGTCGCTGTCGGCGGCCTCGGGTCGCACGATCACCCCGAGCGATTCGGTCGAGGACCTGATCGCCTTCGCCGAGGCGAACGGTGTCGACCTGCCCGCTCAGGCGACGCACGGCAAGCTCGTCGAAGAACTGTGGGAGCACTTCGTGAAGGGCGACCTCGTGCGCCCCACCTTCGTGATGGATTTCCCCCTCGACACCTCCCCCCTGGTGCGCGAGCACCGCTCGATCGAGGGCGTGGTGGAGAAGTGGGATCTGTACATCCGAGGCTTCGAGCTGGCGACCGGGTACTCCGAGCTGGTCGACCCTGTCATCCAGCGCGAACGCTTCGTGGAACAGGCGAAGCTCGCCGCGCGAGGCGACGTCGAGGCCATGCCCGTCGATGAGGAGTTCCTGCGGGCACTCGAGCACGGTATGCCGCCGTCCGGTGGGATGGGCATGGGGATCGATCGCCTGCTGATGGCGATCACGGGGCTCGGCATTCGCGAGACCATCCTGTTCCCGCTCGTCAAGTAGCGGGTGCCTCGCCACGTCTGAACGCCCACTCCGGCAGCATCGCCCCGCTGATCATCGTCTCGAGCAGGGCGGCGAGGCCGTACTCGGGATCGATCGCGCGCACGAGATCGAGGTACTGTGCGGCGTGACTCGATCGGCCGAGAGCCCACGAGAGCCACGCGGCAGCAGTGAGCGGTGCGGGTCTCGTCGCCCGAGGCGCAAGCGCTGCCGCCGTGCGCACGAGTGAGAGGGCGACGCCGAGCCGCTCCGGATCGGGTGTGGGCCCCCGACCGAGGAACACCTCGCCGAGGTCGTCGGGCACGGTCGAGCCTGAGTCGGCGAAGGTGAGCTGCGCCTCGAGTGTGCGTTCGCCGCCGCGGACATCCGAGGCCCACTGAGTCAGGGCGACATCTCTGAAGAGCGGTCGCTCGAGGCACCAGAGGAGTGCGGCGGTGGCGAAGGGCGGCAGGTCGTCGGGCGATGCGAGCACGGCTTCGAAGAACGCCGGGATGTCTTCGAGAAGCACGAGCGCAGCGATCGCCTGGGGATTCTCGGTGCCCGTCGGCCCCGGCTTTCCGCCGCGCGCGAGGAGGTCGGTGACGTCGCGCAGCGCTCGCCCCACCCGCTCCTTGTCTGCGAAGCCTGCCGCCGGCAGAACGGCACCGGACAGCTGATCGCCCGACACGTCGCCGACTCCGGGCACCTCGGGGGCCGCGCGATCGAGAGCGCGGAGCTGCGGGTCGCCGTCGAGGTAGCTCGACCAGCCGTCAGAGGTCACGCAGAGCGCGTCGACGATGCGCAGGCCGGCGTCCTCAGCCCGTCCGAGGAGTTCGTCGACCTCTACGGCGAACGGCAGGACGAGCCCGTCTCGCGTCTGCTGCACCGCGTCGTCCGTGTAGACGACGAGGGCGACCGCATCCGTTCGCTCGACCCTCGCGACCAGACCGACCGCGGCATCCGCGTAGTCCTCGAGTTCGACGTCGTCACGCGGGAGGTCGAGCCTCATCGCACCGTACGTGCGGGTGCCTCGGAAGGGCAGTAGGACGAGGCTCTCGGTCGGGGTGAAGCCCGCGAGGGAGGGGACGATGCTGAGGAACTCAGCGGAGCCGGAAGCACGGAGCAGTGTTGTCATCCGGCGAGTCTCATCGGACGACAGAAGTCGCGGTCCGATTCCACAGCCTCGAT
Organism: Microbacterium sp. NPDC087589; assembly: GCF_044743635.1. Classification (NCBI taxonomy): domain Bacteria; kingdom Bacillati; phylum Actinomycetota; class Actinomycetes; order Micrococcales; family Microbacteriaceae; genus Microbacterium; species Microbacterium sp. NPDC087589. The sequence continues at coordinate 260,301 of NZ_JBIUWV010000004.1, forward strand.
GGTCGATCCGCTTCGGATCCTCGAGTGTGGAGGAGTAGTGGGTCGCGTACCATGGAGTCATGGAGAACTTCTGGCTCGCAGCCGCATGGTCGATCATCCCGACCATCGGGGTGAGCGTCGTGTTCTTCTTCGTGCTCCGCGGAATCCTGCGGTTCGATCGCACCGAACGCAGGGTGCACGCACGGATCGAGGCCGAGGAGCGGGCCGCGCGCGGTCTGCCGCCGCGCTCCTGAGCAGCGTCGGCACCATCGGCTACTGTGTAGCCAGCGCACCGTCGTCGGTGCCCACTGACGCGACCGGCGTCGCAGTGCCGACCGGCCGAGAGGACGAGGGATGACGCCCGAGATCTGGGCTTGGTGGACCGCGGCGTTCCTGATCGCCCTCGACCTGACGATCCGCATCACGGCGATCATCGTGATCCCGCGAAACCGGCGCCCCACCGCGGCGATGGCGTGGCTCCTCGCCGTCTTCTTCATCCCGTTCATCGGTGTCTTCCTCTTCCTGCTCATCGGAAACCCCCGACTGCCCCGGGCCCGGCGGCGCAAGCAGGATCAGATCAACGAGTACATCGCCGAGACGAGCGAACACCTGCACTTCGGCACCCTGCGACCGGATGCGCCGAACTGGTTTCCCCCGCTCGTCGAGATGAACCACAGGCTCGGCGCTCTGCCGATCTCGGGAGACAACGGCGCGCATCTGATCGCGGACTATCAGGACTCGCTCGACGCGATGGCCGACGAGATCCGCAAGGCCGAGGACTACGTCCACGTCGAGTTCTACATCCTCCAGGCCGATGCCTCGACGGACAACTTCTTCCGCGCGATGGAAGAGGTTGCGGCGCGCGGCGTGCACGTGCGCGTGCTGCTCGACCACTGGGCGAACAGATGGAAGCCGAAGTATCGGCAGACCGTCAAGCGGCTCAACGACATGGGAGCGAACTGGCATCTGATGCTCCCGGTGCAGCCGCTGAAGGGGCGCATGCAGCGTCCCGATCTGCGCAACCACCGCAAACTCGTCGTCGTCGACGGCAAGGTGGCGTTCCTCGGGTCGCAGAACGTCACGGACTCGACCTACAACCTTCCCAAGAACATCAAGCGCGGGCTGCACTGGGTCGACCTCATGGTCCGCATCGACGGACCTGTCGTGCTGAGCGTGAACGCCATCTTCCTCAGCGACTGGTACAGCGAGACCGACGAGGTGCTGCAGGAGATCGACATCTCGCACGCCGAGACGGGATCGGGAGACCTCGACTGCCAGGTCGTGCCGTCAGGACCCGGGTTCGAAGTCGAGAACAACCTGCGTCTCTTCCTCGGGCTGCTCTATGCGGCCAAAGAGAAGATCATGATCGTCAGCCCGTACTTCGTCCCGGACGAAGCGCTGCTGCTCGCCGTCACCGCCGCGGTAGACCGCGGCGTCGTGGTCGAGCTGTTCGTCTCCGAAGAGGGCGACCAGGCGATGGTCTATCACGCGCAGCGCAGCTATTACGAGGCGCTGCTCAAGGCCGGAGTGCGGATCTGGATGTACCGTCGGCCGTACATCCTGCACACCAAGAGCCTCACGATCGACGACCAGGTCGCCGTGATCGGGTCGAGCAACATGGATATGCGCTCGTTCGGTCTGAACCTCGAGGTGTCGATGCTGGTGCGGGGCGAGGAGTTCGTCGCCGAGATGCGCGAGGTCGAAGACGTCTACCGCTCGCTCAGCAGGGAGCTGACTCTCGAAGAATGGATGCAGCAGCCTCTGCGTTCGACCGTCCTCGACAACCTCGCGCGCCTCACCTCTGCGCTGCAATAGAGCGGCAGGACGGGGTGTCCTCGAGAGATCGTGGCCGGTACCCTGTGTGCATGGAATCGCCGTCGCGTGTCGTCGCTGCACTCTCGTCCCTGGCCGCCGTGCTGCTGATCGCCGGGTGCACGATCGGTCCTGGCGCCACCGCGCCGGAGTCGACCTCGAACCCGTCGAGCGGGCCCGGTCAGAGCACCGACGACTCGGATGACGTCGAGGGCACGCTGCTCGACGAGGGCCGCATGTTCGCCCTCGTGACCTGGGGTTCCTCGACCTGTGTTCCGCAGGTCGACACGGTGTCGGCCGAAGGACAGACCGTGTCGGTGACACTCGTCGAGCCGGAATCCGAGGGAGACGGCGAGAAGGCCTGCACGGCCGATCTGACGTCCCGTGCGAGCGTCGGGGCGCTGCCGGAAGGGGTCGACCCGACCAAGGAGATCACCCTGCAGGTGACCTACGGCGATCTCGTCGACGACGTCGACCTCGACGGCGACCCGTCGTTCACCGGCACCCCTGGCTCATCGACCGAGTACGCCCCGAGCGCCGGGTGGTTCGACGACGGCTCGCTGGTGCTGCTCACCTGGGGGTCGTCGAGCTGCGCCCCCGTCGTCGAGGACCTCGAGGGGTCGGGCGCCTCGGGCACGGCGACCTTCGCGACCGACGACGATCAGGTGTGCACCATGGACATGGCTCCGCGTGCGACGATCCTCGAGTTCGGGGAAGACGCCGTCGATGACGACGCCTTCACGCTCACGCTCGTCGGCGGCGGCCTCGACGGCACGGTCGACGTGCGGGGCTGACGCAGCCTTCGGAGAGCGCACGTCCGCTGGAGTCAGAGCGATGCGACCGGGTGGTCGGCAGGAAGAGCCAGCAGGAGCGCACCGGGGTCCACACGGCAGGTGACGCGCACGGCGCTGCCGAACTCATCGCCGTCGAGCTCGATCGAGGTGGGCGATGTCACGGCTGCCTCGGCGGCGGTTCCGCGGAAGTAGTGCACCGACGCATCGCGGCCGCGACGCTCGAGCACCCGGCGGCCCGCGCGCGAGCGTCGCAGCACGGAGTTGTCCCACCAGATCTTGCGCCAGACCCCGAGCCAGCCCCACATGCCGGTGGGTTGGATCACGGCGACATCGAGGACGCCGTCGGTGATGGAGGCGTCGGGGATCAGAGAGATACCCGCCGGCAGAGTGCCGCAGTTCGCGAACAGGATGCTGTGCACCTTGGTCGAGTGCAGGCGTCCGTCGTCGATCTGGAACACCGAGCGGAACGGCTCGGCGCTCACGAGCGACCTCGCGGCTCCGTCGACGTAGGCGATCCACCCGACCGACTTCTTCAGGTCGGCGCGGGTGTTGGCGATCATGTCGGCATCCAGCCCGACACCCGCGAGAACGACGTACGCATGTTCCTCGTGCTCGCCGTTCTCCCTCGTCAGACGTGCCCAGCCGATGTCGATCGCGTGGCGGAACTCGCCGAGCGCCGCGCGGATCATCTCGTCGGGGTCGGCGAGCGGGAGCCCCAGGTTGCGCGCCAGCAGGTTGCCGGTGCCGCTCGGCAGGATCGCGAGCGGCACCCCGGTGTTCGCGATGGCTTCGGAGACCGCACGCACCGTGCCGTCTCCGCCCGCCACGAGCACGACGTCCACGGCCCGTGCGAGGGCCTGGGCCGTCGCACCCTGACCAGGGTCTTCGATCGTGGTCGGGTAGAAGGCCGGATGCTCCCACCCGGCCTCGCGCGAGAGAGCTCGGACCCTGGCCCGCAGATGCTTCTCGTCGACTTTGATGGGGTTGTACACGAGCGCCGCCTGTCGCCTGGCGGGGGCGCTCTTCGTCATGGCGCTACTCTAACCCGGGCGTCGGCGGCGCCTGACCGCGGCTGACGCGCCCGGGACGCACCATAGACTTGGTGGATGATCGACCTCGCACTCCTCCGCGACAATCCGGAGATCGTCCGCCGTTCTCAGGCCGCCCGTGGCAACGACCAGGGCACCGTCGACATCGCACTCGAGGCAGACCGATCGCGTCGGGCGGCGCTCGCCGCGTTCGAAGAGCTGAGGGCCGAGCAGAACGCGTTCGGCAAGCAGGTCGCGAAGGCCCCCAAGGAGGAGAAGGCGGCACTCGTCGCGCAGGTCAAGGACCTCGCCGAGCGGGTCAAGCAGGCGCAGCAGGCGGCGAACGAGGCCGCAGAGACCCTGGCCGCTGCTCTCGCACGCATCGAGAACGTCGTCATCGACGGCGTCCCCGCCGGCGGCGAGGCCGACTTCGTCGAGCTGCGCCGAGTCGGCGAGGTGCCCGCGTTCGACTTCGAGCCGCGCGATCACCTCGAGCTCGGCGAGATCCTCGGCGCGATCGACATGGAGCGAGGCGCCAAGGTGTCGGGCGCTCGCTTCTACTTCCTCCGTGGCATCGGAGCGCGACTCGAGATCGCGCTCATGAACCTCGCGCTCGACAAGGCGCTGCAGAACGATTTCATCCCGCTGATCACGCCCACTCTGGTGCGGCCGGAGATCATGCAGGGCACCGGATTCCTCGGCGAGCACGCCGACGAGGTCTACCACCTCGACAAGGACGACGATCTGTATCTCGTGGGCACCAGCGAGGTCGCGCTCGCCGGATACCACAAGGACGAGATCATCGATCTGGGCGAGGGCGCGCTGCGGTACGCCGGCTGGTCGACCTGCTATCGCCGCGAGGCGGGCTCTCACGGCAAGGACACCCGCGGCATCATCCGGGTGCACCAGTTCAACAAGCTCGAGATGTTCGTCTACACGAACCCGGAGGATGCCGAGGCGGAGCACCTGCGCCTCGTCGCGCTGCAGGAGGAGATGCTGACCTCGCTCGGCCTCGCCTATCGCGTGATCGACGTCGCCGCGGGTGATCTCGGATCGAGCGCGGCGCGCAAGTACGACATCGAGGCGTGGGTGCCGACGCAGGGCGCCTTCCGCGAGCTCACCTCGACCTCGAACTGCACGACGTATCAGGCGCGCCGCCTCGACATCCGACACCGGCCAGAGGCTCACGAGGGCCAGACCGCGAAGACGCAGCCCGTGGCGACGCTCAACGGCACTCTCGCCACGACCCGATGGATCGTCGCGCTGCTCGAGACGCATCAGCAGGCCGACGGCTCAGTGCGCGTGCCCGAGGTGCTGCGGCCGTATCTCGGCGGGCTCGAGGTTCTGGAGCCGACCCCTCGACAGGCCCAGGGAGCCCGGGCGTGAGTCCCTGGCTCATCGGGCTCGACGTCGACGGCACGATCATCCTGCAGGACGAGACGATGAGCCCCGGCGTGCCCGAGGCCGTCGCACGGCTGCGGGACGCCGGTCATGAGGTGACGATCGCGACCGGGCGCAGTTGGATGGCCACGCGCCGCTGGGTCGAGCAGCTCGAACTGACCCCGCAGTTCGTGGTGTGCTCGAACGGAGCGGTGACCATGCGTCGGGTGGGCGACGAGTGGGAGCGGTGGCACATCGAGACGTTCGATCCGTCTCCCGTGCTCGCTCTTCTGCGTGAGCGCCTGCCTGAGGCTCGCTACATGGTCGAGCTCGGCTCGGGACTGAGGCTCTACACCGAGCATCTGGACGACTGGACGCTCGACGGCGGACGACAGGTCGGCTTCGAGGAACTGGTCGCCGAGCCGGTCTCTCGTGTCGTCGTCGTGTCACCGGGGCACGACGAGGAGGACTTCCACCGCCTCGTCGCGGACGCAGGACTCAACGAGGTCTCGTATGCGATCGGCTGGACGGCGTGGCTCGACATCGCGCCGCAGGGCGTGGACAAAGGCACGGCGCTCGAGCGCGTGCGCACCGAGCTGGGCTTCGAGCGCGGGCAGGTCTTCGTGGCCGGCGACGGACGCAACGACATCGGCATGTTCGGGTGGGCGCTGGGGCTCGACGGCCGCGCCGTCGCCATGGGGCAGGCGCCCTCCGAGGTCAAGGATGCCGCGGGTGAGGTCACGGGTGACGTCGAGGACGGCGGCCTGGCGATGGCCCTCGACACGCTTCCAGCAGCCGCCCAGGTCAGCGCGAGAGAATAGAACTCGGCTAGACTCACGGCTTGTCGGCAGATTCGTCTGTCGGGAGGGTTGTCCGAGCGGCCGATGGAGCTGGTCTTGAAAACCAGTGGGCAGAGATGTCTCGTGGGTTCGAATCCCACACCCTCCGCATTCCAGGGAACGGTGTCCCCCCGCACCGCACGCTGAACCGAAAGGTCCCGAGTGAGTCTTCACACCCGACGCCGTCGCACCATCGCGCGACACGGGCAGCTCCACTCGCCTGGCCCCGTCAGCCAGCTTCTGACGTTCATCGCGATCGGCCTCGCGGTCGTCCTGGTGAGCGGCTTCGGCGTCGTCTCGTACATCGTCTACGACCTCTCGAGCACGGTCTCGGCCAACGCGGTCGAGCTGGACAGCACTGAGCAGCTGCCGCCCGACATCAGCGAGTACGAGGGCGGATTCAACATGCTCCTCACCGGTGTCGACACGTGCGAAGAGGCTTACGCGCAGTACTTCGGAGAGCGCTGCACCGGCGCGGATTCCGAAGGCACGCTCAATGATGTCAATCTCCTCCTGCACGTGTCGGAGGAGCCCCGACGCATCACCGTGGTCAGCCTGCCCCGGGACATGATGGTCCCGATTCCCGAGTGCGAGGACGCTGAGGGCGACGTGCACTCCGCGATGAGCAAGCAGCAGATCAACACCGCGTACACCGACGGCGGACTCAACTGCGTCGCGAAGACCGTCTCGGACCTCACCGATCAGGAGATCCAGTTCGCGGCGTCGGTCACCTTCGGCGGCGTGATCGAGATCACGAATGCGATCGGCGGCGTCGAGGTGTGCCTCGCGTCTCCGATCAAGGACCGTCATACGGGTCTCGACCTCGCGGCCGGAACCCACGTCATCGAGGGGATCACGGCTCTGCAGTTCCTGCGCACCCGACACGGTGTCGGCGACGGCAGCGACCTCGGACGCATCGGCAACCAGCAGCAGTACATGTCGAGTCTCGCTCGCAAGCTCATCAGCGGCGAGACGCTCGGCAACGTCCCGATGATGCTCAAGCTCGCGACCACCGGTCTCGACAATGTCGAGGCGAGCACCTCGCTCGCAGACCCGATGAAGATCGTCCAGATCGCGCTCGCGGTGAAGTCAGTTCCGTTCGAGGACATCGTCTTCCTGCAGTACCCGACGTTCGCCGACCCGGCCGACCCCAACCGCGTCGTGCCGGACAAGGAATCCGCCGAGGCGATGTGGACTGCGATCAACGAGAACGCCCAGCTGCAGGTCACGCATCAGAACACGGAGAACGACGGAGTCGTCGTGACGGATCCTGCCACGCAGGCACCCGCGGAAGCGGGAGGGGAGGCGGCGACGCCCGACCCCGCGGCGACCCCCGAGAACGTGGTGGCGCTGCCGGACACGATCAAGGGCAACTCGGCCGCGCAGCAGACCTGCTCGAACGGCAACGTGCGCTGACGTTCTCACGCTGACCGCGCGAGACATCCCGCAGAACCACCCCTCCCGCCGGTCAGGGTGAGGACGGTTCTTCGCGTTCAGCGCGGGGCGTCTCCGGCTGAACGGTCGTCGGGTAGAGCACATCCATGAGGGCGGCGATGATGCCCGGCATGTCGACCGAGCGGTCGATCATCCACTGCAGCTGCAACCCGTCGGCGACCGCCTGGATCACGCGCGCCATGGTGTCCGGGTCGAGCGCCGCTCGGTGGGCGGCGTCCTGGGCGTCGTCATGGGCGAAGGAGTGCGTGATGCTCTCGCGGAGTCGCTCGCTGCGCTCGAGAAAGTACTGATGAGCCGGATGCGCGGGGTCGACCGCGTCGACCGAGAGGCGGGAGAACAACTCGACGACGCCTGGCACCTCGGTGTTGTGGCGGATGACGTCGATGAACGCCGATTTGGCATCGGCCGGATTCGGCGCGTGTGGCAGCATGCCGTCGTGTTCGTCGCGCTTGCGCAGCACTTCGGTGAAGAGCTCCTCCTTGCTGCCGAAGTAGTGCAGGAGAGCGGCGGGAGTGACGCCGACCAGCTCGGCGATCTGCTTGAGCGAGGCGTTCTGGTAGCCCTTTCGGCCGATCACGTCGAGAGCGCTCTCGAGGATCTCCTCGCGTCTGGCGACGCCCTTCGCGTATGAACCTCGTCGTGCCATCCCTCGAGAGTAATCCTGAACAACGTTTGAGATCCAATACTTACTGGCATATAGTTTTCGCAAGACACAGACGTCGCCGCGAAAGGAACACCATGACCGATACATCGGCATCCGATCTCACCCTCGAGGAGAAGGCATCGCTCACGAGCGGCTCCGACTTCTGGACGACGAAGGCCATCGATCGCGTCGACCTGCCGTCGATCATGATGACCGACGGCCCTCATGGCCTGCGCAAGCAGGCAGGCGGCACGGATCACCTCGGTCTCTCGAGCAGTGTGCCCGCGACCTGCTTCCCGCCCGCTGTCGGCATCGGCTCGTCGTTCGACCCCGAGATCATCGAGCGGGTCGGCGCAGCCATCGGTGTCGAGGCAGCCATCGAAGACGTCGCCATCGTGCTGGGCCCCGGCATCAACATCAAGCGGTCGCCGCTGTGCGGGCGCAACTTCGAGTACTTCTCCGAAGACCCGATCGTCTCGGGGATCCTGGGCGCGGCCTCGGTGCGTGGCGTGCAGTCGCAGGGCGTCGGCACCTCTCTCAAGCACTTCGCCGCCAACAACCAGGAGTTCGATCGCATGCGCGCGAGCTCCGACGTCGACCCGCGTCCGCTGCACGAGATCTACCTGCGCGGCTTCGAGCGCGTGGTCAAGGATGCCGAGCCGTGGACGGTCATGTGCTCGTACAACCGCATCAACGGCGTCTACGCCTCGGAGGACCCGTGGCTGCTCACGCAGGTGCTGCGCGACGACTGGGGCTTCGACGGCGTGGTGGTGTCGGACTGGGGTGCAGTGAACGACCGCGTGGCGGGCGTCGCCGCCGGTCTCGACCTGGAGATGCCGTCGTCGGGCGGTCGGACGGATGCGCAGCTCGTTGCCGCCGTGCGCGCCGGAGACCTCGACGAGCGCGTGCTCGACACCGCGGCTGACCGCGCGATCGACCTCGTCCGCAAGGCGCAGCAGCGCCCGGCCGTCGCAGGACCCCTCGACGTCGACGGGCACCATGCGCTCGCGCGAGAAGCGGCCGGGCGCTCGATCGTGCTGCTGAAGAACGACGGCGACGTGCTGCCGCTCGCCGTCGAGCAGCGGATCGCCGTGATCGGAGCCTTCGCGACCGAGCCGCGCTTCCAGGGTGCCGGATCCTCGCTCATCAACCCCACCCGCGTCGACAGGGCGCTGGACGAGCTGCGCGCCGTCGGCGGGGACAACGTCACATATGCGGCCGGCTTCGCGGTCGAGGGTGGCGACATCGCGGCATCCGGTCGCTCGGCCGACGACCTGCGCGCCGAGGCCGTCGACGCCGCGTCCGCAGCGGATGTCGCCGTCGTGTTCCTCGGCCTCCCCGCCGCCGAGGAGTCTGAAGGCTTCGACCGCGAGCACATCGATCTGCCCGCTGCTCAGCTGGCGGTGCTCGATGCCGTCATCGCGGCGAACCCCACCACCGTGGTCGTGCTCTCGAACGGCGGCGTCGTCGCGCTGCCGTTCGCCGATCGAGTGCCGGCTGTCGTCGAGACCTGGCTGCTCGGGCAGGCCGGCGGCGGCGCGGTCGCCGACGTGCTCTATGGCGCGGTGAACCCGTCGGGCAAGCTCACCGAGACGGTGCCGGTGCGGCTGGAGGACAACCCCTCGTTCGGCAGCTTCCCCGGCGAGTTCGGTCACGTCCGCTACGGCGAGGGCGTGCTGGTCGGCTACCGCTGGTACGACGCGAAGGGCCTCGACGTCACCTTCCCCTTCGGGCACGGTCTCTCGTACACGACGTTCGCGTACGGCGAGGCCGCGGTCGAGGCGAGCGCGCACGGCGACATCGTCGTGCGGGTCGATGTGACCAACACCGGAGCCCGCGACGGTCGCGAGATCGTGCAGGTGTATGCGGCCCCGGTGGCCTCGGTCGTGCAGCGCGCGCCTCGCGAGCTCAAGGCCTTCGCCTCGGTGGCGCTCGCCGCCGGTGAGACTCGCACGGTCGAGCTCGTCGTGCGTCGCGAGGACCTCGCCTACTGGGATGTGCGCGTCGACCGCTGGATCGTCGAGAGCGGCGAGTACACGATCGAGGTCGCGGCATCGAGTCGCGACATCCGCTCGTCGTCGACCGTCGAGGTCGACGGAGACGTCGTCTCGCTGCCACTCACCATGAACTCGTCGATCGGCGATGTCGTCGCCCACCCTGTCGCGGGGCCGATCGTCATGGGAGCCCTCGGCGGATTCCTGGGAGAACTGACCGGGGCCGACTCCGCGGCCGCCTCGATGATGCCGAACGACGAGGCGATGCAGAAGATGATGGCGTCGTTCCCGATCGGCCGCCTGATCGGCTTCCCCGGGGTCGATGTCACGCACGAGCAGGTCGAGCAGCTGCTCGAGGGCGCGAACGCGGGAGTGCTGACGCAGGCCTGATCGTAGGCCGCCTGAACGCCGAGGCGCCCTCTCCGTCCTGCGACGGGGAGGGCGCTCTCGACTGCGGCGATCGATCGTGCTGCGTGCTGCGTGCTGCGTGCTGCGTGCTGCGTGCCGCGTGCTCTCAGGCGGGAAGCGCGAGCCCGCCGTTGCGACGATGGGGCAGGCCGGCGAGGGCCGCGTCGCGCAGGACCCCCGGCAGCAGGGCCTCCGGAGCATCCTGGAACGTCAGCGGGCGCAGGAACCGACGGATCGCGGATGCGCCGACCGAGGTGTGCAGCGAGGTCGTCGCCGGCCACGGGCCGCCGTGCTGCTGCGACCACGTCACAGCGACGCCCGTCGGCCACCCACCGAACAGAACGCGCCCGGCGCGCTCCTGCAGCAGCTCCAGTGTCTCGGTCGGCTCCTCGCCGGGCTCGGCATGCAGGGTCGCGGTCAGGCTCCCGGGCACGGTGTCGAGCGCCGCGTGCAGATCGGTCTCCGAGTGGTACCTGACGATGAGGGTGACGGGTCCGAAGCACTCCTCGAGAAGAACGTCGGGCCGCTGGGCGACCGCGCGCGCATCCGTGGCCAACGCGACCGGTCGCACGCCGTCGACCTCGATGCCCTGGGCGATGACCGAGACGGACGGGTCGTTCTCGAGGTGGGCGAGTCCCGACGGGAAGGCCTCGGTGATGCGATCGGTGAGCAGCGGCCCGCCCGATGCCGAGGCAACTGCAGCTGCCACGGCATCCTCGAAGCCGGTTCCGCCGGGCACGAAGACGACGCCCGGCTTGGTGCAGAACTGGCCGACTCCGAGCGTGAAGGATCCGACCAGCCCCTGGGCGAGCGACTCGGTGCGAGCGGCGGCAGCGGCTGCGGTGATCACGACCGGGTTGATGCTGCCGAGTTCGCCGTAGAACGGAATCGGGTCGGGGCGGCCCGAGGCGAGGTCGAACAGCGCGCGCCCACCCGACACCGACCCGGTGAATCCGGCGGCACGGATCAGCGGATGCTGCACGAGCGCGTTGCCCGCCTCTCTGCCCGCGACGAGAGCGAGGGATCCTGCGGGGGCGCCCGCCGCCTCGAGCGCCGCGGCGACCAGTTCGGCCGTGCGGACCGACAGACGAGGGTGCCCCGAATGCGCCTTCACGACGACGGGATTGCCGGCCGCCAGCGCCGACGCCGTGTCGCCGCCGGCGACCGAGAACGCGAACGGGAAGTTCGATGCCGAGAAGACGGCGACGGGGCCGAGGGCGGTGAGCATGCGTCGCAGCTCGGGGCGAGGGGGCGTGGACGTCGCGTCGGCGTCGTCGATCGTGAGTTCGAGGTACGAGCCCTCTTCGACGACCGTTGCGAAGAGACGCAGCTGGCCGCTGGTGCGGGCGACCTCGCCCGTGAGGCGGGCCGCACCCAGCCTCGTCTCCTCGTCGGCGATCGCGACGAGCTCTGTGGTGTGGGCATCGAGCGTATCGGCCGCGGCGCGCAGCCAGCCCGCCCGATCAGCCGATGAGGAGCGACGCCAGATCGGGGCTGCGGAAGCGGCGGTGTGGACGATCGCGTCGACGTCTGCGGGGGAGGTGGTCACGAGTGGTCCTTTCCAGCGGAGAGAGAGGAGGTGGCCCCGAGAACCGGGGAGAAGCGGATGCCGAGACCCTGGTGCGCGTTCTCGGTGAGCCAGCCGTCGGAGATAGTCACGGGCGAGGGATCGGCCAGAGCGCCCAGCGCGCCGAACCCGGCATCCTCGACGTCTTCGACGAGCACCTCGGCGGCGGAGTCGGCCAGAGTGAGCGCGAGCTGGCCCGAGAGCTCGGGCAGCAGGTGAGGATGCAGCGCGACGCCGTGCGAGGCGGCGAGCTCGGCGATGCGGAGGAAAGGGGTGATTCCGCCGACCCGCACGATGTTGGGCTGCACGATCTGCGCGGCGCCTGCCCGGAGGAAGTCTTCGAACCGATGCACGGTGTGCAGGTTCTCGCCGACCGCGATCGGCACATCGATGCGACGGGCGAGCTCGGTGTGGCCGGCGAGGTCGTCGGCCCGCAGCGGCTCCTCTATCCAGGCGAGGTCGAAGCGCGACAGCGCATCGATCGACGTCGTCGCTCTATCGAGATCCCAGCGCTGGTTAGCGTCGATCATCAGACCGCGTTCGGGCCCGAGCAGCTCGCGCACGGCGGATACGCGCTCGATGTCCTCCGTGAGATCGGGCTTTCCGACCTTGATCTTCACGGCGTCGAACCCCGCGTCGATCCAGCGCTGCACCTGGGCGAGCAGCTCGTCGAGCGGGTAGTGCAGATTCACGCCCGAGCCGTAGCCGCGCACGCGTTCGCGCCGCCGGCCGATCGAATCCGACACCGAGAGGCCGGCCGATCGAGCCTCGGCATCCCACAGGGCGAGGTCGAGTCCTGCCAGCGCGATCGTCGTGATGCCGCCGCCGCCCGCTTCGTGCAGGTGCTCCCACAGGCCCTGCCAGGCCTCGCCGGGAACGGCGGAGCGGCCCACGGCGGCGAGCGCGATGTCGTGCTCGAGCAACGCATGCACCGCGGGTGCGCCGATCTGCGGGCTCCACGAGAAGCCCCATCCCTCGGCTCCGTCGGAGCGCACGACGTGGGTCGCTATGACACCGACCGAGGTGACGTCGGCAGCCCACGGACGCGTGAGCGGCACTCGCTGCAGACGCGTCGTCAGACTCCGGATGATGGTCACAGCAGTGCGCGTCCTGCCGCGAGGATATCGGCGAGGCGCGCCTCCTGAGCGGGCGTCGGGTCGACGAGCGGGGCGCGGACGGATCCGACCGCGAGACCGGAGAGGCGCAGTCCTGCCTTGATGAGGGAGACGCCGAAACCAGGGGTCTCGTCGCGCAGCTCGACGAGGGGGCGGTAGAAGCCGTCGAGCAGTGCCAGACGGCGAGCCTCATCGCCGTCGGCGTAGGCGCGATAGTAGGCGCTGGCGATGTCGGGCGCCATCGCGAAGGCGGCGGACGAGTAGAGGGGGACGCCGATGCCGCGGTACGCGCCCTGTGTGAGCTCGGCGGTCAGCAGCCCGTTGAAGAAGGCGAAGTCTTCGCGACCCTCCTCGGCGACGGCACGGACGATCACCTGCGTCGCTCCGATGTCGCCGGTGCCGTCCTTGAAGCCCACGACCCTCGGGTTCGCGACGAGCCGACGCACGGTCTCGACCGAGTACTGCGCGCTTCCGCGGTGGTAGATGATCACGGGCAGATCCGCGGCGTCGACGATCTGCTCGACGTATGCCGCGAGGCCCGCCTGCGTGCCGCCGACGAGGTACGGGGGCAGCACGAGCAGACCGTCGGCTCCTGCATCCGCCGCTGCTTTCGCCACCTCGATCGCGTGGCCCAGCGGGCCGCCGGCTCCGGCGATCACCGGCACTCGACCTGCCACCGCGGCGACGGCGGTGCGGGTGACCGCGGCGGCCTCGCTCGCCGACAGCGCATGGAACTCTCCGGTGCCGCAGGCCGGGAAGACCCCGCCGGCGCCGGCCTCGACACCGGTCACGACGTGAGCCGCGAGCAGATCGTGGTCGATCGTGCCGTCGGCGGCGAACGGGGTCACGGGGAAGAACAGGATTCCATCGAAGTCCATGTCGAGCCTTTCAGGAGACGGATGCGGTGGCCTGCGCGGTGGCGAGTTCATCGCGCCAGGTGCGGGTGGGGCGCCAGCCGAGCAGCCGGGCGGCCTTGGCGGAGGAGAAGGCGGGGGTGGTGCCGGTGAGTTCGACAGCCGCGCCCTCGGTGCCGGGGTGGAACTGCGGCAGCAGTTCGCTCAGGGGTCGGCGGGCGAGCGCGTCGTCGGCGCCGACGAAGAACCGTTCGCCGTTCGGGATGTCGTCGAGGGCGGCGACCAGCGCGTCGGCGAAGGCCGCGACGTCGCGGGCATCGACGTAATTGAAGAGCGCCGGCGCCGACAGGGCGGGGTCGTCGAGGCGTTCGAGCACGGTGTGGCCCTGTTGGGTCGGCGCGCCCGCCCACTCATCGGGGGCGATCACGTAGCAGGGGCGGAACGAAGCGAAGCGCACGTCACCCCCGGTCTGCCGCTGCAGCATGTCGATCGTCTGCTCGATCAGCAGCTTCGACAGGGCATAGGCGTTCCACGGTTCGGTGGGCGAGGACTCGTCGAGCGGGAGGCGGTCGGGAGTCCAGCCGCGTGGTGCGCCGTAGCCGATCACCGTCGGGCTCGACGCGGCGACGATGCGGTGGATGCCGGCGCGCACCGCTCCGCCGAGCACCGACTGCGCGAGAGCGGCGTTCGTGCGCAGGATCACGTCCTCGGGCGCGCTGAACGGCACGGCGATCGCCGCGAGATGGATCAGTGCATCGGCCCCCGTGCCTGCGAGCGCCGACGCCGTGGCATCCGCATCGGTCAGATCGAGGGGGAACTGCGTGATCCCGGGGTGTTCGAGGTGTGCGGTGGGCTCGCGGTCGACCGAGACGAGCTCGTGCCCGGCATTCGCGAGCCCCGTCACGAGCGTGCGGCCGAGTCGCCCGGACCCACCGGTGACGACGATCCTCATCGGCGTGCGAGCAGGGCGATGCCTAGCTCGTCGACCTTCACGGGCAGTCCGGTCTCGAGCGAACGGTTGCCGGCGATGCCGACCGCGATGGAGCGGATGCCGTCGGTCCAGTCGGCGGGGCGTGAGAGCGGATCGTCGCCCGGGCCTTCGAACACGTCGGAGAGCAGCAGCTCGTCACCGCCGCCGTGCCCGCCGTCGCCGCCGTCGATCGGCACCTCGTAGGCGGCTTCCCAGTGGCGTTGCACGATCAGCCGTTCACTCTCGGGGCGCAGCGAGGTGCTGCCGTCGCCACCCGAGAGGCTCGGGTCGATGTGCGGGTGCAGCCCTTCACCGGCCAGCACGGCGCCGCGCTCGACGACCTCGAGCTCGACCCGGCCGAGCGTGCCGTTGACCGCGACGCGGTAGCCCTCCCACGGCGAGTGGGCGTTCAGCGAGTACGACATCGTCGCACCCGAGGCGTAGTCGACGACGAGAGCGAGGTTGTCTTCGATCGTGATGCCCTCGCTGAACACGTCGAGGTCGCGCTGGTACCCGTCGTGCTGCTCGGCGTCGAGGTACAGCGCGGTGAGGCGCTCGTCGGTGCGGAGGTCGAGTTCGAAGAGGTCGCCGTCGTCGTGCGTGCCGCGCGCCGGCCGATCGCCGAGGCCGCGGCTCGCGGCGTTGTCCGCCCCGTAGAAGCGCAGTCCGCCCGAGGCGAAGACCCGGGTCGGCTGCGAGCGGATCCACCAGTTGACCAGGTCGAAGTGGTGGCTCGACTTGTGCACGAGCAGCCCGCCGGAGTTCTTCTTCTCGCGGTGCCAACGACGGAAGTAGTCGGCGCCGTGGTTCGTGTCGAGCATCCACGAGAAGTCCACCGAGGTGACCTGCCCGATCGTGCCGTCCTGGATCACCTGACGCAGCGCACTGTTGCGGGGGGAGTAGCGGTAGTTGAACGTCAGCACGACCTGGCGGCCGGTGCGCTCGACGGCGTCTTCGATGCGGGCGGCGCTCGCCGCGTCGATCGTGAGGGGCTTCTCGACGACGACATCGGCGCCCGCCTCGAGCGAACGCACGATGAGCTCGGCGTGCAGATCGTCGCGAGAGCAGATGACGACCCGGTCGATGTGCTCGTCTCGGATCACCTGCTCGAGTTCGTCGGGCGTCGCGAGGCGGGGAGCGGCAGCCCCTGCCTCGGCGATGCGGTCGGCGTAGTGCGCGGCGCGAACGGGGTTCGGTTCGATGATCGCCACGAGTTCTGCGCGGTCGCGATGCGCACCGAGCATCCCCTCGACGTACATCTGGGCGCGGGCGCCTGCGCCGGCAAGAGCATAACGGGTCTTCGTCATCGTGATCCTTCTTGATCTCGAACTCTCAGGAAACGTTTTCTCACCCTAGCACGGGGCAGTTGCCGAGCAAGGAGAGACGGTGCCTCAGACCTTGTGCGGGGCTGAGGTGCTTCCGCGCACGATCAGAGTCGGCGTCAGCGTGAGTGCCGGGGTCGGATCTTGGCCGGTGAGCTGCGCGTGCATCGCGGTCCATGCGGCCGCGCCGATCTCCACCGAGGGCACGGCGGCCGTCGTGAGGGGCGGTGAGGTGTAGGCGGCGAAGGGGATGTCGTCGAAACCCGCGATCGACAGCTCGCCGGGGACCTCGATCCGCCGCACGGTCAGCGCCGAGAGCAACCCCATCGCGACGAGGTCGTTATAGGCGATCACCGCCGTGGCTCCGCTCGCGAGCACCTGATCGGCGACAGCCGTGCCGCTGTCGAAGTCGACACCCGCGGTGATCTCCTCGACCTCGAGCCCAGCGACCCTGGAGACCGCCGCGGCGATCGCATCCTGCCGAGCCCTGTGCGTGACGCTGCGGGTGGCTCCGGCGAGATAGACCAGCCGACGGTGACCCAGAGACGTCAGATGGTCGACGATCTCGCGCATGCCGGAGCCGTAGTCGGCACCGACCACCGGAGCGCTGGTCTGCGGTCCGCGGTTGACGACGACGGCGGGGGAGAGCTCAGGGAGCAGCTGTCGGAGCTCGTCTTCGAACATGCGCGGCGCGCAGAGGACCACGCCGTCCGTGCGCAGTCTGGTCGCTCTGGCGAGGGCGCGCTCCTCGTCGAGATCCTCGCGGGAGTCGGCGACGAGCACGTGGTATCCGTCGGCAGTCGCTGCGCGGCTGAGCCCACGGAGGATCGCCTGGAAGGTCGGGTTCTCGAGATCCGGGATGACGACGGCGACGGTCTGGGTGCGGCCGAGCACGAGACTCCGAGCCACCGGGTTCGCGGTGTATCCGAGCTCTGCGGCGGCCCTCTGCACGCGCTCTGCGAGAGCAGGGTCGACCGTCGGGTTGCCGTTCATCGCCCGCGACACGGTCGACAGCGAGACGCCGGCGAGCTTCGCGACATCGGTGATGCCAGGGCGAGTGGATTCGCGTGCCATCAGCATCCCTCCGTTCCGCGATCGGTCGCGGCTGTCGTCATACTACGAGAAAACGTTCTACAGGGAGGTTCGCGTGGCCGGAGCATCCGATGACCGCATCGAGAAGCAGGATCGCATCACCCGCGTGCGCCACGCGGTCGGCGCTGACGCCATCGTGCTCACGTCGCACGAGGCGGTGTCGTGGTACCTCGAGGGCGTGCGAACGCATGTGTCACTCGCGGGTCCGCCGGTGCTCGCGGTGCGGGCGGAGGCGCATGGAGACGTGCTCTTCATCGCCGACAACGAAGCGGATCGGCTGATCGCCGAGGAGCTGCTGCCGGAGGATGCCGAGCGCGTCGTGCGGGTGCCGTGGTGGATTCCACCGGCCATCGCGGCCGCTGAACGGCCGGGTGCGGCGGAGGCGGCGGTCGCGTCTCAGCTGCGCGCCGCCAGGGCACAGATGATGCCGGCGGAACGCGCGAGATATCGATCGCTGGGGCGTGAGACGGCGGAGACTCTGTCCGATGTGTTCGGTCGAGTCGACCCGGCCCAGACCGAGAGGGCGGTCGCGGCCGTCATCGCCGCTGAGCTCATCGCACGGGGAATCGACCCACTGGTGGTGCTCGTCGCCGGTTCGCGGCGCGGCGGCTTCCGGCATCCGCTTCCGACCTCCGGCGTGCTCGGAGATCGGGCCATGGTCGTGGTGTGCGGTCGCCGCGACGGGCTGATCGCCAACGCCACGAGGTGGATCGGGGCGTCGGTCGACGAGGAGCCGCTGCTCGGCGTC
The DNA here is from genome assembly GCF_044743635.1 of Microbacterium sp. NPDC087589. Taxonomy (NCBI): domain Bacteria; kingdom Bacillati; phylum Actinomycetota; class Actinomycetes; order Micrococcales; family Microbacteriaceae; genus Microbacterium; species Microbacterium sp. NPDC087589. The sequence goes on from NZ_JBIUWV010000004.1 coordinate 278,301, forward strand.
GAGCGGACATTCCTCGACGCGTCGGTGCCCGGTGCGCGGCTCGATGCGGTGTTCGAGGCGGGCATCGCGGCGTACGCGCGCTTCGGCTTCGACGCCGACGAATGGCGGCGGCACCACCAGGGAGGCCCGACGGGCTATGCCGGGCGCGATCCGCGAGCCACGGCATCCACCGTCGATCTGCTGGTCGAGAATCAGGCCTTCGCGTGGAACCCGACCGCGTCGGGGCTCAAGGTCGAAGACACCATGCTGCGCACGGCCGAGGGGTGGGAGGTGCTCACGGTCGACGAGCGCTGGCCCTCGGTCGAGTACGCGGGCCTGCGGCGTCCGGTCGCGAGGGCGTACGGCAGCTGAGGCCGGGCCGCGTCGGGACGGATGGCTGTTCGAATCACGGCCGGCCAACCATCCGGGCGTCAATCAGCAGCCATCCGGGGATCGGTCAGCCAGTCGTGCTGCGACTGCGCGCCGCGGACCTCGATCAGCCGCCGGTCGAGCGACGGACGATCAGCTCGGGCGGGAACACGGTCTGCCGCGGGATGCTCTCGGGGTCGGCCGCCTCTTCGAGCACGATCCGCAGTGCGGTGCGGCCGATCATCCGGCTGGGCTGGCGGATGGAGGACAGAGGCACCGCAGCTGCGGCGGCGAACGGGTTGTCATCGAAGCCGATCAGCGCGATCTCGTCCGGTACGAGCACACGCCCGCCGGACACGAGTGACTGCAGCAGCCCGAGGGCGAGCAGATCGTTGGCGGCGAACAGTGCATCCGGCCATTCGCGCCGAGGGCGGGTGAGTAGGCGGGCGCCCGCGGCGACACCCTCTTCGACGGTCATCGCGGCGGTCGGCACGACCTCGAGTTCGACATGCACTGCCGCATTCTCGGCCGCGGCGCGAGCACCGGCGAGGCGGTCGGTGACCTGCCGCATGTCGAAGGGGCCGCCGACGAAGGCGATGCGCCGTCGTCCGCCCTCGATCAGGTGTTCGACGGCCAGCCGCCCTCCGGCGACGCTGTCGACCGACACCGAAGAGAAGCCGCTGTCTGCACTGAATCGGTCGACGAGCACGGTGGCGATACCGCTCGCGCGGAACTTGCGCAGCTGCGTCATGACATCGCCGTAGGGGGCGATGAGCAGCCCGCGCACCTGCTGCTCGCGGAACAGATCGAGATAGACCTTCTCGCGGGACGGGTCGTCGTCGGTATTGCCATAGAGGATGGCGATGCCGTGGCTCGATGCCTCGTCTTCAGCGCCGCGCACGACATCGTTGTAGAACGGGTTCTGTCCGTCGAGCACCACGAATCCGACGGTCGTGCTCACGCCGGCCCGAAGCTTGCGGGCGGCGTCGTTGCGCACGTAGCCGAGTTCTTCGATCGCCTGCGTGACGCGCTCGACAGAGTCGCTGGAAACCTCGTCCGGGCGGTTGAGGACGTTCGAGACCGTGCCGACGGAGACGCCCGCACGCACGGCGACATCGCGGATGCTGATCGGCATTCGGCTGTCCTCTCGTCGTCGGGCGGATCACGCTTCGGCATCGGGGGTTGACCTGAGGCCTGCATCACATACACTAGCCTGAAACGAGCTTGAATCGATTCAGGTAAGTTCATTCCGATCATCATCCCCCTCAACGGAGAGGAAAGCCAGTGGTAGACGCAGCCTCCGCCCGAAGCGCTCCCCCCACCGCGCTCGAGCTGCATCGGGTCGTGAAGTCCTTCGGCCCCGTCGTCGCACTCCGCTCCGGCAGCCTGACGCTCCGCCCGGGTTCCATCCACGCCCTCATCGGCGAGAACGGCGCGGGCAAGTCGACGATGGTGAAGATCATGGCCGGTCTCTACCGCCGCGACTCGGGGGACTTCCGCCTGCACGGCGAAGACATCGACTTCACCAGCACCGCCCAGTCGAAGGCCGCGGGCATCGCGGTCATCTATCAGGAGCCGACGCTGTTCCCTGATCTCTCGGTGACGGAGAACATCTTCATGGGGCGCCAGCCCACGGGGTTCCTCGGTCGTATCGACCGCAAGGCGATGCGCACCGAGGTCGACCGGATCTTCCGCCGCCTGGGCGTGACGCTCGACCCTGATCGCATCACCGAGGGCCTGTCGATCGCCGACCAGCAGATCATCGAGATCGCCAAGGCGATCTCCCTCGACGCGAGTGTGCTGATCATGGATGAGCCGACGGCTGCACTCAGCGGCGTCGAGGTCGACCGTCTGTTCGCCGTCGCCCGGAGCCTGCGCGACGAGGGCCGCGCGATCCTCTTCATCTCGCACCGCTTCGACGAGGTGTTCGACCTGTGCGACACCGTCACCGTCATGCGCGACGGCGCCTATATCGACACCACAGCCATCGCCGAGACGACGGTCGACGAGCTGGTCCGCCAGATGGTCGGACGCGACGTCACCGAGTTGTTCCCCAAGCAGGAGGCCGTCGTCGGAGAGCCGCTGCTCGAGGTCACGGGACTCACCCGCCCCGGTGTCTTCCACGACATCTCCTTCACCGTGCGCGCGGGCGAGATCGTCGCGCTCGCCGGTCTCGTCGGGGCCGGGCGCTCCGAGGTCGCCCGCGCGGTCTTCGGCGTCGATCCGTACGACGAGGGGGAGGTGCGGATGCTCGGCGCAGGCGTTGCGCGCCGCAGCCCGTCGGCCGCGATGCGCAGCGGACTCGCGCTCGTGCCTGAAGACCGCCGCAAGCAGGGCCTCGTGATCGACGCGGGTGTCGGCGGCAACATCACGCTCGCCATCCGTCGTCGGCTCTCGAAGTGGGGTCTGATCACCAGCGGCATCGAGAACCGGGCGGCGAAGGAATGGGCATCGCGCCTCGAGGTCAAGACGCACGCGCTCGACACCGTGGCATCCACCCTCTCCGGCGGAAACCAGCAGAAGGTCGTGCTGGCCAAGTGGCTGGCCACCGACCCGCGCGTCCTGATCATCGACGAGCCCACCCGAGGCATCGACGTGGGTACGAAGTCCGAGGTGCACCGGCTGCTCTCGCAGCTCGCGGGCGAGGGCCTGGGAATCCTGATGATCTCGTCAGAGCTGCCCGAGGTCCTCGGCATGGCAGACCGGGTGCTGGTCATGCGCGAAGGCCGCATCACCGCTGAGATCTCCCGCGACGACGCCACCAGCGAGAACGTCATGTTCGCTGCCACCCACTCATCGGAGCTGCACGCATGAGCGCCATCACCACGGCACCCGCGCCCGCCGCGGCCAAGAAGTCCTTCGGCGGAGTCGGCCGTGCACGGGAGTTCGGCATCCTCGCCGCGCTCGTGCTCGTCGTGATCGCCGCCACGGTGAAGAACCCCAACTTCCTGTTCAGCGCCGACGGGTGGCGCGACCTGCTGCTCACGCCGTCGATCCTCATGCTCGTCGCCGTCGGCCAGGCGATCGTCATCATCACCCGGAACGTCGATCTCTCGGTCGGTTCGGTGATGGGGCTGACGGCATATCTGACCGGACGCCTGTTCGTCGACGTGCCCGGGATCCCGATCGTTCTCGTCGTGATCGCGGCCGTGCTGCTCGGCGCCTTCCTCGGCCTCGTGAACGGCGCGCTGGTCGCGTTCGCGAAGGTACCGGCGATGGTGATCACCCTCGGCACTCTGTATGCCTACCGCGGCATCAACGTGCTGTGGACCGGCAGTGACCGCATCAACGCCTCCGATATGCCCAAGGACTTCCTCGCGCTCGGCACACAGCAGATCCTCTTCATCCCGGTGCTGTCGATCGTCGCGGTGATCGTGCTCGCCCTCGCGGCCTGGTATCTGCGCAACACCCGCAGTGGCCGTGAGTATTACGCGATCGGATCCGACCCGTCGGCCGCCGAGCTCTACGGACTCAAAGTCACCCGCCGTGTGCTCTCGGCATTCGTGCTCTCTGGCGCGCTCGCCGGACTTGCGGGTGTCTTCTACGCCGCCCGGTACGGGTCGATCAGCTCGCAGGCCGGCAGCGGCTGGGAGCTGGATGCGGTCGGCGCCGCCGTCATCGGCGGCATCGCTATCACCGGTGGAGTCGGCACCGTCTGGGGTGCGGCGATCGGCGCGATGCTCCTGATGACCATCAACCGCGCGCTGCCGATCCTCGGCATCCCCGACTTCTGGCAGCGCGCCGTCGTCGGCGTGCTGATCATCGGGGCCATCGTGCTCGACCGGGTGCTCGCGGTCAGACAGAGACGCCAGCTCATCGAGGCGAGGGACGAATCATGACCACCACCACGACGACGGGGTCGATCCGCGTCATCCGCGACTACGACCGACCGCTCTGGCGGCGCATCTTCGTCAACCGCGAGTTCGCGATCATCGCGCTGCTCGTGTTCGTGACCATCGTCGCGGCGGTGTCGATCCGCGGCTTCGCTCAGCCGATCACCGCGAACTACCTGCTGCTCGATGTGGCGCCGATTCTGCTGATCGCACTGCCGATGACCCTGGTGATGATCACGGGCGAGATCGACCTCTCGGTCGGATCCATGGTCGGACTCGCCAGCGTGGTGACGGGCGTGCTCACCGAGTCGGGTGCCCCATTCGAAGTAGCCGCCCTCGCGGCACTCGTGGTCGGCGTCGTGGGCGGTGCGTTCAACGGCTTCCTGGTGACGACCGTCGGTCTGCCGTCGCTCGCCGTCACGATCGGCACGCTCGCGCTGTTCCGCGGTCTCGCTGTCGGTCTGCTCGGCACCACCGCCGTGACCGACTTCCCCGAGACATGGACAGCACTGGCGAAGGCGAAGATCGCCGGCACGACGATCCCGTACATCGTGATCCCGTTCCTGATCTTTTTGGTGCTCTTCGCGGTGCTGCTGCACTTCACGCCCTTCGGGCGAGGCGTATTCGCGATCGGGTTGTCGAAGGATGCCGCACGGTTCTCCGGAGTGAACGTCGAGCGGACGAAGTTCATCCTGTTCGTGCTCTCAGGTGTCGTCGCCGCCTTCGCCGGAATCTTCTACACGCTGCGCTTCGGCAGTGCTCGAGGCGACAACGCCACCGGGCTCGAGCTGCAGGTGATCGCGGCTGTCGTGCTCGGCGGTGTGTCGGTCTTCGGCGGCAGGGGGCACCTGCACGGTGTCGTCGCCGCGGTGCTGCTCATCGGGGTGCTCGGCAGCAGCCTGCGTCTCGCCGGCGTCACCTCTGACGTCATCAACATCATCACCGGCGGGCTGCTGATCTTCTCGGTCGTCGCGGCCAGCGCCCTGGCCTGGGTGCAGCGCGTGCGAGCGAAGGCCGGTCCACCACTGCGCGTAGCGGCCTCTCCCGCACCATGAGGCAGCCTCTCATCGCCGGCATCCGCCTGCGGTGATCATCACGAAAGGAAGAACAATGATGTTTGCACGTAAGAAGATCGCGGGCTTCGCGGCTGTCGCCGTGGCCGCAGCGCTCGTGCTGACCGGCTGTGCCGACACCAGTGGCGGCTCCGGCGGATCCGGCTCGGGCGAGGGTGGCGGATCCGACAATCTCTCGATCACGTTCCTGCCCAAGAACCTCGGCAACCCGTACTTCGACACCTCGAGCGAGGGCGGCAAGACCGCCGTCGACGAGTTCGGGGGCACGTTCGCCGAGGTCGGACCCGCCGAGGCCACGCCTGACGCCCAGGTCAGCTACATCAACACCGCTACGCAGCAGGCCGTCGGCGCACTGGTCGTCTCGGCCAACGACCCGAAGGCGATCTGCGACGCGCTGAACGAGGCTCGCGACGCAGGCGTCAAGGTCGTCACCTTCGACTCCGACACGAATCCCGAGTGCCGCGACCTCTTCATCAACCAGGCCGACTCCGAGGGCATCGCCAAGGTGCAGGTCGACCTGATCGCCGACCAGATCGGCGGAGCCGGTGAGGTCGCGATCTTGTCGGCATCCGCCAATGCGACCAACCAGAACGCCTGGATCGAGCTGATGAAGGAGTATGTCGCCAGCGAGTACCCGGACATCACGATCGTCGAGACCGTCTACGGCGACGACGACGACCAGACCTCGTTCGACAAGACGGCGGCTCTGCTGCAGAGCCACCCGGATCTGAAGGGCATCATCTCGCCCACCACGGTCGGCATCGCGGCTGCTGCGCGCTACGTCTCGACCTCGGACTACAAGGGCAAGGTCGCGATCACCGGTCTCGGCACGCCGAACCAGATGCGCGAGTACGTCGAAGACGGCACCGTCACCGCCTTCGCATTGTGGAACCCTGCCGACCTCGGCTACCTGGCGGCATTCGCGTCGAAGGCGCTGATCGAGGGCGACATCACCGGTGAAGAGGGCGACACCTTCGAGGCGGGCGAGCTCGGCGAGTACGAGGTCGGCGCCGACGGCGTCGTGCTGCTCGGCGACCCGTTCGAGTTCAACGCAGACAACATCGGCGAGTTCGACTTCTGAGTCGAATCGCCTCGTGAGGGGGCGCCGGGGCTTCGGCTCCGGCGCCCCCTTTCGCGTCTGCCGGGACGGATGGCTGGGGAAAGTACGGATGGATGCCGGAGAAGGGTGGCTTCAGCATCCATCCGGGGATTGGCCAGCCAGGTGTGCGGCGGGGTGCCCGGGGACGGGACCAAAAAGGACAGACGGGAGGGGACCTCGGGGCCGGAGCCGGGACGGATGGCTGGGGAAAGTACGGATGGATGCCGGGGAAGGTGGTTTCAGCATCCATCCGGGGATCGTCCAGCCAGGTGTGCCGTCGGCAGCACGCAGACGGAGACAGGCCGGGGCGGGGGCGGGGACCGGGGTCAGCGCGGGTCGAAGCGCTCGGGCTCGTGGGTCGCGGCGACCAGGGAACGCAGCTCCTCGAGAGACCCGGGCGCGGCGCGGAGGGTGCGCGCCTGCACGAGCACGTTGCCGAGGGCGGTCGCCTCGACGGGGCCCGCGAGCACCGGAAGGCCGGTGCGGTCGGCCGTCGCCTGGCACAGCAGGCGGTTCAGCGAACCTCCGCCGACCAGATGGATGCTGTCGAGCTCGCGCCCGGACAGATCGGATGCCGTCTGCACCGCATCCGCGAACGCGGTCGCGATCGATTCGACGATCGACCGGGCGAATGCCGGCCGTGAAGACGGCGCTTCCGATCCGAACAGTGCCGTGATGCGCGCAGGCATGTCTCCGGGGGCGCTGAGCGTCGGGTCGTTCGCGTCGAAGGTCGGCACCTCGTCGGTGACCGCGGATGCCGCGGCCAGCAGCTCGGGCAGGTCGATCGACGAGCCGTCCTCCGCCTCCCAGGCGCGCACCGTCTCGCTGAGCAACCAGAGTCCCGTCACGTTGTGCAGGAACCGATAGCGCCGGTCGACCCCGAGTTCGTGCGTGAAGTTGGCCTGGCGCGCAGCATCCGTCAGCACAGGCTCGGTCAGCTCGACGCCGACCAGCCCCCACGTGCCGCACGAGATGTACGCGGAGTGCGGAGTCGAGAGGGGAGTGGCGACGACCGCGGATGCCGTGTCATGGGAGCCGACCGCGATGACGGGCAGGTCCTTGCCGATGCGCGCGGTGATCTCAGGACGCAGTGTGCCGATGGTCACGCCAGGGTCGACCAACGGAGGCAGGATGCGCGACGGGATGCCGAGACGATCGGCCAGCTCGGCGTCCCACTCACCGGACTCGACCCCGAGCAGCCCGGTGGTCGAGGCGTTCGTGCGCTCGGCCACAGCCGTTCCGGTGAGCAGGAACGCGATGAGGTCGGGGACCAACAGGGCGGTGTCGGCGTCGGCGAGGCGGGTGTCGACACGGTACTGGTACAGCGTGTTGAACGGCAGGAACTGCAGCCCGTTGCGCTGGTACAGCTCGGCGAAGGGCGCGATCGCGTGCACCTCGTCGACTCCACGCGCGGTGCGCGCGTCGCGATAGTGGAACGGCTCGGCGAGAAGCGCGCCGCCCTCGAGCAGGCCGTAGTCGACCGCCCACGAGTCGATGCCTATGCTCTCGATGCCCGGCTCTCGGCGCACAGCTTCGGCGAGCCCTTCGACGACATGTTCGTACAGAGCCCCGAAGTCCCAGTGCAGGCCGTCTTCACGCTCGACGGGACCGTTCGGGAACCGCGACACCAGTTCGAGGTCGAGCCGGCCGTCGCCGATCCGCCCGATCATGACGCGACCGCTGGTCGCCCCGAGGTCGACGGCGGCGACGGACCGCACCGTCATCGCAGGAACGCCGCGGCGACGCCGGAGTCGACCGGGATGTGCAGACCCGTGGTGCGGCTGAGCTCGGGACCCGTCAGAACGTAGACGGCATCCGCCACGTTCTCGGGGACGACCTCGCGCTTGAGGATCGTGCGGTTGGCATAGAACTGGCCGAGGTCCTCTTCGGCCACGCCGTAGGTGGCTGCGCGGTTCGCGCCCCAGCCCGAGGCGAAGATGCCCGAACCGCGTACGACGCCATCGGGGTTGATGCCGTTGACGCGGATGCCGAACTCGCCGAGCTCGACCGCCAGAAGTCGCACCTGGTGCGCTTGGTCGGCCTTGGTCGCCGAGTACGCGATGTTGTTCGGCCCCGCGAAGACGGAGTTCTTGGAGGAGATGTAGATGATGTCGCCGCCGAGCTTCTGGTCGATCAGCACTCGGGCCGCGGCCTTCGACACGAGGAACGAGCCCTTGGCCATGACGTCGTGCTGCAGGTCCCAGTCCTTCTCGGTGGTCTCGAGCAGGGGCTTCGACAGCGAGAGCCCGGCGTTGTTGACGACGAGGTCGACGCCTCCGAACGCGAGCACGGCGTCGTTCAGAGCGGCCTGGATCGCATCCGCATCTGCGACGTTCGCCGCGACGCCGATCGCAACGTCGGTGCCTCCGAGCTCGGCCGCGGCGGCCTGCGCCTTCTCGAGATCGAGGTCGGCGATGACGACGCAGGCGCCCTCGGCGGCGAGACGGGTGGCGATGGCCTTGCCGATGCCGGATGCCGCGCCGGTCACGAACGCGATGCGACCCTGGTGCGACTTCGGCTTCGGCATCCGCTGCAGCTTCGCCTCCTCGAGCGCCCAGTACTCGATGGCGAACTTCTCGGCGTCGGAGATGGGGGAGTAGGTCGACAGCGCCTCAGCGCCGCGCATCACGTTGATCGCGTTGACGTAGAACTCGCCGGCGACGCGGGCGGTCTGCTTGTTCGCGCCGTACGAGAACATGCCGATGCCGGGCACGAGCACGATGAGCGGGTCGGCGCCGCGGATCGCGGGCGACGCGGGCGCCTGCGCTGAGCCTGTCGAAGCGTGGGCGTCGTAGTAGGCCTGATAGTCGGCGCGATACTCGGTGTGCAGCTCGTGCAGGCGGGCGATCTGCTCATCGGCCGATGCCGTGACGGGCAGGTCGAGGATCAGCGGCTTGACCTTGGTGCGCAGGAAGTGGTCGGGGCAGCTGGTGCCGAGGGCGGCGAGCTCGGGGGCGCGGTCTGAGGCGAGGAAGTCGAGCACGACGTCGGAGTCGGTGAAGTGGCCGACCATCGGCTTGTCGGTCGACGCGATGCCGCGGATGGTGCCGGCGAGAGCTGCGGCGCGCTCGCGGCGCTCGGCCTCGGGCAGCGCCTCGAAGCCGGAGCGCACGCCACCGAACGGGTCGGACTTGCCGTTCGCCTCGATGTAGGCGGCGGCGGTGTCGATGATCCAGAGCGAGTTGGCCTCGGCCTCCTCCGACGTGTCACCCCACGCGGTGATGCCGTGGCCGCCGAGGATGGTACCGATCGCCTGTGGGTTCTTCGCCTTGATCGCGGCGATGTCGAGTCCGAGCTGGAAGCCGGGGCGGCGCCACGGGACCCAGACGACCTTGTCGCCGAAGATCTTCGTGGTCAGCGCTTCGCCGTCGGCGGCGGTCGCGATCGCGATGCCGGAGTCGGGGTGCAGGTGGTCGACGTGTGCGGCGTCGACGAGTCCGTGCATCGCGGTGTCGATCGACGGGGCGGCTCCGCCCTTGCCGTGCAGGCAGTAGTCGAACGCGGCGACCATCTCGTCTTCACGGTCGAGGCCGGGGTAGACGTCGACGAGAGCGCGCATGCGGTCGAGACGCAGCACGGCGAGCCCCTGCTCCTGCAGCGTGCCCAGGTCGCCGCCCGACCCCTTGACCCACATCAGCTCGACCGGCTGCCCGGTGACCGGATCGGTCTCGGTGCCCTTCGCCGACGTGTTGCCGCCCGCGTAGTTGGTGTTCTTGGGGTCGGCGCCCAGGCGGTTCGACCGCTCGATGAGGGCGGCGGCGGTGGGGTTGGTCATGGCTGTTCCTTGTTCTCGGGAGACGTGGCGAGGATGCGGCGGGCGAAGCGATCGATGGATGCTGTCGCCGCCGCGTGTTCCGGACGGTTGAGGTGGCCGTGGCGCGTGCCAGGCTCGGTGGAGATGTCGAGGTCGATGCCGGCGTCGCGCAGCGTGGCCCCGAACGCCTCCCCGGAGACGCGCAGCTCGTCGATCTCGTCATTGATCATGATCGTGGCGGGGAAGTGCGAGAGCTGAGCGGGGGATGCTGTGCCGGGCACGGCGTAGACGTCCCCGCCCTCGGCGGGCCCGCCCAGGTAGTTCTCGTACATGACTCGCACGGGATCGGGTCCGAACGTGTCGGCCTCCGGATCGGCATCGAGCGCTGAGCGCAGGGCGGCATCAGGCTCACCCTGGACGGCATGCAGCGTCGGATAGGCGAGCACCGCGAGAGCGGGAACGGGCCCTGCGCCATGGCTCAGCCGCAGGGCTGCGCCGGTCGCGAGGTTGCCGCCTGCGCTCGCTCCGCCGATCGACCAGGGGCCGTGGGCGAGGCCGGAGTCGACAGCCCAGCGGAACGCGGCTTCGACCTCGTCGGAGGCGACGGGGTAGTGCACGCCGTCTCGCTCGGGAGCTCCGGATGCCGCGGACCACGCGCGTGGGAACGGAGCGAGGGCGTAGTCGACAGACACGACGACGATGCCCCGGTCGGCGAGGCTCCGTGCGACCCAGTCTGCCTCGGGCATGTCGATCTCGCCCGCGGCGAAACCGCCGCCGTGCACCCAGACGAGGCCGGGGCCCGCGGGGTTCTCCGGCTCGTACACACGCACGCGCAACGGGCCGTGCGGCCCGTCGAGCACCTGGTCTCTCACAGCATCCGTCCTTCTGTCAGTGGGGCGTCGGGATGCGGGGATCGGCTCCCGCATCCCGACGGGTCTCATGGGGTCAGCGGTCGAGGCTACGCGCCCCAGCCGGCCTGCACGCCGCCGACGCGGTCGGCGGCGATCTTCTGCTGGTAGCCCGACTCGGCGTAGGCCTTCATCGGATCGGCGGCGAGCCCGCGCGACTCGCGCCACTCGGCGAGGGCCGGGCGCACGTCGGTGTAGAACGCATCCATGAAGACGGCGTTCGCGGCGAGAACGTCGCCGGACTTCTGCGCCGCGGTCAGCGCATCGCGGTCGACGATCAGCGCGCGGGCCGTCATCTCCTGCACGTTGAGCACCGAGCGGATCTGGCCGGGGATCTTGTCTTCGACGTTGTGGCACTGGTCGAGCATGAACGCCACCTCGGGGTTGTTCAGGCCGCCGCCGCGCACGACCTCGAACAGGATGCGGAACAGCTGGAACGGGTCTGCCGCACCGACGATCAGGTCGTCGTCGGCGTAGAAGCGCGAGTTGAAGTCGAACGAGCCGAGCTTGCCGAGGCGCAGCAGCTGCATGACGATGAACTCGATGTTGGTGCCGGGGGCGTGGTGGCCGGTGTCGAGACACACCATGGCCTTCTCGCCGAGAGAGCTGACCTGCGCGTATGACGTGCCCCAGTCGGGAACATCGGTGTGGTAAAACGCCGGTTCGAAGAACTTGTACTCCAGCACGAGGCGCTGGTCGTCGCCCAGGCGCGCGTAGATCTGCTGCAGCGACTCCTGCAGGCGGTCCTGGCGGCCGCGGAGGTCAGCCTGGCCGGGGTAGTTCGAGCCCTCGGCGAGCCAGATCTTCAGGTCGCGGCTGCCCGTGGCATCCATGACGTCGATGCAGGAGAGGTGGTGATCGATCGCCTTCTGGCGGATCGTCGGGTCCTCATGGGTCAGGGCGCCGAACTTGTAGTCGTCGTCCTGGAAGGTGTTGGAGTTGACGGTGCCGAGGGTCACGCCGAGGTCTTCGGCGTGCTTGCGCAGATCCGAGAACGAGTCGACGAGGTCCCACGGAATGTGCAGGGCGACCGAGGGAGCGAGCGCGGTGTAGGCGTTGACCTGCGCGGCATCCGCGATCTTCTCCCACGGGTCACGGGGCGTGCCCGGCGTGCCGAACACCTTGAAACGGGTGCCGGAGTTGCCGAACGCCCAACTGGGGAGCTCGATGCCCTGCTGCTCGAGAGCGGCGAGGTTGTCGGACGAGAGGATGCTCATGAGGCGCTGCCTTCGGTGTCGTTGCGGTTGTCGATGTCGTCGGTGTCTGATGCGAGAGAGCCGCCGGACCCGGCGAGCTGGTCTTCGAGGTGGAACACCTCGGTGAGTGCGGTGGCGGCCTGGTCCGGGCGCCCGTCGAGATCGATGAAGAAGCGGCCCATCTCGGCCTCCCAGCGCGCGGCGACGGCGGATGCGGCGAGGTAGGCCTGTGCCGCGGCGTCATCGTCGGTCTCGTAGTACCCGACGAGCGTGCCGCCCTCGGCCAGGAACAGTGAGTAGTTGCGGCGGCCGGCGGCAGCGATCTCGGCCAGCATCTCGGGCCAGACGGGCGAGTGGCGGGCGAGATATTCGTCGAGCAGTTCAGGGCGCACCTGCAACTGGAACGCGACGCGGGTCATGATCGGTCTCTCTTCATCGAGCGGCTTTGAATCGTTTCATTCAACGCTGTCCACATTAGCATGGCCGGTCGCTCTGTCAAGCGACCGGCCATGCCTCGGATGGATCGGCTGATCACCTCACGACCACGGTCACGTTCCTCGAAGCCGTGGTGCCGGCAGCGTTCGAGAACTCGGCGACGTAGGCGTAGGTGCCTGGGGCGCGCCCGGTGACCGCCGTCTTGGCGTGCTGCGCCGAGGGTGAGGCGGCCACCAGCGTCTGAGTGTCGATCAGAACGCCGTTCTCGTACAGCCGGTATTCGGTGCCGTTCGTGCCCCACCAGAGGTCGGTGGTCACGGAATAGCTGCCGTCTCGATCCCAGTTGTCGTGGCTGACCACGGGCACCCCGGGTGCGGCATCCTTCACCTTCACCGTGACGGATGTCGTGGCCGTCGTGCCCTTCGCGTTGACCAGTTCGCCCGTGTAGACGTACGTGCCGTCGGTGCGGCCGCTCACGGAGACCGTGGTGAGCTGGGATTTCGGCGAGTCGGCATCGAGCAGCTTGGTCGCGATGAGCGTGCCGTTCTCGTAGAGCCGGAACACCGAGCCGTTCGCGCCGTGCCAGAGGTTCATCGACACCGTGAACTCACCGTCGTGCAGACCGGTGTCCCACCCCGAGTCCGTCGACAGCGTGCCGCGGGCGGGCTTCGCCGCGGGCCGCTCGTCGTCGTAGACCAGGATCTGCGCCTCCGCACGGGTGACGAGGCCGTCGTGGTTGACCGCGTTGACGGTCACGGTGTGGGGGCCAACGAGATCGGCCAGATCGATCGTCTGGCCGGGCGCCACCGGTTCTCCGTCGAAGGTGATGTCGAGAGTGCGCACCCCCGACTCGGGATCGGCAGCCGTCACGTCCACCGTGAAGGTCGACGTGCTCGGGAACAGGGCGCCGTCTGCAGGCATCCCCGACACGACAGGAGCCGTCTGATCGACCGCACCCGAGGGGTCGCCCGTCACCGCGATGTGCGGTGCCGGCGGCTGCTCCATGCCGTCGCCGAGGAAGAAGCTCGTGTGCGGCGGCTGGTTGTATCCGGTGTTCTGCCACGCGACCGAGAGCCGGTACACCGAGTCGTGCATGAGGGTCCGCAGGCGCAGGTCCGTGTCGTCGGTGGTGGAGTAGACCCGCAGCTCGGTCGAGTCGTCGGAGCGCCAGGCGATCTCCTCGCGCCAGTCGCCGAACAGATCAGCCTGCAGGTTCGGCGTCCCCTTGGTGCTGTTGTTGGAGAGTGCGCCCTCCGCCTTCAGGATCACGTCGCTGGACTCGGTCTCCCAGTTCCACTTCGACACCGTCGGCACGCCCGTGGACGTCTCGGCGTTCCAGTCGTGGTCGACGATCTCCCGCAGCGGGTCTCCGTCGAACCAGGCGAGGAAGTTCGCCGCAGGAATGCGCTCGCCGATGAGCTCGCCCGTGGATGATCTCAGCTGGCCGACGGGGGAGTTCCACGCGGCGTCTCCGCCGATCGCCCATCCCTCGGCGCCCTCATGCCGGGGGTCGATGTCGCCGGATGCGGCACGACCGGTGTCCTTGGCAGCGGGGATGGACCAGAGAACCGCGCCCGTGCGGGCGTCGCGCATCGTCGCACCGACACTGCCCGAGGCGTTCATGTCCTCGTGCGCCGCGAACACCTCGAGGCCGGGGTTCGAGGGCACGAGGTCCGAGACGTGGATCGCGTCTCCGTGCCCGAGCTCGGTCGAGTAGAGCAGAGAGCCGTCGTCATCGACCGTGGCTGAGCCGAAGACGATCTCGTCCTTCTGGTCGCCGTCGACATCGGCCACAGACATACTGTGGTTGCCCTCGCCGTAGAAGCCCTCACTGCCCGCGTCGTTCGAGTCGAGCACCCATCGCTGCGTCAGCGTCGAGCCGTCGAAGTCGTACGCCGCCATCACGGCACGGGTGTAGTACCCGCGGCTGAAGATCGCGCTGGGGTGCTCGCCGTCGAGATACGCGGTCGCCGCCAGGAACCGGTCGACCCGGTTGCCGTACGTGTCGCCCCACGAGCCGACGTCGCCTCGGGCCGGCACGTAGTCCACGGTGTCGACCGCGGCCCCCGTGAGTCCGTTGAAGACGCTGAGGTACTCGGGTCCGGTGAGCACGTACCCCGTGCTGTTGCGGTGGTCGGCGCTGGCGTTGCCGATGGGCTGCCCCACGCCGTCGACCGTGCCGTCGGCGGTCTTCATGATCACCTCGGCGCGGCCGTCGCCGTCATAGTCGAACACTTGGAACTGCGTGTAGTGCGCGCCCGCCCGGATGTTCACTCCCAGGTCGATGCGCCACAGGCGGGTGCCGTCGAGACGGTAGGCATCGAGGTACACGTTGCCCGTATAGCCCGACTGCGAGTTGTCCTTCGAGTTCGAGGGGTCCCACTTGACGAGGATCTCGTACTGCCCGTCGCCGTCGAGATCTCCGACGCTCGCGTCGTTGGCGCGGTACGAGTACGGCTGTCCGTCCTTCGTGTACGCGTCGGCGGGCTTGTCGAGAGGGATCGAGAGGTGGTCTCCGCTCTGCACTCCGAACTCGTCGGTCACCGTGGCCTCGCGATCCTCGAGGAGGCTCGTGACGAAGTACGTCGAGCCGCCCGAACCGTCGGCGTCGAGGAGGTTGGTCGAGTCGCTGATCGGCTCATCCGTGATGCGCGTGCCGTCACGATAGACGTGGAAGGCGATCGCGTCCGGGTCGGTGCCGAGCATGCGCCAGCTGACCAGCACGCCGTCGTCGGTCTGCACGGCTGCCGGCGCGCGGTCGAGATACTCGGCCTGCCGCTGCAGCACGGTGGCAGCCTCCGTGCTCAGCTGCGCAGAGTCGGGCCCCGCACCGCCGGCGTTCACTGCGACAGCGGTGTAGTGGTACGGGATCGTCGTCAGCACCGCTGTGTCGACGAAACGGTTCGTGGTGGCGAAGCCGGCGAGTTCACCGCGCTCACCCTCGATCTCGGAGCGGAAGACCATCGTGTAGACGGCGGTGCTCGGTTGCGCCCACGAGATCTCGACCGCGCGCTTCTCGAGCCGGTCGACCGCGAGTGCGGTCGGTGCCGACGGCGCATCGACGCCCGGGTCGACCAGAGACACGTCGACGGGTGTCGAGGGCACCGATTCGAGTCCGGTCTGGTCGACCGCGGTCACGTGATACGTGTAGTCCAGCCCCAGGCGGGCCGTCGTGTCCGTGAAAGACGCGGTGGTGGCATCGCCGACCAGTGCCGACGACTTCTCGAACGCCGAGGTCCGGTACACCTTCCAGGTCATCCCCGGCTCGGCGGTCCAGGCGAGGGAGACGGTCGGCGCAGCGGGATCCGCGTTCACGTCGGTCACCTCGAGGCCGGCCGGTCCGAGCAGGATCGGCGTCACCTCGATGCCGTTGAGGCGGGTTCCGGCCGCTGCACCGTGCGCTCGCACGGTGAGCTGATCGTCGGTGACGAGCACCGGGCCGCGCACCGACGCGTTGACCGAGCCCGAGCCGGCATTGCCCGATCCGAGCGCCTTGCCCTCGATGTCGAAGTTGGTCCGGGTCGAGCCGATCCAGTCGCCGGAATACGTCTTGACCGAGTAGGTGCCGTTCGGAACGTCCAGCAGGAACTCGCTCGAGTCGCCGGGCAGCACGAAGTCGCGCTCGAGGTCGCTCGCGCCGCCGGCGGTTCCGCGGTCGCGCCCGGCGTTCGCCGCCAGAGGAGACGCGAAGCCGAAACCCGCGTCGGACGTGTACGCGTCGTCCGGGTTCACCTCGGTGTAGCCCGGCATGATCGCGCCGCCGGTGAGCTGGAAGTCGAACTTCCACTTCGCCTGCTTGGTCGAGAAGGCGACAGTGTTCGACGCCTTCGAGGCGCCCCGGCCGTTCACCGCGAACACGCGGTAGCGGTACCCCGTGCCCTCGGCGAGACCCTGCACGATGGCGCTCGTCTGCGTGGTCGTGGTCACCAGCGACCAGACCTGCTCGGGGTCGGCGGTGGCCTGGCGTTCGATGCGATAGATGTCAGCGCCCGAAGACGCGTCCCACTGCAGCACGGCGCCGGCATTCGAGATGGAGCCGGCCACGAGATCCGCCGGCGCGGCAGGCACCGCGGCGGGCGGCTCGACGTCGACGACCTTCGATGCGAGGGGGTCGTCGAGAGCGGCGACGTCCTGGGCGATGAGGCGAGCCATCTGGATCGCGCCGTAGTCCTGGAAGTGCGTGTCGTCCTGGGTGCCGGACGGGCGCCCGGGGAAGATGCCCGGATCGACCCAGAGGAACACCGACTTCGCGGCTTCCGGGCCGATCTCGTCGAGATAGGCGCGGCTCGATGCCGACAGGTCGACGAGCGGTACGCCCTCCTCCTGCGCGAGTTCGATCATCTTCGCCACGTACTCGGGGAAGCTCACGTTGGCCGCACCCGTCGTGGCGTCGAAGCTGCGGCGCGAGACGGGGGTGACGAGCACGGGGGTCGCACCGCGCTGGCGCGCCCCCTGCACGTAGCTGCGCAGATACTCCTTGTAGTCGGCGGGAGACGCGTAGCGGTCATCGACACCCTGCGTCGCATCGTTGTGGCCGAACTGCACGAACAGGTAGTCGCCGGGCCGGATTCCCCGCAGCACCTCGTCGAGACGGCCCTGCGTGATGAAGTTCTTCGAGGATCGTCCACCGATCGCGTGGTTCGCGAACGCGATGTCATCGGCGAAGAACCGGTCGATCATCTGTCCCCACCCCGCCTGCGGTGCGAAGGTGTCGGTGTATGTCTGGACGGTCGAGTCGCCGGCGAGGTAGACGGTCGGCAGGGCTCCGGGTGCCCGGGTCGTCTGGCGCGTGATGGTCAACGCGTCGAGTGCCGCCGCCGAACCGCCGACCTGCAGGGTCAGGCGCCCGTCGATGAGGGCGATCGGGAAGGCCATCTCGAGGTACTCTCCGGTGGGCTTCGCCGTCGTCTGCACCTTGGCGATGCCCTCGGCGGTGATCGCGATCTCGCTCGCGGCAGTGCGGTCGCCCGCGATCACGTTCACGATGTAGTCGCCCGCGCCGAGCTGCACCTCGAAGGTGCCGCCGTGCGCCACGACATGGTCTCCCCGCAGCGGGTCGTCGCCGCCACGGTCGACGTCGGGCTCTGGGGAGGCCGGAGCCGTCGTGAAGCCGTAGCCCCACTCATCGGAGAATCCGACAGCAGACGTCACACCGACGGCGCCGTCGGCGAGGGTGCCGGGGCCGAAGTCGAAGACGATCCGGTCGCCGGTCGGCAGGGGAGCGGGCGCTGAGTAGACCGCGGATTCGACGGCGACGGATGCATCGGACGCGCCCGCCGCGTTGCGCGCGGTCACCCGGTACGACCACTTCTGCGACGTATCGATCGTGTCGGTGAACGCAGGTGCGGTCACTGTGGCGACGGCGGAGAAGAGCTCATCGGCGCCCGCACGCTCGACGATGTATTCGTCGGCGTTCGGCGTCGCGGTCCAGGTCAGTGAGACGGCATCCTTCGTCACCTGCGCGACCGCGAGTCCGTCCGGAGTCGCCGGAGTGGCGAGGGCCGGGATCGCGCCACTGCGCACCTCGTCGGTGCGAGCCGACACGTGACCGTAGGAGTCGACGGCCTCGACCGCATAGGCGAATGAGTCGCCCTCGGCGACGTCGGTGTCGGAGAACGTCGTCGTCTCGACCTCGGAGATCTGACCGAACTCGCCGACCGCCTCGCCATCGACGTCGGCTCGCAGCACCCGGTAGGCCGCGGCGCCGTCCGAGGGTGCCCAGGAGAGATCGACCGTGTTCCAGGCGACCTTCGCGATCGCGAGATCAGCGGGAACCGCCGGCACGACAGGCGTGACGATCAGGCCGTTGACATAGGCCCCGAGACCGCTCCCTGTGAAGCCCACGGTCAGCTGCCCGTCTTCGACCTTCGTGCGGAACGTCTCGGTGGTGGAGCCGCCTTTGGGCGACAGCAATCGCGTCTGCGCGGCCCCCTCGAGCGTCAGCGTCGCGTTGGTGCTCGACGCCGTCGTCAGCGCATCGCCGATCGTCACGGTCACGTCGTACTCGCCGGCAGGCACGCTGTCGAGCAGGAATCCCCACGAGGTGCCGGCGACGAAGTCCTCGGCGACCGGATCCGCCGGCGTGCGGTTGCCGGTGCGGTCACGGTCGAACAGTGCGACACCGTCGGGAACCGTCACCCCCCACCCTGACTCGGCGGTGTAGAGCGAGGTCGTGAGCACCGGCTCGTATCCCTCGGCGACAGGGCTCGTCGCCGTGCCGAAGTCGAATCGCCAGGCGCCGTCCGCGGCCGGTTCGAGCGCGGCGGCCGCCGGAACGGCGGTCATGGTCGCTCCGATCACGGCGGCGATCGTGGTGGCGGCGAACCCGGCGCGCAGGCGCGAGAACGGTCGGGAAATTCGTGCAGAACGGGTGGAATGCTCCACGGTTCCTCCTTGGACATCACTGGCAAAGGGGTACGACTGAGAGACCCGCGTCGGTGCGGATATCAAAAGGGGGAGTCGAGACGAGAATGATCACTGCGTCTCGACCGATTGATGGATCCGGGGCCCTCGGAAAACGCATTCCCAAGGGTTTGGCACGATCCTTGCACGGCGTCGGACGCCGTGGCAAGAACTTTCTTGAGACGTTTCAGACAGGTGGTGCGCTACCGTGGCGCGCTGCGGTGACGGATCCGCCCGCTACAGGCCGACGACGACTGCGTTGTCGAGTTCGTCGGCGTCGACACCGGGACGCACAGCCGCGTTCGTGAGCAGGACCCAGCACACTCCTGCCCCCGGATGCACCCAGAACTCGGTGCCGGCCCAGCCGCCGTGTCCGAAGACGTCGCGGTCGACGAGCCCCGGAGCGCGCGAGCGCAGATTGAACGTGAACCCCCAGTCCTGACCGCGTTCGTCGGGGTAGGGGTCGAGTCGGGGAATGTCGCCGGTCAGCGGCCGCAGCATCATCGCGAGCCCGGCGGGAGACAGGATGCCGTCGCGCTCGCCGCGGCCGATGCGCAGCAGCTCGGTGCCGAGGTGGAGCAGGTCCTCCGCCCTGCCCAGCAGTCCGGCGCCCGGCGCGCGTGTGGCGTGGAACCGATCGAGATCGAGGCCGCCCGCCGCCGCATCGGGCACTCCGACGGACTGTGCGGTGTCGAGGGTCAGGCCGATCGCGCCGATGCGGTGGGCCCACCCGAGAGTGCCGTCGTCCCATGACGTGTCGGTGGCGTGCTCGATCAGAGCGGCGATCCCCTCGAAGGCCAGTGTCGAGTATCGCGATGCGGTGCCCGCCGCGAAGTCCCGGCCTCGCGTGAGAAGCTCGTGGCGCAGCGGGAGGGCGGTGTCGAGCGCGGGCTCGGAGATGCCCGAGGTGTGCGAGGCGAGGTGCCAGAGCCGCACGATGTCATCGCGCGACGATCCGAACTCCGGCAGGGCTTCGGCGAGTGGGGTGTTCGGAGTGAGCAGGCCGCGCTCGATCGCTCTCGTCGCGGTGATGCCGGTGAGCACCTTGGTGATCGAGAACAGCGGGTAGACGGCATCCGTCGCGGCGCCGAAACCCTCGAGGTCGACGATGCCGTCGGCCGTGGCCATGCCGACGACGGCGGTGGGAAGTCTCTCTGCCTGCACGTGGCGACGGGCCCAGTCGAATGCGGCGTCGAAGGTCATGAGGGTGCTCCCGGCGGATTCAGGTCGTCGTGCTTCCGTGCCGACGATGGTGACTCTACGATAGGACCATGGCACAGAAAGCGCTTTCCCATCCGGCCGCGCTCATCAATGGGGATCACCCGACTCGCTCTGTGCTGCGCCTCGTCGCCCGCCGGCCCTGGCGGCTGACCTTCGCGATCACCGCCTTCGCCATCAAGGAGATCCCCCTCTGGTTCCTGCCGGTGATCACCGCGGCGATCATCGACGTGGTGGCGAGCGACGGAGACGTCACCGAGGTGCTGTGGTGGTTCGCGCTCGCCGCGGTGCTGCTGCTGCAGAACTATCCCAACCACATCATCTACACGCGCAACTTCATGACCGTGGTGCGCGACCTCGGCGCCGACCTGCGCAACGCCCTCACTGCACGCCTGCAGAGTCTCTCGATCGGGTATCACACGCGGATGAGCTCATCGATCGTGCAGACGAAGGTCGTGCGCGACGTCGAGAACGTCGAGCTGATGCTGCAGCAGGTCACGCATCCGCTGCTGTCGTCGACCATGGTGATGCTCGGCGCGCTCGCGATGACGGCGATCACCGTGCCGCAGTTCCTTCCTGTCTACGCCCTGGCCGTGCCCATCGCCATCGGCATCCGCTACGGCATGCGCAATCGCTCGCAGCGTCGCAACGAGGTCTTCCGGCGCGAGATCGAGACGCTGTCTGCCCGCGTCGGCGAGATGGCGTCGCTGATTCCGGTGACTCGCGCTCACGGACTCGAGGAGACGGCGATCAGCCGGGTCGCTGGCGGTGCAGACGGGGTGCGCAGGGCCGGCCTCGACCTCGACCTGCTCAATGGGCGGGTCGCGTCGATCTCGTGGGTGGCGATGCAGCTGCTCGGCGTCGCCTGCCTCATGCTCGCGGCCGTGTGCGCGCTCACGGGCTTCCTGCCGATCACGCCCGGCGAGGTCGTGATGCTCTCGAGCTACTTCACTCTGTTGACCGGCGGGCTCACTCAGCTGCTGATGTTGATCCCGGTCGGCGCCCGCGGGCTCGAGTCGGTGCGCTCGATCGCCGAGGTCCTGCAGGAGCCCGACGTCGAGCAGAACTCCGGCAAGCGCGTCGTCTCGGCGGTGGCCGGCGAGATCGTGCTCGACTCGGCGACGCATCGCTACTCGGATGCCGACGAGGATGCCCTGTTCGAGATCGATCTGCGCATCGCGCCCGGCGAGACGGTCGCGTTCGTCGGTTCGTCGGGGTCGGGCAAATCGACGCTCCTGAATCTCGTGCTGGGGTTCGTCAGACCGTCGAGCGGCCGGATCGTGCTCGACGGGGCCGACATGCAGGAACTCGATCTGCGCACCGTTCGTCGGTCGATCTCGGTGGTGCCGCAGGAGTCCGTGCTGTTCGAGGGTTCGGTGTTCGACAACATCGCCTACGGCATGCCCGACGTCACGCCCGAACGCGTCGAACAGGCTCTGCGAGATGCCAACGCCTGGGAGTTCGTGAGCGAGCAGCCGCAGGGGTGGCACACCGTCGTCGGCGAGCGAGGCGCACGTCTCTCGGGCGGTCAGCGTCAACGCCTCGCGATCGCCCGTGCCCTCGTCCGCGACCCGCGGATCCTGCTGCTCGACGAGGCGACCAGCGCACTCGACCCCGAATCGGAGGGCCTCGTGAAAGAGGCGCTCGAACGGCTGATGCGGGGCCGCACCACGCTCGTCGTCGCGCACCGGCTGTCGACGATCAGGCAGGCCGATCGCATCGTCGTGCTCGAGCGCGGACGCATAGTCGAGCAGGGTTCGCACGACGATCTGCTCGCCGCAGACGGGCGATACGCTCGGTTGCACCTGGTGCAGAACGGCATGAGATGACCCCGGCGCGAATGTGGATTCAACCCTCGTTCACTGAGCTTGTCGAAGTGCCGGTCACTGCGCTTCGACAAGCTCAGCGACCCAGTCGTGGCCGAGCCGATAGCCGTCCTGAGGAGGACCGATGACTTCTGGCAAGACCCTTCGCGCTGCCCTGGTGGGCACCGGAGCCGTGGCGAACGCGCACGCCCGCGCCGTGGCGGCGTACCCGCGTGCAGAGCTCGTCGCGGTCGCCGATCTCAGCCTGGAGAAGGCCCAGGATTTCGCCGAGAGATACGGCATCGCTGCCGCCTATGGTGACCTCGACGAAATGCTCGCAGCCGAGCAGCCCGACGTCGTGCTCATCTGCACGCCGCCTGCACCGCATCGTCAGCAGTCGCTCGCCGCGTTCGCCGCCGGAGCGCACGTGATCGTCGAGAAGCCGCCGGCGCCGTCGCTCGACGAGCTCGACGAGATGCGGGACGGCGCCGAGGCCGCGGGCAGGCAGCTCGCGGTTGTCTTCCAGCAGCGCACCGGAACTGCCGCGGCGCACGTGCGCTCGCTGCTGCAGAGCGGCGCGCTCGGACGCCCGCTGGTCGCCGTGTGTCAGACGCTCTGGTTCCGCGACGCCGACTACTTCGCCGTGCCGTGGCGCGGCAAGTGGGAGACCGAGGGCGGTGGCACGACGCTCGGGCACGGCATCCATCAGATCGACCTGCTCGCGCACCTGCTGGGTGACTGGTCATCGGTGCAGGGCAGGCTCTGGCGGCTCGACCGTGAGACCGAGACCGAGGACGTCTCGACCGCGACGATCGTCTTCGATCAGGGGGTGGTCGCTCAGCTCATCACGAGTGCGGTGTCGCCCCGAGAGGCGAGCTCGATCCGCATCGACGCGCAGAAGGCCACGATCACGGTCGACCACGTCTACGGGCACGGCCACGAGAACTGGCGGATCACCCCCGCGCCGGGCTTCGAGTCGGAGGCTGAGGGATGGGGGTTCCCGGATGCCGAGGAGCGCAGCGATCACGAGCCGCTGCTGCGCGACGTGTTCGACGCCCTGCTCGACGGAGGCGCGCTCCCGGCGACCGCAGACGCGCCTGCCCGGTCGCTCGAGATCGTGGCAGGCATCTACGCCTCGGCCGCGGCCGACGGCGCCGTGATCACTCCGCAGATCCTGGCCGCGCACCCCACCCATCGAGCCGGCTTCGCGAGCCCGGTCACCGATCTGCGCCGATGAGGGAGCTCTACCGCGACCCCGTCTACGACGGCGCGACCGACCCGAGGGTCGTGATCGACGCGCACGGACTGTGGTGGATGTTCTACACGCAGCGCCGCGCGAGCCTGGAGGATGCGGGGCCGGGGGTCTCATGGATTCACGGCAGCCGCATCGGCGTCGCGACATCTCGCGACGGAGTGGACTGGCACTATGACGGAACGCTCGAACCCGCGGCCTCCGATCTCGTCCTCGAGCCCGGCCCGCCGCCTGCTGAGGTCGATCGCACCCACTGGGCACCCGAGGTCGTCTGGGACGGCGAACGGTGGCGCATGTATCTCACCGAGATCGACGGCATCCCCGACCGCTGGCCGGGGTTCGCGCGCTCGATCGTCGAGTACGTCTCAGACGATCTCCGCCAGTGGTCGAGGCGCGGCCCGCTCTCGCTGAGCAGCGATCGTGTGATCGATGCGGCCGTGGCTCGCACACCGGACGGGCTGTGGCGTCTCTGGTGCAAGGACGAGGCGGCGGACTCGATCACGATGGTCTCCTCATCGCCTGATCTCGCCGGCTGGAGTCTCGACGGCGTGGCGATCGGCGGGAGACCGCACGAGGGGCCGACCGTGTTCGAGCTCGGCGGTTTCTGGTGGCTGATCGTCGACGAGTGGCGGGGGATGGGCGTCTACCGCTCCGACGACGGCACCGACTGGAAGCGCCAGGGCGAGGAGGATGCCGTGATCCTCGACCATCTGCCGACCGGGGGCCACGGCAATCACGGAGCGCACGTGCGCGACGGCGACGACCTGTGGTTCTACTTCTTCGGCACGGCGCAGGCCGCTCCGGGGCATGTCGCGACGGGGGAGCAGAGGCGATCTGCCGTGTATCGGGTGCGTCTCGTCGTCGCAGCGGAGAATCTGATCGTGGAAGAATCGAATCCCACGCGGTAATCGATGTAATCCGGCGGTGAAATTACCGGTTGCGAAACGTTTCAATCTGGATTAGCGTGCAGGTAAGCGTTTTCCCTGCACCCACGGGAATCGTCACCCGCACCACATGGACACAGGCGTTCCACGGCTTTGCCGAACGAGGACGTTCACCAGAGAGGACAACGATGTTCAGCAAGAAGCGTCTGGCGGCCGCAGCGGCCGTCGCCACCAGCGCAGCGCTGGTACTCGCCGGCTGCGCCGGCGGGGGCACCCCCGAGGGGGGAGCCACCTACGACCCCGATGAGAAGGTCACCCTCGACCTCGCGTTCTGGGGCAACGACGTCCGAGCCGACCTGTACAACCAGGCGATCGAGGCGTTCAACGAGGAGTACCCGAACATCACGGTCAACGCGACGTTCCTCGGATTCCCGGAGTTCTGGGAGAAGCGTCAGACCGAGGCCGCCGGTGGCGGTCTCCCCGACGTGATGCAGTTCGACTACTCGTACCTGCGCCAGTACTCCGAGAACGGACTGCTCCTCGACCTCGAGCCCTATCTCGGATCCGTCATCGAGACCGACCCGCTGCCCGAGAACATCCTCAGCATCGGCGTGGTCGACGACACGACCTACGGCATCGCCACCTCGACCAACGCGTGGGGCATGTTCACGAACCCGGCGCTCCTCGAGACCGCGGGCGTCGAGGAGTTCGCAGGCGGCGACTGGGCCGACTACTCCGACTGGATCGCCGAGGTCACCGATGCGAGCGGCGGCGCTTTCTGGGGTGGCTCCGACTTCTCGGGCCGCATCCAGAACCTCGAGCTGCAGCTCCGCAGCGAGGGCAAGAACCTCTTCGACGAGGACGGCACCCCCGGATTCGACGAGGAGCGTCTGAAGGAGTTCTGGGAGTCCGGAGCCGACATCCGCGACGGGGCCGGCGTGCCCCAGCAGGTCGTCGAGGAGCTGACCCCCCTCGGTTCGTTCGACTCGGCGAAGACCGCCAGTGAGCTCACGTGGGACAACTTCGGTGCGGGCTACCTCGCCAACCTCGGCGAGAGCTACACCGAACTCGGCCTCGTGGCCCCGCCCGTGACGGAGGAGGGCGCGAAGGATCTCTACCTGAAGCCGTCGATGCTGCACACGATCTCGGCCAAGACCGAGCACCCGGAGGCGTCGGCGACACTCGTCAACTTCCTGGTCAACTCTCCCGAGTCCGGAGAGATCTTCGGCACCAACCGCGGCCTCCCCGCCTCCGAGACCGCACTCGAAGCCGCAGAGCTCGACCCGCTGAGCCAGCAGGTCAAGGACTACGAGGAGTCCATCGCCGACCGCCTCGGCGACGCCCCGCCCGTGCCGATCGTCGGCTACGGCACCCTCGAAGAGAAGTTCCGCGTGCTGGGCACCGAACTGAACTTCGGCACCACGACCGTCGATGACGCCGTGGAGCAGTTCTTCGCCGAGATGGACGTCGTCCTCAACCAGTGATTCCGTCGGTGGGCCGGGTGACGACCGCCCGGCCCACCGCACCCCACCCACTTCGGAAGGAGCTGTCATGAGCACGACGGCGACGAGGACGATCGTCACGGGCAAGAAGTCCGGACGCGGGCGGGCGCTTCGCAGCGGCCGCCGACCCGAGAACGAACCCGTGCGACCCGGGCAGAAGTCACGCCTGCGCCGCGAGACGGCGACAGGCTATGCGTTCCTGACGCCGTGGCTGATCGGCTTCTTCGGCCTGACCGCCGTGCCGATGATCTACTCGTTGTACCTCTCCTTCACGAGGTACAACATCTTCCAGCCGCCGAAGTGGATCGGGCTGGACAACTACATCCGTCTCTTCACGAGCGACCCGAACTTCATCCAGTCGGCGCAGATCACCCTGGTCTACGTGTTCGTCGGCACGCCGATCACTCTCGCCGCGGCGCTCGGCGTCGCGATGCTCCTGAACTATCGCGACAAGGGCGCCGGCTTCTTCCGCTCGGCGTTCTACGCGCCGTCCCTCATCGGCGGATCGGTGTCGGTCGCGATCGTCTGGCGGGCGATGTTCTCGTCAGACGGCCCGGTCGACAGCGGCCTTCAGATCTTCGGGATCGAACTCGGCGGATGGATCGGAAACCCGAGCCTCATCCTCCCGATGATGATCCTGCTCGCCGTCTGGCAGTTCGGAGCCACGATGGTCATCTTCCTCGCCGGACTCAAGCAGATCCCGAAGGAGCTGTACGAGGCCGCCGAGATGGACGGTGCGAACGCCTACCGTCGATTCCGCGCGGTCACGATCCCGATGCTCTCTCCGGTGATGTTCTTCAACCTGCTGCTGGGTCTGATCGGCGCTTTCCAGGTGTTCGCCTCGGCGTACATCATCTCCAACGGCACCGGCGGCCCCGCCGGCATGACGAACTTCATCACGGTGTACCTGTACAAGCGTGGATTCTCCGACGGGCAGATGGGTTACGCGGCGGCGATCGCGTGGGTCCTGCTGGTCGTCGTCGCGATCATCGCCTTCATCCTGTTCCGCACCCAGCGGTCGTGGGTGCACTACTCGGGAGACGACAAATGAGCACCTCCAACCAGGAGACCACGTCCGGCGCCGCATCGACGCCGGTGTTCGCCGCGCAGCAGACGACGCCCGTCGGATCACCCGCCCCTCGTCGTCGAGTCAAGCGCAAGACCTGGCAGACGGTGATCTGGCTCGTCGCCCTGATCATCATCACCGCGGTCGTGCTCTACCCGCTGCTGTGGCTGTTCCTGTCGACGTTCAAGCCCAATTCGGAGTTCGGTCAGAACCCCGGTCTGTTCCCACAGGCGCCGACGATCGACAACTACGGCAAGGTCATGGAGGGCATCGCCGGAGTGCCGATGTGGCGCTTCTTCCTGAACTCGCTGATCCTCGCGGCATCCGCCGTGGTCGGCACCGTGCTCTCGTCGGCTCTCGCCGCCTACGCGTTCGCTCGCGTGCAGTTCAAGGGCCTCGGGGTGCTGTTCGCCGCGATGATCGGCACGCTGTTGCTGCCGTTCCACGTCGTGATCATCCCGCAGTACATCATCTTCAACCAGCTCGGATGGGTCGACACCTTCATCCCGCTGATCCTGCCGAAGTTCCTCGCCACCGAGGCGTTCTTCGTCTTCCTGCTCGTGCAGTTCATCCGCCAGATGCCGCGTGACATGGACGAGGCGGCCCGCATCGACGGTGCAGGTCACTTCCGCATCTTCTGGGCGATCATCCTGCCGCTGATCAAGCCTGCGCTGATCACCTGCGCGATCTTCTCGTTCATCTGGGCATGGAACGACTTCCTCGGGCCGCTGCTCTACCTGACGAGCCCCGAGAACTACCCGCTGCCGATCGCGCTGCGTCTCTACAACGACCAGACGTCGTCGTCCGACTACGGTGCGACGGTCACGGCCTCGTTCGTGGCGCTCGTGCCGGTGCTGCTGTTCTTCGTGGTCTTCCAGCGCTTCCTCGTCGACGGCGTGGCCACGCAGGGATTGAAGGGCTAGTCATGTCGGTCATCAGCGCAGAACGTCGGGAGCAGAGGGCGGCGAAGCGTGAGGCGCGCTCCGGCGCCGGCCCCACTGTCGCGGGCGTCGAGCCGGGCGTCAACCCCGGCGCGACGGCTAAGTTCGGTCTGTTCGGTGAGGTGCTCACGATCGGGTTGATGATGACCGTCGTGGCGCTCGGCGTCGTCACCCTGCCGATCGCGCTCGCCGCCGGCATCCGCCATCTGCGCCGATTCGTCGCTGCAGAGGATTCGCGGGCAGGTCTCTTCTGGGACGACGTGCGCGCTGGCATCCTGCCGTCGCTCATCGTGGGTGTTCCGGCCGTGCTGATCGCGGGTGTGCTCGCACTCGATGTGGTGCTCGCCGGGTCCGGGCTGCTCCCCGGTGGTGAGGTCATCGCGGTGATCGGCTGGGCGGGACTGCTCGTCCTCGCGGTCGCCGTGCTCATGACCGCAGGCGCTTGGTCGCCGTCACTCGGCTGGGGCGCCGCCGTGCGGTCGGTCCCCGGCACGATCAGCGGCGACATCGCTGGTGCGGCGTACATCGCCGCCGCGGCCATCTTCACCGGTGTCGTGACCTGGGCGCTCGCACCGCTGTTCATCGCGGGGATCGGCTGTGCGGCGCTCGCCGTCGTCGCCGTGCCCGCGCGTCGCAGGCGCGGAGTGCACAGCGCGGAATGAGAAGGTAGTCGTTGGCGCACGCGCGAACAGACGGAGGCATGCCATGGCGGTAGGGGTGAAGGACGTCGCGGCTGCGGCCGGCGTCTCGGTCGGCACCGTCTCGAATGTCCTCAATCAGCCGGAGCGCGTGTCCGCCAAGACGGTCGAGCGGGTGCAGCGCGTGATCCAGGAGCTCGGCTTCGTGCGCAACGACGCCGCCAGGCAGTTGCGCGCCGGTCGCAGCCGCAGCATCGGCCTCGTGGTGCCCGACATCGGCAACCCGTTCTTCGCCGAGGTCGTTCGCGGGGCGGAGGACAGAGCCGCGGATGCCGGCATGACGGTGCTGCTCGGCAACAGCGACGAACGAGACGAGCGCCAGCTGGCGCATCTCGAACTCTTCCAGGAGCAGCGCGTCAACGGCGTGCTGCTGACACCGGCCTCCGACGACCTCACGGCCGTGCACCGCTTCGCCGCGGGAGGGATGCCGGTGGTCCTCGTCGACCGCGAGGTGGGGGAGGGCGTGCTGCCCTCGGTCTCGGTCGATGACGTCGAGGGCGGGCGTCTGGCCGCAGAACACCTGCTGTCATCGGGTCGTCGTCGCCTGGCTTTCGTCGGAGGTCCGCAGTCGGTGCAGCAGGTCGCCGATCGTCTGCGCGGAGTGCAGACCGCGGTCGCGGCGCACCCCGATGTGACGCTCGAGATCGTCGAGCAGTCGGCGCTCACGGTTCTGCAGGGGAGGGCCGCGGGCGAAGAGATCGCGGCGCGTCCCGAAGGCTCGCGTCCGGATGCGGTCTTCGCCGCCAACGACCTGCTCGCCGTGGGGCTGCTGCAGGCGTTCAGCTTCGGCTCCGGCATCCGCGTGCCCGAGGACATCGCGATGGTCGGATACGACGACATCGACTTCGCCTCCGCCACGGTCGTGCCGCTGAGCTCGGTGCGCCAGCCCGCCAGGCTGCTCGGCTGGACCGGCGTCGACCTGCTGCTGAAAGAGCTCGACGGAGTCGAGCACGACCGTCGGGTGCGGTTCCAGCCCGAACTCGTCGTGCGGGAATCCAGCGCGGGCTGACACTGACCGATCCTCCGTGCCGTTTGCAAGACCGGGGCACGGTGATCGATCACACTGACCGGTCGTCCTGACCGGTCGTCCTGACCGGTCGTCCGTGCCGTTTGCAGGACCGGGGCACGGATGCGGGAGCATCCGTCGGTTTTCGTCCCGCCCGCGTGCTTTCGTCCTGCAGACGGCGCTCCCGGGGGCACGTGATCTCCGATTCGTTCCTGCCAGACGAACCCGTTATGCTTGCAAGGTGCATCCGGTCTTCACGGAGCGGATGCCTGGAGACGTCGCATAGTCCGGCCGAGTGCACCACCCTGCTAAGGTGGAGTCCCCTCACGGGGACCAGGGGTTCAAATCCCCTCGTCTCCGCACTGAAAATCCCTGGTCGACGCAGGTATTCCAGCGATGGGTGTCTGCGTTTTTTTGCCTCTGTACGATGCCATTTTCGCGTCGAAAGGTCCCCCAGGGAGAACCCCGTGGTGCACCACCCTCACCCAACTCCCGTGTGGTGCAGCACTCGCAGGGGCGTAGAGCGGCGTGACTTCGCGACGGCGGATGGTCGGAGGCTGTTGGGGGTCGCCAGCCCGTACAGGTGGGTGACCCTTCGTGTGGCCCCAGCGTGCCGGGCACTGTGAATCCCGTGTTACGACGGGCGCCGGGGTGGAGATGTTCGGCGAGCTATCCCTAATGCACCCGTCCCGCGAACAGCGCGAGTGCGGAGGATCCCATTCAGGCTTTCGGCAACGTGAGGCGTGCCAGCATCATCGCTCGCACCGAGCTTGGCAATCCGCGGCTCCACGGAAGCGACGGCCGCTGCGACGCCATGAAAGTCACTGCCGGGATCATGGACCACGGCCGATGGCAGCAGTATGGCCTGAGATCGGATGGCCATCGACGGATGGCGAGCGACCTGCCGGGATGCTGACGAGAGGATCCAGAAGTGCACGAGGATGCCTGAAGACTCGCCTGCAGAAGCCAGAACGGGGCACCCGCGCCACCGCTCCTTTGTCCAACGGAGTCAAGACCCGTCGCGCAGGTCGCTGAGCGTCATACTGGCGAACTCGATGGCGTCGAACTGCGCGTCGCATCCTTCTCCGACCGGGATCTGTGCTTCCAGCCCGATGCGGGTCTGACCATGCTCCGCCTCCGCCCCTCGGTGCGAATGCTCGAACGGAGTCGGCTTCCGATCTGGAGAGTACTCGAAGCAAGGTTTCGCCCAGCGCCGCTGATCTGCCCACAGCAGCAGCAGCACGCCGGTGTCGATTGTGTCGCGAAAGCGACATGGATCCGAGCACTCAGCGCGAAGTCGCCTGCGGGCAGCAACCCGATCAGGGTGAGCGCGTTCGGGCAGTCGGTCGATCTTTGCTGCGAAACCACGTCCCGGACCTTCGGTGAGGGCTCGCACTCCGCCTCGCGGAGGTAAGACGGCCGGGCAAGTCAGTCAGAAGGGCGGAGTCGCCTCCGGTGCTGCCGTGTACATCGACGAAATGTCGAAACTCGCGAAAACGCGGGCGAGGACGGCTGTGCACATCAGGGGGAAAGGTAAGAGCGATCGTCACTGCGCAGAGCGCGCCTCAGGGCTCGGTCGGCCCCAAATCCGCGGCCGAGACGAAGCGTGCGGTCGAGGTCGACGCGCCATGCAGCTCGAAGAGCACGAGTTCATTGCCCGACTCCCGGATGAGGGGGCCGGGGATGAACATCGTCTCGGTCGGGCCGAAGCTCCAGTAGCGACCGAGCAACTCGCCGTTGACCCACGCGAGACCCTTCGTCCAGCCGTCTAGCCGGAGGAAGTGATCACGGCCCGCCACCGAGTCGAAGCGTCCTGCACGGAAAACCGGCCCGGCGAAGGGGCGCGACGAGGTTTCAGTGCGGCCTTTCCAGATGTGGTCCGCGAGCACGTGGGGGGCCTCCGGAATCCGCAGTGGCGTGACCGTCCACGTGTCCAGGTCGCGGGTTGCGGTTCTGACCTTGCCGATGAGCCCTTTCTGCTCCCCGATGCGTGGGCCGTAGTTGACCCTGCCCTGGTCCTCGAGAAGTACTCCGAGCTCACCGGCCCGCGCCGGCAAAGCCACGGCGGTCGTGCTCGTCGCGCGGTCGAGCAGGCCGATGGGTTCGCCGTCGAGCATCACGATCGCGCGATCGCGAACCTCTTCGACACTCAAGACTGCGTCGTTCGCCTCAAGGGGAGTCCGGTACAGAGCGAAGCCCGTCCACTGCCGCAGCTCGTCCATCGTGGGAGTGTGATCGAAAGACCCGGGGGAGCCGAGCGCCGGGAGCGCCTCAGTGAAGCGGACGGCCCGGTCGAGGGTCACTTCGAGTGTGGGGGCGTCTGGCGATGCCTCGGGGACCTCGTCGGGCACCGGTGCGTATCGCGCGATCACCTCGCGGAACGCGAAGTACTTGTCGGTCGGCGAACCGTCTTCCGATAGCGGAGCGTCGTAGTCGTACGACGTGGTGATCGACTTGTAGACACCCTTGTCGTTGGCGCCGTTGGTGAGCCCCATGTTCGTCCCGCCGTGGAACATGTATATGTTCACCGAGGCTCCGGCTCCCAGCATGATGTCGAGGTCCTGCGCGTTCTGCTCGGAAGGCGTGATGTGATGGATCTCCCCCCAAGAGTCGAACCATCCATCCCAGAACTCCATGCACATCAAGGGACCGCTCGACTGGTGGCGTCTTAGGATCTCGAGCCGCTCTACGGGGTTCGCGCCGAAGTTTGCTGTCTTGTGAAGCTCGGGCAGCCCGCCGGTGGAGAGCATTTCGTCGTTCGCCTGGTCGCAGGTCAGGAGTGGGACATCGATTCCCTGAGCCCGCGTCATCTCCACGAGGGCGCGGAGGTAGTGGGTGCGCTCCTCGAGGGGGACATCCGGGTACGCGCCGTACTCGTTCTCGACCTGCACCGCGATGACGGCACCCCCTCGAGTCACTTGACGCTCGGCGATGTGCGGCAACAGGTGCGCGAGGTACCCCTCGATCGCCTCCAGGAACCGGGGCTCCGCCCGGCGCACGCCGGTCTGAGAATCTGCGAAGAGCCAGCCAGGAAACCCACCACCATCCCATTCCCCGCAGATGTAGGGGCTGGGTCGCACGATGGCGTGCATGCCTTCCGCGTGGATGAGGTCGAGGAATCGGCCGATGTCGCGCTGCCCGGTGAAGTCGTACGCCCCGACCTCTGGAACGTGGAAGTTCCAGGGGACGACCGTCTCGATCGCGTTGAGCCCCATCAGCCGTGCTTTGTGGATGCGATCGGCCCAGAGGTCTGGATGAACCCGAAAGTAGTGAAGGGCGCCGCTGATGATCTGGTGCGGCCGGCCGTCCAGCAGGAAGTCATGCGCGCCGATTTCAAAGGTAGTCATGATCTGGTCTTTCTCTGCGAGGGGAGGGGGATTCCTGGCGGGCGAACCGGTGGGGTGGACCGCGGGGCCCACCCCACCGAATATTCAGTCGATCGTGAAGCCCTGGTCCGTTCCGTAACTCACGATCGAGTCCTGCCAGTCGAGCAGTCCCTGTTCGACTGTGGTGTTGCCGATGAATGCCTGCCCGGCAGTGTCGGCGAAGATCGAGTTCGCGTAGACCTGGTAGGGCAGGTACTGCCATCCGAGGACGACGTTGGCGGACGAGTCGGCGAAGATCTCGTTCAGCTTCTGTCCGCCGAAGTACGGGAACTCGGTGGCGAGGAACTCGGGGGACTCAAGATCGGCCGTCGTGGTCGGGAACGAACCCGCGTCGATTGCGATCTGCACTCCCTCGCCGAGGTTGGCGAACTCTGTGAATGCGTATGCAAGTGCCTTGTTCTGAGAAGCCTCGGTCACTGATAGCGCGCCGCCCCCGTTCTCGGCCGATGCTGAGTCGCCCTCTTCCCACGTCGGCATCGGCGCGACACGCCAGTCCCCCTCGCCAGCGGGCGAGCTGGACTGCAGGTTCAGAGCCATCCACGCTCCCGTGACCATGGTCGCGACGGTTCCATCGCCAAGGCTGCTGAACCATTCATCAGACCAGGCGGGAATCGAGCTGAGGAGGTTCTCATCCAGCAGTTGCTGCCAGAGTGCGCTGTACTTCTGGGTGCCCTCGTCAGCCAGGTCGACGCTAACGGTGGTGCCGTCGACGCGGAAGGGTTGTCCGCCCGCCTGCCAGATCATGCTCGTCGCGTAGCCGGGGTCAGCCCCGTCGGTCGCCACGTAAACGTTGGGGTCTGCAGCGTGCAGTTGACGGCCTGCCTCGAGGTACTCATCCCATGTAGTGGGAACTTCTACGCCGAGCCGTTCGAACACGGCGGCGTTGTAGAAGAGGGCCATCGGCCCGCCGCCGCCGGGAAGTCCGATGACGGTCTCCCCATTGCTCACCGCGCCCCACGGTCCCGGCGCGAACTCGCCTTCGAGCTCGGCAGCTCCGAACGGGGTCAGGTCGGCGAGCGAGTCGCCCGAGGTGAACTGCGGCAGCGCGTAGAACTCGATCTGCGCGACGTCCGGCACACCCGATCCGGCGAGGATTGCGTTCTGCAGGGCGACGTAGTGGTCGTTGCCGGTGCCGACGTTGGCGAGGGTCACGTCGACGTTGGGGTGCTCCTCTTCGAAAGCTTCGACGATCGGCGTGAGGGTGGGCTCCCAGCCCCAGACGAGGAGTTCCCCGCCCGCCTCGAGAGCCGCGTCGACATCGTCGGCGGAACCTCCGGATGGTGCGCTGCCGGCCGCGCAGGCCGCCAGGGCAACGGAGCTGACCAGGACGATCGCCGCCGCGGTGGTGCTGCGGGTGATGCGTGATTTGTTCATTGTGATTCCTTTCACTTCTGTACGCACTGCAGGGAGGGAGGTGCGGGACTCATCCCTTGACAGCTCCGACCGCGATGCCTGACTGCCAAAAGCGCTGAAGGAACAGGAAGGCGGCGATGAGCGGGATGATCGTGAGCAGCGAGCCGGTGATGACGAGATTGAAGATTGTCTCGCCGCCGGCAGTCGTGGACTGGTTGTTCCACGCGTTGAGACCCAATGTGAGGGGGTACCAGGAGGGGTCGCGGAGCATGATGAGCGGCAGGAAGTAGTTGTTCCACGTCGCCACGATGGCGAAGAGGAGCACCGTGACGGTTCCGGGGGCAAGCAGCGGTAAGCAGATCTGCACGAACGTGCGGAACTCGCCCGCGCCATCGATGCGGGCCGCTTCCATCAGCTCGATAGGAATGGCCTCGCGCGCAAAGTTCCACATGAGGTAGAGCCCGAACGGAGACACCAGTGAAGGGATGATCACGGACCACGGCGTGTTGGTGAGGCCGAGGGTGCTGAACATCAGGAAGGTGGGGACCGCGAGAGCCGTGCCTGGAACCGCGACCGCGCCGATGACCATGGCGAAGACCAGGCGCTTGCCGGCGAACTGGTACTTCGCCAGCGCGTATCCGCCCAGCATCGACAGCACCGTCGCGCCCCCTGCACCGACGACGACGTAAAGCAGGGTGTTGGCGAACCAGCGAACAAAGACGCCGTCCTGGTAGGTCAGGACGGTGGCGACGTTTTCCCAGAGGGAGAAGTCGCCAGAGAGCCAGAGCCCGAAGGTCGTGAACAGGTCGGCTTGGGTCTTCGTCGAGTTGACGAAGAGCCAGACCAGCGGCAGAAGCGCGTAGATCCCGACCAGAGCGACCAACACTGTGAGGGTCACGCTGCGCTTGCCGGTCCGCTGCCTGTCCCGCGTCGCCTTCGGCCGGATGGTCGTCAGCGCGTGAGTCGTGATGGCCATCATGCGTCCTTCCGGCTACCGCGAACTTGGATGGTGTACGCGATGGCGACCGTGATGAGGCCCATGATGATCGCGATCGCTGCGGAGTAGTTGAACTGCTGTCCGGCGAAGGAAAGGTTGTAGGCGTACATGTTGGGCGTGTAGTAGGTGCTGATGTAGCCCGGCGCCAGCGACTGCAGGATGTTCGGCTCGTTGAAGAGCTGGAATAGACCGATGATCGAGAAGATCGTCGTGATCATGATCGCCCCGCGGATCGCGGGAATCTTGATGGCAGTGATGATGCGCCACTGACCGGCGCCGTCGATCGTCGCAGCCTCATACAGGGAGCTGTCGATCACCCGGAGCGCGGCGTAGTAGATCAGCATGTTGTACCCGACGAACTCCCACGTGACGATGTTGCCGATCGCGGGAAGCAGCAGGGCCGAGCGCAGGGGATCGAGGTCCCAACCCAGCGCGTCGTTGATGTTGCCGACCAGTCCGAAGCGTGTGCCGTACATGAAGCCCCACATGAGAGCTGCGACGACACCGGGCACGGCGTAGGGCATGAAGATCGAGATCCTCCAGAAGCCCTTCCCATAAAGGCGCCCGGAGTCCAGTGCCAGTGCCAGGAACAGGGACACGCCTAGAAGTATGGGGAGTTGGACGAGCACGAACAGCGAAACCCTTCCCAGCCCCGACCAGAAGAGCGGGTCGGTGAAGGCGCGCGTGTAGTTCGCGACGCCGACGAAGGATGTGCCGCCGACCATCTGTTCACGGAAGAGGCTCAAGTAGATCGCGTAGACGATCGGCGTCACGAAGGCTGCGGCGAAGACCAGCACGAACGGGCCGATGAAGACCCAGCCGGTGCGAGACTCTCTGCGAGCACGTGTGCGACTCTTCGGGGTGGCTGCCCCGGCGCTCTGGACGACCGGGGGAACGGCTGTGAGATCGGCCAGGGGTGAGGTCCGCTTCATGATCGCCGTCCGATTGTCGGCGGCGATACGACGAGCCGGACGCGGGGGCAGCGCTGCATGTTCGTCTCCTCTTCTTTGAGCTCTCAGACGTTCTCGACCGTCTCAAAGTAGCTCTGCCGGCGGTCGCACCCAATGGAAGATTCATCCGACTTCCTGGACGATTCTGTGATTGCTGCGAGCCGTGAACGCACGAGAAGTCAGGGGCGGTCGGTGATTTGTCTAGTCAGATCCGCATCATCTTTCATCACGCCGCTGAGCCCCGCTGTCTAGCCTGGAGAATGTTCCGGCCGGCCCACGCCCCCACCAGCCTCACGACCTCGGATCAAAGGTGCCTCCCGTGATCCAGTCATTCCGCGCTGTCCCCGCACGCGCCGCACGTGATGACACCGCATCGTCCGCGCGGGACGGGCGACCGGATTGTACGAAGCTTCCTCGAGGTGGCGCGCACGCACGGTCTGCTCGTCATGATGCGCCTTGGCCCGTGGGACCATGGGGGGACGCGCAATGGAGGATTCCCCGACTGGGCCCAAGTCCTCGATACGTTCACGGCGCCCCTGGCACGCCACGAAACCGGCGAAATCGACTACTTCGCCACGAGCCTTCCCGAGTTGCTCCTGTTCGTCCCGGAAGAGAGCGGCCCGATTATCTGACCGCCTCATCTCTCGAGGAAGCCCGGAACGCACTGGGACTGACCCCGTTCACTGCGCGGAACTGGCGGGAGAAGTAGAAGGTGTCGGAGTAGCCTACTGCCGCCCCTATCTCGGCGACCGACGCATCGGTGGTGATGAGCAGTTCGCGCGCACGTGCGCTGCGTAGACGCTTGACGTACTCGATGACCGAAATGCCCGCGGTTGCCTTGAACGAAGCGGAGAAGTGCGACACGCTGAGCCCGGCAAGCCGCGCCAGGTCATCGACGGTGAAGCTGCTCGAGAGGTGTGCGCGGAGGTACTGCTGAACGATCTCCATCCGGTCGTTGGTGGGGGCGGGACCGCGCAGCCGATCGGCGGCCAGCTGCGCGTACAGCCGCCACGCCGCTCCAGCGGCGAGATACAGCGCCGCCACCGTCTCCTCCTGTTCCATCGCCGTCACTGCTTCGTCGATAGCTGCGATCGCTGAATATGCATCGCGCAGGTGAACCACCGGGTCGCCGTCACGAACGACCGCCGCCACGAGCTCGTCCATGTCGGCGCCGACGGTATGAAGCCACCAGATCGACCACGGGTCGTCCCTGTCCGCCCTGTAGCGGTGGCTCAGCCCCGCCGGGATCAGTGCAGCCATGCCCGTTTCCAAGCGGATCGGCGGTTGCTCCCCGAGTTCGAGCCAGCCGGCCCCACTCGCGCAGAGGATGACGATCGTTTGCGCTGCCCCCTGGTCGCGAGACCGCCCATGAGCCGCGGCGTGTGGAAAGTAGCCGGCATCCGTGACAAGCATTCGCGAGGTCACAGGGCTTCGGGTGGCTTGAGCGGCCAGCGGTGCCGACAGCACACGCAGACGCTGGCCTGGGAACCCGTCTCGCACGTACATGTAGACACCGTACGTCATCGAATCATCCAGTCCCCGCCGCGCTCTGTCGCCGCACGATCGTGAAACCGGGCCTAGCGATCTGATCGAGTCGGGGAGGCTGCGTCGAGGGCACCCGCAAGGTACGACGCCGTCGTGCTGCCGCTCGCCGAGGCGACGGAGCCCGGAGTTCCCTGCGTCACGACGGTTCCCCCGAGGTCTCCGGCGCCCGGGCCCATGTCGATCACCCAGTCGGCCTGCGCGACCACGCGCATGTCGTGCTCGACCATCACGACCGTGTTGCCGGCGTCGACCAGGTGCTGAAGATGCACGAGCAGCCGATCGGTGTCTGACGGATGCAGTCCCGAGGTGGGCTCGTCGAGCAGGTAGAGGGTGTCGCCGTGCTGGGCGCGCCGGAGCTCGGACGCCAGCTTCACACGCTGCGCCTCGCCGCCGGAGAGCTCGGTCGCCGACTGGCCCAGTGGCAGGTACCCGAGTCCCACGTCGAGGAGGGCGTCGAGGTGTCGCGAGACGTCGGCATCGTCGGCGAAGACAACACGCGCGTCGTTCACGCTCAGTGCGAGGACGTCGGCGATCGTGTGCCCGTGGAGTTCGATCTCGAGGGTGTCGGGGTTGTAACGGGTGCCGCCGCACGTGCTGCAGGGAGCATGGACCGTGGGGAGGAAGAGCAGCTCCACCTCGACCGTGCCCTCGCCTTTGCAGGTGGGGCATCGTCCGCTCGGCAGATTGAACGAGAATCGGCTCGCGGCGTACCGCCGGCGGCGTGCCTCCGGAGTCGCGGCGAACAGAGCGCGCACTCGGTCGAAGAGCCCCGTGTATGTCGCCACGTTGGATCGTGACGTGCGGCCGATCGGCTTCTGACTGACCTGCACGACGCGGCGCACGCGGCCGGCTGGGCCGGAAGCCCGCCCGGTCGTCTCGGCCGTCGGCGTGGAGAACAGCGGATCCGCTGTCGTGCTGCCCTGCTCTTCTCCCGACGCGTCGATCGTCGAGCCGTCCACCTCGCTGGACAGGCTTCGCTGCAACAGATCGGGCAGGGCCTGGGTGACGAGAGACGATTTGCCCGAGCCGGAGACGCCGGTGACGGCGGTGAGGCACCCGAGGGGAATCGACACCGAGACGCTGCGGAGGTTGTTGCGCGAGACATCGGTGAGCACGAGCTGGCCGTCGGGCTCGCGCGAGGCGGGCCTCGGCGCCTGCCCCTCGGTGCGCACCTCATCGGCGAACAGGTAGCGCCGGGTCTGGGATCGCTCGGCGTCTCGGAGCCCGTCGATCGGACCGGAGTAGACGATCTCGCCGCCAGTGGCTCCCGCGCCGGGGCCGATGTCGACGATCCAGTCCGCGTGCCGGATCACGTCGAGGGAATGCTCGACGAAGAAGACCGTGTTGCCCGAGTCTCTGAGCGAGCGGAGGATGCGCACGAGCGCTTCGCCGTCGGCGGGGTGGAGTCCGGCAGACGGCTCGTCGAGCACGAACATGACCCCGAACAGCTGCGAGAGCACCTGGGTCGCGAGCCGCATGCGCTGCAGCTCCCCAGACGAGAGGGTGGGGGTCGAACGATCGAGCGAGAGGTAGCCCAGACCGAGTTCGATGATGGGTGAGACCCGATCGCGCAGTTCGTCGACCAGCCGGTGCGCCGCGAGTCGCTTCTCGGGGGAGAGCGCCTCGCCGTCGGACACGTCGAGGGCTGTCTCGAGCAGAGCTTCGAGGCCGGCCAACGGCAGCGCGGCCATCTCCGTGATGTCGAGACCGGCGAATGTCACTGCGAGCGCCTCGGGCTTCAGCCGGCGTCCGTCGCACATCGGGCAGCGGACGCTGACCATGAAGCTCGCTGCCTTCTCGCGCATCTTCGCGCTCTTCGAGTGGGCGAAGGTGTTGAGCACGTACTGCTTCACACCGACGAACGTGCTCATGTACGACGGCTCGATGCCTGCGGCGACGGCCTTGCGCACCTGCGCCGGACCGCGGTCGGTGAACACCGGAACCTGCGGGGACTCCTCGGTGTACAACACCCATTGGCGCTGCTCCTCGGGCAGATCGCGCCACGGGATGTCGATGTCGTAGCCGAGGGAGATCAGGCTGTCGATGAGCTGCTTGCCGTGCCACGCCCTGGGCCAGGCGTCGAGAGCACGGTCGCGGATCGACAACGACTCGTCGGGGACCATGAGGTGCAGGGGAACGTCGTAGACCTGCCCGATCCCGTGGCACTGCGGGCATGCGCCCTGCACGGTGTTCGCGGAGAAGTCCTCGGCGAACAACGGCTCCGCCCCGGGCGGGTATGTGCCGACCCGCGAGAACAGCATGCGCACGACGTTGCCGATCGACGTGGCGCTGCCGACTGTCGATCGAGCGCTGCCGGCGGTGCGCTGCTGGGGGAGGGCGACCGCCGGAGGGAGCCCTGCGATGGCGTCGACGTCGGGGATGTCGACCTGGCTCATCAGGCGCCTCGCATAGGGCGCCACCGACTCGAAGTACCGACGCTGGGCTTCGGCGTACAGGGCGCCGAACGCGAGGGAGCTCTTGCCCGAGCCCGAGACGCCCGTGAAGGCGACGAGCGCGTCGCGGGGTATCGCGACGTCGACATCGCGCAGGTTGTGCACACGTGCTCCGGTCACGACGATCGCGTTCGACGTGCCGGAGAGCTTCACAGGTGGGGTCCCGTCCATCATGGACCTCTTCTCGTATCTCGCGGTCGGCGGGGATGAATGCGCAGCGGGAATGAATGCGACGATCGCCGACCCTGCGCCACGCTACCCGGCCCCTCCGACTTCGTCGGAGTGGTTGACAGCGGTCGCGCCATCGGGAAGGGGACGGCAGGATGAGCCGAGCTCGACGAGCGGATGCCGGATCGCGACGGGGGCAGTACGGTGAACCGAAGGTCTATCGCCAGAAAGCGCTATCCTGAAGCTTTTCCCCCGCCTCGTCTTTAGGAGCATCTTTTATGCCCATCGCCGCTGATGACCCCCGCCTGACGCACGCCTACGAGGCCGCATCCACGCGTTACACCGACGTGCCGTTCCAGCGCGCGGGCGCGAGCGGCATCCAGCTTCCCAAGGTGTCGCTGGGCCTCTGGCAGAACTTCGGACGCGATCGCACCTTCGACAGCCAGCGCGAGATCGTGCTGCACGCCTTCGACCGCGGAGTCGTGCACATCGACCTCGCCAACAACTACGGCCCGCCTTACGGGTCGGCCGAGTCGACGTTCGGCGCAGTGCTCGACAGCGGCCTGGCCCGATATCGCGACGAGCTGTTCGTCACGACCAAGGCCGGCTACGACATGTGGCCGGGGCCGTTCGGCGACGGCGGCTCGCGCAAGTACCTCATGCGCTCTCTCGAGCAGAGTCTGCAGCGCATGAACACCGACTACGTCGACGTGTTCTATTCGCATCGCCCTGACGCCGAGACGCCGCTCGAGGAGACGGTCACGGCGCTCGTCGACATCGTGCGCAGCGGAAAGGCGCTGTATGTCGGAATCTCGAACTACCCGGCGGAGCTCGCGCGTCAGGCCTACGAGCTGCTGGCAGATCAGGGAGTGGCGCTGCTGCTGCACCAGCCCCGGTACTCGCTGTTCGACCGCACCCCCGAAGCCGAGCTGTTCCCGGCGCTGCGCGGGTTGAAGGTCGGCAGCGCGGTGTTCTCCCCGCTCGCGCAGGGCCTGCTCACCGGCAAGTACATCGACGGTGACGTCCCTGCCGACTCGCGCGCGGCGAACAGCCACTTCCTCAACGGGTCGGCCCTCACAGACAGCTATCTCGAGCGCATCCGCGGCATCGACCGTGTGGCGAAGGAGGCGGGTCTGTCGATCCCGCAGCTCGCCGTCGCGTGGGTGCTGCGCGACCCCGTGGTGACGACCGCGATCATCGGAGCCTCGCGCACCGGGCAGATCGATGACGCCGTGGCTGCGAGCCAGGTCGAGCTGTCGGATGACGTCATCGCCGCCCTCGAGGAGTTCGCCTCAGCACCCGGCGCCAGCGTGGTCTGAGCAGGGGCGCAATCGGGCGCGGCGGTGAGAGTCCGCCTGACGTGTGGGCTGTCGGAGGGGGGTCCTCGGACTTTCTGAGGGCGTCGCGTCATATTCCGGGCGCCAGCGGGTCTGGTTTGTGGAAGCCCCTGCGAACGGGAGCGTCCGCAACGGATCCCGAGGAGCACCAGATGACCATCGCCCATGTCGAGTTACGGACG
The DNA here is from genome assembly GCF_044743635.1 of Microbacterium sp. NPDC087589. Taxonomy (NCBI): domain Bacteria; kingdom Bacillati; phylum Actinomycetota; class Actinomycetes; order Micrococcales; family Microbacteriaceae; genus Microbacterium; species Microbacterium sp. NPDC087589. Next base: position 320,092 of record NZ_JBIUWV010000004.1, read on the forward strand.
CACCAGTGGGCTCATCGCAGCCCCGTGCCCCTGCCCGAACTCGCTTTCCAGCACATCCTCGCGGCGATTCTCCGGGGCGAGTACGTGTCTGGTGACCGGCTCGACACGGCGCGCTTCACCCAGGAGCTCCACATGTCGCTGAACCCGGTCCGCGAAGCGATCATCAGGCTCAGGGACATCGGATTGGTGGAGGTCACTCCGGCTCGCTACACCAAGGTCGCCGAATTCACCGCCGCCGATTCCTGCGCCGCCCTCGGCTATGCGGGTGTGCTCGCCGGTACGGCGCTCCGCAAGGCGCTGCCCACTCTGGGCGACGGAGTCCGCGCAGAACTCGCGGCCCATGCCGAAGAGATCGGCGGCGATGACGACGCCGTCAGCCGCAACGCCGCAGTGATCGGGTTGCTCACCGCCGTGACCGACCTTATCGAGCACCCTCGGCAGGCGACCCACCTCTTCGAGGCCACGATTCTGGTGCAGTGCGCCCTGCAGTTCTCCGGGGTCACCCGCGGTGACGGTGTGACCCACGTGCGATCCGCTGCGGCGGAAGCCGTCGCGCACGCGATGCGGGCAGGAGACTCGGACGCCGCGGAGTCGGCCGTTCGCAGACTCTTCGAGCACCTCGTCTAGTCCGCCGTCTCCTTCTCGAGATCAGGGCGATTCGACCCAGCGATTCGGAGCCCCCTGCCTGACCCGTCGATAGAGTCGATGAATGGCTGCGACGACGGTGCTGTTCATCGGTGGAACCGGAATCATCTCCTCGGCGGCGAGTGCGCTCGCCGCGTCCAGGGGGATGGAGGTGACGCTGCTGAACCGCGGGCACTCGCGCCGAGAGCCCGCGGAGGGCGTCGAGGTGCTGACGGCCGACATCACCGATGCTGCCGCGGTCGACGCCGCTCTGGCCGGGCGCGAGTTCGACGTCGTCGCCGACATGATCGCGTTCACGCCCGACCAGGTGCAGCGCGACATCGACCGCTTCGAGGGCCGCACGGGGCAGTACGTCTTCATCAGTTCGGCATCCGCCTACCAGAAGCCCGTCGCGCGGCTGCCGATCACTGAGTCGACGCCGCTGCGCAACCCGCACTGGCAGTACTCGCGAGACAAGATCGCGTGTGAAGATCTGCTCACCGCCGCCTATCGCGATCGCGGATTCCCGGTCACGGTGCTGCGTCCCTCGCACACCTACGACAAGTGGACGATCCCGGCTTTCGGCGGATGGACGGTGATCGACCGCATCCGCCGTGGTGAGGAGATCATCGTGCATGGTGACGGCACGTCGCTGTGGACCCTCACCCACTCGAGCGACTTCGCGGTCGGGTTCGCCGGCCTGCTCGGCAATCCGCTCGCCTATGGCGACACGTTCCAGATCACCAGCGACTTCGTCTACACCTGGAACGAGATCTACTCGATCCTCGGGCGTGCGGCCGGGGCCGAGCCGAAGATCCGGTACGCGACGAGTGCGGCGATCGAGGATGCTGCGCCCGACCGGGCCGGTCAGCTGACGGGCGACATGGCGCACTCGGTCGTGTTCGACAACACGAAGATCCGCCGGGTCGTGCCCGACTTCAATCCGGTGGTTCCTCTGCACACGGCGGCGCGCGAGATCATCGAGTGGCACGACGCGCACCCCGAGCTGCAGCGCGTCGACCCCGCCGTGGACGCCCTGTTCGACCGTCTGCTCGAACCGTGAGCCGCGAGACCTTCCCCCGCGTATGACACCCACGGTGCGAACAGAGGTCTCGTGCGCGGAAGCGGGTCTCGCGGTGACGGCTGCCGGCGTCAGCCGACAGCGAGCACGGCGAGGACGTTGCCTGCGGGATCTGTGAACCAGGCGATGTCGGGCCCTTTGTCCGGTCCGCCCCGAAGGATGCCCTTGTCGTCGGTGTCGAACTCCGAGTCATCGTAGATCTTCGTCACGACTCCCCGCCCGTTGAGCTCATCGACGGCGGCATCGATGTCGTCGACGGGAAAATTGAGGATCGTGAAGCTCGCGGGCTCGTGGTTCGGCTTGGGGTAGACGAGGATCGACCCGCCGTCAGGCAGGCTGATGTCGAGGAAGCCCATGGCATTCGTGGTGACGTCCATGCCGAGGGTGTCGCCGTAGAAGGAGCGGGCGGCCTCGATGTCGTCGACGCTGAATCCGCTGAACGCGTGTGCTGTCTGAAAGGCGGTCATGCGTTCAGCATGCGCCGCTGCCGATGAAGTGTCCAGACCTATGGGCGCACCTGGTTCACGAGACCGTCCCCGGCGAGCAGCCGGGTGATGTTGTCGTCGACCAGGCGTGCCGCACCCACCGGTCGGTTTCCGGCGATGTGCGGGGTGATGAGCAGGTTCGGCGCGTCCCACAGCGGATCGGATGCCGGAAGCGGCTCGGACTTCGCGACGTCGATCGCCGCGGCGCGCAACTGCCCTGACTCGAGCCCTGCGATCAAGGCGCCCTCGTCGACGGTCGCGCCCCGGCCGACGTTCACGAAGACCGCGCCGGGCTTGAGCGCCGCGAACACCCCGGCATCGAACAGGTCGACGGTCTCATCGGTGGCGGGCAGAATCGACACCAGCACGTCGGTGTCTGCCAGCACGTCGGCTGCGTCGGCATCCGCGTGCACCTCGAAACCCGATCGCTCCCCGGCGGTGCGGGCGATGCCCTGCACTTCGGCGCCGAGTGCGGTGAGCGACGGCGCGAGCGTCGAGGCGATCGATCCGAAGCCCCAGATCGTCACGCGAGCACCGGAGAGCGTGTGCAGCGCCCGGGTCTCGGCAGCACTCTGCTCGTCGTTGAACTCGTCGTCCCAGCGGTGCTCTCGCTGGGCATCGCGCAGCCGGTCGAGTCGACGCACCGCGCTCAGGATCAGCGCAAGGGCGTGTTCGGCTACCGGCCCGTCGTGCAGCGAACGACCCGAGCAGATGCGCACGTCCGCCGCGAACCCGGCGTTCAGCACGGCGTCGGCTCCTGAGGCGAGCGCCTGCACGAGCTGCAGCCGGGGGAGTGCTCGGGCTGCGCCCTGGAGCCACGACGACGAGTTGTGCCAGACGACCAGCACCTCGGCGTCGCGGTGCTCCTCGGGGATGTCCGAGTCGATGTCGTAGACGACGGTCTCGACGTCAGCAGTCAGCGGCAGCTCGATGGTGTTCGGGATCAGGATCTTCATGTGCGTCTCCAGTTCACGGCGGTCAGCGGGGGGATTCGGTCGACTCTCGCCAGATCACGGTGAGCAGGCCGTCGGGTTTGGTCGGCGGCTCTCCACCGCGCACGGCCGCGATGAGGCGGTGCATCGAGTACGCACCCAGTCTCTCGCGATCCTGCGAGACGCTCGTGAGCGAGGGCACCAGGAACGCGCTCTGGGGGTGGTCGTCCCACCCGGTGACGGCGATGTCTGCGGGCAGCCGCCATCCGCGCCTGGTCGCCGCGCGGATGGCGCCCGTCGCGACGACGTCGTTCGCCGCGATCACCGCCAGGGGCGGCGCTTCCGAGGGAAGCCCCTCGATGGCGGTCTCACCCGAGCGGCCGCTCCAGTCGCCGTCGATCACTCCGATCGACTCCAGGCCGAGTCGCGCCACGGTGTCGAGGTATGCCCGCCGACGAGACTGCGCGGAGGGGAAATCCTGCGGGCCGGCGATATGGAGGAAACGCCGGTGGCCCTGCACTGCGAGGCGTTCGATCATCTCGTCGACGGGCCGTGCGTCGGTCAACGCCCCGGCCATGTGCATTGCGTCGTCGAACTCGCCGACGGAGAGGATGACAGTGCCGGGCGCCGGATCGTCAGCGGCGTCGCCCGTGGTCGCGGCGCGCGGGAGCGGAGTGAACGACAGCATCCCCTCGTACTGCCCCGAGTCCCTGACCTCGGCGAAGCGTGCCTCCCGCTCGTCCGGTTCCTGCGGCAGGCTGACCACCTCGACGACGTACCCCTCGTCACGAGCGGCGGAGATCGCACCCGACAGCAGGGTGAGCGGGTTCATCGTGGCGATCGGCACCACGACCGCGAGTCGCCCTGTCCGGTGCGTGCGCATAGATCGGGCGGCGAGATTCGGTCGGTAGTTCAGCTCGGCCGCGGCCCGCAGCACCTTCTCGCGGGTGGCCTCCGAGATTCCGGCGCGCCCCGTGAAGACGAAGGACACCGTCGACTGCGACACCCCGGCGAGGTGTGCGACGTCATGGCTCGTCGGCCGTTTCTCCATGGCATCCGTCCTCTCGGGGCTTGACGTGACCGGTGTGCACCTCGATAGTATCTACTACGTCTTAGTAATACGTAGTAACACCTCATCGAGGAGGCAGTGAATGCTCAAAATCGGCATCATCGGCACGGGCGGGATCGCCGACGCGCACATCAGCGGATACCTCGCGTTCTCCGACGAGTGCGAGATCGCAGCGCTCGCCGACGTGATTCCGGGCAGGGCGGCGCAGAAGGCCGAGGCCTTCGGGCTCACGGATGCGGCGGCGTTCGATGATCCGCTCGAGATGATCGCCCACGGAGGGCTCGACATCGTGAGCATCGCGACCCCTCCGTCGACTCATGCGTCCCTGGCGATCGCCGCCCTCGATGCGGGGATCCACGTGCTCGTCGAGAAGCCGATGGCCCCCTCGCTCGAAGAGTGCGATGCGATGCTCGCCGCGCAAGAGCGCTCGGGCAGAGTGCTGTCGGTCGTGGCGCAGAACCGGTTCCGTGACGATCTCGCCGCGCTGAAGGATGTCGTCGACTCGGGTCTGCTGGGGTCGATCTCGCATATTCGCGTCGATTCGGCGTGGTGGCGCGGACTGCCCTACTACGACCTCTGGTGGCGCGGGACGTGGGAGAAGGAGGGAGGCGGATGCACGCTGAATCATGCCATCCACCACATCGACCTGCTGCTGTGGCTGCGGGGGACTCCGACCGAGATCACCGCCATGCTCGCCAACGCGCAGCACGACAACGCCGAAGTCGAGGATCTCTCGGTCGCGATCTTCCGCTACGACCGTGGGCTCGCCCAGCTGACCAGCTCGGTGGTGCACCACGGTGAGGAGCAGGCGATCGTGATCCAGGGCGCGAATGCGCGGGTGTCGCAGCCGTTCTCCGTCGTCGCAGAGCAGTCGCGGAGCGACGGATTCCCCGAAGAGGGCGGAGCTCCCGACGTCGTGGCGCGCATCGAGGCTCTCGTCGCCGGCCGCACGCCGCTCGCGCACCTCGGCCACGAGGGTCAGATCGGCGATCTGCTCGGCGCGATCCGCGACAGCCGGCCGCCGATCGCCGGGGCTCAGGACGGCCGCAATGCGGTCGAGGTGGTCACCGCCATCTACAAGGCGGGGTTCGAACGCCAACTCGTGTCGCTGCCGATCGCGGCGTCCGACCCGTACTACCGAGCCGGGCAGCTCGTGGCGCACGCCCCGCACTTCTTCGAGAAGACCTCGTCGCTGGTGGAGGCGACATCGTGACCGCATCCTCGTTCCCGGGCGGCACCTCGCTCTCACATCTCGACGTCTACACGGATGCCGCGCCCGACGGCATCTGCGGAGGCAGCCCCCACATGCACCTCGTCTCGACAGAGGCCTACGTCGTGATCTCGGGTGAGGGCGCCCTGCAGACGATCGACGCCGACGGATTCCGTGAGACGCCGCTCGCCCAGGGTTCCGTCGTGTGGTTCACCCCCGGCACCATCCACCGCGCTGTGAACCGCGGCGACCTGCGCGTCGTCGTGCTGATGAGCAACGCCGGGCTGCCCGAGGCGGGCGATGCCGTGCTGACCTTCCCGGCCGAGGTCGTCGGCGATCGTGACTCGTATGCCGCAGCGGTGTCACTCGGAGACCACCCCGAGGAACGCGCTGCACGAGCCAGAGGGCGACGCGACCTCGCGGTGAGGGGGTTCGAGACGCTGCGGGATGCCGTGGCCGGCGGCGACCGCACCGCGCTCGCCGCATTCCACGCGGCCGCCGCAGCGCTCGTGCACGACCGCGCTCACACGTGGCCCGATCTGGTGCGAGAGGGTCCCCTGGCGCAGGCCGAGCACTCGCTCGCGCTCGCCGAAGCGGTGGCATCCGGATCTGCGGCGCACCTGGCTGATGCCCGCGTGCACCGGGCCGTACCCTCGGAGGGGGAGCGCGGATTCGGCATGTGCGGACGCCTGCGCACCTACGACGTGAACGATGACGACGTGAACGATGAGGAGACCCCGCGATGACCCGCACCTACACCTTCGATCCGCTGCCGGAGCCGGTCGTCGGCCCCGGTGAGTTCGTGTTCGCCGCGGTCGGGCTCGACCACGGTCACATCTTCGGGATGGTCGAACAGCTCATCGACGCAGGCGCCACCCTGTCGCTCGTCTACGACCCCGATCCGGCGAAGCTCGCCGACTTCGTCGAGAGGTTCCCTCAGGCGCGGGCGGCCGCCAGCGAGCAGGAGGTGCTCGACGACCGACAGGTGCGGCTCGTCGCGAGTGCGTCGATCGCCAATCAGCGGGCTCGGCTCGGCGTTCGTGTGCTCGACGCCGGCAAGGACTTCTTCGCAGACAAGCCCGCGATCACGACGATGGATGACCTCATAGCGGCCCGCGCGGCCGTGGATCGCACCGGGCAGAAGTTCGCCGTCTACTACGGCGAGCGGGTGCACTCGGAGGCGGCGATCCTCGCCGGCCAGCTGATCGATCAGGGCGCGATCGGAACCGTGCTCCAGGTCGCATCGTTCGGCCCTCATCGCATCGGCACCGGGCGCCCCGACTGGTTCTACGACCCCGAGCAGTACGGCGGCATCATCTGCGACATCGGCAGCCACAACTTCGAGCAGATGCTCTACTACACGGGTGCGACCGCCGGTGAGATCGTCAGCTCGACGGTCGCCAACTACGCGCACCGCGAGACCCCGGGGCTGCAGGACTTCGGCGACGCCCACGTGGTGCTCGACAACGGCACGACCGGATACGTGCGCGTGGACTGGTTCACCCCCGCGGGACTCGACGTGTTCGGCGACGGGCGCACCGTGCTGCTCGGCACCGACGGCTACATCGAGTTGCGCAAGTACACCGACATCACGACCGACAACGGTGGGGGACAGGTGCTGCTCGTCAACCAGGACGGGCAGTTCCGGTTCGACGCGACGGGCAAGACGGGGTTCCCGTTCTTCGGGCAGCTGATCCGCGACTGCCTCGACCGCACCGAGCACGCGATGACGCAGCAGCACGCGTTCGCAGCGGCCGAGCTCAGCATCATCGCGCAGCGCGACGCGAGGGTGCTCGCCGGCTGACGGCATCCGCCTCGCTCGCCACTGACGGCATCCGCCTCGCTCGTCACCTGTGCGGGAGGAGAACTGCGCTTCGGGAGGACGGATGCCGTGCATCGCTCCTCCCGAAGCGCAGATCCCCTCCCGGGCAGGTGTGTGGAGGGTGGGCGCGAAGGATCAGTCGACGAGCTGGGCCGCCTGGCGCGCTGCGCCGAGAGCGACGTACTCACCGGGCTCCGGCACCTCGACGGGAAGGCCGAGGATCTCGGGCGCGATTCGGCGCACGGCCTCCGACTGCGCGCCGCCGCCGATCAGCAGGGCGCGCTCGAGAGGGATGCCGAGGTCGCGCAGGGCATCGAGACCCGCGCCGAGTCCGCGCAGCATCCCTTCTACGGCGGCGCGGGCCAGGTTCTCCCTGGTCGTGGATGCGAGTGTCATGCCAGCGAGGGATGCCGTGGCATCCGGCAGGTTGGGTGTGCGTTCACCCTCGAAGTAGGGGAGCAGAGCGAGGCCGTCTGCGCCCGGCGACGCCCGCAGAGCGAGATCGCTGAACTCGCTGTGCGTGACGTCGAGCAGCGCCGCCGTCACGTCGACGACCCGGGCCGCGTTGAGCGTGGCGACGAGGGGGAGGAAGTTGCCGGAGGCATCGGCGAACCCGGCCACGGTTCCGCTCGCATCGCTCAGCGGGGTGGTGCTGATCGCGCACACCGTGCCGGATGTGCCGATCGACACGACCACGTCGCCGGGCACGGCGCCGAGGCCGAGTGCCGCGGCGGCGTTATCTCCGGCGCCGGCCCCGACACGTCGGCCTGCGGCATCCGTCGTCCACTCGTCATGCGCGAGCACCCGGGGCAGGATCGCATCGTGACCGAGGGCGGCGACCAGCAGCTCGCGGTCGTATTCGCCCGTCGACGGGTTCCAGTAGCCCGTGCCCGAAGCATCCGACCGATCGGTCACGAGCTCGTCGAGCACCGGGTTCTCGGGGCCGAAGCCGCGCAGGCGCCACGTCAGCCAGTCGTGCGGCAGAGCGACTGCGGCGACCCGCGCCGCGTTCTCAGGCTCGCGATCGCGCAGCCAGCGCAGCTTCGTGATCGTGAACGAGGCCACCGGCACGAGTCCGGTGCGCGCGGCCAGCTCCTCGGCGCCGAACTCGGCGATCAGGTCTTGTGCCGCGCCGGCCGAGCGCGTGTCGTTCCAGAGCAGTGCATCGCGGATCACTGCACCCGATGAATCGAGCGCGACCAGACCGTGCTGCTGTCCACCGATCGACCACGCGGAGGTGTCGTCGAGCGACCCCGCCTCGGCGATCGCCGCGTTCAGCGCTTGCCACCAGGCTTCGGGGTCGACCGACGTCCCGTCGGGGTGGGACGCGCGACCGGAGCGGACGACCGCTCCGGTCGCCGTGTCGACGACGACGACCTTGCACGACTGGGTCGACGAGTCGACCCCGATGACCAGCGGCATGACGATCAGCGAGCGCCGAGCAGGTGCTCGGTCGCGAGCTGCTGCAGACGGACGAAGCCGAAGCCCTTGCCGCCGAAGTAGGAGTTCGCGTCGAAGTCCTCGTAGGCCGAGCGGTCGGCGAGGAAGTCGTCGTAGCTCTCTCCGGGGTTCAGGGTCGGTGTCGAGAGCTCGTCGACGCGGGCTGCCGCGAGAGCCTCCTGCACCTCGGGGTCGGCGCGGAATGCCGCCGCGCGCTCCTTGAGCAGCAGGTACGTGCGCATGTTGGCTGCGGCCGACTCCCAGACGCCCTTCTCGTCTTCCGTGCGGCTCGGCTTGTAGTCGAAGTGACGGGGGCCATCGTAGGCCGGGACGCCACCAGGGCCGCCGTTCTCGAGCAGATCCACGAGCGAGAAGGCGTTGTGCAGATCGCCGTGACCGAAGACGAGGTCCTGGTCGTACTTGATGCCGCGCTGCCCGTTGAGATCGATGTGGAAGAGCTTGCCGTGGAACAGCGCCTGCGCGATGCCTGCGGTGAAATTGAGTCCGGCCATCTGCTCGTGACCCACCTCGGGGTTCACGCCGACGAGTTCGGGGCGCTCGAGCGAGTCGATGAAGGCGATCGCATGGCCGAGGGTCGGCAGCAGGATGTCGCCGCGCGGCTCGTTGGGCTTCGGCTCGATCGCGAAGCGGATGTCGTAGCCCTTGTCGGTCACGTAGTCGCCGAGCAGGTTCACGGCCTCGCGGTAGCGTTCGAGCGCCTGGCGGATGTCCTTCGCTGAGTCATATTCGGCGCCCTCGCGGCCACCCCACATGACGAAGGTCTTGGCGCCGAGCTCCGCACCGAGGTCGAGCTGGCGGAACACCTTGCGCAGCGCGTACCGACGCACGTCGCGGTCGTTCGAGGTGAAGCCGCCGTCCTTGAAGATCGGCGCGCTGAAGAGGTTGGTGGTGACCATCGGAACCACCAGGCCGGTGTCGGCGAGGGCGCCTTTCAGGCGATCGATCTGCGTCTGGCGCGCGGCATCGTTCGAGCCGAAGGCGAACAGGTCGTCATCGTGGAAGGTCAGGCCGTAGGCGCCGAGCTCGGCGAGCTTCTCGACGGCGTGCACGACGTCGAGCGCCGGTCGGGTGGGGCCGCCGAACGGGTCGGCTCCGTTGTAGCCGACGGTCCACAGGCCGAAGGAGAACTTGTCGTCACGGGTGGGAGTGGGCATGTCTGCTCCTGTGCAGGTCAGCGAATAAGTTGTGCTTCACAACATATCTCATGACGGGAGGCACGTCCACCCCTTACAGTGAAGGGATGCCGCCGCAGTCGAGCCCCGCGTCGGGCACCCGCCCACACAATCTCTCCCTCATCCTGCGGCTCGTGCACGAGAACGGCGCCCAGTCGAGAGCAGCGCTCACCGAGCGGACGGGCCTCAACCGCTCAACGATCGCCGACCTCGTCGCGGAGCTCGTCAGACGGGGACTGGTCGACGAGCGGGTCCCCGACGTGCCCGGCCGCGTCGGTCGACCGTCGCCGGTCGTGACGGCGTCGGCCCGCGTCGTCGCCCTCGCGGTGAACCCCGAGGTCGATGCGATCGAGATCGCTGCGGTCGGTCTCGACCGCAGCATCCTCGTGCGCGAACGTCTGCTGAACGAGACTGTGCCGACGCCCGGAGTCGTCGTGGGGACGATCGCCGAGCGCATCGCCGTTTGGGGCGAGGGTCCGCTCGCCGACGTGCGGATCGCGGCCATCGGCGTCGCCGTGCCCGGTCTCGTGCGCACCTCGGATGGAGTCGTGCGCAACGCGCCCCATCTCGGCTGGACCGACGTTCCGCTCGCCGAACTCATCGGTGCGGCCACGTCGTCTGCGGCCTTCGTCGACAACGATGCGACGCTCGGGGCGATCGCGGAGCACCGCTATGGCGCCGGCCGTGGGATCGACGACGTCGTCTATCTGAACGGCGGCGCGTCCGGCATCGGCGGCGGCCTGATCGTCAACGGCAGGCCGGTCGCCGGCGCGGGCGGCTACGCGGGGGAGTTCGGTCAGAACAGGCCGCGGATCTCTGCAGATGCCGATCGACGCACAGCCGATGGCGTGCTCGAGGCCGAGGTGAGTCGTCGTCTGCTGCTCGACGCGGTGGGCCTCGACGCCGCCGACGACGAGACGCTCGACGCTGAACTCTCGGAGTCCGACTCCGCGGTGGTGGCCGACGAGATCACGCGTCAGGCGCGTGTTCTCGCCGGGGCGCTGGCCAACGCCGTCAACGTGCTCAACCCCGCACTCGTCGTGCTCGGCGGATTCCTGGCGACGATCGCCGACCTGAGGGCCGGCCAGATCGCGGACGATGTACGGGCGCTGGCGATGCGGGAGAGCGCGGAGACACTGGAGATCCGTCCTGCCGCTCTCGGCGCCGACAGGCTGCTGATCGGCGCGGCCGAACTGGCCTTCGCCGATCTGCTCGCGGATCCGGGGGAGCGCAGCTGACCCCTGTCGGCGTGCGTCCACCACCCACCCGATGTCCGCCGCCCGTGCGACACTGTGGCGACGGCGGATGCCGATGCCGCCGTGAGAGGACCCGCGATGGCGCTCGACCCCAAGAAGTCACTCGACGCCTACCGGGCGAAGCGCGGTGAGTTCCGCATCCTCGACGTGCCGCCGATGCAGTACCTGATGGTCGACGGCGCAGGTGACCCCAACAGCGCTCCGGCGTATCAGGATGCGGTGTCCGCGCTCTTCCCGCTCGCCTACACGCTCAAGTTCGCGAGCAGGGAGCAGTTCGGGATCGACACGGTCGTGATGCCGCTCGAGGGGCAGTGGCACGCACCCGACATGGAGGCGTTCACCTCTCGCCGCGACAAGTCGGCATGGCAATGGACTCTCATGATCATGGTGCCGGAGCACATCACCGCCGAGATGCTCGACCACGCGGTCGACACGGTCGAAGAGAAGCTCGCGAAGAAGAAGCAGGCATCTCCCGCGCTGCGGTCGGTGCGGCTCGAGACTCTCGACGAAGGGCTGTGCGTGCAGACCCTGCACGTCGGATCGTATGACGACGAGGCCCCCGTGCTCGACGAGCTGCACCACCGGTTCATCCCCGAGAACGGTCTGGCCATGACCGGACTGCACCACGAGGTCTATCTCAGCGATGTCAGGCGCGTCGAGCCGGCGAAGCTCCGGACGATCCTCCGCCAGCCTGTGGAGCGCACCGGCTGACGAGCGCCGAGTGCTCGGCGCAAGCCCTCCGGCGATCTTCGCATCGGGCGATATCCTGCTCGGATGACCTCCGCAAAGGGTGCCGCGCGCACGGCGCAGCGATCCGATGCATTCCGACGGGTGGCGCGGGCAGGTTTCGTCGTGGTCGGCCTCGTGCACATCATCATCGGAGCGATCGCCGTCTCCATCGCCACGGGCGGCGGCGGGGATGCCGACCAGGACGGAGCGATGGAGCAGATCCGCTCCACGCCCGTCGGCGGGCTGGTTCTCGGACTGGTCGCTGTGGCGCTGGTCTCCCTGGCCGTGTGGCAGATCGCCAGCGGGCTCCTCGCCAGAGGCAAGGAACCCCGCAAGTGGGGGATGCGGGTCAAGCTGATCGGCATCGCGGGAGCGTACCTCGTGATCGCCGGCCTGGCGCTGATCTTCGCCTTCGGAGGGCACGTCGAGTCCGAGACGACGCTGCGCGCCCTCAGCGCGGTGATCCTCGGCGCTCCCGGCGGAATCGTGCTGCTCATCATCCTCGGCCTGACCGTGGCGGGGGTGGGGGTCGGGTTCATCGTGATCGGGTTCACCAGAGGCTTCGAGAAGACGATGGATGTTCCGGACGGGCCCTCGCGGCCCGCAATCATCGCCCTCGGCATCGCCGGCTATATCGCTAAGGGCATCGCGATCACGGTCACAGGCCTGTTGTTCGTCGTGGCGGCGTGGACGCAGGACCCGGAGAAGGCCGCGGGCCTCGACGGGGCCCTGCGCAGCCTGGTCGACCTGCCTCAGGGTCGCGCGATCCTCTGGCTCGTCGGGGTGGGACTCGCCATCTACGGCATCTTCTCGATGGTCCGCGCGCGCTTCTCCCGTATGTGACGTCCCAGCTCAGGCTTTGGCGGGCTTCTCGCCCCACAGCAGTGGGAGAGCGACGAGCCCGATCATGAGGCCTCCGCCTCGCCGAGCAGACGCGCGCCCGATCGACTCGCCACCGGCCCGGTCACCGTGGCAGCGGTGCGAGTTCAGGGCAGGCCCGGAACACCGATCAAAAGTTTTTTCACGGCGCGCGTCATAAAAGCTCCCCGCCGAGGTCTGGGTATGTGACGGGCAGCTTCTGCTTCCTGTATCGCACTGGGGACACACACGACTTTTGGGGACGCGTATTCGCCTCTTCGCCTCGCCATAACCGGCGGGTGGACGAGCGGCGCGCCGGGATTGGGACATTCATGAGCATTCGCTCACACCACCGCAACGCGGAGCGGTCATCACGCTCCGGAGTCGCGCCTCGCCGACAGGCGATGACGCGACTGCTCGGCGTGCTCGCCATCGCCGGCGTGCTCGTCGCCGGCGCGACTGTCGCTCCTTACAGCGGCATCACGGCCGCGGCGACGGTGCCCGGCACTCCCGGCACCCCGCAGCCGGGCACGCCCGTGTACACCGAAGACTTCTCGAATCAGAGCGCAGCGCTCACGGCGCGTTCGATCACCAGTTACACCGGTGGGGCGGCAGCGGCCAACTCGACCTACACGGCCTCGACGCAGTACACACCGGCGGGCAATCAGTGCAACGGCTGGATCATGAGCGGTGCGACTCCGACGGCTCCGATCACCGACCTGGGCTGCCTCAACAACGTCAGCACCACCTGGAGCACGCTCCAGCAGATGGCGCGTGCGCTGGGTGTGGCACAGGGCCAGACCACCACGCAGGCGGCGACCAACCAGGTGCTGACCTCTTACACCAACTCGACGAGTGGCAACATCGCCGCAGGTACACAGTTCCGCACGGTGAACACGATCCCTGCGATCCCCGGCCACTACTACGCCGTGTCCGCTTACTTCGCGGCCGTCAACTGCCCGGCCGCGGGTGGAGCCAACCAGCCCAAGGAGACCTTCAGCCTGATCGTCAACGGCAACCCGATCGTCTTGAGCACCGGGCTGAACCCGTGCACGAACAACACGGTCTGGGAGACGCAGATCGCGAAGCTGCAGTCCGCGGCGTACCAGGTTCCCGTCGGCACGACGGCGAACCTCGGGCTGTCGCTATACAACGCGACCGCCACCGGCGCGGGCAACGACGTCGCCTTCGACCTGCCGCAGATCGTCGACGTCACCCCGCAGCTCGACAAGGCTTTCAGCCCGACGGTGATCACCAACGGATCGACCTCGACGATGACGCTCACCGTCACGAACACGAGCGATCTCATGGCCAAGAGCGACTGGTTCATCACCGACGCTCTGCCGGCGGACCTGCGGATCGCGGCGGCGCCGAATGTGGGCGGAACGTGCGTCCAGCGCACCGGCGCGGCCTACGCGGTATCGGCTCCCGCCGGGGGAACGTCGGTGTCGGTCACCGGCGGCGACCTTGCGCTCGGTCAGGCGTCGTGCACGATCACGGTCGATGTCACTTCGACGGTCAATGGCACGTATATCAACGGGCCTGCCAACATCACGACGAACCTGAACCCGCCGACCGATGCGTCGCTCGAGGTCATCCAGCCGTCGATCGACATCGTCAAGCGCATCACGGCCGTGAACGGTGTCGCGGTCGATAGCGACACCGATCCCGACAAGGTGTACACCACGGTCGGCGATGTGATCACGTACTCGTTCGTCGCGACGAACACGACGCCGAAGGCGCCGACGAACACGACGCTCAACACCAACCTCACGAACGTGACCATCACCGAGGACGCTTTCTCGGGTGTCGGTGACATGAGCACCCTGTCGTGCACTCCGGCGCAGGGTTCCACGCTCGCCAGCGGGGCGACGATGACCTGCACGGCCACGTATGTGGTGCAGCAGGCCGACCTCGACAACGCTCCACTGACGAACGTCGCGCGGGCCACCGGAACTCCGGCGGTCGGCCCGAACGTGACCGACACCGACGACGAGGTCATCCCGGCCGTGTGGACACCCGAGATCGTGCTCGACAAGACGGCGTCGGTCGTCGACATCGACCAGGACGGTGTGACCGGACTCGGCGACCACATCATGTACGAGTTCGATGTCACCAACACCGGCAACGTCACGATCGCGAACGTGACCGTGGTCGATGACCGGCTCACCGATCG